>JAEWIZ010000006.1 GCA_023386815.1 Bacillota bacterium
AGTTTGGTATCGAGGCTTATGCAGAGTTCAACAAAGAAACCTATATTAAGACCTTTGGAATGGAAAAATACATGGAAGCTTACGGAAAGCTTGAAAATCACGGCTTAGAAGGAACCTGGGAGCCTTGTCATAAATATATGCTGGGTAATGGCATCGTAGGTATTGAGAACCTTGGCGGTGATCTGGATAAGGTAGTAGGCAAGAGATTCAAGTTCATGGCATTCCCGATTCGTTGGTGGTTAGGTGACGGTTCCATGGTACGTGCCGTAGCTGAAATCGATGAAGATGATCTGAATGATGTTCCGGACAGAGTTTATACCTTCGGAGCAATGTAATCAAAAAAAACAAAAAGAAAATGTTAACTACTTGCTTGATAGAACCAGAATGATTAACTTCTGGTTTTATCAAGCATTATTCCAAGTCATTCCTATGAGAGATTGAATAAAGGGATCGATTGAATAAAGGGATCATAGAAAAAAATAAATCGTAGAAAAAATAAACTATCCAACAAGAAGTTAATCGAAGAACAAAATATAAATCGAACAACAAAATAAATCGAATTAGGAAATATAAATGGTAGTAAAAAATAAATCTGGGAAATCCAGATTTTTATTAAGAAAGGGGATTTTAAGCATGGCAAATCCTAGCGATAAAGTAATATTGACCGTTGCCTGCACCGGTGCATGGCCAAAGAAAGAAAATACACCTTATGTTCCTCTTACTCCAAGAGAGGAAGCGCAGGAGATCATTGCTTGCTGTAAAGCAGGTGCCTCCGTTGCTCATATTCATGTAAGAGATGATAATTTCAATGCCTCCATGGATTATGACAAATTCGAGGAGACAGTACATATTGTAAGAGAAAGCTGCGACATCGTAATCAACCTTACCACCTCCGGCGGTATTGGTTTATCTGATGAAGTAAGAATGAAGCCATTCCAGGGCTTAAGACCTGAAATCGCCTCCTATGACTGCGGTTCCATGAACTGGCAGAACTCCTGTGTATTCGAGAATAGTCCTAAATTCTTAGAGAAACTGGCTGTCGAGATGGAAAAACATGATGTGAAGCCGGAAATTGAAGTATTCGATGCAGGTATGGTATATAATGCCCTTTATTTACAGAAACAAGGCTTTTTAAAAGGACCATTGAACTTCCAGTTCGTACTTGGAGCTGCCGGTGGAATGACAGCAACCGTAGAAAACCTCATGTTCTTAGTTAACCTGCTTCCAGCAGATGCAACTTGGGGTGCCCTTGGTATCGGTAAGGGACATCTTCCAATTATGTATGCTGCACTGGCACTTGGTGGTAATGTACGTGTTGGTATGGAGGATAACATTCTCTACTCCAAAGGCGTTCTTGCAAAATCCAATGTAGAATTCGTAGAGAGAACAAAGAGAATTGTTACTGAATTAGGAAAGACCATTGCTACACCGGATGAGACAAGAAAGATTTTGGGACTGAAAAATTTAAATACCAGACATCCAGAGCTTTTCTAAAAGGTTAAAAATGATGATCGGCGGAATGCAAACAAAGCCGAGCCTATTCTATGGGGTTGAAGCTATTATTTTATGAAAGAATTTAGAATAGTACACTGAAGAGTGAACATCTTCGGTGAGATGAGTCAGCATGCTGATTCATTTACCATAAATAATTGTACCAAAGTAATCACCGGCACAACGTAATATTCATGATAAGTGAATCTGCATGCTGATTCTTCCTATTCAGGATAAATAAAAGCCTGAGATGGTTTTTATTCAGGACAAATGAAGCGGTGTAGTCTTTATTTGTATTGAAATGGAGGAAAGAAAAATGAGAGACGTAGTAATCGTTTCAGCAGTGAGAACAGCAATTGGCAGCTTTGGAGGAACCTTAAAGGATATTTCCGCAGCAGAGCTAGGTAAAATTGCAGCAGAGGAAGCTATCAAACGTGCAGGAATTGATGCATCCATGATTGATGAGGTTGTGATTGGCAATGTGCTATCCGCCGGACATGGACAGAATATTGCAAGACAGGTAGCAATGAAAGCAGGAATTCCTGAGACAGTACCAGCAATGACACTCAGTAAGGTGTGTGGTTCCGGACTTCGAGCAATCAGCCTTGCAGTTCAGATGATTAAAGCTGGTGATAATGATGTTGTGTTAGCCGGTGGTACAGAAAGCATGAGCAATGCTGCCTATGTGCTGAAAAAAGCAAGATTTGGAATGAAAATGGGACATGAGACCGTAATAGATACTATGATTCAAGACGGTCTATGGGATGCTTTTTATGATTACCATATGGGTATTACTGCAGAGAATATCGCAGAGAAATTCGGTATTACCAGAGAACAGCAGGACGCTTTTGCCGCGCAGAGTCAGCAAAGAGCAGAAGCTGCGATCAAAGAAGGAAAATTTAAAGAAGAAATTGTTCCTGTTATTATCCCACAGAGAAAAGCAGACCCGATTGTTTTTGATACAGATGAATTCCCTAGATTCGGAACCACTGCTGAGAAATTAGCAAAGCTAGCTCCTGCTTTTAAGAAGGATGGTACTGTTACAGCAGGAAATGCATCCGGGATTAATGACGGTGCAGCAATGTTTGTGATCATGGCAAAGGAGAAGGCAGAAAGTCTTGGTCTACCAATTCTTGCTACCATAAAGGGCTATGCTTCTGCAGGTGTGGATCCATCTATTATGGGTTACGGTGTTGTACCTGCATGTAGCAAGGCTATGGAGATGGCAGGAATCACTGCTAAGGACATTGATCTTGTTGAAGCAAATGAAGCATTTGCAGCACAAGCGATTAGTGTTTGTACAGATCTAGGTTTTACTGAGGACAAAACAAACGTAAATGGTGGAGCGATTGCCCTTGGACATCCAATTGGTTGCTCCGGTGCCAGAATTCTGGTTACTCTGCTGCACGAGATGAAGAGGAGAGGGTCAAACATAGGTCTTGCATCTCTTTGTATTGGTGGTGGTATGGGAACTGCAATGATTGTTGAGAGATAGAATCTCTAAGTATTACAAGTAGAAGGTTAAAGAGAACTTTAATGTAAAAGATAAAAATTCTGGGAAACTGTCAGCCGATGAGAAAAGATGCAGTTGCTCTTTTCTCAAGGCTCTAGTAAAAGTCGGGAGGAATGTAGTCAAGAATGAAGAACAAGATAATTTCAGTAGAAGAAGCAATCTCCAAGGTTCATGACTCGGATACCGTAATGATTGGTGGATTCATGTCCTGTGGTACGCCTGAAATATTAATGGATGAGATAGTGAAGAGGGGAATCAAGGATCTAACCGTGATCGCTAATGATACCGGTATTCCGGGAAAAGGAATCGGAAAGCTCATTTCAGCTAGATTAATTAAGCATCTTATTGCGTCCCATATTGGATTAAACCCGGAAACCGGAGCTCAGATGACAGCGGGTGAACTAAAGGTCAGTTTAGTGCCTCAAGGTTCCTTGGCTGAGATGATTCGTGCCGGCGGAGCAGGTCTTGGTGGTGTTCTTACACCAACAGGAGTAGGAACCGAAATTGAGAATGGAAAGCAAAAAATCAATCTAAACGGTATTGATTATTTAATAGAGATGCCATTAAAGGCAGATGTAGCTCTCATTAGAGGAAGTATTGTAGATAAAGCTGGTAATGTATATTATAATGCTACCACGAAGAACTTTAATCCAATGATGGCAACAGCAGCTAAGACAGTTATTGTAGCAGCAGAACAGATTGTTGAAATTGGAGAACTGGATCCAAATTATGTTATGACACCTGGAATCTTTGTTGACTATATCGTAGGAGGTGAAGTTTAATGGCTAGTGCAAAGGATATTATTGCGTATAGAGCAGCGCAGGAGATTAATGATGGTGATGTAGTTAATCTTGGTATTGGACTTCCAACCTTAGTATCAAATTATCTTCCGAAGGATGTGCATATTATTCTTCAGTCAGAAAATGGAATTCTAGGTATGGGCGGATTGTCAGCTCCAGGCACAGAAAACAAGGATATTGTCAATGCAGGTAATCAGTTTGTAAATGTACTACCGGGTGCATGCTATTTTGATAGTGCTACTTCCTTTGGGATTATTCGCGGAGGACATGTTGATGTAACTATTCTTGGAGCACTGCAAGTGGATGAAACAGGAACCCTTGCAAGTCATATTGTACCGGGAAAAATGGTACCGGGTATGGGCGGCGCAATGGATCTCGTGGTTGGAGCAAAAAAAGTAATTATTGCAACAACCCATACGGCCAAGGGAGAGCCTAAGCTGGTAAAACGCATCTCTCTTCCTGCAACCGCAGTAAATAAGGTTCATATGATCATTACTGAGCTTGCAGTGATTGAAGTTGAGGAACGTGGCTTTGTACTTAAGGAAATTGCCGAAGGAGTAACAGTGGAAGAGGTTCAGAAGCAAACGGGAGCTCCGCTGATTATCAGTGAGAACTTAAAAGTTATGGCACCCTACATAGGATAGAATAAGCCGTAAAATAGAACATAGAAAAAGACCTCCGTTCACTTCAAATTAACTGTTTGAAGAACGAAGGTCTTTTCTATGACAAGTATCTATTCAACAAATTTTACAACTAAATTCTCATCCGTGATTTGGAAGGTGAGGGATTCTTTAATGAAGAAAGTAACTTCTTTCTGATCGTGCTCCTGATAACCAAGAGTAAAATCATCCCCTAATACCAGTTCCAGGTTCTCGTGATCATGGGGGATTAGAAGAGCCCCCTTTAATGTTTCAGAAGATATTACCTTTCCTAAGATCATTTCCTCCAACGCTTTTACAAGTGGTGTCTGACTTTCCAGTGACCATAATTTCGTATATAATTCCTGGGAAACAATCAAGTCCATCTTACCTGAGGCATATGCATTTCTAAGCTTTAGAATGCCCTCCGCCACGCTTTTCTTAATATCGGATGCCGTATTTCCAAGCTTGAGAGAGGAATCAGTAGCATTTAGTAAGCCTTTTACAGCTCCTTCTGGCAATCCTTCATAAACCAATCTTTCCTCAAATAATGCCGCTTTCTTAACCGCTTCCTCCAGATTGGAAAAATCAATGTTTTTGTCACCTCGTACGGCATTATCCAGCGCCCATCGACTTAGTTTAAACTCAATGCGTGTTTCTACAAGGGGAGTAACCTGATAACTGGCAAAGGTAACCCCGTAACTTTCAGATACTTCGCCCAGTCTTCCGTGATTATAAACAACATACTCAGAGCCGTTTGGGCCGGAAACATGAACGGCTTTTCTAGCTGTCAAAGTTGAAATAAGTACCTCTTTTGCTCTTGCATCAATTTGATCCCATGCGTCCTTACTAATTGGTGCCAAATTTCTATACATATAGATTACCTCCTTATTTTAAATTGCCTATATTAAGACTGCGGTCGTCTGCTGTGCCGGTGTCAGAAGTTTCTGCCTGATCTTCCACATCAAGAAGGCTTCCTTCCGTGAACAGATATGTTCTAAGCTCCTTATCCCATCCATCCATATTTCTTCTAAGCCATTCAAGGCTCATACATGCATGTTCGATTTCTTCATCTCGGTTATGTGCCATAATCTCTCTCAACAACACATCAGTAGTCACATCCACACGTTGATGATAGAACATCGTAGCTTCAACTTCCTCCATTAAAGTTTTAAGTGCACGTGTAACATTTTTTGCGGACTCACTTAGTGATGATTCATTCTCTGTCCAGTGATCTGACATAACAATCCTCCTTAATCGTTTATATTCTTTATTATTAATACTCTGGGCATTATTAGAAATATGATTATAATACCCTTGTTGCTAAAAAATTATTAAGATTCTTATAAACACAATATGATAATCATTACTATTATATATAAATATATCTCTGAAATTACGCTTATAGTGTAAAATGCTTCATGGTATCGGACAACTTGTTGGTCATATCATTTTGCAGCTCCATGGACTTAGAGACATTCTCCAGGATTTGACCAAATTGTGATAAACTAGTATTGATTTCTTCGGAATAACAGGAAAGGGAGAATAAGAAATTATTTCATATTTCCTTTGTAGGATTTAACTAAATTTTAAAAATATTTTTGTATATTTTATGAAAAATTAATTGCTTTTCTATAGAATTTATCTTATAATGAAATTTCAGGAATAAAACTTAATAAGATTCAGAAAGAAGTTGTTAGCTTTTTGAATACATAATTAAAAGAGGTTCTTAGAACTTCTTTTAAGGAAGAACCGTGGGGGAGTAGTTCGCGCGCTGCGTGGCTAAGTCAACAACAAGACCTAACAAGTCTGGCTTATCCGGA
Organism: Bacillota bacterium; assembly: GCA_023386815.1. Lineage (GTDB taxonomy): Bacteria > Bacillota > Clostridia > Lachnospirales > Lachnospiraceae > Mobilitalea. The sequence goes on from JAEWIZ010000006.1 coordinate 6,266, forward strand.
AAGAACAAGACTCATGTAAAGCCTATTTTCAATAGAGAAGGGTTTTATATGAGTCTTTTTTAGTGCTAATTACTCAGGGGGTTCAAATTTGAGAAAAGAGAGGAAATGATCACAAATGAAGTACTATCTTGAGCAAGTGGAAGATGTATTAGAAGCTGTGAACAGCAAAACAACCGGTTTATCTGATTCAGAAGCAAAGCTTCGATTGGAGAAGAACGGGAAGAACAAGTTAGCGGAGGCGAAGAAGGACGGATTAGTTAAGCGCTTTCTTTCTCAATTAACTGACCCAATGATTATTATTTTACTTGTCGCTGCATTGATTTCCGGAGTGACTTCCGTATTTGAAGGAGAGTCCGTCGCCGATGTTTTCATTATTCTCTTCGTAGTAATTGTAAATGCAGTCTTAGGTGTTTACCAGGAGAATAAGGCAGAGAAAGCAATTGAAGCACTGCAAGAGATGGCGGCTGCCACCAGCAAGGTTTTACGTAATGGCAGTATATCAAGTGTTAGGAGTGAAGACCTTGTAGTAGGTGATATCGTACTCCTGGAAGCAGGGGATGCTGTACCAGCGGATTGCCGTATTTTTGAAAGTGCAAGTTTAAAAATCGAAGAAGCAGCTCTTACTGGTGAGTCAGTTCCTGTGAATAAGATGATGGAGCTTCTTTCCTTAAAGAATGGAGAAAAGGAAGTTCCTTTAGGAGACAGAAAGAACATGGCATATATGGGTAGTACTGTCGTATATGGTCGTGGTAAGGCAGTAGTTGTTGCAACAGGAATGGAAACTGAGATGGGTAAGATTGCTGACGCAATTGCACAGACTCAGGAGAATGAAACTCCATTACAGATTAAATTAAATCAGCTGAGCAAAATTCTAAGTATTCTTGTAATCGGTATCTGTATCTTTATTTTTGCATTTAGTTTAATTCGTTCCGGAGATTTTAGCGGTGAAGTTGTCCTTAAGACCTTTATGGTGGCAGTAAGCCTCGCAGTTGCTGCAATTCCTGAGGGATTGGCAGCGGTAGTTACGATTGTTCTTTCTATTGGTGTTACAAACATGAGTAAACGAAGTGCGGTAATTCGTCGATTGACTGCAGTTGAGACTCTTGGATGTACGCAGATTATCTGTAGTGATAAAACCGGTACCCTGACTCAGAATAAGATGACAGTAGTGGATCATTATGCTGCAGATGAAGCAATGCTTGCAAAAGCCATGGCTTTATGCTGTGACGCAGAGTTAGAAAATGGAGCAGCAGTAGGTGAGCCAACCGAATGTGCCCTAGTAAATTATGCAGCAAGCTTAAATTTATTAAAACCTGACTTGAAGAAGGAATATCCACGTGTCGGTGAAGCACCTTTTGATTCCAGCCGTAAGATGATGTCTACCGTACATCAGGATCATCAGGAGATTATTCAGTTTACAAAAGGAGCACCGGATGAAATTCTTCGTCTATGTACTGCCTATATTGAAGACGGTAAGATTCTTCCAATGACAGAAGAAAAGCATGCTCAAATACTAAACGAGAATAAAAGAATGGCAGATAAGGCACTGCGTGTACTGGCAGCAGCTTGCTACAAGCATGAAACAATGCCGACGGTATTCTCGCCTGAGAGTTTAGAGCATGATTTAATCTTCCTTGGTTTAACAGGTATGATTGATCCTGTACGTCCTGAGGTTATCGATGCAATCAAGGAATGTCGCACTGCTGGCATCCGTCCTATTATGATTACAGGTGACCACAAAGATACCGCTGTGGCTATCGCAACAGAAATCGGAATTATTAATAATCCGAGCCAGGCAATTACAGGAGCAAGGTTAAATGAGATCTCTGATGAAGAATTGGACAAGACCATTCAAAATTATGGGGTTTATGCACGTGTACAGCCGGAGCATAAGGTACGTATCGTAAATGCCTGGAAGAAGCTTGGCATGATTACTGCGATGACGGGAGATGGCGTTAATGATGCACCTTCCATCAAGAGTGCTGATATCGGTGTTGGTATGGGTATCACAGGTACTGATGTAACAAAGAATGTAGCTGATATGGTTCTTGCAGATGATAATTTTGCTACCATTGTATCCGCAGTAGAAGAAGGAAGAAGAATCTATGATAATATTCGTAAAGCGATTCAATTCTTACTATCTTCCAACTTAAGTGAAGTACTATCTATTTTTATAGCCACCGTATTAGGCTTTACTGTAATGAAGCCGGTACATATTTTATGGATTAATTTAATTACCGACTGTTTCCCGGCACTTGCCTTAGGAATGGAAAAGGGAGAAAAAGACTTGATGGAACGTAAGCCACGTTCTTCCAAGGAAGGTATTTTCTCTGGTGGTGTCGGGTTCGATGTCGCATATCAAGGTGCGATGGTAACAATATTAACTTTAGCTGCTTACTTTACCGGGCATTTTATTGAATCTGGTAAATGGGAGTTTGTAACCAGTGCTGATGGTATGACAATGGCCTTCCTTACAATGAGTATGGCTGAGATTTTCCATAGTTTTAATATGCGAAGCCAACGAGGTTCTATTTTCCGTATGAACTCCAGGAATATAACCTTAATCGGAGCTATGGTAATTAGCTTTATTCTTACAACAGCAGTAATTTATATTCCGTTTTTCCGAGAGATTTTTGAATTTGAACACATCAGCCTGATTGAATATGGAATTGCAATGTTACTGGCAATTAGCGTTATTCCAATCGTTGAGGTTGTGAAGGCAATTCAAAGAGCAGCTACAAAAAGGGCAGAATAATTAGCTGATGGACAATCATCAGGATAAATCTTAAGCTTATTACAATCATATTGCGCCTATAAAGAGAGGATATCCCGGAAATGAATCAGGGGTATCCTCTTTTTCTTAAAAAATTCATCCCATATTTAATCGGGCAGGCTATTACATTCAGAGGCAAATATGTACTCTTGACATAGTTACTATAGATATCGTATGATTTTATGACACAAGTCCCAAACCATATTTTGGTTGGATAAAAAATGGTGTATTATTTAATTAAAGTGATTCAACTTAATAAGAGAATGGATTTTGTGGAAACATAATAGAGCAGAATTAAAAAGAATAATAGAAAGGAAGTATTTATATGAATCAGGGACAACAATTCTTCTACAACTTTTTTATGGAACGTGTGATTGAAGGAAAGGAAGAGGAGGCAAAGGCTGTATTAAATAGCGGTTTTCAAAAACAGGAAGAAGGAACCTTTGATGCGGCTTACCTAAATGAAGTAATGCCAAAGTATTTTGAATTAATTAAGCCGGAGTTTGCGGAAGACTTAAGGCAAGCGATGGCGCATTTTGGATCAAATTTAAAATAAAATGCAAGTCTAGTTGCGGTGGTAAATATAGCTGTCATTGAACAGGAAAGTGAGGAAACGTATGTACGACAAGGTGTTAGAATCAACGAGATACATTCAAGACAGAATAAACTTATCCCCTAAGCTCGCTATCGTTCTGGGCTCGGGTCTTGGTGATATTGTAGACTCCCTTACAGAGATCAAAACAGTGGATTACGCTGATATACCAAATTTTCCGAAGTCTACGGTCGAAGGACATGTGGGAAGAATCGTTGTGGGAAAATTCCAGGGTGTTGAAGTACTTATTTTACAGGGAAGATTTCATTTTTACGAAGGATATTCCATGAAGGAAGTAACTTATCCTGTCTTTGTGATGAAACAGCTTGGTATTGAAACATTAATTCTAACCAATGCCTGCGGTGGTATCAATGAGAGCTACTCTCCAGGAACCATCCTGTTGATTAATGATTTTATTAATCTAATGCCTTCCAATCCACTCATCGGTATAAATGATGAACGATTTGGCCCAAGATTTCCCGATATGACAGAGCCTTATAATAAGAAACTGATTGAACTTGCAAAAGAAGTAGCAACAAAAAATTCTATACCGTATGGAGAGGGAGTATATGCAGGCTTTCCTGGACCTTACTATGAAACTGCTGCAGAAATAAGGATGATAAAAGGCTTTGGGGCAGATACTGTCGGTATGTCCACAGTACCGGAGACAATCGCTGCCAACTACCTGGGAATACAGGTGCTTGGATTGGCTGTTATCACCAATATGGCAACAGGCATCCAAAAAGTAAAACACTCCCATGAAAGAGTTCTTGAAATTGCTAAGAAAGCTTCTAGCGATTTAACCTGTTTAATTAGTGGTGTAATTGAGGGGTTATAAAATATCAAACCAAATGGCAAACGAGGACAAGATATATGAAAAGAGTTACGATAAAGGATGTGGCAAAAGAGGCTGGGGTATCGATCACAACAGTCTCCCATGTCTTAAATAATGCAGGGAATATTGGTGCAGAAACAAGAGAAAGGGTCTTAGCAATAGCAAAAAGTTTGCATTATGCACCGGACTGGAATGGCAGTAAGCTTAAGATGAAAAATACCCATATCATTGGATTATTTGTTCCAATGATCAATGGTTATTATGGCACCCTTGCGAATGCAATTCATCAAGCTTGTCTTCAAGCAGGTTATGAACTGGATATTTTTATAACGGCTGAAAAGGAGTTGTTAATTAAAAATCTATTGAGAAACCGAGTAGATGGAGCAATTCTTCCTTTTGGAAGTCTGGATGAAGTTGATGATGAGATTCTGGTAAATTCCGGACTCCCTCTGGTCTTTCTTGACCGTGAACGTTGCTGTGACAGTATTTCCAGTGTCGTATTTGATTCCTATGCTGCCGGAAAGGAAGTAGGCGAGTATCTTCTGAAGCTGGGGCACAAGAAATTTTTGTTTATCAAGGGATATGATAATTATGACTGTATGGAACGAAAAAGAGGCTTTGAGCATGCTTTAAGGGCTTCAGGCATTGATTTAAAAGAAGAGCATATTCTAGAGGGATATTGTAACCGACAGGTAGCATATCACAGTATAAAATCTTATGTGCAAGGAAACACGGTGTTACCGGATGCAGTGTTTGCAGTAAATGATGACTGTGCGATAGGGTGTATTGAAGCATTCGTGGAAGAAGGATACCAGGTACCCAAGGATATTAGTGTCATAGGGTGTGATAATATATTACTTAGTCAATGGTTTGTTCCTTCTGTCACCACCTATGATACAGATGTGGAAGCTCAGGGAAGAGTTGCTGTTGAAGTGCTTTTACGAATGATTCAGGGTGAGACCTTGCAGCAGGGAAAGAAAATAATAGGCAGGCTGATAGAACGTCAATCAACAAGGAATAAATCAAACACTAATCAGTAAAACGTTTTTGTTGACAGAAAATATGGTTGATGCTAAGATAAAATTGGAGTGTAACAATAGAAACAGGAATGATGGAATTAAAAGAAATAAAGTAGGTATAGTTACATACTGTCTGCAGGGAACTTGTAGGCAGTATCTCTTTAACATTTTAGTAAAACGTTTTTGTGATTATATATTCCATTAAAATTAATTGATATACAATTATTTATTTGTTTCTTACACTAATACTTTAATAACGAAATAGAGAATTGCAAAATCGGATTACTTCACGGCTATTTGCTTGCAATGATCTATGAGGATTCAAGTGCCAAAGTTGATATTAGTATACATATAATCATAAACCTTATTTTAATTTTGACAATTGAAGCCTATCATAAATTAATTCATGGAGGTGTAGTATGAGTTTTCCTGAAAATTTTTATTGGGGTGCAGCTAGTGCAGCGCATCAGGTAGAGGGAGCCTATAATGAGGATGGTAAAGGTATGGGTATCTGGGATGCCTTGCATGCAGGACATGTAAAGCACGGTGAGAATGGAAATGATTCCTGTGACCATTATCATCGGTATAAGGACGATGTAGCTTTAATGAAGCAAATGGGTTTAAAAGCTTACCGTTTTTCCATTAGCTGGCCGAGAGTAATACCGGAAGAAGGCAGAATTAATGAAAAAGGCTTAGAATTCTATCGTAATTTAGTGGAGGAGTTACTTCATGCAGGAATTGAGCCTATGGTAACGTTGTTTCACTGGAATCTACCTATGTGGATTCATGATCAAGGCGGTTGGAAATGTGATAAAGTCTCCGATTATTTTGTAGATTACACCAAGGTTATTGTAGATGCTCTTTCTGATAAAGTAACCTACTGGATGACGATTAATGAACCACAGCTAATTATTGGGGCAGGCTATGTCGAAGGCTTTCACGCACCATTTTTAAAAGAAAAGGAAAATCAACTGTTATTAACAAAGAACGTAATGCTGGCACACGGAAAAGCGGTGAGGATCATTCGAGAATTTGCAAAAAAGAAGCCCATTGTTGGCATGGCACCTACCGGAGGAGGCATCACACCGGCTTCCTTAAGCCTGGAGGATATTGAAACTGCGAGAGAAGCTTCCTATCCGGTTAAGGCTCATGTATTTAGTACAAACTGGTGGATGGATCCAATTATTCTGGGAGAGGTTCCAGAGGTTCTGCAGACGGTACTGGATGAAGAAGCAATGAAGGTGATCCATCAGCCTTTGGATTTTTTTGCCTTTAATATCTACCACAACCATAATTATTCGGAGGAGCCGGGAATCTTGAACCCCAATGTCTATTCTGGTATGCCTAGAACGACTATGGACTGGCCTATTACACCGGAATGCATGTATTGGATGGTAAGATTTCACCACGAAAGATATCACCTGCCGATTCTAATCTCAGAAAATGGTATGGCTAATACTGATTTTGTCATGCTGGATGGAAAGGTACATGATCCACAGAGAGTTGATTATATCCATAGATATTTAAAGTATCTGAAAAAGGCAGTTGAAGAAGGTATTCCGGTAATTGGATATCTGTATTGGTCCATAATGGACAATTTTGAATGGGCAGAAGGGTATGATAAGCGCTTTGGTCTCATTTATGTGGATTATCGGACAAAAGAGAGAATCTTGAAGGATTCCGCATACTTTTATGCGGAAGTTATTAAAAATAATGGAGCCAATCTATAGATAATAGATAAATAAGCAGCATATAAACGCCCCAAAAGTGAACCATGCTCAAAAAGCAAGAGATGGGTCTACTTTCTGGGGCAGTTTAATTATCCTCGATTCATTGGCGGGCGGTCGATATTCATAAAATACTTCTTTACATGCCGGGAAAATTCCCTTGCAGTCTGACTAATATAAGCTGCTTGTCCATAGCAAAGGTAAATATATTGAATCAATATGTAAAAAAGGATCAAATTCTTTTTGTGGGTTCCTCCTTAATGGAACAGTTTCCGATTTATGAATTTATTCAGGATTATGATATCAAGGAAACGATTTATAACCGTGGAGTTGGTGGCTATACAACAATGGAGCTGTTTGAGGTACTGGATACTTTGGTATATGATTTGGAACCATCAAAAATATTTATCAATATCGGTACCAATGATTTGAATCTGCCGGAGTATACAACCGAAGGTCTGATCGAACGTTATGAACGGATATTAAGAAGTATAATAGAGCGTCTACCCCAGTCGAAGATCTATGTAATGGCATATTACCCGGTAAACGCAGAATATGATTTCGGTAATTTCTATATGAAGGAAGCACTGAAGGTCAGAACAAATAACCGTATAAATGAAGCAAATAGAGCAGTTGAAAAACTGGCTGTTAGCTTGGAGTTGCAGTTTATTAATGTCAATAGGAATCTACTTGACGAAGAAAATAATTTGCACCATCAATATTCGATTGAAGGAATGCACATGTATGCGAATGGCTATCATGCAATTTTGGAAGACTTAATGAATTATGTAAGAGAATAAGGCAAAGGATCTCCACAGCGAAGGGAGATCCTTTTTTATACTCTTTGAGGAAGATTTATAGAACTGATGTAAGTAGTTCTATTTAATCAGGGTAATATAGATACCGGTCATAATAGCGGTAGTAATAACTCCGCAAATATTGGCACTTAAGGCATATTCCATGACAAAGCTTAATTTATTAACCTTTGAAACTTCCTTCTGTGCAACCTTAGCCGTTGTCGGAACACAGGATATTCCGGCAATACCAACGACTGGATTAAAATTTCCCTTCGTAAAAAAGTATACCAGATAACCGCCTAGAATTCCCCCAATACCAGAGAGCAAAAGAGCTAGCATTCCTAACACTAATAAGGTCAGAATTTTAGGATCCAATATGGTTTTTGCATCACATAAAACACCCAGCATTAAGCCAAGGAAGAAGGTCGCAGCATAGAGAAATACTTCTTCAATCAGTTTTATGTATTTTTCCAGCCCGGATTCTCGAATTGCAATTCCAATAAAGAAGCTTAGGAAGAGAGGAGCAGCTACGGGGAAAAGAAGGCATAAGAGAACATTTGCCAGTACTGCAAAAATAAGTTTTTCTTTTGCGGTGATATGGGCAGTCGGCTTTTTGTTTTTTTCAAGAATTACTTTTCCACGAAGCTCCTTCGGTATCATCAATCGTATTAAAAATGGATATCCACCATAAGTAAGACTCAAATATAGATAAGCGACTATCGTAATAGGAACAAATAAATTAGGAGCAAGTGTAAGGGAAGTAAACAATACCATAGGTCCATCGGCGCCACCAATGATTGATACTGCGGCAGCCTCCCCATTGGTTAAGCCTAATAGTCGAGCAATTGGAAAGGTTGCTACAGTACCTAATTCAGCACACATGGCAATAAACATTCCAATGAAGGGGTGAGCCAGTACCATGCCGATATCACAGATGACACCAATACCCATGAATACGAGACACGCGATTAAGCCATTACTAAAGGTCAGAGTATAAATCGGTTGTAAAAAGTCTATTTGAAGAATATTCATCAATGCGTCAGTATCAGTAACCATTGGGTCAATAAAGAGGTTTCCGGTGGTGGTTGCAGTCATAAATAATACACCGGCATTCACAGCGGACATACCAAAACCCATAGGAATCATGATGAGCGGTTCCAATACACCTTTCACACCAAGATAAACCAACAGAATACCTAAACAGATTAATAGGATACGAAAAAGTACAATAATCGGTTCCTGTATAAACATGGTTCCGATACCTTGAAATAAATTGAAAATATTAATAATGATCACCTGTCTTTCTAACTAGATTTTATGATTTAGGCTTGTTTTTCTTTCTGGCTACGTGTAAAGTGTTTTATAAGATCCAAAAGCATTTTAACTAAACTTGCGATACACATAGAAATTACAAAACCAAGGCCAAATACTTGTAAGGGAATTAGAATTGCATCAGTCATTGCAGTCACCTCCTAGAGATTTGTTAAAACTTTAACTCATTATATAGCATATACGATGAACTCCAATTTTGCGAATTTATATTATAAATGCAAGTCATAAATGAAACGATGAAATTTACAATAAATAGGTAAAGGGGATACCATGGATTTACATTATCTTGAATTATTCAATACAATAGCAAAGCATGGCAGCTATAAAAAGGCCTCAGACATATTGCATATAACTCAACCTGCTTTATCAATCCAAATCAAAAAGCTGGAAAGTCAATTAAATCTGAAATTGTTTTATAAGTCGGGAAATAAGGTTTATCTTAGTGAGGATGGCCTAAGATTGTATGAGCATACCAAGAAGATTTTTGAGCTTGTTGACGATATGGAGAGGGATATTATGAACTCCAATGATTATATTGGCGGAACCATTAATCTTGGAGGCAGCAATACACCGGGCACATATATATTACCCTATGTGATCGGTGAGATGAAGAAGCAGTATCCTTCTGTGACTTACAATTTACACATTGCCAATACGACAGAGATTTTTGCTATGATTGAGAATGGGAGTCTGGATGTAGCGGTTAGCGGTGGAGTCTGTAATTACCAGGAAACTGTTTATGTGGAGAAAATCTTAAATGATAAGTTAGTAGTAGTAGCATCCGACAAGAATTCTTTAACAAAAAGAAAACAGATTTTATTTGGTGATTTGCTCCATGAAAGCTTTGTTGTCCATGAAAAATCCTCACAGCTTTATACCTCCTATCGAATGTTTAGAGAACTGGCTAAACTCCCGGAGAATGTTACTATGTATCTTGGAAGTATCGATGCAATAAAACATGCTGTTATTGCCAATCTGGGAATTTCTATTATGCCTTATTTTGCTGTGAAAGCGGAGCTTGATCTGGGGCTGCTAAAAGAATTGAAGATCAAAAACTTTGATTATGACTACCCATATCACTTAATCTATAATAAGAAAAAGAACAATTCGCTCACTGCGCAAACCTTTATAGAGATATTAAAAGAGACTTGCGAGAGCTTTGTATAGAGGGTAGCCTGCATTATTCTGGGAAATTCCCAGGGAATAAGGTATTATAAAGTATTTAGTATGGAGGAGGTATTTGAATGGAGACAAACAATGAGAAAGATGTAAAACAATCAAAAGGGAGTAGAACCTTAGTTAAGTGTATGGTCTGTGGAGAAATTTTTGATTCGGCTCTTGAAAAATGTCCTGTATGTGGAGTGGGTAGTGAATTTTTCACACCGGTTGAAGAAGAAAATGTGGATTACAAAAAGAACACGGACGAGGTATACGTTATTCTAGGCAACGGTGCGGCTGGAATTAGTGCAGCAGAAGCAATCAGGGAAAGGAATGAGACGGCGTCTATTCTTCTCATTTCCAATGAAGGAGTACTTAGCTATAATCGTCCTATGCTGACGAAATCCTTGAGTGTTCTTGCGGATGCAAGTGAGATCGCCATATATGAAGAAGACTGGTATCGTCAAAATAAGATACAGAATATGTTAAATACTCAGATCGAACGTATCGATGTCGAGCATAAACTGGTTCTATTTGCTGATCAAACAGAGATTAAATTTGACAAATGTATCTATGCGCTTGGTGCAGAATGTTTTATTCCTCCTTTTGAAGGTGCGGGAAAACCTCAGGTAATTGCGATACGAAATTTTGCCGATGTAAGTAGAATCAGAGAAATGAAACCGGATGTTAAGAATGTGGTAGTCATTGGAGGTGGTGTGCTAGGTCTGGAGGCTGCCTGGGAGATGAGTAAATCTGCAGCTGTTACAGTACTGGAAGTAGCAGATAAACTGATGGTTCGCCAACTGGATGATTCGGCAGGCGCACTAATGGGAGAGATCATACAAGGAGTGGGAATTAAGTTCCGTATTAATGCTAAGATTGTTGAAATTACAGGTGGTGACACTGTTTCAGGAGTAAAACTGGAAGGTGGAGAAATATACCCTGCTGACCTGGTTATTGTTTCTTGCGGCGTTCGCGCTAACACGAATGTTGCCAGTAAGTCCGGTCTTATGATTGAGCGTGGAGTTGTTGTTAATGAGAAGATGGAAACAAATGCAAGAGATATCTACGCTTGCGGTGATTGTGCAGTATACAATGGAGTAAATTACGCCATCTGGCCACAGGCTACTCAGATGGGAAGGGTAGCAGGTGCCAATGCAGCTGGCGATTCGCTTATATATCAACAGGTACCTGCAGCGTTAACCTTTGAGGGAATGAATACCGCTTTGTATGCAGCCGGTGACAATGGAAAGCAACCAGGCAAAGCCTATCAGTCAATTGAGTACCGTGATGATGAGAAAAGGCTGTATGAAAAATATTATTTCCTTCAGGATAAATTAGTTGGAGCAATACTCATTGGAGATACCTCTAAAATGGTTGCTGTGAGTGAGGCTTTAGAGGAAGGTTACTCTTATCAAAAGATGCGTAAGCTATAAAGAGTTACAAAGTGATACAACTAAAAAATTATAATGCTTCTTGATACAATAAGTCAAATGAGTATAGCTGCAAAACAATGAGACAAGTTTTGCAGCTATACTCGTTTTATTATGAATCACGAGTATGACGAGTTAAGATTATTACTATTCTGAACGAAGTGCTACAACCGGATCTTTCTTAGCAGCAATCTTCGATGGAATGAAGCCGCCAAGCAGGGTGAGGAACATGCTGATGATAATGAGTATAACTCCTCCGGCAATTGGTAAGGAAGCGGAGACTCCAGATATACCAGAAACAGATTTAATAATCATATTAACAGGCAGATTCAATAGGATCGTAATTACGATACCCAGTAAGCCGGATACAAAACCGACGATTAAAGTCTCGGCGTTAAAGACACGGGAGATATCCCTCTTGGAGGCACCAATGGATCGAAGGATACCAATTTCCTTGGTTCGCTCCAGAACAGAAATATAGGTGATAATTCCAATCATAATAGAGGAAACTACTAAGGAAATAGCTACAAAGGCAATTAACACATAGGATATTACATTGACAATGGAGCTTACGGAGGACATCATGAGTCCTACGATATCGGTATACTGGATTGCATATTCATCCTTGCCTTCCTCGGTCATTTTCTTGTTATAATCCTGGATCGCATCTGCAATTGCCTCTTTTTCAGTGAAGGAGGAGGCATATAAGTTGATAGTAGAAGGAATATCGATATCTACTACACCCAGAGTCTCAAGATTAGCTTCATAAGTTGCATCCGTTGTTGGCACAGTGATCTGCTCTTTAAACATATCAAGAACCTGTTCTTCAGGCATGGTTAGGATGTAAGCCTTTGTTTGCTCTTTCGTAGCTTCATCCAGTGTCTCAATATATGCATTCACATCATCCATGGTAAGCTCCTGTTCTTCACCATTACTGAATTCTATTCCAGTGAAAACGTCTACCTCTGGAGTTGATAACTGCTGCTTTACAATTTCGCTTTCCCCAGTTTGATTAATAACATATTGTGTCAAAGCACTGGTATAGCCAATTGCTCCTGACATAGAGGTTGAGACTGCGTCTTCGTTTGGACGAATAATCCCGACTATTTTCAGCTCCACACCCTGATCTACAAGATCATTCATATAAGCCTTATTTTCTCTCATATCCTTCCAGGTTTTACTGGATTTATCATACTTGTAATAATCAGAGGGAAGTACCAGCTTGAAGGTTTTAGAAAGCAGCTCCTCATAGGTAAAGTCTACGTCCTTTGTTTCGTAGATTTCATCCTTCATGGCAGCAGACATAATTTTCTCCATTTCCTTCGGATCCTTTAAGCCAAGAGCGTACATCATAATATCACTGATTTCATTATTCTCATCTACCTTAAGCACCACCTCATCATAGGAAGAAGGCCAGCGGCCGGACAGAATATCATATTGTGAATCCATAAGCTCCTGATTGCCAAGCATCTCTTCCCATACCTGAAGCTGACTGGAATACATGGAGCTCATCCCTGGGAAGGAGGGACTCTGTGTAAAGGAGTCAAAGATATTACTTGGGTTTAATTGCACCGCTCCCTCGGAGGTATCGGTGGAATAGATGTTTAAATCCAGGTTATAACCGTATTGAACCGTACTTGCATGGGAGGTGATGGGGCTGTCGGAGCGATCAAGCTCCTTTTTAAAGGATGCCAGGTTATTTGTCTTTACTTCCTTTACCATTGTCTCCATCATATTACCCATAACCGGATTGGAGTAGACCTTATCAAAGCCGTGGACAATGTCTTTATCCTGAGTGGAAACAATGGAGCTCATGAGGCTGGTCATATCCACAGATTCTGTCTCTATCGTGATGGGATAGGCGGATAGGGTATCTTTTTGTACATTATCTATATATGTTTGAATACCGTTGGAGAGAGACAGGATTAGAGCAATTCCGATAATGCCAATACTTCCGGCAAAGGCGGTCATAAAAGTCCTTGCTTTCTTAGTCATCAGATTGTTCATGGAGAGGGACAGGGCGGTAAACATGGACATAGATGTTTTCTCTAACAACACCCTTTTCTCCCTGGAATGGGTTTTTTTGCTCTTTTTATCCAGCGGCTTACTGGAAAATTCACTAACCACATATGGGTCAGAGTCACTTTTCACATTACCGTCAAATAAGCGGATGATTCGAGTGGAGTATTCTTTCGCCAGATCTGGATTATGCGTTACCATTATAATCAGCTTTTCTTTGGCGATATCCTTTAAGATCTCCATGATCTGAATGCTGGTCTCGGAGTCCAAGGCACCGGTGGGCTCATCTGCCAGTAGAATCTCGGGATTATTCACAAGTGCACGTGCTATGGCTACACGCTGCATCTGACCGCCGGACATCTGGTTGGGCTTTTTATGAACTTGGTCTGCAAGTCCTACCTTGGTCAGAGCCTCAATAGCACGCTGCTTTCGTTCTGACTTAGATACACCAGATAAGGTTAGGGCTAATTCTACATTGGAAAGAACCGTTTGATGGGGGATTAGATTGTAATTTTGGAATACGAAGCCGATGGAATGGTTTCGATAGGAGTCCCAATCAGTATCCTTAAATTCTTTTGTGGATTTACCGTTGATCGATAAATCTCCGCTGGTGTATCGATCCAGACCTCCGATAATATTTAGCAGGGTAGTTTTACCACAGCCAGAAGGGCCAAGAATCGATACAAATTCATTTTTTCGAAATTCAATATTAATATCTTTTAAGGCATGGACGGTTGTATCGCCAGCCTGATATTCTTTGTAAATTCCTTGTAATTTCAACATTATGTTTCATTCCTCCTTTGATCAGAATAGGCACAGAATAGCAAAGGTATTTAAACTAATTATTAACAAAATGAATTTTTATAAACTTTTTATTTTTAGAACTTAGTATAAAATGTAAGAAGTAAGGCTTTTTTGTTCATATCCAGTCTATATTGCTGTGCTAAATTATCTATATAGTATTTGAGTAGGGATAATTTAATGTTACAATAGATGGGGCAGGAAAGCATTTAAACATATAAAATTAAAATATAGCTAATTAAAATATAACTAATTAAAATATAACTAATCAAAAGATAGATAATTAAAATATAACTAATCAAAAGATAGTTAATTATTATAAATACAAATGAACAGTGGAGGTAATGTTAAGATGTTTCACATCATGGTAGTAGAGGATGATCATAATACCAGAAAGTTGATGAAGACGGTTCTGGAGCAGAACGGTTATGAGACTGTAATAGCTAAGGATGGGATAGAGGCATTAGATCTATTGGATAAAGTACACGTTGATTTAATCGTCCTAGATATTATGATGCCCCGCATGGATGGCTACGAATTTACAGAGACCCTTCGAAAGGGTGGCTGGAATTTACCGATTCTTATGGTTACGGCAAAGGAAGCTCCAGCAGATAAGAGGAAAGGATTTATTGTAGGTACGGATGATTATATGGTGAAGCCTGTGGACGAGGAGGAGATGATTCTACGCATTGCAGCCTTGCTGCGACGTTCACAGATTGTAAATGAGCATCAACTTGTAGTAGGAGAAACAGTTCTAAAGTATGATGAGCTGTGCGCTTATAATCAAGGAATGAAAATAGAGTTTCCAAATAAGGAATTCATGCTTTTGTATAAACTGTTGTCCTATTCAAATAAGATCTTTACACGCAGGCAGTTAATCGATGAACTGTGGTCTATGGATAGTGATACGGATGAAAGAACTGTGGATGTACATGTTAACCGTATCCGGGAGCGTCTAAAAGGTAATAAAGACTTTGAAATTGTTACGGTGAGAGGACTAGGTTATAAGGCGGTGAAAAAAGAATGAAAAAGACATTTTCCTTTAATTTTTTGATGTTTACCTTGGTTTTTTTTATTATGTTCTTTTCGAATCTAATTTGTATTATAGGAATGGTAATTCTTTATTTCCTGGGGCTTTTCCATGACAATGTATTTAGACCCTATATCGTACCTGCATTAGCGATGCTGGCCAGTCTGATCGTGGGCACCTGTCTGTCGGTTATTGTGGGAAGAAAGATACTAAAGCCAGCGAATGAGCTGATTAAAGCAATGCAGATCGTAGCAACCGGTGATTTTTCAATTAGAGTTAAGGAACAAAAGAAAAAAACTGAGATGGCAGCGCTGATGAGCAATTTTAATACCATGGTGGAAGAACTGGGAGGGATTGAGATATTTCGCCAGGATTTTATTAATAATTTTTCCCATGAATTTAAGACACCCATTGTATCGATCCGAGGCTTTGCAAAACAGCTGTTAAAGGATACATTAACCGAGGAACAAAGAAGAGAATATGCGGGCATTATTATTGCGGAATCGGAACGACTGACAAATATGTCCTCCAACATTCTATTGCTTACAAAGCTTGAGAATCAGCAGATTATCAATGATAAGAAAGAGTTTTACCTGGACGAGCAGTTAAGAAAATGTGTTCTGCTCCTGGAAAAACAGTGGAATAAGAAAAGCATTGAATTTAATCTTATGCTAGACGAGCTTCAATATAAATCAAATGAAGAAATGCTGTCCCATGTATGGAATAATTTAATCTTAAACTCGATCAAATTCAGTAAGGAAGAAAGTGAGATTGTAATTAAATGTTACGCTAGGAACAACGATGCATTTGTTGAGATCACGGATCAGGGTATTGGGATTCATCCGGATACGATGAAGCATATATTTGATAAGTTTTATCAAGGGGAAACTTCCCACACCCTGGAGGGGAACGGGCTGGGGCTGCCTTTAGTGAAGAGAATTGTGGATCTGTGTCAGGGCAGCATTACGGTAAGAAGTGAACCAGGAAAAGGAAGTACCTTTATCGTACAATTGCCGATGGGATAAGGTTCAAATTTATTACATTTATAATTGACGAATGTTTTTGGTTTTGTTATAATGTTAGTTACCTAACATAGTTGTTAGCTTACTAACAGAAATGAGGTGTATAATGGAACCTAATTGGATGGATCATAATCGGGCTATTGGGTTTGAACTTAAGGTGCTTTCCAATATGATAAAACGAAAGATATCGGCTATTAAGGCTACCGCGGGGGCGGAACAGCTTACAGGTATGCATGGCTGGATCATCGGGTATCTATATGATCGGCGTGATGTCAAGGATGTCTTTCAAAGAGATATTGAAGCAGATTTTACAATTCGCCGATCCACAGCTACCGGTATACTCCAGCTAATGGAGAAGAATGGACTGCTATATCGTGAGCCGGTCTCCTATGATGCAAGATTAAAAAAATTAGTTTTGACTCCGAAGGCTATCTCTGCTCATGAAGCAACAATGAAAGCAATTCATCAGATGGAGAACAATATAAAAAGTGGTTTAACGGAAGAAGAAATTGAGCAGTTTTTTATAATTATTGACAAGATTAAAAAGAATGTAGAATAATTTGTCATCCGTGCAGGTGACTTTTATTCCAATCTATATTGTTAGCTAACTTACAATTAGCAGGCTAACTAAAATAAGGAGGCAAACATGATAAAACGACTAGCAAAATGTATCAGACAGTATAAGAAGGATACGGTCCTAACACCAACATTTGTATGTCTGGAAGTGATTTTGGACGTAGTAATTCCTCTATTGATGGCTTATTTGATTGATCACGGTATCAATCAGGGGGATATGGGAGTCATCTGGAAAATTGGTCTGCTACTCATACTGTTTAATATGATATCCCTTGCATTTGGAGCTCTGGGCGGGGTTTATGCAGCAAAAGCTGCTGCAGGCTTCTGTGCTAATCTTAGGCATGATATCTATTATAAGGTACAGGATTTCTCCTTTTCTAACATTGATAAATTCTCAACGGGAAGCATTGTTACCAGGCTTACAACGGATATCTCCAATGTTCAGATGGCATATCAGATGATTATTCGTATGGCTTTTCGAGCACCTGTTTTAATTATTTTGTCAATGGTCATGTCATTTAGTATTAATGCCAGGGTTGCGTTGATCTTTGTGGCAGTAGTTCCCTTTATGGCTCTGGGATTATTTGTGATGATTAAGTTTGCACATCCGATTTTTGAGCGGGTATTTAATACTTATGATTATCTGAATAATATGGTGCAGGAGAATCTTCATGGTATTCGCGTGGTAAAATCCTACGTAAGAGAAGCCCATGAAGTTAAGAAATTTGAGAAAATATCGAACCAAATTTATAAGGATTACTCAAAAGCAGAGAAGATACTTGCATTTAACGGACCAATTATGCAATCTGCCATGTATATCTGTATTCTTTTGATCTCCTGGATTTCCGCAAAATTAATTGTATCCGATACCATGACAACAGGACAGTTAATGAGTATTATCTCCTATTCCATGCAGATATTAATGAGCCTTATGATGTTGTCCATGGTCTTTGTAATGATCATTATTTCCAGAACCTCTGCAGAAAGAATTGCTGAAATACTCGATGAAGAGAGCGATTTACATAATAGCGAAGATCCAGTTTATGAAGTAAAAGATGGATCTGTATCTTTTGAAAATGTTAATTTCAGCTATAGCAAGGACAAGAATAAAATATGTCTTGCCAATATTAATCTGGATATCAAATCCGGGGAAACGGTGGGGATCATTGGTGGAACCGGAAGTTCAAAAACAACATTGGTTCAGTTGATTCCAAGACTTTACGATGTCACCCAGGGAAGTGTAAAGGTCGGTGGTGTAGAAGTAAAGGATTATGATCTTAAGACCTTACGAAATGAGGTTGCCATGGTATTGCAGAAAAATGTATTGTTTTCCGGTACCATTAAAGAAAATCTTCGTTGGGGCAGTGAGGATGCTAGTGACGAGGAATTAATCCGAGTAAGTAAACTGGCTCAGGCAGATGATTTCATTCAAAGCTTTCCAGATAAATATGATACTCATATTGAACAGGGAGGTTCCAATGTATCCGGTGGACAAAAACAACGTCTCTGTATTGCCAGAGCCTTACTTAAGAAACCTAAGATTTTAATTCTTGATGACTCCACAAGTGCAGTAGACACAAGGACAGATGCCCTAATTCGTAAGGCCTTCCGTGAGGAGATACCCAATACTACTAAATTTATCATTGCACAGCGTATCTCTTCCATTCAGGATGCAGATAAAATCATCGTTTTAGATGGTGGCTATGTAAATGCCATTGGTACTCATACTGAGTTAATGAAGAATAATTCCATCTATCAAGAAGTATATCATTCACAGCAGAAGGGAGGGGATAATAATGACGCAGAATAAAGCAAAACAGAGTAAAGCAGAGCAGCAGAGTCTTACTAATTCTGCAACACCAGGTGCAAAAGACAAGCCGGGTAATGGTAAAAGGCCAAAAGGCCCACAGAATATGGGAAAAACGATAAAGCGTCTGTTATCCTACGTGACAGAAAGATATAAGCTAAGACTGTTAATTGTAATTCTCTGTATCTTTATGAGTGCTTTAGCAGGAGTAATCGGTTCTTTATTCTTACGAACCTTGATTGATGACTATATTGCACCCTTGTCTCAAATGGAGCATCCAGTCTTTACTGGTTTGTTGCATGCAATACTAATCATGGGAGCTATTTATCTGGCAGGGGTTATTGCTGGCTGGGCTTACAATATCTTAATGGTAGTCATTGCACAGGGAGTTCAAAAAAAGATTCGTGATGAAATGTTTGCCCATATGCAATCCTTACCGGTCAAGTATTTTGATACCCATAACCATGGAGATATCATGAGCCACTATACAAATGATATCGATACCTTACGACAAATGATTTCACAAAGCTTACCTCAGATGTTTTCCTCAGTCATAACAGTGGTAACCGTATTCTTTGCCATGCTTGCGACTAGCCTTCATCTCACAGCTTTTGTGCTGCTATTCATTGCATTTATGATGTATCTGACAAAGAAAATCGGTGGAAAAAGTGCAACCTTCTTTATGAAACAGCAGGTGTCTCTTGGTGTCCTGAACGGATATATTGAAGAAATGATCAATGGCCAAAAGGTAGTAAAGGTGTTTTGTCATGAGGAACAGGCGAAAGAGGATTTTGATAAATTAAATGAGGATTTAAGACAAAATGCCACTGAGGCAAACCGTTATGCCAACATTTTTATGCCGATTATGGGAAACCTGGGAAATATGCAGTATGCCTGCATTGCAATTTTGGGTGGGGCCATGGCGATCAGTGGAATTGGTGGTTTAACTTTGGGAGCCATTGCTAGCTTCCTTCAGCTAAGTCGAAGTTTCACTATGCCGATTAATCAGGTTTCTCAACAGATTAACTCCGTAGCAATGGCATTAGCCGGTGCAGAACGAATCTTTAACCTTATGGATGAGAAGCCGGAGATAGATGAGGGTTATGTAACCTTAGTAAATGCAAAAGAAGAGAATGGAATTCTTGTGGAAACAGACGAGCCGACCGGAATCTGGGCTTGGAAGCATCCCCATAGTGATGGGACTTTGACTTATACAAAGTTGCAGGGGGATGTAAGATTCTATGATGTAGATTTTGGTTATGTGGAGGGAAAGACAGTATTGCACGATGTATCTCTATATGCAGAGCCAGGGCATAAGATTGCCTTTGTTGGCGCCACCGGTGCAGGGAAGACGACGATTACCAACTTAATTAATCGCTTCTATGATATTGCTGATGGAAAGATTCGCTATGACGGAATTAATATTAATAAGATTAAAAAGAGTGATTTAAGACGCTCCTTGGGTATTGTATTACAAGAGACTAACCTGTTTACGGGAACCGTAATGGAGAATATCCGTTATGGTAAATTGGATGCTACCGAAGAAGAAATTATCCGAGCAGCAAAGCTTGCCAATGCCCATGATTTCATTATGCGTTTGCCAAAAGGATACCAGACAGAGCTTACCGGAGATGGTGCTAATCTTTCTCAAGGTCAGAGACAGCTGTTATCTATTGCAAGAGCAGCGGTAGCGAATCCTCCTGTTATGATTCTGGATGAAGCTACCTCCAGTATTGATACCAGAACGGAGGCTATTGTTCAAAAGGGGATGGACGGCTTAATGCATGGACGTACCGTATTTGTGATTGCACATCGTCTTTCCACCGTTCAGAATTCAGATGCTATTATGGTTATGGAACGTGGAAGAATTATTGAAAAGGGTAATCATGAGAAGCTGATTTGGGAAAAGGGAAAATATTATCAGCTTTATACTGGAGCCTTTGAATTAGAGTAGACGATTCGAGGATATAAAATTCATCAGTTAGAGTAGATGATTCGAGTATAAAATTCAACACTTAGAGTAGCTAGTTCGAGGCTATAAAATCGTTATAGTAGATAGAATGACAGGGGATGCTGTAAAAGTGATGGCAAAAGAATCAGTTTTACGACATCCCCTGTTCCTATTCTTCATGAATTTACTTGACAAGCATAATTCCTATCATTTATTATGGAATAGTTTGCAGTTATTGTGAAATTATATCATAGAATGGTATATTAAATGGTATTATTACGTCTGCAAGACGCCCAGAACACACAGGAGTGTGTATGTAGATTTGGAGGAATTACTTTGAGTAATTATGCGAATGAAATTAAAAAAAGACGTACCTTTGCGATTATTTCTCACCCGGATGCCGGTAAAACAACCCTAACAGAGAAATTATTGCTCTACGGAGGTGCAATCAATTTAGCTGGTTCCGTAAAGGGTAAAAAGACCGATAAGCATGCCGTATCGGACTGGATGGAGATTGAAAAGCAACGTGGTATTTCGGTTACCTCTTCCGCCATGCAGTTTAATTATGGAGACTATTGCATTAATATATTAGATACACCGGGACATCAGGACTTCTCAGAGGATACTTATCGAACACTGATGGCAGCGGATTCTGCGGTTATGGTAATTGATGCTTCTAAGGGTGTTGAGAATCAGACCAAAAAGCTATTCAAGGTATGTGTTATGCGTAACATTCCTATTTTTACATTTATTAATAAATTGGATCGTGAAGCCAGGGATACCTTCGAGTTGCTGGATGATATAGAGACAGTGCTGGGCATCCGTACCTGCCCAATGAACTGGCCCATTGGCTCCGGTAAGAATTTTAAGGGAGTTTATGATCGTACTTCGAAGCATATTTCTCGTTTTTATGCAGCAAATAATGGAATGAAAGAAGTAGACACGGTAGAAGTAGAGCTGGGTGATCCAAGTCTCGATGATCTGATTGGAAAACAAAATCATGATATTCTTTCCGAAGAAATTGAATTAATCGATGGTGCCAGCAGTGAATTTGATATCGATGAGGTACTTGCTGGTAAGCTGACACCTGTCTTTTTTGGTTCCGCTTTAACTAATTTCGGTGTAGAGCCATTCTTAAAGCAGTATTTGGCTATGACAACCTCTCCCTTGCCCAGAATATCCAATGAAGGTAAGGTTGATCCGCTGACCAATGAGTTCTCTGCATTTGTATTTAAGATTCAGGCGAATATGAATAAGGCTCATAGAGACCGTATTGCATTTATGAGAATTTGCTCTGGTAAGTTCACCGCAGGTATGGAAGTGAACCATGTACAGGGAAATAAAAAGATACGTTTGTCTCAGCCTCAGCAGTTGATGGCACAGGAGAGAACCATCATAGAGGAAGCCTATGCAGGCGATATCATTGGTGTATTTGATCCTGGAATTTTCTCCATTGGGGATACTCTATGTATGCCTGACCAAAAGTTTGCATATGAAGGTATTCCGACCTTCTCACCAGAGCATTTTGCTAAGATCCGCCAAGTGGATACCATGAAGAGAAAACAGTTCTTAAAGGGTATTACCCAGATTGCTCAGGAAGGCGCGATCCAGATATTCCAGGAATATAACACGGGTATGGAGGAAATTATCGTAGGTGTTGTTGGTGTCCTTCAATTTGATGTACTGAAATTCCGTCTGGAATCTGAGTATGGTGTAGAGATTCGTATGGAGCCTCTGGCATATGAATATATCAGATGGATCGAGAATAAAAATATTGATGTGAGTAAGCTTAGCGTATCTTCTGATACGAAGAAGATTAAAGATTTAAAGGGGAATCCACTCCTGATCTTTGTGAATCGTTGGAGTATTCAGATGGCTCAGGAGCGTAATCCTGGGTTGGAGCTTTCAGAATTTGGTAAGGCTTAAGCCACCATGTAAAATATGCTATTAGTAAAATAAAAGGAATGGAAGGCACAACTATAATGATGTTGTGCCTTCCATTCCTTTTATCCTAGTAGGACAAACCACCTGCAGGCAGTCCTAATTATTAATTATTCTATAATACTTTACCTCTAAGAATGATCTTGTTAATGCTCAAATCTTGGTTCAACAATACGATATTAGCGTATTTTCCGGGAGTAATACTTCCATACTGGTCGTATATGCCGATCTGCTTTGCCGGATTGACAGCCGCACATTTAACTGCACTGCTAAGAGGAATACCCATGGATACAGCAGTGGTCATACATGCCATGAGATTGGTGGTAGAGCCTGCGATGGTTCCATCAATTAGAGTAGCTTTATTTCCGGTAACGATTACTTTCTGACCACCTAAGGAATATTCTCCTTCCTTTAGCCCGGTAGCCATCATGCTGTCACTGATCAGGATAATACGATCATCTGAGAACATTTTAAAGGTTGCACGAACAACGCTGGGAGCAATATGTACTCCATCACAGATTAACTCAACCTTCACATGCTCAGCATCCATGGCTGCACCAACGACGCCCGGTGCCCGGTGGGTGAAAGCAGGCATGGCATTGTACAGATGTGTTACATTGCTGGCACCACACTGGAATGCTTCGGTAGCAGTTTCATAATCAGCGGTGGTATGTGCTACGGAGACAACCACCTCATCCTTTACTGAACGAATAAACTCCATGGAACCTTCTTCTTCCGGTGCAATAGCGACTAATTTTATTAAACCGCCTGAGAGCTTTTGCATGGTTTTAAAAT
The DNA here is from genome assembly GCA_023386815.1 of Bacillota bacterium. Lineage (GTDB taxonomy): Bacteria > Bacillota > Clostridia > Lachnospirales > Lachnospiraceae > Mobilitalea. The sequence continues at coordinate 29,874 of JAEWIZ010000006.1, forward strand.
GTTCTAAGTCTGCATGCTTTAGATAAGCACCATTTTGGGCTCCCTTCTTTTCATAGCTTAAATATGGACCCTCCATATTGATGCCAACTAAACTTGCACCTTGTTTACTTTCGTAGGAAGCGGCATTTTTAAAGATCTTTGTCAGCTCTTCATATCCAAGGGTCATGGTTGCCGGTGCAATACTGGTGACACCCCAACTGCTTTCATAGTCAGCGATTGCCTGGACGGCTTCTAACGTTCCGTCACAGAAGTCATATCCAACACAGCCATGCATGTGGATGTCGGTCAGGCCTGGGATAGCATAGAGACCTTGTGCATCAATAATATCCGTTTCTTCGTTAGCAGAAGAAGAGATGCGATCTTCATCAATAAAGATATCCTTTTTTGTAAAGTTGTAATTTTCCGTGAATACAAGTGCATTTTTAATAATCATACAATGAAACCTCCTAACTTATTTTGATAATAAAGATAAGGCAGCCTGATCTGCTACAATAGTTACATCCTTATGAAGCTGAAGGATGGAGGCTTGAACAGAAGGAAGGATAGGACCTTCAACCACTTCCTTTAATATGCGAGCTTTACCTTCACCACTAACAATAACTACAATCTTTTCTGCTTCCATAATATTACCGATACCCATGGTATAGGCATATCTCGGAATTTCTTCGTTTTTATCAAAGAATCTTGCATTCGCATCAATGGTGCTTTGAGTTAATTCGACGCAATGTGTTGTTCGTTTGAAATCGCCGTCCGGCTCATTAAAGCCAATATGGCCGTTGTTTCCTAAACCGAGAAGCTGAAGGTCAACACCACCTAAAGATGCGATTACCTCATCATAGCGGCGGCATTCTTTTTCTGAATCATCCTCTAAACCATTTGGAATATTGACATTCTTTAAATCAATGTTGATCGATTTAAAGAAATTTTCATACATAAAATAATAGTAGCTTTGGGGATTATCCTTAGATAATCCTTTATATTCATCCAAATTAATTGTTTTCACTTGGGAAAAATCAAGATCACCTTTTTTATACCATTCAATTAACTGTTCGTAAGTGCCAATGGGAGAAGAGCCAGTTGCAAGGCCAAGAACGCAGTTTGGCTTTATAATAACTTGTGCAGAAATAATATTGGCAGCCTTTCTGCTCATTTCCTGATAATCGCTTGTTTCAATAATTCTCATTTTTATCCGTACCTTTCAATTTTAGTACCTATTCAAAGAGGAATAGGTCTTTTGCATTTTTTATAATTGAATCATAACACTACCAAAGTTAAGAATCAAGCACAAAAAATATAATTTTCAAAAAATAGAGTTATATGTTATAAAACATTGTGGATAAGGGTAACGAATATATAGATTTTATAGTGCATAATTAACAAATTGGTCATAAACATAGCAAAAATATTCAAAAATTACCATTAAAAATAAAAATAATTTTTAAATGCTTGAAAAAAACCCCATAATAATGATAAGATAGGTTATTGGAAAACACAAAATATTATTCTGAGGTAAGTTAGTATGAGCGATTTTTTGAAAAAAATAGAAGCTACCTATGGGCAATTCACCAAAGCTGAAAGGAAGGTAGCAGATTATATTTTAAATCATCCCAAGCAGGTAATCTTCATGTCAATTACAGACTTGGCTGCTGCCTGTGAGGTAGGGGATACCAGTGTATTCCGCTTTTGCAAGACGATGAGTCTACAGGGATACCAGGAATTTAGGATGCAGTTATCCCTTAGTATAAGTAATAAGTCTGAGATTGAAAACACCGCTGGAATACAGCCGATTAATTTAGAGGATTCCTTTGAACTGATATCGAATAAGGTTCTGCAGAACAATATGAGTGCGATCAAAGAAGCCTATTCCTTATTAAAACCGGAAGAGATCGCAAGAGCCATGTATTATTTTGAAAAAGCGGAGAGAATCTATTTTTTTGGAGTTGGTACAAGCATGGTATCAGCTCTTGCAGCAACGAATAAGTTTTTAAAGATAACGCCTAAGGTGAATTGTTTTATGGATTCCCATATGCAAGCTATGATAGCATCTATGATGAATCAGAATGATCTGGCAGTTGTAATATCCTATTCCGGCTCCACGAAGGATACCATACAGACAGCGAAGCTTGCAAAAGAAAATGGCGCAAAGGTCATTATTATAACCAGATATGAGAAGTCACCACTATCAAATTATGCGGATGTTACTATTTTATGTGGTGCTCATGAAGGACCCTTGGAGGGAGGTTCAACCTCAGCTCAAATCAGCATCCTTTACCTGATCGACATCTTATATATGGAATATTATAAGAAGAGATACGACGCTAGTAATATTAATAATCAAAAGACTACGGAATCAGTATTTGATCGATTATATTAAGAATCAAATACAGATAGGAATTATTGATTTGATTCATCCTATCGTACGAAAATGTGATTTCTGACACTGGAACATCATAATAATATGTAATAATTTATGGGGAGTGAAATTTAGAATTTGATTAGATTATGATGAAGTATATTGCAATCCGAGGAATGATGTCATATCATGGAACTTAGAAAAACACATAAAAAGGAGCGTTTAACATGGGGTGTTTGGGTAATTTCATATGGTTTATATGTGGAGGATTCATAAGTGGATTAGGATGGATTTTATCAGGAATTCTATGGTGTATCACTATTATTGGTATTCCTGTTGGCATGCAGTGTTTTAAATTTGCTGAACTGGCTTTCTTTCCTTTTGGTAAAGAGATCAGATACGGTGGGGGTGCCGGTTCCTTGTTACTAAACATTATCTGGATTATTGTTACTGGTATACCTATGGCAGTAGCATCATTAATCTTTGGTGCAATCTTATGTGTAACAGTGATTGGAATACCATTTGGGTTGCAGCACTTTAAGATTGCGAAATTAGCGTTAATGCCCTTTGGGTCAACAATTGAACGAATATAGCAAGTATCCCTGTTTGTTGGAGCTGATGTAGGCTTAATCTTCAAACAGGGATTTTTCTATGTATCAACAGAGGGTAAATAAAAATTAAAAAAGCTGACGGGATAAGTTCTAATATTTTCTTCGGTTGACACAGATGGTATTAATTGTATAATTAACTTAGATTCCTGTCATTGATAAGGAGATAGGATAACAGATAATAACCAGGAAAGGTGTGAGATAAGGAATGGAATTGAATTTTTATATGCCTACAAAAGTAATTATGGGAGAGGACTGTGTCACAAAACAAGCAGTATTACTAAAAGAGTATGGCACGCGAGCGTTGATTGTTACCGGTACTAATTCTGCAAGAAGGAATGGCGCGCTCAAAGATGTGGAGGAGGCGCTGCAAAGTCAAGGAATAGAGTATGAGCTATTTGACCGGATCATGGCAAACCCTACGGTGGCTTGTGTATATGAAGGAGCAGCTTATGCGAAAGAACATCAAGCTGATTTTATTATAGGAATCGGTGGAGGCTCACCTATGGATGCGGCAAAAGCAATAGCCTTGCTTTCCGTGCAGGATATTGCTGAAGAGGAGATATTTCTGGGAAAATTTGCGAACCTGGCATTACCTCTGGTATTGATTCCTACAACCGCCGGAACTGGATCTGAGGTTACGCCCTATTCAATTTTAACGAATACAGCGGGACAAACGAAGACAAGTATATCTTCCCCTGCAATTTTTCCGAAATTAGCTTTACTTGATGCGAAGTATATGAGAGAGCTATCGATAGAGATTACAATCAATACTGGAATAGATGCCCTTTCCCATGCAATTGAAGGAATGCTGTCAGTCAGAGCAACCAGAGTAAGTGATGGTATTGCAATGCAAAGTATTCAAGAGATTGTTCCTTGTTTATCTGCACTTTCTCCAGACTATCATAAACCAGCTACAGAGATATCAATGCAGATCCGTGAGAAACTCTTATATGGTTCTATGCTGGCAGGAGTTGTTATATCACATACCGGCACAACTGCAGTTCATTCTATGGGATATTCCCTAACCTATTTTAAAAATATTGATCATGGAAGGGCAAATGGCCTCTTGTTGCCTAGCTTTTTAAGATTTGTTATGAAACAAGATGCCGCTGTAATCAAGCAAATTCTATCAGCTATGTCATTTACCTCGCTCGATGACTTGGAGGCGCTGTTCCTCAGGCTTTTAGGGGAACGAGAACGAATGACAGTTCAAGATATTGAAAAATTTGCAGGGATTGCAATTAAGGCAAAAAATATCTTAAATTCTAAGGTGAGACCGGAAAAAGAAGATTTGATCCGGATGTATGAAAGAAGTCTGAATGTAATATAAATATAGAGGTGGATTCTAATTAATATGAATGATGAGCGGTATCATCAATGACTTCTTGCAGATAACAAATGAGATGATAAGTGTGAAATAAAGTTGATGGAATACAAAGTTAAATCGGAAATAGATAAATAAATAATATTGACAATCAATAGTCCTGCTGTTATTATCATAAGATAATGAGGGCAAAGGCGTTCCGAAATGGAGACGCCTTGCCCTTTTTTTACAGTATTAAAAGGATTGTCCATAACTAATTCAAATAGTTAAATGAAACCGATCCCAACAATATGAGTAAGGAGTGAATAATATGAAGAACTATACAAAAAAAGATATATTGAGAATGGTGGAAGAGGACGATGTAGAGTTTGTCCGTCTACAGTTTACTGATATGTTTGGAAATCTGAAAAATGTAGCGATAACAACAAGTCAGTTAGAGAAGGCTTTAAATAATGAATGTATGTTTGATGGCTCTTCTATCGAAGGATTTGTACGTATCGAAGAGTCTGACATGTTCTTATACCCGGATTTAGATACCTATGTAACATTTCCTTGGAGACCGCAGCAGGGTAAGGTGGCGCGTCTTATCTGTGACGTGTATGATACCGAGCGTAAGCCATTTAAGGGTGATCCAAGATATGCACTCAAGAAAGTCCTCAAAGAAGCAGCTGAACTTGGATATACCTTCGATGTTGGTCCGGAGTTGGAATTCTTCTTATTCCAGTTAGAGGAGAACGGTAATCCTACAACGATCACAAATGAAAGAGCAGGTTATTTTGATCTGGGACCCCTGGATTTTGGTGAAAATGCAAGAAGAGATATGGTTTTAACCATGGAAGAGATGGGCTTTAAAATTGATGCCTCCCACCATGAAGTTGCGCCGGCACAGCATGAAATTGATATTAAATATACAGATGCCCTTACAGCAGCAGATAGCGTTATGACTTTTAAGCTGGTGGCACGCACCATTGCAAAGCGCCATGGCCTGCATGCAAGCTTTATGCCAAAGCCAAACTATGGAGTAGATGGCTCCGGTATGCATATTAATATATCCTTAAAAAAGGATGGAATAAACATCTTTGATGATCCCTCCGATAAACTAGGTCTCAGTGAGGAAGCTTATCAGTTTATTGCAGGAATTATGAAGCATATGGAGAGTATTACAGCTATCACAAATCCTATTGTAAACTCCTATAAGAGACTGGTGCCTAATTATGAAGCTCCTGTTTATATCGCTTGGTCAGCATCCAATCGAAGTCCTTTAATTCGCATTCCAGCTGGCAGGGGCTCGGCAACCAGAATAGAGTTAAGAAGCCCGGATTCAGCAGCAAATCCTTATCTTGCATTAGCAGTTTGTCTGGCAGCGGGTCTGGATGGTATTAAGAATAAGCTGACGCCTCCGGATAGTGTTGATAAGAATCTATTCAGTTTTTCAAAAGAAGAAAGAGAAGCACATGGAATTAAGAGTCTTCCTTCCACTCTTGCGGAAGCGATTGAAAAAATGGAGCAATGCAGTTTCGTAAGTGATGTTCTGGGAGAGCATATTAGTAAAAAATATATTGAAGCAAAACGCTCTGAATGGGAAGCATATCGAGATCAGGTAACTCAGTGGGAAATTGATCAGTATCTCTATCGGATTTAACCTGCTTCATCTCAAATTAATACGTTAAAGGGAAAAGAGGTGAACAGATGTGTTTAGTGTAATCGTTGGATTTCCGAGAGTAGAAGATGCAAATAGTATAAAGAACGTGATAAACAGAAATGGCTTTACCGTGACAGAGGCATGTACGACCGGAGCACAAATTGTGTCCATGGCCAATGATTTAGATGAGGGTATTGTTGTATGTGGTTACCGATTTCCTGACATGCATTATAGTGAATTGAACAACTATTTACCAAAAGGTTTCGAAATGCTATTGATTGCTTCACCAGAAAAACTGGAGTTTTGTCAGAATAATAATATCGTCTGTTTGCCCATGCCGATCAAAACCTATGACCTGCTTAATACGCTTTCGATGATGTCATATCAATATCAGAAGAGAAAGAAAAAAGAGAAAGAAAAACCAAAACAGCGAACCGAAGAACAGAGGGCAATGATACAAAAAGCCAAGCTTGTTTTGATGGATCGTAATAATATGACCGAGGAAGAAGCTCATCGCTATTTGCAAAAACATAGTATGGATAGCGGGACCAATCTTGTTGAAATGGCAGAGATGGTATTAAAAATGTATTATGCGTAGTGACATAAATTTATGCGGGCTATTGCATCCTAATCTTAGGATGTAATAGCCCATTGTAAAAATAGGCTTTACCGAAGTGGTTGTTTTTGTTATAATAGCATAAAATTGAGAGTTAAGGTTACTAAATCGTATTTTTTCTTTTCTTGTATAGCACTATTTGCGTTATTTAAAACATTATTGTGCTATTTTATTTAAATAATGTCTTTTAGAATAAAAGTGGAATTAAAATAGAGAATATGGTGGAAAGGCAGGTACTCGGTATGAAATTTACAAAAATGCATGGGTGCGGCAATGATTATGTATATGTGGATTGTACGAAAAGCATGCTTCAGAATGTTGAGGAAACAGCAATTAAGGTTAGTGATCGGCATTTTGGCATTGGTTCCGACGGTTTGATTCTAATTCGAGCTTCAGAAACTGCAGATTTTATGATGGATATGTATAATAATGATGGTTCTCGTGGTAAAATGTGTGGGAATGGAATTCGTTGTGTCGCCAAATATGTTTATGATAATGGTCTGACCGACAAACAGCAGCTTAGGATAGAGACACTTAGCGGAATCAAGGAACTAACATTAACAGTAGAACAGGGGAAAGTAGCCAGTGTAACGGTAGATATGGGGGCACCGATTACCAAACCTGCACTAATACCGGTGATATCTGAGAAAGAAATATTAATTGCACACCCGATTACTGTGGATAAAGAGGAATATCAGGTGACCTGTGTATCCATGGGTAATCCTCATGCTGTGGTATTTGTGGAGGATACAAAGAAGTTGCCACTTGAAGTGATTGGCCCCAAATTTGAGCATCATGAGATGTTTCCGGAACGTGTTAATACCGAGTTCATCCATGTAGTAGATCGTCAAACAATTGAAATGCGTGTGTGGGAACGTGGTTCCGGTGAGACCTTAGCCTGTGGAACAGGAGCCTGTGCCAGTGTTGTAGCATGCATTTTGAATGGATTTACGGATCATGAGGTGACAGTAAAGCTCTTAGGCGGAGAGCTGCAGATTCGTTACGATCAAGAAAACAACAAGGTATTTATGACTGGACCAGCAGTAAAGGTATTTGATGGAGAAATAGAGCTGTAATCAATTATGCAAAAGCGAGAATGATAAATGAAATGATGGATTCGTTTGGATATACGTAACGATTGATATACGAGTGGATAAAGTTCCAAAACATAAATATAAGACTGGGAAGATATATTCTACCCATGGAAAGGTATGGTTGAGGTATGTTTAAAATCAATGAAAATTACTTGAAGTTACCAGGAAGCTATCTGTTCTCTACCATTGGTAAGAAGGTTAGAGAATTTAGTGAAGCAAATCCAGATAAGAAGATTATCCGTTTAGGGATTGGTGATGTGACTCTTCCTCTTGCTCCTTCTATTATTACCGCTTTACACGGTGCTGTAGATGAGATGGCCGAAAAGAGCTCCTTTAAGGGATATGCACCGGATTTGGGCTACGAATTCTTACGCCAGTCAATTGCAAAGTATGATTTCAAATCACATGGTGTTACAATTGAGCTGGATGAAATATTCGTAAGTGATGGAGCGAAGAGCGATTCTGGTAATATTCAGGAGATTTTTGATGTAAATAATAAGATAGCGGTTTGCGATCCCGTATACCCTGTATACGTAGATTCTAATGTAATGGCTGGCAGAACCGGTGATTATATTGCAGAGACTGGAAAGTGGACAAATGTAATCTATATGCCTTGTACAAAAGAGAATAATTTTGCGCCGGAGCTACCCAAGGAAACACCGGATTTAATCTATCTATGCTTCCCGAATAATCCTACAGGTTCTACGGTTACAAAGGACGAGTTACAGAAATGGGTGGACTATGCAAACCAGGTTCAGGCTGTAATTATCTATGATGCAGCATATGAAGCATATATTTCTGAGGAGAATGTTCCTCATACTATTTATGAGTGTGAAGGTGCAAAGACCTGTGCAATTGAGATTCGAAGCTATTCCAAAAATGCAGGCTTTACCGGAACAAGACTTGGCTATACAATTGTTCCAAAGGAATTAAAATGCGGTGATGTGTCACTGAACAGCCTATGGGCAAGGCGTCATGGTACAAAATTTAATGGAGCTCCCTATATCACACAGGTTGCAGGTGATGCAGTGTATTCAGAAGCAGGAAGACGTGAAACAAAAGAGCAGATTGCTTATTATATGAATAATGCCAAGGTAATCCGCGAGGGATTAAAAGCTGCTGGCTACTGCGTTTCCGGCGGTATTAATGCTCCATATATCTGGATGGAGACACCAAATAATATGACTTCCTGGGAGTTTTTTGACTATTTATTAGAGAAAGCAAATGTAGTAGGAACACCGGGTTCAGGCTTTGGACCAAATGGGGAAGGATATTTCCGTCTTACTTCTTTCGGTACTTATGAAAGTACGATTGAGGCAATTGAAAGAATTAAGAGACTATAAGCGGACTACGCAATCTTATGGAATAAATAAAAGAATAAAGGTAATGTTAATGAAAGGGGACGAATGCTAAGCGTAGGTGCTTATGCGGTGGTCCCCTTTGCCATAGTTGTAAGGATCAAACGATTTGATAGTTGACAAGTAGAAGGAGTCATAGTATATTCTATTTATACACCCCCCCTGGGGGAGGGTATGCAAGGAGGTGACGATATGAAGAAAATAATTGAGATTACTGGAATGAGTTGTGAACATTGTAGTGGAAGAGTAGAAAAAGCATTAAATGCAATTGATGGCGTTAGCGCAAAGGTAGAATTAAAAAAGAACCGTGCCATAGTCAACCTTGCAAATGATGGTATCAATGACCAGACATTAAAAGAAGCGGTGATAGAAGCTGGATATGAAGTTGTTTCCATCTCTGAGAAGAAAGGTTTATTCTCATAATAAGGGAGGGAAGCTATGAAGGCTGACAAAGAAAAAGTAAGTCGCTTATTAAAAACGGCAAGAGGTCAGATTGATGGAATTCTAAAAATGATTGAGGATGATCGGTACTGTGTTGAAATCTCAAACCAAATCATTGCAACAGAAGCCATTCTTCATAAAGCAAATAGAGAAGTTCTGCATGCGCATATTGATGTCTGCCTAATGGAGGCAGTAGCATCGGGCAACTCAGAAGAAAAGCTGCAGGAAATCAGAGGCATCATCGATAAACTTACAAAATAAGCCTGTGATCATCTAGGTAATAGGTAAGGCCCGTAAGCATACAGGTATTGTTTCATGTAATTTTATGAAATATTATAGTTAGCAGAATTTAAAAATACTGACAAAATTTAAATGGTAGGGTATCTGATAGATTTTATTAAATCGGATACCCTATTTTTATTACATGAATTTCATGAAATAGAAGCTGCTCTGATCAATGGAAGAAATGGTATCACGCAATATTTGATAATTTTTACTTGAAATGTTATAATTACTGTTAATTAATGAGAGAATTGGCAACTATTTCAATGATATTGTCAAAGTAATTTGCGTGCTGATTCACCAGGTATCAATTAGAATAGTATGCTAATTTATGAGCTACGGAATGGAGACAAAAGATGATATATCCAAAGAATTTGGAAAAAGGCTTTAAAATTGGAGTTACTGCACCTTCTGCAGGATTTATTGAAGAGATCGACTTAATACGTCTGGAAAGTGGAATTAAGCATTTTGAGCAATTGAACTACCCTGTTCTGGTGACAGACAATGTTCGAAAACATCAAAAGGGAAGAAGTTCCGATGGTGTTACAAGAGCCAGAGAGTTAGAACAGTTATTTCTTGATCCAGAGATTGGTGCAATTATCGTTGCCAGCGGTGGAGATTACCTTGTGGAAATGTTGTCCCATATCGATTTGGAACAAATAAAGAGAAATCCCAAATGGATACAGGGATATTCCGACACAACAGGAATATTATTTACAATAACAACGAATTTAGACATAGTAACATTATATGCCAATAACTTCGGGAGCTTTGGTATGGAGACCTGGCACAGTTCTTTACTGGATAATCTAAAGATATTAGAAGGGCATGATATTGAGCAAAATAGTTTTAAACAATTTCAGAATGGTTTTAAGAAAAAAATTACAGGTTATGAAGGCTTTGAATTAGAAGAAGAGGTAAACTGGGTTAATCTCTATCCTAAGGGATGGGATTCTAACGGTGAACTTATCTTGCAGGGTCGTGCGCTTGGAGGCTGCCTGGATGTATTGTTAAATCTTGTCGGAACCAGATTTGATAAAACCAGGGATTATATCCGGCGATATCAAAAGGATAAGATTGTATGGTTTTTAGAAAGCTTTGATCTTGGAAGTGAAGCTTTGGTACGCGGGCTATGGCAATTAAAGGAGGCTGGCTGGTTTGAACATGCAGCCGGATTTATCTTTGGGCGACCGGCAATGTACCATTCAGATACAGATACCGCATATGCAGAGGCTGTGCAAGACGTACTTGGAGAGCTTCAGCTGCCGATTATATTAGATGCGGATATCGGACATAAACCGCCTCAAGTTACGATGATGAATGGCGCACTAGTTCAAATCAATAGTCATCAGGGCAAAGGTAAAATATCGTTCCAACGAAAATAGAAGATGATGGGGGCTTTATAAGTGGAGAGAGACAGTAAAACCGGCTTATTAAATGACGCTAAGGAGAAACTGAAAAAAGCGTGGAACAGGGATGTCAATATTAATGTAAATAATTTTTTTGGCACCTTGTTTTATTTGATTATTTCAATTATGTACCTGGAAATAATTTTTCATGTCCTAATCTATCGAAATATTAATATAAAGATTATTTATCCAATTTTATTTGCGGTACCCTTTGGAATAATAATCAATTTCATTATTGGATTATTTCCCCCCAAGGTGAATAAAGCCTTGTTATGGTGTGTTATGGCTGCTATCACCATTGTATTTTGTGTTCAACTTATCTACTTCTCTGTATTTAAAGTGTTTTTTTCCTTTCAATCGATGGGATTAGCGGGAGATGCCTTTTCTAATTTTGGAAAAGAGATTCTGACAGCGCTCAAAGCCAATGTGGGAGGACTGATTTTATTATTGTTGCCACTATTATTACTGGGAGTTCTTGTGCATCAGCCAATTGATTTTTCCAGAAGAGGCTTAAAGGAGCAGCTTGGTTTACTGGCAACCGTTGTCATAGGTCATGCGATTGCAGTTATTGCATTAACAGCCTTTGGAAGAGGTGATTATACACCCTATGATCTATATTATCAATCCAAGGTGCCGGATCTGTGCGGTAAGCAATTAGGCGTAGTGACCATGACAAGACTAGATATGGAAAAGCTAATCTTTGATCAAGAGGATTTAGTACTTGCTGTTGTACCCAACGAGACTCCGGTGAAAGCCGAGGACAGTGCTGCGAAGGCTACTTCAGGTACGAATAATAAGACAAATAACAATACGAGTAAAAATACTACGGTTAAACCCTCGAAGCAGGAAAATCCTACTCCCACACCGGTGGTGGAATTACCAAATATAATGGATATCGATTTTAAAGCTCTGGCTGATCAGGAATCCAATAAAACCATTAAAAAGCTGCATCAATATTTTGCATCTGTAACACCTACCAATAAAAATAAATATACTGGAATGTTTAAGGGTTATAATCTAATTCTCATTACAGCAGAAGGTTTCTCACCCTATGCAATAGATAAAGAGAAAACCCCAACCTTATATAAGCTGGTACGTCAAGGTTTTGTATTTAATAATTTTTATACAGCACTTTGGCAAACCTCTACCAGTGATGGAGAGTATGTGGCACTTACCAGCCTTATACCCGATGGTACCAGGAGTATGTATAAAGGCAGGAAGAATCTGTGGCCTTTTGCACTAGGGCGTCAGTTTGATGCTCTTGGAGTAGCAAGCAAGGCCTATCATAATCACACCTACACCTATTATCAAAGAGATGAGACCCATCCGAATCTGGGGTATAACTATAAGGGCCTGGGAAACGGGCTTAAGCTTCAGACTAAGTGCTGGCCAGAATCAGACTTGGAAATGATGCAGTCTACGATTGACGACTATATTAATGAAGATCAATTTCACGCCTATTATATGACTGTCAGCGGACATATGAATTATACCTTTATGGGAAACAGTATGTCTTCAAAAAACAGAAAGCTGGTAAAGGATCTTCCCTACTCGGAGGATGCCAAAGCCTATATTGCCTGCCAGCTAGAACTTGATAGAGCCTTGGAATATCTGATTAGGAGGCTTGAAGAGGCTGGTGTAGCAGATCGTACAGTAATCGCTCTTAGTGCGGATCATTATCCCTATGGTTGGGAGAAAGATAGACTGGATGAGCTGGCAGGACATGAAATTGACCCTAATTTTGAGATTTATAAAAATCATTTCATTCTTTGGAGTGAAGGAATGACGAAAAACATTGTGATTGATAAACCCTGCTCCAGTATGGATATTCTTCCTACCCTATCGAATCTTTTTGGAATCACCTATGATTCAAGACTGTTAATGGGTCAGGATATTCTATCGGACTCTGAACCACTGGTATTTTTGTCAAATAGGAGCTTCATTACAGATAAGGTTATGTATAATTCTGAGACTGGAAAAGTTATCAACTTGACAGATGAGCCGGTTTCCGATGATTATATAGATACTATGAATAACATTATTAAGAACAAATTCACTGTGTCAAAAAGTATTTTAGAAAATAATTATTATCGGTATGTATTTCCCAAGTAAAGCAGATTGAGACAGTGATATGCCACATGTTCAACTTTTAACTATTAGGCCTAGTTAATTACGGATTGGTCAATAAAAATGGAAAGGCGCGGTTGCTATAATGAATAATATTTTGGACTATGTTCGTTGGCGTGGCGATCTATCTTTTGAGGTATCACCTTTTAATGAAGTTGATAATATGATTCTTTCCAAGCTGAGTTATTTGAATTTTAGAGGTATCATAGAAACGGATCAATGCTATGGGATACCGCTTTACCAGGTGGCGAAAGCTTATTTTTCCTATGGTGAAAATGGTAATATACAACCTGGCGATATCATGAAGGAGGAACTGCTTGAACTGTTTCGACTCATGGCAAAGAGCAGACGTTTTTCAGAGTTGATTTTATCAAATTATGTTAATGTCATTGATTTGGAAAAGGAGATGCAATTTGCTGCCCTGACCATTCATCTTGGAAATTATTGCTCCTATGTAGCTTATCGGGGAACGGATGATACCTTGGTGGGCTGGAAGGAAGATTTCAATATGAGTATTATGGAGGTTGTTCCATCCCAGGAGGAAGCCTTGGCCTATTATCTTAGAATTTTAAGAATTTTTGATCATCATCGCTTCATTCTGGGAGGCCATTCAAAGGGAGGCAATCTTGCTGTATATGCGGCCGTACATGCTCCACAGGAGGAGCAGGTACGGATTACAGCGGTATACAATAATGACGGACCCGGCTTTCACCAGTCTATGTTACACAGGCAGGAATATCAAAGAATCGCAGATCGCATTATAACCCTGATACCACAGTCTTCCATCATTGGAATGCTGCTGGAGCATGAGGAGAATTATACGATTGTCAAGAGCTCTCAAAAGGGCTTTCTACAGCATTATGGGTATAACTGGGAGGTTGAAGGCACTAGCTTTGTGCACCTGAAAAATATAACTCATGAGTCTCAATTACTAGATCTCACTTTAAGACGGTTCTTGTACAGCTTATCTATTGATCGCAGAGAACAGTTTACAAATACCCTTTTTGAGATATTATCAAGTAATGAAATCAGAACTGTAAGTGACATCAGAGTAGGTTCCATAAGGGCTCTGAAGGCTATGCTCAAAACCTACGATAATCTGGATAAGGATGTAAAAAAAGCATTAAACAGTACGTTATCCCTGCTTTTTGCGGAAGGAATAAAAAGTATTCGGGAAGTAAATAATTCTGATGAGTGGAAAGGAAAGCTGCCGGTGCTCAACATAGATTGGCGTAAGCATACGGTCCGATTAAAGGAAGAGATAATGCAAAGAGAAAAGGATATTCAGCAAAAGCTCCTGCGGTTAGGCGGGAAGGATACATAACCATTTTAAAAAAAATTAATTTTTTTCTTGCTTTTAAAATAGGGATATGCTAATATAAGTCAAAAATAAAAACGATGATATCGGCTAAGAAGGAGACTTTGTTCTACCGAAGAACCGAAGGACAGGAATGGTGAGCCACCGACTGAGAGCACACCAATGGTGATAAGTAGAATACGGAACACTCTGGAGCCCGCGAATTGAACGATTAGTAGGTTCGTGCGTCGCACGCGTTAAGTGTAAGGAAAGCTGGGGAGCTTATGCTCTCAATGCGGGTGGTACCGCGGGAATTTTAATTTCTCGTCCCGAAGGAATGCATATGATTGATTCACTCAACATATGCAGCATCTTCGGGGCTTTTTTTTATACCCAAAAGCTGATAAAGCCGGCGGGTAAGAATAGATATGGTAATCCAAATCAATTCTTTAGCTTCGAAGCTATGCAAAGAAAAGAAAGTAGTAGTTTAGGAGGAGAAATCCTCCTAAGAGAAGCATTCAGGAGGTAAAATCCTCCTGACAAAAGCATTCAGGAGGATTGATACAATGGAGTTCATTACAGGAATTCAGAAAAAAGAAACAAGTGAAATTAGAGATGTATTAAAAGGAGAGTTTTCCGGTGAGGTTACCATGAGAGGGTACATTCACACCATACGTGATATGGGTGAGGTGGCTTTTGTGGTTCTTCGTAAAAGTGAAGGTTTAGTTCAATGTGTCTATGAAGAGGGCGTAACCGGATTTGCGTTAAAGGATTTAAAAGAAGGCATGACAGTAGAGATGAAAGGATTTCTGCATGGAGAAGAACGCGCTCCGCAGGGCTTTGAGGTACGTTTAAAGAGTATCGAGGTATTAACAAAGCCAAAGGAAAACACCATGCTGCCAATACCGATCTCTAAGTGGAAGATGAAGACTTCTTTAGAGACCAAGTTAAATTATCGTCCTATTTCCTTACGTAATATTCGGGAAAGAGCAATCTTTAAAATTCAGGAAGGAATTGCAAGGGGCTTTCGTGATTTCATGTTCTCTCAAGGATTTACGGAAATTCGCACACCTAAAATTGTTGCTGGTAATGCAGAAGGTGGAGCCAATGTGTTCAAATTAGAATACTTCGGTAGTAAAGCATTTCTTGCTCAAAGCCCACAATTCTACAAGCAAACCATGGTGGGTGTATATGACCGAGTTTTTGAAGTTGCTCCAGTTTTTCGTGCAGAAAAGCATAATACCACCAGACACTTGAATGAATATACCAGTTTGGATTTTGAGATGGGCTATATTGATGGCTTTGAAGATATCATGGTTATGGAAACGCAGATGCTGCGTTATGTATTCCATTTACTAAAGGAATCCTATGCAAAGGAACTTAAGATTCTGGAAATTGATTTACCGGAGCTAGATAAGATTCCAGCAGTGCGTTTTGATGAAGCAAAGCAGTTAGTGTCCGAGAAATATAACCGTAAGATTAAAAACCCTTACGATTTGGAGCCGGAAGAGGAAGTCTTAATCGGTAAGTATTTTAAAGAAGAGCATAATAGTGATTTTGTATTTGTAACCCACTATCCATCCAAGAAGAGACCTTTCTATGCTATGGATGATCCAACAGATCCTAAGTTCACCTTAAGCTTTGACTTATTATTTAAGGGCATGGAGATAACGACAGGCGGACAGAGAATTCATGACTATGAGATGCAGGTAGCTAAAATGATGGCAAGAGGTATGAATCCAGAGGAATTCTCCAACTTCTTAATGATCCATAAGCATGGTATGCCACCTCATGGCGGTTTGGGTATAGGTTTAGAACGTCTGACCATGAAGCTGTTGAATGAGCAGAATGTAAGAGAAACTACCATGTTTCCAAGAGATGTATCCCGTCTTGAGCCATAAGACGACAACTAAATCTTAGGTTGCAGCTATCAATTGGAAAGCAAAGATAGAAAGTGAAGATAAAAAGCAAAGATAGAAAGCAAAGATAGAAAGCAAAGATAGAAAGAGACAGAAAGCAAGGATAGAAAGCTTAGATAGATTCTAGGATCTAAGATGGTGTTGAATTAAATTTTGTCAAAAATTAGAAATAAATTTTGTCAATTTCATGAGACAAAAGAGCATGATGTAGAAGTAAGAAAGGCAGGTAATCGTATGAGAATAACAGAAGATACCGTAAAATATGTTGCAGCTCTAGCAAAGCTGACTGTTTCTGATGAGGAGCAGCAGAAGATAGCAACAGACTTAAAAGGTATTTTAGATTATATTGAAACAATGAATGGTTTGGATACCGACGGCGTAGAACCTATGTCTCACGTACTTCCGGTGAAGAATGTATTCCGTGAGGATGTTGTTACAAATCAGGATAACCGTGAACAGTTGCTAAAGAATGCACCAAAGCAAAAGGATGGATGCTTCGCAGTTCCAAAGACAGTTGAGTAAACAGTGTAAATGATTGAAGGAATAATTCACATCCGACATCCCGTGGCCTCAAGGCCATATGATCGTTAAAGCGATTAAAGATAAATTGAAAGTTGGAGAAGTATCCCAAGTATATAGGAGGTTACGATGAAAGATTTAGTAAAAATGTCTGCGCTTACCATCGGTAGAATGATTAAAGCGAAGGAAATTACTGTTCTCGATGCCGTAAAAGCACAGCTTGAAGTAATCAAGCAAAGAGATCCACAGTACCATTGCTTTATTACCGTATTAGAAGAAGATGCTTATGCACAGGCAGCAGAGGTTCAAAAAAGAATTGATGCTGGAGAGCTGGATGATTCTCCCCTTGCCGGAGTGCCAATGGCAGTAAAAGATAATATTTGTACCAAGGGTGTTAAGACTACTTGTGCATCCAAGATTTTATATAATTTTGAACCAACCTATGATGCAACTGCAGTTGAAAAGTTAAAGAAGGCAGGAGCAATCATTATCGGAAAGACCAACATGGATGAGTTTGCTATGGGAAGCACCACAGAGACCTCCCATTTTGGAGAGACGAAAAACCCCTGGAATACCTCCTGTGTACCCGGTGGCTCCAGCGGTGGTTCTGCAGCAGCTGTTGCAGCTGAGGAAGTATTCTATTCCCTAGGCTCAGACACCGGCGGTTCCATCCGCCAGCCCGCAAGCTATTGTGGTGTTACCGGTATTAAGCCTACTTATGGGACTGTATCCCGTTATGGTCTGATTGCTTATGCTTCTTCCCTTGACCAAATTGGAACCTTCGGCAGAAATATCTCTGACTGCGCGGCAGCACTGGAAGTAATCTCCGGCCATGATGCAAAGGATTCCACCTCCGTAAGCACAGAAAGCTTTGAGTATACTAAAGCTCTGGTGGATGATGTAAAGGGCTTACGGATCGGTATCCCTAAGGATTACCTTGGGGCAGGTCTTGAAGAAGATGTTAAGGAAAGCATTTTAAAAGCTGCTGAAATATTCAGAAGCAAGGGCGCAATCGTAGAAGAATTCGAGCTTCATAGTGTGGATTATGCAGTGCCATCCTATTACGTAATTGCCTGTGCGGAAGCTAGCTCGAATTTATCCCGCTTTGATGGTGTAAAGTATGGCTATCGCTCAGAAAAAGCAGAGGGTCTTCAGGAGGTATATAAGAACACCAGAAGCGAAGGCTTTGGAAACGAAGTAAAGCGCAGAATGATGATTGGTGCCTTTGTGTTAAGCTCCGGCTACTATGATGCTTTCTATAACAAAGCGCTTAAGGTAAGAGCTATCATCAATGATGGCTTCCAGAAAGCTTTTGAAAAATATGATATTATCCTTGGGCCAACAGCTCCGGAGACCGCACCTGTGCTTGGAGAAAGCCTGTCCGATCCATTGAAGATGTATCTGTCCGATATCTATACCGTATCCGTTAATCTGGCAGGACTTCCGGCAGTAAGTATTCCCTGCGGAAGAGATCACAAAGGACTTCCGATTGGTATGCAGTTAATCGGTAAGCATTTTGGTGAAAATGAGATTATTCGTGCTGCTTATAGCTTTGAGCAGTCAACAAACTATGAAAGACCAACAGCTATTGCAGCAGAAAGTAAGGAGGACAAATCCTCCCTAGAGAAGGAGGACAAATCCTCCAAAGTGAAGGAGGATTGACATGAAAGCATATGAAACCGTCATTGGCTTGGAGGTTCATGTTGAGCTTGCCACCAAATCAAAGATTTTCTGTGGTTGTACTACGCAGTTCGGCGGAGATCCGAATACCCACGTGTGCCCTGTTTGTTCCGGTATGCCAGGCACTTTGCCTGTACTAAATAAGCAGGTAGTAGAATTTGCAATGGCAGCAGGTCTTGCCCTGAACTGTTCAATCACACAGAAATGTAAATTTGACCGTAAAAATTATTTCTATCCTGACCTTCCAAAGGCATATCAGATCTCCCAGCTCTATTTGCCAATTTGCCGTGATGGCGGAATTGAGATTGAAACAGCAGCGGGTAAGAAGACCGTACGAATCCACGAGATCCATATGGAAGAGGATGCGGGTAAGTTGGTACATGATCCTTGGGAAGACTGTACCTTAGTTGACTATAACCGTTGTGGCGTTCCTCTGATTGAGATCGTCAGTGAACCGGACATGAGGTCGGCGGAGGAAGTAGTTGCTTACCTTGAAAAATTAAGATTGATTCTACAATATCTGGGAGTATCCGATTGTAAGATGCAAGAAGGTTCCCTGCGTGCTGATATAAACCTCTCTGTCCGTGAGGTCGGAGCTCCTGAGTTTGGTACCAGAACAGAGATGAAGAATATGAACTCCTTTAAGGCGATCGCAAGAGCAATTGAGGGAGAAAGAAAACGTCAGATTGAATTAATTGAGGACGGCAAGAAGGTAGTTCAAGAGACCAGACGTTGGGATGATAACAAGGATACTAGCTTTGCCATGCGTTCAAAAGAGGATGCCCAGGATTATCGTTATTTCCCGGAACCGGATTTGCCTCCGATTGAAATTAGCGATGAATGGCTGCAGCTGGTAAAAACTCGCCAGCCAGAGCTTCGCGACGAGAAAATGTTACGTTATGAAAAGGAATTTGATATTCCAGAATATGATGCTCTGATTATTACCGGTTCTAAGTACCTTGCAGATTTATTTGAAGAAACAGTTGCATTATGCGGTAAGCCAAAGGAAGTATCCAACTGGTTAATGGTAGAAACCATGCGCTTATTAAAGGAACAGGAGATGGAGCCGGAGTCAATTACCTTTACTCCAGCCCAGCTAGCTACATTAATTAATATGGTCGATGGTAATAAAATCAACCGTACAGTTGCAAAGGAAGTATTTGAGAAGATATTCAAGGAAAATGTTGAACCTGAGGAATATGTAGAGAAGAATGGTTTGGGTATGGTTTCTGATGATGGTCTACTCCGCACAACCATTGAACAAATCATAGCAAATAACCCTGGATCCGTGACTGATTACAAGAGCGGTAAGGTAAAAGCGATGGGCTTCCTTGTAGGTCAGACCATGAAAGAAATGAAGGGTAAAGCAGATCCTGGTATGGTAAATCAGATTGTGAAAGAAATGCTGGATGCAATGTAAGCATTATCCGAACTAGGGCTATCCTCCGGGTAAGAAGATAGCTTTCATACTTGATTCATAGATGGTCAGAAACGGTATTTATTGGTAAGGTTAGCTTTTATAGACTTGTATAGTCCTGTAAATTCGGTTATAATAATAAGAAATAAATTATTACTGCCATCATATGCATAATGGAGGGTTTACAATGGATGAAAGAAGAAAAGCGAAAAGAATGCCAATTACTCTGTCACTGGAGATACTAAACTTATATAAACAGGATAATGTTCAGGTAAGTAATCTACATGCACCAATTGAAGTGGTAAACATTTCAAAAACTGGGATTGGGTTTGTGTCAGAAAGTGTTCTTCCCGTTGGTTATTATTTTAATGCTAATTTGAATCTTGGAAATAGTGATGATACCTTACATTGTGTAGTTAAGATAGTACGTAATCAACCGACAGAGGAAGACAAAAAGACCTTATACGGTTGTGAGTTTGTTGGAATGGCAACAGTGTTATCCTACGTATTTGACGACTATGATGATACGGTTAATAATGAGCAATAATTTGTAATTCATAACAAGGAATCAACTTGCCCGGTTCCTAGTTTTATATAGCACGGAATAAGTGTAATCTTAAAGGATTTTGCTAGTGTAGCAAACCTTCAAGATTGCACTTTTTTTGTGATTTTACGACTCCGTTTTGCCTCAGTGAGAAAACCTCATAAAACCATCACAATCAATACACAGAAAGTACACAAAGTGTCATTAGTATTATTTGGTAAAGATATTTAGAGAAGGAGACGAGATATGCGAAAAAAGATAACTTATTTGTTGTGTATAGCAATCATGGTTGCAATGAGTTTAACCCCACTCTCAGAGATGAATGCTTCAGCCGCCAGCCGTGCATCTGAAGTAATTAAGGCAATTGGAGTGATGAATACGGATAAGGGCAGTACTGCTTCGGGTACAGACATAGTGACACGTTCTATGTTTTCTCAGATGCTAGTCAATCTGTCAACCTTACAAGATAATGTATCCAGTGAAAGTAATATAACCTTATTCAAGGATGTGAAAAAGACCTATTGGGCAGCCGGCTACATACAGACTGTGGTTACCCAGGGATGGATGACCGGATATTTAGATGGTACCTATCGACCCACCCAGGGGGTCAAGCTTCAAGAAGCAGTATATGGAGTTTTAAAACTATTGGGTTATAGTGATAGTGATTTCACCGGAAGTAAAATTAGTGCCATTATGAAGTTGTATGAGTCAAAAAAGCTGAATGCAAATATTAGTAAGGCGAAAGCGGAGCAATTAACGGTAGATGACTGTATTAATTTATTCTACAATACCTTAAATGCAACCAATAAAGCAGGCACTGTATATGCAACGTCCTTAGGGTATACCTTGGATTCTAACGGGACTATTAATTACCTGTCCTTAATTAATAACGGGGTGAAGGGACCGGTTATCGCAAAGGGCGATTGGTCATCCCAAATCCCATTTACAGTATCAACAGCGAGTATTTATAAAAATGGAACAGCCTGCTCCTACTCAGACATTGACTCCTATGATGTGATTTATTATTCTACCAGCTTTAAAACCATCTGGGTATATGACGATAAGGCTACGGGAACGATTTCCTCTATCAATCCAAACTTTACCTCACCAACCTCTGTAACCATCCAAGGAACAGAATATAGCTTTGCTGACACTGACGTTGCCCTCAGATTCTCTGCAATGGGTGAGGTAAAGGAAGGTGATATTGTAACCCTGCTACTTGGTAAGGATGGTACGGTAGTGGATGTGCTTGCAATTGATGAGTACAATGTATCAATGGTTGGCTACGTACTAAGTACTGGGTCTCATCTTGTAGAAGATGAAAACGGTAGCTATCGTTATCAGGACTATGTAACCTTTGTGGATGCATCCGGTAATGAATACACCCAGGACTATGATTCAGATCTTGTGTATCTGAGCGATGGAAGTCTGGTACAGGTGAAATTCGTAGATGGTGTGGCAAGTATTAGCAGCTATATCATGTCAACACCAAGCTTTTCAAATTTTACCTTCAGCAGTGATGGACTTTATTTAGGAAATACAAAATTGGCATCTGATATTAAGATCCTTGATTTAAAAAACGGAAATTATAAAAGTGTAAAGGCCGAACGATTGGCAGGCTCATCAATAGGCTCCTCCTCTATCCTATATTATGCCTTTAATAATGGCGGTCAGATATCAGAATTAATCTTAAAGGGCGTAACTGGTGATCTTGACTCTTATGGTATTTATACAGGTCTTACTTATTCCAATTCAGGAACTGTAACCTACCAATATATGATTAACGGAAAGTCGAATTCCACTTCGACAGATTCTCTAAGCTCTTTAAATATTACGGAGGGTCCGACCGGGTTTGTAATTTATGATGGCTCAGTCACCTCAAGCTATGCCTTGGCCGGTGTTAAGGTTTCCTCCATTGGTACCTCGACGGTTCTATCAAATACAACGAAGTATACCTTGGCAGATAATTACAGCGTTTATTTATACCTGGATGGAACCTATGTGCTAACGACTCTTGATAAGGTTAAAAATCTGACAAAATATACTGTGATGGCATATTATGACAAAACCATGTCAACCGGAGGAAGAGTCCGCGTTATCGTTGCAACTAGTAAATAAAGTCGAAACCTTAACTTGGTATAGACGTATCTATGGAGGTAAGAATGAAGAAGCATTCCAAATTATTTAAAAAACTGTTAAAAGTGGGAGTCATACTTGCCGTACTGATTATAGCGGGTGTGATTGCCTTTGACACACTGATAGCACCTAAACTTATAGCGAAAGCTGGTAGTGAGAAGGCCGTGACTACAGCAAAGGTAGAAACTAGAGATATTCAGAATGTGTTATCATCTTCCGGTACAATTCAACCACTGGCAAGTTATGACGTAACCACCCTGGTATCAGGAGAAATTATCGCCGCTGATTTTGAAGAGGGTGATGTAGTTCAGCAAGGACAGGTATTATATCAGATTGCAACGGATAATCTGGATTCTGATATTGAAAATGCCGAGACAACACTGAGTAGAACGAAAAAAGAGTATACAAAAGCGGAAAACAGCTATCAGGAGGCTCAGGAAAGGTATATTGAGGCACAGAAAGATTATAAAGAGGCTGTATCCGAATACAGTGATGTGAATGTACTATCTACAGAAACGGGTATTATCACTAAGGTCTATGTGAAGGCCGGGGATAGTGTTTTGGCAGGCAGCCAAATAGCTGATATCTATGATAATAGCACTATGGTACTAACAGTTCCTTTTAGCTCTGCAGACGTTAGCTCCACCATGGTAGGAAAGACTGCTACAATCACAATTGACGAAACCTTTGAAGCCATGAAGGGAAAGGTAACAAAGGTAAGCAGTATAGAGAAAGCATTAACCGGCAATCGTGTAGTCAAGGAAGTGACGATTGAAGTAGCGAATCCGGGGGGGATTACAGAGACAACAACAGCAAGTGCTAATATTGGAAGTATTTATAGTATGGATTCCGGCACCTTTGCAGTAAAGACAAATACTGCTATTACTTCGGATTTATCAGGCGAAATAGGATTTTTAAATGTTGAAGAGGGTGGTAAGGTAAGCGAAGGAGATGTGGTGCTTGTTATCAGTAAGGATTCCGTGGAGGATAAGTTAAAATCCTATTTAGATGCCATAGAATCAGCTCAGGATGGAATAGATAATGCAAAGGATACTCTGGAAAGTAAACAGGAAGCTATTGAGGATGCCCAGTCATCTCTTCAGGATATCATAGATACCAGGACGGATTATAGTATTACCTCTCCGGTTACCGGTAAGGTAATAGCTAAGAATTCCTTAAAGGGAGATACTGTTAGTAGTAATAATGGCGGAAGTTCCTCCTCACTATGCACCATTTATGATTTATCAGCAGTGACCTTTGATATGTACGTAGATGAATTGGATGTTATGACAGTAGCGGTAGGACAGGAGGTTAATATCACCGCTGATGCACTGGAAGATGTAGAGATCAACGGAGTGGTTACAAATATTAGTTTAGAAAGTACAACTAGCCAGGGCGTAACACAGTATCCCGTAACAGTTCGGATTGATGACGTTGGAGATCTGCTTCCAGGTATGAATGTTACCGGTGAAATCGTGATTGATAAAGCGGAAGGAGTTTTGGCAATTCCGAGTGATGCACTACAGCGTGGAGATACGGTTTATGTAAAGGATGATTCCATTACAGAAGCAAAGGGAGATGTTCCTGCTGGTTTTAAAGCAGTTCAGGTTACAACAGGTATCACCGATGGAGATTATATTGAGATTCAAAGCGGCTTGTCAGGAAATGAGGAAATTTATGTGAGAAGGACTACAACAAGCATAAACTCGGATATGATGCAGTTTAACATAGGCGGAGGAATGCCAGCTGGAGGAGGAATGCCTTCAGGAGGAATGCCATCGAGAGGCAGCAGCGTAGGAAGACAAAGTGGCGGTGGTGGATTCCCATCGAACTAGGAGGAATGGATGATGAATGTAAAGAGAAAGAAGAATCAGGCTGAAGAGAAATTCGTTGGGCCGCTCATCCAATTGATTGATATTCATAAGGTATATTACATGGGTAGCTCTGAGATCTATGCAAATCACGGAATCAATCTGGAGATCAATGAGGGAGAATTTGTCGCCATCATTGGAAAATCCGGTAGTGGCAAATCTACAATTATGAATATCATAGGAGCCTTGGATGTTCCAACCTCTGGACAATACATTCTTAAGGGCAAGGATGTTAGCAAGATGAATGATAATGAGCTGGCAACCATCAGGAATAAAATGATCGGATTCATTTTTCAGCAGTATAATCTACTCACCAAGGAACGATTAATTAATAATGTTGCCTTACCCCTGCTATATTCCGGCATGGGTAAGGAGGAGAGACATAAAAGAGCGATGGAGGCTTTGAAAAAGGTAGATATTGCTGATAAGTATAGAAACTTTCCAAATCAGATGTCCGGTGGGCAGCAGCAAAGAGGAGCTGTTGCCAGAGCACTAGTGACAAACCCTTCCTTGATCTTAGCAGATGAACCGACCGGTGCATTGGATTCTAGAACAAGCGATGAACTTTTGAATTTCTTAAAGCAACTGAATAACGAAGGGAATACAATTGTACTGATTACTCATGACCGTTCAGTAGCAGAAAAGGCGAATCGAATTGTGAGCATACAAGATGGTAAAATAACCTTTGATGGAAATGTGGATGAATATAGGAAGCAGGTAGCAGGATGAAACTAGGTCAAGCATTTAAATTAGCCTGGCAGTGTATCTTAGGAAGTAAAATGCGTTCCTTCCTTACAATGCTGGGTATGATTATCGGTGTTGGTTCCGTAATTACCTTGCTTGGCTTAATGCAAGGAGTTACGAACTATTTAATTGATACTTTTTCTGAAATGGGAACAAACATCATCTCTGTGACGGTAAAAAATACGGATACACGTGTTGTGGATGTAGATGATGTTTACGAATTTACAGACGAAAACAGTGCAATCTTTACAGGTGTTACACCTTCTGTTGCTTCTAGCTATACAGTAAAGAACGCAAGTACTTCCGTATCTACTACTGTCACTGGTGTTGGTGAAGATTATTTGGAGCTGAACAGCATTGATCTGGCTTGGGGGCGATCCGTTTCCTATGCTGATATTAAGAATCGGTATAATGCATGTGTGCTGGGTACTTATATCGTAGATGAACTGTATGATGGAAAGATTAGTGCGGGAGATACCATCAGAATTGACGGGCAGATATTTACCATTGTGGGGGTACTAGAAGAACAGGATGATTCTACGGAGGGTTCCACGGATGATTGTATCTATATACCATATTCCGTAGCATGTCGTCTGGCAGGTAGTACTAATATTTCAAGTTATACCTTTGTTGTCAATGACACGGAGTTGGTGACAGCGGGGGAAAATCTGTTGGATAACTATCTTTATAATATTCTTAAGAGTGAAGATCTTTATAATGTTAGGAGTATGACAGAGCTTTTGGAGACGATTAACTCCATGACTACCTTAATGTCCACGATACTGGGTGGAATAGCTGGTATTTCCTTGCTGGTTGCAGGTATTGGAATTATGAATATCATGCTGGTATCCGTAGTGGAAAGAACGAAGGAAATCGGTATCCGTAAGTCCTTAGGCGCAAAGCGAAGAGATATTATGTGGCAGTTTGTAATTGAGGCCACCTCCATCAGCATGCTAGGCGGCCTCATCGGAGTAGTCATAGGTTATGTGGCAACCGTAACTCTTGGTAATGTGTTTGGAGTTGATGCAGCCCCGACAATGAATTCCATAATACTGGCTTTTGGTGTATCGGCGGCAATCGGGATTGGATTTGGGTATGCACCGGCTAATAAGGCGGCTAAGCTTAATCCGATTGATGCGCTGAGAAGTGAATAGCATAGCGATGGAATTTTAAGGCTGTTGCTGATAGGTTACGAAGCGGAAGGACTAGTAGCTCCCCACACAGCGTATTAAGGGGAGCTACTAGTCCTTCCTTTGATGTATGCTTTGTTGCAACAGCCAGCGTTAGGTATGATTATGGTGTGGTGATGGATGGGTAGAGAATAGATGGATAGAAGATAGATAGATATCTTAGCGGAGTCGGTACTTTTTGACGTATATTTTTTTGCGCTATGAAATAATATTGGTTAGGGATTAAAAATAGAATTTTGAATGGAGAGTAAATGGGGAATCTAATTCAATATGGAAGAGAAATAGCAGAGTTTGATGGGGATTCTATTTATGATATGTCATGGATTTCAAATCGTGTAGGAACCTTTAATTCTTATGGAAGTATTACTAGTAACTATGCAGATTGCCTTGGATATAGTTTTGATGATAAGGGTCAGATATTTTACAACTATGATATGATCGCCTATTGTGAGGATGGTAAAATTATTAAATGGATAGGTGGGGATACCATTGCTTATTATGAAGGAGATATCCGGGGAGCTGCGGCAGCTGCCATTGTTTTTCTATTTGCACCTAAAAACGCGGATGAATTTGTAACGAGAGAAAGTGCAGCAGTATCCTCAGAGCAAACTGAGAAGACACAGATTACTTATGGTACTGGTGGTGGAACGATAAATAGAAGGGGCGCACGTGGTTGTAGTGTTTTTTTGGATCTGATCTTTTCCATGATAAGTTTGGTATTGTGGTATTTTGTTTTTACAAGTTCAGATACCGCATTGGATCACAAAATTTCGTTAGTGATTTCGGTAATTATTCTTGTATGTCTTTTACTGAATGCTTTTGTTTTTCGAAGTAAGGATTTTGCTTCGATCTACTTTTCTACTGTGATAATTACATCCATCATTTGTATTATTATAAGCACCTTTTTTGATAATGCTGGTTATTCTATTGTTATGGCATTTATTATATCACTGATTTGTGTGCCGATAGTTATTGCTGGACTCTGCTATATTCCATCATTAGCTACTTGTTTATTAATTAAGCTGGGTAATCATTTTTTATCTAGAAGGCATAAGGGATAGCACTTGATTTTCAGTATTAAGAAACAAATTATTCTGGTAAGTTTATGCTGTTTGATGTATTATTTTAATGATACTAAGAAGCGTGAGAAATGGGATTATCATTACTAATTGTGCTCATGGCTTTATGAGATTTAAAGCTTATTTTTGAGGAGGATAAAATGATTCTTTGTATTGCATTTGCTCCATGCAAGGTCTGACAGGACAAACTCGCATGGAGATATGATATTGTCCGGTGGACTTTGCATCTTAACAAATATCTAATTAATTTGAAGGAGCAAAGTCAAAATGAATTCAATTAAAACATTTGTAAAAGAGTTACACGATTTTCTTATTTTGTGGTTGACACAGTCCTTTTCGTCATTGGGAAGTTCCATGACGAATTTTGCACTGGTGATATGGTCCTATCAGCAATATGGCTCCGCTTTGCAAACAGCATTGCTTGCTATTTGTTCCTATGTACCTTATGTACTGATGAGTATTTTTGCAGGTGCACTAAGTGATCGCTGGAATAAAAAGAGTTGTATGCTTTTCTGTGATAGCTTCGCGGCGGGATGCTCGGTTATTGTACTGGTTCTGCTTCAGGCAGGCAAACTAGAATTATGGCATCTGTACTTTTTAAATGGAATAAACGGTTTGATGAACACAGTTCAGCAGCCGGCTGCTGATGTAACAACAAGCCTGTTGACTCCTAAAAAGTACTATCAAAGAGTTAGCGGAATGCGATCGTTTTCCAATGCCCTTGTCACTGTAATCACACCGGTCTTGGCAACTGCATTCCTATCCTTGTTCAGTATAGAGCTGGTTATTGTATTTGACTTATTTAGTTTTGGTATGGCTTTTGTCTCATTATTGTTCTTTGTGAAAATTCCTGAGTTAAAAAAGGATGATGAAGCAAAGGAAACGATACTTAGATCAGCAAAAGCGGGAGTGCATTATTTAATACAGCATCGAGGAATTCTTGATTTAATCCTGTTTCTGGCAGCAATTAATTTGATTGCTTCCGTATATAACGCTGCACTTCCAGCCATGATTTTATCAAAACAAGCAGGAAATGAAGTGGGTTTGGGACTTGTAAATATGACGGCAGGGCTAGCA
This sequence comes from Bacillota bacterium, assembly GCA_023386815.1. Taxonomy (GTDB): domain Bacteria; phylum Bacillota; class Clostridia; order Lachnospirales; family Lachnospiraceae; genus Mobilitalea. The sequence continues at coordinate 58,604 of JAEWIZ010000006.1, forward strand.
ACCTTGGCAGGAAGTTTGATGGTTTCCTTCTTACCTGCCCCTAAGAGTAGGATTCGAGTGATATGTAATACTCTTTTGTTTTCCATGAGCACGGAAAATTTCTTTTTAGCCTTTGGAGCCTCAACACCTGTATGGTGTATTGGGGCTGTGCTAGGGTGGATTGCTATACCGATCATGGGGGCAAATATGGATGTGCTTTTGAGAAATAAGATACCCATAGAAATGCAGGGACGTGTTTACTCGGCTCGAAATACCTTGCAGTTTTTTACGATTCCAATCGGATATTTTCTGGGTGGGGTTTTGGTCGATCAAATATTTGAGCCTCTGATGAAGGTGCAGAAACCGGATAGTTTACCGGTGATCCTATTTGGAAGTGGAAAAGGATCTGGTGCAGCATTGTTGTTTTTTGTTCTTGCATTTGCAGGTATTGCGGTTTGCGTAATTTTTAGAAAAGATGTTCATATCTGGCAATTAGATAAGTAATCATAGAAACCTATCAACGATCAAAACACAGTTGATAGGTTTTCCTTTGAAGTATGAAATATAACAAATACATAATTGTAATATTGGTGGCGATTATTGAAAAGGTGATGTAAAATGGAAATAATATAAATTATAGACCAATGAATATTACAATAAAAAGGAAGTAACACCTGGAGGGATTATGGTAGTGATTAAAAAGCAAAAGAAATTAATATATATAGCAGCACTTTGCTTGCTTTTAACCGGCTGCAGTATTTCAAGTAAGGATAATAAGCAGCCGGTCATTGACTCTGGTAAGAAAATTACGATGTATGTCACTACAGATATTCACTATCTGGCGGCGAGCTTACATGATAACGGTGCGGCTTATCAGAGATACATTGCTACCAGTGACGGACGGCAACTAAACTATGTGACAGAGATTACAGACGCCTTTGCTACAGAGGTAGAAACCCAGAAACCGGATATTTTAATTGTTAGCGGCGACTTAACCAACAATGGTGAGAAGGATAGTCATTTGAAGCTGGCAAAGATATTTGATGAAATTGAAAAAAAAGCCGGAACTAGAGTTTTTGTTATTCCCGGTAATCATGATATAGAAAATCCTTGGGCTAGAAGCATAAAAGGTGAGGAACAATATGTGACCGATTATATTAGTAGTGATGATTTTGCATCAATCTATGAGGAGTTCGGATATAAGGAAGCGATATCTAGAGATAAGACGACGTTAAGCTACTTGGCGGCACCCTCAAAAGATGTTTGGCTGTTAATGCTGGATACGAATGTATATAAAACCAATATGAAATACGGAGCGCCTGCTGCCTATGGACGAATTGAGCAGGAGACCTTGCAATGGATTAGGGAATGCAGTAAGCTGGCTAAGGAGAGTAATGCACAGATGATTACAGTAATGCATCATAATCTCTTAAAGCACAGTCCGGTATTAAGTTATGGATTCACTTTAGATAATTATGAAGAGGTTCTGGAAGTTTTAGAGGACTGTGATGTAAAACTGGCGTTAAGCGGACATATTCATATTCAGGATATTAAAAGCAGTAAGAATGAGGAAACGCCAATCTATGATGTTGTAACGAGTTCCCTTTCTACCTATCCGCAGCAGTACGGGATCCTGGAGTATGATCCGGCACAGGGTCTTGATTACCATACTAATCGTGTGGATGTAGAGAACTGGGCAAAGAGTGAAAAGCTTCAAAATGAATATTTACTGAAGTTTCGTGAGTATTCAGAAAAATATTTCGCAGACGCTGCTTATAAAAGAATTTATAAGCAATTGAAGGAAGCGGACCTTTATTCCGAATATGAAATAGAGCTTATGTCAGATACCGTGAGTCGCTTAAATGTAAACTATTTTGCAGGTACAACTCCCTTTGTACGGGAGGAAATTCTAGAGACAGAGGGCTATAAGTTGTGGCGAAAGGCAGAAGAACCGGAAAGAATGGTTCGGTATGTAAATAGTATGATTTATGATTATAAGATAGATAATACCAAGCTACACATTTCGAAGTGATCAAATTGATTTTTAATAAGTTTAGCTCAAATAAAGGTATCGTTAAAAGGAATGAGTCAAAGAGCAGGGTAGATGCCGGTAGATGCCCTGCTCTTTGATTCGTTCATGTTCGAATATCAAAGGTATATCGTTTCACATTGCTGTCTTGTGAGCTTTGTTCTATGAAATCTTTACTGAAGTTCGGCTTGTTATAAGTGTCAGTAACGGTTGCTTTCAGGCTATAAGTTTTTTCCTGCAAAGCAGCTGTAAGACTATCCAGGTGGTCTTTGATCAGAGCAACGGTTTCTTTATTCTCTACATAGAAATCGGCTTGAAGCTGTTTGTTGCCAAACATTTGTAAATAGACATTTAAGGAACCTAAGTTTAACATCTCCAGGTGGAGTAATACGCTTAAAGGTTCCGAATCATTTTTTTGATTTTTCTTCTTTGAAAAAATGTAAAGCTCGGTATGGGCAGCATCATTTTTAAATTGAACAGGAAGCTGCAAATAGGTAAAGGCTTGGTTCAGATCCTTCATAAACTGGAGATTTTCTCTCAGGTTTTGAACCGGATGTTGCAAACGGTCACTATCTGATAAGCTGGGTTGATCTTCCATTAAGCGATGAAGCTGATTTAAGTCCTCCGATAATTCCTTTAATAAATTGGTAACTGAGGATTTGTCAGCAAATTTATTGGAAGGAACCGTCCATTTTCTTAGGAAGGCTGCTTCAAAAAGTTTAGTATACTCGGGAGATTGAATTAGTGCTGCAGCAGCAGAGGGGTCTAATTTTGGAAGTTGTTCCTGAAGAAGGGTAAAAAGTTCCTTCATAGTTATGCTGCCTTTGGTTATCTGATCTCTTAGTATCTGTGCATGTGGTGAGTCAGGTGAGCCTTTTAGTAACTCTGTAAATATAGCCCGCGCCTGGTTATTTAGTATTTTTAATAATTGTGGGGACGAATTTGGATCAGTTTCATATTCCTCCAATAATTTCGAAAACAATTTGAAGTCATCTTCTGTAAACACATTTTGTGATGCTCCATGAGAGATTTGAGGGGAAAGCTCTTGCTTAGAATGGACTTCCATCATTGGGTCAAATAAGGCAATGGCCTCACTTATGGATAAGGTTCCGCTTTGTATTTTGCCAGTCAAATCTGCGGAAAGCACTTCAGAAAATGATGGATTATCCATGTTATGCTGTTCAAATAATGCACTCAAGTGCTTTAATTGACTTTGACTAAAAATACTGTTTAACGTAGAAGGCTCCTGCGCGGAGGTACCAGAGACAGGATATAGGATATCAATCAGTGACTGATTTGTTTGCAATGCTCTGGTAACGGGAGGATTCGCAGTGGTGCTTTCCAGGTGAGAATCAAGGGTAGGTAGGGTGAGCAGCTCTGATAAATTATGTGAAATTGTCCGTATATCATTGATTAGTTGATGTGTTCCACTCTGATAGGCTTCAAACTGCTTTATATTTGCTGTTGTAAGAGGCAGATTATTCTTGTACATGAGTACCAATGTTTGGGGTGATGCCTTTTGGTTAACAATTGAGATACGAAGTAGAGCTTGCAGGGTTTGTTTGTCAATGGGCAGGCGATTGGCTAACAGCTCTGCGACAATGGCTTTATTACGATCTGTCAAGGGGAATCCGGAAGCGGTTAAGGCTTTACCAATGGTCGCAACTTCCTGGGAGGTAAGGTTTTCAGGAAGATACTTAAGAACATAACTGCCGGAGGCTTCGCCGGTAACGGTAAACACAGCTTCTTGCCCTATGGACAAAGGAATATCACCGGATAGGCTGGCGGTCAAAGTTTCCTTGCCAGGTTCTAGTTGTATGGTAACTTCATTATATCTGTGATCCAGAACTTGGCCTCTTAAGATTTGACCCTCCCTAAGCTCCAGTGGTTTTCCTTGGTCAGCACTGGTGGAAGCTTTTTTACGGGAAACCTCAGAAGCGGCTCTATTTTGCGCACTTGATCGTGTGATCTGTGATTTGCCTGATTGATAGCCCGTTAAGTGGGAGTTATATAGATCCATAAAGTGAAATCCTTTCTGTTAGTAGCTGTCTGTGATAGCTTATATAACGAATCAGAATAGAGGTAACTATACTTTATATCGACAATAGGATTTGATTAGTTTATAATAGAAGTTATCAGAAATTATTTTTACGTAGTCGGGACTAGCTCTAGAAAACTTTAAATTATTAAGATTTGAGACTGGGAATCGTTAGAATCTAAGGATTTTAAAGTTAATGTTTTAATAAAATTATGTATTTGAACAATAAATTTGTAAAAAATACTTGAATTCTATAAGGATCTATTATATAATCAACGCAATAAAAACAAAGGCGTTTTTAGACTTACATTGATAAGTCTATCTACGTCTTTTTTATTGTGTGCGAATATATGCAAATGGCTGCAATTAGCCAATGACCCTGAAATATTTACGAAGGGGACGCATTACGATAACATGGAATTGAAGGCTCTTACCTTTATCCTTTACCCGGGAGAAATAAGATGTGGAAAGGATATAAGGAAAAATACAAGTTATTAAGTTTTAGTAAAGGAAGAGGATGCATATGGAGAAGATGAGAGAGGAAATAACACAGGTTCCCCAGGGGTTATATGACCCAAGATTTGAGCATGATAACTGCGGTATTGGTGCGGTGGTAAACATGAAGGGAATTAAGACACATGTGGCTGTGGAAAATGCATTGAAAATCGTAGAAAATCTGGAGCACCGTGCCGGTAAGGATGCGAATGGTCATACTGGTGATGGTGTGGGTATCCTACTTCAGATTTCTCACAAATTCTTTTCTAAGGTGGCTAAACCATTAGGAATTGAGCTTGGCGATGAGCGTGACTATGGTGTTGGTATGTTTTTCTTCCCACAGGACGAGTTAGCGCGTAATCAGGCAAAGAAGATGTTTGAGATCGTTGTACAAAAGGAAGGCTTAAAGCTGTTAGGCTGGAGAGAGGTTGCTGTAAAGCCGGAGTATTTAGGTGAAAGAGCCCTTGCCTGTATGCCTCATATTACACAGTGTTTTATTAAAAGACCTGCAAATGTTGAAAAAGGTCTTGACTTTGATCGGAAGTTATACATTGCAAGAAGAATCTTTGAACAAAGCAACGACAATACCTACGTGGTTTCCTTATCCAGCCGTACCATTGTTTACAAGGGTATGTTCCTGGTAAATCAGCTTCGTCTGTTTTTTGCGGATTTACAGGATCAGGATTATGAGAGTGCAATTGCAACGGTCCACTCCAGATTTTCAACGAATACAAATCCAAGCTGGCAAAGAGCTCATCCGAATCGTTTTATCGTTCATAATGGTGAAATCAATACGATTCGTGGTAATGCAGATAAGATGCTTGCCAGGGAAGAGAATATGTCATCTGAGTTCTTAAAGGGTGAGATGCACAAGGTTCTCCCCGTAATTAACAGTGAAGGTTCTGACTCTGCTATGCTTGATAATACCCTGGAATTTTTGGTTATGAGCGGAATGGAGCTTCCTCTTGCAGTTATGATTACAATTCCGGAGCCTTGGAACAATGATACCTCCATGAGCAGAGAAAAGAGTGACTTCTACCAATATTATGCGACTATGATGGAGCCCTGGGATGGTCCTGCCTCCATTCTATTCTCTGATGGAGATATTATGGGTGCAGTCCTTGATCGAAATGGTTTAAGACCCTCCCGTTATTATATTACAAAGGATGGTTACCTAATCCTCTCCTCCGAGGTAGGTGTTCTTGATATACCTGCGGATATGATTCTAAGAAAGGAAAGACTTCGTCCAGGTAAAATGCTTTTAGTTGATACCATCAAAGGTTGTTTGATTGACGACGAAGACCTTAAAAATAACTATGCAAACCGTAAACCTTATGGTGAGTGGTTAGATCAGAATCTGATCACCTTAAAGAGTATTCACATTCCGAATAAGAAGGTGGCAGAGTACTCACAAGAAGAGCTTGCACGACTTCAAAAGGCCTTTGGTTACTCCTATGAAGATTATAAAACGTCCATCCTACCAATGGCTGAAAGTGGACAGGAGGCAGTCGCAGCTATGGGTGTTGACTCACCGATTCCTGTGTTATCAAAGAATAATCCTCCATTGTTCTCTTACTTTAAACAGCTGTTTGCTCAGGTTACTAATCCTCCGATTGATGCGATCCGTGAGGAGATCGTAACTGCCACTTCCATCTATATTGGTGAGGATGGCAACATTCTGGAAGAAAAAGCAGAGAACTGTAAGGTATTAAAGATTAATAACCCGATCTTAACAAACACAGATTTATTAAAAATTAAATATATGAAAGCTCCCGGCTTCAAGGTAGAAGAGATCTCAATGCTTTATTATAAAAATACTTCCTTGGAAAAGGCAATCGATCATATGTGCCTGGATGCAGACCGAGCTTATAAGGAAGGAGCTAATATCTTAATTCTCTCCGACCGTGGTGTTGATGAGAATCATGTGGCAATTCCATCCTTACTTGCTGTTTCAGCATTACAACAGCACTTAGTGCGTACCAAGAAGAGAACTGCTCTCGGGATTATCGTAGAAAGTGCCGAGCCAAGAGATGTCCATCATTTTGCCTGTCTCTTAGGGTTTGGTGCATGTGCTGTTAACCCTTACCTGGCACAGGAAACCATTCGTCAGTTAATTAATAACAATATGCTGGATAAGGATTACTATGCGGCTGTTGATGATTATAATAAGGCAATTGTAAAGAGTATCGTAAAAATCGCTTCGAAAATGGGTATTTCAACGATCCAGTCCTATCAGGGCTCCAAGATTTTTGAAGCCATCGGTATTAGCAAGGAAGTAATCGATAAGTATTTTACCGGCACCGTGAGCCGTGTGGGTGGTATCACCTTAAAAGAGATGGAGAAGCAGGTTGATGTGCTTCATGCAAAAGCCTTCGATCCACTTGGCTTAAACACAGACCTCACCATGGACAGTAATGGTTCCCATAAGCTGCGTAGTGGAAAAGAGGAGCATTTATATAATCCTAAGACGATCCACTTACTTCAGCAGTCAACCCGTACCGGCAATTATGAGATATTCAAGGAGTATTCAAAAGAGATTACGGCAGAACAGGAAAAGGTTAATTTAAGAGGTTTATTTGAAATTAATTATCCGGAGCAGGGTATCAGCCTTGATGAGGTGGAAAGTGTTGATTCTATAGTAAAACGCTTTAAAACCGGTGCTATGTCCTATGGCTCCATTTCACAGGAAGCACATGAAGCTATGGCGATCGCTATGAACCGTCTTGGGGGCAAATCCAACAGCGGTGAGGGTGGTGAAGCCTTAGAACGTCTCACGGTAGGTGAGGATGGCTTAAACAGATGCTCTGCAATTAAGCAGGTGGCCTCTGGTAGATTCGGAGTTACCAGTCAGTATTTGGTAAGTGCGAAAGAAATCCAGATTAAGATGGCACAGGGCGCGAAGCCTGGTGAAGGCGGACAGTTACCGGCAGAAAAGGTATATCCATGGATTGCTAAGACAAGACATTCAACCCCTGGTGTTGGCCTGATCTCTCCTCCTCCTCATCATGATATTTACTCCATCGAGGATCTTGCACAATTAATTTATGACTTAAAGAATTCCAATAAAGCAGCCAGAATTTCTGTTAAACTAGTTTCGGAGGCTGGAGTTGGTACCATTGCGGCAGGCGTTGCAAAGGCGGGTGCAGGTGTTATCCTGATCTCCGGTTATGACGGCGGTACTGGTGCTGCTCCAAGAACCTCTATCTACAACGCTGGTCTTCCTTGGGAATTAGGTCTTGCAGAGACCCATCAGACTTTGATTATGAACGGTCTTCGTAACAAGGTGGTAATTGAAACGGATGGTAAATTAATGACCGGACGTGACGTTGTTATTGCAGCCTTACTGGGTGCTGAGGAATTTGGTTTTGCTACCGTTCCACTGGTTACTCTTGGTTGTGTTATGATGAGAGTATGTAATTTAGATACCTGTCCTGTGGGTGTTGCTACACAGAATCCAGAGCTACGAAAGAAGTTCACAGGTAAGCCGGAATATGTTGAAAACTTCATGCGTTTTGTAGCACAGGAGCTTCGTGAACATATGGCAAAGCTTGGTGTTAGAACATTAAATGAATTAGTTGGTCGTACTGATCTGCTCTCGGTGAAGGAAAATGTGAAGAAGGACCCACGAGGAAAGCTGGTTGATCTAAGTGCAATATTAAACAATCCTTATATTGAGGAAGCACAAGTTGCTCACTTTATTCCGGATCAGATCTATAACTTCGAGCTGGAAAAGACAGTGGATGAGAAAGTATTATTAAAGAAATTTAGCTTAAAGGACAGTAAGCCACAGAGATTGCAGGTTCCGGTGATGAATACAGATCGTGCGTTTGGTACCATCTTTGGTTCTGAATTAACAAAGAAATTTGGCACCGCCTTGAACGAGGATACCTATGTTATAGAAGCTAAGGGCAGCGGCGGACAAAGCTTTGGTGCGTTTATTCCAAAGGGACTTACGATTGAGCTTGAGGGAGACAGTAACGATTATTTCGGTAAGGGTCTCTCCGGTGGTAAATTAGTTGCATATCCTCCTAAGGCAAGTACCTTTCCTGCGGATGAGAATATCATCATTGGTAACGTAGCACTTTACGGTGCAACGACTGGTAAAGCATTTATTGCCGGTGTTGCTGGCGAACGTTTTTGCGTACGTAATTCAGGAGCAACTGCAGTAGTGGAAGGTGTTGGTGACCATGGCTGCGAATATATGACAGGCGGACGTGTTGCAGTTCTTGGAGCTACAGGTAAGAACTTCGCAGCAGGTATGAGTGGTGGTATTGCTTTTGTACTGGATGATAACAATGATCTATATAAGAAGCTCAATAAGGGTATGGTTTCCTTTGAACCTTTGACCAGTAAATATGATATTAGTGAATTAAAGCAGATGATTACAGAGCATGTAAAGTACACTGATTCTGTTAAAGGTAAGAAGATCTTAGAAAACTTTGAGGTATATTTGCCGAAGTTTAAGAAGATTATCCCGCATGACTATAGACGTATGCTGCAGACCATCACTCAGATGGAAGAGAAGGGTCTTTCCAGCGAGCAGGCACAAATCGAAGCATTCTTTGCTAACACACGTAAGTAAGGAATTCATGCTTTGTGAATTCTTGAAAATATCAAATCCCGTAGGAACTGGAGTTTGATATTTCCAGATTATGAATGGAGGAATAGAAATGGGAAAAGCAACAGGATTTATGGAGTTTAGCAGAAAAGATACCTCTGCTGAAGCACCAAAAGATAGAATAAAGCATTTTAATGAATTCCATCAGCCTCTTTCCATCGAGGATAGAAAGTGTCAGGGAGCTCGTTGCATGGAGTGCGGCGTACCATTTTGTCAATCAGGTATAATTCTCAACGGAATGACCTCCGGTTGTCCTTTAAAGAATCTGATACCGGAATGGAATGATCTGTTATACAGAGACAATCTGAAGCAGTCCCTGTCCAGATTAATGAAGACAAATAACTTTCCTGAGTTTACCGGCAGAGTATGTCCCGCGCCTTGCGAGGCATCATGTACCTGTGGTCTGAACGGTGATCCTGTAACTATCAAGGAAAATGAGTATGCAATCGCAGAATACGGTTATGAGCATGGATATATTCAGCCGAATCCACCCACACATCGTACAAATAAAAAGGTAGCTGTCATCGGTTCCGGGCCTTCAGGTCTGGCAGCAGCTGATCAATTAAATAAAAGAGGTCACCAGGTTACTGTATTTGAGCGTTCTGATCGTATCGGCGGTTTGATGATGTACGGTATTCCTAATATGAAATTGGATAAGCAGTTCATTGATCGTAGAGTGAACATTATGAAGGAAGAGGGGGTTACCTTCCTTACAAATGCTAATGTTGGTGAAAATTATAAGGCTGAGGAGCTACTTGCGCAGTTCGATAGTATTATTTTAGCCTGCGGCGCTTCCAATCCAAGAGATATCAAGGCACCAGGCAGAGAAGCGAAGGGAATATACTTCGCTGTGGATTTCTTAACAGCAGCTACTAAGGACTTGTTGGATGCTGGCACAACAACTGCAGCAAAGGTTAGCAAATATACGATAACAGCTAAGGGTAAGAATGTACTTGTTATCGGTGGTGGTGATACCGGTAATGACTGTGTTGGTACCTCCATCAGACAGGGAGCTAAGGCTGTTATTCAACTGGAGATGATGCCAAAGGCACCGGATCAGAGAGCAGAGAACAATCCATGGCCGGAGTGGCCAAAGGTTTCCAAGACAGATTATGGTCAGGAGGAAGCTATTGATCGATTCGGGGGTGATCCTCGTGTATATCAGACCACAGTGAAAGAGTTTATTGCAGATGAAAAAGGTGATATCAGCAAGGTAATTACTATAAAACTGGAAAGTAAATTTGATGAAGCAACCAAACGCTATCTTATGGTACCGGTAGAAGGCAGTGAAAAAGAACTGGAGATTGACTTAGTATTAATTGCTGCAGGCTTCCTAGGAACGCAGGGATATATAGCGGAAGCATTTGGACTTGAACTGGATGGCAGAACAAATGTAAAGACAGATTCTGCTGATACCTACAAGACAAATATAGATAAAGTATTCGTTACCGGCGATATGCATCGCGGTCAATCCCTCGTAGTTTGGGCTATCTGGGAAGGGCGCGAGGCTGCAAGGGCTGTTGACGAAGCTCTTATGGGCTATAGTAATTTATAATAGTAGGGGTTAATCGGTAACTTTTGTAGACTCTCCGACAGGGGAAGAGCTTTCTTCTCCTAGTCGGAGAGTTTTGTGTTATCTACCGAGCTTTGGAGGGTATGTGATTTTAGAAAGTTACCTTAGGATATGGATCATCATAAAATTCGATTATCGTGATTTAAATCACAGTTTAAAAATGAAAAATATGTTATAAGTAGAATGTAAATTCTGGAAGTGTTAAAAAAACATAAAACAGTATTTGCACTCTATATTTTTTTGTGGTATTATGTTTTGGTGTTTTTTTTATGCAATATTACTAAATATATGCAAAAACGAAAATGATTGCTATTATCAAATGACATTGACATGAATATTTTAAGGTGTTAAGATATAAGTTGGTAAGCCGCACTGGATGATCAAGGTACAATTTCATCCAACGGGTGCTTAATATAAATTATAACCAAAAGCGTCCTTAGATAGACAGACGCATGAGACTGAATGGAGGAAAACTATGAGAGATGAATGGTATGGATTTAATTCCGGAAGCTGGATGACTGATGTAAATGTCAGAAGTTTCATTCAACATAACTACACACCCTATGAAGGGGATGATACATTCCTGGTAGGACCTACAAAGAGAACTTCTGAGCTTTGGGATCAGGTAATGGAACTTATGAAGGAGGAATCAAAGAAAGGCATTATAGATGCTGAGACCTCAGTTCCATCTACAATTACAGCTTTTGGAGCTGGATATCTTGATAAGGATAAGGAAGTTATTGTTGGATTTCAGACAGACAAACCATTAAAGCGTGGAATTATGCCTAACGGTGGTATCAGAGTAGTAAAGAATGCATTGGAATCCTATGGATATACACTGGATAAGAAGACGGAAGAAATCTATTCAGAAAATCGTAAGACCCACAATGATGGTGTATTTGATGCTTATACCGACGCAATGAAGAAAGCAAGACATACTGGAATCATTACCGGTCTACCGGACGCTTATGGCCGTGGACGTATTATCGGTGATTATCGTAGAGTAGCCTTATATGGTGTGGACTTCTTAATTGAAGAGAAAATTCAAGAGAAGAAGCTGTTAGAGATACCGATTCTGGTATCCCCTGATATTCGATTAAGAGAAGAAATTTCTGAGCAAATTAAAGCACTTAAGGCTTTAAAGAAAATGGCTGATTCCTATGGCTATGATATCAGCAAGCCTGCATCTAATTCCTTTGAAGCTACACAATGGACCTATTTTGCATATCTGGGTGCTATTAAGGAGCAGGATGGTGCGGCAATGAGCTTGGGTCGTGTTTCTACCTTCTTGGATATTTACTATGAGAGAGATCTTCAGAATGGTAAGATTTCCGAGACTGAGATTCAGGAATTAATTGATCAATTCGTTATGAAGCTTCGTATGGTTCGTTTCCTTCGTACACCTTCTTATAATGATTTATTCTCCGGCGATCCTACCTGGGTAACCGAATCCATCGGTGGAATGGGTATGGATGGTAGAACTCTTGTTACTAAGACCAGCTATCGTGTTCTTCATACACTATATAACTTAGGACCTGCTCCAGAGCCTAACTTGACTGTACTTTGGTCAGTATTCCTGCCTGAGGCATTTAAGAAATTCTGTTCCAAGGTATCCATTGATACCAGCTCTATTCAATATGAGAGCGATGATATCATGAGAGAAGTATGGGGCGATGACTATGGTATCGCTTGCTGCGTTTCTGCAATGAGAATCGGTAAGCAGATGCAGTTCTTTGGTGCCCGTGCGAACTTGGCAAAGGCTCTTCTCTATGCAATCAACGGTGGTAAGGATGAGATTTATGGTGAGCAGGTAGCTCCTATGTTTGCTCCTATCACTGGTGATTATCTTAACTATGATGAGGTTATGAGCAAGTTTGATCAGACAATGGACTGGTTATCCGAACTATATATCAATACTTTGAATGTAATTCATTACATGCATGATAAATATAATTATGAGCAGCTTCAGATGGCACTTCATGATATCAATATTCTTCGTACAGAAGCGTGTGGTATCGCCGGACTTTCTGTAGTTGCCGACTCACTATCAGCGATTAAGTACGCGAAGGTTAAAGTAAAGCGTAACGAAGCCGGTTTAGCAGTAGATTATGAAATCGAAGGCGAATATCCAGCTTACGGTAATAACGATGACCGAGTAGATCAGATCGCAATTGAAATCGTTGAGCGTTTTATGAACAAGCTTCGTAAGGTAAAGACCTACCGTGATGCGAAACAGACCTTATCCGTACTGACCATTACTTCTAACGTTGTATATGGTAAGAAGACAGGAAGTACACCGGATGGACGTAAAGCGGGAGAGCCTTTTGCACCAGGTGCAAATCCTATGCATGGAAGAGATACCAAGGGTGCTGTTGCATCTATGATGTCTGTTGCAAAATTACCATATAAGCATGCAGAAGATGGTATTTCTTATACCTTCTCCATCATTCCGAAAGCACTCGGAAAAAATAAGGAAGAGCGTATTGATAACCTGTCTGGTTTACTTGATGGTTATTTCCATAGCAAGGGTCATCATATCAATGTCAATGTATTTGATCGTGAGACCTTATTGGATGCAATGGATCATCCGGAGAAATATCCTCAGTTGACCATTCGTGTATCTGGTTATGCTGTTAATTTCATCAGATTGAATCGTGAACAACAGATGGATGTAATTAACCGTACTTTCCATGAAAGATAATAATAATTAATAAGAAGCTGTTGCAATACTATGATTGTATTGCAACAGCTTATGTGTTGTTGTAATATCAGAATTAGCATTTCTAAAGGCTGATTGAAAAGAGATATTGAAAGGTTGGTGATTTTATGAGCATCAAAGGTAGAATACATTCCTTGGAGAGCTTTGGAACCGTGGATGGACCAGGCATCCGTTTTGTAGTGTTTTTACAGGGATGCCCATTGCGGTGTCAGTTTTGCCATAATCCTGATACCTGGGAAGTTCATAAGGGGACGGAATATGAACCGGCACAATTGGTTGATGAAATCATCAAATATAAATCCTATATGAAATTTTCGGATGGTGGCGTTACTTTTACCGGAGGAGAACCATTGTTACAGGCAGAATTTATTCTTGAGGTATGTAAGCTGCTAAGGCCTCACCAGATATCAGTGGCAATTGATACCTCTGGTTTTATCTGGAATGATTATGTGAAAGAGGTATTAGATTATACGGATATTGTACTTCTTGATATAAAGAACTATGACAAAAGGGTCTATGAGAAGGTTACTGGAGTTGCCTTGTCTCCGACGCTTAAGTTTCTGGATCATTTAAGAGAAAGAGATATTAAGACATGGATTCGTTATGTCCTGGTTCCAGGTTTAACAGATAATCTAGAGGCTGTAAGAGGGTTGTCCAATCATTTAGATCAATACCCTAATGTTGAGAAGATTGATTTACTTGGGTTTCATAAGATGGGCGAGTTTAAATGGAAAGAGCTTGGACTCAAATATGAATTAACAGATACCCCGGAACCGAGTAAGGAGTTATTAGCAGAGGTGAAGGCTATCTTTGAGACCAATGGAAAAAAGGTATCAGCAAATATTTAGAGATACACTATTTCATTAATAGAAAATCCGAATTCATTAAGAAAATATGGACAAAAGGTTAGATACTATGTTATATTATCTTAGTAAAATGTTATGATGTTTTTTAAATTCAATGAAAATTTGAGGTAAGATAATGAACAATAGAAGACCCGTATTTTATATTCTGGCAGGAGTTTATTTGCTTTACATTGATTATACTTTCGTTAAGAACTGGGCAACTCTTGAGAATAAGGCATTATTCGTAATATTTATGATTTTGTTTGGGGTTATTGGTGGTGGACTTGTTCTTTATTCCGCCTGGAAACTGTTAAAAGATAGGTATGCACAGGATAACAATCCGTATACACCTCAAAATAATGACAATCCTGAGGATGAGGAAATAAACGAGGAAACATCGGATTCGGATCAACTGAAATAATGGAATGAGTAACATGGAATTATTACAAAAAGTGATTTTTGAAAAAAGTAAATATTAAATGTTAATATAAATAAGAAGAAGTGATGCTTGTAAATCATTTTCTTCTTATTTTTTACATAGTTTGATAAAATAGAATAGTAGGAGTTATGCTAACAGGAGTAGTTGATAAAAGAGAGTAAGCGAAAAGAGTGTGTTTTTAAAAAGTAGCAGAAAAATCAATATAAGAAAATAAAATCTTAATAAGAAAAGAATGGAGATGGAACATTGAAACCAATCATAGCAATACCAATGGGTGATCCGGCAGGCATTGGTCCGGAGATTGTTGTAAAGGCACTGGCTAAGAAGGAAGTCTTTCAAACTGCTAACTGTGTTGTAGTTGGAGACAGGAAGGTACTCGAGGAAGCTATTCAATTTACAAATGTCAAGTTAAAGATCAAGGTTATTCAGAAACCGAGTGAGGGAGATTTCACGGAAGGGATTATAAATCTAATTGATTTGAATAACGTTGACTCGAAAGAATTTAAATTAGGTCAAGTCAGTGGGATGTGTGGAAGAGCCGCCTATGAATACATTGCCAAGTCCATACAATTAGCAAATAATAAGGAAGTGGATGCAGTAGCTACCACACCGATTAATAAGGAATCTCTAAAAGCCGGTAAAGTAGATTATATCGGACACACAGAGATCTTTGGTGCTCTTACCGGAACCAAAGATCCATTGACCATGTTTGAGGTTCATGGGATGAGAGTGTTTTTCCTCACAAGACATGTATCTCTTAGGAATGCCTGTGACCTTGTAACCAAGGATCGAATAAAAGATTATGTAAAGCGGTGTAAGGAAGTATTGGATAAACTGGGTGTAACTCAAGGAACCATGGCAATTGCAGGCTTGAACCCTCATAGCGGAGAACATGGTTTATTCGGTGATGAGGAAGTGAATCACGTTGCTCCTGCGGTAGAGGAGTTACGAGCAGAAGGATTTGATGTAGTTGGTCCAATCGGTGCAGATTCGGTATTTCATTTAGCATTGCAGGGTAGATATAACAGCGTACTTTCCCTTTATCATGATCAAGGACATATCGCAACCAAAACACTGGATTTCGAAAGAACGATAGCAATTACCGGAGGTATGCCCATACTTAGAACTTCTGTGGATCATGGAACAGCAATGGACATTGCTGGTAAGGGTATTGCAAGTGAAATTAGTATGGTGGAGGCAATTCTTTTAGGAGCGAAATATTCAGCAAATTTTACGAGTTAGTAAGGTATAGTGAGGGGGTGTCAACATTTTAACAAAAAGGTTAAATATTTTGAAGTTTGTGTAGAGTATTGTCGAAATAAATGATATAATAAGGAATCAAATTTAAGAAAGATCATAGGAGGCGTTTATGAAAAGTTTGAAATTTAAATTACTTTTCAGCATTATATCTTTGGTAATCATTTTACCTTTATTAATTTCCTTATTTAGTATTTTTTTATTTCAGAAAGTTTTAACAAAAAATGCATACAGCACCGTTGAATTGCTAGCAGAGGATGGAAGCAAGCTGGTGTCTAGTAGAATGGATATTCGTGAAGTGGAACTAATGAAAATAGCGCAGCAGGACGATGTTGTGAGTATGGACGTAAATGTTCAGCTGTCCTATCTGAAGAAACAATTGAGTAATACGGGGTATATGGATTTTGCAGTAGTTACTTTGGATGGTACTGCAGTATATACCGATGGAACCGAAAGTCAGCTAGGTGACCGAGATTACATCCAAAAGGCATTAAAGGGTGAGACAAATGTTTCAGATGTTATCATTAGTAAAGTCACTGGACAGCCGGTGGTGATGATAGCGACTCCAATCAAGGATGATTCAGCTAGTGCACAGGTAAAGGGAGTACTAATCGGAAGAATGGATGGGAATACCCTCAGTGAAATAACAAGTGATACCGGCTATGGAGAGGAGGGCTATGCGTATATCATTAATGATAAGGGACAAATTATAGCACATCCGAATTCTGAGCTGGTTCTAAATCAAGTTAATCCAATCGAAGCGGTTGCTGAAGATCCATCTTATCAATCTCTGGCGGAGTCAGAGCAAATTATAATTAAGCAGCAAACCGGAAGTACTACATATGATTATAAGGAAAATACCTTATATGCAGGTTTTCAGAAAATCGAAGGAACCAGTTGGTTTATGGTCGTAACTGCAGTGAAGGAAGAAGCCTTAGCATCAATAATAACCATTACTCAGATGATCCTTGTAGTTTTTGCTGTGATCATTGTTTTATCAATACCGATTGCCTACTTTGTCGGAAATTCTGTTACAAAACCGATATCGGTCATCGCAAGTCTTTCGAATCGTATTGCTGCACTCGATATTACAGAGAATGTAGATGAAAAATACCTGAAGAAGAAGGATGAAATAGGAACCCTTGCAGGTGCAATGCAAAATATTACAAATAATCTGAGAAGTATCCTTCATGAAGTAACCGATTCCGCGGTTGAGCTTTCATCAACGGCTCAACAGCTAACAGCAACAGCAGAGCAGTCAGCAACGTCTTCTGACGAAGTATCAAGAACCGTCGAAGAAATTGCAAAAGGTGCCTCTGATCAGGCTGTTAATACGGAAAATGGTTCGGAACAGGCAATCAGCCTAGGTAATATCATTGAACAAAACCGTGGTTATGTGAGTGACATGAATCAGGTTTTTGAGAAAATAACAGGTGTAATTAAGGATGGTTTAAAAGAAATAAGACATCTGGCGGATATTTCAGACGAAAGCAGTAGGGCTACAAAGGAAATTTATGACATTATACTAAAGACGAATGAAAGTGCGGCACAGATTGGTGATACCAGTAGTGTAATAGCTTCCATCGCAGAGCAGACAAATCTTTTAGCCTTGAACGCATCAATTGAAGCAGCCAGAGCCGGTGAGGCAGGGAAAGGCTTCGCTGTTGTGGCAGATGAAATTAAAAAGCTGGCGGGACAGTCGTCAAAATCAACGGAATATATAGATGGGGTGGTTCGTGAGCTGCAGGAAGTGGTAACAAGTGCAGTTGAAATGGTGAAGAAGGTTAATCTGATTTCTGAGGAGCAATCAGTTAGCGTTGGTAATACAAAGGCAAAATATAAGACCATTCGGAGTACGGTAGATGAATCTCAGGAAGCCATCGGTCTGTTAAATACCTCGGTAGAGGAGATGACTAAGGCGAAGAATGATATTATGGACATGCTGCAAACCTTATCAGCAATTGCGGAGGAAAATGCGGCAAGCACACAAGAAGCGTCCTCGGCAATGTTAGAACAGAGTTCTTCCATTGAAGAAATAGCAAATTCCAGTAATAGACTGTCCGAGTTAGCAGTAAGTCTTCAGGATATTATTGCAAGGTTCAAGCTGTAATAATATGTAATAATATAAGTGATAAGTTGGTATCTTCTTACGTGAGAAAATCTATTTCAAGAAGATTAATATGAATTTTGAGAAGATTAATAGGAATTTCAAGAAGATTAATAAGATAAGTAAGTTAATTAATCGATTTGCCAATTGAGAAAATTAATGAATTAGACTAGTAATTCATTAAAGTTTACGATAAAATAATTAGCATAACTTACTGTGGAGAAGATACCAATGAAAATATATTTAATTAGACATGGACAGACTGACTGGAATTTACAAGGAAGATTTCAAGGACGCGAGGATATCGAGTTAAATGAAACCGGAATTATGCAGGCAATTAATTGCGGAAGAGCAATTAAGGATACTAAATTCCAGGCAGTAATCACGAGTCCGCTAATCAGAGCAAGAAAAACTGCTGAAATAATAGCTGAACAAGTGTCAGTTAAGGAGTTAGTTATAGAGGATAGCATTATAGAGCGTGACTTTAAAAAAGTATCAGGAATGACACCTCAGGAAAGAGAGATTTTTTATGCATCCGGTGAGCCGGATGATAAGGAGCCTTGGGAAGATCTGTGTAATCGTATGATGAATAGCATTAAGATGTATGGAAAAAAATATTATAATGATAATATCATAATGGTATCCCATGGAGCATCTATTAATTCTGTGCTGGCAGCATTGAGTGGTGGAAAAACAGGAACGGGTAAAATTATTTTAAAAAATACTTGTATCAATGTCATTCACTACGAAGATGGACAATTAAAGCTTGGTGAATATAATCTGTCACCGGAGGAATATATGGAGCTGCATCATCAGAATAAGGGCAAATAAAGATCGATTTTATGTTCCTGCCGTCTATTAATAAGATGGAAACAGGGTTTTGTTCCAATTATATATAATATTCAAAGAATTTGATGAATTTCCCTTGACAAAATAAACCGCTACCATTATAATGGAAAAGTACTTGAAAACGGGATCTTAGCTCAGCTGGGAGAGCATCTGCCTTACAAGCAGAGGGTCATAGGTTCGAGCCCTATAGGTCCCATTTTATAAGTAATATGGCGAAGTAGCTCAGTTGGCGAGAGCACGCGGTTCATACCCGCGGTGTCGGCGGTTCAAATCCGTCCTTCGCTACTTAAGGACAACAATAATCATATGATTATTGTTGTTTTTTGTTTCGGAATAAAAATAAACCACCGGCTATGCCGGTGTGTCCCCAGCTAGCTTTAGCTTCAAGTAAAAAACCTCCCATGTTATAATGATTGTGGGTTTGCCAACCACAAAAATTACATAGGAGGTATCCAAAAA
>JAEWIZ010000014.1 GCA_023386815.1 Bacillota bacterium
TTTTTGGGCTATCTTGTCAACTACTTTTTGTAATATTTTTAAAGTTTTTGGTACAAAAAATAGTGGCCTTCTGCAAGGGAAAACCACTAAAATTAAATTGAATTAAGCCTAACTAAATGGCATTGATAATTTTATTATATAACAAATTATAACACTCGAACGTACGTTTGTACATATGTTTATTTTGGTATCTTAGAGTCAGAACAATCGGTTAAGAACGCAGGATTTGATCAATTGTTCCTGCACCGATACACACATCCCCATGATAGAAAACAGCAAACTGGCCTGGAGTTACTGCTCTTTCCGGCTCATCAAAAACCACCTCACAAGTATTATTTTCTCTCAAGTGTACCGTTACTCCATGGTCTGGTTGACGGTATCTTAATTTCACAGTACACCTAAATGTAGCTTCTGGTATTATACCACTGATCCAATGTAACCCAGTTGCAATAATACCTTTTGAGTATAATAAAGCATGATCATCTCCTTGTACTACATAAAGTACATTGTTATTTAAATCCTTATCTACAACAAACCATGGTTTACCCGTACCTTCTCCACCAATACCAAGACCTTTTCTTTGACCTAGTGTATAATACATGAGACCATCATGCTTTCCTACTACTTTGCCATCCAATGTTTTGATTTCACCTGGCTGAGCAGGAAGATAGGTTTTTAGGAAGTTCTTAAAGTTTCTTTCTCCAATAAAGCAAATTCCGGTACTTTCTTTCTTGTAAGCAGTATCTAAGCCCGCTCTTTTTGCTATTTCTTTGACTTTGCTTTTATCCATGTCACCAAGGGGAAATAGTGTTTTTGATAATTGCTCCTGACCTAGCATACACAGAAAATAGGTCTGATCCTTATTACCATCCACTCCCTTTAATAATCGATATACACCATCTTTTTTATCCACTCTTGCATAATGCCCTGTTGCTAAATAATCCGCACCCAATTTCATCGCATACTCTAAGAATGCTTTAAATTTAATCTCCTTATTACATAGCACGTCTGGATTTGGTGTCCTACCATTTTTCAGCTCCTCTAAAAAATACATAAACACATTATCCCAATATTTACTCACAAAGTTAACCGTATAGTAGGGAATTCCAATTGCTGCGCATACTCTTCTAGCATCTTCAGAATCTTTCGTTGCAGTACATTCACCAAGTTCGTCCTTCTCATCCCAATTCTTCATAAATATACCGATCACTCTATATCCTTGTTCTTTTAATAATAAGGCCGCTACAGAAGAATCTACTCCACCCGACATTCCTACTACTACTGTTGTTTCTTCAGGAGCTTTTTGCATCACTATTCTCCTCTACTTTCTATCTGAATTCATTATAATTGTCTACCTAATTATTCTAACTCATTCCTGCCAATATATAAATTCCTTCTAATAAAAACAAATCTCTAAACCCTTATAAAAAGTTTAGAGATTTGTTCTTCAGAGCCAAACACTCTTTTTGAAATATCCTTGATTAGTTGATGCTACCCTCATTCCAGATCAGTGCATCCGATGTGGTCCAGCTCTTGTTCTCATATGTGATAGACCATCCACCTGCTCCGCCTATATCCTCCTGCTCAGTGTAGCTCCACTGGAAGATGTTATCACCCTTTTCATCTGTCTGAATCCAGGTAGCTCCTCCATCATGGGTAACATACACGAGCTGCTTTGGCTCGTCATCAAATGCATAGCATAATAATAGTCCGTCCTGAGCGGTAAAGAAGACCGGTGGATAGGTGGTGAACTGACTGGTCATATATTCATCCGGGATTATTAACTCCTGTTGTTTCCAGGTTACTCCACCGTCCATGGTTCGAAACAAACCAATATATCCATCCTGTGGAATCTGTGTCGTTATCCAGCCATCGTTACTGTTCGTAAAGATGATTCCTGTCTTTGATTCCAATGGAATGGTGGCCTTTTCATCCTCTGTACCGGTAAGCTTATCCCAGTTCGTCCCACCATCTTCTGTTTTATACAAGGTTATACTCTCTTTGAACATCCCCTCTGCATTACGTTCTGCCTTCCATCCCTCGGTGGATGTAATATAGATATATTCCAAACTGTTTTCTTCCGTGGATCCTTCATATATGGTTACTCCAAGAGGAGTTTTCCCTATGAATTCTGCCCCTTTTGCTGGCTGTGTAGACTTATCATCCGGTGCCGTTGTAATCGTGGGTATGTTAGTTACAATAGGCGAAGGCTTATTGGTAACCTCAGGATTCTCATTGGTAACCTCTTGTTTCTGAGAGCATCCTACTAGCAATGTTCCAGTTAAAAGTGCTAAAATTATTAGGCCTCTTTTTTTCATATGAATAACCACTCCTTTCCCTATCCTACAATATATTAATATCCATTCAAGCCAAGCCATCTTATTCTGCTTTCATAGTCAATAAATGAAATATCCAGATCAACATTTCCAGAGATTCCGCTTACGGAGCCTGTGGCACTGTACTGCCACATTCCAAGAGCACCTGTATAAGTAAGCGTATTAGACCATTGGGCAACCCAGCGGTCAAATACATTTAAACTTGGATCATAGAGCTTTCCTATAAACCAACCCTTACTACTGTATAGCATAGGATAATAACCTGCTTCCGTAAGAGCATCAAAGTAGACAAGCGCAATATCCGCAAGCGTTTTCTTATCAAGTACTGTCTGCGCCTTATCTTCTAAGTCCAGACTGATTGGATATTCAAACTGCTTTCCTTGCAACGTCTTAATTAGGAACATCACTTCCGTTTTAGCTGCAGCAACAGTTGTAGCATAGCTGTAATGGTATACACCCACAGCAATATCATTTTCCTTTGCTCCCTGATAGTTGGTTTCAAACTTTGGATCCAGACTGCTGCTGCCATAGGAAGAACGAATCATAGCAAACTCAATCCCATCGTTTTTCACCTTGCTCCAGTCAATGGTTCCTTGCCACTTTGATACATCAATCCCTTTAATATACGCTTTTTCAACCGTAATCTTACACTCTGCTTGCTTACCATCATTAACAATAACAGAAATGGTCGCCGATCCTACCCCCATAGCTGATATAGTGCCCCATTCATCCACCATTACCACATTTTCGTCGGAACTTATCCACGTTAGATCCTGATTCACCTCATTCAATGGGGATATCGTGGCAATTAGCTGATCTGTGCCACCCACTACCATCGTAACTTCGCTTCGATCCAAGGATACAGGGATAAGACCAGGATCTGGAACAGATCCTTTTGTAACAGTGGAAAACTGGCTATTTACCGTTGGATTGCCCATCCGGTAAGCCCTTACTTTATAATAATATGTACTTTTTAATTCCAATTCATTATCTATAAAACTAGTTTCTGTAGTTGCAGTCAATAAATGATAGGTTCCACTTTTACTTGAAGATTTATAAACCTCATAACCATCTGCCCCATCCGATGGCTCCCAACTGATATCAATTGTACCTTCCATTGATCCTGATGCTATTACGGCTGTAGGCACCGACAAGGTTGGTTTTACAGTGATGGCAGATGCAAAGCCTCCATATACCTTTTTATTGCTGTTTAACATATATCCGCGAACCTTAAAATAATAGGTTTTCCCTGGTTCAAGGCCACTTACTTTATATGAATTATATTTTGTTTGTTTCACAAGAGAGTACTTGCCAGAACTTGAAGTAGCCATATAAACCTGATATCCGCTTACATACTTCACCGCTCCCCAAGTTAGAGTTGCACCCTCATAAGATGTTAATGTTCCTTTTACATTGCTTACAGTAGCGGGTGTAATCTTACTGCTGATGACTTTAGAGTACGCCCCATAGCTTTTTGATTTCCCAGAGGATTTATATGCGCGAACTTTATAATAGTAAGTCTTGCCCGGTATCAATTTTGCATTAATGTAACTATACTTCCCTGCGGTAATCGCTTTAACCAGTTGGTAACTGCCTTTCGCAGAAGTAGCCCGGTAAATCTGATAGCCACTTGCTCCCGTTACCTTACTCCAAGTTACTTTGATGCTACTACTGGAAGTAATAGCCGTCTTCACAGTCTTTGGTGCTGTTAGTTTTGCTGTTGCAGCTTGAGCCGCTTGTGGACCTCCTAAGAAGCATGCAATCACAATGATCATAGTTAGTCTGTAAAATGTTCTGAATAATTTTTCTTTGTTTCTTTTCATGTTAGCCTCCCTAATTCTGCATAACAATAAAGTTCACGTTGCAATCCAGAACTAGAGTATTTCATATTTGTGTTATTACCATGTCATATTATATATATTTTTACGTTATTTTGTCAAATCTGGGAGTTACAGAAAGCGTAAAAAAAGACATCATAAGGATGTCTCTTTTAATTTCTCTCATAGGATGAATCATCTTTTACCTCTCCCATATGGAAGAATAAAAAACCGGAGTTCTTACAGATATAAGTCAAATCCCTCTCTCCTTTCCTGCCATGTGAAAGCCCATAAAATAAGCAGGGATACGGTTCATCGGGCTTTTTAGCAACTGGTTATAATCCTTCTCCACTTCTCGATAAACCATGAGTTTATTTTCTAAGACATTATGCGCCGCTGCGTCATTTTCCCCACCGCGCTCCTGCATATACAATCTGCGGTGTATCTGTACCTGCTCGTTGATAGCGTCAAGGCTCTTTCTTTTTGCAGAAAGCTCTCTGACACTCACGCTAAACCACAAGATTACAAATAACACGATGCAGATTCCTGCGATAAGCCATCCCAATATGCCTGCAGTCATTATATGCCCCCTCTTGTATTTATTATTATCTTTTTTATTATATCAAGCTCTACCCTTACTAACCATTTACTGCACGAATTGTGTCTCCTACCGCATGAATCGTATTTTCAGAATCTTGAAGCACCGATAACACTGTGTTAAAATATAATTGGGAATTTATACATAGGCAATTGCAGCATGTCGTAAAAAGCTGGAAATAACAGACTTTCTGTGTATGAAATCACCTGATGGTTTTACTTATACGGAGGATAAGAATATGCATATTGCTGTTTGTGATGATAATATAGAGGAACTATCCCGTATTGCCTCTTTACTGGAGGATTACAGAAGGGCACGGGACAAATCCATTACTTACGAAGCCTTTCACAGTGCCTTGGAGCTTTTGGAGACATTGAGGGTAAGATCGTATGATTTGTTGCTTTTAGACATTCTAATGCCCGGTATTACCGGAATGGATGCGGCCAAAGAGATTCGCCGTTCGGATCAAGAAATACCTATTATCTTCCTCACCTCATCCCGTGAATTTGCTGTGGAAAGCTACCGCGTAAGCGCTGAGGACTATATCATAAAGCCTGCTCAAAAGGACGAGATATTTCCTGCCCTTGATAAGCAGCTTAAAAAGCTTGCACAGGAAGAAGCCTATCTGACTCTGAAGACAGGAAGTGGTATCGTTAAGCTGCCCTTTTCCCAAATTGTATATGTGGAGATCATAAATCGTATGGTACATTTCATCCTTACAACCGGGGAGGAGCGAAAAGCCTACGGCTACCTTTCCGATTACGAGGGAGCCTTACTGTCAAATACCAACTTTTATAAACCCCACCGTTCTTTTGTAGTAAACCTGCACCAGGTAACCGGACTTGATAAGAATGGGCTTGCTACTATCGTGGGCAAAACAGTACCGGTAGCAAGGGATGCTTATTCGAAGGTGAAAACAGCATATATGAAATATTTGCTGGCACCAGACGAAAGGAGGGATCTCCTATGATACTTTATGTTTTAGTCTTGCTTCGCTCCGTCATAGTGTTAGTGTTCGGTGTTGCAGTTTCCCTTCTATTTGCCGGTGTACAGACTACAAGGGCAAGTAAGCTGGCTGTTACCATTTTCTTTACCCTTGTACTTTTGCTTCAGATATTTTGCTGGCAGATGTTTGGTCTTAACACCACAATGCAGCTGTACCCTTTCATTACGCATTTGCCTTCCATGGTATTTCTTATCCTATATTTCAAGCGCCCATGGCTAATCTCCGTCAGCAGCGTCCTGACAACCTATCTTTGCTGCCAGATACCTCGTTGGTTCGGGTCGATCATGGAGTTACTTACCGGCATTAGTCTTGCCGATCATATTGGTTACTTCGCTGCGATGTGTGCTGTGTACTATTTCCTTAGAAAATATGTGGCCAGCTCAGTTATACAATTAATGGAGCGATCAACCCGCTCCTGTCTGCTTTTTGGTGCCGTACCTCTTTTGTATTACTTATTTGACTATATCACTACAATCTATACCAATCTGCTTTATTCCGGTGCTCGAGCGGCAGTACAATTTACTCCCTCTGTGATTTGTACCTTTTACTTGGTGTTTGTTCTCCTATACTACAATGAGTCCCAAAAGCAAACCATGGCTCAGCGGGAGCGGGAAATCCTTGCTTCACAGCTCCAACAAGCTAAGGTGGAACTTGATACGATGCGCCAGATGCAAAACAGTACTGTAATCTATCGCCACGATATGCGCCATCACCTATCTCTGATCGGCGGCTTTGCAGCTGATGGTGATCTTCTGAAAATCAAGGACTATCTTGCCAACACAGAAGCCAATATTGATGCACTGACCCCGGTTCGTTACTGCGAAAATGAAACTACAAATCTTATCCTGTCCAGCTTCGTAACTCGTGCAAAAAAGTTGAATGTAGGATTACATATAAATGTCAATTTGCCGGAAGAACTTGGTGTGAAAGACACCGAACTATGTGCCCTGCTGTCCAATGCACTGGAAAATGCAATTACAGCAGCTGCCCAGGTAGAGGATGAAAAGCTTCGCAAGGTCTATATCCAAGCCGTTATCAACGGCGGAAAGCTGATTATATCCACAGAAAATGCTTATGTAGGGGAAATTGAACGAGAGGGCGAATTGCCCAAATCAAAGAATAAAGACGCCGGACACGGCTTTGGAATCAAAAGTATAGTAGCCATTGTGGAGCATCATGGCGGATTATATTCCTTTGAAACCGAGGGTGGGATTTTCATTTTGCAGCTTTTGCTGCCGATGGATAAGAAAGGCTAATGTATGTATAGGATCGCAAAAATCACTTAATTTATTAACTTCTTTGAAAAATCCTCTAAGCCTAATTTATTAAGGTTTAGAGGATTTCACTGGTTGCTCCTAACTTGAACCTGAAGTAGAAGTTACAACATGTCATAAACTCTTATATTTCTTCATCAATTTTTACTCTTAATTTTCTATTTTTTACTTTTGACGCATATTTTAATTCATATGCAGGAACTCCTATTTTAATAGCCTCTGCAATATCATTCATTTCTTTTTTTATTTTCTCTTCATCCGCATACCACCCAAGTACTATTGATTGTTCTCCCCAAAATGCACCATTGTTAACACCAATTAGCCAATATTGTGGTTCATCAGTTCTTGCTTTAAACATTACCTGTGAAGCGAGAACTTTATAGCAATTAACAATTGATTTCCCATCAAAAGATTTTATAGTAATTTTCCCCGTAGGTGCAATTATATTTTGTGGTACTGATTTTTCACTTACTGCATTTCTTGTTTCTCCCAACATTAAATAGTCTAATGAAACATTCAACTCTTGTGATAAAATAAGTAATTTCTCTATTTCCGGATAACCACTTCCCTGTTCCCACTCAGATATTGCTTGACGGCTTACTCCAATTTTTTCAGCTAACTCCTCTTGTGAAAGTTGATTTTCTTTTCTAATTGATTGTAGATTATCTGCAAAGCTCATATTTTCTACCTCTCTTCTTTTTATTTTATCTAAAGTATAATGTGTTTTTCAGTAGTATCAACCAATTTATAGTTGCAGTTCCGCAACCTGAATTTGCAATTAATAAAATTATACTATTTTAGCGATAGAAAATGAAGTAACTTTATCAAAAAGGCAGTAGAGCAGCAGAAGGTTATTCATTATCTCTGAAACAGGAAAAGGAACAAAAAAATCTCTAAACCCTTATTCTTAAAGGTTTAGAGACCATTCATTGAGAGGCGACAACCAGATTTGAACGGTTTTGGCAGTCCTAAAAACCTTATAGAAAGGGGGCTTCTGAACCCTCTGACAGCTTTTGCACCAATTTTGCACCTACGTTTCTAACATTATTATATTTACTATATTACTTTTGATTCTGTGCACTAATATCAATTTCAGCAGCAGCTACCTGCTCTTGTGACTTAGTATATTCTAATTCATCTATTAGATAATTTTTAACGTCTGTAATATGTTGTCTAAAATAATTATGTTTCTTGTCTTCACAATAGAGAATCCTTTTCAGTTTTCTTTGTAATTCTGCGATTAATTTCTTATTTTTAATCTCATAGCCTTTTGAGTTATATCCTAAATATTCTCTGTTTATGTACTTGTCTGTAATCGGTACAACATCACTTATAAAAAATATAGATTTCGTTGTTGTATTTCCAATATGATAAAAACACGATTGCAATTTATTATCCGGTAAGCTTAAGTAGCCCTCGATTCTCTTTTTAGCCAATTCATCTCGATGTTCCCAGTCTCCCATAGGAATGGCCCAGTAAATTTCACTATTCTCTTCTAATTTTAGCAAGCATACTATAGGACGTTCTTTCGAGTCATTCCATGCACCACCTACATCACGAATTATTTGATAAAACATATTCTCAGCAAAATATATTGAATTTTCTTTCATATTTCTCCTCATCATATGTATAAAGCCTTAAGTGAAATCACTTAAGGCTTTTACAATGTTTCCTGCACATTGTGAAGCATATTTGTATCATAACAATGTTTCTTGCACATTGTGAAGCATCTTTGTATCATTACAATGTTTAACTGTACATTGTGAAACATCTTTGTACTTATATTATATACATTGACAAAGTAAAATGCAACTATTTTTAAAGAAATTTATTTTATATTGCATACATTTAGAGACAGCGTTATTTTATCGTAGGATATTTGCATACATTTTTAACTACATCAAGACTCCTGCCAGTCTCCACACAGCATAAAAGCTCTCGGGAGCTCTGTCATCAAGCCAGCTTTCTAAATTACTTAACATTATCATCTTAGTAAAGTCGATGCTCCCCTCATCACTCTCACCAACAGGGTGATACTCCGTACAGCTTAGGCCAGTATATTTATACTCACTAATAGTATCATTAGCCACTCTGTGGTACTCGTACTGCATCCAGTCAGGTGGAAGTCCCTCAAACATAGCCTCTGGATACAAATCACCTAACTCAACCATGATTGTAGTCGATTTTATCTGAGGATTATCCGCATATATAGGGTAGGTATCACAGCTTGCAAATACCACCTTAAACCCACGTTCCAGTAGCTTTACAACTACGCCTACAAGCTCATAGTGTATTTCAATGGTCATAGGCTAATTCTTCCGGTCACAATCACACGTATGAGGCCGGTTGCGTTTATAAATCTTTTTACATTTAAGACAAATCGTCATTATAAACCGTCTCCTTATGCACAGGTTTTACTTGCACCATCTCTGATAATCCCGTTTACGGTACTCCTACTAAGTGCTGTTTGCCTAACAATCTCAGCAATCTTTACACCGTTATTATATAATGAGGTTACCGTTATTGCTTTATCGGTACGCTTAGAGGGTCTGCCACCCGTTCTACCCCTGGCCTTTGCAGCTTTTAGCCCATCTTTGGTTCTATCAGAGAGTAAGTCACGCTCAAATTGTGAAAGACCTGCAAAAATAGTGAAAAGTAGTTTAGATTGGGGGCTGGTAGTATCAAGCCACCGCTCTTTAAGGCTCTTTATATCAGCTCCTTTAGAGTGTATTAGCTCCACAATCTCTATCAAATCCCTTGTAGATCTCGAAAGTCTCGACAACTCAGCCACTACTACAATTATTTTTTCATTGGGTTTAATGCTCTCAATCATTTGATTAAGCGCTTCTCTGTCTCGTTTAGTGCCTGTGACCTTTTCTTGGTAAATATTGCGTTCAGGTACTCCCGCAGCAATTAGTAAATCCGACTGCCTGTCTAAATTCATATTTTCTTTGCTGACTCTAATATAGCCTAAATACGTCACGTTCTTATCTGTATCCATACCGTATCCTCCCTTAAATCCGTTTTATTTGTTATCCGTATTGCTTCATAAAGGTGTTATAATGTAATTTGATTATGACACCTTATATGACACGCTTTAACACCCTTTAAACCCTTATTTTCAGTGTCCTCTTATATGTGTGTCATAAACGACCGTTTTATGACACCTCTACAGTACACGGCCACGAGAGCTTTAGCAAGTCTCAATTTCAAAGTATTATCTGCTATGATGGGTTTCGTGGCTCATTATTGATGTACCATATCCTTGTGCAGTGCCAGTAAGAATTTTTTGCAGAATCACAGTCAAGACCAGCAAGGTTAGGTAGAACCTATGCTGTCATTTAGTGTACTTTTTATTATTAGTTACCGAAAATCTTATAGTGCCTAAAGAAAACTCTCTGCAAAATAACCGGAAGTTTCTTGGAGATATTAGCATAATCACATAGACATTGAAGTGTCTTTGTTTGAAATAATTATAAAATTCGTTTTTGCTCAAAAGCATCTGCCTTCTCCCTGTTACTAAATAAAATAAATACTGTTTAATTTTTAAAAATAAACTATTGACATTGACCCTGCGTCAACTTGTATAATAATGGAAAGGTGGTGATGTTTTTTGGATTTGATTAGGATAAACGAAGTTGTTGACATCTTCGGTATATCGAGTAGGACACTAAGATATTACGAGGAAATGGGGCTTTTATGGAGCAACCATCCTGATAACAAAAGCCAACGTTATTATGATACTGGCGCGCTTGAACGATTGAAACAGATTATTATTTTACGCAAATTACAAATCCCGGTTAAGGATATGGTCGTTATATTCAAAAGTGAAAACATGACGGCATTGATTCAAGCGTTTGTGGACAAACTTGAATCACTTGACACGGAAATTTCAGCTTTATCTGAGCTAAGGCATCTTGTCGATGATTTTCTTCATAAAATGCTAATGAGCGGTATCAAGAAAATATCAGGCATTACATTGCTTTATGAAGAAACTGAAAAGAGGCTTGCCACAGTTGAAAAGAATGAGACAGTCACATTTGAAAAGTTGTCGATAATCAGCCGTGAAGCATTAAGGCTACATGATGTTCGGATTATTCGATTACCACCCATGCGTGTTCTTACTTCACGATTGAAAACAGGACAAGTAGAAAATATAGAAGATAAAATGCAGAGTCTGTTTGTGAAATATGGATTCATGCCAAGTCCCGGATTACGTAATTGTTTTTACCGCAAAGAACCAAGCGGTGAATGGATTATGCTTATCAAAATTCCAATCGACTATGAAAATACAACAGAATACGCAGACGAAAAATTTACAGGAGGGTTATTCGCTGTAGCCAGTTCTTTCATGGAGGATATGGATGATACTTTTATTCTTTTAAAGGACTGGGTAATTAATAGCGACCATTATGAGCTTGACGCAAATGCAGAAGGAGAATTGCATCGCTACGAAATGATTGAGGAGATTTTACCGTGGGATATAGCGAATAAGTTGAACAGATACCAGCAAGATATATTTATTCCGATACAATTAAAAAATGAGAAGGAGAAAAAAGAAAATGGCTGAGCTACCTGAAATTGCTAAACTCTCGGGACAAATGAGAGATGTTCTGTGTGGAAAGACCATACAAAATCTTACTCTGCTGCAAGAGAAATGCGCCAACATCCCGCCTGATGAGTTTCAAAAACGAATCACAGGTGCAAGGATTGATGATATCCGTAATAGAGGGAAATGGATTATCACTACGCTTAATAATGGTGAAAATATCCTTTTATCTCTTGGTATGGGCGCGGATATTTTGTTCTTCGATAATGAGAAGAATGAAACGGACAAATACCAGATAAAGGTTCTCTTTAGTGATGGCAGCGGTTATACCTCCCGCTTTTGGTGGTTCGGTAAGTTCTTACTTGTTTCGGATGGTGAGCTTGCATCAGAACCCAATACAAAAGACATTGCTATTGACCCATTTGATGAAAAATTTACGCTTGATTATTTTTCATCACTTCTGAAAGGAAAAAAGACGCAGATAAAAGCTTTTTTAATGAATCAGAAGAATGTTGGTGGAATCGGAAATATGTATATGCACGATATTTTATTCAAGGCACATCTACATCCTCAAAAGAAAATATCGGATATGAGCGGGGAAGAAATCAAATTGCTTTATAGCACCATAACAGAGCTTTTGAACCTCTCACAGGAAAAAGGCGCATTTGCTTACGAAAGTGATTTCTTTGGGCAAAAAGGTGGCTTCACAATGGATTATTTCCTTGTAGGCTATAAAGAAAACCAGCCCTGCCCGGTCTGTGGCGAGACAATAGTTTCAATACAAACTGGCAGTACATCCACTTTCATATGTCCTGCCTGCCAAAAAGAATAGTACGAAAATACACCAACCCTTTTTCATACTCTCGGTTGGTGAAGGATTCCCTTAATGGGTTAATAGGAGGAGATTTTTTATTATGAATATATTGGAAATCAAGCAGACTATGATTGATAAAGGTATTCCCAAGGAAGTAATGGAGCAATTTGTTTTTCCAGATAGTAAAGCTGAATCACCAGAAGAAAAAATTGCATTTGTAAATCAAATGGATAATTTACTTTCAAAAGTTCAAATTCTTTCCGTTATGGAGGAGCAAGGTTGCAACAAGAATGAACCTACCGATGAATTTTTGCTAAAACTTAAAGATAAATCCATCGAGGAACGCATTAAAATACTAAACGCAATGGGTATAAACGAATTTGCTCGCAGCAGATTAAATGATGATGGGACATTAAGTATATTTTGGGATTTTAAGGAAAACGGACAATATATATGTGTATGCCCATGTATGAATACATTGTCCAAACCCACGACCGTTTCCCTTACATATTGCGGTTGTTGCAGTGGACATGTAAAATATCATTTTGAAAACAGTCTCGGCGTGAAATTGCGCCTTAAAGAAACTGTATCATCCCCCATTAGCTCTAATGGTGAAAAACAATGCGAACATCTTTTTGAAATAATTTAAAAAGTAACACGAAAATACACCAACCTTTTCAAATTCGGTTGGTAACGGAAGCCTAAAGGGTTGATAGGGGGTTGTATAATGAGCAAAAAAACAGAACTACAAAAGGTCAGCGAGAATACTATGAGCTTTATGCGAGGAAAATATGTTTTGGATGAAGTGGGCAACGGCAAAGATGAATTGAAATTCCGCAAAGGCGGGAAAACTGTGCTAACTATCTACATACGGGAAGACCGTTATGATTTTCTCGTTATTTTCGGAAAGGCAGAACGTGAATTATTTGAGGCACGGCGCAATGAATTTTCGCAAAAGATACAAGAAATTTACGATAACAGTAAAACACATCATGATGGTAAATGGATGTCTATTTCCGTTGCCGATTTACATATGCTCGAAGCTGTCGAGCAGCTTGTTTTGATTAAGAAAAAACCTAACCGAAAACCGTTTCCGAAAGAGCAAGCAGTCTATTCCAGTTGCGGACACCGTTGTGATTTGTGTGTGCATTATAACGGCGGAACAATCAGCGAGGAGTTCCGGGCGGAGTTGAAAGAGCGGCTAATACGTGTATATGCGGGAGGTGTAGGCGATGGGGGATATTGGGGCGATGATATGAAGTTATGTGATGGTTGTCATACAGGGGGATTGGATAAAAGCTTTAAATGCGATTCCTTGAAATGTGCTGCGGAAAATGACGTTGATAGATGCCAGAATTGCCATAAAAATCCTTGTGATAAGGCACATCATTTATATCAAGGGCTTAAACCTGAAATCCACACAAATACCATTGCTGCCGACGATGTTACATGGGTAATACTCCCTTATGTGTATGAGCAATACGGAAATTAAGCAGGATATCAACCTGCTTTTATATTAAATCGACACTTGTATATCTGCTTGATACATAGCTATACTCGTCTTTAGTATTGACTGTGTTTGCTTGCTCTGCAACCGTTTTCGTCTGAGCGACCTGTCTGATGGTGCTTACTTTGCGTATATCCTCGCATCTAACATCTAACCCAAATAAGACTGCTATCTTGTCCCAAAATGCCTCAGATGGTGTCTCCATGCCATTTTCAACGTTGCAGTAGTATGCTCTGCTACAGCCGAGTTTGGTAGCAATCTGCTGCTGGGTAATTGCAGAGTCAATACGCAAATCATACAGTATCTTACGAAGCTTTTTCGAGCTACTATGTTTAGCTGTTACTAATTTACCGGATTTTACAGCTGTGCCATCATGCTTACGATACGCATTTGAACGCCACTCACCTGATTGATGGCGTACCTTGCCTTCCTCTGCACCTTTGTATACTCCTGATTGTCGTAAAACACTAAGGATAGCAGCTCTTTTAATACCAAATCCAGCATTTTCAAGCTGACGAAGACCAGCACCATCTACATACATTTGTATGATGGCTGAGTTACGCTCCGTTTTAGATTTATATGCAGGTCTATCAGGTGTAGTGCAAGCATCTGGCAATGGATACTCTACATACTGCTGGCATACTCCGGCTCCGCAAGAACTAAGTAGGGCATATATGTCGTCTGCGTGAGACTCATATCCGTGTAAAATATCCCATAGCTGTAAAACAGACATATGTAATCTGTCTAACAGCTTATGGCAACTAAGAGACTGCATAGCTTGTTGTATACGAGTAATGCCCCCGTCTGTAAGGCATTGTTTTTTCAGCGGTTTTTGTCTCTCGTACCAGATATACATTTTCAGAACAGCAAACTCATCTTTTGCTATGTACACAATATGTTTAGCATTCTGCAGACCTCTGCTATTGAGGACACTTGTAAGTGTTTTGGCATCATTGACAGCTATATTATGTATCGCTCCACCAGCTATTGATGTATATTCATCATCTGCTATAATATAATCAAGCTGTGATAATGAAGATAC
The DNA here is from genome assembly GCA_023386815.1 of Bacillota bacterium. Taxonomy (GTDB): domain Bacteria; phylum Bacillota; class Clostridia; order Lachnospirales; family Lachnospiraceae; genus Mobilitalea. The sequence continues at coordinate 14,944 of JAEWIZ010000014.1, forward strand.
TATTAAATCCTTGTACTCACGCAAATCTATCCGATAGTCTCCATATTTAGTAGACATAGTTATGTACCTCCGTAACCTTGAAAAATGTTATTGATTTAGTGCTTTTATCAATATCATACCACATTTGTTAAGTAAAATCTAGCTGTTTTTAGTGCGAGAAGTGTGTATATAAACAGGCCTTATCATATATAGAGATAGTTGGGAGGCTGTGTGGAACTTATAGGGATAGACAGACATAGGGAGCTACGCTCTACATAGACGGTATCGCTTGGCTGGTGTCAGCTGTTAGCACTTTGATTTATCCGCTCAAATACTTTGCAACCTGTTAATTTATTATAATCTATCCAAATTCAATTTATAACTCAATGTGTCCCTTTAGGGTATCTTAGATGATGTGATTATTACGTATATCAGGCGGCAACAAATTATGTATCTGGAGCAGTTCCTAATCCGAGAACCAATGAGTTCTATACACAACAGATGCACTCCTGACGTACATAATATAATATTTCGGGGCCGATAGCTCATCCTTTTAAGTCACGAATACCTATAGTATCGGTATCCGCGACATATTTTCATATACACATCAAATCAAGGGTAGTTTCATAATCATATTAGAATTATACCACATTTGTTAAGTAATTAATTCAAGTGATTGTAGACAAGTATAAGTCAAAAGCAAGCCTTGCTAAATATATGTATAAGTTGAGGAATGTAAGATGTCTGTATGATAGACAGATGAGGAACTAAGCTCTATACAGGCGGGATTGTTAAACATCTTTGCTACACGCTTATCCAAAACTCCTTAACCCTACGCTTAGCAGTATCGACAGCTTGTGGGTCAGCGTCAGAGCCGAAGACCCTACGACCACCAGCAATAAGTCCTGCTATAATTGTCGTTGAACTACCCATACATACGTCCATTATGGTATCACCTTCGATAGAGAAGGTTTTTATCAGCTCAATAAACGCTGGGAGACTCTGTTGGTAAGGATGTAGTCCACTATCGTCTGCGTCACGAGGTGGCGGTATATGTATATCTGGCGTATAAGATGTTTTTTTATTGGGAGCGCCTTTAACGTAATGTAGAATAGCTTTCCATTTAGGTATGACTCTGCGTGGGTGTACTAACTGGGTTCCATTGGGTGTCATGTATGCGTGACACCAGTTATAAGTCAAGTGCTCTCCCAGAGCTTTCATAGCTTGCGGCAGTAATAATTGCCCGCACATAACGACCAGAGAGCCGTTAGGTTTTAATAGTTTTTCACTTATACGGGCAAGGTAAGGATATAAATCGGCGTACTCTGCCTTATACATCATATCAACTAAAATTAAATCTATTGAGTTTGGAATTATTCGGTCATAGTCACTTTCAATCTTTAGGTTGGCGACAAATAATTGAACATCGTCCTCTGTTACCGTTATTGCTGGGTTTTTCTTTTGTTCTCGTTGCTCTTTACGTAGTAGCGTCAAGGCCAGTCGTGGGCTTACTGTAACTCCCTCTAGTTCTACCAGTTTATCCAATAATCCAGGTGTCCGTAAGCATTTCAATGTTCTATCTGATAACTTCTTATTTAATATCTCAGGGTGCTGTTTGACCCATATGTGCTGTGTCCAATCCTCATTATCTTTATAATCCGGCAATGGGTCCAAGTTGGACACTCCAAACAGCTCTAAACGATACTTAGCCACGCTTGTTGGACTAACACCCAGCAAGCGTGCTATTTTTTTATTTGAAAGTCCTTGATTACTCCTTAGCGTGCTTTTTATCAGGCTTTGCTTGTCTTTGCGTGATATTTGTTTTATTTGCTTAGACACTAATCATCACCTCCTTAGATATGCCTACGGTAATTATAACCTAAGACAATAATAATATCTTCAATTATTTAGTGACATTGAGATGCCTACATACAAGCCTTGCATAAATCAACCTATAAAATTCAAACTTTTAGGGGGATTACAATTATGGTTCATACATATGCTAATGGCTTGGTTATGGCCGATGCCACAAAAGGGCTATTTAATGACGCAAATATAAATACTTTTTTACAAGACCTTATCTGTAGTGGTATACTTAGGGCGTCAGAGGTTTCAGATAAAATTAATATGCTAAGAAAGAAACAAGTAGATTCAATTCACACTAAAAAAATTTATACTAGAAAGGATGGTAGAGTTTTTACAAGAATATTAGAGAATGGCAAGGAAAAACAAGTCGCTGGCAAGGATGAAACAGAACTCTATACGAAGCTCTATGATTATTATTTTGGTGAAAATAATGCAAGCCTTGAGGATTTGTACACACAATGGGTAGCGTGGAGAACCAATGAAACGAACACTTCTCCAAAGACTATTAAAGAGAACGGCTACATATGGAACGCACAACCTCAGGGGTAATCCGATTACACAAGTACCGTTAAAACAACTAAAACCAAAGGATTTTATTTGCTATTTTCACACTATTACCAAAGGAGTCACACTTACGAGGAAGCGTTTTAATGACCTGAAAAGCGTGATGAACGGCATTATATACTTTGCCGTTGAGAAAGAAATTGTTGAACGTAATTGTTTAAGAGACATAAGCTACCGCCAGTTTAATTATAAGCCGGAAAACAATGATATTATCCCTTATACTGAGAAAGAACGCTTACAGATAATCAATCACTTACCCAACGATGATTTGTACTCTCTCGCTATTAAGCTCGACTTCTATTTGACCTTAAGAATTTCGGAATTAAAAGGTTTAATGTGGGATGATATTCGTGGTGACCTTATTTATATTCAGCGCTTGGTAAATGATAAAAACCAAATTATAGACGATGTAAAAGGTCATACTGAAGAAGGTAGACGCTATATACCTTTAGCAAAGGCAACTAAGACACTCTTAGAGAACATAAAGCTATTAAATCCTAATAGCGACTACCTTTTTATTCACAATGGCAAACCCTTAGCTACGGTCACTTTTAACCGCCGATTTAAAAAATGTTGCACAGAACTAGATATTAAATATCGCCCTTCGCATAAGGTAAGGTTCTCGACAGCCTCAATTCTACACAAGAATGGGGTTGGCGCACCCGAACTACAAAAAATGTTAGGCCATACAACACTTACAATGACTTCACATTACCTACGCTCAGTAACACCTGCCGACGAAACCATAGAAAAAATGGGGGCCGTTTTAGGTTAAAAATAGCTTGCACCAATTTGCACCAACATTTTTAAAATTAAAAAATGCTTCAAACCCTTGATTTATAAGGATTTGAAGCACTTACTTAGAGAGGCGACAACCAGATTTGAACTGGTGATCAGGGTGTTGCAGACCCATGCCTTACCACTTGGCTATGTCGCCATATTAAATTCGATAGCTTTTATATTATATCAGCGTAATCTCATTTCGTCAAGAACTTAATACAACTTTTCTTATTAATCCGAAGATTATCATCTGAAATCCGTCGCCCCTAGGCGACAAAGATGATTCTAACATAGATTTTACCTCTTGGCAAGGAGTTTTTTAAAAATTTTGTTTATCTTTACTCCAAAAATATTACATAAATATTTGGGCGAAAGAGTTATCTTTCGCCCTTGTTCTTTACTTAGAAACTAATGTGCCGAGCGTACTTTTATTGATATTGCTAATCTTCCAAATACCATTTTCTTTTTCTCTTTCTTCACACCTGATTTTGTAAAAATGATAAAAATCTTTCCACACCGCCTCCTATCTGAATCACTCCATCCGGTCTAGTTCCGCTCACCTCTGATACATCATAGTAATCACCGGATACAGTTTTCTGCGTACGCATAAAACTGTCACTCCCATAGATATCCGATTCAATTCCCACATACTCATCTCCCCAGAAGCTACATTCCTCGGGTCTTACGTTATGTTCGAAATTGATTTTTTCAAATATTGCATCTACATTATCACTCTTGCTGGAGATACCAACCTCCAGGTATTTTGCATCGCATGTAGAGACCACTGACAACTTGTACTTCGCTCCGATTTCTGCTGCCAGATCCATGAAATATTTAATTCCCCCATGAATTCCATGTTGGTTGAGACTATTCTTTAGGTAATCCAGTTCATTTTCCTGCAAAAATAACTGATCCCCTCGCTGATTATCGACCATCAAGTCTATCTTGCAATAATTTGGTCTACTAAACACGATATCCGTATGAAAATGATATCTTTCCAATAATTCCATATGAATGTCAAAGCAAATTCTATGAATGTTACTAAGGATCTCATGTTGAGGTACTAAACTAGCGAATACTTCTCGCTTTCCGTCCACAAAGGTATAATTATAGGCACCTCTTCCAAGGCCTAGGTATAAATTACTCAGCTGCTCCTTGGTAAAATACTCCTCTATCCTGCCCCCCGCTATGTTTTCCATGGTTGTTCCGCTGATAATTGCAAGCTTTACTCCCTGATCTAATAGTGGGCGCATCACAGCTACTACCGTATCAACTGGTGCCTTTCTAGAAGTGACTGCCGTTCCATCCCAATCAAAGAAAATCGCTTTATACTTCTTCAAAATAAGTACCTCCTTCTCCCTCTAAGTTAACTTCATTTCCAAACACATAGAACGTGATTTTCGATCCTTTCAGGAGAGTAAACTCGCTTCCTTTTCTTCCAATAACCACTTGTAAAATTGCATCCTGAAACCTAAGCTTAAAGGTATAGCTTACCCACTCCTTCGGCAAATGAGGCTTGAATTTCAACTTTGAATCCTGACAGCGCACACCAGCAAAACCATTTACAATCGCCTGCCAGCTACCTGCCATATTAGCCGCGTGGATTCCTGCATAAAAGTTATTATGATAATCATCCAGATCCATTCTTGCTGATTGGGAAAAATACTGGTACGCTTCCTCGTAGTAACCAATATCACAAGCTACAATTCCAAAGACACAAGTTGATAAGGAAGAGTGATGGAGTGTTACTTCTTCATAGAAGTCATAGTTTCTTCGGATCTCCTCCTCGGTAAATGAGTTGTTATGAAGATACATGGCAATAATAGCATCCGCCTGTTTGGACATTCGGTGACGCATGATAAATAGAGGATGATAATTTTCGTACAACCAGGATCTTTTCTCAGGTGGAATTTTCGATTCATCCCAGGGCTTTCTCATAAGGAATCCATCATCTAACGGATAAATCTGACGTTTTTCATCATAGGGGAAATACATGTTTTCAATGATCTTCTCCCAGAGTTCACATTCCTTCTCATCAAAGTTAAGCTTTTCCTGTAATTTGGCAAAGCATTCCACGTCCTGCTCTTTCATATACTTTACAGCCCCTAAAGCATCTCTTAGGTTTTCCCTTGCCATGAGATTCGTATAGAAATTATTATCCACCAACACATTGTACTCATCGGGTCCAGTCACACTACAGATACAATATCTTCCGCCCTTACACTCTGCGAAACTGCCTACATCTGCCCAAACACGGGCAGTCTCGATTAATATCTCTGCTCCCTTTTTGAGAAAGAACTCCCTGTCCTTCGTCACCTGAAGATAGAGTGAAACAGCATACGCTATATCTGCATTGATATGATACTGAGCAGTTCCCAGCGGATAGTAGGTGGAGGCCTCCTCCCCGTTAATGGTTCTCCATGGGAACAAGGCACCCTTGTCGTGACCTAAGATTCTTGCCCTGTCCCTCGCTTTCTCCAAGGTGTTATAACGATAATCCAACAGGCTTTTTGCTACCTCAGGCACGGTATAAACGAACACTGGTAGCATATACATCTCTGTATCCCAGAAATAGTGCCCTTCATATCCTTCTCCTGAAAGTCCCTTTGCTCCCATTCCGGTACGCCCGTCTCTTCCGGCAGATTGCATAATATGAAATAGATTAAATCGAATCCCCTGCTGCAGTGCCTCACATTCTTCCCCTTCAATAACAACATCAGCTGTCTCCCAGTATTGATTCATATAATCCTTTTGTTTTTCTTCCAGCTTACTATAACCCTCTCTATTTGCTTGCTCCAATACCTCTTGTACAAATGGCTCCAGCTCCTTAACCTTTTGATCAAGGCTTGATGTGTAGCAAATCATTTTTTCTAAGGTTACTACTTCACCCGTATGCCCCTGAATCGTAAAGCTTAACTGAGCATCCAAATCGCCCGTCTGCGCAACCATTTTGACTAACTCATCCTTTGCCGTTATCGTATGCTCAGCAGCACAGGCCATAGTTAGCTTACTTGTCTGAGTAATCCCTTCATAGTAAATCTGAGATTCCTTTACATAAAGCTTTCTTGGCTCTAATTTTCTTCCAAAGGGGCCATAATCTACAATCGGGTTTGTCTTCCTGGTATGGTTTTGCACATCCGCCTGTAACCCGGATACAAAAGTCACCTCCCCAGAGAAATTCAAGGGTGTAACCTGATAGTAAATCGCCATAATATTTTTTATATCAAAGGAAACAAGCCTTCGAATCCCAATCTTTACTTTTTTCCCCTTAGGTGATGTCCAAATTAAACTCCTTGTCAGTATCCCATCCCTTATATGTAAAACTCTCTCGTAGTCTTCTACCTTTCCCTGTTCCATGCTAAACTCTTCTTCGTCCAGATACAGTTTTATCTCCTTCAAATTCGGGAGATTTAACAGGGACTGGCTTAACACGGGCGAGCCGGCATTTGCTTCCCCATATCGTATTTGCTCTCGCTCATAAAATCCATTGATAAAGTTGCCTTCCAAACCTTCATCTATATGAAAAGAATAGGCTTCCTCGAATGTCCCTCTGGTTCCAATGTACCCATTGGACAGGGAAAAGGTGGTCTCATTGCGATAATTATTTTCTTTTTTAAAAGAAATTTCCCTAATTGTCCAAGGCTCAATCGGATAAATTGGTTCTTTGTCAACTTTCATAACTTACTGCTCCTCCAGATAGTTCTAAAATAACTGCTCATCTAACTCTCCAAAATATTTCTTCTTCCTTAACAAAGGACATTAAGAATTCATATGCATCTGGTTCTAATGCCGTTTCATACTGCAATAGTGCTTGATATTTTAAATTGTTTTCTCCAGTGTCTAATTTCATATTTTCCTTCATCTTTAGGCAAATTCTATCTTCCCATTTTAACGTTGAATTTTCCTCAAACCCTTCCGGGCAGCTATACTCGGCAGTGTGTGGCTTTGGCCACGTATCATCTCCTGCACAGGAATGAACCAATCCTCCATAAACCTTCGGTTCATATCCAATCTCTATTTGCAATTCGTCTAAAATTTCTTCCAGAAACTTAAATAATCCCTTATGGTCACCGTGGGTATCAAACTCTAAGGTAGTAAAAATATTTTTCGGTAGAATTTCTTTTATTACTTGTTTTAAATCCTCCTTTAAATGCTCTCTGGTATAGGATGCATGGGTTTGATACCGTTCCATATGGTACTCCGCTTTCGCTAACATCCCATAGGTCTGATTGGAGCAGAAGGAGGGATATATTTTTTTCTCATCCTTCTCCAAATATAACTTCATAAGAAAACTATCTTGTACCGGCATTCCTGTATCCGCATATCCAAGAAAATAGACTTGACTTTTCTCTACACCTAGCTTTGTTGTACCCAAGAGTGTCTCCTTCAACCTGATCTGCCCTTTGGTTTCATCCACACAACCATAATCACCATTGGTAACCATCACAACTGTAACAGGTACACCAGCTTCAACTAACTGATTTAACAGCCCTGCAGTCAAAAGTATCTCATCGTCCTGGTGAGGCACGAGCACCATCGTACTTCCAATGTTCTGATCAATCCTTAACTCTATCATATCCTATCCTTTCACTGCTCCTGCTGCCACGCCTGCGATAATGTATTTTTGCATGAATATATAAAAGATCATTAACGGAGCCACACCCAGCATCAGCATTGGAAATAATGCAGTCCAATCGGTGGAAAACTGTCCAATATTTCTTGTAACCTCCTGAAGAATAACACCCTTATCCCTACTTTGTAAAAATAACAAGGGTGTCATAAATTCATTCCAAACATTCAATGTTACGATAATCACAACGGTAGAAATAACCGGCTTTAATAGAGGCAATACAATAATAAGATATCTCTTAAATACAGAGCATCCGTCGATAGAAGCAGCTTCCTCAAGTTCTTTCGGAATCGTCGATTCAATAAACTCCTTAAATAAGAATACTGCCTGTGGCGTATTAATTGCTACATCCACTAAGATTACTGCAAACAAAGTATTCATTAGTCCCAAGCTTTTCACTATTTTAAATAGGCTCACAATGTTCATTTGAAATGGAACGATTAAACCTGCTAAAAATAGTAAAAATATACGATTACTTAGTTTTGTTTTTGTTCTTGCAAGGGCAAAACCAGCCATGGATCCAAGGAAGACCAGTAAAATGACTGCAGTTACAGTAATAAAAAGATTATTTCCAAAGGCTCTTGGAAACTCCATATTTACCCATGCCTGAATGTAATTATCAACTCGAATGACTTTCGGCAAACTCAGAGGTGCAATCGTTGCCTCCTGAGGATTTTTTAAGGTCGTTACAATCAGGTAGTAGATTGGAATGAACCATATGATTGCAATAATAATCATGATAATTTCTGTAATTGCCAGGTTTCGTTTTGTTTTTCTCATTATATTGCGTCACTCCATTTCCCCATTAATTTTGTTACCAAGCCACTGATTACTAGTACAATCAGGAAGAAGCAAACGCCAAATGCTGCTCCTGTACTATAAAAGCCATCGGAGATTCCCTTCTTCATAATCACCATCATAACGGTTTGCGTTGCATCTCCGGGGCCTCCGGAGGTCATGGAATAGATAATATCGAATGCTTTCATTCCTCCGATTAATCCGGTTACAATAATAATTTTTACCGAAGGGCACATTAATGGTAAGGTTACAAAGAAGAACTTCTTTCTTCCGTTTGCTCCATCGATATTAGCCGCCTCATAAAGATCGGGAGAAATACTCTGCAGGTTGGCAAGATAAATTACCATTGCCCATCCTGTCCATTGCCAAATTTGAGTTAGGATTACCGAATACAATGCATTTTTTGCTGTAAAAAAATTGAATGTGTTGATGCCAAGCTGATGCAATAGATTATTAATTAATCCAAAATCAGAGGAAGACATGATAAAATTCCATAAGTAGCCAATGATTAGCGAGCTAAACACAGCCGGAAAAAAGAATAATGCTCTCAATAGATTCCTCGATTTTAGTTTTTTGTTCAGTAGCACGGCTAAGGGGAGTCCAAGTATTGTTTGAAATCCGGTCAACAAGATTGCATAAACAACAGAATTTTTGATAGCTGTGACCATAATTGGCGTCTGAAAAACTTTTAAATAATTTTTTATACCTACAAAGTTTAGATGAATCGGATTCATATCCGTATAATCCGTGAAGCTATAATACATAGTGTATAAAAAAGGGATAATGCTAAATAGGATGTAAATAACCAAAGCAGGCAGGATGAAAAGAATAAAGTACTTTCCCAAATTGCCCGATATTAATTTCTTCTTTTTAACCATATTCTTCCTCCTGGTGCAATCACATAGGTAATCTTGCAAGCCTTGCAGGTATGCAAAAGGTGCCGCGTGCCAATTACCGACACAAACGGCACCACATTAGCTGTCTTATTTCTCAAGTAATTCTTTTACGCTGGTATCAACATTCTTTAGGGTTTGGCTTAAATCATGTTCTCCCAGGAGATAGGACTGCATCTCTGTTCCATAAGTTTCATGTGCACCTGCTGCATCGCCCCATTCATTCCAAGGGCAGTATACGTTTCCTGCAGCCAAAGCTTTTGCAGCACTTTGATAAGCCTCTGGAAGTTCAAACTCTGCACCTTCAAAGTAGGACGATCCACCCTGATTATCTTCCCAGAATGCTCTCTGTCCTTCAACGGTTGATAATGCATCTAATATCTTTTTTGCAGCCTCTTTGTTCGGTGAACTATTATTAATAGCAAAACCGCATCCCGGTCCTCCGATTAACCAACCTTCACTTGCACTTGTTCCGTAGAAAGGCATCATATCAATTTTAAGATTCGGGTTTTTACTTTGAATCCCTTCCAAATCCCATGGTCCGGAGCAGAACATTGCTGCTTTCCCGGTTGCAAATTCCTCTAAGGCTTGATCATGATCAATTCCTGTCATATCTGTAGTGTAGATACCTTCGCTAATCATCTCTGACCATTTTTCCAAATAAGTATTCCAGGTTCCATCAAGAGTAACTTTTCCTTCTCTGTAATCCGAACCAAAGCTTGTTCCTGCCGGAGTGGATAAATACTCTGCTGTAACAAATGCCATGGAGTTCTTTAACATTGGCTCCCAGGATTTTAAGCCTGCAGCAAGAGGTTTGATTCCTAACTCCTGGAACTTCTTGCAAACTGCTATGTATTCATCAAAGGTTGTTGGAAGCGCAATATTATTGTCTACGAAAATCTGCTTATTAAAGTAAATGCCTTCAAACCAGCTGATGCCGGGTAGTGCATATACATTACCATCAAAGGAATAGACATTGGTTCCGGCTGCTGAGTACTTTGCGCCCAGATCATTGATCTCCATTAGATAACCTAATTTTGCATGTTTTAAAGCAGTTGCTGGTGATTCACAGATGATATCCGGTCCTTCTTCTGCAGAAAGCTGGGTATCTACTATGGTATTGTAGTTAGAATTATCAATAAACTGAAATTCGACCTCAACATCCGGTACTGCTTCTTTGAGATATTCTAACAGAGTCTTTACCGTGTCCTCACTGTTCCAATATGTCATTCTTATCTTAGTTTTTGTCTCACTGGTAGTTGCATCTGACGTCTTCTCCTCATTTGCCGCACCCTCAGTGACCTTTCCTTCGTTTGCATTACCTGCATCCGTAGTGGTTGTACTTTTGCTACATCCTGCAATCAGTGTCATTCCCATCGTAACACAGAGCAGTAGACCAATCATTTTCTTTTTCATACACTTCCTCCTTAACGATATTTCTTTTTCCTACGCTCTTATTATAGTTTGGATTCTTACAATATCAAATTGCACAATTTTTAGATTCCTAACACTTTTTTTATAACTTTATTGTCGGCGCTTCTTTCTGATGTAAAAAAGCAACAGCCCCTAAACTCACAGAATTTAAGGGGTGTCGCCTTGCACAGTAATTATTAAAGTTACTCTTTGTTATTTAGTCTGGTTATGGATTCGATCTGATCCTTTAATCTAACGGTAAAACAGATTAACCCATCTTCGGATATACTACTGGATACACCACAGGAATCATCATAATACATACGAATCCGTTCTTGTATATTATATAATCCATATCCGTTTCCGGGGGCAGCTAAGATCTTTTCCACCTCACTCTGAGTCAAATGTGGCCCTGTATTATAGATATGAAAAAGGAGATATTCTCCATCTTTTTTATATTCAAATCGAATTAAACCACCGATGTTTTCCTCACAATAATCAACGCCATGACATATGGCATTTTCTACAATCGGCTGTAAGAGGAAATTTGGCATCATTAGTTCCTGTCCATCGATTGAAATATCATATTCTACATGAAAACGATCCTCATGAGTTCGTGTCTGTAATTCCAGATATGACTTAACATTTTCTATCTCGTTTTTAACCTGAGTAATTTGCTTGCCTCCGTTTAAGGTTGTCCTATAAAATTTCGCCAACAAGCCTGTGATATCTCCAATCTCTTCTTGGTCAGCGCGAAGGGCTTTCCATTTGATACTGGAGAGACAATTATACAGAAAATGCGGATTAATCATGGCCTGTAGTGCCTTTAGCTCGACGGCTCGTTTCTCCAGACCCAGTTCATACATCTCATCCATCATATTAGTAATTTTCTGAGTCATAGTATGAAAGCTCTGAGCAACTACACCGATTTCATCGGAATATTCCTTATTCAAGGTAACGTTGAAATCACCTTTGCTAACCTGCTCCGCATATCCCTTCAGTTGAAGAATTCTACCGCTTAAAATTCTTGATATAATACTGATAAAAATTGCCACCAGCATCATACATAGTCCCATAATAAAAACAGTGGTTACCATTATCTGATTTAACTGATCTGATATTTCATGCTTATCTATGTAATAGTATAATACCCAACCGTTTACCAACTCTTTCGAGCTTGTCATCATAAATTGGTCGGTCTCAATATAGTCCCCTGCATCCATATCTATCATCTGCATATGGATCTCATTTTCTAAATCCAGCGCCCCTATTTCTCTCTTGGCAATGATCTTTTTGTCTTGATTCATAAGTACCACACCATTGTTTAGAAACCTAGACTGATAGATCGAAGATATAAAATGATCAGGAAAAACCTCTAACTTCATAATACCGATTGGCTCAGACGAGGTATCTGCATCAAGTAATGTCCTTGTTGCGAATAGCCTTCCTTCCTCGTACGTCCAGAGCGTCTTAAAAACGGTCTGTCCATACACGTACCACGGTTGATCCTGATATCCGTCCTCCGGCTTTAAAAAGCTGCCGATCGCTTGTTTAACATAGGGCGAATATATCTCAATGGCTTTGATATTCTTATCACTTGTAATAAAGTACCAAAAGGTTGGTTCAATCGAATCATTTAGTTCCTTTGCCAGGGCATTCCTGTTTTTAGGAGCCTTCTTAAGACGCTCACGAAAATTCGAATTATACGATAGATATTTAATGTTATCATTTTCACGCTGAATCGAATTATTTAAACTGTACTCAATTGATGACACATTACCCTTCATAGTATCATAGGTCTGCTCTAATAGATTTTTCTTTGATATATTATAGGAATAAGCGCCCAGTACCGTAATCGGTACAATAACTAATACCAAATAACTTAGTACCAGTTTCTTTCGAATGGAGGCGGTACCGTAATACCATAAAACTAATTTTTTCATAGCTTTTCCCGGAATTGCTTTGGTGTAACCCCGTAGTAATTCTTAAACATACGATTGAAGTAAGATTGGTTTTCATAACCACAGGCGCGCCCCACTTTGACAATCTTTAGGTTCCCTTCTTCTAATAGTTTTTTTGCCTTTTGCATTTTAATATCCGTAATATACTTCACCAGCGTTTGTCCGGTTTCTTGTTTGAAAATATAGCTTACGTAGGCAGGAGCTAGATTTACCTTTTCTGCAACGTAGCTTAAACTAATCTCTTTCATATACTCTGTTTCTACTAAGTTCTTTATCTTTTGCGTAATTCTTGATTCATCTAAGCATCGGTTACCCATTGGTTCCAACATAGTCTTTAGGGAACTTTCAAAATCCTTTATCACGGATTGCGGGTCTCTTGCATGAAATAATTGTTCCGCACTCGCCAAAACCTGTTCATATTCTACTTTTGGCATTTTATCATAGATGGCCTTAATGATGGAATAAAATAAATTCTGCGTATATAATTTACTCATATTATGTAAGGATTGAATCAAAAGGATTAGTTGGTTACAATACTGCAATATATGTTCCGCGTTCTCTTCTTCAATTGCCCTTATAACTTCCTTTCGAATCATCTCCACATCGGATACGTAATGCTCATCATCATGAAAATAGTCATTTGTTTCAATGATTCGATTTCCATAACCAAATATCTTGTTTTTAATACTCTTTATACATTGTAACTGTTCTTGTAATTCCTGTATCGATGTTACTGACGTACTGTTAACGATTAAGAGTTCATTGTCCTCTCGCATATTTAAGTCTCTTATTAACTTCTTTAGCTGTTGATCCAGACTCAGACCACTTAATTCCCTGCTTTTAGGAACCACCAAGTATGCCTCATTTGGGTATAGCTTTACATACACGCTTTGCTTTCCAAGATACATAGAGATATAGTTAATAAAAACCTCTTCCTGCTCTTCTAAAAAATTATTTATGAATTCAATATTTAGAATCGTACAAGCTGAATACGCCTTAGAAAATATGTATTTACTAATCCTTTCTTCCTCTTCTGGTTCAATTCTGGCGCTATAAAATAGCTTGTAAAATAAGTTCTTTCTATACTGCTCCTCATCCTCCTGTTTTCTCTTGTGGTTTTCCTTTGCCTCATTTACAGATATAATTACCTCGTTCATTAGCTTCTTAAATTCATCTACTTCAATTGGTTTTAACAAATACCCCACAGCGTTTGCACTAAGTGCCTGCTTGGCATAGTCAAACTCACTATATGCACTAAATATAATAATTTTAATGGCCGGATTATATTCATAAACTGCTTTAGCTAAGTCTAAACCATTCATAATCGGCATTTTCACATCCGTGAAAAGAATATCAATTGATTGCTCTTGTATATACTTTAAAGCTTCCTTTCCATTTGATGCCTGTAATATCGTCAGGGGAAAATTATATTTTTGAATTAAGAACGATATTCCTTCTCTTTCTTCCCGTTCATCATCTACTAATAAAATTCTCAGCATATATTATCCTCACATGTTATCATAAAGTAATTTCTCTGTTTTGCACCTTCATTATAGTTTTAACTTTTCCAATATGCAAGCATAAAAAAATCTCGTAAACATAATGTCTACGAGATAAAAGCTCCCCGAGTAGGGCTCGAACCTACAACCCCACGGTTAACAGCCGTGTGCTCTACCATTGAGCTATCGAGGAATAAATGACAAATGAATTATTTTTCATTCGTATTTTTATAATAGAAAAAACAGAAACCCTCATAACTAAGTGTTTTCTGTTTTCAATTGACTTAATACTACACACGGAATGCCAGGCATTCCAAAGAACACTTCATATCCAAAGATACTCATATTCTTAGAAAACGATCATCCATGAATCCATCTGGATTCTTACTGTAAAAACCATATTTGGTCAAGCCCTCGACCTATTAGTAACAGTCAGCTCCATGTGTTAC
>JAEWIZ010000008.1 GCA_023386815.1 Bacillota bacterium
TTTAGGGCTAGCCTGAGAGAGAAGTGCGGTTGGTAAATCCTTCAGGCGCCTTCCGGGCGCAGGCAGGTAAAAGCCCCTTATAGGGGCAAAGCAAACCACCGGCTTAGCCGGTGGTCATGATTTGTGAGGTATCTTTACAACATCATCAGTTCACACTGGTATGTTGATTCGACAAATATGGAAAGATGTGTAGGCAAGTATATACTAGATAGAATTTATTTCCTAGTTTTCATATGTGAATTTTTATATATTTGGCTGTAAAATTTGTAAAAAAAGTACATTGACATATTCGTTTTATGGAAGAAAGCTTCAAAGTTTTGTAAAAAAAGTAAAAAAGTTTTCAGTATTTCTATGTACTATGTTGAAAACGACAAAATGTGTGATATAATCTGATTATCAGATAAAATATTAATTTATTCGAAATTACTAGAGTCTTGAAAGGAAGAAAATGGATGAAATTTATTAGGAACAGAAAAGTATCATTCAAGCTATGGTTAGTGCTATTACCCACTGTATTAATGGCATTAGGATCAATGGCAAGGCTTAGTCTTTTGGTTAGCGATGCTAATATAAACGCGAAAAATTTATATTATAATACGCTTTATAAGAACGGATCACTCCTTCTTAATGCAGATCGGGATTTATATCAAGCCTCCTTGGCGGAAACGGAACTGGCATTAGCAGGAAGCATGGTTGATCAGGAAACAAAACAGGGTCTGTTAGACACTTATACGGAGAATGCTGGGCAAGCCCTGGAACGCGTAAATACCGCAATGAATAATCTTAGTGGTAACGAGGAGCTCTATACCCAGTTTCAAGCGAAAGATGTTAATATGTCAATAGCTGAGCTACATACCCAATTCATGCAGCTGTATGATCAGTGGAAAACGGCGTATGATCCAAAGACCGGAGATGGAACGATCGAAAGTATGGGTAACCAATTGGTTTTATTCGAACAGCTAAGATCTGTATTGGATCAGATGATGAATACCTTGGATGAATACAGCGTTTATGCAGATGAGGATTTACGAGCTGAGATGGTGAAGGAAATCATAACGCTGACTCTGGCCATTCTCCTTGTTATTGTACTTATCTCGGTGGCTGCAATTTATATTATTCGCTACCTGCGAAATAATATCGAAAAATTAACTGGTAACATGAATTCCTTAGCAGAAAATGATCTGTCTTTTGTGGCACATGACGCAGACAGTAAGGATGAACTGGGAGCCTTGTCAAGTTCTATTGGCAAATTAGTCATGTCATTAAGAGCAATCATTATGCAGGTCATTAAAACTTCAGAACAGTTAGCGCTAGCCTCAAATTCACTTCGTATAAACGCTACAGAAGTAACTAGTTCCATGAATGAAATAGCAAAGACAGTTGGTGAAATAGCAGAGGGTGCTTCCAATCAGGCAGAAGATGCACAGCAGCTGGTTGAGGAGATAGCGAATCTAGGGAGCGCAATTGATCATAGCGCAGACAGTGCAAATGAGTTGTCAGGGGCAAGTCAAAAAATTATGATTGCCAGTCAGTCAGGTTTGGATTCTGTAAACAGATTAGAAGAAATCACTATAAAGAATCAATCAGCCTTTGAATCAATTTTTGATATCATAGATGCGACTAGCATAAAGGCAAGTAGAATCGGTGAAGCGAGTGCAATCATTTCAGATATTTCCAAAAAAACAAAATTATTAGCGCTCAATGCTTCAATTGAAGCTGCCAGTGCCGGTGAAGCAGGTAAAGGGTTTGCAGTGGTAGCCGAAGAGATTAGTAAATTGTCGGAGCAATCCAAAAAGTCCACCATGGTAATTGATGAAATGATAAATGAACTGACCGCGAACATTAATACTGCTAACAGTGAGAGTAAAAATGTAAAGGATGCAGTTAAGCTTCAAACAGACAGTGTAAATGATACCAAAGATAAATACCTGGCTATTGTGAATGCATTAGATCATATTAATCGTGAAATTGGTGAATTGGATGTGATTTCCCGTAATATGGAACAGAGTCGAGGAATTGTAGCGGACTTTGGCTCCAATGTGTCAGCTATCTCCGAAGAGTATGCGGCCAGCACAGAAGAAACATCGGCAACTACAGAAGAAGTACTTGCTGCTATGACAAGCATTAATCAAGTCTGTGCAGAAGTAGATACCTTAGCTCTGGAGTTAAAGGGATTGGTAGATAAATTTAAAGTCGCAGAGAATAAAATTGAGCAAAAGAAAGAAGAAGCGATTGGGAAAATAAAAAAGCAAAAAAAGGTGCATAAATAATAGAAAGCACTGACTAATATCATAGTCCATCCTAGCGAGTTAGAAGAAACAGGAAGCCAACTCACTAGGGTGGTCTTTCTCGTTTAGAAAGCTTATGACTAGACAAAAGGTTGTACTGTGTATTATGATAGATCATATCAGTTGATTATCATAAAGAAAGGCTTGAAACGATACGAAATTTTAAAACGGAAAGAGGTGGAACTTTATGGATTGGTTTACATCATTAGACCCAGTAATACAGGCGTTATTGGCAACGCTATTTACCTGGTTTGTAACCGCCTTAGGAGCGGCTTTGGTATTTATCTTCAAAACAATCAATAAGCAGGTGCTAAATGGAATGCTAGGCTTTGCAGCAGGTGTAATGATTGCAGCAAGCTTTTGGTCCCTATTATCCCCGGCTATCACTATGGCTGAAGAAGCGGGCATGATTGCATGGGTTCCGGCTGTGGTAGGATTTTTGGGAGGCGGCGCTTTCCTTTGGCTGGTCGATACCATATTACCCCATCTTCATATTGGAGAGGATCAGAAACCAGAGGGATTAAAGACTGGCTGGAAGCGCAGCATATTACTCGTACTTGCGATCACACTGCATAATATACCGGAAGGCTTAGCAGTTGGTGTTGCATTTGGAGCGGTGGCTACTGACAGTAATCTTGCAACTTTATCTGGAGCATTGGCACTCGCATTGGGTATTGGATTGCAGAACTTTCCTGAAGGGGCGGCAGTATCAATACCGCTTAGACGAGAAGGACTCTCAAGATTTAAAAGCTTTGTTTATGGCCAGGCATCCGGCATTGTAGAGCCGATTGCAGCGGTTATTGGGGCTTTGGCGGTAATCGTAATGAAGCCATTATTACCCTACGCATTATCGTTTGCTGCAGGCGCTATGATATATGTTGTAGTGGAGGAATTGATCCCGGAAGCACAGCAAGAGAAGCATCATTCCAATGTAGGAACAATCGGAGCCATGTTAGGCTTTGCGGTTATGATGCTTTTGGATGTAGCACTTGGTTAATTGAGTACAGATTGGATCACAAACATAAAGAAGAAGAGCTGCTGTTAAAACCAAATGGTTTAACAGCAGCTCTTCTTCTTTATGCTCAAGGAAGGAGAACCGATCAAATAAGCTTTCCTTCGTATGTTCCATGAAATGTTTCTGCGATTTGGTTGTTTAGGGATAGTGTGAAAATTACTCTTCAGTGATTTTCATTAATTTCTTAAATGCTTTACTGTTCGTAATTTTAGTAAGAAGCACTACAATAAGAGTTAAGATAATGATAACCAGGAAAATAGATGCCATCCCTTTTCCCATAATCTCTAATGCATGATATACTACATCTGTGTGCATATTTACCTCCAATTCTGCACATGGTTTTGTGCTAAATTATTGAACCGGTCAATAATTTTAATTAACTAGATCATTAATGTTTTCTATTGTTTATCTCAGTAGTTGGCTGACGATATTGATAACTACACCGCCGGCAACCACGGAACCAATCTGGCCAGCAACGTTAGCACTGATGGCATGCATCAAAAGATGGTTAGAAGGATCTTCTTTTAAGCCCATTTTTTGAACAACACGGGAAGACATAGGGAAAGCTGAAATACCAGCTGCACCAACCATTGGATTGATTTTTTTCTTCATGAACAGGTTAAGGAGTTTGGCAAATAAAACACCGCCAATCGAGTCCATAACAAAGGCAATTAAACCTAAGCCCATAATCAGTAAGGTGTTAATGTTAACGAAATCCTCTGCTCTCATACTAAAGGAGATAGTGATACCAAGTAATAAGGTAATTAAGTTAGAGAGATTGTTCTGTGCTGCATCGGATAAGCTGCCAAGAACACCACATTCTCTGATTAAGTTACCAAACATTAAGAAACCTACTAAAGCAACTGATTGAGGTGCAATTAAGCCAGCGATAATAGTAACGATGATTGGGAACAAAAGTCGGGTTGTCCTAGTAACTGATTTTGGATTATATTCCATGCGGATCATACGTTCCTTCTTGGTGGTTACCAGTTTGATTGCAGCTGGCTGCACGATAGGAACTAATGCCATATAGGAGTAAGCCGCGACTGCGATTGCACCCATATATTTTGAATTTAATATCTGTGATACGAGTATGGAAGTAGGACCATCCGCTGCGCCAATAATACCGATAGATGCAGCATCATTTAATTCAAAGCCCAATAAAGCAGCAACTACGATTGTAAAGAAGATACCGAACTGAGCTGCAGCACCGAACAAGAACATAGTCGGATTTGCTAGAAGGGGTCCAAAGTCAATCATTGCACCAATACCAATAAATAAAAGGATCGGTAACGCTTCAGAAGTTTCGATACCAGTCTCAAATAACCACTGGATAATTCCATGTGTGTTACCAACTCCATCTACTACCTGGTCAATAACCCCGGAAAAGGGTATGTTTACAAGGATTGCACCAAATCCCATAGGAAGGAGCAGTGAGGGCTCGAAGCCTTTCGCAATGGCTAAATAAATTAATATAGCGCCAACCACATACATAATCCACTGCTGCCAAGTGATTGCCAAAATACCTGACAATAAGAAATCCATAAATTTTGTCCTCCTTAGCATGATATATCATATCTTCCTTGGAATATTATGTGAAAATGCGACGATATATATAGTTTTAATTAGTCCACATTTGATGAGTACACATAAATAACTTGGGATATGACACTAAAATTTAATCGGTTCTATTGTAGCTTATTTTTATAAGTTGTGTCAATGCCGTTTGATAACTTTCCGTTCGATTTATTCAATCTGACGAATGAATTCCAATGGAATTTCGCAGAAAGTAATTTTTAACAAAGGGAAAATTTTGCATCTGGCAAAATAAATAATTATTCGACATTGAGATTGTGAAATATGCATTAAATTGCTTGATATAATTTGAGGAACTTAAGTTTATTATGTGCAATGTGATGTAAATGAAGGAAAGAATGTATTTGCTATTGAACAAATGTGTTTAAAGTGATAATATTTGATACAAAGCGGAAATTTTTGCTTAATACTAAGAAAGGGAGATGAACAACTTGAGTTTATTGTTTTTCCAAATCGCATCAATTGTTATTGCACTTCTAGCATTTGGAGCAGCCTTATGGCTCTACAAATGGGTAGAAAAACAACCCTCATCAAACAGGCGCATTGCTGAGGTAAGTAAGTTAATTCGTAATGGAGCAAACACCTTTTTAGCAAAAGAGTACAAGACACTAGTTAAGTTTTGTTCAGTAGCAGCAGTATTAATATTAATTTTCCTCCCCCAACCAATATGGCAGGGGAAACCTTTAGAAAATATAACCATGGCTGTAGCTTACATATTCGGTACAGTCTGCTCCGGTATCGCAGGTAAAATCGGTATCAGCATTGCAACGATTGCCAATGTAAAAGCCGCAGAATCAGCAACCAAGGGTATTAAACCCTCCTTCATGTCAGGCTTCCGTGGCGGAGCGGTAATGGGTATGGCAGTTGTAGGTTCCAGCTTACTCGGAGTTACACTGGTTCTATTATTAACAGACAACACGACCGCTTTACTTGGATTTAGCTTTGGAGCAAGTTCCATGGCACTCTTTGCAAAAGCAGGCGGTGGAATTTTTACAAAAACAGCGGATATCAGCGCCGACTTAGTTGGTAAGGTAGAGCTTGGCATTCCTGAGGATGACCCGAGAAACCCTGCAGTTATCGCAGATAATGTAGGTGATAACGTAGGTGATGTAGCAGGTATGGGTGCAGACTTATTTGATTCAAATGTAGCGTCCATGGCAGCAGCACTTGTTATGGCAGCATCCTTGGATAAATTAACGGATGGTACACTTAATACGATGACCGTATTCTGCTACGCAGCGATTGGTTTATTTGCATCAATTATCGGTGTAATGACAGCAAAGATGAAGGAAGGCGGAGATCCTACCAGAGCCTTAAACAGTAATACATATGTAACTACAGTTATTTTTGCCATACTGACAGCAGTGGCAACCTGGGCCTTCAAAATGGAATGGCGCATTTGGGCTTGCAGTGCGATTGGTTTGGCAGTTGGTGTAATCATTGGTTTAGCAAGCGATTACTTTACGGATGATAAGAAACGTCCGGTACATGAAGTGGCTAAGGCTTGTGAATCAGGGCCGGCCTTCACAATCTTATCCGGTATCTCCTATGGCTTAATGAGTACCCTGCCATCTATGATCGGTATTGGTATCTCTGCTCTGGCAGCATATAAGATCTGTGAACCTCTTGGTTCCGGCTATCCTATGTTTGGTATTGCCATGGCCGCAGTAGGTATGTTATCCATCGTAGGTATGATTATATCAAACGATGCTTACGGACCAATTGTAGACAATGCACGCGGTCTTGTTGAAATGGGAAATCTGGGTGACAAAGCGCTTGAGATCACTGATTCTCTTGACAGTGCAGGTAATACAGTAAAGGCTGTAACGAAGGGTTTTGCGATCGGTGCTGCAGGACTTACAGTAATCGCCTTGCTCGGTGCCTTTATGAGTGAAGTAAATACCGCTGCGGTTGAGCTTGGTATTACAGCGGAGGGTACGAATTACATCCAGGGCTTTGATATCATTAATCCGGTTGTATTCTTTGGATTATTAATTGGTGCAGCAATTCCGGCTTTATTCTCTGCTATGCTGATGCTTGGTGTTGATCGTAATGCTCAAAGAATGGTAGCTGAGATTCATCGTCAGTTCAAAGAGATTATTGGCTTGAAAGAGGGTAAGGAAGGTGTTGTGCCAGAATATGATAAATGTATTGAAATTGCAACAACTGGCGCAATTAAGGAGTTAATTCCTGCTGGTCTTATGACAATTATTATGACGCTTCTCGTTGGATTTATCGGAGGTGTTCATGCAATAGGCGGCTTCATTACAGGTAACATTATCAGTGGTCTATTATTTGCTCTGTTTATGTCCAACTCAGGTGGTCTTTGGGATAATACAAAGAAATACATTGAAGCTGGTCATCATGGCGGCAAGAATTCAACAGCTCACAAATCAGGCGTTGTCGGTGATACAGTAGGTGATCCATTTAAGGATACAGCAGGTCCATCCATCAATACACAGATTACGGTGGTTTCTCTGGTGGCATCCTTAACAGCAACGATTTTCCTGACGATTAATTTATTTGGTTAATACGAATATTAATAATTAAGGATTCGAATTCGGGCTTATTCAGCTGTTATTAGCAGTCTGAATAGGCCTGTTTTTGTAACAGTGCATTGAATTAAAGAATAAAAGACAGTTCCGTTGGACTCCAATATTTCTTAAATGATTTCTTGCTTTTAATAGAAAAAGGTTAGATTTGGAATTGGTTCTGTTGTTATTTTATGGTATGTATAGTATAATAACCGATGTATCTAAACCTAAGTAAATATGGATATCAGATAGGCTGATTTTCTGGAATCAGTAAACAAATAATGCATATTTCAGGGGTTTTTTGCAGAATATATGGTTGCCTGAGGGCAGCATGGAGGTTATTATGGCAGAATTATATGATATGAAAGAACAGGAGGAGCGTTTTATACTCGTAGGCGTTTCCTCTTTTGAACGAGATGACACGGAAGAGTCTTTAGAGGAATTGGAGGAGCTAATCCGGACTGATGGAGCTGTTGCTGTAGGTAAAATTATTCAAAATAGAGAAAATATCCATCCTGGAACTTATATAGGGAAGGGTAAAATTGAAGAAGTTAGAGATCTGGCAATGGAAATGAATGCAACAGGAGTGGTTTGTGATGATGAACTTTCACCGGTTCAATTAAAGAATCTGGAAGAAGCTTTACAAATGAAGGTTTTAGATCGTACGGTTGTTATTCTTGATATTTTTGCCAATAGGGCATCCACAAGGGAAGGAAAGATTCAGGTGGAACTTGCCCAATTGCGCTACCGTGCCACAAGATTAATTGGAATGAGAAACTCACTATCCCGTCTGGGTGGTGGAATTGGTACCAGAGGGCCCGGTGAGAAAAAGCTGGAGGTCGACCGTCGATTAATCAAGGAGCGTATTACTCAGTTAAGACGTGATCTGGAGGATATAAAATCCAACCGGGAGACAGCAAGAAATCTTCGCAGCAAAAATCAGGTTCCAGTAGTGGCAATTGTGGGTTACACCAATGCAGGAAAATCAACCTTGCTGAATTATTTAACCAATGCTGGGGTATTGGAAGAGGATAAGCTCTTTGCAACCCTGGATCCTACCACAAGGAATCTTACGCTGGCAAGTGGACAGCAAATATTGATGACGGATACCGTTGGATTTATTCGAAAGCTGCCCCATCATCTGATTGAATCCTTTCGTAGTACTCTGGAAGAGGCGAAATATGCTGATATTATCCTACATGTAGTTGATAGCTGCAATCCAGATGCTGATCGACACATGCATATCGTTTACGAAACCTTACATCAATTAGGGGTTCAGGATAAGGTAATCATTACAGCCTTTAATAAACAGGATAGTCCAAATGCAGAGAAGATGATCAAGGACTTTAAAGCAGACCATACGGTAAAGATATCAGCAAAGACAGGAATGAATGTTGACAATTTGTTGGAGCTGATAGAAAAAGTGTTAAATGAGAGAAAGGTATTGATCGAAAAAGTATTTTCTTATCAGGACGCTGGTAAAATTCAAGCCGTTCGAAAATATGGTCAATTATTAGAAGAGGAATATCAACAGGAGGGTATTTATGTGAAAGCATATGTCCCCAAGGATATCTATCAGAGTTTGCTATAGGAATTGTCAATTTTTTAGGCTAAAATCAAAAAAATCTATAGTTCTTTTTTACTATCTAAAATACTAGATATAGTGCTAGTGCAAAAATACTGGCATATATCTAGTATTTTTGTATTGACTATATATGTAATTTCTGGTAGTATATGTAACAGAGATTATCACAGGATATGAACTTAAGATTTAAGCGGGAAGGGAGTTAGTTACATATGATTAACGTTGTAAAAAGAGACGGTCAGGTTGGCGAGTTTAACCTGAAAAAAATCAGTGAAGCAATTACAAAAGCCTTCAAGGCCACAGAGAAGTTTTACACAGAGGAAATTATTAGTCTACTAGCACTTCGAGTAACCTCCGATTTTCAGAAGAAAATTAAAGATGAAACAATCCATGTTGAGGATATTCAGGATAGCGTAGAAAGCGTTCTGGAACAAACTGGATACACCGACGTGGCCAAAGCATACATCTTGTACCGCAAGAATAGAGAAAAAATCCGAAATATGAAATCCACCATTTTGGACTATAAAGAAATTGTTAATAATTATGTGAATGAGGAGGACTGGAGAGTCAAGGAGAACTCAACAGTTACCTATTCTGTGGGAGGGTTAATTTTACATAATTCGGGAGCAATTACAGCAAACTATTGGTTATCTGAAGTTTATGATGAGGAGATTGCAAATGCCCACCGCAATGCTGATATCCACTTGCATGATTTAGCTATGTTAACTGGTTATTGTGCAGGCTGGTCCTTGAAACAATTAATCAAGGAGGGGCTGGGAGGTATTCCTGGAAAGATCACCTCCTCACCGGCAAGTCATCTGTCTACTCTTTGTAATCAGATGGTTAATTTCCTCGGTATTATGCAGAATGAATGGGCAGGAGCTCAGGCATTTTCCTCCTTTGATACTTATTTAGCCCCTTTTGTTAAGATTGATAATTTATCCTATCGCGAAGTAAAGCAGTGTATTCAATCCTTTGTCTATGGTGTAAATACTCCAAGCCGTTGGGGAACGCAGGCTCCATTTTCTAATATTACCTTAGATTGGACGGTTCCAAACGATCTGGCTGAACTTCCTTGCATTGTTGGAGGTAAGGAGACAAACTTTAAGTATAAGGATTGTAAAAAAGAAATGGATATGGTAAACAAAGCATTCATCGAAATTATGATCGAAGGTGACGCCAATGGACGAGGCTTTCAATATCCGATCCCTACCTACTCTATTACCAGTGATTTTGATTGGTCTGATACAGAAAACAATCGGTTGTTATTCGAAATGACAGCGAAATACGGTACACCATATTTCTCAAACTACATAAACAGCGATATGGAGCCAAGTGATGTAAGATCCATGTGCTGCAGATTAAGATTGGATCTTCGTGAGCTTCGTAAAAAAACCGGTGGATTCTTTGGCTCCGGTGAAAGTACAGGCTCCGTGGGTGTTGTGACAATCAATATGCCACGTATTGCATATCTGGCTGCTGATGAAAAAGATTTCTTTAATCGCTTGGATCGAATGATGGATATATCTGCTCGTTCCTTAAAGGTGAAGAGAAAGGTTATTTCAAAACTTCTCGACGAAGGATTATATCCATATACAAAACGTTATTTGGGAACCTTTGACAGCCATTTCTCAACCATCGGTTTAATTGGTATGAATGAAGTTGGTTTGAATGCAAAATGGCTTGGTGAGGATATGACTCACAAGGAAACCAAGGAGTTTACCATTAAGACTTTAAATTATATGAGAGAACGCCTCTCTGATTACCAGGAAAAATACGGAGACCTCTACAACCTGGAAGCGACACCGGCAGAATCAACGACCTATCGTCTTGCAAAAGCAGATAAAAAGCGTTGGCCCGATATCAGGACAGCAGGAAAAGAGGGAGATACGCCTTATTATACAAATAGCTCTCATTTACCAGTAGGATATACAGAGGATATTTTTGAAGCACTGGATATTCAGGATGAGCTTCAGACCTTATATACTTCGGGAACAGTGTTCCATGCCTTCCTTGGCGAGAAGCTTCCAGACTGGGAAGCAGCTGCAAAACTCGTTAAAACAATTGCCTCTAACTATAAATTGCCCTATTATACCATGTCACCGACCTACTCCGTATGCAAAACTCACGGATATCTGGTAGGGGAGCAATATAACTGTCCACACTGCGGTGAAAAGGCAGAGGTATACAGCCGAATTACAGGCTATTATCGTCCGGTTCAAAACTGGAATGAGGGTAAGTCTCAAGAATATAAGAACCGTAAAATTTATAATCTAACTCAATCCAGAGATTTGGAAAGTACCGTTTGGAGCAGGGAGTCTTTACCGGTGAAGGATGAGGAAGCGGTTCAGATGCTGGATGGATTATACTTATTTACGACAAAGACCTGTCCTAATTGCTATATGGCAAAGGAATATTTAAAGGGAGTAAGCCATGCAGTCGTAGATGCAGAGGAGAATCCGGAACTGGCGAGAGAATACGGTATTATGCAAGCACCTACTCTGATTGAAATTAGAGACCAAAAGGCAAAGAAGTATGTCAATGCATCCAATATCAAGCATTTTGTAGAGGAGCAGGTGGTATGTGCTAATTCCTAATAAGCGAAAGGTAAAAGACTTTGCATTAAATAAAATGTATGGACACGTCCTCATTGCTATAGAGCAAATTAGTCTTTAGCCCATCCTTCGTGATAGGTTAATAGGAAACTTTAAGAAGCTGACAAGATAACTGACATATAGTATTCGTATCAGGTAGGTATATTCCCCAAAGTATATCTGTTTGGTACGAATACTTTTTTCTTGCTTTGAGTGCTGGGCTGAGTTAAAATAGATAATTGAGATAAAACGACATTTAATACGATGGAGGTTAAGGATGAGCCAGGCGGATAACATATTTATTGAGATGTGTAGAGATATATTAGAGAATGGTGTTAGTACCGAAGGAGAGAAGGTACGTCCAAAGTGGGAGGATGGTTCCTTTGCTTATACCATTAAAAAATTCGGGGTTGTAAATCGATATGATTTATCCAAGGAATTCCCTGCATCTACCCTGCGTAAAACCGCCTTTAAGAGCTGTGTTGATGAACTGCTTTGGATCTGGCAGAAGAAATCCAGCAATATACATGATTTAAACAGTCATATTTGGGATGCTTGGGCAGATGAAGACGGTTCCATTGGAAAGGCTTACGGCTATCAGTTAGGGGTTAAGCACAAATATAAGGAAGGCGAAATGGATCAGGTTGACCGCGTTATTTTTGATTTAAAAAATAATCCATATAGCCGTAGAATAATGACCAATATCTATGTCCACCAGGACTTACATGAAATGAGATTATACCCCTGTGCCTACAGCATGACTTTCAATATTACAAAGAAAAAGGATAGTGACAAGCTAACGCTAAATGGCATCTTAAACCAAAGATCCAATGACATTCTGGCAGCAAACAGCTGGAACGTATGCCAATATTCTGTGCTACTCCATATGCTAGCCCAAGTCTGTGGCTTTGAGGTAGGAGAATTAGTACATGTCATCGCAGATGCCCATATCTATGATCGTCATATACCTATTATCCAGGAGCTTATTGAACGACCAACCTATGAAGCACCAACCTTCTGGATGAACCCAGACATAAAAGACTTCTACCAGTTCACCGTTGCTGATTTTGAACTACGTAACTACCAACACGGTCCCAAAGTTGCACCGATTCCAGTAGCAGTCTAAGCCTTTGATTTGATCAGAAAATATAATATTATAGAATATAATTACAACTAATTATACTTAAAATAAAATCAAGCAACAGATGGAAAGGCAAGTCCAGATGAATACAGATACACTCTCCCTCATCTAACAGCCTAAATCAGTGTAATAAAATTTGAAAGGATGAACAATTCATGCAATGTATCGTCGCAGTAGATAAAAACTGGGCAATTGGCTACCAAAACAAGCTTTTGGTAAGCATTCCTGCCGACATGCGATTTTTTCGTGATGAGACCACGGGAAAAGTGGTTATCATGGGGAGAAAAACTTTGGAGACATTTCCAGGTGGACAGCCTCTAAAAAATAGAATAAATATTGTGATAACCAGAGATCCTGATTTTAAAGTAAAAGATGCTATTGTGGTACATAGTGTTGAAGAAGCCTTGGAAATCACTAAAAAATACAAAACGGATGATATCTATATTATTGGAGGTGACAGCATATACCGCCAGTTTCTGCCTTATTGTAGTATCGCTCATATTACAAAGATTGATTATAGCTATCATGCAGATACTTATTTTCCTAACCTGGAGCAAATGGAGGATTGGGTATTAGCTGAGGAAAGTGATGAACATACTTACTATGACTTAGCTTACACCTTCTGCCGGTATGAAAGAAAGAAATAACAGGTGCCTTGAAGGTAGGATATTTTACCAGAAATGATGAAATGTCTGTGAAACTGATCGAATAAGAGAAATAATACTTGAAAAAAATGTCTCGAAAGACTACTATTAAGGGTATATAAAATTTGGTAAAGTTAAGGAATCTGAATTACAGATTTAATAAGGAAGGATGATAAGATGCTTGATATTAAAATTGAGATGACAAAACACCCAAAGGTATTACCGGGAGCTGATAATCCTTTGAAATTTGGAACGATTTTTACCGATCATATGTTCATTATGAATTATGAAATCGGAAAAGGATGGTATGATCCGCGAGTGATACCCTATCAGCCGCTTAATTTAGAGCCTTCCGCTATGGTATTTCATTATGGACAAGAAATGTTTGAGGGTTTAAAAGCATATAAAACAGAGGATGACAGAACCTTATTGTTCCGTCCAAATAAAAATATTGAAAGAGCAAACAAAACCAACCGTAGAATTTGTATCCCTGAGATTCCGGAAGAGGATTTTCTTCAGGCAATTAAAACAGTAGTAAAGGTTGATGAAGCTTGGATTCCTACAAAACCTGGAACCTCACTTTATATTAGACCCTTCATCATAGCAACTGATCCATTTTTGGGAGTAAGACCTTCAGAGCGATATTTATTCATTGTCATTCTGTCTCCGGTTGGAGCATACTATCCGGAAGGGTTGAATCCAGTTAAGATTTGGATTGAGGATGAATATGTAAGAGCGGTAAAAGGCGGTATTGGTGAAGCTAAAACGGGGGCAAACTACGTTGCATCCCTAAAGTCCCAGGTAAAAGCTCATGAAGAAGGATACTCACAGGTACTTTGGGTTGATGGTGTACACAGAAAGTATGTGGAAGAAGTAGGCGCTATGAATATTTTCTTCAAGATTAATGGTAAGGTAATTACTCCTGAATTAAATGGAAGCATTCTTCCCGGAGTTACCAGGGATTCTGTACTTGTTCTTTGCAGAGAATGGGGATTGCCCACAGAAGAAAGAAAAATTTCTATTGATGAGATCTATGAAGCAGCGCAGAATGGTACTCTGGAGGAAGTTTGGGGTTCCGGAACGGCAGCAGTAATCTCACCGGTGGGACAGTTACGTTGGGAAGAGAATATTATGCAGGTTCAGGACGGTGGTATTGGTCCGATTAGTCAAAGACTTTACGATACAATTACAGGAATTCAATTGGGTAGTATAGTAGATACACACAACTGGACTGTTGAAGTATAATTAGATGATTGGTAGGAGGTATTAAATGAGTGGTAATCAACTATATGCAGAAGCTGGGGTAAAAAGAAAAAACGATACAAAATCAATGCTGTTACGAGGATTGATGGTATTAGCGATTATCGTAGGGATTCTGTTCATGTTAATTGGTAGTTATTTTGCAATTGCTGGAGTAATTCTGATTGCAGCGATGATTTTTCTTTTTCCGAAGCTAAACATGGAGTATGAGTATGTGTTTGTAGATGGTCAAATTGATTTTGATCGTATTACGGGTGGTTCCAGACGTAAGACCATATTACGTGTTGATCTGGAACAGGCGGAAATAATTGCGCCAGAAGGCTCACATGCCCTGGATAGCTATAACAATAATACGCAATTAGAGAAGAAGGATTTTTCATCCGGTGATAAGAATATAAAAGCATATGTCATTATTGTAAACAAAAATGAGAAGAGATACAGAATTGCGTTCGAACCAAGTGAGAAGATGCTTTCTATGATTAAACAGAAGTATCCAAGAAAATTAAATCAATATTAAGAGGTAGGAGAGGATGGATCGGAATACATGGAAGAGTATTTCGGGCATCCTCTCTCCTTTGAATAGTCCCAGGAGGCTGACTTATTCATTGTATGCCATATTATGGGATTATTTTCTTTCATTTTCATGATTGACAATATGGGATTAATTCGTTATACTTTTAAAAATCTATCAATAAATGAAGCCTATTTTGCGGCTTTTTAACCAGTAAAACAGGCTAAATCATGATTTATACTAATAATAAAGATAAGAAAGTGAGGAGTTCAATAAAATGGGACAAATTATCGGTGATGGAATTACATTTGATGATGTGCTATTAGTACCTGCTTTTTCTGAGGTAATACCAAATCAAGTTGACCTGTCAACCAATCTAACAAAAACAATTAAACTAAATATCCCTTTGATGAGTGCCGGCATGGATACTGTAACAGAAAACCGGATGGCGATTGCTATGGCAAGACAGGGAGGTATTGGTGTTATTCATAAAAACATGTCAATTGAGGCACAGGCGGAAGAGGTAGACAAAGTTAAACGTTCAGAGAATGGTGTTATTACCGATCCATTTTACTTATCTCCGGAACATACCTTGGAGGATGCCAATGACTTAATGGCAAAATATAGAATTTCCGGTGTTCCAATTGTAGTAGATGGTAAAAAACTGGTTGGAATCATTACAAACCGTGATTTGAAATTTGAGACAGATTTTTCTAAGAAAATTAAGGAGTCCATGACTTCTGAGGGCTTGATTACAGCACAGGAAGGTATTACCTTAGAGGAAGCAAAGAAAATCCTGGCATCTGCTAGAAAAGAGAAGCTTCCATTGGTAGATGCTGATGGAAATTTAAAGGGTCTTATTACAATTAAAGATATTGAAAAGCAGATTAAATATCCGCTTTCTGCAAAAGATTCGCAAGGCCGCCTGTTATGCGCTGCAGCAGTAGGTATAACAAATAATATTATGGAACGTGTTGATGCACTTGTGAAATCCAAGGTTGATGCTATTGTAATTGATACCGCCCATGGGCATTCTGCAAATGTATTAAAGACCGTAAAAATGGTTCGTGATGCATATCCTGATGTTCAGATTATTGCAGGTAATGTAGCAACAGGAGAAGCAACCCTGGATTTAATTAAAGCAGGTGTAGACGCAGTCAAGGTAGGTATTGGACCTGGATCCATCTGTACAACTCGAGTTGTGGCAGGTATCGGTGTTCCTCAGATTTCTGCAATCATGGATTCCTATGCAGTTGCGAAAGAATATGGTATACCAATCATTGGTGATGGAGGAATCAAGTATTCCGGAGACATTACAAAAGCAATAGCAGCAGGTGCTAATGTTTGTATGATGGGTAGTATTTTTGCTGGTTGTGATGAGAGTCCCGGAACCTTCGAGTTATTCCAGGGTAGAAAATATAAGGTATACCGTGGAATGGGATCGATTGCAGCTATGGAGCAGGGAAGTAAGGATCGCTATTTCCAAACTGATGCGAAGAAGCTTGTTCCAGAAGGTGTAGAAGGTCGTGTGGCATACAAGGGTACCGTAGAAGATACAGTATTCCAGCTGATTGGTGGCTTAAGATCCGGTATGGGCTACTGCGGAGCAAAGACTGTTAAAATGCTTCAGGACAATGGAAGATTTGTAAAGATCTCCGCTGCTTCCTTAAAAGAGAGTCATCCTCATGATATTCATATCACAAAGGAAGCTCCTAACTATAGTGTTGAAGAGTAATATTTGATACGTTATCGCAGAGTTAACAAATTGAAACGAAATATTGGGCAAGGAAAATTCATTCCAATGAAGATTTCCTTGCCCTTTTCACGTTATAGGGAATGAGATGTAGTATTTCAACATCTTATGAAACGCTCATTTGTCCTTCCTTGCTCGAATTTTTAAAATTGGTCTTAACTACCAGAAGATATCAAAATTTGACATTTTAAGATCTGAGAAATACAATGTATTATAATTGGACAAACTAAATTGCAGAATAAAAATAAGTATTTAATAGGTGGGTGTATGACTAAAATATTATCGAAAGAAAAATGGCGTAAAAGGCGCAGAAGAAAACGATATGCAATCTTAACCTTGTGCATTTCCTTGATAATGATATTCTTTGCTGTCACAGCAGTGATAGCCTTTGATTTGATTAGAGACAGGGTAAATCAAAACATCCCGGAAACTGAGACGTTTGTACATTCCTTACCCAGGGAGGCAACGATCCAACTGGAGTATTTGACCCCGAATCCTTACTCCAGGCCTCAAACCAGTTTGAAGCATGTGAAATCCGTTGTGGTTCATTACACTGCAAATCCGGGAACCTCCGCAGAAAATAACAGGAATTATTTTGATAATTTGGCAGAAACACATATAACATATGCCAGCAGTCATTTCGTTATAGGTTTAGAGGGAGAGATCATTCAGTGTTTACCCTTGACGGAACAATCCTATGCCTCCAATGATAGGAATGATGATACCATATCCATCGAGTGCTGCCATCCGGATACAACCGGGAAATTCAATGAAAGCACCTATGATTCGTTGGTTAATCTAACAGCAGGTTTATGTATGGAATTCAATTTGGGAAAAGAAGATATTATAAGACATTATGATGTAAGTGGTAAAAAGTGCCCCCTTTATTTTGTGGAGCATGAAGATGAATGGGAAGCCTTCAAAGAGGATGTAATGAAAGTAGTAAACAGCAGTAAGAATACCCAATAGGGTATTCTTACTGCTGTTTTAGAAAGGCTAAGAAGGAGACATTTCATAGGATGCCCTGCTAACTGTTTCTTTTCCTTTTTTTCGTAATATAATAAACCAGCTGAGCAACAAAAGCCACGATACATCCAATCAGGACAATTACAATAAAGGAAATAATGCTGGTTAAGTCCTCCCAACCTGGTGCTACATTGGCGTTGACGATATACATCATATAAACAATGCCTACCAAGGTGAAAATGGAGTAAATATAAAAAAATAATTGCTGCCCGAAGTATCCGGCGAGACAGGGCAAAATTGCTACAATAATAGAGAAGATGAGCAATCGTACCATCTCATTTGTCAAAGAAAAGGTCTGTATCAGAATCCTGTTAATGACAAAGGAGGCCAGAACAAACAATGTATAAATAATACAAACAACAATCCACGTATTTGATCTCTTTGCTGGTAACATAGTTATCCTTTCTATAAGTAAATATGTTGATAAAAATCCCCCAAAGGTAGTATTAGTTCTCAGAAGTTGAATTATACTTCTGAGAAAAGGCGCTTAAGAAAGCTAACTCGGGGTAGAGTTAGCTTTAGGATATATTATAGTGATATTGTAATCTCTTTTCCGATGGGGGAGTATTGTCGGTAGGTCACACCGGCGGCATCCAGCATTCTTTTTGCAGCTATTACGGAATCAGAAGTTGCATACTTATCGCACCGGTAGATGATCTCCTTGATACCCTTTTGAATGATTGCTTTTGTACATTCGTTACATGGAAATAGAGTAGTATAGACTTTCGCACCCTTCATATGAGTTCCGGTATAATTCAAAATTGCATTAAATTCAGCATGACAAACAAAGAAATACTTGGTATCCAGATTTCCACCTTCCCGTTCCCAGGGAAATTCATCATCGGAACAGCCAAGTGGCATTCCGTTGTAGCCGACTGAGAGAATCTTGTTATCTTCGCTTACGATACAAGCACCCACACTGGTACTGGGATCCTTGCTTCGTTCTGTGGAGAGCAGTGCGATTCCCATAAAGTATTCATCCCATTTTAAATAATCCTGCTTTTTCATAGGTAGTATCCTTTCCGCTTCAGTTTTAACATAACAGATTAAGGTTTATTTAATGGTATCATATCATAGGACATAAGGTTTGTAAACGGGGAAGAAAGGGTTAAAGACGCATTAAAGGTGCACTTATAATAGTGCACCCTTATACTCGTAAGATTATGGCAAAGGAATCAGCCTTCTAATCCATTTACTTTTATAAAATTAATTTAATTAATATTTACTGCCGGCAACCTGAACCTTGATCAGATTTGTTGTACCAGACATACCAAGTGGAACACCTGCTGTAAGAATGGCAAGTTCTCCGTCTTCCAGATAACCTGCGTCCTCTACTGCCTCGATAGCATGCTCAAATAGCTCGAAGGTATCATGCTCCAGTTTGATCAGCAGCGGTGTTACACCCCAGGAAAGATTCATCTGACGGCAAACGATCGGATTAGTGGAGCAGCCAAGGATCTGGCATTCAGGACGATAACGGGAGATCATACGTGCGGTAATTCCGGAGGTAGTAACAGTAATGATCATTTTTGCATTTAAGTCATGAGCTACCGTTACTGCTGCACGGGATACTGCATCTGTTACGGTTGGATCTGAATGAGCCTCTGTCATACGGAATCTCTTTTTATAATCGATATCTGCTTCAGCACGCATTGCTATCTTCACCATGGTTTTCACGGATTCTACCGGATAATCACCATTTGCTGTTTCACCGGAAAGCATGATGGCGCTGGTTCCATCATAGATAGCATTCGCAACGTCTGTGCTCTCAGCTCTGGTAGGGCGAGGATTTTTCATCATGGAATCCAGCATCTGAGTAGCCGTAATTACCTGTTTGCCTGCATTGTATACCTTCTTGATGATCATTTTCTGAAGGACAGGAACTTCCTCTAATGGGATTTCAACACCCATATCACCACGGGCAATCATAATTCCATCTGCAGCTTCAATGATTTCATCTATATTTGCAACACCTTGGTAGTTTTCGATCTTTGCAATGATATTGGTTTCAGAGTGGTATTTATTCAGAATTTTTCTGATGTCCTTAACATCTTCTGCTGTTCTGACAAAGGAAGCCGCTATAAAATCATATTTTTGCTCAATACCAAAGATGATATCAGCACGATCCTTATCACTGATATATGGCATGGATAAATGTACACCTGGAACATTTACACCCTTTCGATTGGAAATTACACCACTGTTGCGAACAGTACAAATGATGTCTGTGGAGGTAACCTCATCAACAATCATTTCAATCAAACCGTCATCGATCAGGATTTTAGTACCAATTTCCACGTCGAAAATTAAATTTGGATAGGAAATGGATACTATGCTTTCATCTCCTTCGATTTCTCTGGAAGTTAAGGTAAAGGTCTGACCTTCCACTAAGTGAACCTTTTTATTATCCTTAAAAGTACAGATTCGAATCTCAGGTCCCTTTGTATCTAGTAGTGTAGCAATAGGTTTACCTAATTCTTCTCTTAATTTCTCAACAATTCTTAAACGGCCTAAGTGTTCCTCGTGATCTCCATGTGAGAAGTTAAAACGGGCAACATCCATACCGGCATTAATCAATTCTCTGATTACGGGTTCTTCATTTGCTGACGGTCCAAGTGTACATATGATTTTCGTCTTTCTCATACTTACTCCATTCCTCCGCGGATGGCGGAATATTAATATTGGGACAATAGTAAATTAAAATTTTAATCCTCTGCTTTTACGGTTTCTTATGCTAACATGACTCTTTTTCCAGAAGAAAATACCGATAAATGCTGCGCAAAATAGTAAAACGATGGAAATGATGAGAATTGCACAGTGCATAAAAAATGCTTCTGGTAACATTAGGATGACAGGATCTGTCGCAGGGTCAAAAATCCAGTAATCATTTTTGAAACAAAGCTGATGAAATAACAGAAACGCTCGGTCAAAGTCAATAGCAATATAAGCTCCAAGTAGCACAGGTAGAACAATCGCGGTAATGGCAGAGACGATTAGATAATAGAAGTCTCTGTTTTTGGCTTTTCTTATGATGATGATAACCCCAATAATTAATGTTAGTGCGCCTATATAGTAGAAGCTGGTAAATATATTTTTTACCTCAGCAAAATGCTGTATTCCGCTAGCGGATGCTTCCAGAGTGGGGAATTGTAAGTCTCCGGTAAAGAATGGAGAGCAGTAATCAATCAATGCATCATAATTTTTAATGATTTCTGCCTTTTCCATGCCCGAGGCTGCTTCTATATTCAGAGTATTGATATCCATATAATACAGCGGCCTAAAGTTGATTGTAATTATAACGGCTGTAGAAATAAATAATAAGGTAAATATAATACCAATAAAAATGTCTGTAAATTTGAAATGCCTCATAAAATCCTCCTGGAATAAGCAGTGAGTACCTTTACCATTGATACGAATAAAGTTCCAAACGAATTATAGTATAATTTGGACGTGAATGCAATATGAAGATGATATGATTGGGTTGAGATGTGGGAAAGATTTTGGTAGTGAGGTGAATCTGGGTGTATCTATATCCACCTGGGCTTGCCGCAGAAGCTTGCTTCTGTAAACATGCCCATGATTGCCAAGTGCAGGCAATCACGGGAGGCCCGGTCTGCGCCCATATGGATATAGATACACCCAGATTCACCGCGCTAGTATATGAAAAACTTTTGTTGGGAAAAGCATCATGTATTAACATTTACAATTATCATATCGTAGCATTTACAATCACTATATATTAGAATTTACAATAAGATAAATAAGTATTTATAAATTGCAATAAATATTTCCTTGTTGTAATATTTCAATATAAAATGTAAATGATAACGAAAAATACAAGTCAGAAAAGGAGACGCATCATGCGAGCATTGATCAGCGTATCGGACAAAACAGGCATAGTTGATTTTGCCAGGGAATTAGTAGCGTTAGGGATAGAGATCATCTCTACAGGGGGAACTTATGGGAAATTGAAGGAAGCGAAAGTTCCAGCAATTGAGATATCAGAGCTGACAGGATTTCCAGAATGCTTGGACGGACGTGTTAAGACACTGCATCCTACTGTACATGCCGGCTTGCTTGCAATGAGAAGTAACCCGGATCACATGAAACAATTAGCAGACCTTAATATTGAAACCATCGACCTTGTAATCGTGAATTTATATCCCTTTAAAGCAACCATTTTAAAGGAAAATGTACAGAGACATGAAGCGGTTGAGAATATTGACATCGGTGGACCTACAATGTTACGTTCTGCTGCAAAAAATTATCAGGACGTTGCTGTAGTAGTTGATCCAAGAGACTATAGTCAGGTGCTAAGCGAGTTGACTGAGAAAAACCAGGTATCTCTGGATACTAAGTTTTACTTGATGCAAAAGGTAT
Organism: Bacillota bacterium; assembly: GCA_023386815.1. GTDB lineage: Bacteria > Bacillota > Clostridia > Lachnospirales > Lachnospiraceae > Mobilitalea. The sequence continues at coordinate 22,328 of JAEWIZ010000008.1, forward strand.
TCGAACATACTTCCTCCTATGATACTATGATTGCGGATTACTTGAAAAAAGAAAGACAGGATAAATCGTTGCCGGAAACCTTGACAATGACCTTTGAAAAAGTGCAGGATATGCGATATGGTGAGAATCCTCATCAGTCCGCTGCCTTTTACCGAGAGATTGGGAAGAAAAAGGGTTCCATTACGGATGCTGTGCAGTTACATGGTAAGGAATTGTCTTTTAATAATATAAATGATACCAATGGTGCCTTGGAGCTTTTGAAGGAATTTACAGAACCTACGGTAGTGGGGTGTAAGCACGGAAATCCTTGTGGTGTCGGCAGTGCAGATGATATCTATGGCGCATGGAAAAAAGCCTTTGAAGCTGATAAAACATCAATCTTTGGTGGTATTGTTGTTGCTAACAGAGAAATCGATGAAGCAATGGCTCAGGAGATGAAAGAGATCTTCCTGGAGGTGGTGGTTGCTCCTTCTTATTCTAAGGAGGCATTGGAGCTTCTTACAATTAAGAAGAATATCCGACTTCTGGAGCTTAAGGATACCTGGGTTCCTCAGGAGGAAACTGCATATGACTTGAAGAAGGTAAACGGCGGTCTGATTGTTCAGAGTATAGACAGTAAACTTTTGGTAGAGGAGGATTTAAAGATAGTTACGGAACGTACTCCATCAGCCAAAGAAATGGAAGATTTACTATTTGCCTGGAAGGTAGTGAAGTTTGTAAAGTCCAACGGAATTGCACTGGCTAAGGATAAACAGTCCATCGGTATCGGGCCTGGACAGGTAAACCGTATCTGGGCTACGAAGCAATCCATTGAACATGCAAAAGAACTAATCGGTGAAGATGCTACAAAAGGCGCTGTGCTTGCATCGGATGCCTTCTTCCCCTTTGATGACTGTGTTGAGGCTGCTCATCAAGCTGGTATTACTGCGATTATCCAACCCGGAGGTGCGGGAAGAGATGAGGATTCCATAAAGAAATGCAATGAGTATGGAATTGCCATGGTGTTTACAGGAATGAGACATTTTAAACATTAGAAGAGCTAGAGAGTATTACTACTCAGTAAATAACCAGAATAAAGATAAGTAGTATAAATGTAGAATATTGGTTAGTAGTATAATAATTAGAATAAAGCTTAGTAGAATAAATAAGAATAGATATGAAAAAGGAGTTGAAATTGTCTAATCAATCTCAACTCCTGCTTTTTCTTGTTTAATTATAACCCCGTTCCCTACAGATAACTTTTAATTAAAATATGGTAACGTCTCCCTTATACCACATATATATAAAAATTACTTTTGTTTGCTTGTGATTATAATCTTACTACATTTGCAGCCTGAGGTCCTTTGTCACCTTTAACTACATCGAATGATACCTTTTCTCCTTCTTCAAGAACCTTAAAGCCGTCCATCTGAAGCGCTGAAAAATGAACAAATACATCATTTCCTTCTTCATCTGAGATAAATCCAAAACCTTTTTTTGCGTTAAACCATTTTACAGTTCCTGTCTTCATAATAAGCCTCCCAAAGCGTAATTTGAATTGCATTACCATATTCAGTAATGATAGTATAAATTTAACATAAATCTAGAAAAATGTCAAACGATTTTGTTATTTTTTGTAATATTTTAACGGAATAAGTTTCGATATTGTGAAGATTTTTACAATGTAAATTATCCTTACGTATGAAATGACAAATAAAGAAAATTATGTTATTATGAATAAGCACATACAATAAAATGCGATACTTAGTACTATAAAAATAAATAGATTACAGGAACAAAAAAGTTACTGTGATCGAAATGTACAGCGCAGATACGATGCCTTTATTAGATGCGAGATAGCCTCTGATAACGTATATTACAGGAACAAAATAAGTTACTGTGATCTTGGTATATTGCGCAGATACAAAGTCTTTGTTAGAAACCGGAAAGCTTCTGATAACCTATATTACAGGAAGAAAACCAGTTCCTGTAATTAAGATGTACGGCGCAGAAACAGCGCCTTTTATGTAAACGTATTTCTTAATACGTAGTAAATGAACGGAGGTTAACTACATGAAATGTGAAATTCCTTCCTCATATGAGTTTCTATTCGAGGAAAAACTGGACGACCTAAATGCGATAGGTAAAGTATTAGCTCATAAAAAGACTGGTGCAAGAGTAACGTTAATTGCAAATGATGACAATAATAAGGTTTTCTCTATTGGATTTCGTACACCGCCGGTCAATAGTACCGGAGTAGCTCATATCATTGAGCATTCCGTTCTTTGCGGATCAAAGAACTTTCCGGCAAAAGATCCATTTGTTGAGCTTGCGAAGGGTTCCTTAAATACCTTTTTAAATGCTATGACCTATCCGGATAAAACCGTATATCCGGTGGCTAGTATGAATGATCAGGATTTTAAAAATCTGATGCATGTATATATGGATGCAGTGTTATATCCTAATATTTATCAAAGAAAAGAAATTTTTCTTCAAGAGGGGTGGCATTATGAGCTTGAAGAAGAAAGTTCTGATCTGACCATCAACGGTGTTGTATATAACGAGATGAAGGGAGCATTTTCTTCCCCTGAGTCACAATTATACCGATTGGTACAAAACTCTTTATTTCCAGATACAACCTATGGTGTAGAGTCCGGTGGTGATCCGGCATTTATTCCGGAATTATCCTACGAGGAGTTTATTGAATTTCATAAAACCTATTACCATCCATCCAATAGCTATATCTATTTGTATGGTAACATGGATTTTGAGGAACGTTTGGATTGGTTGGATAAGGAGTACTTGAATCAGTACGAACGTTTGGATGTGGATTCAGCTGTGAAGCTGCAAAAATCCTTCGATTCCATCCGGGAAGTAAGAGAGTTTTATTCCTTAAGTGAAGGTGAGGAGATTAAGGATAATACTTATCTGAGTTACAATACAGTTGTGGGTAATTCCCTGGATAAGGAATTAGGACTTGTGTTCCAAGTACTTGATTATGTTCTCCTGCAAGCACCTGGGGCACCAATTAAGCAAGCACTGTTAGATGAAGAGATAGGCAGAGACATTCTCGGAGGCTTTGAAGATGAGATTCTCCAACCCTCATTTATGGTTATTGCCAAGAATTCGGAAGAATCAAAGAAGGATCAGTTTATAGCAACCATTCGAAAAGTCTTAGAAGATGTAGTGGAACATGGCTTGGAAGAAAAGTCCTTACGGGCAGCTATTAACTTTTATGAATTCAGATACCGGGAAGCTGATTATGGTCAGTTTCCAAAGGGTCTGCTCTATGGTCTGCGTACCATGAGCAGCTGGCTCCATGATGATACAAAGCCCTTCCTGCACCTGAAGGATTCTGCCGGCTATGCCTTCTTAAAGGAAAAAATCGGAACCGGATATTATGAAAATGTGATACAGGAGCATCTGCTAAAGAATACCCATACCTCAGTGGTTGTTCTTCAGCCAAAGCAAGGACTTAATAATCAGAAGGAAGAGGATTTAAAGAAAAAACTAGCAGCATACAAAGCCTCCCTGTCACAAGAAGAGATTCAGAAGATCATAGAAGAAACCAAAGCGTTAAAGCAATTTCAGGAATTACCTTCTACCAAAGAAGAACTGGAAAAGATTCCTCTATTAACCCGTGAAGATATTGGTAAGAAAATAGAGCCCTTGCATAATGATGTTCGAAACGTAGAAGGCGTTAAGGTAATTCATCATAATGTATATACGAATAAAATCGCATATGTACGATTGTTATTTGACATTAAGCAAATCCCGAAGGAGCTGCTACCATATACTTCACTGCTCTCCTTAATGCTGGGTTACGTTGATACAAATAACCACAGCTATTTGGACTTATCAAATGAGATTAATATTCATACGGGTGGTATTACCTCGAATGTAAGAAGTTTTTCTGTAAAAGGCTCAAACTCCTCCTCGAGAAGAAGCTGGGAGAATTACTATCCGGTATTTGAATTCAGTTCGAAGGTATTATATGATAAATTGACAGAAGGCTTCCGTTTAATAGAGGAGATTATTCATCAAACGAAGCTGAATGATAAGAAGCGTCTGAAAGAAATCGTAGATGAGATGAAATCAAAGCTGCAAATGAATTTCAATTCATCCGGTCATTCTGTTGCAATTGACCGTGCCATGTCCTATTATTCTGCACATGGACTATTTAAAGAGATTACAACAGGTATTGAATTCTATAAATTTATGGAGGACTTATCGGATAATTTCCAGGCTAAAGCAGATCTTGCCATTACAAAGATGCAAGAGCTGCTGGCAATGATCTTTACGAAAGAGAATCTGACGGTAAGTATTACAGCGGATGAGGAAGGATATGCAAGATTTGAGGAGAAGCTCCCTGCTTTTAGTAACACATTACCGGCGATAGCAGATTCAAATCTATTTACCTCTTATAATATGGAGGCCTTAAAGCCAGTATGTTTGAATGAAGGCTTCAAGACTGCATCCCAGGTTCAATATGTAGCAAGAGCAGGCAATTATATAAAGGCAGGGTTGGAATATTCAGGAGCTCTAAAAGTTCTAAAGACCATCCTGAGCTATGATTATCTCTGGGTGAATGTGAGAGTAAAGGGTGGCGCCTACGGCTGTATGTGCGGATTTTCAGGAGTGGACGGAGATGCTTATTTCACCTCCTATCGCGATCCTAATTTGAAGGAAACGAATCTTATTTATGAGAATGCAGTGGAGTTCGTTAAGAACTTTGATGCGGATGAAAGAGATATTACAAAATATATTATAGGAACCTTCAGTACGCTGGATACCCCGTTAACACCTCAGGGGATGGGAAAACGTTCCCTTAGCATGTATCTTGCTGGAATTACGGAAGAAGATCTTCAGAAAGAGCGTGAACAGGTGTTAAATGTAACCGTTCAGGATCTCAGGGATCAACACAAGGTGATTCAGGCTGTTCTGGATGCAGGAAATATCTGTGTTATAGGTAATGAAGAAAAGATAAATGAGAATAAGGATTTATTCAAGGAAATTAAAAGTATAATGAAATCAAATCAATAAGTAGTATTTTGGTGCCATAAATCAAAGTAAAGCAAACCGGATGAACATGTATGCAATGCAAATTTATTCGGTACCGGAATGATTTATGGCACCTGAATGAGCTTGCTGCAGCTATGGAGGATAGAATGAAGGATACAAAATTTAAGTCTGGGTTTGTAACTCTGATTGGAAGACCTAATGTAGGAAAGTCAACGCTGATGAATCAGTTAATCGGACAGAAGATAGCGATTACATCAAATAAGCCTCAGACAACACGCAACCGCATACAGACCGTATATACTGATGAACGGGGACAAATCATATTTTTAGATACGCCCGGTATTCATAAGGCAAAAAATAAGCTTGGGGAATATATGGTAAATGTTGCTGAGCGTACCATGAGTGAAGTTGATATCGTAATGTGGCTGGTGGAGCCAAGCACATTTATCGGTGCAGGAGAGCAACGCATTGCAGAACAGCTGCGTAAGGTAAAAACTCCGATATTCCTGGTAATTAATAAAATAGATACAGTAAAAAAAGAGGAGATCTTATCCTTTATTGCTGCTTATAAAGATATTTGTGATTTCGCCGAAATTATCCCAGTATCAGCCTTAAAAGGTGATAATACAAAGGAACTATTGAACGAAATCTATTCATATCTGTCCGAAGGACCGATGTATTATGATGAGGACACGATCACAGATCAGCCGGAGAGACAAATTGTTGCAGAGTTAGTTAGAGAAAAGGCACTCAGACTTTTGGAGGATGAGATTCCGCATGGAATCGCTGTCAGCATTGATCGTATGAAAGAACGTCCCCAGACTCATGGCAACAGCCCGATGATAGATATTGATGCGACCATCGTATGCGAAAGAGATTCTCATAAGGGGATGATCATTGGAAAGGGTGGCAGTATGTTAAAGCAGATTGGTACTCAGGCAAGAAGAGAGATCGAAAATCTGCTGGACTGCAGAGTGAATTTACAGCTTTGGGTTAAGGTGAAGAAGGATTGGAGAGATAGTGACTTCCTGATGAAAAACTTCGGATATGGAAGGGACGAGTAAATATTGGAAATAGCATAGAATGTGTGCTGGTTTGGAGGGCATGAGTGAGAGCGTTTGTACATGAATAGAGCACAGATAAGTCCGTTTTGCTTGCCTTTCCCGTACGCAGTATCTTTCTTATTAAGCCTCTGGCGTACAAAAATGCTCGCGCGAGCTCGCATTTTTGCAGAGTCTTAAACGAAAGATATACAACTGCTAGCGGCCGGTCTGCGCAAAACTGCCTTATCTGTACTCTATTCATGAGCATAGGTGTTGTAACTCATGCCCTCCAAACCAGAGATATAGGTTGTATGTATGTTTCGGTGATTTACTGCGTCTTGGAGGTTTGACGAGATGGCATTAGTATCAGGTTAGGAATATTTTTTTATTGGATTTAAACAAAGAAGATGTTTTGAGAATGTCAAGGATCAACTAATTATTTTCACTTGGGATATATTCTCTAGTTTAAGGTTGGATTTTATGGGAAACCTAAAAGTATAACATATATATTTTAGGGGGCTCGAATGAATATGAAAAATTTTGATTCTTGGAAAAGGTTTATCAACACCGGAAAAGTTGACGATTACTTAAATTATATTGCTTGTACAAGAGAGGAAACTGAAATTCCAGACATGCATGTTGAGTTTGCACAGGAGATTCAGCCAGAGCGTCTTAGTAAAGAGAACAAAGAAGGTGGAGCGGTTGCCGGTATCAACTACCGTGACGGGGATGGTTCTGTCAGCCATGCCAGTTGGTGAATATGACAAACGGTTAGTTATTTTAACCACGGAAAAAGGAAAAATTACAGCTTTTGCCAAAGGCGCCAGAAGACCTAACAGCGCCTTATTGGCATGTTCAGCACCCTTTTCCTTTGGTGAGTTTTCATTATATGCAGGGAAATCTTCTTATAATATAGTATCCGCGGAGATCTCTAATTATTTTGGTGAATTAAGGGAGGATTTTGAGAGTCTTTGCTACGCTTTTTATTTTTGTGAGTTTGCAGATTATTTGACCAAAGAAAATAATGATGAAAAGAATATTTTAAAGCTGTTATATCAAACCTTGCGGGTGTTATCGAAAAAAACCATTGAACTCCCGCTGGTTAAAGCTATTTATGAGTTGAAAATAATGGCATTGAATGGGGAAATGCCGCAGGTGTTTTCTTGCGTAAAATGTGGTGCTCAATTCGCTGGTGCCAATGTCTCGGATATGCAAAAAATAGCTGGAAGATATTACTTTAGTGCAAGATCTGGAGGAATATTATGCAGTGAATGTTTAGCAAATGATAAAAGTGCATTAGAAATTAACACATCAACCTTATATGCAATGCAATACATAATATCCAAAGAAGTGGAAAAGCTGTATACCTTCCGGGTTACGGATACTGTGCTAAATGAGTTGCAGCGCTGTGTGAAACGATATTTGGATTGTTATGTTGATCATGAATTTAAATCTCTTGAGATATTAAAACCGATATATTAAAACCTATATAATATAGAAGCAAGAAATAGCTGATTAATTGACAATAGGGAGAAATAGTCATAAGTGGATATAATTTTATAAATATGTATTGAAATTATATTATATTAAGGTTAAAATGATATGAACCCAATCTTAGCCATTGGGATTTTCATTTTGATTTTTACTAATATGTATGACGTCTCGAAGCGCTCGAATGGAGGTATCTATGAAAAGAGTAGTTCTTTGCACGATTGCACTGCTGTTAATGTTAGGAGTAGTGGGTTGTACAAATGAAGAATTAAAGGTAGATAAAATAACAGCAAATACGATAGTTGCGAAATCAAATGGTGAACTTCAAGTAGCAACAATAGAAGATTTTGATAAGAACTATTATGATTTAGATGAATTGAAAGAGTATATCGAAGAACAGGTAAATGCTTATAATAAACAGGTTGGAGATGAAAAGATTACAGTAGATGAAGTAGATAAAAAGGATGACAAAGCAGTCATGATACTTACCTATTCCGGTATGGATCAATATGCAAACTTCAACGAAGTGTCTGCTGCTTATTTTGCTGGTGGTATCGGGGATATCTCATTAAAGCTTCCATCTACCCTGATTGATGCTAAAAACGGTTCACTGGCAAGTACCGATGAGATCCTAAAGGATGAGAAATTGAGGATCCTGGTCTTAAATGAGCCATATCATATTGTTACTGATGGTAAAGTGAAATATTATTCAGAAAAAGCAACTCTTGTAAATGAAAATGAAGTGGATGGAGCTGCTGAGGGAATGACAATTGTAGTGTTTAAAAAATAATTTTTTAATATGAATTATCATAGGAATGATTGGAGCACAGACTATCTGTTATGAATCGATTCCTATATGAAATAATAATGACAAATGTGAGGATGAGCATATGGAAAAGACAATGGAGAAAATAGTAGCGTTAGCAAAAGCAAGAGGATTTGTATATCCTGGCTCCGAGATCTATGGTGGTTTAGCAAACACCTGGGATTATGGAAATCTTGGTGTTGAACTCAAGAATAACGTGAAAAAAGCATGGTGGTTAAAGTTTATTCAGGAAAATCCTTATAACGTGGGTGTTGACTGTGCGATCCTTATGAATCCCCAGACTTGGGTTGCTTCCGGTCACTTGGGTGGTTTCTCTGATCCTTTGATGGACTGTAAGGAATGCCATGAGCGTTTCCGTGCAGACAAGATCATTGAAGATTATAATAAGGAAAACAATATTGAGGTTGAAGGCTCTGTGGATGCTTGGCCAAATGATGAGATGAAGAAGTATATCGAAGATCACAATATTGCATGCCCTACCTGTGGAAAACATAATTTTACTGATATTCGTCAGTTTAACCTGATGTTCAAGACCTTTCAGGGTGTAACGGAAGATGCAAAGAATACCGTATACTTAAGACCTGAAACAGCACAGGGTATCTTCGTAAACTTTAAGAATGTTCAAAGAACCTCTCGTAAGAAGATTCCATTTGGTATTGGACAGATTGGTAAGTCCTTCCGTAACGAGATTACACCAGGTAACTTTACCTTCCGTACCAGAGAGTTTGAACAGATGGAGTTAGAGTTCTTCTGTGAGCCAAATACTGACCTAGAGTGGTTTACCTACTGGAGACAATTCTGTATTGATTGGTTAAAGAGCCTTGGTATGAAGGATGAAGAGATGAGAGTCCGCGATCATGACGCAGAAGAGCTTTCTTTCTATAGTAAAGCTACTACTGATATTGAATTCCTATTCCCATTTGGCTGGGGTGAGCTTTGGGGGATTGCAGACCGTACTGATTATGACTTAACACAGCATCAGAATGTATCCAAGGAAGATATGAGTTATTTTGATGATGAGAAGAAAGAAAGATATATTCCTTATGTAATAGAGCCATCCTTAGGTGCAGATCGCGTTGTTTTAGCGTTCTTATGTGCAGCCTATGATGAAGAAGAAATAGCAGAAGGTGACGTTCGTACCGTATTGCGTTTTCATCCGGCACTGGCACCAGTTAAGGTCGGAGTACTTCCTTTATCCAAGAAGCTGTCCGATCCAGCTGAGAAAATATTTATGGAATTATGCAAAACCTATAACTGCGAATTTGATGATAGAGGAAATATCGGAAAACGTTACCGCAGACAGGACGAAATCGGTACACCATTCTGCATTACCTATGATTTTGAATCAGAAACAGATGGAGCTGTTACCGTCCGTGATAGAGATACGATGGAGCAAGAAAGAATAAAAATTGTGGATCTAAAGGCTTATTTTGAGAATAAATTTAAATTTTAGCAAAAAAACTCTTTCTTACCGCAATAGTATATGTTATAATCGAACACGATGAGCGTTAAACGTTCGTCAGTGCATAGAAATACCAAACGTGAGTTATAATTTGATATAGGATTGTCCGTTGAGTGATAAAAGTATTAGGCTAACATAACGAAGTATTCGCTATGCTTGCTTAGTACTTTTGGCGCTCAATTGATGAACAGGATAGAGAAAGCTTTTGCGGGCAACTGTGAGATGCTTTCAAAAACTTGTTCAATGATAGTTCTGTAACAAATTGTAAACATATAAAATTATTTTAGGAGGGCACTTACAAAATGGCAAAATGGGTATATTTGTTCAAAGAAGGTAAGGCAGATATGAAGAACCTTCTCGGTGGTAAAGGCGCTAACTTAGCAGAAATGACTAACTTAGGTCTTCCAATTCCTCAAGGTTTTACAGTAACAACAGAAGCTTGTACAGATTACTACAATAGCGGTAGAAAGATCACTGATGAAATTAAAGGTCAGATTTTTGCAGCTTTAGCAGTACTTGAAGAAGAGCAGGGAAAGAAATTCGGTGATACCGAGAATCCTTTATTAGTATCTGTTCGTTCTGGTGCTAGAGCATCCATGCCTGGTATGATGGATACAATCCTTAACTTAGGTTTAACTGATGCAGCTGTTGAAGGTTTTGCAAAGAAGACAGGAAATCCTAGATTCGCATACGACTCTTACAGAAGATTCATTCAGATGTTCTCAGACGTTGTTATGGAAGTTTCCAAGTCTAAATTCGAAAGAGTATTAGATGAAATCAAGGAAGCAAAAGGTGTTCATTATGACACTGAGCTTACTGCAGATGACTTAAAAGAAGTTATCGCTGGTTTCAAAGCATTATACAAAGCTGAAAAAGGCACAGATTTCCCTCAGAATCCTGCAGATCAGTTAATTGAAGCTGTAACTGCTGTATTCCGTTCATGGGACAACCCACGTGCTATCTATTACAGAAGAATGAACGATATCCCTGGCGATTGGGGTACTGCTGTTAACGTTCAGGCAATGGTATTTGGTAACATGGGTGATACATCAGGTACTGGTGTAGCATTTACACGTAACCCTTCTACTGGTGAAGCTAAGATCTACGGTGAATACCTGATCAATGCTCAGGGTGAAGACGTTGTTGCTGGTATCAGAACTCCACTTCCTATCTCCAGATTGGAAGAGGATATGCCAGAAGCATATGCTGAATTCATGAGAATTGCTACTCTTCTTGAGAATCATTACACAGATATGCAGGACATGGAATTCACAATTGAAGATAAGAAGCTTTACTTCTTACAGACACGTAACGGAAAGAGAACAGCTCCTGCTGCTCTTCAGATCGCTTGTGATTTAGTAGATGAAGGAAAGATTACAAAAGAAACAGCAATCAAGAGAATTGAAGCTAAGTCCTTAGATCAGTTATTACATCCTACCTTTGATGTTAAGAAATTAGCAGAAGCTAAGCCTGTAGGTAGCGCTCTTCCTGCATCTCCTGGTGCAGCAGCTGGTAGAGTATACTTTACAGCAGAAGATGCAAAAAATCATCATGAAGCTGGCGAAAGAGTAATCCTTGTTCGTCTTGAGACATCTCCAGAAGATATCGAAGGTATGCATGCAGCTGAAGGTATCTTAACAGTACGTGGTGGTATGACATCTCACGCAGCCGTTGTTGCTCGTGGTATGGGTACTGCTTGTGTATCCGGTTGTGGCGAGATCGTTATCGACGAAGAAGCAAAAGTATTCACAATCGCTGGTAATACAGTGAAAGAAGGAGATTATATCTCTTTAGACGGTTCCACAGGTAACATCTACATTGGAGATATCCCTACTGTAGAAGCTTCCATTAGTGGTAATTTTGATAGAATTATGACATGGGCTGATGAAATCAGAACCTTAAAGGTAAGAACCAATGCTGATACACCTGCTGATGCAGCTAACGCTGTTAAGTTTGGTGCAGAAGGTATCGGTCTTTGCCGTACAGAGCATATGTTCTTCGAAGGTGACAGAATTCACAAGATCAGAAAGATGATCCTTTCTAAGACTGTTGAAGCTAGAGAAGCAGCTCTTAATGAGTTAATTCCTTTCCAGAAGGGTGACTTCAAGGGTCTTTACGAAGTAATGGAAGGTAGACCAGTTACTATCCGTTTCCTGGATCCTCCGTTGCATGAATTCGTTCCTACCGATGCAGACGATATCGCAGCATTAGCAAAAGATATGGGTCTTACTGTAGAAGAAGTTAACGCAGTTTGTGATTCCTTACACGAGTTCAACCCTATGATGGGTCACAGAGGTTGCCGTCTTGCTGTAACATATCCTGAAATTGCAAGAATGCAGACCAGAGCAGTTATGGAAGCAGCAATCGAAGTTAAGAATGAAAAAGGCTTCAATATCGTTCCTGAGATCATGATTCCACTTGTTGGTGAGAAGAGAGAGCTTAAGTTCGTAAAAGAAATCGTTGTTGAGACTGCAGAAGCAGTTAAGAAAGAGATGAATTCCGATATCGAATACCATGTTGGTACAATGATCGAAATTCCTCGTGCAGCTTTACTTGCTGACGAAATCGCTGAAGAAGCTGAGTTCTTCTCCTTCGGTACAAACGACTTAACACAGATGACTTTCGGTTTCTCCCGTGATGATGCTGGTAAGTTCTTAGATTCCTACTACAAGACCAAGATCTTCGAGTCCGATCCATTTGCAAGACTTGATCAAGAAGGTGTTGGCCAGTTAGTTAAGATGGCATCTGAAAAAGGCCGCGCTACAAGACCAAACATTAAGCTTGGTATCTGTGGTGAGCACGGTGGAGATCCTTCAACCGTTGAATTCTGCCATAAGGTAGGTTTGAACTATGTTTCTTGTTCTCCTTTCCGTGTGCCGATCGCAAGACTTGCAGCAGCACAGGCAGTGTTAAACAATAAATAATCATGAAATAAATGAGCCAAGCACGTAGTGCTTGATAAATGAAAACCATCTGCTCTGGTGCTTGCACCAAAGGGCAGATGGTTTTTAAGGTTTTTAATTATAGGGCACCCACTGATTATATTGAAGAGAATCTAAAACTAAAAATAAAGCACTCTATCATGTTATAAATGGTAGAGTGCTATTATAAACTCAAATCATCATTGTATACTTCTTTAAGATGCTTCACAAATTCTTCAATTAAAGGATTTTCATTTGATTTTTTCCAAATACAACAGAGGTAAGAAGAATAGGGCAAGGAATAACTTCTTAAAGTTTTTGTATTATGAAGATAACCAAAGCGTTCATCGCAAGCTACTGTACATCGCATATTTTGTGAACAAGCCCAGACTGATTGTAAATTAGGCATTATAATATGATTTGTAGGAGATTGTCCCAACATCTGATTCATACGTTTTGATATTTCTACCCATTCTTCGGTCTGCAGCAGACCATAGGGAGCGTCAATATGAGGTAGCCCCCAACAGTTTTTATCTGGTACATCGTCTTTGATATCCAGAGGTGCATATAAGCGAATATCTTCTTTGGCAAATAGAGATACTCCAAATTCTCCAGGTGTTAAAAATTGGTTATAGCATAATAATGCAACATCGAGATGATTTTCTTCTAATTCTTTATATAAAATATCATTGGAATACTGATAGGCTTTAAAACGGGTTTTAGTATTTTTTAATCGAAATGAATAAATAGCCTTATCGATTTCACCATAGGGATCAATCCATTCGGAATATCCGATACTAAATTGCGAACGCATATCAAGGTATGTAAAGCGTATATTATTTAATGTACGAGTATAATTTTCTTGGGAGACCTTATAAAATTCATAAAATTGTATGCCATCTTCAGTCAGAGCTACATATTTATTATTTCTAATAAAGAGCTGAGTTGATAATTCGTGTTCGAGATTTGCTATCTGTTGACTGACTGCTTGTGGAGATAAATACAATTTTTCAGCTGCTAAAGTAAAACTTTCAGTTTCTGCAACTGTTAGAAAACATTGTATTTGCCTTTCGTTCATGTTGACACCTCTCATTACAGAATAAATATTCTTTCAGTTCTTTTGTCAGTGGTTTACTGTGTTTCTGAAAAATACTTGAAATTACCGTAACAGTCCTTTCTTTCAATGGAATAAAGGTAAATTTACCAGAAGCGATTAAATATTCATTAGGAATGGCAAAGGTAACTCCATTACCCATATAAACATTGATCATTACGGATTCAATATTGGGGTAAATTTCAATTTGTTGTGGAATCACATCAATCTGGGCGTATTCCCGTAAAACTCTTCTACGAACTTCATTCTCACTGTTTTCTCCAGCAAATGATGTTAGATGTGGATGTGAGATTAGATCAGACAATGATGTTAAATTATTTTTATTAGCATATTCAGTACCAATGCATAAGCATAGAGGGATTTCACATAAATGACTACTACTTCTTGGTGTAATGCAGTTACTCAGTTCAGATCTAGATGTTACAACCAGATCAAGTCGATTATTTTCCATAAAATCTTTGAGCTCAAATGCATTTAATTCATAATTAAAGATTTGAACATATGGATGATCAACTTGGAATTGTTTCATTGCATCTTTCAGGCATTGTATGTTCCCAATCCAATGACTATATCCTATTTGCAAGGTATTTTCGTCTCTCTTCAATCTGATATTCTGTGTTAATTTATTCAGCTCTTGTTCGTTGGTTAAAATATATTGAAGCATTTGTTCCCCGGCTTTCGTTAGGCAGACTGTTTGATTGTTCCTAAGAAAAAGAGGGTATTGGAGCTCATCTTCTAACTGGTGTATAAAACGGCTTACAGCCTGCTGGCTAATCATTAGCTCTTTTGCAGTGATAGAAAAACTCTTGGTTCGTGCAATTGACTTAAAACAGAGTAAACTTAAGTGGGTCATATTTAACAAATCTCCTCTTTTAAGAATAAATTTGTAAGGCTACAACTATTGAAAGCAATGTTATTAACGATGTGGTAAAAATGCACAAAATAGTAATGGGGAAAATGGATGAATTATAGCAAATATATAATATGTAACAAGAAATAAAGATAAAGTATGTAAATGTTGTCAGTGATTTTATTGTGAGCAATCAACAAAACCGTTGTTTTACACAGGATATAGGGGATGCTATCATATTATTATCTATTAAAAACAAGGAGGATGTATATGTTTAATTTATTTGGAGGAGTAAAAGATAAGCGCTTTATAAGTAAAGCAGTTCCATTAGTAATTCTAGGAATGGCCTTTTATTATTTGTTCGCAGTTTTAACAGGGGAACAAATAAATCTACTCACAACTTCTTTAATAAGTGATACTGGGTGGGATATTACAGTAATAACGTCAACAATTACATATGGAAGTTTATTGGCAGTTCCGTTGGTGTATATTGTAAACACTTTATTTATGAAAGTCAATGGAAAAAGAGTAATTGTTGGTGCAGTAGTGCTGATTGCTATAACTGTTGCTCTTATTGGTTTATCAGATAAAATTGGTAGCGCTGCTCTGTTTATAATAGCTTTTTTGATTATGCGTATCATGACTGTCATTATTGAACAGGGTGCACAAAATATGTGTAATAATTGGTGGGCAAAAAACAGAGGAAAGGCATTAGGAATAATAACAATTGGAGCTCCGTTAGCATCAGCAACTTTTGTTGCAATTTCTAAATTGGGCATCAATGGAGGACTCAAATTTTCTGGTACATACTTTGTGTTCGGAGTAATTATTTTGATTATTGCTGTGCTGATAGGAATATTTTATACAAATTCACCATCAGATGTGGGTCTATATCCGGATGGTGAGTTAACAGAAATAATTCCGCAACATGAAAATATAGAGAAACCAATGTCAATAAAGGAAATATTGTCAAAGGCAGATGCTTGGATGTTGATTATATCCTATGGCATTTTATATTTTGGTATTACCTGTATTACTGCATTTTTTGTACCGGCAATGACAATGAATGGTGTGAGTGCATCCTTGTATCTCTCAAGTCTTGCAGTAGGTGCAATTGTTGGTATTCCTATTAGTTATTTACTAGGTGTAATTGATGATAAATATGGAACACCAAAGGCATCTTTATGTATGTGTGTATTATACATAATTGGTTTTCTTGGAATGGGATTGACCAGAGGAAATACAGTTGTAACTGTAATTATGGCAACGATTGGATATGCAGGTATTACAGGAGGATGTCCAAACCTTCGTCCTTCTATCAATGTTTATGTTTTTGGACGTAAAAACTTTTTGGCAGTTACAAGAATTCTTTTTGCTATACAGGGAGTTATTGCTGCATTTGCAAGTATGTATATGGGTAAATTTATAGCTGCAGGTAATATTAACATGGCTTATTTTGTTTTAGTTGGAGCAGTTATAATTGCAGCAATACTTCTAATTATCCTTGGACGTAAGCCTGCCTATGATGAAAGAAATAAATAAACTGTTTATAGTAATCCTTGCTACAACTAATGATCATTGCACTGAGTTACAGGTCATTCATTTGAACAGGAAATAAACTGATTTTAGATTTAAGGGAGACATACAATGATGAAAGCAGCAGTATTTTACGGAAAAGGTAATATTAAAATTGAAGAAAGACCAATTCCAAAAGCCGGTTATGGGCAAGCTGTAATAAAAATGGATTATACCGGTGTTTGCGGAACAGATATTGAAGCCTATAAACATGAAATTATTAAGCCAGTTATTGTTTTAGGTCATGAAAATGTTGGTACAGTTTATGAAATTGGTGAAGGTGTAAATAACCTTAAAGTTGGTGATAAAGTATTATGCGGACCACCTTCTTATTGTAAGGAAGCTTGTTTTGCTTGCAAGAGTGGAAAGCCAAATATTTGTGTTCACGGATTTGGACGCACTGCTGGGATTGGAGGTCCTGACGGTGGATATGCTGAATATATGCTGGTACAGGATGTTGAACATACTATGATTATCAAAATTCCTTATAATGTGAAACCAGAAGAGGCAGTCCTGTTTGATGTAATCTGTGTGGCATTACATGCACTTCGTAAATCAAATTTCAAATTTGGAGATAATGTTGTTATATCAGGAACCGGGCCAATTGGTATTTCTTTAATACAAATTGCGAAAGCGGCTGGAGCTAGAAAAGTAATTGCAATTGGAACAAATCCCAAGAAGTTTGATCTATTAAAGTCTTATGGAGCAGATGAGTGTATCGATGCCAAAACATGTGAAAACCTTGCAGGAGAAGTGAGAAGATTGCTTGGTAATGAGGATGGTGCTGACGTTACCTTCGAGTGTGCTGGAAATCAGAATAGCGTGCTTAACTGTATTTATCACGTGGCGAAGAATGGAAGTCAGGTTGTACTCGTTGGATGTCCGGGAGAACCAATGGATAAACTGATCCTTGCGATGGTTGCACCAAGAGAGATTGATTTAATAACTTCGTTTGTGTATACACCAGAAGAAATCCAAATGTATTTGTCCATGGTGGCTGATGAAAAGATTAAATTTCCGAATATGGTAACAGATATCATAACACTTGATGATCTTGTAGAAAAAGGAATTGGCCGTAAGAATTGGGAAGGTCAATTAAAAATACTTGTGAAACATTAGTACTACAAGGAAGTATTAGCACAAATGCAGATAAGCACAAAACAATACCTACCTTATTAGCAGCTCAGGCAGTGTTAAACAATAAATAATCGCGAAATAAATGAGCCAAGCACGTAGTGCTTGATAAATGGAAACCATCTGCTCTGGTGCTTGCACCAAAGGGCAGATGGTTTTTAATACGGCTTTAGCCTGTTGAAAATGTCTGCGCAGCGTGTAGACATTTGAAACTAAAATCCACCTGCTATGCGGGTGGTAAGCCCTTTGTTTAAGTAATAGAATTCCTAGGATTCACCGCTATCTTCATCTCATCCGACACGTTCGGTCCAGCATCATCCGACATCCAAATTTCCCTCTTTTACTCAATTATAAATTGCCCTAGACATAGAGTGAAATAAAAATACGAATTGGTAAAAAAGGTAAAAATTGTGCTTCTTTAAGTAAAAAAAATCTATTTGTGTTCCAGATGAATAATTATATAATGAGAAGGAAAAGAGGTAATTGTATGAAAATAAAAAAATATCTGCCAATTTTTTTTGCTGTCGTACTCATGCTACTATTGATGACAGCATGCGGTAAGAATGAGAATGACATCGCTAAATCAAATGAAGCACTGGGGTTATATGGCAGTTGGGCATATATACACGATAAAGAGACGGCGATAGCTGTATTTCGCGAAGATGGTACGGCACAGTATGAAGGCAAGGACTATTCCTTTGATTGTGACAGTCAGTTTATTACGCTAAAGGATAAAGCTGGCGAGACAATACAGCTTCGCTATACAATTGATGACGAGGGGATATACCTATATAGTAACAATACATATACCTTTGCTGGTGAGGGCGAGCCTTCTAGCCTGGTAGGTGAATGGTCATGTGTAGAAAAACACTGGTCTTACTCCTTTACTGAGGCAGGAACATTCATGGAGGACGATATTTTTCCTGGCTACTATACGGTAGATGATGAGAATTCGACCTTTAAACTTGTTTACAATGATATGTTTGAAGATACAGTGTGTTATTTTCGGTTGGAAGAGAATAAGCTGAACATTGAATATCCGTGGCGCATGGTTAGAATAAGCGACAAATAACAAGGATGGGAAATGTGATGTGCACCTAACTGACATGCGGCAGAATGCCGGATGCTTCAAAGATACACCGGGTCATATCACACAAACATAAATAAAACAATATTTAAGGAGGAAAATTATGAAAAAAGTTATTGTATTGCTACTGACTCTGGGGATGATCGTATCTCTCGTTGGATGCGGAAAATCAAAAACAACCGAAGCACCTGCCACAACCGATGAACCTGCAGCAACGGAAGCACCCGCTGCTGCAACCGAAGAGCCTACCGCAACCGTGAGTGAGCCTATCGACCTCACTATGTGGTGTATCGCTGTAGAGAGTGATTCAAATCGTCATGCTTATGAAGCTGGTATTGCTGATTTCCAGGCAGCTCATCCCGAAATCAACCTTACTTGGGAAGCTACACAAAACCAGGAATACAAGACAAAGATTAAGGCTGCTGTTGCAGCAAACGAATTACCTGATATCTTCTACACATGGGGATGTGCTTTCCTTGGTGATTTTGTTGATGCGGGTCGTGTTTATGCTGCAGATGAAGCTTATGCTAAGTATGCTTCTGAATTGCCTGAAGTTATGATGGGCAACGTTACATATGATGGCAAGCCTTATGCCGCTCCAATCACTATGAACATCGTAGCTATGTTCTCCAATATGGATCTTCTTAAGCAAGCAGGCATTGATAAGGTTCCTGCTACCTACGACGAGCTGATTGCTACTTGCGATGCGCTTGTTGCAAAGGGAATTACTCCTTTTGGATGCTCAGGAAAAGAGACCTGGTGTGTAACCGAGTATCTTGAGTCCATTATTGAGAAGACTGCTGGTGCTCCTGCCATGAATGATATTTTTACCGGCAAAGCTTCATGGGCTAACGATGATGTAGTTAAGGCAGTTGGCATCTTCCAGGAAATGATTAACAAAAAGTATTTTGATCCGGAAGGAATTGCACTTTCAAATGACGAGGTTAAAGCAAACTTCATCGCAGGAAAATACGCTTTCTATATCAATGGTACATGGAACTGTGCTGATTTTGCTAATGCGGGTCTGACCGATAAGATTCAGGTTGCTGAGTTCCCGGTTATTGATACTACGAAGTCTAAGTTGGGTGAGCTCATTGGTGGACCGACTGATGGACTTGCTGTTGCAGCTGATTCTCCGAATGCAGCAATTGCTGCAGATAGTGCATTTGAAATTGCTAGAAACATCTGCAAATATGGTTACCTTGATGGTAATGGACTTCCAGCATGGACACAAGATCCTAATGGTGACTATTCATCCATCAATCCTTTGACACAGTCTGTTGCTGAGATTGTTGCTAATTCAAGCCAGTTAGTTCCGTTTGGTGACAATGCAATGCCTGCTGATACCGCAAACATTTATCTTGACTATGTAAGCCAGATTTATTCTTCTGCTATCGACGGTAAGGCATTTGTGGATGGTCTTGTAAAGGATATTAAGTAATTCTGGGAAGTACATGATAATTTAAGAAATATGAATGAGAGCCGTTACGTTGCCAGGTTCTAATTCGACTAAGAAAGAAGCGGTTTCCCAACGATTGTCTGGAACGAAATCATCTGGGAACCGCTTCTTATCTAATAGGGAAGGGATCAAGATGAAAAACCTATATAGTAATAAACTAACAATTATTCTTTTTATTCTCCCTGCGTTGTTGCTTTTTTTACTCATTCTTATAGCACCGATATTTGTATCGGGCTATTACAGTTTATTTGATTGGAACGGCTTTGGAAAAAAGACTTTCATTGGATTAGAAAATTATACGGAACTATTTACCAGTAATTCAATAGGCTTTATGAAGGCTCTGGGCAATTCAATGCTTTTAGCATTGCTTTCCGTAGTAATTCAGTTGCCTATTGCACTGGGTCTTGCACTACTTCTCGGTAGGGGAAGAAAGGGTGAACGAGGTTTTCTAACAATTTATTTTATACCAGTTCTTATTTCGACTGTTGTTATCGGTCAGCTCTGGCTAAAGATTTACAATCCATCCTACGGTTTACTTAATGTAGTGCTGAAATCTATTGGACTGGATAGCTTGGCAAAGATTTGGCTTGGAGATGTAAAGACTGCACTCGGCGCTGCTTTCGTACCTGTTTTATGGCAGTATGTCGGTTATCATATGCTGCTAATGTTTGCAGGTATCAAGAGTGTTCCTACCGAGTATCGCGAGGCTGCAATGATTGATGGAGCCAGAGAGGGTCAGGTAAACCGTTATATTGTGATACCATACATAAAGCCTATACTGAAGATAAGTACGATCTTCGCTGTTACAGGCTCCCTTAAGGCTTTTGATTTAATCTATGTTTTAACAAATGGCGGACCGTTACACGCGACCGAAGTGCCCAGTACGCTGATGATAAGTATGTTGTTCCTGCGTAATCGATATGGTATGGGTAGTACGATTGCTTTCCTTCTCATCATTTTGTGCTTCTCATTTGCTATGATTATAAGCCGCATATTCAAGAATAAGGAGGATTAACAACGTGAAAAATAAGAAATCGATACACCGAGGTGAGTCCAACTTGATGAAGAGAAGCAAGGGTAAAGAGGTTTTGGTATATATAGTCTTTGGCATCTGGGCATTGATTAACCTGTTCCCTGTCTATTGGATGTTTACTTTCTCGCTCAAGAGTAATACGGAGATATTTGGCGTTAATGTGGCCGGACTTCCGAAAGAGTGGCTCTGGTCTAATTATCAAAAGGCATTGAGTGTGGGTCATATTGGAAAATATTTCGTAAATAGTGTCATAGTTTCCCTTACGACCATTATTATAGTTATGCTTTTTTCACTCATGGCGACCTTTGCTCTGACAAGATTTATTTGGAAGGGAAGGAAGCGAATGAACGGTTTTTTTATGCTTGGATTGACAATTCCGATTCATGCAGCACTCGTGCCTATTTATGTCACCCTTTCAAGACTGGATTTGCTCAATAAATATATTTCTCTTATTATTCCCTACGCTGCCTTTTCATTGGCGATGGGGATACTCATTTGTACAGGTTTCATGCAAGAATTGCCCATGGATCTTGATGAAGCGGCATGTATTGATGGTTGCAATACATGGGGTATTTTCTTTCGGATTATAGTACCGTTGATGAAGCCGGCTGTGGCAACGGTGTCTATTTACACATTCCTACAGTGCTGGAACGAGTTGATGTTTGCGAATAACTTTATTACTGATTCCGCGCACAAAACACTGCCTGTCGGTGTGCAGGCACTTTCCGGACAGTATACGACGGATTGGGGACCGATCGGTGCGGCGTTGGTTTTAGCAACATTCCCGACGCTCCTATTCTATGCGTTCTTTAGCAAGAAAATACAAGCGAGCTTCATTGCTGGAGCAATCAAGGGTTAGTGATATTAAAATTATGTTTCATATGGGTTTCGGACTCTGTTAAGTAGCTATATACATAACAGAGTCGGAGACTTATTTTTTCTCCAAACTTGCAGAATGTGTTTCGTCTGGTTACCAGAGCTTTGGACTATTTTGTCTGTCCATATTGATAATAAGGAGCGGATGTGATACGATAACATATGAATGTATAAGATTGGCATTTACACAAATATAGGTGATTGAGGTGTAGAAATGTGGCATGGCGGCAATAGTTTAAAACGTGGTAATAAAATGTCGCTACAGCAAACGGCTCTGTTAATGCTTATTATTCTGTTGTTATTTTTCTGTATGATGTTTATGATAGCAACTTCTATCATAAGCAAGAGAACAGAAGATGATTTCAAAATAAGTACTTCGGAAACAGCAGTCAACAATGTGGTGTCTACCATCAGAGCAAGTTTGGTGAACTACAATTATTTATCACGTCTGATCATGGTCAATGATAGAGTTGTGAAGTATTTAAAGGCGAAAGATTTAGATAAAGATAAAATATATGAGGCACGAAGGGGTATCTATGAAATACAATATTTGTATAGCTATATCGATTCGGTATACATATTCCGCAACGATGGTGAGTATGTAAGTACAGGACAAGGTAAATACTTTGTCGATTTAAACAACTTGGAGCGTTCTAATATATTGAAGGCACGTGGTCGTACAGTTATTTCGATTAATGGCAATGGCACGATTAGAAAAAACAACAGTAAGCCCTTTCTTACTATGTCGCGTGCAATCTACGATATTAATTCGCAAAAGCTCTTGGGTATCCTTATCATGAACATATCAAGTAAAATATTTGATGATACACTTGCACTGCAGAATTCCAGCGGTATGTGTATACTTGATAGTGAGGGTACACTTCTATGTGGGAATGAAAAAATAAGCACATTATATGACAGTAGCTACAATAGTGACAGTATGGTATATAAGAATATCCATTTAGGTGGTGAGAAGAAGACGCTGACCGGTAAACAGGCGGTAAAGCCACTGGTGGTTCTGTGTGCAAGTGGTAAGGGTGCAGAGGCACTACCGATAGATACCATATATGCACTGATGTTGACTCTGACAGCATTTATCCTGTCGGTGTTTGTTTGTGGCTTGTTTATCACGGTTAATATTGCGCAACCGATTAGAAACCTAAGTGTAGCAATGGAACGAACGAAGTCATCAGGATGGCTTAAGATGATTGACGCCGAAATGCCAAACAATGAAATTGGCCGATTGGCTGAAAGCTATAATAGCATGATAGGATATCTTAACGAGCTTTTCAATCGCTTACTGGAGGATGAAAAGAACGTACAGAAGGCGGAGATGCGTGTTCTACAAGAGCAGATAAAGCCACATTTTCTCTATAATACACTAGAAACCATCAGCTATATGGCAGTTCAAGAGAATGCAAGCAGAGTGCACGATGCACTGGAAACACTGGGTAGCTTTTACCGCAATTCCCTTAGCAAAGGTGATCACGATATACCACTAAAACGTGAGCTTCGCATTACACAGGATTACCTCTCCCTACAAAAGCTACGGTATGAAGATGTATTTGATGATGAATATATTCTTGACGATAGTACACTCGATTGCATGATACCTAAGCTGATTCTTCAGCCCCTTGTGGAAAACTGTATCTACCATGGAGTGCGTCTCAAGGGAGAAAAGTGCGTTATTCGTATCACTACCCGAATGGAAGAGGGAGGTTTTTACATAATTGTATACGATTCCGGCGTTGGCATGAGTGCTGATCAGATAAAGAACGTTCTGGAGACAAGCGAGGAGGATGATGCAAAAATGCTGTCAGGCTTCGGTCTGCGTGGTACCATCAATCGGATACGCTATTATTATGACTGCGACAACGTAGTGCAGATACGCAGTGAACCGGGCGAGTATACAGAAATTAAAATTTACATTCCCAAGATGAGGGAAACCAAAGCAGAGGGGGAAAAATAATGTACCGAGTTATGATCATTGATGATGAGATGTCTGCTCGCAGGTTGTTACAGGCATCTATAGACTGGCAATCGCTTGATATGGAATTGGTAGGCGAGGCAGCGAGTGGTATAGAGGCTATTAACATCATTGATGAGTTAAGACCTGACATTGTTTTTGTCGACATTAACATGCCCTTTATGAATGGGATAGAATTCACACAGGTTGCAACGGAGCGATATACTGACTTGGTGATTATCATTTTAACAGGGTTTGATGATTTCGAGTATGCACGGCAGTGTGTTCGTCTGCCGGTGGTAGAGTATATGCTGAAACCGTTTGTCAGACAAGAGGTGACCGAGGTGTTAGTCAAGATAAAAGAAAGTATGGATAAACACAAAATTCGTACTCAGGAGATTGGAAGGGATATTACTACGTCTGATATCGAGCAGATCATGAAGTATTTACGCGATAATTTCACAGATTCTAACATCAATCTTACCTCTGTGGCACTACATTTTGGATTTAATTCGAGCTATCTTAGCAGGAAATTTAAGCAGGAAACAGGAAAGAGCTTTGTCGAATTCCTAGTCAAGTGCCGGATGGAGCGGGCAATTGGGCTAGCCGGAACAGGCAAGAAGATGTTTTGTACTGCCGATGCTGTCGGCATCCCTGACCCGAACTATTTTGGGCGCTGCTTCAAAAAATATACGGGTATCAGCTATTCGGAATATGTCAGCTTGCATACCTTGCGGTAAATTTTTTTCGTATTAAGGTGAAAAGCCCCTAGAACTAGGCACTTTCGTGATTCGAAAGGACTACCTGTCAGAGTACAGGAAGTACCATCCGAAGACCTGAAAAGTGAATGGTTGGAAGACATAGTCTTGTTTATTACTTTTTAGTAATAGAAAGTTCAATTGGGAAGCGAAGCAATTCGCTCCCAATTTTTTTGTATAGCAGATAAAATAAACTACCTGCTATGCAGTTAAGTTCCCGATTAGCTTTAGCTTCAAAAAATACTGGAAAACTATATATTTACTATAGAGAAAGGAATATAAGTAGTTCTGATATAGAAAGATTAAGTAGTATTGAAAGTGGTAATCTTGAAATTGCACCAGAGGGATATCAGAAAGCCTGTACAGTCAAACTCAATGAAGGAAGAAATAATGATAAAGCTATTTAGAGGTTTCAATAGATATTGGCTCTGAAAAAATTGGTATATATAAATATATAACATTATTTTTATTAATTACTTCATTCATAATATTAGCATTAGTAGGTGTCCTTGAAATATTGAGGAGGCTCAGGTATCATTAGATTCGAGATGTAGTTTCTTTTAAGAAAAGCCTAAGAGACCCTTATATTGACTGAAAGGTTGATATAAGGGTCTCTTAGGCTTATATAGAAAGAACAGGTATCCAAATTCAAAGTTTAGAGTAATTGTTTTGCTGTAACAACAGTTATTTCTAACACCCTATTTAAAAATGGATATTTTTCTTTCATCATATCGAATTCTGTACCAGTAGTAAGAAATTTTGCAGTTCCTACAATTTCAAAACCTGTGCCTTGGTAATTATTGTTGCCCATAACTTCCCTAGCACCTAGAGTAACTTTTACCTTACTATTTTGATTTACATCATTTTCTGTACTATGCATTCCAGCCGCAGGGATTAAAATTCTCTCATCATCAGTTACTTCTAAGTAGGAATTCCAAGTGCAAGTTACATGTGCTTCATCTGCGCTCCAGGATACGATAGACACTACTCCTTCGTGTTTTAATACTTCATAAAATTTTTCAGTAAGCATTTTGTATTCCTTCTTTCTTATATATGGATAAAAATTATCGTGGATAGGTGGTATCTATAATAGTACTATTTTATTTTCTTGTTGTCAACAGAAATATAATGTACAAGAGTATAGATTTAATACTGCATAATTATCTTGAATAAGAAAAAATAATAAGATATGATTAATAAAGGATAACAGACTATATATCAAGGGAGTAGGAATAATGAAATTTTCAGTGGGAGTAGAATATGCAATACATTGCTTATTATATATGGTAAATTTAGAAGAAGGTGAATCTGTGGGAATCAGGGATTTGGCGACTTTTCAAGGTGTCTCCGAAACTTATTTATCAAAGGTATTTGCGAAACTAAGTAAGTCAGGAATTATAAAATCTTTACCAGGTGCAAAAGGTGGTTATGCACTAGCTGGTCACGCAGAAGAAATAACATTTTGGGATGTTGTTGAAGCGGTAGAAGGGCGTGAACCTTTTTTTCAATGTGCAGAAATCAGACAAAACAATGTATTATTAGATAAAAAAAATTTACCAGATACCTATACCAAATGTCCTTGTCTAATAAAAGTTGTAATGTTAGAAGCAGAAAATGAAATGAAAAACTATTTAAGTAAAAAGACATTGGCATGGCTATATGATGAGGTATATAATAAAAAGCTCCCTAAAGATATGGAAAAAGAGATGATTGAATGGTTTGGTAAAAGCAGGAAGTAATCCATTGAGTATTTCAGGGGAGGTATCGGATGAAAAAATTTAAGTATAAATTAAATATGTTAGAGCCAGGATGGAAGATGGTAAAAGCGATTGGCATATTTGCAGTATTGGGTGTTATATTTTATATAGCCAAAATAGTTCTACTATGCTATATATTTATTGGTTTAGCAGTTCTCTTAGGAATTGTATTATGGTTATTACTGATTGTTGAAAGTTACCAAGATAGGGTACTAAATGAACAAGCAATACAGGAAAGAAGAAAAAATGGTGACGATTAAAATTGACAAGGAAAGAACATGGATATATTCACCGGTCAATAGTATAGTAATATAAGTTGATATAAAATGCATTCGCTTGGAAGAACAGATAAAAGTTGCGATGAAAGATACATGAATCACTATGAAATGTTCCATCAAAGAAATAATAGGAGATAATAAAGGAATAAGACATTGAAGTTCCATGTCAGCTGATAAGGTTGATATGGAACTTTACTTGAAATTAAGTAGTCTTTTCTTTGGACCCATATCTTTACATATCTTCCTTTTTTATCTCCCACTTCCATAAACTCACTCATCCATTTTCCTCAGATTGTATTGCGCTTTACCAGTTAATATGTATGTTAGAATAGGAATATGATATGTCATATATCATTTCAGATACAGGAAATACATGAAATACATAGGGGAAAGCTTTTAAAGCGGGAGGATGAAATGAAAATAATGAAACAAGCTCTGGCACTGATTATTATGGTATGCCAGATCACAATGCTATTAACAATGTTGCCGCCGAATCACGTGAATGCTGCAACGGACACCTTAAAAAAGCGATTAAACAATTCAGTAGTCATAAGCACCAATTCTAACAAGGCCTTTGTAAACAATAAACAGGTTTGGATAAACTCTTCAAATCCGTTAAGTGCACCGGTCGTTGATGACAAAACAACACTAATACCAATGAAATTTGCAGCAACAACCTTTAAGGCAGACATGAAGCTTAATAGTAAAACCAATGAGGTCACGATCAAATACGGTGGCAAGACCTGCAAACTAAAATTGGGAAGCAACAAGATGAGCATCGGTAAAAAGAGTGTTAAGCTTTCAGAACCAGCTAAGAAGATACGTGGAGAAGTATATATACCGATGCAGGGTATTGTTGATAAAGTGTTTGGAAAGAAGATATTTACATATTCTAATGTTAAAGTGATAGGAAACAAAGCAAAGCCATTTAGTGCTAATACAGATAAGCGCTTGTTAAAAGAGCTTACTAATCTTTTTGATGAGACGCAGCTTAGTAAGAAAACGGTATATTCAAACAAGGTTCAAGCACTTGTACCCAATTCGTTTAAAATGATGGATCAGAATAAGATCAAAGATGAATTTGATCCAGAGGATTTACCTGATTCTGTTTATACGGATGATAGCGAGAGTGCGATTTTAGCTTTTTATTATTATGATGATATTAAAGCGGATAATGCCATGATCAGCGATTTTATGAAAGATATAGCAAAGAATAAGAATAAAAGTGATTTTCTGGCTAACAATGATAAACTTTTAAGTACCTATTTAAATAAAGAGGATGGAATAACCACTGGTTACTATGAAGTAATTTCTAAGTATAGTGATGGCAAGGTTTATTCTTTAAATCTTTATACCGTGGTAGACAATCGGTTATTCTATTATATGTTCGCTTGTGAAAAGAAAGATATGAACAAGTGGCAAATTGCTGCTAGAACAATTGCTGATTCCGTTACAGCCGGGAATTTTCCTGATACAGAGACTTCTCCAAATATTGAAGGAGTAAAGCTTAGTTATAAAGTAACGGATGCACTCATGGACTCAAAGGATACCTATCTATATATTACTGAGAAAGAGAGCAAGAAATTACATAAAGTAAACTATTTGACAGGAGAAGAGACAAGTATTTCTTTTGCTTTTACTCCTGAACGAATGGCCGTAGATGATAGATATCTATATGTTACCTTAATGAAAAAGCCCCACAGCCCGTATATCTTTGATGAGGAACAGGAGGGAGCCATAGCAATCATTAACCTAGATACTTTTACAATGAAGGAACAATTTGATGTTGCAACAGATCCATACGGAATAGCTGTTGGAAGAGATGGATATCTATATGTATCCTCCGGCTCCGGGCAGCATACCACTTTAAAAAGTTATTCGATAAAATCCAAACAAGAAATGCATTCTACAATGATTAATGATGCTAGTATTATTGCTATGCATCCGACCTTGGACAGAATTTATTCATTTGATTCCGGTTGTACTCCGACCGATGCTTATGCCTTTCATATAAAAGACGGTAAGTTTATCAATCGAGGTTATGATTCACCTTATCATGGTGATTATCCCATGTCGGCTAGCTTTAAGATCTCTGCTGATGGTAAATACCTCTTTAATAATGCAGGAACCATCTTTGGTTGCAGCAATGCAGCTAATTATGATATGAAGTATATCACCAAGCTTGATGGCTCATTTACCTCAGTTGCATTTGTAACTGATAAGAATACCTTTTTTACTTCGAATGCAGGTAAGGTAATTAATCAGTATGATTACTCAACCTTTCAGAAAGTAAAAAGTTATAAAATCCAAGGGGAAGGTCAGTATATCTTTTATAGAGATTCAAAAATCGTTGTCATATCGAAAGCTGCTAATAACTCCTTTTTTATTGAGTCATTGGTTGCTACTGATATGGGTAGTGGAACGAGGGATGACAATGGTAGCGGAACAACAGACCCTACGACCGGAGATACAACGGGAAATAATCCTGTGAATTTATTTTCTGCCAATGCTTCAATCTCAGATACGATTATGGATCCGGAACAACCAATCATGTATGCAGTAGATCCTGCAAATTCAAAAGTATATGCGATTAATTATGTGACAAATACGAAAACTGAGCTTAGTTTGAATCTTCCTCCGGAACGTATTGCTTATCAGAATGGTAAATTGTATGTAACACTTTTAAAGCACAGTCATAGTTCCTATTTCTTTGATGGGGATCAGTCGGGGGGAGTAGCAATTATAGATGCGAAGAGCATGGCGCTAATCAATCAGTTTGATGTAGATATTGATCCATTTGATATCGACGTTGACAAGGACGGACCCATCTATATCTCATCAGGATCAGGGCAATGGACACGTATTAAAGTGTATTCCGAGCTTACCAAGCAAGAATTGGATTCAGCAATGATCAGACAGGGAAGTTATATTATATTAAATCCAGTGACTAGTAAATTATATGCGGTGGATACGGATACCTCGCCTAGGGATATTGAAGCATTTGTTATTAAGAAGGGGGATATCGTGGGTAACTACGATTCACCTTATCACGGTGATTATCAAATGAATACAAATATACGCATTTCACCCGATAGCAAATATATTTTCAATGGAGCTGGAACCATCTTTTCCTGTGCGATTGATCAAAAATCGGATATGAGGTATGTAAATAAGCTGAACAAAGGGTTTGTTGATATTGCCTTTGATCTGGAAAGTGATAAATTTTACACGGCTTTGAAGGGAAAGTATATATACTCCTATCAGTACTCAACCTTTACAGGGGTATCAACCTATAGATCAAAAGGTGAGGTGAAATATTTGTATTACAGAAGTGGTGAGCTGATAGCAATGTCATTATCGGATGAGAATAGGTATTTTATTGAAAAGATTGATATAAGATAAAAAGGAGATTTTACTTTGATTTCATCCATTTATGAGTGAAAAAGTCATTTTAAAGATGAGAAAACAGATCTTACAATTAATGTTAGATAAAGAATATGCT
Source organism: Bacillota bacterium (assembly GCA_023386815.1). GTDB lineage: Bacteria > Bacillota > Clostridia > Lachnospirales > Lachnospiraceae > Mobilitalea. Next base: position 52,461 of record JAEWIZ010000008.1, read on the forward strand.
TAAAGTTAAAAGCTGCCCGAGATTGGGCTGCTTTTTTACAAAGATTACTGTTACTAAACAAGTATAGGAAGGAAAATTATTAGTATTATTTGACAGTACCTATTGAATGAATTAAAATTAATTTAATAGTATTGAGGAGTAATCAATACATAAATATGTGTAAGGTACTTATTTCTGAAAATACAAAGAAGAGCTTGAAAGGAGCCGTATTTGAATATGAGAACGAAAACAAATCATAACCGCTATACGTTCGGACTTGGTACGATCGGCAGAGATATGCTATACACAATTGTAAGTATGTACATAATGTTTTATTTAACAGATATTCTAAATTTACCGGATTCTACTATGTGGTGGATGACAGGTGCATTGACCATACTTCGTATCTTCGATGCTGTGAACGATCCAATCATGGGGATACTCGTAGATAATACCCATTCTCGGTTTGGAAAATTTAAGCCCTGGATTGTGATAGGGGGAATCGTAGGTGGAATTATTACTGTATTACTTTTCTTTGATTTTGGCTTGAGTGGAGCGGCTTATATCACAATGTTTGTAGTTCTCTATCTGCTATGGGATTTAACTTATGGTGCCAATGATATCGCTTATTGGTCCATGCTTCCTTCTCTGACCCTCGACCAGAAGGAACGTGAGAAAACAGGATCCTTTGCAAGAATTTGTGCAAATATTGGATTATTTGCAGTGGTTGTGGGAATTTTACCGGTAACTAACGCCTTGGGTGGAGACAAAAGAGCTTGGCAGATTACCGCAATTGCAATTGTGATAATCACCTGGGCATTTCTTTGCTTTACAGTGTTTGGAGTGAAAGAGGATAAGAGTATTCTTGTAAAACAGGAATCAACCTCCCTTAAGGAAATGTTTCGTGTTCTCTTTAAGAATGACCAGTTATTGTTTACGGCTATTTCAATGGCATTATTTATGATGGGTTATTGCACCACGACGAGTTTTGGGGTCTATTTTTTCAAATATGCTTTTAAAAATGAAGGAATGTACTCTGTATTTGCAGCCATCCTTGGAGTATCACAGCTGGCAGCATTAGCAGTATTTCCTTTGTTCTCAAAGTGGTTTAGCAGAAAAAGCCTATATACATTTGCTACTGTATTAGTAGTAATAGGGTATACCATTTTCTTCTTTTCCCCAATGAATATGATATTTATCGGTGCAGCAGGTATTTTCCTTTTTGTAGGGCAGGCGTTCATACAATTGTTGATGCTGATGTTTTTGACTGATACGGTAGAGTATGGACAGTGGAAGTTGGGACATCGTAATGAAAGCATTACCTTCTCTGTGCAGCCGTTCATCAATAAAATTGGCGGAGCCATCGCAAATGGGATCGTCGGTGTGACTTTAATCATTTCAGGAATCAATGCCGCCAAAACACCAAATGATGTAACGGAATCCGGATTGTTGATTATGAAGTTGGCAATGTTGATTCTTCCCCTAATCTTTATTATGATTGGATATTTCATTTATCGTAGAAAATTTAAGATCGATAAGCAAATGTTTGATAAAATAATTTCAGAGCTGGCTGCCCGTGGTGAGATTCAGAAGTAACGATAGGTAGCCCGAACATTTTAGGTTATCAGAAGGAGATTTTGATGTTACGTAGATTGTAATAACTGGAGGGGTTCTAATGTTGACAAATAATAATCGAATTAAAGACATATATACGCATCCGATCGGACGGGATATTATCAACAAACTACTATTACAGATGAATATCAATAAGAAAGCTATAACCAATCCCATCGTTGGGAATCTAAAGCTAAAAACCCTGCAGAAACTGTTGAGAAAACAAATGGGGGATGGTTTTATCGACGTTGTGCTTACCCTATTAAATAGCGAACAGGATGTCCCAAGGACAGATGATACGCCAATTGGGAGAGCTTGGTGGAAGGAGGCGGTATTCTATCAGATCTACCCAAGAAGCTTTAAAGACAGTGATGGAGACGGTATTGGTGATCTGAAAGGAATCATCTTGAAACTGGACTACTTAAAAGAGTTGGGAATCGATGCAATCTGGCTTTCGCCAATTTATGATTCGCCCAATGATGATAATGGATATGATATCAGGGATTATCGTAAGATTATGACTGAATTCGGAACTATGGAGGATTTTGATCTTCTTCTTGAGGAGGTTCATAGTCGTGGTATGAGATTGATTATGGATCTGGTTGTTAACCATACCTCAGACGAACATGAATGGTATCAGAAGGCCATCCATGAACCGAACTCCAAATATGGAGATTATTATATTTTCAGAGATCAGCCAAATAACTGGACTTCCTTTTTTAGCGGCAGTGCATGGAATTATGTTGAGGAACGGAAGCAGTACGCACTACATTTGTTTTCGAAGAAACAGATGGATTTAAACTGGGAAAACGAAGCAGTACGTGATGAAATACATGAAATGGTTAGCTGGTGGCTGGAAAAAGGCGTAGACGGTTTTCGTCTGGACGTCATAAACTACATATCCAAGCGCAGCGGTTTACCGGAGGGTAATGAAAGTATAGGCAGACTCATGGGGTATTACGGTGTGGAACATTATTTTTATGGACCTCGTCTGCATGAGTATTTGCGTGAATTAAAAGAAAAGGTTTTTATACCTCATCATGCATTCTCTGTTGGAGAAACCCCTGGAACGGGAATGGAAATGAGTAAGTTATTAACGGGTGATTATCGAAATGAGCTTGATCTGATATTTTCCTTTGACCATCTTGAGACTCCCGGACATACCCGCTTTGACGATTATCAGTATGACCTTAATTATTATAAAAAATATATGATAGACTGGATGGAGAACTATGGCACTCATTGCCAGCCATCATTGTTTTATGAGAATCATGATAATCCGCGTATGATTTCCAAGATAAATTCCGACCCTCAATTTCGTGATGTTCTGGGAAAGCTGCTGGCAGCTATGCAGCTTACCTTGCGTGGCACGCCATTTATCTATCAGGGTCAGGAGCTTGGGATGATAAATCAACGATTTGAATCGATAGAGGAGCTTCGCGATGTGGAATCGCTTAATCTTTATGAGGAGCTATCTAAGACAATGAATAAAGAAGATGCTTTTCATAAAGTGTTGGCAGGAACCAGAGACCATGCGAGAACACCTATGCAATGGAGCAATCAGCCATTTGCAGGCTTCTCCGTACAAAAGCCCTGGATTATGATGGATGATGATTATAAGGAATGTAATGTCGAAGCTCAATTAAAAGATGAAAACTCTACGCTGCGTTTTTATCAAAAAATGATTGCCCTGCGAAAGAAGCATCCCGTCATCTACTATGGTGATGTAATCGTTACGAATAAGAAGGTGAAAAATATATTTACCTATTATCGAAAGAATGAGATAGAAACCCTATATGTTGAAAATAATTTAAGCCCATATAACATCAAACGAAAAAAAGTTCCGGAGGGTAAACGACTAATTTCAAATTACTCTGAGGCTTCATCCTTGATGCTGCGCCCCTACGAAACAGTGGTATGGCATATAAAGTTAGAACCCTGAACCGCTATAGCCTAGTCTGTGAACAATAAGTAAGATGAAATTCCCTGAAAGGGTATTTGAGTTCTTGCAGAGATGTCACTGCTTAGATAACACATAAGGAGCACGGTTGGTATTTCGTTAGCGGTTCATAGTAGGCCAGCAACAGGAGCCGTATTCCTGTGATTAATTACGATCCAGAATCATCTGCTGATAAGGCAGATGATTAAATCCCAATTGATGGTATAGTGAAATAGCACGGTGGTTGTCTGGTGCAACCTCAAGGCGTAGGCGCTTATAGGATCCGGCTCCACCATTCACTACAAAGTCAAGAAACTCTCGTCCCAGTCCATAGCCACGGAAGGAGGGGTGGACGTATAATTCCTCAATCCATATAACGAAGCCGCCGGCTTCCTGGGAAAAGCTCCTGGATAATAAGGCATAGCCTGCCGGCTGGCTCTTATACTCCAAAATATATGCAATTGCATAAACTTCACAACGCATAAGTTCCTCAAAGGTGGATTCATAATGTGCTTGTGGAAGGCTGTGGTCGACGGCATCCGTATGATAAAACTCAGCAGCCATACGTAGATACAGCTCACGGTCTTCTTTACGTATTTTTCTAATCATAATACTAATCCTATCTGGCAGCTTTGGCTGCCATTGTTTTTTGTCTATTATAACACATCGTCGACGCTTAAAAGGTTAAAACTTGAAACAAAGATTAAGTTTTAACCTTTTACTATGTTTTGAATAATAGTCAGTACAGATTGAATTCCAGATTCTTGAGAAGTGATTTTAACTACCCATTCAGAATTTCTTTTCGATATTCACTTGGAGTTTTGCCAACAATTTTCTTGAACATTTTTGTAAAATAATTAATATCAGGGATGCCACAATACTGAGCGATCGTTTGAATCTGAAGTGGGGTGGAGTTAAGTAACAAAAGACCATGTTCCACACGTTTGCGATTCACATATTCAGTTAGTGTAGTCCCTATTTCTTTTTTGAAAAGGTTGGAAAGATAGCTGGCATTGACATTGAATTCTAAGGACATGGCATTCAGACTTAGGTCTTTCGTAAGATCCATATCAATTCGTATAATTACTTTTTGTATCAACTGAGAATAGCCTTTCATGGAATGATTTTTCACAAGCAGACAGTATTTGCGCACCATATCACGTTGGAGTTTTGTAACGCCCTCACGGGAAGTTAGGGTTTCAATTTTTTTAGCAAATTCAGAGGAGAGTCGATCGATATATAAGGGATGGACGGATCCTGCTTCTGCTGCCTTGCGAAGTAAAGTGTTCATTATGATACAATAATTTTGCAGATTGCGGATGGGGTCTATGGCACGTTGCTCAAAATGTACTGTGGTCAGATTGCTGAGCATCAACTCTGTCTTATGATATTGCCCCTGAGAGATTGCTTTCATAAACTGATTTTCTGAAGAATAACGTAATTCTAAAGCTTGTTTGCTAATTGTGGTATCAATATCTTCTGTCCCGTTAGATTGGAGTGAGAGTGGGGAAACGTCAAAGAAACTCCCTTGTTCAATGGTTTCCAAGGAGAAATTATTGATATCGCCCCAGAGCTTTTCACCAAAGGTATTCAATGTGACAATCAATAGAGAGTCACTTGTTAAAAAAGGAATATTATCAAAGTATTTTTCAAATGCAAAGAAAGATTGAGGAGGAAGTTTATATTTTTCAGCTAGCTCCATTAATATATGTTTCGTGATATCGATGGTAGTATAGGGGCCAATCATCAGCAAAGAGGAAGGAGACATGTCCGGTAACTGCAAAAAAATATAGGAGCGGTAAAAGGTATCAGTGAACTTATAGATTGTGTTGGATTTTATTTTTTGATTCAAAAAAATTTTTAGTTGTTCAAGATCTTTTTCCAACCTCAAAAGCTTACTAAGCTCTTGATCCATACCGGAAAGATCGTCTACTTCGGGAGCGAATATGATCAAATTAAGATTAAAATTTCTTAATAATGACTGAATAAAGGAAAGCTCGGCATCATAATACATTTTTCATTCTCCTCATATGATTTTTATTAATTTTAGTATAATTTTTGTTATAAATCAAGCAATAGTAAAGATTATGCGGAAAGAAACAAAAATAATACTCACGATAGAGAGAACTACTCTGTTACAATGACATCATCAAGGGCGGTTAAGAAAATGAGACGTCTTTCATTAATCAATTTTCAATAAAAGAGAGGATTTTTATGAAAACAGCAAATGATGCAAGAAAAGTCGTAAATTTTGGAATACGGGACAAACTGGGATATATGTTTGGAGACTTTGGTAATGATTTTACCTTTATTCTGTCCTCCAGTTTCCTGTTGAAGTTTTACACCGATATCATGGGGGTAGAGGCTTATGTTGTTGGTATCGTTATGATGTTGGCTCGTATTGTGGACGCATTCACTGACGTAGCAATGGGGCGTATTTGTGACAGAAGTAAGATGACACCGGCAGGCAAATTCAAGCCCTGGATCCGCCGTATGTGCGCACCGGTAGCCATTGCATCCTTCCTGATCTATCAAAGTGGTCTTTCAGGAATGCCTATGGGATTTAAGGTGGCTTATCTCTCCATAACTTATCTCCTGTGGGGATCAATTTTCTATACATCCATTAATATTCCTTACGGATCAATGGCATCTGCAATTTCTCCTGAACCAGGTGACAGGCAGTCTTTGTCGACCTTTCGTACTATGGGAGGCGTGCTGGCAGGTTTAATCGTAGGTGCAGGTGTACCGATGATTGCTTATGATAAGATCGATGGCAACAGCGTCTTAAACGGAGGTCGTTTCACCATAATCGCGGGCGTATTCTCTTTGTTGGCAGTAGGTTGCTATCTACTCTGCTATAAGCTAACCACAGAGCGTGTGAAGCCAGAGGTCTCTGCCGAACAGCAGCAGGAAAACAGTCTGATGACGATGTTTAAGAACGCACTGAGGAATCGCGCACTAATTTCAATTATTGTAGCCTCCGTAGTTATGCTTCTGGCTCAGCTAACGATGCAGCAGATGGCAAACTATGTATATCCGAACTTCTATAAAAATACATCAGCTCAATCTGCATCCACATTGATGATGATGGGAGGTATGATAATTGCAGCAGTGCTAGCTAAGCCGCTGGCAAATAAATTTGGTAAAGCAGAAGTAAGTGTAATCTCCAATTTGATGGCAGTTGCAGTTTGTGTAGCTCTCTTTATCATTCGTCCGGAAAATGTATGGATTTATGTAGCCTTCCAGGCTTTGTGCTGGTTGGGACTTGGTATCTTTGCTATGGTTTCCTGGGCATTAATCACAGATGTTATCGATTACTCTGAGTTAAAGAATGGTATCCGTGAAGATGGTACTATTTATGCACTTTATTCCTTTGCTAGAAAATTGGGTCAGGCTGCATCGGCAGGCCTGTCCGGTGCATTACTGAGCTTAATAGGATACTCTCAAATAACTGCCTTTGAGACCTCCGTAGTAAACGGTATCTTTAATATTTCCACACTTTTGCCTGCTCTGGGCTTCGGTCTGTTGGCCGCAATCCTGTGGTTCTGGTATCCTCTTCACAAGAAACAGGTGGATGCAAACGTAGCAGCATTGAAAGCAAAACATGAAAAAAAGTATGAAAATAAAGTATGAAATAAAGAGTTAAGATACATATTTTATTATGACAACTGTTTGTAAGACGTAAAGGAGTAGTATTATGAGAGAAGTTATGAATTTAAATTTAAAATGGGCATTTACAAAAAATACGACAGAAGTACCAAGCACAATGCCTGAAAAATGGGATTTTATTAATCTGCCTCATACCTGGAATAACATCGACGGTCAGGACGGTGATAATGATTATTACCGTGGAACCTGTTATTATGTTAAAGAGCTGGAAAAGATAGACCTACCAGTTGCAGATCAATATTATTTGGAGTTCGCAGGTGCCAACTCCTCAGCAGATATATATGTAAATGGTAATAAGCTGGCACATCATGATGGTGGTTATTCTACCTGGCGTGTTAATGTGACAGAAGCACTTCAGGATAAAAGCCTAATCGTGGTTGCTGTGGACAATAGTGAAAATGACAGTGTTTATCCGCAGATGGCAGATTTTACATTCTATGGCGGTCTATACCGCGATGTTAATATCATCGCAGTGAATAAGTCTCATTTTGATCTGGATTATTACGGGGGACCTGGTTTCAAAGTGACACCGCAGATTAATGGTACCGATGCATCCGTGGAAATAGAAGTATACTTAAACGGAGCAAAAGAAAGTCAGGAGCTTATTTATACAATAAAAGACAGAGAGGGTAATGTAGTAGCGAAGAGTAAGTCTTTCGTGACGGATACCAAGACTATGTTAAATATTCCAAACGTACATATCTGGAATGGAAGAAAAGATCCCTATCTTTATCGCGCAGAGGTCATGCTAAAATCCGGTGATGAAATACTTGACAATGTGAGTACACGTTTCGGATGCCGCACATTCAACATTGATGCTGAAAAAGGATTTATCTTAAATGGTGAGACCTATCCTTTGAGAGGGGTATCCCGTCATCAGGATAGATGGGGCTTTGGAAATGCTCTTTTACCCGAGCATCACAGGGAAGATATTGAGCTGATCTGCGAGATGGGGGCAAACACGATTCGTCTGGCACACTATCAGCATGACCAGTACTTCTATGATTTGTGCGACGAGAAGGGTATGGTAATCTGGGCTGAGATTCCCTACATCTCAAAGCATATGGGAAAGGGCAGAGAAAATACTATCTCGCAGATGAAGGAATTGGTTACTCAAAACTATAATCATCCTAGTATCGTGGTATGGGGGCTATCAAACGAAATCAGTATGTCGGCTGTAGAAAATGAGGATATGATCCAGAATCACAAGCTACTAAATGATTTAGTACACGATATGGATGCTACAAGGTTGACAACAATTGCCTGCGTATCCATGTGTGATATCCATGATCCATATGTGCAGATTCCTGATGTAGTTTCTTATAACCACTACTTTGGATGGTATGGAGGAGATACATCCATGAATGGTCCCTGGTTTGACAATTTCCATGCAACCTTCCCTAACGTTCCCATTGGTATAAGCGAGTATGGATGTGAGGCTCTGAACTGGCATACCTCAGAGCCGGAGCAAGGGGACTATACCGAAGAATATCAGGCATACTATCATGAGGAATTGATTAAGCAGATTTTCGCCAGACCATATCTGTGGGCGACCCATGTATGGAACATGTTTGATTTTGGTGCAGATGCCAGAAATGAGGGAGGAGAGAATGGGCAGAACCACAAGGGTCTGGTTACCTTCGACCGTAAATATAAAAAGGACTCCTTTTATGCATATAAAGCATGGCTGTCTGATGATCCTTTTGTACACATCTGTGGCAAGCGCTATGTGGACAGAGTTGAGGATGTGACTAAGGTTACAGTTTACTCCAATCTGCCTGAGGTTGAGCTTTTTGTAAACGGAAAGAGTTTAGGCAAAAAGTTCAGCGAAGAGAAATTCTTCTATTTCCAGGTTCCTAACTGTGGCAGATCAGAATTAGTTGCTGTTGCCGGTGAGTGCAGAGATGAAAGTGTCATTCATAAAGTGGATACCTTTAACGAAGCATATAGACTGAAGGAAAAGGGGGCGCTTTTGAATTGGTTTGATATTACTGCACCGGAAGGCTACTTCTCTCTAAATGATAAGTTGAGTGCAATCATGCAGAACGAAATCGGCCAAAATATGCTTAAAGAACTAATGGCTCAAATGACACAGGGCATGGGCGATGGCATGATGTCCGGCTTTGAGATGAGCGAGAGCATAATGAAGATGATGGAAGGGTTTACCTTAATACGTCTTGTAAGCCTTATGGGAACAGCAGGTGTAAAGGTTACAAAGGAGCAACTGCTGGCACTCAATGCTCAGTTAAATCAGATTAAGAAATAAGAACAAATAAGAGAATAGAAATCGTATGGCAGCTGCGCATGAGAATGAATTTATTCGTTCTCATGCGCAGATTGTTATATCGAAATAAAAATAAATCAACGGCTAGTGGTTAGGTTTCCTTATTAGGAAAACTAAATGAATGATGCATTATATTATATATTACCTGTCTTTCATCATTTGAATTTTTAGAATATAAATCTATAGATATTCGTGAGGTTTATTCCTATGATAATTATCATGAGGCCAATAAACAAACGATGCACATTTTTTATCGATATTTTCTGATGAAGCTTGCTGCCTAATATACCTCCGATTAAGCCACCAAAAGCCATTATAATAATTATAACGATTTCAATATCAGGAACATGATTGGATACTATGGTACTGATCAGACTGGCTAGCTGGGATATCATTATAATATATAAAGAATTCGAGGCGGCTTTCTTGCTATCAATAGAAAAGAAGTATTCCAAGAAAACCAAATTAATAGGGCCTCCACCAATACCTAAAAATGCGGAAATCAGGCCTAGTGTTAAACCAACCAAAAAAATGAAGGGTGTATTGTTGAGATGATGAGTTCTTATTCTTTTTGTATTTATTGTATAAATCAAGGATGCTAACGTTATTATAATCAAAACAGATGCTTGAATTGCTCCAACCATATTATGGTTTGGAAGAATCACATAGATATATTGGAAAAGATTTTTTCCCAAGATCCCTCCCAAAGCTGCACCTAATGCAAGAGGAGTGCTGAGTCTTAAACTAATCGAATGGTGGTCAACCTTAAAATTCTGATATATTGATATTGCAGACATAGCAAGAACCGTACAACCAGATAAAAAACTAATGGAGCTTACGTTTAATAAGCCAAGGGTATCTAGAGCTGGTTTGATAATAATGCCTCCGCCGATACCACAGATTGAGCCCACAATTGAAGCCAGAAAGCTAATAGTAAAAAAAATGAAATACATAATTCTTCTCCTATAAACATTGAACTATCACTTTACCTAATAAGAATTCTTCCAAATATTCTGTATTTTATTATAGAGGAGTTAATTGATATAAATCAATTATTATATTATTATATAATGCATAATGAAAAATATATGTATATGGGAAACTTTAAGACAAAGGAGAACAAGGAGAGTGGGTGCTAAATGACATTAAAGCATATGCGCATTTTTAAAGAGGTGTGCGTTCAGGAAAGTATTACGAGGGCAGCAGATCAGCTTAACATGGCTCAGCCGGCGGTGAGTGTCGTCATAAAAGAAATGGAAGAGTATTATAATATCAAACTGTTCGACCGCTTAAACCGTCGCTTGTATATTACAGATGCAGGTAAATTATTATTGCAATATGTGGATACCATTATTCAACAATTTGAAGAAGCAGAAAATGCAATTCGCTGTTCAACATATGTTAGCACACTGCGGATTGGAGTTAATACATCACTTGGTTTAAGCATACTACCAACCATTCTTGAGGAGTATGGAAAACGTTATCCCAAAGTTATTACTACCTCCATGATTAACAACTCTGACTATATAGAGAAAAAATTAACTCGAAATGAAATAGACTTAGCGATTGTTGATCATATGTCAGTATCCACTAATTTTAAAGAGGAGTTCCTTATGGAGGATAAAATGGTAGTCGCGTGCGGGAAAATATATGGTGAGCGGTTGGGAAAGGATATTACCTTAGATCAGCTGGCTAAAGAGAAGTTGTTGCTGCGTGAGAAAGGAAGCGGTTTGCGTAGCACAGTGGATGCAGCATTTGACTTACATGGTTTAATACCGAATATCGTAATGGAAAGTATCAGCACGAATGCATTATTTCAGGCAGCAGCACACAACCTTGGAGTCTTCCTTATATCTGAGAACAGTCTTAAGCTTAGTGAATATAAAGATGAGCTTAATAAAGTGAACATTTTAGATGTGGAGTTACGACGAAAATATTATGCGATCTATAATCAGAATAAATATGTAACTCCCGCTATGACAAATTTTATTGAATTAACACAGGAGATTCTTAAGAGTATGTAGTAATTTTAAAAATATAAAAAGGATGTATTGAAAAACTAACAGGAATCGTTAGGTACAATACGTCCTTTCTTTTTTTAATAACAGTATCTATAATTCTTTCTGCCCTTTGATGGAATCCCTATATTCTTTTGGTGTCATTCCGTTTATTTTCTTAAATACTTTAATAAAGTAATTCACATCATCAATCCCTACCTGTGATGCAATATTTTGAATCTGTGTGTCTGTTTTATTTAGCAGTGTGATCGCAAGTCTTACCTTCTGGTGATTAATATATTCTGTAATTGTAATTCCCACCTCTTTTTTAAATATGGTTGATAAATAACTGGAATTGATGGAAAACTGATCGGATAATATTCGTAATGATATGGATTCCGAAAGATTCATATCGATATGATTAATCACTCTCTGGATTAAAGGGGAATATCCGGTTAAGGAATGATTCGTTACCAGCATACAATATTTACGAATCATTGCGGTCTGAAGCTCATCCATTTCCTTTAAGGAATGTACCGCTTCAATCCGTATTGCAAATCCCCTGGACACCTCATCAATGTGGATCGGATGAACATTGCTGCTTTCTACTGCTTTACGAAGTAAAGTATTTAGTACAATGGTTAGATATTTAATATTACGGACTGGATCTTTAAAGCGGGGTGTTATATGGAACTGAAGAAAGTTATGAAAAGAAATCTGTGCTTTTGCGGCATTTCCTTGAGCAATATCCATAAGCAGCTGATTTTCTGCCTTGTAACGATTCTCAATCATCTTAGAGGAAATCACAGGAGTAGCTTCTAAACGATATCCGAGCTGTTCCAGACTCATTTCATTATAATGATCCAGAAACTGTATTGTTAAAGCCTGAGACGCTTCAAGTGTCTGTGCAGCCATGATAGACAACATGGAGTGGAAGTGACTGAGCTCTTGAAATACGGTTACTGCATTGTAATATTCTCTAAATTCATTTTCCAGGCTGATGGGTAAGCTAATTTTCTCCTGTAACAGTTGAAATTGAGCGGATGAGATTTCTTCCCCCAGATAAGGACCGATGATAACATAGGAGGGCCTTTCGACCTCCTCTGTATTTAATCGGAAGAAGGAATAATTGCAACGGTACGTGTCGGTATAATGATATAGAATGAGTTCCTTGATTTGGGTGGTTAGAAAATCTATAAAAGGTGTAAAGGAATAGTTCTTATAGATGGTTTTTCTAAGTCCCAGGTCGAAATGATCTATATTGTCATAAGGGGGCTTAAGTACTGTAAAGTTAACCTTTTGAGACTCAACTAATTGCCTAAACAAGGACAGCATATCGGAATGCATATTATGACCTCCATCGAGATTGAATATTGTAATGGAATACCAATATAGATAGTATTTTTTTTAGAATAAATTAAGTATATCAAAAAATATTACTATAAACAATAATAATTATTCTACCGCAAAAAGTATATGTATATTAAACTGAATCTATAAGAAACGTATGAAATAAAAACAAGTGGATCGTGAAGAAAGCCTATATGCGTATATATATCACTACAGGCTATCAAGAAAGGTTTGGTTCTAACTATGAAAACTTCTATGCTTTATCCCAGAACAACTGTGAGTAGGAGAGTTGTGAGTCTGGGAGGACTTTGGAAATTCAAATTTGATCCGGCAGGCAAAGGAAAAGAGGAAAGCTGGAACAACGGATTGAAGGACGCGGATTTAATGCCAGTACCGGCAAGCTTCTCCGACTTTTTCACAGATAAAGATTCCAGGGAATACACCGGTGACTTCTGGTATGAAACAGATGCATTCGTACCGGGTGAATGGCAGGATAAGCAAATTTACCTGAGATTTGAAGCAGCAACGCATCGTGCTACGGTATTTGTTAACGGTATAGAGCTGTTCTTTCATGAGGGTGGTTTTCTTCCATTTCAGGTGGAAATCACCGATCATGTTAAGTATAACTGCGATAATCAGATCGTTGTAATGCTAAATAATGAGCTAAGTCATGTTACTCTTCCGGCAGGGGAGACGGTAAGCTTAAAAGATGGAAGAAAATTCACGAAGCCTTATTTTGATTTCTTTAATTATTCTGGACTTCAAAGAGATGTAAAGCTGATCACTGTGCCGAAGGAAGCGATTGTTGATTTTACAGTAAATCACAAAATTGAAGGCTTGGTAGCATATGTCAGCTACGACGTTGTAACAACCGGAGATCATGAGGTTTCCCTAAGTGTTTTTGATGAAGAAAATGTTCTGGTGGCACACGAGAAGGGTAAGACAGGAACCATCGAGATTAAGGAAGCGAAGCTTTGGAATGTTCTGGATTCACATCTTTACCGTTTTGAAATCAATATTCTGGATGGTACACAGGTGATTGATTCCTATTATGAAGAGATTGGAATCAGGACAGTAGAAATTCAGGGTACGGAGCTCCTTATTAATGGAGCCCCGGTATATCTTAAGGGCTTTGGTAAGCATGAGGATAGCGATATTGTTGGCAGGGGTTTTCAGATGGGAGTAATGAAGCGTGATTTTGAACTGATGAAATGGATTGGTGCCAATTCCTTTCGAACTTCCCACTATCCTTACAGTGAGGAAATCTACCAGATGGCTGACCGGGAAGGGTTTCTGATCATTAACGAAGTGGCAGCAGTAGGCTTCTTTGAAAGCCTTATGAATTTTATGGATGCCTCCCAAGGAACAAAGAAATCCTTCTTTGACCATGAAACTATTCCAGAGCTGCTGCAGAATCATAAAAATGCAGTAACGGATCTGATTAATCGAGATAAGAATCATGCCAGCGTAATTGCCTGGAGTTTATTTAATGAACCGGATTCGACCTCGGAAAAGGCTTTTCCTTATTTTGAGGAGATTTTCAAGCTGGCTCATGAACTGGATGTTCAGAAACGCCCTAGAACCTTTGCAAATATTATGATGGCAACACCGGACAAATGTAAATGCTACCAGCTTTGTGATATGCTGGCTTTTAATAGGTATTATGGTTGGTATGTCATGGGAGGGTATGAGATGAGCGACGGTGGCGTCGCATTTCGAAAGGAACTGGATGACTGGAAGGAAATAGCTGGTGATAAACCGTGGATTATAACAGAATATGGGGCTGATACCTATTCCGGTGAACATAAGCTTCCATCCGTTATGTGGAGCGAAGAATATCAGAAAGAGTATCTTGATACAATGCATCAGATCTTTGATGAGTATGAGAACATTAAGGGTGAGCAGGTATGGAATTTTGCGGATTTTCAGACTACAGAAGGTATTATGAGAGTAAATGGTAACAAGAAAGGTATTTTCACAAGGCAGAGACAGCCCAAAGAGGCAGCCCGGTACTTTAAACAAAGATGGGAAGCACTCCCACAAAATTATAAAAGTTGCAGCAAAAGCAATAGGAATAAGTAGATAAAGGGGAATAAATATGGTAGAGAATAATAAGGTTAGTAATGTGAAGCCCTTTGGATTTAAGGATAAGATCGGATATATGCTTGGTGATTTTGGTAATGACTTCACATTTATATTTGCAAGTTCTTTTTTGATGCTTTTCTACACAAAGGTACTTGGACTAAGCGGCGCCTTGGTAGGAACTATATTTCTGGTGTCACGAATTGTTGATGCATTTACGGATATCGGTATGGGACGTTTGGTTGATACGTTAAAGCCTGCAAAGGATGGGCGCTTCCGTCCCTGGATTCGAAGGATGAGTATCCCTGTTGTAATTGCTGCTATGTTAATGTTCTTATTTGTAGTGAAGGATTGGTCCTACACAGCAAAAGTGATTTATGCATTTGTAACCTATATTTTGTGGGGCAGTATCTGCTATACAGCCATCAATATTCCTTATGGTTCCATGGCGGCAGTTCTCAGTAGTGAAGCCGGTGACAGAGCAGCGCTTTCTACCTTTCGTAGTATCGGAGCAACACTGGCAGGCCTTGTAATCGGTGTTCTTACTCCCTTATTTATTTATGCGACGGATGCAGCCGGGAACCAAATTTTAATTCCACAGAACTTTACGATACTAGCAGTTGTTTATGGAGGTCTTGCGGTAATCTGCTACACCCTGTGTTATAAATTCTGTACGGAGCGAATTCGAATTACTCCTATACCTGCCAGGGAAAAAGGTAAGGGGCCAAATCTTATCACAGCATTATTTACAAATCGTGCCTTGCTGGCGATCATCGGTGCGGCATTATTGCTTCTACTAGCGATGTTACTGTCACAGGCTATGAACTCCTATCTGTTCATGGATTATTTTAAAAAGGGCAAGGTGCTTTCCATACTAAGCTTTGTCAACACAATTGCAGTCCTTTTCGTGGCAACCTTTACTACAAAGCTTACTAGGCGCTTTGGTAAGAAGGAAGTGGGAAGTATCAGCGTATTGTTTGCTTCTATTGTATACTTCCTTTTGTATTTCCTAAAGATGCAGAACGTCACTGCATTTATGGCACTATTTTTCATCGCAACCATTGGAGTTAGTATCTTTAACGTAATTATATGGGCGTTTATTACTGATGTAATTGATTATCAGGAAGTGAAGACGCATAAGAGAGAAGATGGAACTGTATATGCGGTATACTCCTTTGCTCGTAAGCTTGGACAGGCGTTAGCAGGTGGTATCGGTGGCTTTGCACTAACAGCAATTGGTTATGTGTCTGAAGCAACTTCACAGACAAGGGACGTAGTCAATAATATTTATGATATTTCCACGATTGTACCCGCAATTGCATATCTGGGAGTAGCTCTGGTTTTATTTTTCGCTTATCCCTTAAGTAAGAAACGAGTAGAAGAAAATAGCGCGGAACTGAAGCGCCGACATGAGACCGTTGATATGTAGGGAAAAAAATAGAGCAGGAAAGAAGATGGTAATGTACAGGAAAAGATAATAGTGATGTGCAGGGAAAAAACAGTAATTTGAAAGAAAGATAATCCGATTGTAAATTCGATTTACATAGGTAATAGTAATTCGTTAACCGTAAGAAATGAGGTACTCCGGTGTAGAAAGGAAATGAGATGCATCGGTATGATGATAGAATGGATGGTGAAAGAATGGTAGATTTAAAGGCAAAACCATATTATCTTGATGAGGAAGCAATAAATTGGGTAGAGAATACGATTGCTACGATGTCCTTGGAGGAAAAGATCGGTCAGCTTTTTGTGAATATGGGTTCTTCAAGAGATAAGGATTATTTGAAGGAGGTTGTTAGCAAATACAAATTTGGTGCGGTTCGTTACAATCCCGGTACGGTAGCTGAGGTACATGAGCAAAACCGTATTTTACAGGAGAATTCAAGGATTCCACTTTTGATCGCCGCCAATACCGAAGCCGGTGGTAACGGTGCCTGTACCGACGGTACTGAGATTGGTTTGGAAATTAAGATCGGAGCCACGAATGATCCGCGCTATGCCTACGAAATGGGAAGAGTCTCGGGCATTGAGGCAGCAGCAGTCGGCTGTAACTGGAGCTTTGCACCAATCGTAGATATTAACAGAAACTGGAGAAACCCCATTATTTCCTCTCGAACCTTTGGGGAAGATGCAGATAAGGTACTCGCTTGTTCCAGAGAATACATGAGAGGCTTTATGGAGAGTAATATGGTCTGTGCCATGAAGCATTTTCCGGGGGATGGAATTGATGAACGTGACCAGCATCTGAGCAATAGCGTCAACAACCTATCCTGTGAGGAATGGGATCAAACCTTTGGCAAGGTTTACAGTGGTATGATCGAGGCAGGAATTCATTCAGTCATGGCTGGGCATATCATGATGCCGGCATATCAGAAGCATTTCAATCCTAAGATGAAGGATGAAGCTACCCTGCCAGCTACGCTGAGTAAGGAACTGATTTCTGATCTGTTGAAAGGTAAATTAGGTTTTAATGGACTGGTGGTAACGGATGCCAGCCATATGGTAGGTATGACAGCGAAGATGAAACGCAGTGCTATCCTTCCCGCTGCAATTGCTGCTGGCTGCGATCTGTTTCTTTTCTATAATGATCCGGAAGAAGATATCGCTTATATGATGGAGGGTTATCGTAACGGAACTATAACAGAGGAACGTCTACAGGATGCGCTGATGCGAATTCTTGGTATAAAAGCATATCTTGGGCTTCATAAAAAGCAGAAGCATGAGCTTGTACCACCAAAAGATGGCCTAAGCGTAATCGGTTCGGAAGAATTTATAAAGATTGCACGAGAAGTTTCCGATAAAGCAATCACCTTGGTTAAAAATAAAGAAAACCTTCTACCGATTTCACCGAAAAGCTATCGAAGAGTTCTGCTGGTTCCCCAGGAAACCAAGAATCCGATGCCATTTCATAAGCCTGATATGAGCAAGAAAAGTAGCTGTGAGTACCTGAAGGAAAAGCTAGAAGCAGAAGGCTTTGAGGTTGAGATTTATGAATCTGTTATGGACAAAATTACAAAACTGCCTCCGGAGGAAGCAGGGAAGATGATGACCAGTATGTATGCAGGTAAAGCTCCGATTACTTCGATTACAGATAACTATGATCTGATTATACAGGTGGCATTTGTCATGAACATGTTTGGTACGGTTCAACGAATAGGCTGGAAGATGAGTAAAGGAACACCGGATATTCCCTGGTATGTACATGAGGTTCCTACCATTTTTATATCACTTAGCTGCCCGTTCCATCTGGCAGATGTGCCTCAGGTAAAAACCTATATCAATACTTATGATAAAAATGAGCATACACTGGATGCCCTGGTTGAAAAATTGCTGGGAAGGTCTAAGTTCCTGGGCGTTGATCCGGTTGATTCCTTCTGCGGCTTGCCGGATACACGTTGGTAGAAATAAATTATAAAGAACGGTTATGAGTTTCGAAATCACCGAAATGATAAGTGTATAAAAAGGAGTAAGGAATGGGCTGTTTTGATTTTAGTAAGGAAAAGGATTATCTGATCTGTATCGACAGTGATGGGTGTGCTATGGACACCATGAATGTAAAGCATATCAGGTGCTTTGGACCAGAGTGGATTAAAACCTTCGGGCTTGAAGAATATGAAACCGAAGCACTAGAGTACTGGAATAAGATCAACCTTTATTCTGGAACCAGAGGAATTAACCGTTTTAAAGGACTTGCGCTGGGATTACTGGAAATGGAGCGAAGAGGTGTGATGATTGAGGGACTGGATGATTTTGTTCGTTGGACAGAGGAAACGAAGGAGTTATCCAATCCGTCTTTATTAGCACAGTGTCAGAAAGTTAGAAGCAATTGTATGGAATTGGCTCTTCTTTGGAGTATCCACGTTAATCTATCGATTACTGAATTGCCGAGGCTTGATAAACCTTTTCCAAATGTAAAGACTGCAATGGCTGATATGAAACAATGGGCTGATCTTGTTGCAGTATCCTCAGCGAATGGTCAGGCGGTTGAAGAAGAATGGATGAAGCATGATTTAAAAGGACATACAAAAGCATTATTAAGTCAGGAGGTAGGCTCAAAAGCTTTTTGCATCGCTAAATTATTGGAAAAAGGTTATTCTCCGGAAAAAGTATGCATGGTCGGAGATGCTCCGGGAGACCGGGATGCAGCCTATGCCAATCAGGTCTGGTTCTATCCGATTGTAGTAGGTAAGGAAGGCGAGAGCTGGAGAAAACTAAGGGAAGAAGTGTTCCCGAGACTTTTGGCAGGTGATTTTGATGAAGCTTATCAAAGAGAGCTGATGGTGCCATTTAATGAAGCACTCGGAATATAATGAAAGGTTCATTTGAGTGAATGTCATCTTTTAATAGAGAGTAGTAAGAGCTGTTATTATAATGAAAGAATATAATAAAAGGAAGTAAGGTAAGAATGTTAATATAGCGAAAAGTAGCCCAGACGAGCTACTTTTCGCTATTTGACATTAAATAGCAAATAATGGTTGAGAACAGACGATATCTAATGTACAATATTAATTTATAAGGTCACTGTGATCCTTCGTTATATAAAAAAGAATACGTAAATAAGCTCTCTTTTTCGTGCAGAAGATGAGAGGCAGGATTTTCTGAATTATTGTATTTTATTGTTAGGAGATTAATATGGAGTGGATAGAACGATTAAATAGTGCCATTACCTACATCGAGGAGAATATATACGAGCCTCTTAATTTGGAAGAAGTATCAAAGATTGCATGTTGCTCAACCTATCATTTTCAAAGGATGTTTGCCTATATTGCGGAAATACCGCTATCAGAGTACATACGGCGCAGGCGAATGTCAAGGGCAGCTGTGGATTTGCGCAGTGGCAGTGAAAAAGTGATCGATATCTCGCTAAAGTATGGATATGATTCACCTACGGCATTTAATAGAGCCTTTAAAAATGTGCATGGGATAACACCTTCCCAAGCTAGGGAAGAAGGTACAATTTTAAAAGCATTTCCTCCGATTAGCTTCAAGATAACAATAAAGGGAGATAGTGAGTTGAATTACAGAGTTGAAAAGAGAGACGCATTTCGAATTGTGGGTGTTTCAAAACCATTAGCTAATGAGATTGAGAATAACTTTGAGCTAGTGCCCCGGATGTGGGGTGAAGCCGCAATGAATGGAACAATACCAAGGCTTGCTGCCATGATGGATGGAAGCCCATTAGGACTCTTAGGAGTAAGCGCTTGTAATGAACGAAATAATTGGAGATATTATATTGCAGTTGCAAGTAGTCAACCAGCGAGAGAAGATTTAGAGGAATACACGGTACCTGCTTCCACATGGGCTATATTTTCAGGGGAAGGAAGTAATCAGTCCATACAGGAACTAGAAAAAAGGATTGTGACAGAATGGCTTCCTACTTCAGGCTATGAATATTCAAATGCACCAGATATTGAAGTATACTTAAATGCAGACCCCCAGCATGCGAAATATGAGGTTTGGATACCAGTTATAAAAAAGGAGAATTAATGATGGTACATTTGGTATATTGTGATGACAAAGAAAAGGTGTTAGAAAAAATATTAGAGGGTTCTAAAACAATGATGATCCGGGCAGCTGCTGGTAGAAAGATACCTCACAGTAGGGTATTTCAGGGTGAGGAACTTTATTTTATAAAAAAAGGAACAGCAAAAATCTCGGCTACTGCAATAGTAAAATCAGTTCAAAATTATATCAAATTATCGGAAGATGAAATCATAAAGATACTAGAGGAGAATCAAGAAAAACTGAAATTATCGAAAAAGCAGCAGGAACGATGGCATAAAAAATGTATGTGCTTAATCGAGTTTGAGAATGTAAGTGAAATAGAGCCGCTTGAATTTGATCATCAAAGCAATATGGATGATTGGCTTATTATTGAGAAAATTGAAGATGTTGTTGTGGGAACAAGTATTTCATATAACTATGATAAATCAAAATTCTAGGTTGATTCTTTGATTTTATTCACCTAGAAAATGATGTTCACACTGGATAACTTATCAATAAGTTCTGGTACTTGGTATATGGATAATAACTGCAGACAACTTCTGAGTTGGTAAAAGGAACACGAGTATTATGTGGATACTCTAAGTACAATTTTTATAGTGAAATAAAATTTAGCCAGAGTAAGATGTGAATTGTGACAATATCTTGCTCTGGTTATTTTGTCATAAAGTAATGTTTGCCTTGAATTTGAAAAGTTTTCACTTGTTTTAAAAATATATCGTATTAGAATTGTGGTATTATATATTTATTATTATGTCAAAATATAGCTGTATGTAATATGTGAACTATCAGTGGTGTGAAGCACTCTGTGAGAAGTGAACGATATTTAATTATTACCTTATTCGTTTTAAATAGTGAGGTTAAATCATGAAAAGGAAAAAATCATTTGTTAATGAAATAATGTACTACCTACTGATTCTAACTGGAATTCTTTTGGTTATCCTTGGAATTTTCTTGTTATCTTCCTATGGGATTCTCAAAAAAGAAATGAAAGACGCTTCTGATGCATTTTTAGAAATCTATAGCAATGAGTTTAGTAATGAAATCAAAGAGATGGATGGAATCTTAAAAAATATCACAACCCAAAGTGTTGATTTGGCAAATATAAAAAGTACGAATGAAAATAAACGATCCTTGTCTTCCATTGCTTTAGGGGATTATATGCAGACATTAATTACCGGCAATGAGATTGTTGATGTTATCGTTGTATATGATGGTAATTATAATATTTGCCTGGACGCAATTACTCCGGGGCTTAGTTATGTAAAGAAAAATAACCTGCGTGATTTTACTCGATTGGCTGTGGAACAAAACAACATTCAAAATTATGAGTGGAATTTTACGAATATTGATCATGAATTATATCTGTATAAAATGCTGCTTTCCAATCAAAGGGCTATTGCAATTTACATAAGAACCAGTAAATTGTTATCCTATATCAACGAAGATGAGAATGCGAATCGAACCATCGCTTTAGTGAATGGAGAAGGTATGATTGGTAAACTATGGGGGAAGGAAAAGGTAGATATCAAAGAAGGTAGTTCTATCAGAGATATCAATGTCGATCAATATTACAGTAATAATCAAAGTATTGTAGAGGGCCAACTAAAAATCTATTGTTACACCGGAAAAACAAGTGCCTTACAACAGACACATTCCAGTATGATAGTTGTTGCAATTACTGTCTGCATCGCATTTTTATTCATGCTATTTATTTTACGTTTTACGAGAAAAGAGATTGCAGTTCCAATGCATCTTGTGGTTGATGATATGGAGCGAATTAAAGATGGTGATTACGAAAACCGTATTGATAATAACTTTAATACAAAGGAATTTCAGATGTTGAAAGAAGCAACAAATCGAATGGTGGATGAAATCATCGGACTAAAAATTCAAACCTATGAAAAACGAATCGAATTACAGGATATGGAACTAAAAAGCATCCGATTACAATTGAAACCCCATTTCTTCTTAAATGCACTTACGACGATTTCAAGCCTAAGTAGCCAGAATAAGAATGGGCAAATTAAAAATTATATTGATTCCCTGTCTAAAAATGTGAGGTATATGTTTCGAGCAGGTTTTCATACTGTTTCCATTAAGGAAGAAATTAAGCATGTTGAGAATTACTTTGAGATGCAGGAGCTAAAATATCCAGGTTGTATTTTCTATTTAATTGATATGCCTAATGATCTGGAGGAGTGGAAGATTCCTCAGATGTTAATTCATACATTTATCGAAAATGAGTACAAATATGCAATTTCAATGGATGAGGTTCTAACGATTCTGATTAAGGTCAGTAAACAAAATTATAAAGGTGAAGAAATGCTTTTGGTTGAAATTGAAGATGATGGAAAGGGTTATCCTGCCAATGTACTGGCTTATATGAATGGGAATGCAGATCATATCAGTGAAAATGGTACAAGAATAGGACTATGGAGTATCAAGCGTATGATGGAATTGATGTATGAAAGAAAGGATCTGGTTATCCTAGACAATATAAATCCACATGGTTGTTTGAATAAGATCTATGTGCCAGAGAAACCAAACCACGAATTAGAAGAAGAAACAATTCAGACAAAGTTATAGGAGTAGATAAAGTGATAAAGCTATTAATTGTAGATGATGATATAGCTACAGTAGAAGTAATACGGGATACTGTGAGATGGGAAGAGATGGGAGTTAGTGAAGTAAATACCGCATTTAATGTCTCTGGAGCTAAAAAAATATTAATGGAGAAAACGGTAGATATTATCATAAGTGATATCGAAATGCCACAGGAAACAGGTCTTGATTTATTAAGATGGGTAAGGGAGGAGAATTTGGATTGTGAATTCCTATTGCTTACCTGCCATGAGAATTTTTCTTATGCAACAAAGGCGATTAATTTAGATGCTGCTGCGTATTTAACAAAGCCATTTGATGTTAATATTATGGAATTAAATTTGCAAAAGATTATAACTAAGCTATGGCAAAAACGTAACCTAAAAAGAAACAGTGATTATGGTATCTGGATGGAAAAGAACAAAAGATTAATGAAGCTGGATTTCTGGAAGGTACTTTTAGAAAATGAACTAACAGATGAAGATCGTATCAAAAGAGAGATTGCCAATCGGCATTTGGACATCAATACGGATTGTAACTATTGTTTAATTTATTCAAAGCTAAATAATATCGATGCTGATGTAGATCGTTATGATAAAAGCGTATTTGAATTTGTTATGGAAGGATTTCATTCTGAGATTTTGACAGATAAGGTGGAGAATGAGTCTGTTGTAAAAATCCATGTTGAAGACGCTTTAAACTTTATCGCTATTTGTGAGGAAGAACAATGGGAGAGGTTGAAAGAAAAATGTGATAACCTAATTGAGACTTGTAAGTGGTACTTTAAGTCAACAGTTACCTGTTGCATCAGTAATCCATATTCTCTTGTGGAGCTTGCGATGATAAAGCAACGAATGAAAAAGTTGTTTGCTTATAATATTAGTTACTTTGGTAGAGCATTTTATGAATATGAAGTTGAGATGTCCACTACAAATGAGGTACAAATTCTAGATCTTGAGAAAATGGTTGCCTTTGTTGAGGCGAAGGAGAAAGCACGAATTTTACATTATTTAAAGCAGGTGTTTGATGAGTTATCGGGTTACAAAAAACTAAATGTCCATTCTCTATACCTGATGAAACAGGAAATCGTTCAGGTGATTTATGGGGACTTAATGAAACACGGGATTCAGGCAACCAAATTGTTTTATGATGATATCTCAATAAAAATTTCTGAACATGCGATGGATTCTATAGTTGATATGGTGAGATGGGTGAATTATTTACTGGAAAAGACCTTTGAATATGAGGAAGAAGTTGCAAAAGCGGCAACGATTATTGACAAAATAAATACTTACATTCATGAACATTATGCCCAGGACATCGGTCGAAACGAAATAGCTGGTAAATTCTTTCTTACACCGGAATATCTGGCAAAATTATATAAGAAAAAAACAGGTATAAATTTGAAAGATTATATCAATGAGTATCGTATTACCAAAGCAAAAGAGCTGCTAAAATCAGGTGATCATAATATAAGTAATATCGCTGAAGCAGTTGGGTTTGATAATTTTTCCTATTTTTCTACGTTATTTAAAAAACTTACTGGGGTTTCACCCAAAGATTATAAAAATAATTAAAAAAAGGCAGTTATATTTCTTGAATCAGAAGGTGAATATAACTGCCTAATTTTAAAATCATGAGATAAGACATGAGCTAACCGTTTATCATTAGGTATTCTGTTGCCAAAGTCAAAAGAAATTAACAGGGATATCTTAAAAATGAAAATTCAAATCTTGTTTTTAAAAGAGATTACATGGAAAAGTTGATATAGTTGTATTATCAAAAAGGGAGGTTATTTATTATGAAAGTTATGAAAAAATTATTAGTGACGCTGCTGACGGTTACAATGGTAACTGGTCTTACCGCATGCAGTAACTCCAGTTCAAAAACAGAAGATCCGGCAGGTACCCAAGGTAATGCCACTCAGTCCTATGAAAAAATCGTTTATGCTTATGCAACATTCAATAACATTCCGACTTCGGAGACTTTGGATACGGTAGAAGAGGCAATTAATACGATTACAAGAGAAAAAATTGGTGTAGAAGTAGAACTGATGCCAATCGGAATTGCAGATTATTCATCTTCGATTAATCTGGCCTTACAGGGTGGGGATAAGATTGATGTGTTTGAATCCCTCGGTGATTTTAATACGAGTGTTTCCAATGGTGCAGCATACGAGTTGACAGAACTGATTGATCAATATGCTCCAGAGACAAAGGAAGTTCTGGGAGCGGATTTACTTGCAGCTTGTGAAAAGGATGGAAAACTGTATGGTATTCCTACATACAAGCCATACGCACTTACACCAATGGTTATTTATAAGAAGGAAATTGCAGATGAGTTAGGAATTGACATGTCTAAGGTGAAAAGTATCAATGATTTGACCGATGTGTTAAGGCAAGTGAAGGCGGCTTATCCGGAGATGACACCACTTGTTCCTGCAAATCAAGGTAATTTAAATATGAATTTATTGACGGGAAATATGGATTATCTTACAGATGACTATAATAGTCCTAAAGGTGTCTTGATGGGCGACAATATGACGGTCGTTGATTACTATACATCGGATGAATTTAAGAGCATCTGTAATTTAACTAGAACCTGGTATAACGAAGGCTTAATCTTGCAGGACGCTGCAACTACAACCAGTGCGGCAGCAGAACTCATGTCAGCAAACAATAGCTTTTGTTATGTGGCTTCTTATAGCTATCCTACCGAAGATACCGCAGCATCCTTACAAGCGCAAACAGGTGGAAAGCCTCTAGGTGCAGTACAAATCGGAGATGCATATTTGGATACTACCTCAATTAATGCCTTATCCTGGATGGTCTCTTCCACAACCAAGTCACCGGAAGCAGCAGTTAAATTCTTGAACTTAACATTTACTGATAAAGAAATCATTAATCTTTTAATTTATGGAATTCAGGACAGAGATTACGTATTAGATTCAGATGGATTTGTTTCCTATCCAGAAGGACAGGATGCAACGACAGTACCTTATACAGCACAATTAAGCTGTGGAACCTTAGGAAACTTCTTCTTAATGTATCCAATGGCAGGAACCAATAAGGAATCTTTAGCTTGGGAGGAAGAGCAAAATCAATTGGCAAAAAAATCACCTGCTATGGGCTTTACCTTTGACTCTAGTTCTGTTAGTACCGAATATACTTCAGTAAGTAATGTAATCCAACAGTATCTACCGGGATTACTGTGCGGAAGCGTTGATCCTGACACTATTTTGCCTGAATTTAATGAAAAATTATCGGCGGCTGGCTTTGACACCATTATTGCTGAAAAGCAGAAACAGCTGGATGCATGGTTGAGCAAATAAATAGGTTAAAAATAGAACTGTACAAATGAAGCAGGAATATGACTTACCTTATACAAAAGGTTGATAGCACGTAGGTATGATTTGTATGTCGTAATATTGTAATAACATATAATTTTAGTCATACAAATCATACGACGTGGCATTTGAACAGTGTATTAAGGTAAGTTATATTTCTTTCACTTACATTTTGTAAAAGTACAGTAGATATGGTAGCTTTACCACTAGATCATGAATGAAATGCGAGAAATTGCTTTTTAGAAATGGAGAAAAAATGAAGAATAAAAAAATAAAGAAGAATAAGGGAATGACAAAAAGTGGCCCCCTTCTTTTGATCGCATCACCTGGAATTATATATCTATTGATAAACAATTACATCCCAATGTTCGGTGTGTTTCTTGCTTTTAAAGACTTTAATTATTTTAAAGGAATTTTTGGCAGCGACTGGTGTGGCTTTGATAATTTTAAGTATTTGTTCAAGCAAGATGCTTTTGTAATTGTGAGAAATACCATCTTATACAATCTAGCGTTTATTATTGTCGGAACAATAGCGGCGATTATTGTTGCGATAATGATGTGTGAACTAGGAGAAAAATTTAGAGTTAAGATTTTTCAATCATCACTGTTATTACCTAATTTATTATCTTGGGTAGTCATTGGCTTCATCGGCTTTGCCTTCCTTAATTCAGATACTGGCTTTATCAATAACACAATGATTGAGTTATTTCAAGGAAAGAAAGTGGCATGGTATACCACACCCAAATATTGGCCAATTATTTTATTGATTGTGTATTTATGGAAGACGGTTGGTTATAGCAGCATTATTTATATGGCAAGTATTTCAGGTATTGATAAAAGTATTTTTGAAGCTGCCAAGATAGATGGGGCAAAGAAGCTGGAGCAAATCAGGCATATTACGATTCCTATGTTAAAACCTACCGTAATTATTTTAACCTTAATGGCGGTCGGGCGAATCTTCTATTCTGATTTCGGCTTATTCTATCAGGTTCCGATGAACTCAGGAGCACTATATGATGTGACTCAAACGATCGATACTTATGTATATCACGGATTGATGGAATTGAATAATGTTGGTATGTCCGCCGCTGCAGGACTATATCAGTCAGTAATTGGATTTATCTTAGTTATATCAGCAAATGCAATCGTGAGAAAAGTAGATAGTGACAATGCACTATTTTAGGAGGATATCATGTTTAAAATGACAGACGAAAATAAATTTAAATTCATATCTACCGGAATCCTTGCGATTTTATCAATCATAGCATTGCTTCCAATTGTTTTAATCGTAATTGCATCCATTACAGAGGAACAGGCACTACTTTCAAATGGATATTCTTACTTTCCAGAGGCATTCAGTTTATCTGCTTATTACTACATGGTGAAGCAGGGGACTACGATTTTACGCTCCTATGGCATTACAATATTAGTAACAGTTTTGGGAACGCTGTGTAGTGTTTTAATTACCACAATGCTAGCATATCCAATGTCTCGTCGTAATTTTAAATATAAGAACTTACTTTCGTTCTTTGTATTTTTTACTATGTTATTTAATGGTGGAATCGTTTCCTCTTATATGATGTGGTCTAATCTATTCCATATAAAAAATACGATTTGGGCACTTGCAATACCGAATTATCTTGTTACAGCATTTAATGTCTTTTTAGTTAGAAATTATTATGCCAACAATGTACCGGATGCTTTAATTGAATCAGCACAGATTGATGGTGCAAATGAGCTGCTGACGTTCTGGAAGATTATCATTCCCCTATCCGTACCGTCCGTTGCTACCATCAGCTTATTTACGGCTTTGTGCTATTGGAATGACTGGGTAAATGGTTTGTATTACATTACTGATTCAAAATTTTTTGGAATTCAAAACCTATTAATAAAGATTATGAATAATGTTCAATTTCTAAAATCAGGCTCATCGAATTTTTTAGGGGTGGGGAACATGGACCTGCCAGGTACTTCAGTAAGAATGGCGATGGCAGTCATCGGGATTCTTCCCATCATAATTATCTATCCTTTTATCCAAAAATATTTTATAAAGGGTGTCATTGTAGGAGCTGTCAAAGGATAGTGTGTCTTGTTGATAGAAGACATTTTAGGAGGAGACAATATGGTTTTAGATGCAGAATTAGTACTTAAATTACATGTCCAATGTGAGCAGCATATGGAGGTCAAAAACGATGGCAGCGGCTTTTTAAGGGTGATCCCGATTATAGGGGGAAGTTTTGAAGGGAAGCTATGTGGTGAAATCGTTTCTGGCGGTGCAGATTGGAACACCACAAGAGAAAACGGAATTGCACATGTATTTGCAAAATACCTATTAAAAACAGATGACGGTGAATATATCGCCATTGAGAACGAAGGAAAAATATGCTTTAAAGAAAAAGGTCATATCAAGACATCTCCAAGATTTCAAGCTGATTCCGAAGGTAAAAATGCCTGGTTGAATACGGGTGTCTTCGTAGCTTCGTTAGATGGTGGAGAGAAGGAAAATCAAGTTGAAATAGCAATTTATCAACTGAAATAGATGAAACTGTAGAACTGGAGTGGAGAATAGCAATGGATTGGAAAACTGCATGGAGTTATTTGCCGGTAAACCATAATACCTGCATAGGAACAGTAGAAAACATTACACAACGATCAGTCTTTAAAAATAATCTGAGCGGTACTAAAGTTAAGATTAAGTTCTCTAACTTGTTTTCAAAGGATGCATTAGTAATAGACCATGTTACGATTGGAACAAAGGATCTCGAAAATAACAATGACATAAAGAAGATGCAAGCAGTTACTTATCAGGGGAAAGAAACAATCAGAATTGAGTCTGGTGAAGAATTCTATAGTGATGAAATAGACTATGCGCTATCTAATGGTGAGGATATTGTGGTTTCTATTTATATCAAAGAGCGAACAGAAATTTGTTCTGTCTGCTCAACTTGGGAGGCAAGAAGCTGGTATACCCAATATGGTCTGGCTGGAAATTTCGTAGCAGAACAGGAATTTACGGAAACCGATGCCTACGAGGTATTTCCGGTATTGAAGTACGATATTAATAGAGCGAATCATATATTTGGCATAACAGAAATTAAAGTATATACGGAGCAGGAAGTAAAAACAGTAGCGCTATTCGGTGATTCTATCACACACATGTCATATTATAGTGATGCATTAATCGAGAAACTATATGATTCATACCCGGGAAAAATTACCGTTGTAAACCGGGGGCTTGGTGGTAATCGATTACTTCGGGATTATAGTCGTATCGAAGAGATACCTAGTGGCGGAACGATATTTGGTGAAGCAGGAGTAGAGCGATTTTACCATGACATTTATTCATCAGATCAACCGGATCATATCATTGTCTTAATTGGAATTAATGATCTGACTCATCCCTATGCGCTGAAGCATCTGGATGAAGCAATTACCATAGATGAATATCAAGAGGGAATAATCAAACTAATTGATATCGCTCACGAGAAGGGAAGTAAAATTCTACTCGGCACATTAAC
Organism: Bacillota bacterium; assembly: GCA_023386815.1. GTDB lineage: Bacteria > Bacillota > Clostridia > Lachnospirales > Lachnospiraceae > Mobilitalea. The sequence continues at coordinate 82,345 of JAEWIZ010000008.1, forward strand.
TCCATTTATCTTTGGAGCAGAAGAGTGGTATACCCCGGTTGAGACATTAAGGCAACTTGTGAATCAATGGATTAGGAGCCAGAAATATTCGGATGGAATTGTGGATTTTGACCTGGCTACCAGGCAATCAAAGACACCGGAACGGATGCTGGAGGACTGCCACTTGGGAGATGGTCTGCATCCAAATAGTGAGGGTGGAAGGAAAATGGCAGAAGCAATTGATGTGGACTGGTTGATATAATTAGCTGTTAAATACGATAATGGGAAGGATTGGTATCAATAATATGACAGTAAGAGAGATAGTAGATGGAATCATAAAGAAGACCGGGGTAGAGCCTTTGCCCTCAGAAAGAACCTGTGACCAGCTAATGACTGGAAGTTTTGATATGGAGGTCACGAAAGTTGTAACAACCTTTATGGCTACGGTTGAAGTAATTCAAAAGGCAATCGAACTAGGAGCTAATTTTATTATCACCCATGAGCCTACTTGGTTTACTGGTAGTGATAAGACGGATTGGCTTACCCAGGATCCGGTATACCTTAAGAAAAAGGAACTGATCGAAGAACATAACATTGCAATCTGGAGATTTCATGATCATATGCATATGGCTACGGAAGATGGGATTTATCGAGGTTTTGATCTGGAATTTGATTGGGCGAAGTACAAGCTGCAAAATATAATTGGTTTCGAGCACTTTGGAGGTTGTTATCAGATACCCAGAACATCTTTGAAAGAGCTAAGTTTATTCTTTAAGGATAAGTTGGATATGGGAGTAATGCAGATCGTTGGAAACCCTGATATGATGGTTGAGCGCCTTGGGGTTCTGGTAGGTGGAGGAAGTCTAGGGCTTGGGGTAGAAGAGATGCCAATGAAGCTAATGCATGAAAACCAGCTAGATTTATTGATCTGCGGAGATATTACGGAATGGACCATAAGTGCATATGTCAGGGATGCCACAGCAATGGGAATGAACAAAGGTATGCTGATCTTAGGTCACGAACGTAGTGAGGAGATGGGAATGAAGCATCTGGGAAGTTGGATGAAAGATATCGTCGATGATTTGGAGATTGTTTTTATTGATGCGGGCGAACCATTTCTTTATTTGTAAGTAAATGGATTGAAATCGATATATGATTATTACTGTTCCTATAAGAAGGAAGTTAGGATTGTGATAGTTACATATATCAAAAGAATAGCGATATTGAATAGAGATTAAATAATAATAATGAGATTGAATAGCGTGATTAGATGGCGAGATTAGATAGCAAAATTGGATAGAGAGATTAGATAACAAGATTATATAATATCATGATTGAAGATCTAGATTAACTACAATATATTTCACAATGGGGAGGGAGGTATTTATGGCTCTAATACAGGCGGATTTTTATTCCTCAGCATTATCAAAGATTACAAATGTTAATATCCTATTACCCAATGATGTATTTCCTGAAATGATAGAGGGGAATGAGAACTATCATCGGGAAATGAAAACCTTATATTTACTTCATGGTTATTCTGGAAACAGTAAAGACTGGCTCCTCGGGAGTTCTATCCAGGAACTTGCAGTAAAATATAATCTGGCAGTAGTCATGCCTTCTGGAGATAATAGCTTCTATCTAGATGCGAAAGGTACCGGTAGGGCATATTGTCAGTACGTAGGAAAGGAGTTAATTGAGTATACTAGAAAAACCTTTGGTTTATCCAATAAGAAAGAAAATACCTATATCGGAGGTATTTCCATGGGAGGCTTTGGTGCAATCCATACGGGGCTGACTTTTCCAGATACCTTTGCAAGAATTGTTTCATTTTCCTCTGCGCTTATTATACATAATATTAAGAACATGCAACAAGATGATAAGGATGAAATTGCAGATTATTATTACTATAGATCAGTATTTGGAGAATTGGAGAAGCTGGAGCAAAGTAGTAATAATCCAGAATATTTGATTCGCAAATTAAAAGAGCAGGGTGAGATAATTCCACCAATTTATATGGTTTGCGGAACGGAAGATTTTCTCTTAGAACAGAATAGGTCATTTCACCGGTTCTTAATGGAAGAAGGGATTGACGTAAAGTATAAGGAGAGCCCAGGAATGCATGATTGGCCATTTTGGAATCAACAACTGGAGGCATCCGTTCAATGGCTCTTGGATCGTTAACGAAAAATGAAGTGGAGACTTAATTATGAATGAAAGTTTATTGAAAGAAAATGCTCATAATAAAGAGAAAATTATACTAGAACCAACATGGAGCCCCTCTGTTATTACAGATATCAATGAAATTCCCAAAGGCGATATGCCAGGGGATAAAATCAAAATTGATGAACAACATATCGCAAAAGCCAGGCGAATACTTCCAAGGTTATTGGAGCTGTTAATTCCAATCTTGAATGAACACCCATATCAAAAAGCAGTTATCGCTGTACACGGGGGTTCCGGAGTCGGTAAATCTGAGATTGGGTCTATCTTATCGTATTACTTAAATTCTTTGCATATAGGGAGCTATATCATATCTGGTGACAATTACCCGCACAGAATTCCTAAATATAATGATGCAGAAAGATTACGTATTTTTCGTGAGAGCGGTCTTAAGGGTCTTGTTTCCCAAGGCGAATATACAAAAGAGAGAAATGAAATAGTGCAGCAGCTACAAGACGACAGTTATAAGGATGCTAATCCTGAATATAGGAAGGATTTTCCTTGGCTTTGCGTTTATCAGAACGCTGGACGTGAAGGACTTAAAAATTATTTAGGTACACCAAACGAAATTGATTTCACTGAAATTAGTAGTATAATAGCACAGTTTAAAAATAATGCCTCTAATATTTTGCTAAAACGGATGGGTAGGGAAGAGAAAGAATTATGGTACGATTCCATTGATTTTAGTGACAAACAAGTTTTGATCATTGAGTGGACGCATGGAAATAACCAAAACCTGCAGGGGATTGATATTCCTATTCTTTTAAATAGCACGCCACAAGAGACATTAGCACATCGTAAACTTCGCAATAGGGATGGAGCAGCAGATAGTGCTTTCACTTCAATGGTTCTTAATATTGAGCAAGAGTTATTGGATTCGCAAGCATCAAAAGCAAAGCTTATTGTAACAAAGAGCGGCGATATCATATCCTTTGACGATTATAGAAAACTGATGGAAAAGGAATGAGTAGGAGAAGAAAAAATGGACTCAAATACGTTAAATAGACCAAAAAACCATATCATAAAAGCAGGACCAATGCTTAATGCATACCCAGACAGTGTTGGAGGAACGTTAGGAGATATGGTTCAGTTCTTAGACAACCCCCTGCTTGATGAAGTTTTTCAGTCATTTTATATTCTGCCCAGTTTATTTAATACGGATTTAGATCGGGGATTTTCAGTCATAGATTATAGTCTGAATGAGATGTATGCTTCCTTGAATGATCTTAAAGAATTGAAAGAGAGGGGCATTGATTTTAAATTTGATTTTATCCTTAATCATGCATCCGTATTATCCAAGCAATTCCAGGATATTATAAAAAACGGAGAAGACTCTAAATATAAGGATTTTTTTATTAACTGGAATCAGTTCTGGGCTGGTCACGGTCAAATGACAGAAGAGGGATATATACAACCGGATGCTGACTTGATCAAAGATATGTTTTTTAGGAAACCGGGGCTTCCGATCCTTAATGTACGCATGCCAAATGGGAAAGAAGTGCCTTACTGGAATACCTTTTATCAGGAAGTAAGATATACAAATCTTGATGCACAGGATATTATGAGAGGTATGGATATACAATATGCTACCGCGGAGAGACTGGCCAATTTGGTTAATGAGGCTCTTGTGCGAGGATTAAAACCAAATGAAATTGAATTTGGGCGGTCACAAGAATATAGAACCCAGATCATTGAGATGCTTGAGTCAAATCGTAAATACCTGGGACAGATGGACTTGAATATTAAATCACCATTAGTATGGGAGTTTTATGAGGATACGCTTAAAAAGCTTGCGGAGTATGGTGCTAAGATCGTAAGGCTTGATGCATTTGCTTATGCGCCGAAAGAGCCAGGTGCACGAAATTTTCTAAATGATCCTGGTACATGGGATCTGTTAGAACGTGTAAAGGTGCTAGCCGATAACTATAATGTAACTCTTTTGCCTGAGATCCACTCACAATATGGAGAGAAAATACATGAAAAAATAGCTGAGAAGGGTTATATGACCTATGATTTCTTCTTACCTGGTTTAATTATCGATGCATTTGAAAGAACAACGAATGTCTCTTTATTACAGTGGATTAATGATATTCAGGAAAAGAATATTAGAACGGTTAATATGTTAGGTTGCCACGACGGGATTCCCCTCCTTGATCTGAAAGGGTTGCTATCAGATGATCAGATTGAGAGTCTGATTCATACGGTCGTAAGCAGGGGCGGATACGTCAAAGATTTGCATGGACAGAAGAATATTTATTACCAGGTTAACGCGACCTACTATAGTGCATTGGGAGAAGATCCTAAGAAGCTACTCTTAGCCCGGGCAATTCAGATGTTTATGCCAGGGAAACCACAGGTATGGTATCTTGATCTATTTGCAGGAAAAAATAATCATGAAGCAGTAGAAAAGGCAGGACCGAATGGACACAAAGAGATAAACAGAACAAATATATCGTTAGAACAGGCGCTTGATGGATTGAAGCAGAAGGTTGTTCTGGATCAGCTCAAGTTATTAAAATTTAGAAATACTTTCCCAGCTTTTGGCTTTGATGCTAAATTGATTGTTTTGGAATCTGATACACATATCTTAAAGCTGATGTGGGAAAACAATGGCTGTCGTGCTACTTTAGAAGCTGATTTTAAGGAAAGCAGTTATAATATTAATGCAACGGATGAGAAAGGAAACATAGTCTATAATTTTAACTAGTCTACGATAAGCTTGAACCCTTGTTTTTGTCATACTTTCCTTTTTATGAAATGTTGTGGGGTTGCTTTTCTTGGTCAGAGAATATAAAATAGGACCTAGAAGCAAACTTGAGCGTTAAAGTTCATGGTAGCGTTGTATAACAATGGGTATCATAAAGCTGGGAAATTCATGTGAGGACTTCCATGGATAGTAGTCAGAAATAAAAAGAAGAAGTACCAGAAACAAGGAGATAAAACCTGATATGAACGAAAGTATTCTAATCGTAGATGATGAAAAGGAAATAGCAGATTTAATTGAACTTTACCTGAAAAATGATGGATACACCGTATACAAGTTCTACAACGGTATGGATGCGCTGCAGTGCATAGATTCTACCAAACTTGATATGGCTATTTTAGACGTTATGCTTCCGGATATCAATGGATTTCAGATTTGCCAAAAAATTCGAGATAGATTCTTCTTTCCTATTATCATGTTAACGGCAAAGGTAGAAGATACGGATAAAATCATGGGTCTTACCATCGGAGCGGATGACTATATCACAAAGCCCTTCAATCCCTTAGAGGTTGTGGCGAGAGTAAAGACTCAGCTACGAAGATATATGAGATACAACTCCAGCAACGAAAAAGAGCTCCAGGATGTAAGTGAGTATGATATCAAAGGATTGATCATCAACAAAAATACTCACATATGTACCTTATATGGTAAGGAAGTTACCCTAACTCCAATTGAATTCTCTATTCTCTGGTATTTATGTGAGCATAGAGGAAAGGTAGTTTCGTCGGAAGAATTATTTGAAGCGGTTTGGGAAGAGAAGTATTTAGAGAATAACAACAACACTGTTATGGCGCATATTGGACGATTACGTGAAAAGCTTCGGGAACCAGCGAAGAACCCTAAGTTTATAAAAACAGTATGGGGGGTCGGATATAAAGTTGAAGAATAAAGGAAATACTTTTTCGGATCGACTAGGAAAATCTATCTTGTACAGACTGCTGGCAGCGCTGTTTATCTATACCTTCGCCGGTGCCTTCTGCTATGTCGCGGCTGTCTGGATCGTTGGTATGAGAACTTGGTTTGCTGAGGAGTTTCTTTATGCAATCCTTCGGTGGTTAAATGCCAGAAGAGTTGTATTCGCAGCATTATATATTGGTGTTGGTTACCTTGCTATCTTTTTATATTACTGGAGAAAGCCCTTCTCTTATATTCGAGAGATTACCGATGCATTGGAGCAGGTATATCAAAGCGATCACGGGTTAATCGAATTATCAGATCAGCTGAAAGAAATTGAAGCAAAAATGAATCGCACGAAATTAAGCATTCAGGAGAATGAACGGATTGCAAAGGAAGCGGAACAAAGAAAGAATGACTTAGTCGTCTATCTGGCACATGATCTAAAGACCCCTCTTACCTCTGTGATTGGATATCTTACTTTACTGCGGGATGAAGCAGAAATATCACAGGAGCTTCGAGAAAAATATCTATCCATATCGCTTGATAAAGCCGAGCGCTTAGAGGATTTGATTAATGAGTTCTTTGAAATAACAAGATTCAACCTTTCTAATATTACATTAGAAGTAAGTAAGGTGAATTTAACAAGAATGCTAGAACAAATCACCTTTGAGTTTAAGCCAATGCTGGCAGAAAAAGGACTGGATTGTGTACTGACATCGGATTTTGATATATCGATCAAATGTGATGTTGATAAGATGCAGCGTGTTTTTGATAATTTACTTCGAAACGCTGTGAATTATAGCTTTGAGAACAGCAAGATTCACATTACCGTGGAGCAGGGAAGCGAAGGAGTCAAAATCGCCTTCCTAAACCAGGGAAATACCATTCCGGAGGAAAAACTGCAACGAATCTTCGAACAATTTTATCGTCTGGACACCGCACGTACAACCAAGAGCGGTGGTGCCGGCCTTGGACTTGCAATCGCGAAAGAGATCGTAGAGTTACATGGAGGTAGGATATTTGCTAGTAGTCAAAATGATACGGTCGTGTTTGAAATAACAATTCCAGCTTTGTAGGAAAATCGTAAGAAATTCATGATAAAAAAATAAGATTCCTGTATAGGAAAACGGAAAAAGAGTAGCTCTGATTTTGATATGATTCATATATCGAAAACAGAGCTGCTCTTTTTGCATTGCCTCACACACAGTAGGGTAACAAGGCAGAACTAGGCAATCAAAATGACAGACGAAAGCATCCATACTGGAGGAAGAGAAGGAGAAGAAATCATGAATAGAAAGAAAATTGCAATTGTTTTTGGAGGTTTTTCCTCAGAATATCCCGTGTCTTTACAGTCAGCCTATGCTGTACTTACTCACATAGATTGTAAGAAATATGAAGCCATACCCATTGGTATCAGCAAAATGGGAGATTGGTTCCGGTATAATGGGGAATATGAGCAGATTAAAAATGATACCTGGTTTGAAGATAGCGAGAACTTAACCAGTGTCGTTATTTCACATAATCGCAGTGTGAATGGAATGATTGAATTTACTCCCAAAGGAAATAAAGCTACGAAGCTTGACGCAGCCTTTCCCGTCTTGCATGGCAAGAACGGGGAGGATGGATCGGTTCAAGGTCTGCTGGAATTGACCGGTATTCCCTTGATTGGCTGTAATACCCTCAGTTCCGCTCTTTGCATGGACAAGGATCTGGCACATAAAATTGTACACCAGGCAGGAATTGCGGTGCCTCGTTCGGTTGTTATTCAGCAGCCAATAAAAGAAGATACTCTTTTTTCTGAGATACAAGAACTTAAGTATCCTTTGTTTGTAAAACCCCTTCGTGCAGGTTCTTCCTTTGGTATCACCAAAATATATGGAAAGGAGGAATTACTTCCAGCGGTTGCCTTAGCTTTTGAGCATGATAAGGAGGTTATTATTGAGGAGAATATTGAGGGCTTTGAGGTTGGCTGTGCTATATTAGGGGAAAGCGATTTAACCGTTGGCAGGGTTGACGAGATAGAATTAACCCAGGGCTTCTTTGATTACACAGAGAAATACACCTTAAAAAGCTCAAAAATTCATATGCCGGCACGAATTGATGCTGCTTGCGAAAAACGAATCCAGGAAGCAGCAATCACTATTTACAAGGCGCTCGGTTGTTCCGGTTTTGCCAGGGTGGATATGTTTCTTACACCCTCAGGAGAAATTGTATTTAATGAAGTTAATACCATCCCCGGCTTTACCTCACATAGCCGCTACCCGAATATGATGAAAGGCATCGGATTGTCCTTTAAGGAGCTGTTGGACAAGCTGATTGGGTTGTATCTGGCATGATGAAGACGATTACCTTACAAAAAGAAAATATTTATAAAGGGAATTTAATTCTAGTCAATGCAATGCATCCCCTGCGTTTCTTTCCGGAAGAAGGCTTCATCGCTGCAGACATAAAATTCCCTCATATCCTAATGAAAAATGATGCGGCAAACATTCTTTCGCTTATCTTAAAAAAGATTTGCAGCTATGATGAAATAATTCCGGTAAGCGGCTACCGCTCTGAGACAGAGCAAAGGCAAATCTATGCGGATTCCTTGCGGGATAACGGGGAGAATTTCACCAGAAAATTTGTTGCTCTGCCAGGTCACAGTGAGCATCAAACAGGACTTGCAATTGATCTTGGCCTTAAAAAAGACATCATTGACTTTATACGTCCCGACTTTCCCTATGAGGGAATTTGCCAGGAATTTCGTAAAATGGCCATTCGTTATGGCTTTGTGGAGCGTTATCAAAGGACTAAGGAAAAGATCACTGGGATTGCACATGAACCCTGGCATTTTCGCTATGTTGGATACCCACATTCGGATATTATGAATGCCCATCAGCTATCTTTGGAAGAGTATGTTGACTATATCAAAAGGTTTGAATACGGCAGAGAGCATTTACAGAGAGAAATTCATGGGAAACCAATGGAAGTATTTTATGTACCGGCAAATGGAAGCAAATCAACGATATCGATTCCGGAACAGTCTGTTTACCAGGTGTCTGGGAACAACGTAGATGGATTTATTATAACCCTTTGGAGGAGTGGGAATGAATAAACGACAATCATATATCGGTATTGATTATTTTAGGTTACTTGCAGCGCTGTTGATTGTTGCAATTCATACATCACCCTTGTTAACCTACAGCGAAGCAGGAGATTTTATTCTAACACGCATTATTGCTCGCGTTGGTGTTCCTTTTTTCTTTATGACATCAGGATTCTTCTTAATTTCAAGAGATACTTATCATAAGGATAAACTGAAGGCCTTTGTAAAAAAAACAGCCTCTATCTATGGTTTTGCCATGCTGATCTATGTTCCGATTAATATCTACAGCGGATATTTTACACAGAAGAATATACTTTCTAATCTGATCAAAGATATTCTCTTTGATGGAACTATGTATCATCTGTGGTATCTTCCGGCATCGATTCTGGGAGTATTGATTGCTTGGTTTCTTGTAAACAGGCTGGGACTCCAAAGGGCACTTGGAATTACAGTTATTCTATATCTAATCGGCTTATTTGGTGATAGTTATTATGGGGTATCCGAGAAGCTGCCTCTTTTGAAACATATGTATGAAGCTATGTTTCAGATATCAGATTATACCCGTAATGGTCTCTTTTTTGCTCCTGTATTCGTTGTTCTAGGTGCAATAATCGCCGATGGACAAAAATGTATTTCGCTGAGAAGATCATATCTTGGGCTGATGATTTCCTTCGTCATGATGTTAGGTGAGGGGATGCTGCTGCATAGGATGGGTTTACAACGTCATGACAGTATGTATCTTTCACTTTTACCGACGATGTACTTCCTGTTCACAGCCCTGACCTATTGGAAAGGAAACCGGGTTTCCTGCCTTCGAACGTTTTCTCTTATAATTTATATCATACATCCAATGATCATTGTTCTTGTTCGTCTTTTTGCAAAGTTAGCTCATTTGCAGGAACTATTCATTGATAATAGCCTGATTCACTATATGGTTGTTAGTACTGGATCAGTACTATTTGCTATTTTTACTACCTATCTTTCTGGTAAACGGAAGCAAAAAACACTACCAACCGACGGACGAGCATCAAAGGTTGACCGGGCATGGATAGAAATTGATCGAAATAATCTAGAGCACAATGTTAGAACCTTGAAGCAGGCAATGCCTGGGAACTGCGAATTGATGGCAGTTTTAAAAGCAGAAGCCTATGGACATGGAGCCCTTGTGATGTCTACCTACATCAATGACATGGGTGTTAAGGCATTTGCGGTAGCGACCATTGAGGAAGGGATTGGGTTACGCCGTAATGGAATTCAGGGAGTTATTCTTGTTCTTGGTTATACCAATCCCTTACGGGCAAAGGAATTGAAAAAATACGACCTCACACAGACCTTAATCGACTATGACCATGCGAAAAGCTTGGACGCGCAGGGGCACTTTCTTAAGGTGCATATCAAAGTTGATTCAGGTATGCATCGCTTGGGCTTTGAGGCAAAGGATACAGGCAAGCTAATTGAGGTATTTGAATCAAAGAATTTCAGTATCGAAGGAATATACTCACATTTATGTGTAGCTGATAGCCAGCTTTCGGAAGATATTGAGTTTACGAACAGGCAAATTCAATGCTTTTATGGACTACTTGCCACACTGAGTGAAAAGGGAGTGAAATTACCTAAGATTCATATTCAAAGCAGCTACGGTTTCTTGAATTATCCGGATCTAAAATGCAATTATGTAAGAGCGGGAGTTTCACTATATGGGGTATTAAGCTCTCCCCAGGATAAGACAAATTTGCAGCTTGATTTGCGTCCGGTTCTGTCACTAAAATCTCAGGTGATTTTAACGAGAAAGATAGAAAGAGGAGACACGATGGGATATGGAAGAACCTTTGTTGCAAATCGAGATAGCAAAATTGCCATACTTTCCATAGGCTATGCGGATGGACTACCCAGAGATTTATCTTGTGGAAATGGGAAGGTATTAATCCGCGGATATGTTGCACCAATGATTGGGCGGGTTTGTATGGATCAGCTAGCGGTGGATATTACTGATGTTCCTGATGTAAGGGTAGGTGATATTGCAACGTTGATTGGAAAAGATGAGAATGATGAGGTACTGGCTTGTGAGGTGGCAGATGCTTCCAACACCATTACCAATGAATTGTTGAGTAGAATGGGGACAAGATTAAAGATGGTCATTAAGTAGTAATAAAATACGGCTGTAAAACGGTGAATTTGCAAGGCCGATTCACTGGTAAGCGATAAAAGAGTAAACATAGGCGCTTCTGTGTTTGCTCTTTTAGTATTTTATATTCGTTGACAAACGTCAACATTAATATTGACATTTGTCAACGAAGGAACTATAGTAGTAATATGAATATGGTAAAATAATGTATCGATACACGCTTATTCTTGATTTTTCTAATCTATTTAGTAAAGGAGTAAAGGGAACAAATGAATGATAGAAATAATTATGAAAGACTACCAGATTCAGAACTGCTAGTCATGCAGATGATATGGAAGTCGGGAGAATCCATCGGAACGGGAAGAATTGTTGAGTTAGTATGTGAGCAAAGGAATTGGTCCCGTTCCACAGTTCAAGTTCTGCTAGCGCGGCTGGAAGAGCGTGGTTTTCTTGAAATTAAGAAAAAGGGCAGACTCAAGTTTTACGAACCATTGGTTACGGAGGAAGAGTATCTATCAAAAGAAACGAAAACATTTCTGGAACAGTTTTATAGCAATTCCTATAAGAAACTGATTGCCTCCCTCGTTGAAAACCAGACCATATCGGAAGATGATATTGATGATATCATTCAGATCATAAAGGATGCGAAGGGAGATGACAAGATTGACTAATCTGTTTCTTACGGTACTTAGTTTATCCGCTATGGGCGCTGTTGTTATTCTGTGCGTTGTCTTATTAGATAAACTATTTAGAATCAACTATTCAAGACAGTGGATTTATATTATATGGTTAGTGATTGCTCTTCGACTTATTATCCCGGTGAATATCAGCTTAATTACGATACCTGAAATGAATCATTTAAAAGGTGTAGCGATGGTTGATTCCGTTGATATAATTCCTATAGAGGATTCCACCGATAGAATGAATGGTTCTGAAAGTATGGTGATAAGGAATAATACAGACATAAAAGATAGACAGGATATAGAAAATGAAATGGATGCTATTGGGAGCAGTAAACCTTTAGAGAGATCCACAGCTACCAAATCCCTGAAAGAAAGTGTAATAACAAACAATATATTCTTCCTATTTCCAGTCATCGATATTCTTGCAGTGATATGGATCGTAGGTGTACTTCTTTTTATGGGTTATCATTTTGGAGCGTATTTCATTTATCGTAAAAAAATATCAAGATGGAGCATTCAGATTACGAATAATGAGGTTTTGGAACAATATCATGACCTTTGTGAAGAAATGAAGATTAAAAGTAACATTAAAATTGTAACCTGCAATCAGGTACAATCCCCCATGCTGCTCGGATTTATGAAACCCTGTATTGTGTTGCCATCGAGAGATTTTACAGCAGAACAATATTATTTTATTATGAAGCATGAATTGATTCATTTTAAGCGTTGGGATTTATTCTATAAACTAATAATGCTGTTTGCAACTGCGATTCATTGGTTTAATCCATTGGTTCACTATATGGCTTATCTGGCGAATCATGATTTGGAATTATATTGTGACGAAAGATTAGTTGCAGAACATGATCTGAGCTACCGCGAAAAATATAGTAAAATGCTGCTTCAGATGATAACAGCTATGAATAAGAAAGATAATGTACTTCTTTCTACCGGTTTTGGTAATCAAAGCAGCAGATTGAAGAACCGTTTCGTTCAGATTATGAATTTGATACCCACAAAAAAGGGCAGAGGTCTCATTATAATATTAATATGCCTTATAGCTATGATTGGTAATTTTACTGCATGGTTTATTCCCACAGCTTCAAGTGATGCGAATGTAATGGATCAACGAATCGATCTACCGACCTCATCCACTGAAAGCAAGGACTCTAATAATTCAAACTTATTAGAAGAGGTTAGTAATATTTTAGTGGTTGGAATTGATGGAGCAAATAATGATAAGCATTTACGTGCTGATAGTATTGTAGTTGTTAATGTTAATCCAAGTACGAAGAAAATAAGTATCGTTTCATTATTACGTGAAATGTATTTACAGATTCCTGGTCATGACATGGATAAATTAAGTGCAGTCTATGGTCTTGGTGGTACCAAGCTGTTAAAGAATACAATTGAATCTAACTTTGATATTAGAATTGACCATACGTTTACAGTAAATATGGGGGCTTTTGAAACTATCATTGATTCCATTGGAGGAGTTGAAATAGAGCTATCTGAAAATGAAGCAAAATATCTGAATAGTACCAATTATATCAGTAACAAAAATTACCGGAATGTAAAAGCTGGAAAACAAATATTAAACGGTAATCAGGCACTTGGCTATGTACGAGTTCGCAAGATTCCTACCCTGCAAGGTGATAATGGAGATTTTGGTAGAACTGCTCGATTAAGGAGTCTGCTTTCCTCCGTTATCGAGGAGTGTAGTAACAAGGGTATTGTTGAATTAACAGATGTGATGACCCAGGTAATACCCAGTGTAACCACGGAAATGAGCCTTAGTCAAGCTCTTATTTATATAAATACCATACTGCAGGGTGATCTGGAGACAGATACACTCACTATTCCCACAGCAGATTCTTATACGGAACAGGTAGTGGATAACAAGAATATTCTTGATATTGATTTGAACAAGAATAAAGCAGTGTTAAAGCAATTATATCAGTAATACTTTTGCTTAAATAATAGTGTACGGAAATTTAATTTTCAAAAATCAGAGAGTATTGTGCATTCATCTAGAATTAGTCGAATGCATAATACTCTTTTGCATTTCTCCATATCTTACTTCAAGGTAATGATGGAACCCATAGTCATGGTTAGATAAAACTAACTTATGATTGACAAGAATGCACAATTTTGCTAGTATGTTTATTGCTATAGCACTGTAGAGTAGAAATTTGAATGTAGTGATTGTTGAACCTGGAACTCGTTAACAGCCTAAAATGGAGATTATGATGAATAATATAAAACGATTTATCAGTTACTATGGACCCTTTAAAGCACTGATTATAGCGGATCTTGTTTGTGCTTTTATAGCTTCCCTCGTGGCACTGACGTATCCTTTGATCATCCGAAGAATAACAACAGAAGTAATCTATCTACCGAGGCAGGAAAGCATAAAGCAACTGTGGATTATAATCGCTGTATTTTTAGTCTTAATACTTGTGGAATATCTGTCCAATTACTTTATTAACTATTTTGGTCATGTGACCGGAGCAAAGATTGAATATAATATGCGAAAGGAATTGTTTGGGCATCTGCAAAAGCAGTCTTTTTCCTTTTTTGATAACCAAAAGGTTGGCCAGCTCATGAGTCGTATTTCTAACGACTTGAATGAAATCACAGAATTAAGCCATCATGGTCCAGAGGACGTTATTATTTCCCTGGTGAGAATCATGGGCTCATTTTTTATATTGATTTTTATCAGTCCGATTCTTACCTTAATGCTATTTGCCTCAGTTCCGGTAATATTGGTTATTGCATATTTTTCGAATATTAAAATGAGTAAGGCCTATAAACGAAACCGTGAAGCTGTAGGAGATATCAATTCACAGCTGGAGGACTCCCTTTCCGGTATCAGGGTGGTAAAGTCTTTTGCCAATGAAGAAATAGAAATGGAGAAATTTAATAAGGGCAACGCAGCTTTTGTTCAGTGCAAGAAGAATGCTTATCGAGTGATGTCTGACTTCTCAGGTCAGATGGGAATACTCTTGTCCCTCATCAATCTCGTTGTAGCAGCAGGGGGCGGATATTTGATTGTTAACGGTAACATTGAAATCGCTGACTTGTTGACTTTTATTATTTATATCAACCTTTTAATTTCCCCTATACAACAGCTGATCCGATTTACAGAGCAGTACCAGTATGGTATGGCTGGCTTTAAACGCTTTATGGAAATCCTGGATACCAAGCCCCAGATTGTTGATAAAGAGAATGCGCTTGTACTGAAAGATGTGAAGGGGAAAATAGAATTAAAGGATGTGAGCTTTTCCTATTCGGAGGATACGAAAACCGTATTTAAAGATATTAATTTGGAGGCCAATGAAGGAGATTATATTGCCATTGTCGGTCTCTCGGGAGTGGGTAAAACCACCCTGTGTTGCCTGATACCGAGATTTTATGAAGTGACGGATGGTCAGGTATTGATCGATGGAATTGACATTAGAGAAGTAACGCAGGAGTCCTTAAGAAAGAATATTGGAATTGTTCAGCAGGATGTTTATCTATTTGGCGGAACTGTTATTGAGAATATTGGCTACGGAAAACCTGATGCTACCAGAGAAGAGATTATAGAAGCAGCGAAAAACGCGGGTGCCCACGACTTTATTATGAAGCTTCCAGAAGGGTACGAATCCTACATAGGACAAAGGGGAATCAAGCTCTCCGGAGGGCAAAAGCAGAGGCTTTCCATTGCCCGTGTATTTCTTAAAAATCCTCCAATCCTTATTTTTGATGAAGCTACCAGTTCACTGGATAATGAAAGTGAGGTCATTGTACAGGAAAGCTTTGAGCGTCTGGCGAAAAACAGAACTACTTTTGTCATCGCTCACCGTCTTTCAACCATTAAGAATGCCCGAAGAATTATCGTTCTGACAGAAGAGGGCATCAGTGAAGACGGCACCCATGAAGAGCTTATGAAGATGAATGGGGTCTATGCAAGATTGTATGATCTGCAATTTAGAGAATAGTTTAAGTAAATTGTTTTGAAATGAGGTAAACCAAATGAAATTAATTATTATACGTCATGCAGATCCAGACTACTCCATAGATTCTCTTACGGAAAAAGGATGGAAGGAAGCTGAGTTTCTGTCTGATCGAATAAGTAAAATGGATGTTAAGGAGTTCTATGTATCACCATTAGGCCGAGCGAAGGATACTGCATCCGTTACACTAAGAAAGATGAAACGAGAAGCAAAGGTTCTTCCCTGGCTCAGAGAATTTCATGCACGAATTAAGGACGAAGAGACAGGAGAAGAGAGAATTACCTGGGATTGGCTTCCGTCTAGTTGGACAGTAGTGGATGAGTTTTATGATAAACATGGATGGCATAAGGTTCCGGTTTTTCAGGCAGGAAATGTACTCGAGGAGGCAAAGGCTGTTTATACTGGCCTTGATGAACTTTTAAAAGACCATGGGTACGAGCGGGAAGGAAATATATATCGTGCAGTCTGCTCGAATAACGATACGATTGTTCTGTTCTGCCATTTTGGTGTAGAATGTGTGATGTTGGGACATTTGTTGGGGATATCGCCGATGGTTTTATGGCATGGATTTTGTGCAGCCCCTTCCTCAGTGACGACCTTAATTACTGAGGAAAGAAGAAAAGGAATCGCTTCCTTTCGCATGAGTTCCTTTGGAGATGTAGCGCATTTATACGCCGCTGGGGAAGAGCCAGCATTTGCAGCTAGATTTTGTGAGACATATGATAATATGGAAGAACGCCATGACTAATGTTTTTAAAGTTTCTTGATTCAATATAGAAGAGGCTGTCCGTAAGGGCGGCCTTTTGTGCGACAAGCAGAAGCACCCGTACTAACTACGGTTAGGATGATTTTTGAATTAAGAGTAGTGATTACGATACGCGAGCAAGTATGAATTAGAATTTCTGATAGCAAAATTTCTCTCGAGTGAAGGGATGCCAAAGAAAGATGAAAAAGCATACTTTTTTCTTGATTTATATCCTTTTAAGGATAATCAAATTATGGGATGATTATAGTAGAGTTTTTAATTATCTATACCCGTGATGGGATATAATATCGAGCAAGGAGGAAAGTTAAAATGAAAGCTGTAAAATATTATGGAGTGGGTGACCTTAAGCTGATCGATCTTCCAAAACCTACTGCAGAACCAGGGCAGGCAGTGGTAAAAATCATTTATTGTGGAATCTGTGGAACGGATGTACATGCGTATTCCATGCCGGGAATTTTTAACTGGGAGCTGGTATTGGGACATGAGGCAGTGGGAATTGTGGAAGAAGTTGGTGAAGGTGTAACCAATGTGAAAGTAGGAGATAGAGTAGCAGTTGGCCCTCCGGGTGATTGCGGCGAATGCTATGCTTGTAACAATGGGCATCCGAATACCTGTGTTAATGCGTTTGCTAATACTCTAGGAATTGGCCCTGGAACACAGGGTGCATATGCAGAATATATACTTTCGAAGCACCCCAAAAATGAGTTGTTCAAAATTCCTGACGGTTTATCTTTTGAAGCAGCCGTATTATTTGATGTCATTGGTGTGGGATTCCATGCAGTAAGACGCTCTGATATGAAGGTTGGTGACAATATTGTTGTATCCGGTTGTGGCTCTATTGGTTTGTCTGTGATTCAGGCGGCAAAGCTTGCCGGTGCATATAATCTGATCGCCTTTGATCTTATGCAGTCCAAACGGGAGTTAGCACTTAAAGCGGGTGCTGATTATGCCTTTGATCCCAGATCCGAGGAAGATATGGCGAAAGTGAAAGAACTCTTGTCGCATACGAGGGGGGCACAGGTGACCTTTGAAGCAGCGGGGCATCCAACCTCGATTCAGACCTGTATCAGCTGCGCCATGCCGAACGGTCAGATCATGATGGTTGGAAATGATGGAAGACCCTTTGAATTAGTAACGGCTGCACTAGGACCGTTTCAATATGATCTGAAGTTCACATTTACTTATACGAAAGAGGAGATACATACCTTATTCGGATTGATGGCATCAGGAAAATGGTCAGTAGAGCCCTATTCTATAGAGAAGGCTCCTTTGGAGAAGGTAACTGAGATGATAGAAGCCTTATCGAAGGGTGAACTAGAAGTTGCAAGGGTGCTGTTAATGCCAAACGGTGAATGTAACTAAAATAGGAATCTAAAAGCATGCTTAAAGATTCCTAGAGTTCTGTATAACCAGGTGGCAATATAAATAATGATTGACAATATTAGATTCTCTTGCGAATTGCGCAGCTTTCTCTCTTTACCAGGTGAAAGGGAAGTGAAATCTTCAAAGGCAGCATGTGTCCGTTGTTAATACGGTCAATTAGTATTTTTGCAGTCATTTTTCCTATTTCCTCGATGGGAATATGCATAGTTGTCAACATGGGGGATACGTATTGGGACACATCGATATCATCCATGCTGATTACTGAGATATCCTCAGGAACTTTATAACTACAGTCCTGAATTGCTTTTAGAGCACCAATTGCAGTGATATCGTTGATGCAGAAAAATGCAGTGACATCCTTGGCAGAGCCAAGAATACGCTTTGCGCCCTGATAACCACCGTCAGAAGAAATAGGAACATTGGTTACAATCGATTTATCAAAAGAAATATGATGATTTTTTAAAGCGTCCCGATAAGCGGAATATCTAACTTCTTTTTGTATTTCTCCTATATAGCCAATTCTCGTATGACCGAGTTGAAAAAGGTATTCCATAGCACTAGCTGCAACAGCATAACCATCACAAATAACCTGATCATATTCAGCGTCAAGAGCGTTTAATCCTGCATAAACAACTTTTTTAAAATGATGCTTAAGAAATTTTAAAGTTTCTTTATCGCACCTACCCAAAACGGCTACTCCGTCTACCTCATTATTTACAATCTGGTGATAGGTTGCAGGATTGTGGATATCATAAGCTGAGAAGGAATATTTTACGATAAAGCCCTCCTTTAGGGCTTCCTGCTCAATGCTCCTGGTTAGTGTCGAGAAAAAAGCGTCATTTTTAGCATCAGTCGAGCGAGCATAGATACAGGCAATGGATTTATTTAATTTTTTAACAGTGGATCCTGTTTTTAAAGCTTGTGCGGAAGTGTTCGGAATATATCCCCCCGCACGAGCAATTTCCCATATTCGATCCTGAACCTCTTTGCTGGCGGCATTGACAGAGTTTCCGTTTAGGATTCTGGAAACAGTGGAAATTGAGACGCCTGCGGCATTAGCAATATCTTTTAGTGTCATAAATCTGAGAACGACCTTTCTTAGTTTATCTCATTCTGTCCGATCTGGAACTTTATATGGCAGTTAAGCACAAAGCTTATTTAATCATTATGTTCCTCTAGGGATTGTCCTCGGATTAAAAAGTGTAATATTGACAAGGCACTTGCTCCTAAGGCACCATCGGCCAACGAATAAGGGAGGATTTCAAAACTGTCGGTACTGGTACTATCTACAAACAGAAGCTGTCTCATAATAAAATCCATTAATTCGCTACGTATAGCCTTATTATTGAATAGTTGCCCGTGCAAGAAGATCTTCTCCGGACTAGTGAAGATGGCAATATTGGAGGCAGTAATTCCTAATGCTTTTAATGCCTCTGAAATATAGGTACTAATTGCCGGATCCCCCATCTCGTAGGCTGTGGTAATATGTTCTATCGTAATTTCGTCCTTGTTTTGAACCAGCGTTTTTAAAATAGTACTATTATCATTTTCATATAATAATTGAGCAATATTTAATAACCAACGCTCACCTGAAATAGTTTGAAGACAGCCGTATTTTCCGCATTCACATCTTCGACCGTTAGCGTTTGCGATGGAGTGTCCGATTTCACCGGAGACATAGTTGTTGCCAATGAAAATCTCACCGTCAATGATATTTGCACAATACATTCCTAAGCTTACATGAAAAAAAGCAAAATTATCGGGACTATTATTGGGCTTAAAAAGATATTCACTAAGAGCCATACAACGAACGTTGTTTTCCAGGATGACTGGTAATGAAAATGCTTCACGTATTGAATTTGGTTGAAAGGAGGCCCATAAAGGATTATTAGTTACCATCTTTTGCTGTGCAAAATCCATATGGCCTGGAACCCCAATACCGATACCGACAATTCGATTGATAGGAAGGTTAGATGCCTCGATCAATTGATGCAAATGAGTGATTATTTCGTTCGTAATATTGAATGCGAGTTGCTCGATAAATGGAATATTTTTTTCAATAATAATGGAACCCTTGATATTTGTGATGCAAAGGACGAGGGCTTTTTGCGTAAATTCAATTCCAATACTATAAGCGTAATCCGGGATTAAATCAATTAATATTTTTCTTCTTCCAGGTGCAATGTCCTCTGTATTTGCTTCTCCTGTTTCTCGGACAATTCCTTCTGATATAAGGGCTGTAACATTCATTGTCACTGTTGCTGGAGTAATATCAGTAAGATCTGCTATATCAATTCTTGATATGGGAGCATTACGGTAAATGCATTCTAAGATACGATTTCTATTCGAAAATTTAGCTTTTTTTGCCTTATACAACTAGATACACTCCATTTCTTAATAGAATTATAGTTACATATCTGATTCCAAAATGCAATCAAATATCGTTTGCTTTATAACTGAAAACCAGTATACTTTGTCCCAACCTCAATAACACGGTATACATCAAGGGATGCCTGATGGTTGATTTCATTGTTACATATATAATTATGAAAATCACTCCAGTGCTTATTTGCCAAGGTGAGATTAGAAGATGCAAGTGAAGATAGAGCTTTCGTTAATCGTAAACTATATTCCGCATGATAGTCAAGTAATTTCCAAAAGAATTTATGTACCTGGTTATTCGGTAACTTTTTATTTTCTTCTGATTCGTAGCTTTTAACATTAGTTTCAATTACTGTTTGAAACTCTTTAATTTTTGTAAATACAGTCTCATAATTCTCGAATAATTTCTCGCTATATCTTGAACCTTTTCCGTTGAAATAGTCGGGGCTGCAAAGGCTTGATAGATCACTCAAATAGGTTATAACGCTAGAAAAATCATCCCCATAAGCATGCTTAAAATACTCGGATTGAATTTGGTCAAAGGTTACGTCTTTGTTGAATAAGGTGTATCCCATAATATAGTTGGGGAATGCGTTTGGGAGACCGGCACGTAATTCCTGGCAGCTAATATATCCGTTCATATTCAAATGAGTGAGGTTCTTGATATCGTCACTAATTATTTTCGCTATCCCGAGATATCCCAGATCACCATAATGAGCACGGCCTAATGGATAATCATATACAAAGCTGTCACCGGAGAACACATTTTGCCATTCCTTTAAAAAGGATATATTTTCTTCAATATTAATAGGCAGTTGAATCTTATTACGGATATATTCGGGTGGATTAACACACGCTATATCTACAGGATATGATTTTTCAAACGTCCTGGTAATTGGAGCAAACATTAGCGTAAACCGCTTTGGGTTGTGTAAACGCTCTTTTTTTGGTGCCCAAAGTAATTCTTGATACAAAAGGAATACAAGATGTGTTGCTAAGCCGTTCCTGCTTAGTTTTTCATCAATAATATTCAAAATAGAAACATATTGATCTGCCGGGGTCGTCTTAATACATTCGTCACATTCACAGATATTATTGGGTTCGTCAGCAATCCATATATGGAGATAATCAATTTCGGTATGTTCTTTAGCATAAGCTACTACACTCTCTGTGAAACGTTCAATTACCTCGGAGTTAGCGTAGCATAGATTGGTATTCATTGGAACACCCTGGAACAATTCTCGTTTACCATTGATTTTGGCAAGAAGTGGCTGAATGTTATCTTGAATGTCGGTATCAGCACTCATCCAGCCGAGAGAAGGATAGCCAATCGCTTCACTTGTCCAGCCGTGACCAACGCGGTGATGAAGTAAGGATCTTGTAGTTAGTGCGTCATCGATTAAATCACTATATTGCTGTAGGGTAGATTCATCAAAGCTTTCATCCGCTAGGAAGGGGTTGAGCTCATGGTGATACCACCTTGCCATAAAGGTATAAGGAATGCGGAATTGAATAAAGAAACTATTATAGCCGATTTTAGGCATCCACTCTATAAAATCTAAGATATTCTTAATTGAGTTTGCGCCTTCAATACAAATGCCCCGATGTCTTTCGTCAGCGGTAGCATGATAGTTTACATATAGCTGCTCTATCGTCGAAAGCGAAGGTATAAAATCGTAGTTCTTGTCTGGATATAGGAAGCGGAACCCTATGAGGTGCAAATAACGATATACTCCTAATAAAACGCTTCGTGTGTTTGAACCGATAATATAACCCTGATCAGCAGAGATATTTATATAGTACTGGTCATCCAATTGTGGGTTGCTGACCTTGGGCAGCCCATATGCTGTCAGATCTGGGTTGACTTTAAAATTAATATGATACTGAGCTGTGGGAGCATTCATCGAAAAGCTCAAACCTAAGTCTAGTAAGGAAAGATAGGAGCGCAATTCCACCGCGGCGTACAAAAGAGTTGTTTCGTTACTATCAATAATCAAATTTATATTCATATATATTCTCCTGTAATTCAAAATTGTGAATATTTTAGCATGATTGCATTGAAAAAGAATGAATGGTGTCAACTAACATTTAATTATAATTTATAAATATAATAACAGAGGGTAGAAAATGTGTAAATATAAGAAATGCACAAAAAAACGTAGTAAAATACTTGAAAACTAACCGAAGTTATGTATTTTTTTAAAATAATGATTGCAATATTGCTATGCCTATGGTATAACTATAACAAGGCAACTACAGAAAATTAATTATAATTTAAAATCAAATATCTTAAGAGAGGCGAATGAAATGAATGTAAATTCTTCGAAGGTATCTAGGAGCGGTAAAGGGGATTCTATGAAAAAGAAAAAGATACTTCACCTAAATATATGGTGTTGGGTATTTATGTTGCCTGCACTTTTATTATATGGGCTGTTTTTGGGATATCCGATTATAATAAGTATGTTTTATTCAACCTTAGATTGGTCGGGTATGACATCAAATGCATTGTTTGTAGGCTTAGACAATTATAAAGAGTTAATCAAGGATACCTTCTTTATTAATGCAGTAAAAAGAAGCTTTATGTATATGGTTTTATGTGTTCCGATTTTGTTAAGTGTATCACTGGCATTGGCATACATATTTAATAGTGTAATCAAGAAAGGTTCAACTATATTCCGAACAGTTTTTTTTCTACCTGTCGTTACGACAACTTCTATTATAGGTATTATTATGATGTTTATTTTCGGTGGAACTGGCTCTGTAAATCAATTTCTCGGCTTGTTGGGAGTCAAAGGCATAAATTGGTTGGGTAATGCTAAGACAGCGATGTTAGTTGTAGTATTCGTAGGGGTATGGAAAGATGTAGGAACCTATATGATCTACTGGATTGCTGCTTTACAGAGTGTTTCTCAGGATGTATATGAGGCGGCGCAAATTGATGGTGCCGGTAAATGGAAAACTTTTTCTAAGATTGTATTTCCTATTATATTGCCAACGGGAGGCATCATTGCTGTGCTATGTGTGATTGGTTCATTAAAGATATTCGACTTGATTCAAACCATGACAGCGGGTGGACCATTTTTTGCGACAGATGTGGCCGCAACCTTTGTATATCGAACAGCATATACAAGTGCCAATGGTATTCCAAGGCTTGGATATGCCAGTGCAGCGGCAGTCACATTTGGTTTATTAGTAGTAGCTGTCGGTATCATTGGTAATATGATTAAAGGCCAGATGAATAAAAAGAAAGGTGAATAGGAGGGAGCAGCATGAAACAATTTTCGATCGGCAAGCTGTTAATATACATTCTATTAGGTGTTATTGCATTTTTTTGGGTTTATCCTTTCCTATGGATGATTTCAGCCGCTTTTAAGACACAAAGTGAATTTTTTGGAAGTGGTCTCAACCTAATACCACAGTCCTTTCAAATGGATAACTTTATACGAGCATGGAATAATGCGAATTTTGGAGTATATTTTAAAAACACAATTATTGTAACTGTCTCCGTAGTTTTTATCGTTCTTATCTCGTCCTCATTTGCTGGATATGCGATTGGAAGATATGCTTTTGTAGGAAAAAAGGTAATACTAACCGTGTTTATGGCAAGTATAACAATTCCACTGGTATTTACGGTAATGCCTGTTTATGAATTATTAAAGACGATGGGACTGGAACAGAGTATATTGGGTCTGATATTAGCAGAGTCCGGTGGCGGGCACGTGATATTTCTTATGCTATTTTCTGGTTTTTACGCTACGATTCCAAAAGAAATGGAGGAAGCGGCAAATATAGATGGCTGTGGTTTTTTTAAAACTTATATTAAAATTATGTTTCCACTTGCTAAACCGATTATGGTTACTGTTGTTATTATGCAAAGTATTTGGACATGGAATTCGTTTTTGCTACCACTGATTGTTACCTTAAACAATCCCAAGATTCGAACCTTGGCAGTAGGGCTTTACGCTTTACGTGGTGAAAATGTAGTTGACTGGACAGGCATCGCAGCAGGAGCATGTATCGCAATTCTTCCTGTAGTTATCGTGTTTATAGCGATGCAAAAATACTTTGTCGATGGTATTGCGGGTGCGGTAAAAAGCTAAGTTGAAACTTAATTAATAATAAAAAAAGGAGAAGAGAGTAATGAAAAAAGGATGGAAACGAATAGCACTTTTATTAGCAGTTGTTATGAGCATTTCTTTCACTGGATGCGGTGTAAATGTTAGTAATAAGGGAGACGCAGATAATGCGGGGGTAACAAATAATGAAGGAAAAGACACGAATCAGGATAGCAATGGAGAAGAAGCATCAAATGAAGAAATCGTACTTAAAATTGTTGACTGGAGTGATAGCACCAAGGTAAGACGTGAAGCTTTTCACAAGAAATTCATGGAGGATAACCCCAATATTAAAATTGAATATACAGTATTAACGGCCGATCAATTCAAAGAAACCGTTATCTCAGCGATAAAAGCAGGGAATGCACCGGATCTATTTCCTATTCCAAGTGGGTTTAAGCTCAGTACCGCTGTCGAAGAGAATTGGTATATGCCGATGAATGATTACCTTTCAGATGACTTCTTTGGAACTTTCTCAGAGGGTGCTCTAAATGAAGGTATTACAACACTGGATGGCAATGTATATGTATTACCTGAGTCAGCTAATATCATTAATACTTTAATGTTCTATAACAAAAATGTATTAAAGGAAGCAGGCGTTGATGAGACTAATCTTCCAAAAACCTGGAGTGAGTTTAGAGAAATATGTAAGCAAATTACCGAAGCAGGCAAAGGTAAATTCTATGGTATTATTGATAGTGGAGCACAGACCAACCGATTAGAATTATTCATTCGTTCCTTGGCAAGCTTAGAAGGCGCAAAAACGAGTGACATTTCTCAAATTATTATGGTAGATGGCAAGAATACCTTGAATTCAGAAGGAATGGTAAAAGCATTTGATTTCTATAGCAGCTTAGTTGAGGATGGAAGCTTTCATCCAAACTCAACAACACTAAAAGCTCCGGAAGCACGTGCCTTATTTGCTCAAAATCAAGCGGCATTTATCGTTCAAGGGGCATGGTGTATCTCTACCTGGAGAACCGAAAATCCTGATCTTGACTTTGGTGTGATGGCACTTCCAACACCAGATGACGGTGCAAAAGGAAAATTACCTTATGTAGGAGCTCAGGCTTGGATGGGTATTTCATCAAATTGTAAGAATCCAGAAGCAGCGGCGAAGTATTTAGAAGCTTTATATTCAGAAGATTATCAAGCTGGTTTAGTGGAAGATGGCGGATTTGTATCTGTTATTGATGCAGTGAACGAAAAGAATATGGTTGATCCGGTTATGCTGGAATACTATAAGTTAAATGGTGAAGCAGCTGCATTGGCACCAGATCCAATCGTTGCAAATCCGGATACATCCTTAGTGTATGCAGAAGTACAGGCAGTAACCCCTAGTTTGGGTGAAATTGTACAAGGCGTTTTAGCTCAAAGTGTTGATTATAAAGCAGAGTTGGCGCTTTTATCAGACCGTACGCAAACGATGTGGGAGGACTCCATCAAAAAAGTAACAGATAGTGGTGTTTCAGTTTCTGCAGGAGACTTTGAATTTAAGAATTGGAATCCGATGGAGAATTATACTGCTGAGAAATATATGCAGAGATAGTTAATAATGCATGAAATATAATTGCCAATTATTAATCTAAGTATAGTGTTAATAGTAGAGTGGGATAGTAAATAGTAATAATCTTCGGATTAGGGCATTTATTATCCCACTCTGTTATAGAAATTGATGAATCAATAGCCGAGTAATGAGATCTCCAGGTGGTAGGTAGAACAATTTTTCTGCTTAAGCGTCAGAATATCTCTTTTATGACAGAAAATATCATCTTCATCTTCAAATATTGCAGCACCATTCCAAGGTTCCAGACATAAAAACGGTGAATGGCCTCCTACTGGCGTCCAGAATGCAATGGAAGAAAAATCGGGATAGGACATATGAATTCCTTTTTGGGTGTCTGGATTAATCAGGCTAACCGCATGAGAATTTGTATGCCGAAAGTATACAGCGTCCTGATCAAACAATTTGGCAGTGAGAGGTATCGTAGAGCTATTTTCCAAACTGTAATATGTTTTTGACGAATCAAAGCATAAATTTTGAACATCATATACGATAGATTTTATATTTTCTTTCTTTTCGAATTGAAGTACATAATCTCCAAGCGATTCCCCTGGTTCTAAAGGACACATAAATCCCGGGTGGGCTCCAATGTGATAATACATGAGATCGTCCGATTTATTAAATACCTGGTATGTCATGCGGATTTTATTCCTTTGAAGTTCATAGGAAAGCCAGAATTCAAAATGGTAGGGGTAGCTTTTCAGGGTTTCTTCATTTGAGGTCAAGACGAAGGTGGCATAATTACTTCCGCTGGAAATGATTTTAAACTCCATGTCTTTACAGAAACCATGTTTCGGCATTGGATACTCTGACCCTTTGATTATGGTTTTGTTATTTCGCACATTGCCTATCGTCGGAAAGAGTAGTGGAGAGGATCGCATCCAGTGGGCGGGATCGGAATTCCAAATAAATTCCTTGCCAGCTGGATCTTGAAAGGACTTTAGTTCTGCACCGCATGTGTCAACCGTTATCCGATAATTTTCAGAGCTTAATGTAATATTCATGAATTTACTCCTTTATGAATTTAAGTATTTTGATCATATTTTCTTTCTATTAATTAAGTAAACACCTTATATTAGCATAAAAAAAGTATGAAAAAATTTCAACCTTTAAATTTGTTACTAGGATGTTAAAATGAGTTTATAAAATAACAACTAGAAGACAAGGAGAGGTATATGAATAATAACAAAAAGGTCAGCAAAATGCCCAAAAGGGCTTGGCTTCTAATATCATTAGTTTTAGCGATGGTTTTATGGTATCTGTTATCATTAAATCCACAAACTGCAAGAAGTTTTCCTAACATAATTCTTACAGCGCAGTCGATGGGTACCATGATTTCACGAGGAGTATTCTGGACTGATATTATTAGCAGTTTGATTTCAGTAACCGCAGGTTTTGCAATTGGCTTTGTATTGTCTTTGCCTATTGCGATTTTAATGGCTTGGTATGCACCCATCAGAAACATTATTGAACCATGGATTCAGTTCATACGTAACATTCCACCACTGGCATATGTACCATTGATTGTTATATCTGCAGGAGTGGGTCGTAGACCACAGATTATTGTAATTACAATTGCAACATTTCTGATCATGACGGTAACGATCTATCAGGGTGTTGTTAATGTAAATGAAACATTAATTAAAGCTGCAATGGTATTAGGAGCAAGTGATAAGGATATTTTCTTTAAGGTAATTGCACCGGCAACATTACCATTTATTATTACAGCGATCAGACTTGGCAGCTCCACTGCATTAACCACTCTGATTGCGGCGGA
This sequence comes from Bacillota bacterium, assembly GCA_023386815.1. Taxonomy (GTDB): domain Bacteria; phylum Bacillota; class Clostridia; order Lachnospirales; family Lachnospiraceae; genus Mobilitalea. The sequence continues at coordinate 110,086 of JAEWIZ010000008.1, forward strand.
ATCCACAGGAGCGGTTGCTGGTCTGGGTATGAGAATTCGATCGTTAAATAACAGCTTTGAGTCGGCACCCATGCTATTATATATCATTATCATCGGTATCATAGGAATGTTGGTTGAAAAATTTGTAAAATTCTTGGAAAGTAGGTTCACAGGATGGCAGGAGAAGAGAGAAGTATAAAAGTCAAAATTGATAATGTCAGAAAGGTTTTTAATACCAGAAATGGAGAAATGATTGCCTTAAATGGTGTAAGTCTTGACATTAAAGAAAATGAATTTATTTGTGTTGTTGGCCCTTCAGGATGTGGAAAATCCACATTGTTAGATATTATCGCTGGATTACAAGAACCAACTTCCGGTAGGGTTTTATGTGATGGTAAAGAAATACATGGAACAGGAACAGAACGTGGAGTTGTGTTTCAGCAGTATGCACTATTTCCCTGGTTGACAGTAAAGAAAAATGTTATGTTTGGACTGAACTTAAAAGGAATTAAGGGAAAAGAAGCAGAAGAGATTGCTATGAAGTATATAAAAATGGTACAGTTAGAGGATTTTGTGAATCACTATCCAAAGGAACTGTCCGGTGGTATGAAGCAGAGAGTTGCTATTGCAAGAGCATATGCAGTAGATCCTTCCATTCTTTTGATGGATGAGCCCTTCGGAGCGCTGGATGCACAGACAAGAACACAGCTTCAGCAAGAGCTCCTGGAGACCTGGGAAAAGGAAAGAAAGACCTGCTTCTTTATTACTCACGATGTTGATGAAGCTATTATACTAGCGCAAAAGGTAATCATCATGAGCGCAAGACCAGGATGTATCAAGGAAATTGTTGATATTGATATTCCGTATCCACGTAATCAGGAAACCAAAATGATACCAAAGTTTTTAGAGTTAAAGAATTATATTTGGGGTCAGGTGTATCAAGAATATCTGGAAGTGAGAAAATAAAGATATTCAAAGGTAAGCTTAAAGGAAATATTATAAATCTCCTCATAGAATTGGCAATTAGGCAGGGGATTTTAATAATAGGAATCAGAAGCTGAAATAATTATGGGTTGAAGGTTCCAATCAATTATAAGAATTTTTAAGGAGGAAGGTTTATGAAGAAGAAGGTATTAAGCATGTTACTAGTCACAGCAATGGCAGTAGGTATGTTGACTGGATGCGGAAGTAAGGCAGTGACACCGGAGGTTACTCCAACGCAGGCTCCAACAACAGAGGCTCCAGCAACAGAGGCTGAAGTGACACCAGAAGTAGAGACAGTGGAGCCAGTTACCGTATCTGTTGCATATATGCCTAACTATGGTAGCCTTTGGGCGGTCGAAAATGCCATAGCACAGGGTTATATGGAAGAAGAAGGAATAACAGTTGAGTTAACTGAATTCCAGGATGGTCCAACAATTATAGCAGCAATGGAGTCAGGTAGTATTGATATTGGTTACATTGGACAGGGTGCACATAAGCTTTGTATTAACGGACAGGCAACCATATTTGCCTTATCCCATATTTCTAACGGTGATGCATTAATCGGTGGAGAAGGAATTGCTTCCATTGAAGACCTGAAAGGAAAGAAAGTAGCATATTCCTCAGGAAGCTCCAGTGAAGACATCTTACTCAATTCATTAAAAAAAGCAGGTATGACAATGGATGATATTCAGGCGCTGGATATGGATGCATCTGCAATTGTTACAGCAATGCTATCCGGTGGTGTTGACGCATGTGCTACCTGGTCACCAAATAGCTTAAAGATACTTGAGGAAATGCCTAATGCTACAAAATTAACAGATAATCTTACCTTCTCTGACAAAACGGTATCCTTAGCAAGTTGGATTGCAATGCCGGAATATGCAAAAGAAAACAGAGATGTTTTGGTGAGATATACAAGAGCACTGTTCAAAGCAATGGACTATGCAGCTAAGGATCACCAGCAAGAAACTTCTGAATTAATCGCAAAACAGGTAGCTCAGGACACAGATACTGTTTATGCACAACGCGGTGATGCTGAATGGTTAACAGGAAAAGAAGTTTCAGAAGGCGCAGCAAATGGCAAGGTAGAAGGCTACTATGATTTACAGAAGAAAAACTTCATTGAAGCAGGCGCTGTAGAAGGCGATCCAGCGGTTACGGACTACGTAATGTTAGATATTATGACCGAAGCTGGAGAATATTAAAAACAGAAAAGACTTCCGGCCAAAGACGGTAGTTATGCATGGAACGATAGGGCTGCCAGCAGGCAGCTCTATTGTTACTATAAAAAATGAGTTGAACGTACATCGATTGATTGTATAGAATGAAGGAGAAAATATGCATCATAATTACTATTATTATAATAAAGAAGATTTACTAAAAAGCCCAAAGATCCCGCTCGTGGTAATGGAAAACAATAATACGGTATTTAAGGCAATGGCCGAGGAAATGCTAGCAGAGATCAAAAGAAAAAATGCAATGGGAGAAAAAACAGTATTTATTTGTCCGGTAGGACCTGTGGGGCAGTATTCGTATTTTGTTGAAATGGTAAATGAAGAAAAGGTTAGCTTGAAGGATGTATGGTTTATTAATATGGATGAGTATTTAACTGACGACAAGCAGTGGATTTCTAAAGATCATAGGCTTAGTTTCCGTGGATTTATGGATCGAATGGTGTATTCAAAGATAAACGAAGAGTTAGTAATGCCTACATCGCAGCGTATTTTTCCGGATCCCAATAATCTTAGCTATATTCCGGAATTAATTGAGCAATTAGGCGGTGTGGATATCTGCTTTGGAGGAATTGGAATCAATGGACATGTAGCATTTAACGAAGCCTCGGACGAATTAAGCCCGGAAGAATTCCTAAAGCTACAGACAAGAATTCTTGAAATTGCAAAGGAAACAAGAGCAGTGAATTCCATTGGTGATTTAAATGGAGCGTTGGATGATATGCCGCAATACTGCATTACGATTGGAATTAATGAGATTTCACATGCAAGGAAGATTCGTCTTGGATGTTTTCGTGATTGGCACAGAAGTGTTGTAAGACATGCGGCTTACGGTGAAAAGAGTGCACATTTTCCGGTAACTCTACTACAAGGTCACCCGGATATTACGATTCAGTTTACGGAATTTGTTGCAAATCTGCCGGAATAAGAGGAGGATATTATGTCGGAATACTATTTGACCAATGGACAGGTTTATATCAATCATACGTTTCAAAATATGACCATTGGCATTCATCAGGGGAAAATAACATTACTTCCGGTGAATGAAAAACTTCCGGAAGCAGCCAATATCATTGATGTTGCAGGAAAAAAGGTTGTCCCGGGTTTTATTGACATACACACGCACGGTGCAGCTGGGGTGGATGTTAATGCGGCGACTGCCAAGGAGTTAGAAGTAATATGCACAGCTGTAGCTAAATACGGAACAACTTCCTGGTTGGCTTCCGTACTAACAGATACCAAGGAGCAAACACAGTGGTGTATTGATGAGTTTAAAAAGCATAGGAGTATGGAACACGAGGGAGCTAACTTATTAGGTATCCATCTGGAGGGACCATTCTTGTGCAGTCTTTATAAGGGGGCAATGCCGGAGCATTTGCTGCAGATGCCGAATATGCCACTACTTCGGGAATATCAAAGCCGCGCCGAAGGAGCTATTAAATATATTACAGTTTCGCCGGAAGTAGAAGGCATTGTGGAGGATATCCCTAAGATGATAGAGCTTGGAATGACAGTAGCTATTGGTCATTCCGGTGCAGATTATGAAACCAGCTGGAGGGCTATTGAAAATGGAGCCTCCGCTTGTACCCATACCTTCAATGCAATGAAGCTGATGCATCAACATTTCCCGGCTATTATGGGAGCAGTTTTAGAATCAGATATTTACTGCGAGGCAATTTGTGATGGAAGGCATTTGCACCCAGGAGTTGTCCGCCTGTTGATTAAGACCAAGGGACTTAATCGGGTTGTTGCAATTACAGACTCCATTATGGCGGCAGGTTTACCGGATGGAAGATACAAGCTAGGAGTAAATAATGTCATTGTTGAGGATGGGGATGCGAAGCTGGAAGAGAACGGAACTCGAGCTGGAAGCACGTTAACTCAGAATATCGCTTTAAAGAATTTGCTTGCCTTTACGGGAAGACCACTCGAGGAAGTGCTTCCTCTTCTGACGGAAAATCCAGCGAGATTAATCGATGTTTATGATAGAAAAGGATCTATCGCAGATGGAAAAGATGCAGATATCGTTATTCTGGATGAAAATAATGACATCTTTGAAGTATTTGTTCAAGGAAGAAAAATTCAAAAGTAGTTACACTCTCTTGTTGACATGGTAGAATAAAGATAATATGTGATGATTCAGACCATGAAAACATAAGTTATTGAAATTGAGGAGAATGGAAATGTTAATTATACTTACCGCTTGTCTTGTGATAGCCTCCGTACTAATTTTGTTTTTAAAAAAGAGTAAGGAATCAATTTATCTTTTTGGACTTTGTCTAAGCCTGATGCTTGAAATTTGCGGAGTTATGATATTCATAGCAAAAAAAGGCGGTATTTCTACGGAAATAATACAATTATTTTATTTTTCAAAAGAAATAAAAAATAAAATACAGTACTTTCTGATAACATTAAACCAGATGGGATACCTAATTGCATTAGGAAGAACATTATTTCCTCTTTTTTTAATTGAGATTGCCATGAATTATTCCATGATTCCGGTCATTAGAAAGAAGCTTTGGATCTCTAAGGCTGTCAGTGTATTGCCTATCCTAACACTGGTTCTTTATTATCCTTGGGTCTATCGATTTATTACCTTGGACAGGCCTTTCATTCAGGTTATCCTTGTGTATGGAACGCTATTCTGGATGACGGCATATCTTCTTGTTTCGGGATTTTTGCTGCTTTATGAGTTTAAATCAATTACAATGAAATTCTGTAAAAGACAATTCAGTCAGATTATGGTTTGTCTGTTTGCTCTGTCTGGAATATACTATCTATACTATCAACAGGATCCGGGACAAGTTTATCATTTTTACTGGTATACTTTCTCCTGGAGTAAAGGGATAGGATATATGCAGGTGGATCCCTCCCTATTTAGCTATTTGACCTTGGTAATTATTAGTATCATATGCTGTGTTCTTGGCTTTTACAGTTTGTTTCGTTTTACTAGAAGAAATTACCTGGACAATAAAGAAGACGTGGTGATGGAACGTAAATTCGATTCTGTAAAAGTTGGGGTATCCGTATTTGTACACAGCATGAAGAATCAGCTATTATCCAATAAAGTAGTCTATAAGCGTATTCGGCAGTTATATGAACAACCGGAGGTAGATGTACAGAAGCTGGGAGAATACGTAACTACCTTGGAAGAGGTTAATAATTTGATGCTTAGCAGAATGGAAGAACTGTATCGGTGTGTCAAGTCCAATGCAATCTTTATGATACCTGTTAGTATGAAAGATATTACAGAAAATACCTTGGAACTTTTTCGAAAGAAATATCCGGATGCCCATGTGAATGTTGATATTGGAGATAATACAAAGATTCTGGCGGATAAAGTGCAGTTATGCGAGGCCTTATATAATTTACTAATTAACGCTCAGGAAGCGGTATTAAGCGCTGATAGGAAGGATGAGGGGGAAGTGTCATTGTTATGCCATAATGAGAGACTGTATACTGTAATCGAAATAAGGGACAATGGTTGTGGCATGAATAAGAATCAGACAAAAAAGATATTTGAACCCTTTTATTCCAGTAAAAATTCTAATTTTAACTGGGGAATGGGATTATATTATGTAAGAGAGATTGTAAAAAGTCATCTGGGTTCGCTGCGAGTGGAAAGTAAGGAAGGAGAAGGAAGCAGCTTTTATATATTGCTGCCGAAGTATCAGTAATTAATTGCCTGGTACAGCACAAAGCAGAAGAGTGAACTGTAAAGGGAGATGAAATTGTTATGAGTAAAAAAATAAAAATATTAATTGCTGATGACTTTTCCTTGCTACGAGAGGACATGAGTGAACTGATCAACAGACAGCCTGATATGGAGGTTGTCGGAGAAGCATCGAGCGCAAAAGAGATTATCAGTTTGGCAGGAACGGTTAGTTATGATCTTATTTTGATGGATATTGAAATGGAACTGATGAATGCGGGCATCATTGCGACGCAAAAAATCAGAGAAGAAAATCCGGAAGCGAATATTATTTTTCTAACAGCTCATGAAACAAGGGAGATCGTAGTTACTGCAATGGGAGCAGGGGCTTTGGATTATCTGGTAAAGGGGTGTGATGACAAGGAGATACTTTATCACATTCGTTGTGCTTATGAAGGGCATCCGGTAATGCAAAGTAACATTCATGAGACTATTATGCAGGAGTTTGCAAGACTTCAGAAAAGTGAGCGAAGTCTGTTGTTCTTCATTAATAACATTTCTAAATTAACGCCAACAGAGAGAGAAATGATAAAACTGTTACTACAAGGGTACAAGGTTAATCAAATTGCCGGTATTCGTAGCGTCGAAACCAGTACAATAAAGACGCAGGTGAAAGGTCTTTTAAATAAATTTGGTTGTAATCGTACGAAGGAGATCATACAGATCGTACATGATTTAAATATTGAACACTTATTTTTATAAGGTAGAAGCATAACAAGTGGTATGTTGATAGACTCAGTCAGATTGAGACCTATTAGCATGCCATTTTTTTTGGCTAATTAATAGGCAAACGTTTGCGTATAATTTTCACAAACATTTGCGTAATAATGCTAGAATGATCTTAGAGAAAAAGGGGAGGAGCAAGGGATGGACAAGGTGTTATATTTAGACTGTAGCTCGGGAATCAGCGGTGATATGTTTGTTGCAGCAATGCTAGATCTGGGAGCGAGTAAGGAGATAATGCTAAGGGCATTAAACAGTCTTTTGGTTCAAGGCTTTGAAGTAAGAATCAGCAGGGTCGAAAAGTCAGGCGTTGAGGCTTGTGATTTTCTGGTGGTTTTGGATGAAAAATATGAAAATCATGATCATAACATGCAGTATCTTCACGGTAAAACCGAGGAGCATCCCATGGAAAAAGAGATTCCTCATGAGCATGAGTGCAGGGGCATTAAGGAGATAGAGGATATCATTCAAGGGGCAGACATGACTTCAGGGGCTAAAAAGCTGGCGATGAAGATATTTAGGATTCTTGCTGAGGCGGAAGCAAAAGCACATGGTGTTACGGTGGAGCAGGTTCATTTTCATGAGGTGGGGGCGGTTGATTCCATCGCGGATATAGTATCGGCAGCGGTCTGCTTTGATGAACTTGGAATTACTAAGACAATTATCCCGCAAATTAATGACGGTACAGGAACCATACGCTGTAGGCATGGAATACTGCCGGTGCCGGTACCAGCGGTAAAGAATGTTGACGAAGTACATCACTTGAATTTGAAGATTATTGATGTGGAAGGTGAGCTGGTTACACCTACGGGAGCTGCCATTGCCGCCGCAATTCGCACGGACAGGGAGCTGCCAGTAAGATATTCTATACAAAAAATTGGCCTAGGAGCAGGAAAGAGAAAGTATAAATGCTCCAGTATTCTTAAGGCGATTTTAATAAATGAAGAATTATAAAAGGACAGAGTTAGGAGAATCTATATGTTAAAGAAACAATATAAGAATTTGGTATTATCGGCATTTTTTATTGCACTTGGAATTATACTTCCCTTCATTACGATGCAGGTACCCAGGATTGGAAATATGCTGCTTCCGATGCATATTCCAGTTATGCTATGTGGTTTTATTTGTGGAGGCCCTTACGGTTTTATTGTCGGTCTGATTGTACCACTGCTAAGAAGCGTGATGACAGGAATGCCGGTCATGATACCCATGGCAGTCACCATGGCACCGGAATTGGCTGTGTATGGATTAGTAACAGGTCTTCTGTATCAAAGGGTGAAAACACGAGGATTTGGAATCTATATTTCCTTGCTGACGGCAATGATATGCGGGCGTATTGTTTGGGGAGTTGTTTCCCTTGGGGTGTTCTCTCTGCTTGGCAATGCCTTTACCTGGAAACTATTTATTATGAATGGCTTTGTAAATGCGATTCCTGGAATCGTAATTCAATTGATCTTAATTCCAATTTTGGTAAAAAGGCTAAAGATGACAAAAGAGTTGGAGACTTCTCTATAAAATAAAAAAGGCTTTGCACAGGATGAATCAAGATAGGATAGGACTTTAAAACATGGAAAAATCGGAAGACGAATTAAAGATATGTGAATTTGGCAGGGAACGATTTGAACCAGTCGTTGATGAAATCGAGCGGTTAATGGCAAAGAAGGACAAAGAAAGAATTATTGTTGCTATTGATGGAAAGTGCGGGAGCGGTAAGACAACCCTGGGTTCTTATTTGCAAAAAAAGTTTGACTGTAACCTCTTCCATATGGATGATTTTTTTCTTCAAAACCACCAAAGAACTGAAAAACGGCTGAAGGAAGCCGGAGGCAATGTTGACTATGAACGATTTAAAGAGGAAGTACTGGAGCCTTTATTATCAGGAAGACTAGTTAAGTACAGGACCTTTAACTGTATTTTACGGGTAATCAACAAGGAGTATGAAGTATATCCGAAAAAATTAAATATTATTGAGGGTTCCTATAGTCAGCATCCTTATTTTGAAAATCCCTATGATTTATGCATCTTTCTTGATATCGATGATCAGACCCAAATAGAAAATATTAAAAAGCGGAATGGATTAGAAAAACTGGAGCTGTTTCGAACAAAGTGGATACCCATGGAAAACAGATATTTTGATGAATTTAAAACGAAAGAAAAAAGCTTGGTCGTTGAGTGGAAAAAACTACCTAAAAGTGAAAGATAACAAAGCAAACGTTTGCGTAAAAAAGTTACAAATCATGTATGGGTTATGCTTAAATGAAGAAAGAAAGGATGATTATGTTGATGGAGAAGAATATTTTAATTGTGCATGGCGGCGGTCCAACGGCGGTTATTAATGCTTCCTTATATGGTGCAATCATAGAGGCTAAAAAACATTCGGAACTGACTCATATCTATGGTGCAAGGAACGGAACCGGCGGTTTATTAAAAGAAGACTTAATAGAACTGGAGAATGTCCCGGAGGGGAAACTGGAATTATTGCTTCAGACCTCGGGAAGTGCAATTGGTACCTCAAGAGATGAGATTGAGCAGGAAGATTATGATCAAATGTGCGAAATTCTTGTGAAAAAGAATATAAAATATGTACTGTTCAATGGTGGAAACGGAACAATGGATACCTGCGGAAAGCTTTATAAGACCTGCCTAAATAAGGGGATTGACCTTAGGGTAATGGGTATTCCTAAAACCATAGACAATGATATTTCTATTACGGATCATAGTCCAGGCTATGGAAGTGCAGCGCGTTTTCTGGCACAGAGTGTAAAAGAAATTTGCGCTGATGTGAAGGGGCTGCCAATCCATGTGGTGGTCGTGGAAGCATCAGGAAGAAATGCAGGCTGGATTACCGCAGCCAGTGCACTTTCGGAGAATGAAGATGGAATTGGTCCAGATCTCATTTATCTTCCAGAACGGCCCTTTGAGGAAGATAAGTTTATCGAAGATGTCAGAAAGTTGCTGGAAACGAAAAAAGGCATTGTAGTTGTAGCCAGTGAAGGACTTAAGAATGCAAAGGGAGAACCGATTGTAGAACCTGTTTTTCGAACGGAGCGAGCAGTTTATTTTGGAGATGTTAGTGCCCATCTTGCCAATCTGGTAATTAAAAGGCTTGGATACAAGGCAAGGGGGGAAAAGCCAGGGTTGCTAGGGCGTACATCTATCGCTTTACAAAGTCAGGTAGACCGTGAGGAAGCAATATTAGCAGGAGAGCTGGCATGTAAGGCTGTAATGCAAGGAGAAAGCGGGAAAATGGTTGCATTCCGACGTGTTTCCACAACCCCATATGAGATAGAACCATTTCTGGTGGAAATTGACGAGGTTATGATGAATGAACGGATTATGCCTGACGAGTACATTAACCAAGAGGGAAATGGTGTAACAGAAAGCTTCAAAGAATGGTGTAAACCCTTAATTGGCGGCGATTTAACGAAGATGGTGACTTTTAATTAATTAAGATGAATCAGAGAGAAAAGGGAGGATTAGATTATGTTAGTACCTATGAGAGCAATTTTAGAAGCAGCAGATCAGTATAACTATGCTCAAGGAGCATTTAATGTCAATGCAGTGGCGCAGGCAAAGGCTGTGATTGGTGTGCATGAGATGTTTCGGAGTCCTGCAATATTACAGGGAGCTGATTTGGCGAATGGATTTATGGGTGGTAGATGCGATTTTATGAATGCTACCCTTGAGGATAAGAAAAAAGGTGCAAAAAATATTGCGGATGCTGTGAAAAAGTATGGAGAGCAGAGTTCCATTCCAATTGCACTTCATCTGGATCATGGCAGGAATCTGGAGTCCTGTATCGCTGCAATTGAAGGTGGTTATACCAGTGTTATGATCGATGGAAGTTCCTTGCCCTTTGATGAGAATGTAGAGTTGACCAGAGAGGTCGTAAAATATGCGCATAAGCTTGGTGTATCTGTGGAAGGCGAGCTTGGTGTTCTGGCAGGAGTAGAAGATCATGTATATAGTGCGGACAGCACATATACCAACCCTCTAAATGCGGTAGATTTCTTCCGGAAAACAGGAGTGGATGCCCTGGCAATCAGCTACGGAACCATGCATGGTGCCAATAAGGGGAAGGATACAACGATTCGCAAGGAGATTGCTATTGCGATTAAGGAATGTATGCGCTATGAAAGAATCCAGGGCTACCTGGTGAGTCATGGATCTTCTACCGTTCCGAAATATATTGTTGATGAAATTAATGCTCTTGGCGGAAATATTACAAATGCATTTGGAATTGATGTAAATCAGCTGATTGAAGCTTCCCATTGCGGAATTAATAAGATTAACGTTGATACAGATATCCGTCTTGCAGTAACACGTAATATGAAGGAGTTATTTGCTAAGGAACCAGCGCTTAGAACCAGTGCCTCCATTGGTGAGATCTATGAGATACTGGAGAAAAATAAGGCAGCCTTCGATCCACGAGTATTTATCACTCCTATTATGGATACAGTAATGTATGGTGAGATACAGGATGAGGATGTTGCTCGAATCTGCAGCTGTATTGAAGCGGGTGTCAATGAGGTTGTTGGTACCTTGATTGTACAATTCCAAAGCTTTGGAAAAGCACCGAAGGTAGAAGTTGTTACCCTGGAGCAGATGGCTGACAGATACAAAAGAGGAGAAATATAAATGAAGCATATCTATCTGAATTTAAAGAGATTTGATGTTCCGGCTAACATGGGAGGAGTTAACCGTATAGCTCCAATGAAGGACTGGGCTTCCTATATTATTACAAACACTCAAGAAGAATTAAATAAATTTGATCCGGATCAAGTGGAGTTTGCAATGTATTTTCCTGAAACACATCTATTGGGAGCTGCAGCTGCAAAAACAAAGGATAGCAGGGTGAAGATAGGGTGTCAAAGCATTTACCGGGAAGATGTCTCTGTTGGCGGCAATTTCGGAGCCTTCACTACAAACAGACCGGCATCCGCCATGGTAGAGGCAGGTTGTAAAACGGTGATTATTGGCCATTGTGAGGAAAGAAATGATAAAGCTGGTATTCTGGCAGAAGCGGGAGTTACTGATACGGATGCAGTAAACAGAATACTAAACCGGGAAATCAAGTGCGCCATCGCTCAAGGTATGACGGTTCTTTACTGTATCGGTGAAAAGAGTGAGGAACAGTCTCAGTGGATGGAGGTTCTCGGACAACAATTAGAGGTTGGATTAAAGGATGTGGATACCTCTAAGGTTGTAATAGCCTACGAACCGATTTGGTCAATTGGACCTGGAAAAATACCAGCAGATAAAGAGTATATTACAAAAATCGCAAGATTTGTGAAAGAAAAGACCGGCGGTATGGATATTGTATACGGCGGCGGACTGAAACAGGAAAATGCACAGATGCTGGCTTCCATTGAGGAAATTGATGGAGGGCTGATTGCACTAACTAGATTTCAGGGAGAGATTGGGTTTTATCCGGAGGAATATCTGGATATTATAAAACTTTACATGAACGTAAATTAGGAAATGCTTAAATAATTGAATTTTCAAACTGAGTGTAAAAATATTTCATGTTGCAAATACTGTGCCTGCAGCTCAAAGTATGCAGACACCAAGAAAGGCAGGGTTATTAAGATGAAAATTGAATTTGAATATGGACATGGTACTATGGTGGCAGATTTGCCGGATAATACAGACGTTTTTATCCCTGGCGAAACAGTGAAGGATCCGGACTTTATACCGGAGGATAAATTAGAGGAAGCATATCTGGATAGTCTGGCACATCCGATTGGAATGCCGACCCTGACAGAGCTGGCACATAAAGGAAGTACAGTCACATTTATAATCCCAGATCGTGTCAAAGGCGGAGAACATGCCACCAGCCATCGAAAATTGAGTATCAGATATATATTAAAAGAGCTTTATGCAGCGGGAGTGGAAAAGAAGGATATTCTTTTCATTATATCCAACGGACTGCATCCCAGAAGCAAAGAATCCGATGCAAAAGCAATCTTTGGGCCTGAATTATTTGAAGAATTTTGGCCTACCGGACAAATTATCAGTCATGATAGTGAAGATCACGAACACATGATTAATTTGGGGACTACCCATCGTGGAGATCCGGTTTACATGAATAAATATATCTATGACTGTGATATCCCTATTTTAATCGGCCATGTACAGGGTAACCCTTACGGCGGATATTCCGGTGGCTATAAGCATAGTGCAACAGGTATTACCAATTGGCAGAGCATCGCAAGTCACCATGTACCTTCCGTTATGCATAGAAAAGATTTTACACCTGTCAATAGTGGAAGTCTGATGCGTAATAAATTTGACGAAATCAGTATGCATATGGAGGAGAAAATGGGACATCCATTTTTCTGCTGTGATGCAGTACTGGATACTCAGTCCAGGCAAATAGCGATCTACTGCGGATACGCAAAGGAGATGCAGCCAGTCAGTTGGAAAATGGCGGATAAGAGAACCTATGTACATTGGGCAGAGAAGAAATATGACATTATGGTATTTGGTATGCCACAAAAATTCCATTATGGAGACGGAATGGGAACAAATCCAATTATGATGATGCAGGCCTTAAGCGCCCAGGTATTAAGATATAAGCGAATCATGAGTGATAATTGTGTTATTATCTGTGCCTCCACCTGCAACGGATACTTCCATGATGAATTATGGCCATATTTAAGAGAGCTTTATGAGTTGTTCCAGCATGATCACATGTATACTCTGCCGGATATGAACAGACTGGGAGAATATTTTGCAACGAAGGAAGAGTATATCCGCAAATACCGTTACACAAATGCATTTCATCCTTTCCATGGATTTTCCATGATGTCCTGTGGACATATTGCTGAAATGAACACCAGTGCGATCTATATTGTCGGCGCTGAAGAACCGGGATATGCAAGAGGAATGGGATTAAAGACCAGGGAAACCTTTGAAGAAGCCATAGAGGATGCTAAGAAAAAGTTCGTTGGAAAGAATCCGAATATTCTGGCACTGCCAATGACATTTAAAAAATCTGCAGTTCATCTTTGCATGAAGAACAAAGATGAAAATAGTATGGATGCTTATGGACATCTTAATGCTGGCTGTGGATGTTGCGGCTGATCTCTTGATGACGCTTAGAAAGGTTTTGAAAATATGAATAAGTTCTTTTCATTACTGCTGTCCTTTCTTAAAATTGGATTAATCGGATTCGGAGGCGGAAGCGCTTTAATTCCAATTATTGAAGAAGAGATTGTTGCTAAGAAAAAGCTACTAAAGGAAGAAGACTATAATGATTATGTGATTGTATCCAATATTACACCGGGTACTTTACCAGTAAAATTAGCAGCTGCATCGGGAAAGAAGATTTCCGGTCGGGCAGGGATGCTGGGAGCTGCAATTATGGTCTCTCTTCCGGGCGTAGCAATTACGGTATTCCTTATCTCGATTCTATCTCGGCAAGGTGAAGGCGTAGTGACACAAATTAAATTTGCATCTGTAGGTATCTCGGTATTTATTATCACGCTCTTGATTAACTATATCAATAAGGTATTAAAAAGCTGCAAGGAGATTAATGCATTCGGAGTCGGTTGGATTATCATGCTACTAGCATTTTTCTTAACCTCAGGTAAGGAAATGAATAATATATTGGGCTTGCAGCATACTCCGATCTTTGATATTAGTACGATTCACCTACTGTTGCTCACATTTTTTATTATATTTTTCACAGAGGGTAAAATCGCTTCTTTCAAGGGAGGTATTGCTGGAATTATCAGTATTATGTTTATTCTATGTACTGGGAAAGCGCAAATTATTGCAAATGAGATGTTATTTACCGCAATAAAACTATGTATGCTTGCTCTTTCCGCTTATAGTATCATTCGGAGTATGAATAAGAATAAGGGCAATACCAAAGAAAAACTGCCTTTGAAAGGGCTTATCTCGGAAGAGATGACATGGATTGTATTCTTAATTCTTATGTCAGTACCAGCTGCTTTTGTGCTGAGTGGAGTAGGTGATTATCTGAAGCATGGGTTAATCTCTACCGTGATTTCATTTGGAGGTGGAGAAGCCTATATTACAATTGCTGAGACCATCTTTGTATCAAATAATTCAATTCCTTCCGGTGTATTTTATGGACAGGTTCTTCCGATTGCCAATGCTTTACCCGGACCAATTTTAAGTAAAGTACTTGCTGGAATTGGATATTATATAGCCTTTCATGCAACTCAAAACGTAGGTGCAGGTTATTTACTGGCAATTGTGGGCTATGCAGTCAGTATCGCGGCCTCCTGTGCAGTGTTTTTCCTGGTTTTATATATTTATCGCAGATTTGAAAGTCTGGAGCTGTTCCAAACCTTAAAAACGTGGATATTACCTATTATTTCGGGTTTGCTGCTGACTACAATACTATCGATGTTATATGAAAATTTTAATATTATACTGGAACATCAAGGTACTATTTTAATAGCGGCGATCATCAGTGGAGTGATCTTTGCCTTATTAATGTTTCTACATAAAAGATTTCATTTGCATGACATTATATTGATCTTAATTTCCGGAATTAGTTCTTTGGTGGCGTGTAACTTTTTATAATTACATTAGTCGTAAGTTGATACAGATATGTTTTTCGCTCAGATGAACGTGCCTCTAAATTGAATATGATATTACCAGGCGTCTCTTGACAATTTAATCAAGAGGCGCTTTTTTAATGCTATAAGATAAATAAAAATTACTGAAGCGAATCAATAAAATCCTATTGACACAATATACAACAAATGATAATATTAAGTTGAACGTAAAACCTATACGAAATGTACAAAGAAAATTGAGAAATTAAAAGTGCATATGTAAAGTTTAACGTTAAACTAATTAGAAGAGAGGAGGATTTTATATGAAAAATTCATTTATGCAAAAGGGCGTTATTTCTGTAGCAATCTCGCTAATATTAACAATGCTGTTGACGGCAAATGTATTTGCTGCAACAACATACCTGGTAAAGGATGGAGCATTCCAGAACGCGGGATTCATTAATGCCGGTGAAGCAAAGGATCAGGCAATAACCGGGCCGGGTAATTGGACTCAGTTAAACCTTGGTGATTCAAACGCAGATGCACCTTATCTTCACATTATTGTGAAAGCGGAAGGCGGTGATACTGCAGCAGCACAAATCGTAGTTTCAGATACTTATACATTCAATCTTTCGGATCTTGGAATTACCTTGAATGGTGAATATCAGGATGTAGTGTTACCGGTAGTAGATCAAGGTATTACAACATTAGGATGGCTAAACTTTATGGGACTTGATGGCGGTACCGTTACCTACACGATCAAAGATGTATTTTTATCAGACGAGGCAAAATCATCTCTTGCGGTGAGTGAAGCAGCTGACACAACAAGCCAGGCGAAGGAACCAGCTCAGGATGTTCCCAAAACAGGTGAGAATACAACGATTATATTAGTAGAGGCTTTATGCATGATTGGGTTTGCAGCAGGAGCTATCCTTATAAGAAAAAAAGTAAGAGCATAGTCATGGAAAAGAAAAGTAATATTTTGGCTAAATTAATAGAAAAAGAGTTTCAATTTTGTTAGAATAAAGTCACCACAACGTCTATTTTCACAAAAAGAGAAACCCTTAAGCATTAGTTTAATTGCACTTAAGCAAGAAAGCAATAGTAGATTTAAAAAGTTACATAGGAAAATCAGAAAGCTGGAAGGACAAATGCGTTGCTCCCGACAATATCGGAGGATGAGTCAGGACAAATGAATTAAATATGAGAAGGAGAATGGTATGAAAAAATTTAAAAAGCTTATAAGCCTGTTATTATGTGCATTATTAATTATGAGTACGCTAATAGCATGTGGGAAAAAGGATGATACAAAAGAAACTACTCAGGAAACATCTCAAGAAGATAATAGCACTGCCCCTACACAAGCTACCAAAGCAACAGAAGCTGCAGCAGAGAATATTCAATTAGCTCTTGGGATTTGGCCGGAAGATACCTTAACGGCAGATATTGAGCTTCACGAAGGATATGTAAAAACCTTTAATGCATCACATCCAAATGTAGAAGTTGTTCCAGCTTATTATAAATACGCAACGGATACTTTTGTTCCATTGGCAGAGTCAGGAAACCTTCCAACGATCTTTGAAACCTGGTTTACAGAGCCTCAGAAGCTGATTGAAGGCGGTTATGTAGCTGATATCACTGATGAGCTAGAAGCAAGGGGATGGGTAGAAAAGATTAATCCTACCATTAAGGATTTGCTTTCAAAGGATGGAAGAATTTATGGTATTCCTCGTGACGGATATGCCCTTGGTTTAATGATAAATGTTGAGTTATTCAAAGAAGCAGGTTTAGTTGATGCAGACGGACGTCCAATCTATCCTAAGACCTGGACAGAGCTGGCAGAATCCGCTAAAAAGATTAAGGATGCAACAGGTCAGGCTGGTTTTTGTTTATTAGCAAAGGATAATGCAGGCGGATGGCATTTCAGCAATATTGCTTGGGCCTTCGGCGCAACCTTAACCCTGCAGGAGGGTGACAAATTCGTAGCTAATGTAGACAGTCCTGAGGCTATTGCTGCAATGGAATATGTGAAGTCACTGAGATGGGATTATGATGTACTTACCGCTGATCCAACCAATGAAGATTGGAGCTCCGGCTTTGCAGAGTTAGGTACAGGAGCTGCAGCGATGTATATCGCAGCAAACGACGCTGTTAATCAGCCTACTCAGGTAAATGGTCTTCCGGTTGAACAATTAGCAATGTGTGCTTTACCGGCGGGTCCAAGTGGAGCTCAGTTCTCTTTATCCGGTGGTACACCTTACATGTTCTCTAAGGATGCAACTCCAGAGCAGATTAATGCTGCCCTTGATTATCTTGAGATTATGGGTAAAGCTCCAGTGGTTACCGATGATGCGATTGCAGGTATGAAAGCAGATGCACAAAATAAGGTGAATAACGGTGTTCCTGTGATTCCTCGTTTCCCTTGCTGGGTATCTGATGATATTTTAAAGGCAGAAGCTGATATTGTTGCTGAATTTGGCAATGTTGATACAAAGCTCTTTGATTCTTATTTTACAGCTCTTAAGACACAGGGCAATCTTCGTACAGAGGAGCCAGGTTCTGCTCAGGATTTATATGCAGAGCTGACAAAGGTCCTTCAAGCAGTAGTTACCGATAAGGATGCCGATGTTGCAGCTCTTATGAAAACTGCTGATGAGAATTATCAGAAACTATTGGATAGCGGCGTAAATAAGTAATCATTCGATTTAATTAACAGATAGATTCATAACTAACTATGAAAACCTATGATGGGGTTTCCTGTTCAGGATAACCCCATCATCTATGAAAACTTAATTCAGGAAAACCTGTGAGGCGGGTTTTGTTAATAACCAAAATAAACCTGTGAGCCAGGATGTATTGGTACATCGTATGATACTTAAAAAGAGGAGGGGAAAAAGATGAAGGCAGTAAGTGATAATAAGTTTGCTTTAAAGGATATTTCAAAGGAAGCCTTAGGGTTTCAAAAAAAGAAGTCCGTGATATGCAAACGGGACATAGTTGGCTGGCTGATTATGCTACCAACGATTGTATTATTTGCTTTTTTTGTTTGGGAGCCATTAGGTGAAAGTGTTCGCCTCTCCTTGTATACAGCAAAAGGGATTCGCTTGCAGGAATTTGTAGGTCTTGATAATTATGCACTTGTTTTAAATCATCCTGATTTTTTGGCAGCTTTTAAAAATACCTTTACATATATTCTTTGGTCATTAATCATCGGCTTTTTCACGCCAATTGTAATGGCAGTATTAATTACAGAAACAGTTCATTTCAAAAGTTTATTTAAGATAGGAGTGTACTTTCCGAATATCATGCCTGGTATGGCGATGGTAATGATGTGGGGATTTTTCTTCCGACCAGGCAATACCGGTGTTCTTAATATTCTACTGAGTAAGTTTGGAATTGATCCTATGGTCTGGCTTACGAATCCTAAGCTTACCATACCACTGATTGTAGCTACAATGACATGGAAGGGTGCAGGTTCTACCGCACTTATTTACATGGCCGGTATTAACGGCATTAACCCAGAACTTTATGAAGCTGCAACCCTAGACGGAGCAGGTATCCGTCAAAGAATCCGGTTTATTACATTGCCAAATATTTTTTCTCTGGGAAAAACATTACTTATATTGCAGGTTATCGCAGTATTCCAAATTTTATATGAGCCGTTAGTAATGACCAACGGCGGACCAAACAATAAGAGTATCTCTATTATGCAACTCGTTTATAACTATGCTTTCAGGGACTTTAATTATCCTGCAGCCGCTGCATTATCGGTTATGATGTGTATCGTTCTGGTAGTATTAAGTGCTTTTTACTTTAAGCTGACAAAGTCAAAAGAGGATTAAGCAGGAACAAGGTTGTTAAAGCATTTTGCATAATATTAGACCCGTTATCGGGCAGATTTGGAGGATGGCAATGTTTTTTGATAAATACAGAAAAAAAGATGAGGGAACAATTCGATATTATGATCTTTATTCCATGAAACATAAAATATTAGCTATTATAATATTCGCGGTATGTATTGGGATGGTTATTATTGCGGTGTTTCCAGCAGTGTGGGTCTTCCTGGCAAGCTTTAAGGACAATGCTGAATTTCGTAAGGAAGCCACTATTTTACCGGCAGCTTTTAATATAGAAAATTATATCAAGACCTGGAATGATTTGAAATTTATTAAGTACTATCTGAATTCCTTTATGGTGGTGCTTGGCAGTGTGGTCAGCTCTATTGTATTTAACGGCCTTTTGGCCTATGGTCTGGCTATTTTACGCCCGAAAGGTTATAAAGTGGTCTATACCTTAGTCATGTGGGGGTTATTAATTCCTGCTACAACCAGCGTTGTTGCGCTGTTCGTAAACATTAATCGTATTGGACTCAATCAGTCTTTTATTCCGCTTTGGCTTTCTATGGGAGCAAATGCATTCTTTGTAGTATTGTTTAAACAATTCTTTGAGGGCTTGCCAAGGGAATTGATTGAAGCAGCAAAACTGGATGGCTGCGGTGTGCTTAAAACCTTTATCAGTATTATACTGCCGCTTTCCAAACCCATTGTTATGGTAATTACAATATTTACAATAAATGCAGCATGGTCAGACTTTTTACTTCCATTTTTAGTGTTAAACGGTTCCGGCCATGAAACCGTTATGGTTCGTTTATTCATGTTTCGTACCTCAAATGCTACCGATGTTGAGGTTTTAAGAGCGGTAGCCTTCTCAATCATACCTCCGATTATACTATTCCTAATCTTTCAAAAACAGATTACAGAGGGTACAACAGCAGGTGCGATCAAAGGATAGTTATCTACGGACAATTGCTTTTAATGAATTACAAAAGCAGTTTTATTAAATTGGAGGAAACATTATGGCAAAAATTGCAGATAAATATTATACAACAGATCCTTGGCACATCATTGAAGAGGGTTTTGATCCGGCGTATTCCCAGGTCTCAGAGTCTGTATTCAGTTTAAGCAATGAATATATGGGCGTTAGAGGATACTTTGAGGAAGGATATTCTGGAGAGAGCCTTCTTGGCAGCTACTTTAACGGTATCTATGAGACTGTGAAAACAGAAGGCTCCGCTTATAAAGGGATCATTGACAAGTCAGAATTTATGGTCAACGCCGTAGATTGGCTGTATCTTCGAATTCGCGTTGGTGAGGAAACTATTAGCGTGGAGCCTTCAAAGCTTAAGGAGTTTTATAGGGTGCTTAATTTAAGGACGGGTGAGCTAAAACGTTCCTATATCTATGTCTTTAAGGATGGACGTGAAATAAAGCTAGAGTTTGAGCGCTTTTTATCTATGAAAAATGCCCACCAAGCAGGGCAGCGAATAACTTTGACACCGATTAACTTTTCGGGTGAAGCAGTAATAACCTCGGGACTTGATTTTACCACAATTCACAAAATGCTTGGTAAGAACTTATGGAAGTCGGATATGGTATATAACGAACCGAAACAATGCACAATTCTGGCTGATACCTTGAATACCGATCAATCTGTTGCTTCCATGTGCCAATTTGTAACCGATGCCACCTCAGAAAAAGATTTGACACAGGAGAAAAAGGCTTTCAAGGAGTTTACACTGGATCTAAAGCAGGGGGAGGCCTCAGTCTTTACAAAATTGGTAATGAATATCGTACGTAAGGATAACACGAAAGAGGCTGTTGCCCAGTTTCAGAATAACTTAAAAGAAGCAAAGGAACAGTTGGTCAGCTTGAATTATGACAGGATGAAATCAGAGAATATCCTATGGTGGGAGCAGACCTGGAAGGATTCTGACATTGTTATTGAGGGTGATGAGTTAAATCAGCAGGGCATTCGCTATTGTATCTTCCAAATGCATCAGACCTATCACGGTGCGGACAGCAAAGCAAATATTGGAGCCAAGGGATTAACAGGAGAAGCTTATAACGGCAATACATTCTGGGATACGGAAACCTATTGTTTACCATTTTATATCTTTAATAATCTAAAAGCAGCAAAGCAGCTTCTGGAATTTCGTTATCTGACTTTAGCGCAGGCAAAGGAAAGAGCAAAGGCCTTGGACTGTAAAGGAGCATTTTACCCTATTGCAACCATCAGCGGCAGAGAGTGCTGCAGCTTGTGGCAGCATGCCAGTATACAATTACAAGCGTCAACAGCGGTGGCCTATGGATTATGGCATTATGAACAGGTGACAAAGGATGAAGACTTTGTATTCCAAAAGGGATTACCAATGCTGATTGAAATAAGCAGAATGTTAGCCTCCAGAGGTGCATGGAATTCTGAGCATACCTATTATGGATATTATGGAGTCATGGGACCGGATGAGTTCCAAATGATGGTGAATAATAACTGTTATACAAATTATATGGGCAAAGCAACCTTTGAGTATACTTATGATGTGATTGAGCGGTTTAAGAATGCAAATCCATCGGCTTTCGAAAGCTTAGTGAAGGAATATAAGCTCAGTACCAACGAATGTGTGGAATGGATGACCTTGGCGAACCACATGTTTATTCCATATAGCGAGGAAACGAAGTTATTTGAGCAGCATGAGGGATATTTTAACCTTCCCCATGTCGATGTGGATCTAATTCCTGCCCAGGACTTTCCACTTTATCATCATTGGAGCTATGACCGTATCTATCGTAATGACATGATTAAGCAACCGGACGTATTAATGATGCTGCTGCTCTACAACGGGCGTTTTACAAAGGAGCAACTGAAGGAAAATTATGAGTTCTATGAACCAAGATGTATCCATGAGAGCTCCTTATCTCCATCGGTGCATTCTATTTTGGCACTTCAATTGCAAAAACATGAAGAGGCCTACAAATTCTTTGGTTTTGCTACAAGAATGGATCTTGATAATTATAATAGAAATACCTGTGAAGGCTTGCATACCACCTCGATCGCTGCAGCCTGGATGAATATTGTTTACGGATTTGGTGGAATGAGATCAGACCAGGAGCAACTTGCATTTTCACCTTCCCTACCAAAAGCCTGGGAGGGATATTCCTTCAGTATTCATTATAAGGAAGATGTTATTCGAGTGGAAATTGATAAGGAGAATGCGGCATTTAGAACCATGAATGGAACTGAGATTGCAGTTGATATCTACGGAAAGCAATATATCCTCGGACAGCTTGTCACAAAGATAGAAATACCGAGTGAGTGGAAGGGTTAAAAAGAATAGAGCAATTGAAAAAGATAGAAGACATGGGCCTTGAGATAGTTAGAGAAATTGAAAAGGTTAAAGGGAGGTAGGGAGGACTGTTATGATTAATTGGAGGATTCATGAATCAGGGTTTGACGCCACTCGTATCTCCAACAATGGTAATAAATATTTGATTGGAAATGGATATCTAGGAATTCGGGGAACCTTGCAGGAATATATGAAGGAACAATATCCTGCAATTAATCTGGCTGGAATTTATGACCAGGTGGGAAGTGCCTGGAGAGAGCCGTTAAATGCTCCAAATGCCTTATATACATTTATTGAAGTTAATAAGAAATCCTACAGGCTTCCAGAGGAAACAGCGAAGAATCATGAAATATCCTTGAATTACCGATATGGTATCTTCGAACGAAATACTGTCTGGGATTCAGCGGAAGGTTTCATTTCAATTCAAGCAGAACGCTTTGCCTCCATGAATGACAAACATCTCATCGGAATGCGCTGCACCTTAAAATTGGAGCATGGTGGCGAGGTGAGATTGGTTACCGGAATTGACGGTGATGTATGGGATATTAACGGACCCCACTATGATTTCATGGAATTCACGAATCAGAATGGATTACTTATGGCACTAGCAACAACCCATGAGAATAAGGATCAGGTATGTGTATGTGAAGGCTTGGAAGTGGATTTTACTTATGAAGAAGAAATAAAAAAAGAAGATAGAAAGTGTTTACGATACCTTGCGTTTTATGCACAGCCTGGTATTAGCTATAACTTTATTAAATGGGTTGGCATTTATACTAGTAAGGATCTGGCCAGCTACCGGGATAAAGCTTGCCAAACGGTTATACGAGCCAAAGAAACCGGATATGAAGAGAATCTTAAAAAGCATATGGACGAATGGGAAGCCAGATGGAACATGTCAGAGGTATTGATTGAGGGTGATGATAAGGCGATGGAAGCCTTGAATTATTCCATCTATCATTTACATAGCATTGCCCCCAGACATACGGATTCTTTATCCATTGCAGCCAGGGGGCTGTCTGGTCAGACCTATAAGGGAGCTGTATTCTGGGATACGGAAATGTTTATGCTGGATTTCTTCCTAATGACAGAACCGGAGGTAGCAAAGACCCTGTTAAATTACCGAATTAAAA
The DNA here is from genome assembly GCA_023386815.1 of Bacillota bacterium. Classification (GTDB taxonomy): domain Bacteria; phylum Bacillota; class Clostridia; order Lachnospirales; family Lachnospiraceae; genus Mobilitalea. The sequence continues at coordinate 133,563 of JAEWIZ010000008.1, forward strand.
CACTGGAGGGTGCGAAGAAAAAAGCAGCGGCCTATGGATATCAGGGGGCGTTTTATGCCTGGGAAAGCCAGGAGGGCGGATACGATGCCTGTTCTGATTATAATGTAACTGATGTTTTCACCGGAAGGCAGATGAGAACCTATTTTAAGGATAAGCAAATTCACATTTCATCAGCAGTGGTATATGGCTTAATGCGATATGTGGAGTTTACGAATGATCAGCTATTGCTTCTGGAAGGCGGCGGGGCAGAGGTAGTCTTGGAGTGCGCCAGCTTCTATTACGATCTGTTAGTAAAGAAAGTTTGTAAGGAGCAATATGAGCTTCATGATGTGATTGGACCGGACGAATATCATGAAAGAGTGAATAATAATGCGTATACAAACCGCATGGCAAAGTATACCTTTGACAGCGCAGTGTTCATAATACAGCTTCTGAAGGAATCAGAGAAGATTGAAGCGGATGAACAATACCTATGGAAGCAGCAGTATGACTTAGAAGCTCTGAGGTCAAAATATCAGGAAGCCTCAGAAAAGCTATATCTTCCGCAACCGGATAAGCAATCAGGAGTAATTGAGCAGTTCGATGGCTATACAGAATTAGAGGATGTTAGCATTACAGAAGTTCAAAGCAGGCTCCTTCATGAAAAGGAATATTGGGGAGGAGCTTATGGTGTTGCAACTCATACTAAGGTTATAAAGCAGGCAGATGTTGTTACTATGCTAAACCTGTTTTCTAAGGATTATGAGCAGGACATTCTGCTCAAAAATTGGCAGTACTATGAGCCACGGACAGAACATGGATCTTCTTTGAGCGCTTGTATGTACGCGATACTGGCTTGCAAATGCAATCTGCCGGAATTAGCCTACCCCTTCTTTATGAAATCTGCCTTGTCGGATATCACTCAGAAAGGAAAGGAGTGGGCAGGCTTAATTTATATCGGGGGTACTCATCCGGCTTCCTCAGGTGGAGCCTATATGACGGCTATTGAAGGCTTCGCAGGGATTCATGTTGTTGATGGAAGCTTGGCAGCGGATCCCGTATTACCTCCAGGCTGGGAGAGTATGCGTTTTAAGCTTGTATTTAAAGGAGAACGTTATCAGGTTATGGTTACGAGAGAAGGAGCAGAACTTCACAGAATAAAGACCTAAAGAAGTGAAATGTTTATATTTATTAGGGAGATTATAATCCAACAGGATGCAGGTGACTGCCGATTTAATAGTAATTTATGAATAATGGGCTGTTGCATACATAAGTACAACAGCCCATTTTACATAATTAGCATAAGTTAGATTTAATTAATAGCTTTTACGCTGTCTCTTTCAATTAATTTAATTGGGAGAATGACCTCACGCTTTTCTAAAGAATCATTTTCCAAGAGCGCAAATAAGAAATCCGCAGCTAGTTTACTTTTATAGGGAGCATCCTGATGAATGGTTGTTAATGTAGGTGAAATCAGGCGGCACAAATTAATATCATCAAACCCAATAACAGAGATATCGTCCGGTACTCGCTTGCCTGACTGCTGTACGCCAGCCATAATACCGGCAGCCAGAATATCTGCAGTAGCAAAGACAGCTGTGATATCCTCAATCTGAGCAAGTCTTCGTCCAAGAGCAATTGTGGTCTCAACATCTAATTCCTGCTCAAAGACATATTCGCTGTGGAAGGGAATGGAGGCCTCGGACAATGCCTGCTTATAGCCAAGAAAACGTTCTGAGACAACGCCCCGGTTTTTAATCGTCGGTGAAGCAAAGGCAATATTACGATGACCCTTCGATATCAGATAACGTGTAGCTTCATAACCGCCCTTATAATCCTCCAGACCCACATTACACATCTTGGAGGGCGGAACATAACTATCGATCAAAACAATGGGGATATTCAGGCCATTCAGCGCATCATAGAATTCATCTTGAAATACACCGGTAAAAAACAATCCATCCACATTCCAGTTACGTAAAAAGGATACAAGATCCGCAGTTGTTTCAACTGCTCTAAGCATTAGGTAATAGCCATTTTCACGCAGGGTTTTTTCAATGGATCCGATAAATGCAGAGTGGAAGGGATCCTCTACAATGGTCTCTTTGGTATTTGCAGTCAGATGGCTGATCATACCAATCACTTTGGAGGAGCTGGATACTAAGGAACGGGCAGACATATTGGGAATATAACCTAATTGATCGATGGCCTCATTAATACGCGCTATTGTTTCAGCAGATACACGACCGGCTCTGCCATGAATGACGTTAGAAACTGTAGTACAGCTCACGCCGACAATATTAGCTATATCTTTAATAGTCGACATATTGTTGTTCCTTTCTGATAAGTTTAATGTTAAACCAATTAAATATTATCATAAAGATTTTCAATTGTATAGATATTGTATAAAGAATTAAAACAAAATAGTGGATTGCGAAAGCCAAGAAACTATATGATTCCCGGATTTTGCAATTAACTAAAAGGATTCGGGTGCCAAAAGCCTAACCAAGGTTATGCAGATGAATATGAGCGCACATATATTCATATGGACTTGCCGCAGAAGCTTGCTTCTGTAAACTTGCTCGTGATCACCAGGTACAGGTAATCACGAGAGGCCCGGTCTGCGCCATATAAATATATATGCACACATATCCATCCATATAGTGAAATAAAGGCTTTTGACACCCGAATTCTTAAATATAACAATGACAAGAGGAGATGTTTGTATGATAAAGGGAGTAATTTTTGATCTTGATGGAGTATTAGTATCAACGGATGAGCTTCATTTTAAAGCTTGGAAGAAGCTTGCTGAGGAATTGGGGATTTGTGGGTTTACGAAAGAGGATAATATGCGGCAAAAAGGAGTGAGCAGGATGGAGTCCTTAGAGGTGGTACTGGAAAAAACAGATCACGTCTATAACCCAGAAGAGAAAGTAGATTTAGCAGAACGAAAAAATTCTTACTATGTGGAGTATCTGCAGGAGCTAACAGAGGAAGCTGTGCTGGAGGATGTCGTTCAGACACTAGCAGACCTTAGAGAAAAAGGGATATTGATTGCAGTAGGATCTGCAAGTAAGAATACTCCTCTAATCTTGCAAAAGACAGGACTGGACTTCTTGATTGATCAGGTAAGCTGTGGACTTGATACTACAAAGTCAAAGCCAGATCCGGAGGTGTTTTATATAGCAGCGAAAAAGTTACAGCTGTCACCGGAGGAATGCCTGGTGGTGGAAGATTCTGCTGCTGGAATTCAGGCAGCAAAGTCTGCACAGATGAAGTCGTTAGGCGTTGGACCGGAATACAAACAGTTAGGCGCGGAGTATGAATCTTATTCCCTTCAAAGCGAAGTGGATTGGGATATAATTTTACAAGGTTAAGACTGGAGGTATCTAATGAAGAAGAATCTTGGTATTACCATATTAGAATGGGTAATCTTAATTGGATTAGCGTTGGGGCTAATAGGGCTTACTCTGGCAACAAAGGAAAGAAAGGAAACTGTAAGTGCAATGCTAAACATGAGCGACTCAAAGTTGGTGCTCTATGAAGGACCGAAGTCATTAAAGGATGCAACTGCGGAGGATCTTAAGACTGTGAGCGAAAGTCAGAGGGATTTTTCACTAATGCATTGTTTGGATACGAAAGTGCAGGTCAATGGATACGACTGCTATGTTTATGATACCAATGTAAACCATAACCGAAACTGGTTTGCAGACTATATGCCTCCTCAGTCCAGAACGCCTATTACTTATTTTGACTTTGAAGGAGCTGCAACCATTAAGGTAGTAGTGCCAGAAATGGAACTTGAGTCTGTCAAGCTCAGCCCGGTTGAGTACGACATACAGCCGGTGATAGACAAAGAAAATCATACAGTAGCTTTCACCATTACAGAGCCTGATACCTATACTTTAACGTTCAACGATTCACCCGCGCGTGCACTCCACATGTTCGCAAACCCCTTGGAAGTGAATCCTCCCAAGGAGGGTGATAAAGATGTTGTATACATAGGGCCTGGGGAGTGGAAGATTGATAGCATTATTCTGGAGGATAATCAAACCTTATATTTAGCAGGAGGAGCAGTAGTTCATGGAATTATTAATGCAAATTACGCCTCCAATATTAAAGTAATGGGCAGGGGGATAATAGATGGATCCACCTTTGACAGCTGGACTGGTAAGACCGCATTGGTTCCCCTCAAGTTTGATTATTGTGAGAATGTTGAACTAAGGGATATTATTGTCTTAAATCCCAATGCCTGGGTATGCTCTGCAAACTCCTCTAAAAACGGTGTGATAGACGGCATTAAGATTATTTCCTCCAGACCGAACGGTGATGGTATTACCTTACAATCCTGTGAGAACTATCTGGTGCAGAATTGTTTTGTCAGAAGCTGGGATGATTCCCTTGTAGTCAAGAATTATACCGGTGATTCTAAGAATATTGTATTCCAGAATAATCAGCTTTGGACGGATTTTGCCCAGTCTATGGAGATTGGATATGAAACCAATAAAGGAAAGAAGGAAAATGCTGTGATCTGTAATATTTCTTTTGAGAATATCACGGTATTAAATAACTTCCATAAGCCGGTGATCTCGGTTCATAATGCCGATGATGCTATAATTACTGATATAACCTTTCAGAATATTATCGTTGAAAATGCACAGATGGGTTCCGGGGATGCTGACGAAATGCCTTATCTGATTGATTGCAACATAGCTCAAAGCTCCAACTGGTCTAGCACCAAGGAGAGGGGACAGATTCGAAATGTACTGATTGACGGTGTAACTGTGTTAGCCGGAAAATTCAATGCATCCAGAATCAATGGTTATGACGATGCTCACACCGTAGAAGAAGTGACCATTAAAAATCTAAATATTCTTGGAGAGCGAATCACTAGCCCCTCACAGGGAAAGTTCGAAATAGACACAGCAACGACGAAAAACATAGTAATCGAATAACATTTGGGTTAAGCTGTAAAACACAGCGGATCGGAGGAGTATGAAGATAATCAGACGACTGTTAATTGTTATTTTAATCATCGCAAATTTATCACTTTTTGCGTATATGAAGCTAGGTATCGTAGAGCCACCACAGTTGATACCAGCCTCGAATGTAAGTGTTGTTAAGGCAATCGAGCAGACAAAGGCTCAGGAGCACCCGAGCTTTATCAAGGAAGAATATGTTTCGATTATACCGGAAGGAGAGAATGTAGCACTGGATAAAAAGATTGAAGCCAGCAGTTACACCCAAGTATATAATGCACCAAAAGCAGTGGATGGCAAAACGGATGGAGCCTCTTACTGGGAAGGAAAATCTGATTATCCGAATAACCTAACGGTGGACTTGGAACAGCCGGCAAAGATCCATGCCATACGCCTGGCGCTAAATCCTTTGGCTATCTGGGGAAAGCGTACGCAGACGATTTCAGTAAATATCAGTAATGACGGAACAAACTTTACCGAACTGGTAGGGTCAGCACAGTATGTCTTTGATCCCGATACCGGTAATGAAGTGCAGATTGTATTTGAGGAAACAGAGGCTCGGTATGTACAATTGGTAATTACGGCAAATACAGGAGCTGGAGGCGGGCAGATAGCGGAATTCGAAATATATCGTAAGTGATTGATAAAACACCTTTCCTGGCATTGAGCAAATTGGAAAGGTGTTTTTACATATTATCATGTGATACTGAAATGGAAACCTGATACAGTTTCCTGTATTCCTGAGGTGATATTTTGGTTGTTTTTTTAAATACCTGTGAAAAGTAGCTGGGAGAAGAAAAACCTACTGCTTGTGAGATTGAGGATAAAGAATAGTTGGTATTTACAAGCAGATGCTTACTTTCATCTATCCGCCTCATAATTAAATAATTGATTGGTGAAGTTCCAAACTGCTTGGTAAAGTTATGTATAAAGTAGTATTTATTTAAGTGTACAAGAGAACTCAAGATTTCTACGGTTAGGTTTTCACTATAGTGTTCTTCGATATATTTTTTTGCAATTCTGCATTCTCTTGTCAATCTTGGCCCGGTAACGATAGAAACCTTAAAGACGTCATTTCGAAGAATAATTGTAAAAATGATATTTAATAAATTTTGACATAGAAAGTCACGGTAGGGTAGATCTCGCTTCATCTCATGAGCTAGTGTATTAAAGTATAGATACAAATCAGATTTATAAGCAGAACTATTTAGTAGGATACAACCCTTATTTTCTGTCTCGAATTGAATTCCTTCTACACCTAGAACGATATATTCCAATGGTTTTGATGGATTTGAGATTTCAGTATGTACAATCGTGGGATTTAAAATGATAAGATCATTGGTTTTTACATCAATGATATCCGACTCCACAGAGAATTTTCCTGTTCCATTCGTGATGTAAAAGAACTCGGTGAAGTTATGGGAATGAGGAAGACTCATCCAGTCATTCTCATATTTTGACAAAGCAACGTAGAGTAAGGTAACTTGAATTGACGGGCTACCTTGCTTCGTATCAGTGTTAAAGGTATAGGAAAGGGTAGAATCTTCCTTGAATATCATGGAAGCATCACGTTCATTCTCTGCCTTAAAATTGTAGCGGTTATTGCTCATAGCATACCTCTTTCGATTATGTGAATATTGTACAGGAATATTAGAAATACAATTTCAATTTGTCTATTGTGTCTATTATACAGCAATATATATAAAGAAGAAAGCAAAAATTCCATTGCTTATAAAATTAAATCCTGTATACTACATACATAGTCGTAAAGGAGGATAAATATATGAAAAAAATAGCTAGTATGTTATTATTATCTGCATTCGTAATTAGTTCTTTCGCTGGTTGTGCGAAAAATGTTGAGACTAATACGGGTGCTGATGCAACACCTGTGGCAACTTCCGAACCTACCAATGAGGAATCCACAGATGCCCCGAAGCAAGATGTTACAATTAAGGTAGCAGCGATTGAAACAGCATACGGTTCGGACATGTGGACTCAGGTTTGTGAAGCTTTTACAGCAAAGACAGGAATTAAAGTAGAGCTTACGACGGACAAATCCTTAGAGGATGTCATTGGTGCAGGAATGAAAGCAGGAGATTATCCGGATGTTGTTCATTTAGCTACAGGTCGTCCGGCAGCTTTAACAGAGACTCTAATTAAAGAAAATGGCTTAGAAGATATTACAGATGTTTTGAGTATGACTATTCCGGGAGAGGACAAAAAGGTTAGCGATAAAATTGCTGGCGGATTTACAGAATCCTCTTTAACAAATCCCTACAATGACGGAAAGACATACATGGCACCTATGTTCTATAGCCCATGCGGTTTGTTTTATAACAAAGGCTTATTCGCTGAAAAAGGTTGGACTATTCCAACAACCTGGGATGAGATGTGGCAATTAGGAGACCAGGCAAAAGAAGAGAATATTGCATTATTCGCATATCCAACAGCAGGCTACTTTGATGCATTCTTCTACGCTCTTCTTTATGAAGTAGGCGGCGCAGACTTCTTCCAAAAAGCTACTACTTATACGGAAGGTATTTGGGATACTACAGAAGCAAACAAAGCATTTGACATTGTTGAGAAGTTGGCTTCTTATACAGAAAAATCAGTTCCATCCAACGCGAACAATGATAACTATCTTAAAAACCAGCAGTTAATTTTAGATAACAAGGCTTTATTTATGCCAAACGGTACCTGGGTTGTTGGTGAAATGAAGGATGCTCCCCGTGCAGATGGTTTTGAATGGGGCTTTATGCCACTCCCTGCAATCTCAACAGGCGGAGATGCTTATTCTTATACCTGGTTTGAGCAATTATGGATACCGGCAGCAGCTGAAAATAAAGATGCAGCAAAGCAATTTGTAGCATATATGTATTCAGATGAAGCAGCACAGATTTTTGCAAAGGCAGGTGCGATTCAGCCAATCGTTGGATTTGCCGATAAATTAGAAGGTGACAACAAGATGTTCTATAGTATCTATGATAATGGTGCTAAGGCTGCATTAGGAAGTTTTGCTGCTACAGATCCGGTAGAAGGTGTAAATTTTGCAGATACAGTATTTGGAACAGTTAACTCCCTTGTAAGTGGGGATAAAACAAAGACTCAGTGGATTGAATTGGTTAAAAAAGACAGCGACCTGCTCCGTGCTGCGTTAAAGCAATAGAACATAAATAAGATACTTTAGTACCAGGTAGGTGAATATAAGCGGTGAGTAGCAACCTAACTCACCGTTTTTTTGACAGGAGATAGTCATGAAAAATAAAGGAAAATCAGCATTTATATTTCTATGCGTAGCACCAGCAGTAGTTCTGTTTACCATCTTTATGGTTATACCAACGATTAATATTTTCAAAATGTCACTTTACAAATGGGGTGGTTATTCTCCAATTAAAACTTATGTTGGACTTGAAAACTTTAAAAAACTTCTAAAGGATATGAAGTTTTTACAAGCCTTTGAGAATACAGTGCTTTTAATTGTTATTGTCAGTGTTATTACGATAACGGTTGCCCTCATTTTTGCAGCGATCTTAACCAGAGAAAAGATTGTAGGGCAGAATTTCTTCCGAATCGTTTTTTATATACCGAATATTTTATCGATTGTAATCATCAGTGCAATTTTTAGTGCAATTTTGGATGCAAAAAATGGATTACTCAACAGTATTCTGGCACTCTTTCGAGAGAAGGGAAGTGAACCGGTTTATTGGTTGGGAGATCAAAAAATTGTTGTATTTTCGATTGCTATGGCTATGATATGGCAAGCCATTGGCTATTACATGGTTATGTATATGGCGGGTATGGCGAGTGTTCCGGAGAGTGTATACGAAAGTGCTGATATTGAAGGCGCCAACCGTATCCGTCAGTTCTTTAGTCTGACAATCCCATTGATTTGGACCAATATCAGAACAACTTTAACGTTCTTTATCATAAGCAGTATTAATCTGAGCTTCATGCTGGTAAAAGCGATGACGAGCGGGGGACCGGACGGCAGTACTGAGGTATTCTTAAGTTATATGTATAAACAGGCCTACACAAATTCCAGCTACGGATATGGTATGGCGATTGGTGTGGTAGTATTCTTGTTCTCATTTGCTTTAAGTGGAATTGTGAACCTAATTACTAAGCGCGAACCAATAGAATTGTAGGAGGCTAATCATGCATAAACTTCCATTAAGGAAAATTATAATCTATCTTGTATTAGGATTGTTAGCAATATCAATTATTGTACCCGTAGCTTGGGTATTTATTGCTTCAATTAAGCAGAATAATGAATTTTACGCAAACCCATGGAAATTGCCTGAAACATTCTTTTTCCAGAACTTTATAGATGCCTGGGGTAGTGCGCATATGGGCGATTATATGCTGAACAGCGTAATTGTGACAGCGGTGGCTCTTGCTATCCTTTTAGTTGTTGCCCTGCCGGCAGCCTATTGCCTTAGTAGATTTAAGTTCAGACTACGTAAAATTTTAAATATTCTTTTCATGGCTGGTCTGTTCATCAATGTAAATTATATTGTGGTTCCAATCTTCCTAATGTTTATCGATGCGGATAAGGTTCTAAAAAGCTTTGGGCTCTCTCCCTTTTTCCTAAATAATATTTATGTACTGGCGCTTGTTTATGCTGCGACCGCACTACCATTTACCATTTACTTATTGTCCGGTTACTTTGTAACGATACCACGAACTTACGAAGAGGCCGCCTATATTGATGGAAGCGGATATTTAAGGACGATGGTAAGGGTAATATTACCGATGGCAAGACCAAGTATTATTACTGTAATTCTGTTCAACTTTTTATCCTTCTGGAATGAATATATTATAGCCATTACAGTTTTAACAGATCCAAAAGGTGCTAAGACACTCCCTGTCGGTTTAATGAACCTGATGAAAGCGCAGAATGCAGCAGCCCAATATGGACGTATGTATGCCGGCCTCGTTCTGGTAATGCTACCGACGCTGATCTTATACATTATAGTGCAAAAGAAACTGACACAGGGTATGACGCTTGGAGGTTTGAAAGAATAGGTACGATTTCCCGATTTCGCGGGTTTTGGCAGAATGGAGATTTCTATGGAAAATGTGATGAAGATGGTTACAGGATTACTAAAATGGATATGCCTTGTTGTCAGTGTGGGCTTGGTTATAATCGGACAAAAGAGCGTAGGTTATCAGGGCTTATGCACGATGATAGCAGGGTTATCCGGAATAATGCTATTGCTGTATCTTTATAATAGAAAATATAAGTAAGTATAAGAAGACTAATTTGCAGCTTGGAGATTGTTCACGGTTTTGAACAGTCTTATTAGATGCGCGTAAAATGAAATGATTTCATAGGCGTTAATGCGCCGGAATGGTGGTAAATATGAAAACGAATACGAAGTTAACCGGGAGGGTTACTATTCCAACAGACATTGATGTTGTTCCGCAAACAATTGAATTACTAAGTAAATGGGGAGCAGATGCAATCCGTGATTGTGATGGTACTGATTATCCGGAGGAGTTAAAATCAGTTCCGGCTAAGGTATATAGCACTTATTACACAACCCGTAAGGATAACGAATGGGCGAAAGCACATCCGGAAGAAGTACAGCAGTGCTATATTATGACTTCCTTTTACACAGCTTCAGAAAAAATACTGCGTATTCAATTGCTGAAGGGAATTGCAGCTGACCTCATGAAGGTGAATGATTACGATGATAAAACACGTTGGTGGGAGGTGATTGACCGTAGTACAGGAATGGTGGTTTCAAACGAGGACTGGAGCTATGAGAAAGAGGCGGGAGAAGTGATAATTACAAACTGCAGCCCGTTTCATAATTACACAGTCAGCTTTCTTGCATATCTTATCTGGGATCCGGTACATATGTATAATGCAGTGACCAATGGATGGAAGGATGTAGAGCACCAGATTACCTTTGATGTAAGGCAGCCAAAAACAAAGGCCTTTTCGATGCTCCGCCTTCGTAAGTTTATTGAAGAACATCCCTATATTGATGTGATCCGTTACACAACCTTTTTCCACCAATTTACCTTGATTTTTGACGAGTTGATGCGTGAAAAGTATGTTGATTGGTATGGATACTCTGCCTCAGTATCTCCCTACATCTTAGAACAGTTTGAGAAAGAGGTAGGTTATAGATTCCGTCCGGAGTTTATCGTTGATCAAGGATATTATAATAATCAGTACCGTATTCCAAGCAAAGAATTCAAAGATTTCCAAGCATTTCAGAGACGTGAAGTGGCGAAATTAGCGAAGGAAATGGTAGATATTACTCATGAATATGGCAAGGAAGCTATGATGTTTCTAGGGGATCACTGGATCGGTACAGAACCATTTATGGAAGAATTTAAGACAATTGGTCTGGACGCAGTTGTTGGTAGTGTGGGAAATGGCAGCACTCTTCGGTTAATCAGTGATATACAAAATGTTAAATACACCGAAGGAAGGTTTCTTCCTTATTTCTTCCCGGATACTTTTTATGAAGGTGGGGACCCGGTTAAGGAGGCTAGAATAAATTGGATTACTGCAAGACGAGCCATTTTAAGAAAACCAATTGATAGAATCGGTTATGGTGGTTACTTAAAACTTGCCTGCCAATTCCCGGAGTTTATTGAATATGTGGAATCTGTCTGCAATGAATTCCGTGAGCTATACGAGAACATTAAAGGTACAACTCCTTACTGTATTAAGCGGGTAGCAGTTTTAAATAGTTGGGGTAAAATGCGTGCCTGGGGTACCCATATGGTGCATCATGCACTCTATCAAAAGCAAAATTACAGTTATGCAGGGGTAATTGAAGCATTAAGTGGAACTCCATTTGAAGTATCCTTTATTAATTTTGAGGATATCAAAAGCGATAGCAGTTTATTAAAGAATATCGACGTGATTATTAATGTCGGTGATGGTGACACGGCTCATACCGGTGGAGAAGCCTGGGAAGATGCAGAAATCTCAAGCGCAATTCGTCAATTTGTGTATGAAGGCGGAGGATTAATCGGCATTGGGGAACCTACGGGACACCAGTACCAAGGGCATTACATCCAGCTGGCAAATGTATTTGGGATAGAAAAAGAAACTGGATTTACTTTAAATTATGATAAATACAACTGGGATACCGTAAGTAGACATTTTATCACCGAAGATTGCACGAAAGAGATAGATTTCGGTGAGGGTAAGAAGAATATGTATGCTTTAGACGGAGCAAAGGTTCTTGTTCAGAAAGAGAAAGAAGTTCAAATGGCAGTTAATGAGTTTGGCAGGGGAAGAAGTGTTTATCTAAGCGGATTGCCCTATAGCTTTGAAAATAGCAGGGTTTTGTATCGAAGTATTCTTTGGAGTACTAACGATGAAGAAAACTTAAATAAATGGTTCTCCAGCAACTTTAATGTAGAAGTGCATGCTTATGTGAAGAATAATAAGTATTGCGTGGTAAATAACACCTATGTGCCACAAAAAACAATAATTTATCGGGGTGATTCCAGTAGCTTTGAATTAGAGTTAAAAGCAAATGAAATTATATGGTACGAAATATAACCTAACAATTTCGTCCTTTCATGGTACTTGATAAACAGACCCTATACAAGGAACAGTTAAGAGATCAGTTCATTCTATAGGGTTCTTTTATCCATGATTACTAATGATAGCACATGGACGTAGTAGCTAACTTTTCTTCTTCTCGGACAAAACCTTAATGGAGGAAGAATATTCAGAAGGCGTCATACCGGTCGTCTTTTTAAATTGTCTGGAGAAATAGTGAACGGAACTATATCCTAAATAGTCAGCAATTTGTGTAAAATTCATGTGGTTATCCCTTACTAATTGCTTCGCCATATCAATTTTTAGCTTTGTAAAATAATCAATAACTCCGCAATTAAATTTGGAAGAGAATAAAGATTGCAAGCCGGAGCGTCCGATTAGGTTATCCTTGCAGATTTGCTCAATGGTTACATGCCCTTGAATATTATCATGAAAATAATTAAGAATTTGCTGAAAGGTTTCAGCATCATTCTTCTTTTTAATTGTACTCGGATAAATCATTTCCATTTCTTGTGTCGAATTATACCTGCGAAATAATTGAATTAAGATGGATTCCAAATATATTTTGATTAATTGTTCCGCAGCAAAGGGAACATTATCATACCGAATTAGTTTTTCAAAATACGGATCATTTAATTGATTACTAAATGTTTTCTTAGCCTCGATGATAATCTGCGCGATCAGCTGCCGCTCACTATCATTAATATGCAGTATTTTGTTTTCAAAGAATTGCATGTATTTTGAATTGCATAAAAAGGATATTACAAAAAGATTAGGTGCAATTTTTCCATTTGCCTTCAGGCTATGGAATTCATTGGGTTTATGAAATATAATTTGATCTTTTCTTAAAGTGAACTGTTTTGTGTCAGCTACAACCTCTAATTCTCCTTTGTCTACACAAAGAATCTCCCAAAAATCATGGGATTCTCCAGGGTAATTAAAATCACTCATATATTCAAAATAATGAATGGTCACTATTTTATTTACTACAATCGGTTGTTCTAATTGAATACTCTCATAAGACATCGTCTATCACCCTTTATCGTTGATATTTTTTGAATAGGTAAGTTCTTTGTAAATAAATAGCTATTGGCTTATACCTCACGGAACGTTGGCATTTTTGTATAATATATTACTGTATATTAAACTGTTTTTAGAAATAAAGCAATAAAAATATGCAGATTGTGCAAATTTACTCAGCAATCAGATAAAGATTAAAAGATGGACTCATACTATAATCAAGTTACAATTTATAGAAATAAAAGAGAGGATACGGCAATGGGGAAATGCTAAAAAGGGAGTCCTCAAACTTCTGTAAATCCAATTATTAATAGGAGGTATGAGTTATGAAAAAGAAATTATTAAGCTTGCTGATTTGTACAGCAATGATGGTGTCACTGTTTACTGGATGTAGCTCAAACGATACCAAGGATAAGGCAACAGAAGCGACTAATGATTCCGGTAAAGCAAGTGAAACAACGGACGACTCTGCTAAGGCAGGTAGTAAGACAATCGTATATTGGTCCATGTGGGAAGCTACAGAGCCACAGGGTAAGGTGATTCAGGAAGCAGTTAACGCTTATATGGATGCTACCGGGAATAAGGTTGATCTTCAGTTTAAAGGCCGTACGGGAATTCGTGAAGGCCTTCAGCCCGCATTAGATGCCGGTACAGCAATCGATTTATTTGATGAAGATATTGATCGTGTCAACGGAACCTGGGGAAGCTACTTGTTAGATCTGGAAACCCTGGCAAAGGATGCTGATTATGAAGCTACTGCAAATGCCGGACTTATGGCTGCCTGCAGGGAAGCAGCAGGAGGAACAATAAAATCCATTCCATATCAACCAAATATTTTTGCATTCTTCTACAATCAAAGCCTATTTGATAAAGCAGGGATAACAGAAGTACCTAAGACCTGGGCTGAATTTTTAGCAGTATGTGAAAAATTGAAAGCAGCAGGAATTACTCCACTTACCAGTGATGATGCATATATCAATACTAATTTCGGATACCATTTAGCAAGGCTGATTGGTAATGATAATGTTGAAAAGGTGGTAACAGAAGGTCTTTGGGCAGAAGAACCGGCAGTATTAAAGGTAGCCCAGGCTTACGAGGACTTAGCAAAGAAGGGTTATTTCTCTGAATACATTGAATCTAACGTGTGGCCAAATGGACAAAACGTAGAATTAGCACTTGGTGAAGTTGCTATGTACTTAAATGGCTCCTGGCTGCCAAATGAAGTGAAAGATATGACAGGTCCGGACTTCAAATGGGGATGCTTTAGCTATCCAGCAGTGGACGGTGGAGTAGATGGCACAGAAGCGTCCAACTTTGGTGCACAAGTATTAGCTATTAATAAAAATACCCAAGTTGCAAAGGAAGCCTTTGATTTAATTACATATATTACAAAAGGTGAGTTTGATAAAAAATTATCTGTTGAATCCGTTGGTATTCCAGCAGATAGTTCAAATTCAGAATGGCCAGAAATGTTAGCAGCTGTAAAACCGGTACTGGAATCGACTACCACTCGCTATACCTGGGCTGCCGGTGCTGAGCAAAATCCCGATATGACACCGGTAATCAAAGAGAACTTCTTAAAATTATGCGGAGGATCCATCACCGCGCAACAATTTGTTGACAATATGGAAGCAGCCAGCAAATAGTATGGTTCGTGATCTGTTTCGTCCATATTAGCAGGAAGTATTACAGCTGTAGTCATCAAATATAATATGAATATGGCGACTTGATTCATGGTCGCCATATTTTTATAAAGATTCTTAAGGAGGTAGTCGATTTTGAAGAAGAATAAGACAATGATAGTATGCTTTTTGCTACCTGCGCTCACATTTTTTATTCTTATTTTTTTGTATCCGATATGCAGAACCATTCTTATGAGTTTTTTTAAAATTGAAGGTGTAACGGATGCTGTGTCAAAATGGTCCTTTGTTGGACTTGGCAACTTTAATAAGCTATTACATACAAGTCTTTTTACAACCTCATTATGGAATATTTTCCGCATATGGTTAATTGGTGGAGTGGTTGTAATGGCACTAGCTCTTTTGTTTGCGGTTATTTTAACCAGTGGAATCCGCTTTAAAAGTTTTTTCAGGGCAGCAATTTATATGCCAAATGTAGTCAGTGCAGTAGCACTTGCGACTATGTGGTTGCAGTATGTTTATAATCCAAGATTCGGATTGTTTAAAAGTTTCTTTGAGGTAATTCATTTAGATAAGATTGCAGCAATTCAATGGACAGATAACGAACATAAATTCTGGGCACTTCTAATTGCTTATTGCTTTGGAATGGTAGGCTACCATATGTTGATTTTTGCCAGCGGTATCGAACGAATTAGTACAGAATATTTTGAAGCAGCAAGGTTAGATGGAGCAGGAAAGGTAAAACAGTTTTTACATATAACCTTGCCATTAATTAAGGGTGTATTTAAAACGAATATTACCATGTGGAGTGTTACTTCCGTAGGTTTCTTTGTTTGGTCACAATTGTTTTCAACAGTTACCGCGGATACTCAGACCATTACACCTATGGTGTATATGTATATGCAGGTATTTGGTGCAGGGAACAGTGTGACAGATCACAACGCCGGCATGGGAGCAGCGGTTGGTATTATTCTTAGCTTATGTGTAGTTATTATCTTTACCTTATGCAATAAGTTAATCAAAGATGATGATCTGGAATTTTAGGAGGTAACTTATGAGTAAAGAGAGAGAAATGAAAAAATTTAATCTAAAGCATGAATTAAAACTTGCTCCCGGTTACCTTATCTTATCCATATGGGTGTTATTTACGTTTGTATTGCTGGGATGGGTATTTGCAGCAAGCTTATCAACAACAAAGGATATCTTTTCCGGGAATGCACTAAAATTCGCTACCGGTCTGCATTTTGAGAATTATATCAAAGCCTGGACCTCACAGAATGTATCAGTTATCTTTGGAAATTCACTATTTTATTCCATCGTTTCCTGTATTGCCTTAATTCTTGTATGCGCTCCGGCTGCTTATGTATTATCCCGTTTTAAGTTTATAGCAAATCGATTTATTCAGACGAGTTTTGTATCAGCTATGGGTGTTCCTGCAGTTATGATTGTTTTACCGTTATTTAGTTTGATTGCAGGTATGGATATCTTAAATAATGTAATGGCCAACAGATTTACTTTAATTTTCTTGTATATAGGTATTAATGTTCCCTATACCACCATCTTCCTGCTAGCCTTCTTTAGTAATCTATCCAGTGCTTATGAACAGGCAGCAGCCATTGATGGGTGTTCTCCGATGAAGACCTTTTGGTTAATTATGCTGCCAATGGCACAACCGGGTATCATTACAGTATCCATCTTCAACTTTATTAATGTTTGGAACGAATATTTTATGTCCTTAATCTTTGCAAATTCCGATAAGTTAAGACCGGTTGCAGTAGGCTTATACTCAATGATTAATGCAATGAAATACACCGGTGACTGGGCAGGAATGTTTGCTTCTGTAGTGATTGTGTTCCTACCAACCTTCATCCTGTATCTATTCCTATCAGAAAAGATTATTGCAGGCATCACGGGTGGCGGATTAAAAGGTTGAGCCCGGCATTTTGATATAATTTCATTAGGTTAGGAGAAATGAAAATGAGTGTGAAATATACAGTAATATCATTAACAGGAACGAAACTACCGAAGGAGAACCCCCTTCCGTTTTACCAGGAGAGAAATCGTAATAGAAAAGTCAATCTTCATGAAAGTCTTGGGGAAGAGGATAATTCCTTATTGGGCTATGAAACGGCACCAAGATTTCTTCCGTATAAGATTCAGGATCGCTATGATAGAGATCGTTCCATGGTCACCTATAAAGCAATTGTGATGGAGAATGAGGTTTTAAAGGCAACCTTTTTACCGGAATATGGCGGCAGACTTTATTCCTTATTTCACAAGCAGCTGGAAAAGGATTTATTATTTACAAACCCGGTTATTCAACCGGCGAATCTGGCAGTACTAAATGCCTGGATCTCCGGTGGTATTGAATGGAATGTAGGACAGTACGGTCATAGTTTCACCACTTCTTCTCCTTTGTTCTGCGCGATTCTAAAAGATAATAATGGAGAAGAGTTTCTAAGAATGTATGAGTATGAAAGATGCCACGAACTCTTCTGGCATTTGGATTTTCATCTGCCCAAGGGAAGTACCACGCTCAATATGTATGCCAGAATTGTAAATGATAGAGATATGGCAACCTCTATGTATTATTGGAGTAATGCTGCAGTAAAAGAATCCGAGGCAGCCAGAATATTTTCAGGAGCTGATGAAGTTATATATCTGGATATGACGACTCGAGAGATTGGGAAAGCAAGGATGCCCTATTTGCCAATCATGGAAAAGAAAGATGCCTCCTATCCAACTAATTTCTCCAACTCCAATGAGTACTTTTTCCAAACAGCGAAAGAGGAGAAAGCTCCTTGGGAAGCAGTTGTATATCCAGACAATTGGTTGTTTTTTGAGCGATCCTCCAAGTTACTTCGCTACCGCAAGATGTTCTGTTGGGGTAGCCACAAGGGGGGACAACGCTGGAAGGATTATCTGTCAGAAGAGGGTCAAGGGAATTATATTGAAATTCAGGGGGGGATGGCTCCAACACAGTTGCATGGAATGATGATGGAAGCAAATTCAACTCTTGAGTTTGTACAGTGCTTTGGAGGCATGTCTCTGGATACCATAGGGTTTTATGAGGATGATTGGTACAAGGCGAAGGATGAGTTATATCGATGTATCAATGGAACAGTTACTGAAAGTGATATCGATAAGCAATTAAAGGAATTGCGCCAGTATAGTAATGTGATGCCGGTTAATATCGTTACCTTTGGCAGCGGCTTTGGTGCCTTGGAGGTTTGTAAAAGGGAGAAAACAAAGGAGAAGGCTATTCCGCTTGGATTTAACTTTCCACTGTGCAGTTTAACCAAAGAGCAGGCTCCTTGGTTGCATTTATTGGAGTACGGCTATATGCCGGAAACAAAAGTCGAGATGCTGCCGGAGGCTTATATGTTACAGGACTCCTGGGCAAAGCTACTCAGAGAGAGTTTATCCCATCCAAGAGGGGAGAATTGGTTAACCTATCTGCAGCTTAGCATAATGGAGCTGGAGAGAGGCAATATCGAGGAGGGGGATCGCATGGCAAAGGCTTCCCTCGCACTGACTCCCAACCCACTGGCTTATTACAACCTTGCTGTGATAGCCAGATCACAGGGCAATCAGGAATCCTTTGAGGAATATAGTAATAAGGCTCTGAATTTATTTACAGGCGACGCTTATTCAGCAGCTTTAACGGAGTACTATAAATATTTGCTATCTGAAAAGGAGTATGAGAAGATATGGAGCTGCTATCAGGAGCGTTCTGCTGGGATGGAGTGGAATGAAAGGCACTATTTAGCTGCAGTAACCGCCGCAGTAAAACTAAATAAACTGGACTTTGTATCGGAGGCCTTTGAGAAGGAGTATGTGTATATCCGTGAAGAGGAAACCTTACTTTCTGATCTTTGGTTTGAATATCATCTGAGATTAGAACGGAACAAGGGAAGGGATATCACTCTGGAAGAAATAAAAATACTCCATCCACTTCCGTTAAAAATCGATTTTAGAATGGGACAGGATTAAAGGAGGAGACAGGATGAAAAGACCGGTATTAGTAATTATGGCCGCAGGGATGGGGAGTAGATACGGAGGACTAAAACAAATCGATCCGGTAGATGATCAGGGACATTTAATTATTGATTTCTCGATCTACGATGCGAAGAAAGCTGGCTTTGAAAAGATTGTTTTCGTTATCAAGCAGGAACTGGAAGCGGAATTTAAGGAAGTTATCGGAAACCGGATTAGTAAGGATATAAAAGTAGATTACGTGTATCAGCAGTTAGAAAATATTCCGAAGGGATTTCAGGTACCGGAAGGTCGGGTAAAGCCTTGGGGCACCGGGCATGCGATCTTAAGCTGTCTTGGTTTGGTAGATACACCCTTTGCCGTGATTAATGCGGATGATTATTATGGGGTGAATGCATTCTCGGATATTTATAAATTTCTGGTATCCTCAAAGGAGGATGAATCCCACCAATATGCCCTGGTTGGTTATATGCTGGAGAATACCTTGACGGAGCATGGGCATGTAGCCAGAGGGGTCTGCGAGATCACGGAGGAAGGTTATCTTAAGGAGATCCACGAGAGAACCAGAATTGAAAAGAGTGAAGATGGGGCGAAATATACCGAGGATGATGGAGTGACCTGGACATTAATAATGCCGGGGAGTACCGTTTCTATGAATATGTGGGGATTTCAACCCAGTATCTTAACGGAACTGGAGCAAAGATTCAGAAGCTTTTTAGAAGAAGAGGTTCCAAAAAACCCCTTCAAATCAGAATACTTTTTACCAACCGTTGTCGGGGAATTATTAAAGGAGAACAAAGCATCGGTAAAGGTGCTGCGGTCAGCCGACAAATGGTATGGTATTACTTACAAGGAAGACAAGGAAGCGGTCGTTAAGGCAATAGCAGAATTGAAGGCTCAGGGTATTTATCCAGAGGAGTTTTGAAAGCTTAATGACAAGGAGAGGAAGACATGACACGAGAAGAATATTGTGCTAACATTAATGAAGCTATAGAGCAGTTTGCATTTGAAGGAACCTTCATTGATTATGAGCGCTATGGAAATGGACATATTAATGATACCTTTGTGACTCATCACAAACAACAGGATGGTTCAGTAATCCGCTATATCTTGCAGAGGATGAACCACGATACCTTCAAGCAGCCGGAACAGTTAATGAAAAATGTAGCTGGGATTACTGAGTTCTTGAAGAAAAAGATAATACGAAATAATGGGGATATCAAGCGTGAGACGATGAACCTCATACCAACCTGGGATGGAAAGAACTTTTATAAGGACAGTATCGGCTCCTATTGGAGAGTCTATTGGTTTATTGAAGATACAACCTGCTTTGATATGGTGGAAAAGCCGGAGGATTTTTATCAGAGTGCGATTGCCTTTGGCCATTTTCAGAAGTTGTTAGCTGACTATCCGGCAGAGACCCTATATGAGACGATACCTAACTTTCATAATACACCGAATCGATATGAGGTTCTTATGAAAGCAATACAAGAGGATGTGCAGGGACGGGTAAAGGAAGTAGAGAATGAGATTGCCTTTATTATGGAACGGAAAGAGTTTACACATGTCTTAATGGATTTGTATCAAGAAGGTAAGCTACCGCTTAAGGTAACTCATAATGATACCAAGCTGAATAATATTATGATTGATAATAGAACCCGAAAGGCAATTTGTATCATAGATTTAGATACGATTATGCCCGGCTTCTCTGTGAATGATTTTGGGGATTCCATTCGTTTCGGGGCCAGCACAGGGGCAGAGGATGAGCAGGATTTGGCAAAAGTAAATTTTGACTTAACCCTATATGAGCTATATACCAAAGGTTTTCTGGAAGGATGTAACGGAAGTCTTACTGCCACGGAAATCGATATGCTGCCGGTTGGTGCTAAAATGATGACCTTAGAATGTGGGATTCGTTTTCTGACAGATTATTTGCAGGGGGATATCTATTTTAGAATTCATCATGAAAAGCATAATCTGGATCGCGCTAGAACACAGTTTAAATTAGTCTCTGAAATGGAGAAGTATTGGGATATTATGCATGACATTGTAAACAAATATCGTTAGGAGTATCGTTATGGCAATTTTAGTTACAGGCGGAGCAGGTTATATCGGCAGTCATACCTGTGTTGAATTATTAAACCTTGGATATGAGGTAGTGGTGGTTGATAATCTGTCCAATTCAAAGGAAGAATCCTTACATAGAGTTCAAAGGATTACTGGAAAAAATATTACCTTTTACAAGATTGATTTACTGGATAAGGCTGCTTTGGAAGAGATATTTATCAGGGAAAGGATTGACTGTGTCATTCATTTTGCAGGCCTAAAAGCAGTAGGAGAATCTGTGCAAAAGCCATTAGAGTACTATCATAACAATATAACCGGTACCTTAGTGCTTTGTGAGATTATGAAGAAATATAACGTAAAGAATATGGTATTCAGCTCATCTGCAACAGTATACGGACTGCCTAAGTCTGTACCAATCAGAGAAGATTTCCCGCTATCGACTACCAACCCCTATGGCTCAACAAAGCTGATGTTAGAACAGATATTAACAGATCTGAATATAGCGGATCCGGAATGGAATATCATTCTGTTGCGTTACTTTAATCCGGTTGGTGCTCATATCAGCGGCTTGATTGGAGAAGATCCCCAAGGGATACCCAATAACCTGGTGCCATATATTGCGCAGGTTGCTGCTGGAAAGCTGGACTATTTAAAGGTATTTGGTGCGGATTATGATACAATAGACGGCACTGGTGTAAGAGACTATATTCATGTAGTGGACTTAAGCTTGGGGCATGTGAAGGCAATTGAGAAGTTAAAAGAGAAGCAGGGAGTCCTTGTATATAACCTTGGCACCGGCAAAGGCTACAGTGTACTACAGATGGTAAAATGCTTTGAAAAGGCTTGCGGACGGAGTATCAAATATGAGATACATCCAAGGCGTCCTGGAGATATCGGTAGCTGTTATGCGGATCCGGCAAAAGCGAAGAAGGAATTACATTGGGAATCAGTTCGTGACATCGATCAGATGTGTGAGGATACCTGGAGATGGCAGAGGAATAACCCTAAAGGCTATGGAGGAAAGTAAAAAAGAACATTTTGAATCAGGTAAGTAAATAATGCTCCATTCATATCAAGTAATGAAACAGAAGTTCATTTTGTATTGTAATTTATAATACTCATTTTGTAACAAGTAATCATAAGTTTACTTCAATCAGTATTAAAATAGTTCCTATGGTATCTTAAGAAAAATTATGATAAAATATCAATCGGAGAAATGATATGTTAGCATAAAAAGCAATACTAGAGGTGAATTACTTGAATTACGAAGAGTTGGAGCAGAAATTATTAGATAAAAAAGAACCAGAAATATTTTACCACAATTTATATTATAAAAACCCTAGCCTCTATGAAACGACCATTCAGGATTGGGTCACCTTTATAAATCAATACAAGGAAAGCTATCCCTCAGACATTGATATTCCATTAAATCCACCGGGTGTCATTGAATCTGTTTTATATGAAAAGGATTTTTTTAAAGACCTTGAAATCGACGTGGTGGCGTTGCAGCACATGAGATATTCTCCGGGTTTTCTTCATCAACTGGAGTTTATTAAGATCGTGTATGTATTACGTGGAAATTATACGTTTTATTTGAATCATAATAAATATGATCTGGGGGAGGGTGATTTTTTAGTCGTACCACCTGGTGTGGAACAGGCTGGCTTCTCCTGTGAGGATAAGGATATCACAATAAACATCCTTGTACGCCGCAGTACCTTCGGTGATGCTTTTTCATCTTTGCTCACAGAGCATGATATAATATCAGAATATTTTTGGCAGGTGCTTTATAACAGGCATACTAAGAAGGTTCTAATGTTTCAAGGTAAGAGTGATTTAACGCTGGATCGAATTGTCCTTGATATCTATCGAGAGACGATAGAACAAAAAAATATGTCTAATTTACTGTTGAAAAGCTATGTCATGATATTTTTGGGAATCATGATTCGAGAACATCAAGACGATTGCAGTATTATTGAGCATAGCTCAAAGGATATTAGTAAGCTGCCCTTAGTGATGAAATATATCAAGGAAAATATGCAAACAGTTACCTTAGTATCCTTGGCTGAATATCTTTCCCTAAGTGAAGGCTATTTGAGCAGATATATTCAAAATGAAACGGGATATTCCTTCAGTTATTTGCTAAGAGAACTTAGGATGAAGCAAGCAGCTAGAATGCTTAGAAATACAAATTTTAGTATTGAAAAAATAATTGAAGAGGTGGGGTATACAGATACCAGTAATTTTTATCGCAATTTTAAAGCCTTATACGGAATGACACCGGCAAAATACAGGATATATTTTTAAAGGCCAAAGCAGATAGATGATAATATCTGCTTTTTTGCTATAGTAAAAAGTAGACATAAAGCCGATTTTACAAGAGATTATTTGTGGTCGATGAGTGAGTATTCCCTTATGAAACATCATATAAAGCCAATCTTATATACAGTGACTTTCCCTGATAGTAATAATATAATCTATTAAATTACAAAAGGTTTTTACCAGGAGGTACACATGAATCGTATACAAAAAGTATTAGAGAAGGCTTCACAGGATTACAAAAGCCTAGCTTTTTGGAGTTGGAATGATGAACTCAAAGTAGATGAATTACAAAGACAAATAAAACACATGAGTGATTGTGGTTTGGGTGGTTTCTTCATGCATGCAAGGGGAGGACTTAAAACCGAATATCTGGGAGAGGATTGGTTTACTGCAGTTTCCACAAGTATGGATACAGCGAAAGAAGTAAAAATGAATGCCTGGATTTATGATGAGCATGGTTGGCCAAGTGGTTTTGCAGGGATGAAGCTACTGGAAGATCCAAATAATTTTGTTCATTATATCACTTATGAAAAAAAGGATTATTTTGATCCCCTGGCCTTGGCAGTTTATCAAATAAGTGATAATAACATTGAAAGAATATACGGAAATTGTGAGGAGATCAAAGAGTATCACTGTATTTTTGATAAGGTGAATTCCTCCACAGTAGATATATTAAATCCATCAATTGTTCAAGAGTTTATAACAGAAACCCATGAAAAATATTATGAAAGATACCAGGATAAATTTGGTGATTTCATGGTGGGTTTTTTTACGGATGAACCTCAATATTTCCGGTGGGATACCGCATATTCTCCAGTGATGCTAAATGAATTTGAAAAGGAATACAAAGAGGATTTATTGGATCGCTTGGGAGCATTATTTATTGACTGTAATCAATCTTATGAATTAAGATTTAAATATTGGCGTTTAATGAATAAGCTGTTTGCTACCTCTTTTGCAAAGCAAATTTATGACTGGTGTGATGAGCATAATTGTAAATTAACAGGCCATGCGGTAGAAGAAAGTACTTTATTTACGCAGATGTGGTGTTGTTCCGGGGTTATGCCCTTTTATGAATATGAACATATTCCGGGGATTGATTGGTTGGGGAGAGAAATAGGAACGGAATTAACTCCACGTCAAGTATCCTCTGTAGCGCAGCAAATGGGAAAAGAACAGGTATTAACTGAGACTTATGCATTAACCGGCTGGGATGTAACACCAAAAGAATTGAAAAGAATTGCGGAATGGCAATTTGTAAACGGCGTTAATCTTATGACCTATCATTTGTATCCTTATTCCATCCGAGGACAGCGTAAAAGAGATTATCCTGCATTTTTCTCGGATTGCAATCCATGGATCACAGAATTTAAGCATTTCAATGAATATTTTACAGGCCTGGGGTACCTGCTTGCCAAGAGTAAGGAAGCAGCTAATGTTGCAATTATCCACCCAATGCATTCTGCATACCTGACCTATAACAGAGAAGCAGATTATGAGTCCATTCACCAACTAGAAAATGATTTTCAGTTTTTTATTGAAAAGTTTGGTGCTGCACAAATTGTACATCATTATATCGATGAGTTGATTCTTGAAAAGCATGGCAGGGTGCAGGACGGACGATTATTCGTTGGTAATTGTGCTTATCAATATATTGTAATTCCCAAAATGTCTGGCATAGATAGTTCGACACTGAAATTGTTAGAGGAGTATGTGAGTACTGGTGGTAAAATATATCTGGAGGGCGAGGCACCTTCTTATGTTGATGGTAGAAAAACAGAGATAGAATTTTTAAAATCAAATACTACATTTGATGAACTTTGCAACCAGAACTATGAGATTGATGATAAAAATACAATGATTCGATCTACTTATAGACAGTCTGAAGTTGGAGATTTTATTTATGCGGTAAATTTATCCGAAGAGGAGCAGTATTCGGTTAATCTTAACATCAAAGCACAGGGAGTAGTTCTCTTTGATTTAGAGGAGCGGGTTGAAAAGTCAATCTATTATGAAAAGAATAAGGTGGGCATCTGTGTACCGCTTACATTTAAACCGGGACAATCCTATATCATTATGCTTGACGATACTGCAGTACCTGGCATTAAAGCTGTAAACGTTGAAAACGAAATCACTTATGATACAAATATGACGATCGTCGCTAGTACAGAAAATTCATTAACCCTTGACTATGCCAGCATATCCTATGATAATGTGAATTTTGAAGAAAAGCTACCCATTATGGCAATTTCTGACCGACTGCTAAAAGAGAGAAAAAATCGTAAAGTATATTTGAAATATACCTTTGATATTGCAGAAATACCAAATTCATTATTCCTGGAAGCAGAAAAAATGAGCGCTACCAATCTCTGGATTAATGATAAGAATATTACCTTGGAAAAAACAGGTAGACTGGATCGAGGGTTTGTGCGAGGAACTATCTTGGATCATGTTAAGCTCGGTAAGAACACGATTGTTTTCGAAATTGATTATTTCCAAAATGAATCGGTTTATTATGTCTTGTTTGACTGTGTAGACGGCACAGAAAGCTTGATGAATTGCCTTAGCTATGATACGGACATCGAAGCAATTTACCTCTTAGGAGATTTTCAAGTTGTTTCCAATGATGGTTTTAGCAAGGGAGAAAAGAATACAAGAATCGCATCTGGTGATTTTTCCATCATAAAATCAAAAGGGGAAGTGGATGCCTCGAAAATCATTGAACAAGGCTATCCATTTTTTGCAGGAGAAATGATATTGGAAAAGGACATTATGCTGGAAGATAAGAATTGTTTCCTTAAGCTTGCCGGACGCTTTGCAGTTGCTGAGATATTCTTAAACAATTCTTTTGTAACCAAGTTATTGTTTGATGATGTTTGCGATTTGTCTGATTTCGCAAAGGAAGGTTTAAATCATTTAAAAATTCGTTTAATTAATGGTAACAGAAATCTTCTTGGGCCATTTCATTGCGCAGATGATCCTGAACCACATAAAGTGGATCCTGGATTATTTGATATGTATAATACCTGGGAGAATGGAAAGAGTGAGTTATACCGAGATAGCTACTCCTTTGTTCAATTTGGTATATCAAATATTATTATAATGAAGAAAAGTTAAATATAATTCTCGAAATACAAATATTGGTTATCACGGTACTTGTGCAGATTGCATAAAAAAATAAAATTAAATTATCATTAATGACTATATATTTTTGCTGAAACTTATGATATAGTCATAATAAGTAAAAAACAAACATTTGATTTAGTTTGTTTTTTATTTTTCCAAGTTAGTTACGCGCGTAACCAAACTGTAATTTGGAGAAAATATTTAATAAAGGGGAGCATCTATGGTAACAAGAAAAGAGGTGGCTGAACTAGCAAAGGTATCAGAAGCAACAGTGTCCTATGTGGTAAATAACACAAAAAATGTTACGCCCGAGGTTAGAGAAAGAGTTCTTGCAGCGGTACATAAATTGGGTTATCGGCCTAATATGGTAGCTAGAAGTTTAGTCACAAAAGAAACAAGGCATGTTGCAATGTTGGTTGATAATTTGAAGAATCCATACTATTGCGAAATCCTGGAAGGCGCACAATCGATTGCATCCGCAGCAGGATACATCGTCTCCGTATTATCGATTGATGTATCGAACAAAGAGTCTGTTATGGAATTGGCCAGCAGAGGAGTTGACGGAATTATATTTGCAATGGGTAGCGAAAGGGTGGATAACTATTTAAGAATTGGACCACCATGTGTATATGTCGGTGAAAATGTTTACATGAGTTATCAGAAGGCTATTGATGATATGGTTGGATGTCTTGTGGAAAAAGGTCACAGGAATATAGCAATGCTATGTGGTATTCCGCTTGATCAGGATAATATTCGTTATCAGAATTTTGTGGAAGCGATTCATCATCATGGACTTACTTTAAATTCAAACTTGATCGTCGATGCTTGTTCTAACGGACGTACGGATGAAGCAGAGGGTGCACGGGCTATGACTGAGCTTTTATCACGAAAAGAAGACTTTACCGCTGTTTATGCAATTAATGATTTAATGGCAATGGGAGCGATGAAGGTAATGAGAGAAGCTGGCGTACAAATCCCTCAGGATATATCAATCATTGGATGCGATAATTTAAGTATTTTAAGGTACTTATCACCAAGCTTATCAACCATGGATGTAGAGGCATTTCATGTTGGACGATCTTTAATGCAGTTGCTAATTGAGAAAATTAAAGAAGAACCTCTATCGAGTAACACAATAGATGCAAAATTTATCTGTAGAGAATCTATCACCGAAGCAATGAAGTAAATCGTTTAGGAAGGGAAGGAAATTATGAAATTAAAAAAATTATTATGCTTATTGGTATCAACAAGTTTAGTATTTGGCTCTTTTGTTGGATGTAGTACAAAAGGTACTTCTAATACAGATGTAGTAACTCCAGTAGAGGATGGAGCTGTTACAGATAGCGAAACAGATACTGAGGCAGTAGATGATATTGTTAGAGAGGGAACAATCACTATTAACACTCAGGCACAGCCTGGAGCAACAGAAGCTTGGCAAGCTGTTGCAGATGCTTACATGAAAAAGTATCCGGATGTAAAGGTTGTGGTGGATCTTAAACCTGTAGAGGGTTATGGAGAATGGGTTCAGAACATTTATAATACAGAAAATCCAACTACTGATATCGTAAATATCAACTTAGCTGGTTCTGCTGCAGTTGGTAAATCCATCAATTATTTGGAGTATGCTGATAAAGACAGCCCATATTCCGATGGTGTGTGGACAGATCAATTTAATTATTCCATGCAGGTTCGTGACTTAGCAAGAGGTGAGTGGACTGCATTAAGTTTAGAATCAGTACAGGTAGTTTGGCTATATAATAAACAGATTTTTGAAGAAGTAGGGGTTGAACCTCCTACAACCTGGAACGAATTAGTAGAAGTGTCTGAAAAAATTGAGAAAGCTGGATATCAGGCAATCTCAGTTCCAGGAACCTTTGATAGCTTCTGGGCAAATCAAATGGGTTGGTTATCACAGATCTATGCTGATCAGACAACAAGATCAATGATTAATGAGTTCCGTGCACAAAAGGGTGACTATTGCTATGATCCTGATGTTGATGGAATCTGGGAGTATGATCCTGCAGATCCATATAATGATGATTCCTGGAAAGTTAATTACAATGCAGTAAGAGCATTCAAAGCAGTAAAAGATGGTGTTTACAATGTTGACGAAGGAATGAAAACCGTATGGGAAAACTTTGCTAAGGTATTCCCTAAATACAGTGGTGGAGATGCATTCTTTGGAACAAAAGATCCTATTCCGTTGTTCTATCAGGGAAAAGCAGCTATGATCGTGGATGGTGCTTGGAGACTGGTTGTATTCAAAAATGATATGGCAAAGGTAAGCGCTGGTGAAGAAGTTACAGGTACAGAGGGTAAGATCGAGGGTATCAAAAACTTTGAATTAGGAACCTTCAATATGCCAAGTATGGAGGGAGCAGGAATCGAAGCTCCTGCAAGAACAATTGAAGTAGCGAATGGTTTCATTGGAGCTATTAAAAAAGATAAAGCTCATGATGATTTAGTTGTTGACTTTTTAATGTACCTTTCCTCCGTTGAAGGATATACAGAATGGTTAAATGCTGGTCTTGCAGCAGAAATGGTTCCAAACGGTCCAAGCTTAGTTTATAATGTTGAGCTTCCAGCTGAATTAAAGGATGCATATAGCAGTTTATCTTTCATTGGTAATGCACAAAAAGGATATAGCCAAATGTTAGCAAGAGGTATGGCAGGCAGCGCTGGCGATATTCAAGAATCTTACCGTGCATTCTATGATTATTCCTATGATTATTTAAATGGTAATATTACGGTAGATGATTGGGTAAAGAAACATCAAGAAAATGTTAATACTTATCTTCCAACCGCAATGGAAACTTCAGGCATTAGTGAAAAAGACTTAGAAAATCCACAAAATGCACCTACAGGACAATAATAAGGAAGTAGAAAATTTATAATAATAAGGAGTAGTATTATAAATTTTAACGAATAGTAGAATTCCCCTCCTGTTTCGGGCAGGGGAATTTTACTCTTTAAAACAGTGAAAACCGTGATATAACATCCCCATAGCTCCATAAAAGAAAGGAACGTATACGTTATGAAGCTTAGTAAATTAAATAGACGATGGTTTTATATAACAATTATTTTTACCGTCTTATCCATAGCTTCTTTTCTATTATCTTATTATTCAAATCAAAGCACAGATATTGTGAAAGAAACTGAAATTAACACTTCGTTACAAAATAACTGTTTGGCATATGATGAAGAAAAGAAAATCACCCTGGTAGGAACTTATAACAATAAATTAATTGCATATGATGAAAACAATCAACCTATGTGGAACATGGATGCAAAAGGACCATTTCGTCAATTAGTTGTGGATTCTAACCAGAGGATTGTGTATGCAGGAAACGAAGATAATTTTGTTTATACCATTAATTTAGATACTGGTGAAATAATCAATTCCATCGATGTGGAAAGAAGAATATATGATATTGATGTAACAGAAGACGGTAAGGAAATCATTGTTTCTGCCGGCGTTAACACAGCGAAACACAATATCTTAATCTATTCGTCCCAAGGTGATTTAATCAATAATATTCCATTTAAGACCCAGATAAAAGGATTATCTTATACAACGGATGAAAATAGTATTATTTTTGTTAATAATCGTGGTGAAATCATAAAAATTGATAAAGAAGGCCAAGAGCTCGGCAAAATAAAGACAAAATATGAATTGGTTGACTTAACACAAATTGCGGATAGTGGTAATTATGTAGCATTGCTTAGTGATGCATCCTTTGCCATTTTTGACGAAGAATTAAAATTAAAAGGGAACGGGAAACCGTTAACAGACTACACTGTAGAGGCTATGGTTGCCGGAACGGACTCAACAGGAGAGCACATTATTATCGGTACAAAAGAAGGATTTCTTTATATTATAAACGAAGAGAACAAGCAGATATTTTCAAAGCGACTGGTAAATTCAGTGACTGGAATAATGTCTGTTGATCAAGGAATATATATCAGTTCATTATCAGGTAATATCTTAAGGATAGATAGTGAAGTATTGAATCACATAGATACATTTACAAAATTGAAAAATGTCCTTCAGATATTAATTATACTCTTTCCGATTATAGCGCTGTTTAGTTTATTTATGACGATACAGAAAGCAAAAGAGGTTTTATATAAGGTAGGAAAAACTCTGTATAAACACAGAGTACCTTACATTTTATTATTACCAACGTTTCTCTTACTTATTTTCTTTAATTATACTCCGGTATTTATCGCAGTCACACGTGCTTTTACCAACTGGTCTAAGGATTTCAACACCTTAGCAGAGATAAAATTTGTCGGACTAGATAATTTTAGATTAATGTTATCAGAAGGCTATTTTTTAATTGGACTTGGTAACCTTGCTTTGATGTTAATCTTTGGATTAATCAAGGTTTTAACCGTTCCGGTTTTAATTGCTTGGTTGGTATATTCCATGAAAGGGTCAAAAGAAAAGTTTGCATTCCGATTTTTATTTGTATTGCCAATGGTTGTTCCGGGAATTGTATCAACCTTAATGTGGCAACAAATTTATGATCCAACCATTGGATTGATCAATCAGGTGCTTGGAAAGGTAGGACTCGAAAATCTTCAAAGAGTATGGCTGGGTAATCCAAAGACTGCCATTTGGGCAATCATATTTATGGGATTTCCATTCATTAATGCCTTGGCCTTCTTAGTGTATTATGGAGGATTTATCAGTGTTGATGGATCATTACTGGAGGCTTCCGAAGTGGATGGCGCAACACGCTGGGATATTTTTTGGAAGGTTCAACTTCCAATGATTTCTTCACAAATAAAAATGATGATCGTACTTACCTTTATTGGAATTGTACAGGACTTTTCCTCGGTCTATATTTTAACCGGAGGAGGACCAGGTACCAGTACCTATGTACCTGGCTTGGAACTATATTATAATGCAACGAAATTCGGGCGTTATGGCTATGCATGTGCCCTTGGCCTTGTCATGTTTGTATTTATTATGATAGGAACAATTATTAATATGCGTTCTAAGGCAAAGAATAATTAAGGGAGGAGATTATCTTGAAAATACAAAATAAAAAATTCAAATCCGCTTCGTTTCAAGTGACTGTATTTATCATTGCTGTAATTTTTCTTTTACTGGCATTTATTCCAATTATATTAATGCTGATATTATCACTCAAATCGAATGCTCAAATATACAGTGATTTCTGGTCTTTGCCAACACGTTTAAATTGGAGTAATTATGATAAGGCAATTGGGATGTTGATTCCTAATATGATAAATACCATGATTGTTGTATCCATTGCTACGCTAATTACAACACTCCTTTCTGCTAATGGAGGTTATGTCTTTGCGAAGCTTAATTTCCCGGGAAAAAACATTTTATTCTTTGCAATCTTAGCATTGATGATGGTTCCAGGAGTATTAACATTAACACCACAGTATACCTTAATGCAAACCTATGGAATTTACAATACCTGGTGGGCATTGATCCTGCCTTGGGTATCCGGAGGTCAGGTATTTGGTATTCTGCTTTGCAGAACTTTTATGGAAGAACTTCCAACAGAGGTTTTTGAATCTGCAAGAATTGATGGCTGTAATGAACTGAAGGCATTATTTAAAATGGCAATTCCGTTATCCAAGCCTATACTTGCTACGATTGTAGTAATGAAAATGATTGATTATTACAATGATTTTATCTGGCCTCTTATGGCTATTGAAAGTAATTCGAAACAGGTGATAACAGTTGCAATCCGAGTGTTTCAATCTGCATCAGGTGCCGTTGATATAGGCTCCATGGTTGCCGGATTTGTCTTTGCTACAATTCCTTTACTTATTTTATTCTCATGTACCTCAAGACTGTATATGGAAGGATTGACTTCAGGCGCAGTAAAAGGATAGGTATTTGAAAGTTTAGGGCAAGACATATAAAAACAGGGAAGGTGTAGAAAAAGGATCATTTTATGAAACAGGATATAGGGATAAGACGGTTAGAAAGACCGAAAGAGCCGGTTGATGTGGTGATTGATACGGATACTTTCAATGAGATTGATGACCAATTTGCTCTGGCATACTTAATTAAATCCGAACGTAAACTAAAATTAAAAGCAATATATGCTGCCCCCTTTTTTAATACAAAATCTTCAGGTCCTGAAGATGGAATGGAAAAAAGCTATGCTGAGATTATGAATATTCTAGAACTCATGGAGAGAGAAGACCTTAAGGCGTCTGTTTATAGAGGTTCGAAACAGTATCTTCCATCAGAAACGAAAGCAGTGTTATCTCCGGCGGCAGAGGATCTTGCAAAACGAGCAATGTCTTATAGTGAGGAAAAACCACTTTATGTGATTGCCATTGGTGCAATTACCAATATAGCCTCAGCTATTTTGATTGCTCCAGATATTATTAAGCGTATTGTACTTATTTGGCTGGGTGGACATTCTTTTGAATGGCATGATAGTAAGGAATTTAATATGTTTCAGGATGTTGCAGCCGCCAGAGTAGTATTTGGCTGCGGAGTACCCCTTGTTCAGTTGCCCTGTATGGGAGTGGTTTCTGCTTTTTCAACAACTGGCCCTGAGCTGGAACATTGGCTTCGTGGAAAAAACAAACTTTGTGATTATTTGGTGGATGTGACAGAAAAGGAAGCTAAGGAATCTGGAGCAGGTGCTTGTTGGAGTCGTCCCATCTGGGATGTTACTGCGGTGGCATGGCTTCTGGAGGAAGATTTTATGCTAGATCGTTTGGAACATAGTCCGATTCCTGAATATGATGATCACTACAGCTTTGATAAAAGGAGACATTTTATACGGTATGTTTATTATATCAATCGAGACAGGCTTTTTGAGGATTTATTTACTCGGTTGGCAGAATAGATAATTAACACCCTATAAGTATCTCAATTTACATTATAAGGAGACAGTGGAATGAAAGTTACACATTTGAAGACAAATCATTTAATAAATCCTTTGGGATTTTTAATAAATGAACCAACCTTTTCATGGATCACTTCCGAAACGACAGGTAAATATCAGAAAGCGGCCAGGATCCAGATCGCACTAGATGAACTATTTGAAACAGTGGTATATGACAGTGGTATCAGCAATGAAATCAGTTCCTTAGGATATACAGCAAAAATAAGCTTATCACCCGTGACACGTTATTACTGGCGAGTTATGGTATGGGCAGATAATGATGAATTTACAATAAGTGAACCTGCATGGTTCGAAACAGGAAAGGGAGATGGGTCTTGGAAGGCGAAGTGGATTACCTCACCTTTTGAAAAGGATGTTCATCCGCTCATGTATCAGAAATTTAAGATTCCTGGAAAAGTAAAGTCAGCCCGTGCATATACCACCGGATTAGGACTTTATGAACTTGAGATAAATGGCGAGAAAGTAGGAGATGAGTATTTAGCACCATTTTATAATGACTATGATGAATGGCTTCAGTATCAAACCTACGATATAACAGACTATTTGAAGGAAGGCGAGAATGGAATTGGAGCAATCCTGGGAGATGGCTGGTACAAAGGAAGGTTTGGCTTTCACGAAAGGCTGGCACAGTTATTTGGAGACCAATTTGCATTTCTTTGCGAATTAGATATTACTTTAGAAGATGGTTCCCACATCTATGTTAACACAGATGAAAGTTGGTTATGTCATCCATCACCGGTGCTTAGCAGCAATATCTATGATGGAGAAGAATACGACGCGAATAAAGAAGTGAGAGAATGGTCTACTATCAATTGTGATACAAGTGATTTTGTAAATGCCCAATTAATTTCGATCAATTGCGGGCCTCTGACGGAAAGACTTAGTCCTCCGCTTAGAATTACAAAGCGACTTTCTCCAGCTAGGTTATTACATACTCCTGCCGGAGAGCAAGTCATCGATTTTGGGCAGGTTATGACAGGATGGGTTGAATTTAGATGTCATCTGCCAAAAGGAACTAAGGTAACAATTCAATTTGGTGAGCTTTTACAGGAAGATAATTTCTATAATGAAAATCTTAGAACGGCAAAGGAAGAATTTATCTATACCTCTGATGGTACGGAAAAGATAGTTCGTCCTCATTTTACCTTTTATGGCTTCCGTTATGCCAAGATTACTGGAATGGATAACATTGAATTAAAGGATTTTACAGCTTGTGTGATTCATTCCGATTTAGAGCATGTAGGTAAGATCGAGACCTCGAATGAAAAGGTTAACCGTCTGATAGCGAATGCTTTATGGAGTCAGATGGGAAATTTTGTGGATGTACCAACCGATTGTCCTCAAAGGGATGAGCGTATGGGCTGGACTGGAGATGCTCAGGTCTTTGCTGCAACAGCAAGCTTTAATATGTATACCCCAGCGTTTTATCATAAGTTTTTATATGACATGTTATTAGAACAAAGATTAAGAGGAGGAGCAGTTCCTCATGTTGTACCTGATGTATTACAAATCACTACCGATAGAATTGGGCAAGGAGAAACGAAACAGTACGGCTCCTGTGCCTGGGGAGATGCAGCCACAGTAATCCCTTGGACAATGTATTTATTCTACGGAGATAAAACCCTGTTAGAAAGCCAGTTTGAGAATATGACGAGCTGGGTTGATTATATCAAAGAGCAGGATGATAAATACAATGAAGGCAAAAGACTTTGGGAAAGTGGTTTTCATTTTGCTGACTGGCTGGCACTGGATAATCCGGATAAAAGCAGTAGCTTTGGTGGAACAGATCAATATTATGTAGCCTCTGCCTATTATTACTACTCAGCAATCCTTACAGGAAAAGCTGCTAAGGTACTGGGTAAGACGAAGGAAGAGCAGTACTACAATAATTTGGCGGATGAAGTTAAGAAAGCAATCTGGAAGAAATATTTTAAGGATGGTACATTGCAAGAGGATACCCAGACAGCACTTGTTATGGCTCTTTACATGGATTTTGCTCCAAGCGAACTAAAATCGAAGCTTGTTCAAGATTTAAAGAAGAAGCTAGAGGAGAATAATATTCATTTAAATACAGGCTTTGTAGGAACTCCTTATATTTGTCCGGTGCTTTCACAAAACGGTCTGGAAGAATATGCATATACATTATTATTAAACGATGATTTCCCAAGTTGGTTATATGAAATTAACATGGGAGCGACTACGATCTGGGAACGTTGGAATTCTGTACTTCCAAACGGCTTGGTAAGCGATACCGGTATGAATAGTATGAATCATTATGCTTATGGATCTATCGTAGAATGGATGTACCGATATATGTGTGGAATCAATCCAGTAGAAGAGGTACCAGGTTTCAAAAAAGTTGTCTTAAGGCCACAAATTGATTCACGGTTTAGTTGGGTGAAAGGCGAATATTTATCAGCAGCAGGCTTATACCAGTGTAGCTGGAAGCGCGAAGAAGAACAAGTGATTTACCAGATTACAATTCCCTTTGATGCACAAGCGGAACTGATATTACCGGGAAAAGAAAATAAAATTACTATAAATAACCAAGTAACAAATGTAACAGGACAGCCAATTTATTTAGAGACAGGTCATTACGAAGTTATAGTACAGTTATAGTACAATAAGTGAAAGGCAGTCTTTTATGAGAAAGACTGCCTTTTCCACAAACATCATGTGAGGAGGTATTATTTATGGAGATAAGAGCAATCAAGGTTAGCGCTACAACACTGCAATTTGATATGGATGAAATAATAAAAGGCCAGGAGATTCAAGTAAAAGAGTATTTACCCTATGGTAGCAGTGAAGCTAGAGAAATCATAGATATATCAGAAGTAACAATACAGGAGTATTCTATCAGTATTCCAAGATTTTATAATGGCTATGATAGAATGTCTGATCGGTTTGAACTATGGGTAGATGGAAATTTGGTGAAGGGTATCCAATATGTTACCCAGCTTGATCACATCTCTAAGTGGGACTATGCTTATCCACAGCCAGATACCATTAAGGCATTAGCTGCTTATGGAGAGGATCTGAAAATATTAGGTATTAAACAATCCTTAATTAATATTAATCTTCCAGCCTTCATGACCTTAGAGAACAATGAGAATTCATTCCCATATATCTGTAATGGCAGAACCTTTTACTTTGTAAAAAAAGAGGTGGAAAAATTAGATCAGTATATGAAAGAAACCTATGAGTATGGAATCATAGTGACAGGAATTTTATTAAATTCCCCAAGATTATTTGATAGTCAGAAGGAAGAAAAACTATTGTCTAAGGTAATCCATCCAAGCTATGACTGGAAGGACTCCGCTGCCTATATTAGTGCCTTTAATATGCAAACAGAAGAAGGGCAGGAATACTATAAAGCCTTTGTGGAGTTTTTGGCTGAGCGATATGCAAGGGAAGATGGAAGCTATGGCCGTATGTGCGGAATGATTATTTCCAATGAAGTAAACAGCCAATATGTATGGGGAAATGCCGGTGAAATGGATGTTGCTGATTATGTGAAGGAATATACGGTAGCACTTAGATTAGCATGGTTAAGTGCCCGTAAATATTATAGCAACTTTAGAATCTATGTTTCCCTGGATCATTTTTGGACTTCTTCCTTAAAGCCTGAGTTTCCAAAGCGTTTTTATAAAGGTAGAGACGTAATTGACTATATGAATAAATACTCAAAAGAAGAAGGAAACTTTGACTGGAGTATTGCCTATCATCCATATCCTGAAAACTTAGTGTATCCGGATTTTTACAATGACAGAAGTGCAACCTTTGATTTTAGTACTACGAGAATCACTTTCAAAAATATTGAGATGTTGCCCGCATATTTGTCTCAAGCAGATTATTTATATGAAGGAAAGCCTCGTCGTATTATTTTATCAGAACAAGGTTTTAACTCCAAAGGTGATAGCTTCAGTGAAAAGCAGGGAGCTGCCGCATATTGTCTGGCTTATGAAAAGGCAAGGAAGCTTGATACGATAGATCTTATGACACATCATGCTTATGTGGATAATCGTTATGAATTTGGTTTGAATCTTGGAATTCGAAGATTAAATGAGGATGACACGGTGGGTGAACCAAAACCAATCTATTATGTAATGAAAGATATGGATACTGATATGGAAAAAGAACATATTGATAGGGCTAGAGCATTTATTGGCGAGGAGTTATATGAAAGTATCTTAAATCCTAGCATTCTTTATGCAGATGCTGATAAATCCAAGGAAAATGAGTTTTTTGAAGGAGAGGAATAAATGAAATATAACTACATAAATCCAACAAGAATCCTATGGGAGTCTACCAAGGAAACGGGAGTAATTAAGAATAGCAGTGCTTTGTTAGAGGAGCGCAGTCCACAGATAACAATAGTTCCAAAGGATGCTTGTGTTTTAGAACATAAAGGCTCCATCCCTTCCATCCTTCTTGATTTTGGGAAAGAAATCCATGGTGGAATTCAAATCTTTTGCTGGAGAGCCTCCGGTGAGAATGGGGCAAAGATTCGTGTAAGATTTGGAGAATCTGCTATGGAAGCAATGAGTGAGATTGGTGGTAAAAGTAATGCAACCAATAACCATGCGCTTCGGGATCTGGAAGTTAATCTTGTGGATATGAGTATGACACCGGTAGGGCAGACCGGATTCCGATTTGTTCGCATTGACTTGTTAGAGGAAGGTGCGACTTTGGAGTTAAAAACAATAAAGGCTGTTTTGGTTTGTAAAGAGATCCCTTATTTGGGCGCATTTAACAGTAACGATTCCTTATTAAATGAGATCTGGAGCACCGGAGCCTATACAGTTCACTTAAATATGCAAAATTATATCTGGGATGGAATTAAGCGAGATCGACTGGTTTGGATGGGAGATATGAACCCAGAGATAATGACCATCGCTGCTGTATTTGGACCGGATGAAATTGTTACCGAAAGCCTGGATTTTGTAAAAGAGGACACCCCGCTACCGGGCTGGATTAACAATATGCCGACCTATTCTATGTGGTGGATTATTACCCAGTATGATTGGTTTGCATACAAGGGTGATTTGGATTATCTTAAGGAGCAAAAGGAATATTTGATTGGCCTTTGCAATCAATTGTCAGAGCACATCGACGAAAACGGAAAGGATTCTACTCCGGAGCATCGTTTTGTGGACTGGCCTTCCTCCACTAATCCAGAGGGAGTTGACAACGGTATACAGGCCTTGCATTATCTTGCAACTCTAAGACTCAAAGAACTTTTTCTTATATTACAGGAAGAAAAATATGCTTTCAAGTGTGAGGAAGATTTAAGCAGGTTAAAGGGCTTTGAAACAAATTATCAACATAACAAACAGTCTGCAGCATTACTGGTTTTAGCGGAGCTCCATGATGCAAAAGAGGTAAATGATAAGGTAATCTCAAGAGAAGGTGCAAAGGGCTTCTCAACCTTTATGGGCTATTATATCTTGCAGGCAAAAGCAAAAGCCAAGGATATACAGGGGTCACTGGATTGCATCAGGGAATATTATGGTGGAATGCTAGAGCTGGGGGCTACAACTTTTTGGGAAGATTTTGATTTATCCTGGAAAGAGAACGGTGCTAGAATTGATGAACTAACACCAGAAGGTAAAATTGATATTCATGCCACTTATGGAGGCTATTGTTATCAGGGTTATCGTCATAGCCTGTGCCACGGCTGGGCTGGTGCAGTTACTGCCTGGTTGTCGGAACATGTGCTCGGGATTCATTTTGTGGCACCAGGTGGAAAACAGGTTATCATTGATCCACAGCTTGGAGATCTGACCTGGGTAGAAGGAAGCTATCCAACCCAATATGGTGTGATAAAGGTTAGACATGAGAAACAAGAGGATGGAACCGTTATAACTAATATTCTAGAGTGTCCAAAGCAAGTGGAATTACTACAACTTTAATAGAAAAAGCGTTCATGCTATGGGGATTTACAGGGATATGATAGATAAAAGACAAAACAATTCGGTCTTATTTCATATGGTTTGGCCAATTGTTATAGAATTAATTGTCAATGGATTTATTGCGAATCTCAATAATGTTATTATTAATGATTTTTCGTCAGAAGCAGTGGCTACCATCGGAAGTGGTAGCCAAATCCTGCTTTTAATCATAAATCTATATGCAATTATATCGGTTGGAGTAAGTATCCTGCTGGCTCAAGTAGCAGGAGGAAAGCGGTATGAAGAATGCAGTAATATAATTAATGCAGCTTTAGTGATGAATTTAGTATTTGGAATTGTTATTAGTCTTACCGGTGTATTAAGTATTCCGTTATTATTACGTTTGATACATATACCAAAAGAATTAGAGGAGTTAGCGAGACAATATTTATTAGTTACGATTGGCTTTTCCTTTATCCAAGCGATTCTAAATACGTTAACAGCCGTCTTTCGAAGCTTTGGATATATGAAAAAGGTAACACTTACTCTAATCAGTGTAAATATAATAACCTTAGTACTTACAAAGCTAGTATCTGTATGTATCCCCGAAGCTGCTCAGAATGTAATGCAATATGCCATTACGGGGGTCATAGCACAAAGTATTGGTATTCTCCTGTTTCTTCGAATGCTTCTTCATGATCAGATGATTTCTTTTAAATTATCAATCCGGGAAGGATTCATAAATAGTAAGAAAATAATAAGTCGTATTCTTAGATTAGGAATACCGGGCGGGTTAGAAGGAATCATCTATCTCATATCGCAGACTATCGTTGTGGGATTTGTAGGTATGCTGGGGACTCAGGCGATGTTTACAAAAGCAATTGTTGGTAATGTAACCTATTATATGTGCATGGCAACTACAACAATTACAACGGCAGCCGCAGCGATGATAGGTCATTTGATTGGTGCCGGTAAAATAGAAGAGGTAAAGGTAAGCTGTAGAAAAAACATCAGATTAACCATAGGAATCACAATTCCTCTTTGCATTAGCCTTATGATTTTTGGAGAGAAAATACTTAGAATTTATACCAATGACAGGGCGGTTCTTGAATTAGGAATCAAAATACTGCTCTTAAGTGGGGTTATGGAAATAACCCGTAGTGTAGCTGCCAATATGGTTACAGCCTTAAAAGCAGTGGGAGATGTGGATTTCCCTTTTCTAATTATTATATTTGCTTCAATTATCAACGTAGTTATCTCTTTCTATCTTGGAATCTATCTAAAAATGGGACTTTCAGGAATATGGATAGGGTATATCGCAGATTTAATACTACGTGGGTTCGCTTGTTTCATCCGATGGAAGAAAGGAAAATGGGAGAATATAGCTTTATATTACATAGGAGAAAAGAAGGATGAAGTTGAACATATTTCATAAAAGCACAGAAAAAAGCCGGAAACCTTTGAAAGACAAAAGCCAAAGGCATAGAAAAACAAAAGACAGGAAGCAGTGGGAAGCAAAGAATCCAAAAAAAATAGTTTCAAATTTATCGGTTTTTACGAAGAGTATCCAAGCAAAAATAGTTTTAATGCTTATAATAATAAGTGCTCTTCCAGTTACTGTAATGGGTGTTAGCTCTTTTCTAAGATCAAAAGAGATATTATCCAATAACTTAGAGATAACAAGTAAGCAGACCATTGAAGAAATTAGCAGAGGAATTGATAATTACTTCTATGCGATGTCAAATTTAGTATCTATTATATCGGTTGACACGAATGTGATGAATGCAAATGAGGAAGAGGAGCTTTCCCATGTAAAAGAATTCTTTTCAAGTATTCAACAAGCGGACGATAATATATCAGATGTGTTCTTTATACTGGATAATGGACCCTATTATACCTATCCGGAGATAATGGATGCTAATCGGGATTACAAATCCAGGGATTGGTATAAGGAGGCTATGAACAAGCCGGATGAAATTGTAATCACAAAACCCTATACGAATGTAGGAACCGGAAAAAGAGTAGTATCTATCGCAAAAACAATAAAATCCGGTAATACCATTCTTGGTGTTGCAGGTATGAATATTGATCTGAAAGTATTTTCTAATTCCTTGTCAGCGGTTAAGGTTGGTACCAGTGGTTATATTTTTGTAGCGGATGGTGCAGGTAATATAATCTCCCATCCAAACCCTAAAATGATCGGAACAGATGCTACTTCCATGCCAAATTGGGAGGACATCAGTGGAGGTGAGGAAGGCTTTACTTCCTACCAATTAAGTGGAAAGAGTAAATTTGGAACTTTCTATACCAGCAATTTAACCGGTTGGAAGATAATTTCAGAGATGGACAGTACGGAATTAACCTCGGATACCCAAATCATTTTATATACCTTTGTATTGATTTTAATTGTCGTTCTAGCATGCTCTATATTAATATCAATTCTATTTAGTAGGCCAATTGGAAAGAATATTAGAACTCTGGTTGCGGCTTTCGAGAATTTAGCAAAGGGAGATTTGTCAACAAGAGTCTCAATACGATCAAAGGATGAGTTTCATCGATTGGGTTATCAGTTTAATGACATGGTTCATAATATATCCGCAGTCATTGAGGAGGTAAAAAACTCCTCCAATCAATTATTAGATTCCTCCCAGGTATTATCTGGCATGGCTGGAGAGACAAATAATTCCTTAAATGAAGTGGCAAGAGCGGTTGATGAAGTGGCAAGCGGTTGTGCAATACAGGCTGAAAATTCTGTAGATGCTGTAAATAGTATCAGCGAGCTATCAGATAATCTAAATCTTGTCAATGACTCTGCTAATATGATAAATAATCTATCAGAAAATGCAAATCATTTAACAAGTGAAGGACTGAGTAAAGTGGAGGCTTTAATTAAAACCTCAAATGAGACAGAAGCCTCCACGATAAGAATTGCTGAAATAATTCAGGAAATGAGTAAAAGTACAGAGCAAATCAGTCAGATTTCCGATACGATTGAAAATATTACATCACAGACAAACTTATTATCCTTAAATGCAACAATTGAAGCAGCAAGAGCGGGGGCTGCCGGAAAAGGGTTTGCGGTGGTTGCAGATGAGATTCGCAATCTGGCAGAACAATCACAAAAATCTACAATACAGATCAAGCACATTATTGAGGATATCACTGACAAAACAAAATCAACGGTTGATGCGATGAGGAAGACAGGAACTCAGGTAAAAGAGCAGGTAATTGTGGTAGAAGCAACGAAATCTGTTTTTCATGATATCATGGAGTCGGTAACAGACCTATCAAAAGAAATAGCACAAATAAAAGATTATACCGCTGATATTACAACAAAGAGAGATAAGGTGCTACAACAGATAGAAAATATATCTGCAATCTCAGAGGAGGCAGCCTCAGCAACAGAAGAGGTTACAGCCTCTACAGAAGAGATTACCGTAACCATGGAAGAAGTAGCAAATCATGCACAGGAATTGAAGGAACTGGCAACCGCATTAAATTCCAAAGTGGATATCTTTAAAGTCGGATAATAACCCTGTCGCAAAGGAAATTGGAGTCTAACAGGAAAGCAAAGATGATTTGCTTTCCTGTTTTTGGACAGAGGGGGAGCGAGTTACTGGAAAATAAATTGACTTTTCATTCAAATAATATTATTGTTAAATTAAGGAATTGATATCCAGCGGTAGCAAAAAGCATTTGCGACCCAGATAATCAGGAAAGAGGTTCAAGATGAAAAAAAATACAAATAACACCCACTTTTGGCTTCTTCTTTGGGGCCTGGGGCTCGCTGGACAGTTATGCTGGAATATTGAAAACCAGTGGTTTAACACCTTCGTATACGCAAAGATCGCTAAGGACTCCACCATAGTTACCGTAATGGTTATTACCAGTGCCCTGGTTACTACCTTTAGTACCTTTTTGTTTGGCACTCTGTCTGATCGCAGGGGTTCCCGACGCAAATTTATATCCTTGGGCTATATAGCCTGGGGAACCTTTACGATATTATTTGGTTTTACAGAATTTTTAAAGACGGGTGTTGTTGGCAATGGTTCAAAATCATTATTATGGATTGCTTTTTTGGTTATTTTAATCGATAATATTATGAGTTTTTTTGGTTCTATGGGTAACGATTCTGGCTTTAGTGCATGGAGCAATGACTTAACCACAGACAAAAATCGCGGGCAAGTTGGAGCAGTACTTGCTTTTTTACCGATTATGGGCACTATTATAGGTACCGTATTAGGTGGATTGCTTATTGGAAGTAATGATAATTATAACCGTCTATTTTGGTGCATGGGGCTCTATGTAATTGCCATGGGGGGGTTATCCCTGCTGTTTTTAAAAGATAGTCCAACGCTTGTACCACACAGACGTGGTACTTTATGGCAGCAGTTTATTGAGATTTTTCATGCACAAGGAGTACTGAAACAAAAAGAACTTCTTCTGGTATGCGTTACTACGGCGCTATTTTTCATTCCCTTTAACGTCTATTTTGTAC
Source organism: Bacillota bacterium (assembly GCA_023386815.1). GTDB lineage: Bacteria > Bacillota > Clostridia > Lachnospirales > Lachnospiraceae > Mobilitalea. The sequence continues at coordinate 177,532 of JAEWIZ010000008.1, forward strand.
ATATGGGTAATTGGATGATTTATCGCATGGGGTTTGGTGCTGACAGCATGGGAGTTATTCAGGGTATTAGCCTTTTGTTAGCTTCATTATTAGTTATTCCATGCATTAGGCTGATTAATAATAACAAGACGCCAATCATAGCATTTGTGGCCATTATCATTAATATGATAGGCCTTTGGGGATTAGCATTGTTTATTCGCCCGGAATATGTTAATACGCAAAACGTATTCAGCTCACAAAACCTCCTTTTGTTTTTCACCATTTTCCTGGCCGGTGCAGGCTATGTACTTGTGGTGCAAAGTATGACAATGTGGGTAAAGCAGCTTTATCCTCAGGAAAGCCGTGGTCAATTTGAGGGAATACGTATCTTGTTTTTCACCTTAATCCCTATGATTATTGGCACCTTAATCGGAAATATTATTATAAAAAATGGGGCTGGAAGCATTGTGAATGAATATGGAATAACAGAAAATATTCCAACGGAAAGTATTTATCTTTGGGCTGCACTGCTCTTGATTTTCCCCATGATACCTCTGCTATTTGGCGCAAAGAGTTATTATAAAAGAGTTCGTAAAACTACGATACAAACAAAAGAATAGCACTACCCTCATAGGGAGTTATCCATAGTCTTGACTTAATGAAATCATAACGGTATACTAAAGAGACGATTACATTCTTGAAGATAACAGACAGGACTAATGAAACGAAGGTCGTCACATGGAGGAAGCTCAATGAGTGAAGCTAATGTAACCAGAATAGAATATAAGGACAAGGAAATCCTTCTAATCGCGACTGCACATGTCTCAAAAGAAAGTGCAGAGCTTGTGAAGAAGGTCATTGAGGAAGAACGTCCCGATAGTGTTTGTATTGAGTTGGACGAAGACAGGTACCAGAGCTTAACAAAACCGAAAGCTTGGGAGGATACCGATTTAATTAAAGTAATTAAAGCGAAGAAGGTCGGATTCATGATCGCAAATCTCTTTCTGGGTTCTTATCAGAAAAAGATGGCAGTGAAGTTAGGTAATCCGGTCGGAGGCGAAATGATACAGGGAATCGAAAGTGCTAAGGAAACCGGAGCTACACTGGTACTGGCAGACCGGAATATTCAGACAACCTTTCTGCGTATCTGGCGTAAGTTAAAGTTCTGGGATAAGGTTAAATTACTAGGAAGTTTGCTATTTTCTTCAGAGGATGAGACAGATATCACCAGTGATGATCTACAGAAGCTATTAGAGGAAGATATGATAGAAGCTGCGATGTCTGGTTTAAAAAAGGAATTCCCCAAAATTGGCGAAATCCTAATTAGTGAAAGAGACCAGTATCTAGCTGCAAAGATTAAAGAAGCACCAGGGAAAAAGGTAGTTGCTGTATTAGGCGGAGGGCATGTACCCGGAATTAAACAAGAGATTTTTAAAGAGCAAAATCTTGAGGCGATCTCTGTTGTTCCACCGAGTAGTCCTGCCTCAAAAATAGTTGGTTGGATTATTCCCTTGCTTATTACAGGGATTTTGGTGTATTCCTTTGTTATTAATTTTCAAACTGGTTTGCAACAGCTTTCAGCATGGGTATTATGGACAGGCCTGTTAGCAGCTGCTTTCACTGCTCTATCCTTTGCACATCCACTTAGTATTTTGATTTCCTTTGTAGCAGCACCGTTAACTACCTTGCATCCTTTATTGGCGTGTGGTTGGTTTACAGGACTGGCAGAGGCTGCGTTGAAAAAACCTACCGTTAAGGACGTTCAAAACGTTCAGGAAGATATCTTCACGATTAAGGGCTTCTATAAAAACCGTCTACTGAAAACAGTTTTAGTGATGTTTATGGCTAACCTGGGTGCTTCCATAGGTACCTTTATCGCAGGTACGAGTCTGATTAGAAATTTATTTTAAGTTGATAAGACACTCAGTTATATAGAGTAAGCAATAAATAGAAGAGATAAAAATGAAGAGGCTTTAGCATAAGGCTAAGAGCGAATGAGATAGAGAGGCAAGAAACTGTTTGTACAGGGTCTTGCCTCTCTTTGTGGCTAGAAAAGCTGTTGTACATATTAAGCAGGATTGATCATTGATAAGGAAAGAGGCTACAAACAGGAATCAATAACAAAAGGGAATAAGAAAGGAAGCTTAGTGACAGATTCTTGATGTTATAGTAGAATATCTCTTGTATGGAACGAAAAGCCTTATAAACAATAGGAAGGATGGAACTGTTAATATGATTGCAATATTATGCATAGATGATAATAACGGGATGATGTTTAATCAAAGAAGGCAAAGCAAAGACCGGGTTCTCTTGGAAGATATCATTGACTATAGTCAGGAAAGCAAACTTTATGTAAATGAGTATACATATCGCATGTTTTCTGACCTAAATACAGAGAACTTAATTGTTGATCCTAAATATTTAGAGAAAGCAGGAAAAGGAGAATATTGCTTTGTGGAAGATAGATCCCTTTTGTCCTATGAAAAGAAGATAGAGAAACTAATCGTCTATAAGTGGAATCGGAGATATCCCGCTGACGTGTTCTTGGACATTACATTGGGGGAACCGTGGAAAATCATAGAGACAAGTGAATTTCAAGGCTCATCTCATGAGAAAATCACAAGGGAGATTTATATTAATGAAAAAGTTAATTAGGTTTATTTGGCCTGTATTCTTATTGAGCTGCTGCTTCATGCTCGGGGCTTGCTCCTTAGAAATAATACCGACAAAATCGTCAACCCCGCAGAACGAGGGAGTAATCACATTAGATAATATTCCAAAATACAGCGGAGCGGCATATGTAGCGCTTGAAGATAATAATCCTTCTTTTCAAAAGGAGGATTTGACTACAGTATCTTTTGAAACATACAGTGATTTGGATGAATTAGGTAGATGTAGCGTTGCGTTTGCAAATGTGGGAATCGATTTAATGCCCACAAAAGACCGTGGCAGCATAGGACAGGTCAAGCCCTCCGGTTGGCAGACAGTAAAGTATGACAACGTGGATGGAAAATATCTGTATAATCGCTGCCATTTGATTGGCTTTTTGCTCACTGCAGAGAATGCCAACGAGAAGAATCTTATCACCGGCACCAGATACCTTAATATTGAGGGTATGCTTCCTTTTGAAAATATGATTGCAGACTACGTGAAAGAAACAAAAAACCATGTTCTTTACAGGGTTACCCCAATTTTTAAGGGAGAGAATCTTCTGGCAAGTGGAGTGCAGATGGAAGGATATTCGGTAGAGGATAAGGGAGAGGGCATCTGTTTTAATATATATGCTTACAATGTTCAGCCGGGAATTACAATAGATTATCTAAACGGAGAAAGTAAACGATCAGGTAGAGATCAAAAGGCAAGCAATACAGAGCAAATTCAGGTAGAAATCCGAGGCAATTCCAATTCCATGATTTATCACTGTCCCGGACAAATGGCATATGAGGATATGGAAGATTCGAAATATCTGGTGATTTTTCATTCAGAGAAGGAAGCGATGGATGCCGGATATCGAAAAGCAAAGAGATAAATAGGAGATAATTATGGTAAAAGCGATTGTGAAAGATACATTATTTCTTGGTCAGAAATCAGAGCCGGCAGGACAGGAAGATGCTGCAGTAATTGATGATTTACTGGACACGCTAAAGGCAAATACAGATCATTGCGTCGGTTTAGCTGCAAACATGATTGGAGTGAAGAAACGAATTATTGTGTACAGTGTGGGAATGATCGGTGTACCTATGGTAAATCCGGTTATTACAAAGAAAGCAAAGCCTTATGAAACAGAAGAAGGATGTCTATCATTAACCGGTGTTAGAAAGACTACACGATATGAAAGCATTGAGGTTGAATATCTGGATCGGAATTTCAAAAAGCAAAAGCAGACCTTTACCGGTTGGACAGCCCAGATTATTCAGCATGAGATTGATCACTGCAATGGAAGTGTGATTTAGGATAGGAGTGAATACATGAAGGTTCTAGTATGTAATGTCGGAAGTACATCATTTAAAGCAAAATTATATGAAATGCCAGATTCAGAGGTTATTGCGGAATGCAAAATGGAACGGGTTGGTAGTGACAGCGATGCTATTTTTCAATTTAACAACTTAGTATCGAAACAAATGCTACAACTGGAAAAACAGGATATACAGGATAGCAAAAAAGCGATTCAACTTTTCTTTGAGCAGTTAGTAACAGTTCCAGTATCTTTAGAGGAAATTGAGCGGGTAGGCTTTAAAACGGTTGTGGCAAAAGGATATTATGGAGTTCATGAGCTCACAGAGGAAGTGATAGGGGGAATGAGAGCTTGGATATCAATTGCTCAAAGTCATAATGAACCATATTTAAAAGCAATTGATGTTATGAGAGAGATGCTGCCAAGTGCAAAGTTTATCGGATGTTTTGAGACTGCATTCCATCAGACCATTCCTTTAGAACGGAAAATGTACGCGATTCCTTATGAGTGGTATGAGAAATATGAAATTCACCGGATGGGATATCATGGAGCCTCCCATAGTTATATCGCGGATGTTTTGAATGAGGAACTAGGAAAGGAGTATAAGGCAATATCCTGCCATCTGGGAGGAAGCTGTTCCATATGTGCCATAGAAAATGGAAAGAGTGTCAACACAAGCTTTGGCATGTCCTTGCAGACCGGCATTCCCCACAGCACTCGTGTAGGCGACATGGATTGTGATCTGTTAGTGTTTTTAAAAGAACAGGGCTTAAGCGATGAGGAAATCCAATATGGCTTGAAGAAAAACGGAGGCCTTTTGGGCATATCCGGTGTCAGTGGTGACCTGCGCTATGTACAGGCTGCAGCGGAAGAAGGAGATAATCGGGCAAAGCTAGCAATCGATGTTTTTGTAAATAGTATTGTTCATTATATCGGAGCATTTTTCACAACCATGGGAGGAATGAATTGCCTGGTGTTTACCGGAGGTATCGGTGAAAATTCATCACGGATTCGAGAATTGGTTTGCCGGAAATTAGAATGCTTGGGACTGAAACTGGACTTAGAAAGAAATAAGCGTTGTAATGGCCCTGCAGAATTGGCAGAGGAAGACTCCAAAATACGCATTTTTGTTATTCCCACTAATGAAGAACTGGGCATAGCTCGTAGAACATATGAGTATGTATAAATCGGAAAGCTAAAATGAATGAAAGCCGGCTTTTTAATATGAATTATATTTGTACTGAGATACTCGATTTTAGAAAAGCTGCGAAGCAAGGCGTTACTAACGGAGCTAGTCAAACAACAAGAAAGGCGGTATGAGCCATGAACGAGGTAATAAATTGTATCAAAATGAGAAGAAGCTACCGAAGGTTTAAGGAGGAGCAAATACCGGATCAGGATTTGGATGCCATCCTGGAGGCTGGAAGGTATGCACCCAGCGGTGGCAATAACCAGAGCTGCCATCTGATTGTTATTCAGAATATGTCTGTCTTACTGGAGTTGAAAGAGTTAACTCAGCAAGAATTTAGTAAGATGGAAGTATACGAGGGCATGTATAAGAGCATGAAAGCATCCATTCAAGCCTCAAAAAAAGGAGATTATGATTTTTATTATTGTGCGCCAACTCTTATCGTTGTAGCAAATCAGAAGGATTATGGGAATGCTCTGGCGGATAGCGCTTGTCTTTTAGAGAATATGATGCTGGCTGCCACCTCGTTAAATATTGGTTCATGCTGGATTAATCAGCTGCGTTGGCTAGATAGCAACAAGGAAATTAGAGATTTTCTAGAGAAGCTTGGACTTGGCGAGAATGAAGCCATATGCGGAGGTTTGGCACTGGGCATGAAGGCGGTCAAAGACCTGGAACCATTAAAGCGTGTTGGAAATCAGGTCACTTATGTAAGATAAAAGACAAAACCAAGCAAGCCTGGATAGGAAATTTAAAACAAAATACCTTACAATGAATACACGAGGTGAGAACATAGATGGAATTAATTCAGAGCATACAACGAGCAATTGAATACATGGAGGAACACATACTTGATCCAATCAATTATGAAGATGTAGCGAGACATGTCTATATGTCAAATTATCATTTTCATAGAATCTTTAGCATGATTACCGGAATCACTGCGAATGAGTACATCAGAAACAGGAGATTGTCCATGTCCGGTCAGGAACTAATCCTGTCTGATGTTAAGATTATTGATATAGCAATGAAGTATGGCTATGATTCTCCGGAGAGCTTTTCAAAAGCATTCTCCAGATTTCATGGAGTTACTCCGAATGTTGCTAAACGTGCTGGAATTGAATTAAAATCCTTCAATCGCCTTGTCATAAAAATTCATTTGGAAGGTGGAAAAGTTATGGATTACAAAATTGTAGAAAGAGAAAGCTTTCAATTACTGGCAAAGATTGAGAAATTTAAGAATGAGATAATATCAGAAGAAGGTAATTCAGAGATTCCTGTTTTTTGGAAAAAATGTGGTGAGGCAGGTATCTTTGAGGTATTAAGAAAACACGCTAAGAAGCATGATATTTACGGCGTATGTGCGCCAATTTCGAAAGAGAGCGACCGTTTTGATTATGGTATAGGAATGGAATATGATGGTGGTGCCGTTCCCGAAGGATATTCCGTTTGGGATGTAAAGCCTACCCTATGGGCAGTTTTTAAATGCATTGGCAACGATGCTGCTTGCATAGGAGAAACTTGGAATAGAATCTTTAAGGAATTCTTACCGAGTTCCGATTACCGTATGCTGGATGATACAGATTTCGAACTGTATCCAGAAGAAGATAATGCAGAATATTTCTGTGAGATCTGGATTCCGGTTGAGAAGAAGTAGATATCCTTGGAAATCGCTAGATCTTTTAGTTTTATAGGTATTGTTGTATTATAAAATAGTGAATAAATGGCTCCGTATCAATTATGAAGGTAATTGATGTGGGGCCTTTTGGTTTTGATAAAATAAAAGATAAAAAATGTTTTAGAGGAAACCCTTTACACAATATCCAATTTATGGTATAAATATATTGAATATAAATTCAATGAAACTTAATTCAATGAAATGACTATAATTAAACAGAGGGCAGATATGGGAATCAGAGAAGAGCAAAAAGAACAAAGAAGAAAAGAGATTATGTATGCAGGACTTGAGCTATTTGTTACAAAAGGTTATATGGAAACGAAGATATCAGACATAGCAAAAAAAGTTTCAATGAGTACAGGTTTACTTTTTCACTATTTTTCATCCAAGGAAATGCTTTATAAAGAATTAGTGCAACTGGGGCTGGAGGGTACAAAATATCCTCTGCAACAAAATTATACGTCGTCAATTATGTACTTTGAGCAATTTACGGAACAGCTTTTTTCTATGATGCAGACACAGCCGTATATTGCAAAAATATTTGTATTAATGGCACAAGCACAACGAAGTGAAGGAACACCGAAAGAGATACGAGAGTTAGCATTACAGGTCGATACAATCGATCAGTTTATACCGATCATAGAACAAGGGCAGCAGGAGGGCTCCATTCGCCCGGGAGATGCGAGAAGCTTATCCATGGCTTTCTGGTGTAGTATTCAGGGTATTGCAGAACAATATGCAGCGCAGCCGGGGATAAAGCTACCAAAATCAGAGTGGATTGTTGATATAGTAAGAGGAGGAAAGTAAACATGAAGAAGGTTGTAATTATTGGTGGTGGCATAGCTGGTTTGTCAGCAGGAGTTTATGCCAAAAAATCAGGATATGATGTAGAAATATATGAAAAAAACCCAGTTGCAGGCGGGCAGTGCATGGGATGGAACCGAAAGGGACATCACATAGACAATTGTATTCACTGGCTGACCGGCACTCATAAAAATTCATCCCTCAGAAACTTGTGGGAGTCAATTGGAGCTCTGACAACCAATACAGAATTTGTAACCAGTGATAAGTTTTATTCCAGCTATATTGGCGAGGAATGTGTCACGCTATGGAAGGATATAGAAAGAACGAAAAGAGAACTTTTGCAGGTATCGCCGGAGGATGAAGCTGAAATAAATAAATTGATGGAACATGTTAAATATGCTACCTGCTGCCAGATGCCTGTTGAAAAACCCATGGATATGATGAACCTCATAGATTATATTAAATTAGGTAAATCAATGGGTAAAATGCCAAAAGTGCTAAAAGAATACGGAAAAATAGATCTATGTGATATGGCAGCTAGATTCAAACATCCTTTGCTAAAGGCATTATTTACTGACTATATGCTTAAAAGTTATACTGCTTCCTCTTTCGTTGTAGCATATGCAACTGTTGCGAGCGGGAATGGGGAAATACCCGTTGGTGGCTCTCTTGCTATGACAAATAGAGTCATAGATATGTTTGAATCCCTTGGGGGAAAATTATATCGCAATTGTATGGTCAAACGAGTTATAACAAAGGACAACGAAGCAGTAGGTATCGAGCTTGGAACCGGGGAAGTCGTTCAATCTGATTATGTCATCTGCGCAACGGATACGATGGAAATGTTTCATAAACTTTTAGGAAGAACCTATATGAATAAGCAATGGGAAAACTGCTATAACGATGAACAGCATTACCCCACCTTCAGCGGCTTTCAGGTAGCTTTTTCAATCGATAAAGAATTATTTCCTCATTCTGGTACAATATTTTTTGATTGTATACCCTTCGACGTTAACAATAAGAAAATTAGCCGAATGTCATTAAAGGCATTCCAATATGAGGAGTCTTTTGCACCGGAAGGAAAAACCGTATTGCAGACGAATGTGGCTCAATTAGATGATGATTATAGGTTCTGGAAAGCCTTGGATCATGAGACCTATCATAGCAAAAAACAGGAGCTTGTGAAGATAATACAAGAAAGAATAGAAGAGAAATTCCCTAAGTTAGCTGGGCATATTCAAGTGTTGGATTCCTGGACTCCGCTTACCTATGAGAGATATTGCAATTCCTATCATGGTGCTTATATGAGCTTTATCACCAAGAAGGGTGTGAAATCGTTTCAAGTGAAAGGGACAGTAAAAGGATTATCAAACATTTTCGTAGCAAGTCAATGGATCATGGCTCCGGGAGGACTGCCGGTAGCTGCAGCCTCAGGCAAGTTTGCAGTACAAAGAATGCTTAAGAAAGATAAACGTAAGGTTATGATTTAGGCCTTCTTTGAAAAGAGTATTAGTTCCAGCTTGAATGTTCCTTCTACGTTGCGTATAATGGAAAAATAACCTATGTTAATAAAGGGGTATCTGGGATGGAGAAGTATATTAAAGATCTAGTGTTAGATTTGGGTGCGGATGTATGTGGCATTGCAAACATTGAGCGCTTTCATGAGGCTCCGATAGGGTTTCATCCTAAGGATATATTTCCAGGATGCAAATCAGTGATTGTATTTGGTTTTGCACTTCCTAAGGGACTTCTGTCTGTTAACCCACAAATTATTTACGGTCATTTTAACGAGAATTCCTGTGTGGAAGTGGATTCCATTGCATTTAAAGCTGCAAAAGAGCTGGAGAGACTTTATCAAGGCCGTGCAATTCCGATTCCTTCAAACGTTCCTTATGAATATTGGGATGTGGAGCTACTGGAAGGCCGAGGCTTGCTATCAATGAAGCATGCTGCTGTACTTGCGGGACTTGGAACCTTGGGGAAAAGCACGTTACTACTGAATGAGAACTATGGAAATCTGCTTGCAATTGGTGCGGTGCTCACAGAGCTTGACCTTGCTTCTGATCCTATGGCAGAAAGTATTTGTATCAAAGAATGTAATTTGTGTCTTAAGAATTGCCCGGCACAAGCCTTAGACGGGGTGAGTGCGGATCAGAAAAAATGCAGACCTAATACCTATGGAAAAAATGCAAGAGGCTTTGACGTAGTTAATTGCAATCAGTGCAGGTCAGTTTGTCCCATGAGGTTCGGAAGAGTGAAATCATAGAAATAAGCATCTTCCCATGTAAGGGATAGAAGTTTTATAATTGCTATAAAATAGATGGTATGTTAAGAAACCCACAGAGGTAGAGCTTCAACATACCATTTTTCATGTTCAAAATTTATTTTAATACAAGATATCATTATTTATTGTGGTATAAAATAACCGTTGTACTTCATCAGGATCATTGGTCTGACCAAGAATCCACATGAGTTTGCATACAACTGCCTCAGAGATCATATCGTAGGCTTCCATGATGTTAACTTTACTCTTAAGCTCATTACCTACCATGTATACCGTCATATCACTACCTTCGTTTGGAACCTGAGTGGTCATAACTACAGTTCTACCCTTCTTAATCCATTCATGGATAACGTCAAAATAACGATACGTCTCTAAGGAGGGGATACCTCCAACACCATAGCTTTCAATAATTACAGCGTCATTTTTCTCAAGCATGTAATTTAGAATATCAGAACCTACACCTGGAGTTAGCTTGAATAAACATACCTTTGGATTCAAATTAATGTAAAAGGTAGGAGCTTCCTTCTTATGCTGAGAGATATATTGAATCAGATGTCCATCCTGAATCACTGCCAGATAAGGATAATTAATACTGGAGAAGGCCTGAAAGCTCTTGGAATGAGTTTTTCTGGCCCGTGTGCCGAGAATAACCTTGCCATTGAATACAATTTGTACACCACTTGCTGCATCGGAAGCTGCATATAAGAAGCTATCATACAGATTGGTTTTGGAGTCAGTGACCTCCATGTTAATCGGACGCTGCGCTCCTGTGATAGCAATTGGCTTTGGAGAATCCTGAATCATATAGGAAAGGGCAGCCGCGGTATAAGCCATGGTATCCGTACCATGGCAGATTACGAAGCCGTCATAATGGTCATATTTTTCTTTGATAAGAGAGACTAATGAAATCCATATTTCTGGAGACATATTTGTACTGTCGATATTGCATAGCTGGTATGTATCAACCTCGCAGAGTTGTGAAATGCTCGGAACGTAGCCTAGAATCTCATCTAAGCTCATTTGCGGGTGTAAACCGCCAGCGGTTGATTTGGAGGCTATGGTACCTCCGGTGCCGATCATAAGTATTTTTTTCATTGTAGTTACCTTCGGTTTGATTTATATTATGAAGCTATTATATCATAACTGGGAGAATATAAAATAGAAAATTTAAGTCTATCGTGTTATAATAAATTATTACAAGTTAATTTTTACTTTATAAAAGGCACTAATTTACTGTGCATTTCACTTATTTGAATCTAGTTTTGTGAAGATAATAGGTGATATGAGAAGTTGGTATTTTAACTTCGAAACTTGCTTTTTATTTCTCATCTATCATCTATAGTTTATCATTTATCCTTTCATTTATCATAGCTATATAAGAAAGGATGAATCAATTTCAAAATATTTATACAGGGAGGAAGAGAAAGGAATGAACAAAATTAAAAAATTTAATAATGGAATAGAAATTCCTATGCTTGGGTTGGGTGTATATCAAACAAAGGATGGAACCCAGACAGTTGATGCTGTAACATGGGCATTGGAAGCGGGGTATCGTCACATTGATACAGCAGCTGTTTATGGAAATGAAAGCAGTGTTGGACTTGGGATAAAAGAAAGCAAAATACCACGGGAAGAAATATTTCTAACAACAAAGCTCTGGAACGATGATATGAGACAGGGAAGAGAATTAGCAGCATTTGAGGAGAGCTTAGAACGTCTGCAGACCGATTATGTGGATTTATATTTAATACATTGGCCGGTAGAGAATTATGAGAAATCCTGGAAGGTACTAGAAGAGATTTATGCTTCAAAAAGAGCAAAGGCAATTGGCGTATCTAATTTCCATCAACATCATTTGGAGCGCTTACTGGCTGTTGCAAAGGTTGTACCGGCAATTAATCAGGTAGAAGCACATCCATATTTGAACAATTATGAGCTGGCAAGCTATTGCTGGGCGAAAGGTATAGCAATGCAGGCCTACAGTCCACTTGGTGGAACGGGTGGAAATCTGTTGGAAAACGAAGTATTAAATACACTTGCAAAGAAATATGGAAAATCACCGGCACAAATAGTGATTCGCTGGGATCTTCAAAGAGATTTTGTCGTAATTCCAAAATCTGTTCATAAGGATAGAATTATTTCTAATATAGAGATTTTTGATTTTGAGCTATCGAAAGAGGATATGGAAACGATAAATTCCTTAAACCGTGGACAGCGTTTTTGTCCGGATCCGGATCATTTTAACTTCTAAATATGGGATAAGTACAGTGGTTATAGTACTATATTTTGGGGTGGTGAAATAAGAACGTAACAATATGTTAAAAAATTCTTAACTAAACTGCCTTAAAGTTACCATTATTTCATGTTATAATTGTCATATGGACTGCTGACAACAGACAAAATACAAAGGAGTATCTTCGGATGCTTCTTAAAAAGAAATGTAGGTGTGCTATGGCTACGAAAGCAAAAAATATGAAAACTAAAAAGAATAAGAGTAAGAGAAATATCATCGCTGCATTCTTCCTACTTGCAATTCCCTTAGTGGTAGGTTATCTATTCATAGGTTATTATTATAAGAATCATTTTTACAGGAATACTGAGATTAATGGTGTAGAAACCTCCAACATGACAAGTGATGTAGCGGAAGATGCAATCAATGAGGAAGTGAAATCCTATGCTTTAGTCATAAGTGGAAGAAATGGTCTATCGGATACGATTACCGGGGAAGAGATTAATCTTCATACCACGTATGATGAGAGTCTATCGGATATCATTGATAAGCAGAATGTTTTGACATGGCCTTCTTCGGTACTAAAACATAATAATATTGAGGTTGAAACCATGCTTGAGATGGATGAATCCTTATTGGACAAAGCCATTCAGGAACTCGTTTTTCTGAAAGAAGAAAATAACATTAAGCCTGAAGATGCTTTGATTTCTGAATACGGTGAAAATGGATATGAAGTTATTCCTGAAAATCCAGGTGCTGAGATCTTGGTGGATAAACTTAAAGAAGAGGTTTTAAATGCAATTGTTATGTTAGAGCCAACACTGAATCTAGAGGATATAGAAGTCTATACAAAACCAGAAATAACCTCTGATCATGCCCAGTTAAAAGTGGCTGTTGACGAATTAAATCGAATCGCAGGAGCGAAAATCACCTATGAATTCGGTGAGGATACGGAGATCGTAGACGGCAGCAAAATTAGCGAATGGCTTTCTGTAGATAGTGACTACAAGGTCAGCTTAAATACAGAAGGTGTGAAAGAATATGTAGATTACATCGGTAAGACTTATAATTCCTTCGGCCGAACTCGTGAGTTTAAAACCTCCTACGGAGATGTAATCCAGATTAAGGGAGGCGATTATGGCTGGTGGCTCAATCGTCCCGCTGAGGTGGAGGAATTGACTGGGTTAATTCAGAATGGAGAGCAGCAAAAAAGGACACCGGTTTATTTTCAGACTGCTCAACAATATGGTAAGGACGATATCGGAGATACCTATGTGGAACTTAATCTGACCGCTCAGCATCTCTTCTTCTACCATGAGGGAAAACTAATATTAGAGACTGACTTTGTATCCGGTAACGTATCAAAGAACTGGGGAACACCAGTTGGTACTTATCCGGTGCAGTACAAGGAGAACGATGCTACACTGGTCGGTGAAGACTATGAGACTCCGGTGAAATACTGGATGCCCTTTAATAAGAATATAGGCTTTCACGATGCTTCCTGGCGTAAGGACTTCGGAAAGGATATCTACCTAACCAACGGTTCTCATGGATGTATCAATATGCCTCCTAAGATGGCTAAGAAATTATTTGAATATATAAAACGTGGTGTGGCTGTTGTGGTATATGAGTTGCCGGGTACCGAGAATTATGAGGTAAAAGATACTACAAAAAAAGATACTAAGGCAGATACAAATACAGATATCAATAAAGAAACAAAGCCAAATACTAATGCAGAGGCTACAAATAAGCCAGATACTCAGGTGAATGCAGAACAGTAAATGAAAAACTTATATGATATGAGCCATTCATGAATTAGTTCTCCATGAGATAGCTATACTAAGAGTGTACAGTTATGGTTTATCAGGAGGATCACAAAATGGCAGACAATAATAAAATGAAAAGTACGAAAAATGGCAAGAAGGAAGACGGAACCTTCCATCCTAAACACGTGAAACATGATCCACAGGCAGAAAGTGCTCGTGCGGTGTTTGGGCTCCAGGGAGATAATTATCAAAACAATAAGAAATAGAGGAATCTGTTTTATTAGAAATTATAAAGTACTTCGCGTTTCATAGTTTTAGTAAACGCGAGGTACTTTTTTTTATAAAATAACAAGCTATCTTAGAAAAGCTGCGGCAAAAGAGCATTAGACTAGTTGTCGCAGCTTTATTGTGGGATAAAAGAGTGAGTTTTACTTAAGCACTCATACTAATATACTCCGAAACACAAAAGTTTACATATCAATCACAATATTTTACATGGTTAAGCAATTAACAAAGATTTAAACAATAAAGTACACAAACAAAGAAATTCTGTTTCTTCTGAATCGGAAGTAGAAATGCTATATTTATTTCAGAAACAAGAACCCCCCCGTGTCTTGTAAATGAATAGGTAATTGCAAAGCAGATCTACTGTTAACGCAAAAAAGATAACTGGTTAAGCAATTCCTATTTTGAGATTCAAGTGTTAAAGACCGGATTTACGAATTGAGATGAATTTTTGTATGTAGGTGTATTTGTCTGTACTATGACTTTTATGATATGCACACAACCTTCATCACTATGGTGAAAATAAGTTTTTGGCACTTGAATCCTATTGTAATCAGATAGGGGATTTAAATTGATTCTCATAAGAGAGAATCGCAGTGATACCTATTTTGATAATACTTAACTGTATTATACACATTCAACAAAAAGAAAGGAAGGAAGAGGGTTTATGAAAAAAAAGTTATTAAGTTTAGTATTATGCCTTTCATTAGTAGGAGCTACTTTTATGGGATGTAGTTCTTCCGACAACGGTAAGGGACAGACAAGTACAACAACTGAGAATCAGGGAGAAGAAGCAAAAGGAAATGATGCAGGAAGCGATACAGGTTCCAAGCAATACCGAGTTGCATATATTGCTAGAACTCAGTCAGACTCCTTTGCAGCTTGGCTTGCAAATGAAATGAAGGCAGCGGCAAAAGAATATGATGATATTACACTTGATGTATTTGATGGTCAAGCAGATGATGAAAAGGAAAATGCTGCAATTGAAAACGCAATTACAAATGGATACGATGCGATTATTGTACAGCCAAACAATGGTGAGGCTCAGAGACCTTACGTTGAAAAGATTGTAGAGGCAGGCATCATTGCTATTACAACCAATGCACGTATTGATGGTATTGCAGGAGCATCCTCAGTAGATGCTGATCCTTACAAGCAAGCAGCAGTTAATGCGGCAATAGCTTTGGAGCAGGTACCTCAGAATGGTAAAGTTGTAGTATTAAACGGACCTTCTGGTAACTTCCATGCGGATGAAAGAAGAAAAGCTTGGCAGGCAGAGTTTTTTGATAAGAGAACTGATGTAACAATTATTGCTGAGGATATTGCAAACTGGAATAAAGATGAAGCTATGGCATTCATGGAAGACTGGGTAACAGCATACGGTCAAATCGATGCAATCATCTCTATGAATGATAATATGACAGCAGGTGCATTAGAAGTTGTTGCA
Organism: Bacillota bacterium; assembly: GCA_023386815.1. GTDB lineage: Bacteria > Bacillota > Clostridia > Lachnospirales > Lachnospiraceae > Mobilitalea. The sequence continues at coordinate 193,149 of JAEWIZ010000008.1, forward strand.
GATCCTTCAAAAATCTTATCCTATGGCGTTGATGGAACAGCAGAAGCTTGTCTTTTAATTGAAGAAGGCAAAATGACCTCTACCTGTTTACAATCTGCAATTGATTTGGCAGCATTAAACTTAGAATCAGTTCACAAGCTTTTAACCGGCGAAGAAAAAGAGATTAATGTTGATATTGAAGAAGTATTAATTACCAAGGATAATGCAAGTGAATTTGTATCCATGTATAAGGAAAGAGGATTAATCAAAGAATAATCAGATGCTATCAGAAAATTAATAGATAAACTCTTATATTATTAATTCTACATATCCGGCAGGAGATCATGATCACCTGCCGGATAAATTATATCAAAAAATGTTTAAGTTTTTATTATGGCAAATTACATCAAGGTAAGTAAGCTTAAGTTTTTATTTTGATAAATTGCATCAAGATAAGTTTAAGCTTTATTATGATAAATTGTTTCAAGATAAGTTTAAGGTTCACTATGATTAAGGAATTGGCATGTTGTTTATTCTTTCTTCAACAGAAAGAGTGTACGGTTTGCTGATCGATCTTGTTAGTATCCGGGGAGGAATACTTGGTGAAAATACAAAAGAATCTGAGTAGCATTAAAACAAGGATGATTTTATTGTTAGGGTTAATTATTCTGTCTGTCAGTATCGGAATTGGATTATTGTCCTATTATCTCTCTTCACAAGCCCTAATTCGCAACTTTGAATTAATGCTTTGTGAGATGGCAGAAGAATCAGCCGTATTATTGGAAAGTAATATCGCAGGAAGCTTTGATTTACTAGACATGATGATTTATGACTTAAAAGACTCTAAGCTTACTGCAAAGCAGAAGTCCACAAAGCTAAAAATGCAGGAAGTCAGGGGAAATTATTATCTGTTAGGTATTGCGGATAGGAAGGGAAAACTCATAACCTCTGCTGAAAAAGAGATTGATATTAATGAACTTAGTGTTTACCAAAAGGCGATAAAGGGAGAACAGGCGGTAAGTGACCCAATGGAGGATGTGTTTGGTATCTCTGGAATTTCTTCCGATACCTTGGTCATAGTTTATGCTTCTCCGATTAAGGTGGGAAGCGAGGTGCAGGGAGTACTAATTGCAGTAAAATCCGGGAATGACTTTTGCACGTTGGTAAATGACATTAGCTTTGGAAAAACCGGAAGTGCCTTTATGATTAATGAAAAGGGTGAAATGATTGCCCATAATAACTTATCCCTGGTATTTGATAAGACAAATATGATTCAAAAGGCAGAACAGGATAAATCACTAAGGCAAATGGCCGATATGCTAACACTTATGGTGGATGGAACTACTGGTGCAGGTGAGTATATCTATCATGGAGCCAAGATGTATGCCGGCTATGCTCCCGTTGGAGCTACCGGATGGTCAATCGCCATCACCGGGGAAAGCAGTGAATTACTATCAAGCCTGAAGAATCTGGAGAAAACAAACCTGATTTTTACTGTTATCTTCTTTGTGTTCGGAGTTGTTGCTGTATTTCTTGCAACAAATAGTATTACAAAGGGCTTATTTCTGATTGTAGGTAACATTAAGCGCATGGCAGAAGGAGATTTAACCCTTGAGATTTCACAACGTAATCTGAAGCAGAAAGATGAAATAGGCATCTTAGCAATATCATTAGAGAAGCTTCAAAGCTTTATCAAAGAGATGGTATCTCATATGAAGAACAGTTCTTCGGATCTGGACGGTCAGACACAAACCTTATATACAACATCAAAATCTGTAACCTTGGCTTCGGATCATGTAGCATCAGCAATCCAGGATGTAGCGAAAGGAGCTGGAGAGCAGGCAGAGGAGCTAAGCATGATGTTAGAGGGGTTAAATCATTTTTCCGTAGAGCTAAGCAATGTGGTACAGCTAATTGAAGATATTGATCACAATACCTGCGGTGTTCTTGCAATGGCTGAAGATAGTGGTAAAGAGATTAGATATTTAGTAAACTCCTCGAATGAGATCAATGGTTCCTTTACGGCTTTTATAGCTAAAACGGAGTCTTTGGGTGAGAATGTGAAGCAGGTAAATGAGATTGTAGGCTATATTAATGATATAGCGGATCAAACAAACCTATTGTCGTTGAATGCAAGCATAGAGGCTGCAAGAGCGGGAGAAGCAGGACGAGGCTTCGCTGTAGTTGCTGATCATATCCGTAATCTAGCAGAGCAGACCAAAAAGCTATCAGTACATATTAATACCATAATTAACGATGTCTGTAATGAGACTGAAAGTATGGTAAAGGCAACCAGATCTTTGGATGGAGAGTTTCATCACCAAATTGAGATCTTAGAGAAGTCAGTGAATTCCTTTGATCAGATGATAAAAGCCTTCCAAAACATTGCTCCAGAGATAGAGGCAGTTAATACTTCGATTTTAACCGTAGACAATGATAAGAATACGATTGTTGAAAAGATTGGAGGAGTCGCTTCGATTGCTGAACAAGTATCAGCAGCCTCCCAGGAGATAGCAGCCTCCGCTCAGGAGATGAATGCCTCGATGGATGAAATAACCTCGGCCGCCCATAGTTTAACTGAGATGACCAAGGGAATGCAAAGGCAGGTGGGGAGGTTTCAGGTTGTGAATGAGGAATTATAGGAGGATGAGAAGCTATAAGAGGTAAAAAACTATAAAAGTATTGGACCATAAAATACTGGACTATAAAAGTACTGGACTATAAAAGTACCAGACTATAAAAGTACTAGAAAGTACTGATCAATATAATTACTGGACTATAAAAATGCAGTAGTATTAAAGATAAAAGACGATAGAGACTAAAAAACCGATTGTTTTGGAGTATTGGAGCAATCGGTTTTTTAATTTGTGGCAGATAAGAGGCAGTTAATATGAAGAGGATCTCCATGATTTCAAAAAGCAGATATCACACATAACGCTCAAAAGCATATCACAATGACAGTTATCTTGTTCACTTGAGTATAACCCATCACAATATTTTGCACCACTACCACAATATTTTACATAGTTAAGAAATTAACAAGAAAATTGATAATAAAGTACACGAACACAGAAATCCTGTTTCTTCTGAAAAAATAAAGGAAATGTTATAGTTGTTTCAGAAACAAGATAACACCCTGGAGGATGAAAAAATGAAATGGGAGGCATTGAAATGAAGCAGGAAATCAAGCTTAGGGTATCTCAGATAGAGAAATCCTTTCCCGGCGTCAAGGCTTTAGATAAAATTGATTTCGAAGTTAGAAAAGGTACGGTTCATGCTCTTTGTGGAGAAAATGGAGCTGGCAAATCCACTTTAATGAAAATCATCAATGGCATTTATAAACCGGATGCGGGGCAGATCTTCATTGACGAAAAACCGGTTAAGATTCAAAGTCCAATCCATGCCAGACAGCATGGTATCGCGATGATTGCTCAGGAACTCAATTATGTACCGGAGATGTCTATTGAAGAGAATTTATTTTTGGGAAGATTGCCGGTTAAAAAAACTGGTAAGGTAGATTGGAAGCTTTTGCGAAAGAAAACGCTGGAGTTTTTGGAAGCGGAGCAGTTACCTTATAAGCCGACACAAAAGCTGAAAACCTTAACGGTATCAGATATTCAGATGCTCGAAATTATTAAGGCTATCTCCAACAATGCGGAGATTATTGTAATGGATGAACCAACCTCCTCCATTACCCATAGAGAGGTAGAGATGCTCTTTAAAAAGATTGCAGAGCTGAAAGCACAAGGAGTAAGCATTGTGTATATCTCTCATAAACTTGATGAGGTATTTCGTATTGCTGACGATATTACCGTATTTCGAGATGGTACAGTAGTGGAAAGCCATCCAGCAGAAGAAATGACTATGGATCAGGTAATTTCACTCATGGTAGGACGAAAAATGGAAAATGTATATCCGAAAGAGACTGTCCCGGTTGGAGAAACATTACTAGATGTAAAAGGATTACATAGTACAGGGATATTCAAGGATATTGATTTTCATGTAAAGAAAGGCGAGATTGTGGGCTTTGCCGGGCTTGTTGGAGCGGGAAGAACCGAGGTAATGAGAGCAATCTTTGGCTTAGATCCTATTACCTCCGGTGATATCCATATCAACAATAAGAAAGTTGTGATAAAAAGGGTTGCAGACAGCATCCGGCACAAGATGGTTATGCTTTCAGAGGATCGGAGACGATATGGAATTATTCCTATTCGAAGTGTTATGGAAAATGCCAGCATCTCCAGTCTGGAAAAGGTTATCTATGGTGGCTACGCCCACGATAAAGAAGAACGCAGGATTGTGGGAGAGTACTTTAAGAAAATGAATGTGAAGACACCTTCCCTGGATACACCAATCCAATCCTTAAGTGGTGGTAATCAACAGAAGGTATTGCTCGCAAAATGGATGCTGAGGGATCCCCAGATATTAATTCTGGATGAACCTACAAGAGGCATTGATGTAGGAGCTAAATTTGAGATCTATAAGCTGATGGTGGATATGGCGAAGCAGGGAAGAGCAGTAATTATGGTATCCTCCGAGTTGCCGGAGCTCATCGGTATGTGTGACCGTATCTATGTTATGAACCAGGGTAAGATCACCGGAGAATTAAAACAGCCTGAGTTTAGTCAGGAAGCCATCATGAAATATGCGACTAATACGAAATAGGAGGGTAAGAAATGTTCGCAAAAATTAAAAATACTCCGGCTAAGGAGAAGTATTCCATATTTATAGTTTTATTTGTAATGATTTTTCTATGTAGCTTTTTAAATAAAAACTTTTTATCACCGGTCAATCTATCCAATATTATGAAGCAGCTGGCGGTAAGCACGATCCTGGCCTATGGTGAAATGCTCTTAATTATCAGTGGTATGTTGGATCTTTCCTCTGGTGCGGTACTGGCATTGTCCGGTGTGCTATCCATTATTGCTTATAAATCCACCGGTTCGTTAGTATTAGCAGTTATCGTAGCTATTGCTGTAGCTGTAGCCTGTAACCTGGTAAATGCATTTATGATTACCAATCTTAATGCACCTCCCTTTATTGCGACACTTGTTATGATGCAGGTGGCCAGAGGTGTTGCCTTACTGATTACCGATGGACAGAATATCTTACAGCTAAAAGATTATGTCATCTTTGGTCAAGGAAATATTGGGCCAATTCCCATTTCCATTATTATTACAGCAGTCATCACTATAGTAATCTGGTATATCCTAAGACACACCAGACTTGGTCGTTCTCTCTATGCAATCGGCGGTAATGAAGAAGCTTCCGTTGCAGCAGGTATCACAGTTAAGAAGAATAAATATATCGTATTTATTATCAATGGTATCTTGGTAGGTATCGCAGGTATCTTATTTATGTCCCGTGTTAACGCAGGTCTGCCAAACGGTGCAATAGGCTACGAAATGGAAGGTTTGACAGCTGCCATTGTCGGTGGAACCAGTTTCTCCGGCGGTGTAGGTACTACCATGGGAACCTTAGCCGGTGCGTTTATCATTGGTTGCTTAAATAACATCATGAACTTAATCGGTGTAGATTCCTATGTTCAACAGATTGTCAAAGCATGCATCATCGCACTTGCCGTAATCTGGGATATCAGATCCAAATCTAAGAAAACAAGAAAGGTTATTCTTGTAGAAGAAAAGAAAGAGAATTAGTTAGCAGAGCCATTTGCAGAAAGCATTACCTATTTAGTATAAATAGAAAAGGAGAAGGTATTATGAAGAATCAAGCAGTCTTTATGACAGGGTTAAACAAAATGGAAATCAGAGATGTGGAAGTACCAGCAATCAAGGATCATGAGGTATTGGTAAAGCTAGAGTATGTGGGAATTTGTGGTTCTGACGTACATTATCTGGAGCATGGCTCCATCGGTGATTTTATCGTGAATGGTGATTTTATTCTTGGCCATGAGTGTGCTGGCGAGATTGTAGCCATAGGAAGCAAGGTAACAGATTTAGAGCTTGGTGATAAGGTTGCATTAGAGCCTGGCTGTACCTGTGGACAATGTGAGTTCTGTAAAACCGGTAAATATAATCTTTGCCCGGATGTAGAATTCTTAGCAACCCCTCCTTATCATGGATGCCTTGAGAATTATATCGCATTTCCAGCTAATATGTGCTTTAAGTTACCGGAGAATATTACCTCCAAAGAAGGCGCATTGGTAGAGCCTTTAGCAGTTGGTATGCATGCAGCAGCACAGGGGAATGTAAAATTAGGGGATTCCGTAGTTATTCTCGGCTCCGGCTGTATCGGCCTTGTTACTTTGTTAGCCTGCAAGGCATATGGCGCAACGGATATCACAGTGGTCGATGTTATGCCTAAGAGATTAGAATATGCTATGAAGCTGGGAGCTACCAGAGTTATTAATGCAAAGGAAGAGGATGTTGTTGCTAAACTGGAGGAGATTACAAAGGGAAAAGGTACCGATGTAGTAATAGAGACCGCAGGCAGCAAGATTACAATAAAACAGACTGCATATTTAGTAAAGAGAGGCGGAACTATCGTCCTTGTAGGTATGGCGCCGGAGGATATCATTGATTACAATTTTGCAAAAATTTTGTCCAAGGAAGCTACTATCACATCCGTATTCCGCTACAGAAACATCTATCCAAAGGCAATTAATGCCATTGCAAAAGGAATTATTGATGTATCCGGTATTGTTACCCATGAATTTAATTTTGAAGATACGGCAAAAGCCTTTGATTTTGTCATTAACAATAAGAACGATGTTGTAAAAGCTGTAATCAAAATAGGATAAGGTGAGGCTATGTATTATATTGGAATTGATTTAGGAACATCAGCCGTTAAGCTTCTTCTCATGGAAGGAAAGGGCACTATTTTAAATAGTGTATCAAAGGAATATCCGTTATATTTTCCTCATCCCGGTTGGTCTGAGCAGCACCCGAAGGACTGGTGGAATGCTGTATGCGAAGGTATCATAGAGCTCACAAAGGACTTTGACAAAAGTAAGGTGGCAGGAATCAGCTTTGGCGGGCAGATGCACGGACTTGTCATACTGGATCAACAAGATGAGGTGATACGTCCCGCAATCCTTTGGAATGATGGAAGAAGTATTGAGGAAACTGAATATTTGAATCAGGTGATTGGCAAGGAGAAATTATCGGAGTACACAGCAAATATTGCCTTTGCCGGATTTACAGCACCGAAGATTCTATGGGTGAAAAATAAAGAACCGGAGAATTTTGCAAGAATCAGTAAGATCATGCTTCCTAAGGATTATATTGCTTATCAGCTGTCAGGAACCTTCTGTACGGATGTATCCGATGCTTCAGGTATGCTACTGCTGGATGTAAAGCATAAATGTTGGTCTAAGGAAATGCTTGAAATCTGCCATATCACAGAGAGTCAGGTGCCGCACCTATTTGAAAGCTATGATATTGTAGGAACCTTGAAGCCAGAGCTGGCGCAAAAACTGGGGTTAGAGGACACAGTAAAAATTGTTGCCGGAGCGGCAGATAATGCGGCAGCAGCCGTAGGAACGGGCACTGTCGGTGAGGGTATGTGCAATATCTCCCTTGGAACCTCGGGTACAATCTTCATCTCCAGTAAGAATTTTGGAGTGGACAAATATAATGCATTGCATGCCTTTGCTCACGCAGATGGTAATTATCATTTGTTGGGTTGCATGTTAAGTGCTGCCTCCTGTAATAAGTGGTGGATGGATGAGATCATTGGTTCCAGAGATTATACTGAGGCACAAAGTAAGATTACTAAGCTTGGAGATAATCACGTCTTCTTCCTGCCTTACTTGATGGGCGAGAGGTCTCCCCATAATAATCCAAATGCCAGAGGCACCTTTATTGGGATGACTATGGATACCACGAGAACTGATATGACGCAAGCAGTACTTGAGGGTGTAGCCTTTGCAATCAGGGATAGCTTTGAGGTAGTAAAGGCACTTGGAGTAAAGATAGAGAGAACGAAGATATCTGGTGGTGGAGCAAAGAGCCCGCTTTGGAGAAGGATTTTTGCAAATGTATTAAATATTAAGGTAGATATCTTAGAAAGCGAGGAAGGGCCAAGTCTCGGTGGAGCTATGCTGGCAGCAGTGGCTTGTGGCGAACATGCCAATGTGGAGGAAGCAGCGAAGATAGTAAAGATTGTGGATACCATCTTGCCGGAGCCTGAGATAGCTGCAAAATATGAGGTGAAATACCGCCAATTTGCTAAGATCTATCCTACCGTGAAGGATTTATTTCAAGAGATATCTGGATAAATGATATAACGTATAACATTTGAATTAATAAACATAAAATAACAGAAAGTCACTCATAAAACAGATCAGCAGAACTACTCAAACAGAAAGAACGCTCCCTTGGGAGCGCTTTTTCTGTTGCTTAGCATATCAGGGATTTAATTCCTATGTTAAAAATGCACAAAAATATTGCATATTATGGGTTATTGATTTATGATAAAAGAACATATTGAATAAGAAACACCTTATTTTTAGAAAAAAGACGATAGATTATGAAATAAAATAACAACAAACAAGTAATTGTGCACATGTTGTAGTGCGTAAACTTCTTTGAAAATATATATTTAAAATATATATTATAGAAAGTCTGATTAAGGAATTGGCAATGATTTGAAGGGAGATATCCATGCAAAACAGTAAGGGCATAGTGGGAAAAATGAAAATATTATTGGTACTCATCCTAATTCTCTCAGTGGTTTCCACTGGATGTAATAGCCCAACGCAAGGAGTGGCTGGAGTTAGAACGGAACTATTTGGAGGACAATCAAATGAATTTGGAGACGTAACTGCACCCACGGAATTTGATTGGAAGCAGTGCGATGGAACCATCCTCAATTTTATCTGTGAGGACAATATCAGTGCCAATATTTTATCGAAAGAGGTTGAGAACTTTACCAAAGTCACAGGAATTAAGATCAATATTAAGCGGATGGATTTCAATACCCTAGAAGAGAAGATCAATATGGAATTCATATCAAAAACAGCCCAGTATGAACTTATTTATGTGGATCCATATAAGACTTTGAATCGTTTTTCTGAGGGGCTGGAGGATTTGAATCTCTATGAAAAGGATGAGACCTTGCCCCATATTGTGGGAGGGGTGGAGAGCTTTTCAAAAGAACAATTAGAGGTATGTTCTTATTTTGGAGATACGGTCAAGCTGGAGGCCATTCCTTTTGATTCTACAACAATGATACTTTTTTTTCGACAGGATATTTTTGACCAATATAAGGATCAGATGGAAAAAGCCCTGGGCTTTGATCCGAATCCTGACAACGGAGATTTTACCTGGGATCAATTTATTGAAGTGTCAAAATGGCTGAATAAACATGGAAAAGATCCGGATAAGGTATATGGTAGCCTTACCATGTCTGCAAAACATAATTCGATTTATACAGCATTTTCAACGGTTTTGGGTGCCTATGGTGGTGATTATTTTACAAACAATAAGATTAAAAGTCTTGGTACAGACACCGGTGCTGAGCTCCAATCAAGAACGGAAGAATTCAATATCGCACTGAAAAAATTCAAAGAAATTGTTGCTCTAAATCCAAAGGAGAAAGAAGGATATACCTGGGATGAAGTAGCGACTCTATTTACAGAAGAAGATATCGCAATGATGATTAACTGGGATGAGAATGTGTCCGCAATAGAGAATTCTAAGATTGCAGGAAAGGTAGGATACAGTGTATTGCCTAAGGGGACAAGGCGTAGTTCAAATATCTACGGAGGTTCAGGAATCGGTATTAACAGCTATGCCAGCAGCAAAAAGAAGCTTGCTGCCTGGATGTTCATTGTCTGGGCAACCTCACCGCAGGTACAAATGAAATCCTTTATGGAAAAAGAGGGAGGAACACTTCCAACACGAACCGCTTTAATTGAGAAAATTGAGCAAGATTTTTCTAAAGAGATGCCTCAGGTTTCTGCCATGATAAAATCACAGAAAACAGAGTATGCCTACTACCGTCCAAAAATGAAGAATGGTTACGAGTTCGAAAATATTATGATTACAAATTTATATAAAATGATACAAGAGGACAAACCTGTAAAAAGTATATCAATCAATATGAAAAGCCAGTGGAGTGAAGAACACTAAGGGATCTGGATGGAGAAGATGAAAGGTATGAAGGAAAAGCATAGTTTTAGAAGACAGTTTATCAAAGGGTCCTCCTTTCTGATTATGGTGTTTTTAGTGATATTCATAGCCATGATTCAGAATTTCAGACATACCCTGCATAAGCAGTATGGAGAATCAGAAAAGCAATCAGTTGAGGTGATCGGAAATAATATTGATTATATCCTAAACTCTGTAGAGAACCTATCAAACTCGATCATATCCAATCAGGAGCTGATTGATAGTATTAAACTGGGAGAAAAGAATAGACTGAAGGACAAATTATATAGCTTTTATATCTCCAGTAATGATATCGAAGGGATTTATGTCATTACTCCCAGTGGATATCAACAGGTCGGTGCGGAGCTTAAGGATGGAGTGAAAAGCTTTCCCCGCTTTGAATTAGGTGATACCTCCGGTGAAATTGTCTGGTTTCCTACCACGGAAAAGAATGTGAAGATTCTCTCTGGAAGCATGAAAAAGCGATATTTTTCCATGGGTAGAAAAATTATTGATGTATATTCCTTAAAGGAGTTAGGGTATATCAACATAGAGCTGGATGAAAGTGTATTGGCAGGTGCCTTTAGCGGATTGCAGGAAGAAAATAGTAAGATGCTGATTTGTGATACCTCCGGTAATATGATCGCCAGCTCCGATGATGATTTTACCTCCATGAATAGTAGTAATACCAGTTATTTTGATACCATGATTTCTGACAGTAACCCAAACTACATCAGCTATAATGAAGGTGGAAAAAAATATGTTGCCATCTATTCATCCTTTAATTATGGCAAATGGTATATTGTAAAAACCGTTCCGGAGGCAGTGTTATATAAGGATTTGAACCGATTGCTCCTTTATACCATCTTGGGTGCAATCATCTCCCTGCTTCTTATGTTAAATGTAGCGTTTATCTACTCCAGAAAGATCACGAAACCGATTGAGGTTATGATGCATCAGATGAAGAAGGTGGAAGCAGGTAATCTGGATGTGAGAGTGGAATGTAATGTATATAATGAGCTGGATGATTTAAGTGACAGCTTTAATCAGATGGTAAACCAGATTAAAATGCTGATGGATGACATTGTGTCGGTGGAACATAATAAAAATGAATTGGAGCTCGAGGTTTTACATGCTCAGATTAATCCTCATTTTTTATATAATACCCTAAATACTATCCGGTGGATGGCTAAGATCAAGGGGGAGGACAGTATCGCAGAAGCCCTGGTTGCTCTGGTGAAATTATTAAGAGTCAGCATCAGTTTTGGAAATAACATGATATTGCTGCAGGACGAGATAGCCTATATTGAGAACTATTTGTTAATACAAAAGCTGCGGTTTAATCAATTGTTTGAAATTCAGTATGACATTAAGGAGGAACATAAGAACCTGTATATTCCTAAGCTTATTTTGCAGCCCATTGTGGAAAACTCGTTGATTTATTGTATTGATGAAGCTGAAAAACGAGAGGAACCTATTCTGATTCAAATCTATACCCAGGAGAAGGATGACCATATTGAAATAGTGGTGAAGGATAACGGTGGGGGTATTGAAAAGGAGATACTGGATAATATTTTCAAGCAGGAGCAGAACATCAACCGTTTTAGCAAAGTTGGACTGAACAATGTAAATCAAAGATTAAAGCTATATCTTGGTGAAGCATACGGCTTGCAGATTGTTTCTTCTGTGGGGGAAGGGACAACTGTCATAATAAGCGTACCGAATAAAGCTTCGTAGAGGAGAAGTGTATGTATAAAATTATGATTGTAGATGACGAAATGTTGGTTCGTATTGGGGTCAAGGCATTAATTAACTGGCAGGAGCTGGGCTTTGAAATTGTAGGTGAAGCCAGTAACGGGCAGACTGCCTATGAAAAATATGTGGCCTTGAAGCCGGATTTGGTGATTACGGATATCAAGATGCCTAAGCAGGATGGCATATGGCTGACGAAAAAAATCAAGGAATATAATCCGGACACGGAGATTATATTCTTGACCTGCTATGATGATTTTGCTTATGCGAAGGAGGCCATAAAATTAAGAGTTTCTGATTACATTTTGAAAGCTGAAATGGAAGAGGAGGAGCTTAAGAAGATTTTATTGGAGAAGAAGAAAAAGTTGGATGCGATCAGCGGGCAAAAGTCCGAGAGTAAAAATGACAACCTATTGATGAAAAAGCAGCAGGAGCATCTCCTTGGACTTTTACTCAGCAGTAACCGCAGTAATGAGTTGGTTCGTGAAGAATTCATAAAAGCTCAGCTGGAATGGAATACCGGAATGTATTGCTTCATTCAGTTTGATTTTAGATCATCGCTTAAAAATGATAAGAATGCCGATTATCAAATTGCGAACATTATATCCGCTTGTCTGGAGTTGATCGTTAATAAGTTTCAGGATGAAGAGGTGGAGGTGTTCTCTAAGCAATTTGGGAAGTCCATTACCTGTTTCTTAATGGCCAATAATTTAAATGAACTAAAAATACAGAAATGCGTTGATTATTTGAGAAGCTCCTTTCGACAATATTTTAATATCAGCTATAAGAGTGTAAACTCGCCGATTACCTCAACGATAGAGGAGGCCAGAGAATATTTAAGTTGGATTTTTGCCGCTTCTGATTATCTCTTTTATATTAGTGAGGGAGAGCATCTGACCAAGGAAACTATGAAGCAAGCAGAGGGATCCTTCATATATGACGGGGCAATGGTAAAGGAGTTTAGTCAACATATCGAGGAAGGGGATCTGGATGCAATCCTCAAGAAAATAGATAAGCTGGAACGTCTGCTGGACCTGCAAAGAAGTAACTCCCTGGAAGTGAAGCTGGAATTGTCCCATATGGTAAATGATATCTTTAAACGCTTTGATAGCTGTTTTCAGGAGGATAAGGATGTGTTTGCCTTCCAAAAACGAATTATTAATTCGGAGGAGCTTACAGAGGCAATTGAGATCATTAAAGATTTTCTAAAGAACATTATTGCGGAAAACTCCGTGGGTCGGGCAGATAATGCGGAAATACTGATTAAAAAGGCGGTTCAGTATATCAACGATCATTGCGATAAAAAGATTTCCCTAGAGGACATATCGGGATATGTAGGAATATCCAAATACTATTTTTCCGTTTTATTTAAAAAGGAAAAGGATATTACATTCTCCTCTTATTTAAATTCTGTGCGAATTGACAAAGCGAAGCAGCTGCTGAAGAATCCACAGACAACGATCAATGATGTGGTAGATGAGGTCGGCTTTAATGACGCCCAATATTTTAGCAAGACCTTTAAAAAATATGTGGGTATGACAGTTACAGAATACCGTGGTAAGTATGAGAAATAAAGATTAATAAAGTCATAGAATATTATATGTTTTATATCAAAGAAAACGCTCCTGATAACCGGCTGAACAGCCGTTGCCAGGAGCGTCTTTCTCATAAGAGACAGCGATATAATTCTATTAAAAATAATAAAAAGTAGCTTTCATAAAAAATTGATGACTATGAAACCGTTGATTTTGCTTTGCGATCTTAGGTACATTGTTATCTTGAGAAAGGATTTTCTGTCTTATATAGCATTCCCTTTGGCTGATTAAATCCGATGTCAGTTACACCAAGATAACGGAATAAGCTAAATAACGACTTTCCGAAATGACCAAAGGCTACTGCACCATGATGAGGATAATTCTTCTCAATTAATACATGGCGATAGAAACGTCCCATTTCAGAAATTGCGAATACACCGATGGAACCAAAGGAACGAGTTGCAACGGGGAGAACCTCACCCTCTGCAACATAGGCTTTCAACTGTGCATCTGCTGTGCTCTGCAGGCGGAAGAAGGTTATCTCACCGGGAATAATATCACCCTCTAAGGTACCGCGGGTAATATTGGGCTCTTGATTAGGTTCTAGGGCTCTTGCCATGATCTTCTGATATTTCATGGAGGAGCTGCTCAACTTACAGACTGCTGTATTACCGCAGTGGAAGCCCATGAAGGTGTCCTTTAATGTATAGTCAAACTTGCCCTTGATTTCGGATTCATACATATCTGAGGGAACCGTATTGTTGATGTCAAGAAGGGTAACTGTATCTTCGCTGATACAGGTTCCGATGTACTCACTGAGAGCGCCATAGATATCTACCTCACAGGATACTGGAATACCCTTAGCAGCTAAACGGCCGTTCACATAACAGGGTACAAAGCCAAACTGTGTCTGGAACGCTGGCCAGCATTTGTTCGCAAAGGTGACAAATTCACGGGAGCCTTTATGAGCCTCTGCCCAATCCAGTAAGGTAAGCTCATACTGAGCAAGCTTAGGAAGAATACCGGGCATCTTATTACCTTCACCCAACTCCTCCTCCATATCCTTGATTACCTCGGGGATACGAGGGTCATTTGCATGGGCATTAAAGGATGCAAATAAATCAAGCTCAGAGTTCTCTTCAATTTCAACTCCTAACTGATAGAGCTGTTTGATTGGTGCGTTACAGGCAAGGAAATCCTGAGGACGAGGGCCAAAGGAGATAATCTTTAAATTATTTAGGGCGATAACAGTTCTTGCAAGCGGAAGGAATTCTTCGATCATCTCGGCTACCTCTTCGGCAGTTCCAACCGGATATTCGGGGATATAAGCCTTGATTTCACGCAGCTTAAGATTGTAGCTTGCATTGAGCATTCCACAATATGCATCGCCTCTTCCATCCATCAGATCATCACCGCTTTCTTCAGCAGCAGCGGCAAACATGGTCGGACCATCAAATAATTTCGCAAGCAAGGTTTCAGAAGTCTCTGGACCAAAGTTTCCCAGGTATACAACAAGAGCATTACATCCGGCTTCCTTTACCTCCTGTAGAGCCTTGGTCATATGTAACTCGTTTTCCACTGTTATGGAACATTCATAAATCTCACCATTTTTTTTCTGATAAGCTTCTACAACAGCCTTTCTTCTTCTCATGGACAGTTCCATTGGAAAACAGTCACGGCTTACGGCAATAATGCCGAGCTTTACTTTTGGCATGTTCATTTTTATATCCTCCTGAATTTTTTGATGACATAGTTTAATAAATATACTAATATTATATAGCCTTATAATCATACAGTCAAATAACTTTGTCGATTATATTTAACTTTCTTTAGGAAATAGGTTAGAGGCACGGATTATGTTGATAAATAGGAGCAGTAACAATTTGTATCAAACCAAATAATATTATATTATCCGTGGATTTATCAAAAACAAATTGAAAGTAAATATTTTCAGTGATAGAATATTTCTAAAATCATTTTTATTCGACAATTTATCTGGAACTTCATAAGATAGGAAAGAACCCTAATAGCACATAAACTTATACCTTATTATTTGATAGGTCAGGAGGGATTCGATTTGGAAATAAAGAGAGAAGAATTTAAGGAAAATGTAATTAATTATGCCAAGGTATTGTACCGGAAGTCAATTGAAGAAGTAACGCCGCAGCAAGCCTTTCAGACGGTTGCATTTGCCCTCAAGGATATTATAGTGGATCAGTGGATGGCAACGCATCAGGAATTTGAAAAGCAGGATGTGAAGACGGTTTATTATCTGTCCATGGAATTTTTGATGGGTAGAGCACTTGGTAATATCGTAATTAACCTTTGTTCCAATGAAGTAGTAAAAGAAGTGCTTGAAGAACTTGGTTTGAATTTGAACGCAATTGAGGATCAAGAGCCGGATGCAGCTTTAGGTAATGGAGGGTTAGGACGACTGGCGGCTTGTTTTCTGGATTCCCTTTCCACACTGGGATATCCGGCGTATGGCTGCGGAATACGATATAAATATGGCATGTTTAAACAGAGCATCGAGAATGGTTTTCAGGTAGAACGTCCCGATGACTGGTTAAAGGAGGGGAATCCCTTTGAGATTAAGAGGTCGGAATATGCTGTAGAAGTAAAATTTGGTGGCTATGTAACCGTCTATAGAAATGAGAAGGGAAGAGAGTGTTTTCGCCAGGAAAACTATCAGTCCGTTCTTGCCATACCCTATGATTTACCTATCGTAGGTTATGGAAACGGAGTAGTGAATACACTTCGAATCTGGGATGCAGAGGCTGTTAATACCTTTAACTTAGAGTCCTTTGACAAGGGGGATTACCAAAAGGCGGTAGAACAGCAGAATTTAGCCAGAACCATCTGTGAGGTGCTTTATCCCAATGACAATCATTATGCAGGAAAGGAACTGCGTCTTAAGCAGCAGTATTTCTTTGTATCCGCAAGTATTCAGAGAGCGGTAGCAAAGTACATGGAGTCCCATGGCGACATACATTTTCTTTATGAAAAAGTCTGCTTTCAGATGAACGACACTCATCCAACGGTAACAGTAGCAGAGTTGATGCGCATTTTACTGGATGATTTTGGTCTGACCTGGGAGGAAGCCTGGGAAATCACCAATAAGACCTGTGCCTATACCAACCATACGATTATGTCAGAGGCTCTGGAAAAATGGCCCTTGGAGCTATTTAAAGGATTGCTTCCAAGAATTTTTCAAATTGTAGAAGAGATTAATCGGCGGTTTGTTGAAGAGATTATGACAAAGTACCCGGGAGATCCTAAGAAGGTCGAGAAGATGGCCATTATCTATGATGGTCAGGTAAAAATGGCTCATTTAGCTATAGCAGCTAGCTTTTCCGTGAATGGTGTGGCAAGGCTTCATACACAGATACTCATGCATCAGGAGTTAAAGGATTTTTATGAAATGATGCCGGAGAAATTTAATAATAAAACCAATGGAATTACGCAGCGAAGATTCCTGCTTCATGGGAACCCTCTCTTGGCTTCCTGGATAACGGATAAGATAGGAAGTGAATGGATAACAAATCTTCCTGGTATCAAGAAGCTTGCTTCTTATGCAGAGGATGAAACATATCTAAAGGAATTCCTTAAGATCAAGTATCAGAACAAGGTAAGACTTGCAGCATATATTAAGGAACATAACCAGGTTGAGGTGGATCCTAATTCTATTTTTGATGTTCAGGTGAAGCGACTTCATGAGTATAAGCGCCAGCTTTTAAATATTCTTCATATCATGCATTTATACAATAGACTTAAGAGCAAGCCGGAACTGGAGATAATCCCAAGAACCTTTATCTTTGGCGCGAAAGCTTCCGCTGGTTATCAAAGAGCTAAATTAATCATTAAGCTGATTAATAATGTAGCCCAGGTGATCAATAACGATGCTGAAATTAAGAATAAAATCAAAGTGGTATTTATTGAAAATTATCGCGTTTCCAATGCGGAACTGATCTTTGCTGCCGCAGATGTGTCAGAACAGATTTCTACAGCTAGTAAGGAAGCTTCAGGAACCGGGAACATGAAGTTTATGCTAAATGGTGCACTCACTCTTGGAACTATGGATGGTGCTAATGTTGAGATTGTTGAGGAGGTAGGAAAGGAGAACGCTTTCATCTTCGGCCTCAGCTCCGATGAGGTAATTGCCTATGAGAATAACGGCCAATATAATCCTTGGGATATCTATCAGAATGACTATGAGATACGAACAGTATTAGAGCAGTTGGTAAATGGATTTTATTCACCCCAGGAGCCGGAATTATTCCGTGAGATCTATAATTCTCTGTTGGAAAGAAGAGGTGGAGGAAGGGCTGACCAGTATTTTATTTTGAAGGATTTTAGAGCCTATGAGGAGGCACAGAAAAGGGTTGAAGCAGCTTACCTTGATAGATCAAGATGGGCGAGAGCTTCCCTGCTAAATGTTGCTCACTGTGGAAAATTCTCTTCTGATCGTACCATTGAAGAATATGTGAGGGATATCTGGCATCTGGATAAGATTAATAGGATGAGCTAGAAATGATCGTACAAAAATGGTATTATAATAATTGGAAGATATATTCTAGAAGCTATGCAGGAATATTTTAAGGATTCATTTGAAGTTGAATTTGTGCTTCTAAACATTTTTAAATAAAATTCTTCGAATTATGATAAAGGGGAAAACAGAGGGGGATTAAGAACAATTGGATAAGAAGCATACTCACACTCATAAGAATAAAGATGGAACAGAAGTAACACATAGCCACCATAGCCATCAAAACACGAAAGCAGTACTTGCCCGGTTATCCCGTGCCAGTGGTCACCTAAACTCCGTAAAACGTATGGTAGAGGAGGGAAAGGACTGCAGTGAGGTACTGATCCAATTATCAGCTGTAATTGCTGCACTGAATAATACGGGCAAGGTGATATTGAAGGATCATTTGGAGCACTGTATTGTGGATGCTGTAGAATCAGGTGATAGTAAAGCTATTGAGAATCTGAATAAAGCGATCGACAGTTTTATGAAATAGAACAAAAAGAAAAAGGAATATAAAAAGTCCCTGGAAATGATAATGTTTAGCAGCAGCATATCCCCATCCGGGGGATATGCTGCTGCGATTACCCTGGGAACACCTTCTTGCAGTTTGCTCCATAAAGCCATAAATGGGGCTTTACAAGGAATAAATATATTACCAGATAATATCCCCCATCCGGGCTTGTTCTCTTGCGATATCTATTTATAATGAAGTACAGTGAAAGCGTAACGTGGAAAGGGTGGTTTTAAGATGCATATTCCTGATAATTATTTAAGTCCGGTAACCTGTGCTGCATTGGGGGTTGCAATGGTTCCGGCATGGAAGAAATCGATAACAAAGGTAAAAGAAGAGATACCAAAGGCAAAGATTCCTTTGCTCGGTATCGGAGCAGCGTTTTCCTTTCTGCTCATGATGTTTAATGTACCGCTTCCCGGAGGAACAACGGGTCATGCGGTGGGAGGAACACTTTTGGCTATATTAATGGGGCCATATGCAGCTTGTATCAGTGTTACGGTTGCACTTTTTATTCAGGCTCTGCTTTTTGGTGATGGAGGTATTCTGGCATTTGCAGCGAATTGCTTCAATATGGCCTTTGTATTACCGTTTTTGGGCTATTATATCTACAAGCTGGTTAAGGATAGTGTAAAGTCAGAGAAGGGAGAATATCTTGGAATAATTCTGGGCTCCTATATGGGAATTAACGCAGCTGCTCTTTGTGCAGCCATTGAGTTTGGAATTCAGCCTTTATTATTTAAGGATTCTGCAGGTCTACCTCTGTACTGTCCTTATTCTCTTTCTGTATCAATTCCAGCAATGACAATTCCACATCTTCTGGTAGCAGGTATTGTAGAAGCATTGTTTACGGTTGCTATTGTAGCATATATTAAGAAGGTTTCACCAGGAACAATCTATGAGGGTGCCAAGAAAAGAACTAAGGCGGTGTATGGTCTGGTTGTCGCATTGATTTGCTTAACTCCCCTTGGGCTGCTTGCAACAGGTACTGCTTGGGGTGAATGGGGAATCGATGAAATCAAGGACGTTATCTCCGGTGGTAAATCCTTGGGATATACACCAAAGGGAATGGAGCACGGTTTTAGATTTGATACAATTATGCCGGACTATGCAATCAGTGGATTATCTGACACCGCTGGTTATCTGCTATCGGCAGTTGCAGGTGTTGCTATTTTAATAATTCTGTTCAAAGTAATAAGCAGTTTAAAAAAAGATAGGATTGAAAAATAAATTGGATAAATTCAAAGAGCAGCCACCAGAGTTACCGCAGTGGCTTATGAAAAATGAGAATTACATACCCCAGAAGGATAAGGATACTTTTGTTGACAGAAGTATCCTATCTGTATTTCAGGTGATATCAAAAATAAAGGCTCAGGATTATGCCAGCTCTTCCTTACCCAGGGTAAATACATCGTTGATGGTGTTTTTTACTTTTGTTCTATTGCTGCTGATCTCAATCACAAAGAGCTTTGTCTTTATCGGCATCATTGGAGTATATCTGCTTGTGGTCTTAAGTCTTTTGAAAGCGGATAGCTTGGTGAGAATACTGAAAATGAGCTTGGGAGTAACACTCCTTACTCTGGTAATCATGCTACCGGCTGCGTGGTGGGGAAACTACTATAGCTGTATTATGATAACCTCTAAAGTTTTTGTTACAATCACAGCAATTGGGATACTGTCTGGGAACACAAAATGGAATGCTATAACAGGGGCTTTAAAACGGTTCTATATTCCGGATCTGTTTATATTCATTCTTGATATCACGATTAAATATATGTATCTCCTAGGAGAGTTCGCATTGCACATGCTATATGCCCTGAGGCTACGTTCTGTTGGCAGAAATCGTAGTAAATATTCCTCCATGGGGGGAATTGCAGGAACGGTGTTTTTGCAGTCAAAGGAGATGGCGGAAGATATGTATCATGCGATGGAATGCAGAGGCTTTACAGGAGAGTATCCTGTATTTCGCAAACGTAAGCTAAGTGTGGTAGACTATTTATACATAGTATTAAATTTGGGCTTTTTCCTGCTATTTATTTATTTTGCGAGACTTTAGATACGCTATGATAAATAAGTCAAATTATAAAAGATAATGTTCTATTTGATATAAGAAATATTTTTTATGCCTGAAAGTAGGCAGATGGAGGCTGTATGATCGAAATAAAGGATGTCTATTATTCCTATGCAGATACCTTTGCATTGAATAATATTAGCCTTACGATAGAAAAAGGTGAAGCAATTGCACTCATGGGGGCAAACGGATGCGGAAAGTCAACGCTTCTAAAGCTGATCAATGGTATTATCTCACCCAACCAGGGTTACTACAAGTTCCAAGGCGAAGAGATTACCCAGAAAAAGCTTCAGGACAGTAAATTTGCCAAACAGCTTCATCAGAAAATTGGTTTTGT
Source organism: Bacillota bacterium (assembly GCA_023386815.1). GTDB lineage: Bacteria > Bacillota > Clostridia > Lachnospirales > Lachnospiraceae > Mobilitalea. Next base: position 213,974 of record JAEWIZ010000008.1, read on the forward strand.
ATTTCAAAATTCAGATACTCAATTATTTTGTTCCAATGTCTATGATGAAATTGCTTTTGGACCAAGGCAGATGGGGATGGAGGAAGCAGAGGTAGATATAAGGGTTAGACAATGTCTGGAATTACTTCAGATTCAGGAACTTAGTAATAGAGCACCCTATCACTTAAGTGGAGGAGAAAAGCGAAAAATCGCCATCGCCTGTGTACTCTCACTAAATCCTGAGGTATTAGTGTTGGATGAGCCTATGAATGGGCTGGATCCAAAGACACAGAGATGGCTGGTCAATTTTCTGAATCAATTAAATCAGGCAGGTAAAACCTTAGTTATCTCCACCCATAATCTTGAGCTTGTACAAGAAATATCAAACAGAGCTATACTTTTTAATGAAGAGCATACAATAGCCGCAGACCTACAAACACAGACTTTACTGGAGGATATAGATCTTCTAAAAAGTGTTAATTTGGTGGATCAATATTATCATTACCATGGTGATCATGGACATAAGCATTTTCATGATCATAACTAAGGCTACAGGTCTTTATCAATTCGCTAATAATCAGGAGAGTTGTAATTCCAAGGTCATTGGATTGATACTTCTATCTGGTTTTACCTGAAGCGTAGGAAAGTCTTTTTCTAATTCAATCATATTACTGCGTTTGTGACCAATTACCTGAGACAAATCCTTCGGATTACATAGGATTGCAATATTGGAATAAGGAGTAAGGTCTTGCGCATTAAGATTAGTCTTAAGCAACTCTAAAAAATAGGCACTTTCTACCAGCTGTCGAAAGGCAGGATGGAAGGGGCCGTAAAGCACTTCCTTGCCCTCCGCAATCAGATCTGTAGGCTGTAGGCCGATTCGAATGACCGGGATATGATTTCTTAGAAATACCTGATACATATCCTTTGTCCACTCCACAGCCTCTTCTAGAGACAGAGGGTGATAAGTTCCCTGGTGGCAAAGCTGGAGCAATTGCGTCTCTTTAATGACAAGGGTAGGATAGATACGGACAAAATCCGGTTTTAGTAAAGCTGCAAGCTTTGACGAAAGAACCGCTCTATCTTTCGTATCCTCAGGTAAGCCCACCATTAGCTGTATTCCGAGCTGGAAACCATAGGACTTAATTAGGGCAACCGCAGTGTAGACGTCAGATACCAGGTGACCTCGATTGGAGGCTTTTAAAACCTCCTCATTCAGCGATTGTACGCCAAGCTCGATGGTATCAACCTCATATCTTTTTAATCGATCAAGAATCTCAATGGAAATATAATCTGGTCTCGTTGACAGGCGAATGGCTTGCAGTTTTCCTGCCTTCTTATACTCATAAGCCAGTTGAAGATAGCTTTCCTGAAGGCGGGCATTAATACCAGTAAAGCTTCCACCAAAGAAAGCAAGCTCTATATAAGTTTGGTCATCTAAGGTGGAGGAGTAAGTCTCAATCTGCTGGGATACTTCATCTAGGGTCATTGGATCCGGCTTTGCAGTAATTTTTCTTTGATTACAAAACACACAATCATTTGGGCACCCCTCATGAGAGATGAAAATTGGAATATTGACATGTTTTTGGTAGGTTGACCTTTTATTCAAAGCTTTTTTTTGAACATGGAACACCAGTATGGATCCGATATCCGTTAAAGGGAATTCTTTAAAGTAATGTAGTTTCAAGTGACTTTCCTCAAGAAACGCTTTGATTCTTAGGAAGTCCGGATGTTTGCTTAAATCACCATGAAAGAATACGGTATCTTCCATTACCCCACTGGCTCCACCTAGAAAACCGTAGTCAAAACCTTCGAGAAGTACATGCCCCGGCTGTACCAAAAGTAAATCTAGGTAGTCTTTCGTATCCTGATAGATACCTTGGTCACTGGTGATCAGGGTATTGTTATTTGCTACAACGGTAGAACATTTGGTGTAGCCTTGTTTCACGTGAATGAACTGTTTTTGGGTCGCTTTGCAGTGGTGTAATAGAAGCGGATTGGTACAGTCGAGCTTATGAAGCAAGTAATCCTTTGTGATGACCGCATTATAAGCAATATCCTTAGGGTAGGAGGCGGAAAGCTTTGAGCTACTGGTTACATAGGGAACACCCAGCTCCTCTAATTGTTGAAATACATTCGGGTGAACATTTTCATCTATGACTAAGGTGTTATCAAGTATGGCCATGACAAGATCAGGATGACTGCTGATTCTCGGATCAAAACGGTTATCCCTGGGAAGGAGAACAACGGCTCCTTTTGTGTTCATATATTGAATGAATGCTTTGTCAGCTAGTTCTGATAAGAATATGATATTCATTGATTTATTTCCTCGTATGATAAGATTAACAGTTCTATTTTAACACGAGGGAAGAGTCTATACAACTGTATCCGTTAATGGTACAATTGCTTAAAGAAAAGCTTACGTCTTTTCTGTTAAAATAGTTTGTAACTGTTATTGTAGGACATAATACTAGGGATAGAAGGAAAGAAATACGCTATGCATATTGATATTAAAACAATTGAAGACTTGTCGCTGAATGCCTGGCCGTCACACCAAATGGAACTTTATGATGGGTGGATTTTGCGCTTTTCCTATTTTTATACACATAGAACTAATAGTGTGGAGCAATTTGGTAACTCGGTGCTCCCTTGGCGGGAGAAGATCCCTTATTGCGAATCGATCTATCAGCACTGGGGAACTCCAACGATTTTTAAAATTAGTCCACTGGTATCAAAAGACTTTGATTATGTACTTGAGAACCGAAATTACGAGATTCAGAATAAAACGCAGGTAATGGTTTTGAATATTAATGATGCAGTCTTGGATGTCTCCAATGATTTTGTAAAGGTAGAGCAGCACATTCCAGGTGAATGGATTGAGGCCTTGTTTACATTGAAGCATACGACCAATCCAATTCATAGAGCCATTGTTCCGACTATGTATAAAGCAATTGCAAAGGAAACAGTCTGTGTCTCCATACAAGAGCATGGACAAATTATTGGAACCGGCTTGGGAATTCTTGATCGGGAGTATATCGGAATTTATGCCATTCATGTACGAGAAGATTATCGTGGAAAGGGATACGCACGAGCCATTTGTTCTAGTATATTGAATGAGGGAAAAAAGAAAGGTGCAGTGAAAGCATATCTGCAAGTTGTGGGAGGGAATGATATTGCCTATCATCTTTATCAATCCCTGGGATTTGAGGATTTTTATACTTATTATTTCCGCGTTAGTAGGTAGGTGTGTTGATTATAAGATTGGCTTTACCAGGGAATTTCCATTTAGGTAAAATCATGGAAGTATTTATCTGATAGATATAAGATTGATAGAAATTTAATAAGAAGTGAGAAAGTGATTGCAGCGAGTTTTGTTGTAGTCATTTTTTATTCTCCTAATATTTAGTAGATTTCTGAAGAAATCTTAAATGATTGATTTTGATAACCACAAGTGGTTATAGATAATGTGGGAAATTATGCATAATTCTCATTAACATTAATATCCATTGACTAACATTTGTGAAATGTATATAATAATAAACAAATAAAGAGGACGTAATAGTGCAAAAAATCCATAAGACAAAGGGATATATTTTGGCAAGATAGCTATAATTACTAAATCTTAGGCGAGGGGAGTTGTTTGAGCTTGGGGTTTTTGATACTATAGGTCCAACTATGATTGGCTCCCTGAATCAAACGAAATGCGATGGGAGCGACTAATGCTTGCCGATTAACAATGACATTAATACCACGGGTAGAAAATGGAGGAAAAATGAAGTCAATATTGAATGGATGGAACAAAATGGGCTTGATTCAAAGGATTTTAATTGGTATGGTGGTTGGTCTTATATTAGGCCTTACGGTACCTCAGTTTACGGTAATTGAAATTCTAGGCAATATGTTTGTTGGTGCCCTAAAAGCGATTGCACCGATATTGGTTTTTGTTCTGGTAATGTCCTCTCTTGCATCCGCAAAAGCAGGAACGAAAAGTAATATGAAGAGTGTCCTTATCCTTTATGGGTTGGGAACATTAGCATCAGCTTTAATCGCAGTGGCAGTAAATGTTATTTATCCGGTTAGCATCGCGCTCAGTTCAGAGCTGGGAGTAACTGGGACAGAAGTTACAACAAATATTGGGGAAGTATTAAAAGCGCTTTTAATGAATCTTGTTACCAATCCGGTAGCCGCGTTAATTAACGCAAATTATATCGGAATACTTGCTTGGGCAGTTATTTTAGGTATTGCATTTAAGCATGCATCAGAAGGAACAAAAAAAGGATTATCCGATATTGCAGATGGAGTATCTATGGTTGTAAAGTGGGTAATTAGTTGTGCGCCGTTTGGTATTCTTGGTCTGGTATTTACAACAATATCAGAAACCGGTATTGCTGGTTTTGCAACTTATGGAAAATTATTGATTGTACTGGTAAGCTGTATGCTTGGTGTGGCATTCATCTTAAATCCATTAATTGTCTTCTTAACAATTAAACAAAATCCATATCCATTAGTATTCAGATGCCTAAAAGAAAGTGCTATCACAGCATTTTTTACCAGAAGCTCCGCAGCCAATATTCCGGTTAATATGGAACTTGCGAAAAAGCTTGGATTAGATGAAGACACCTATTCTGTAAGTATTCCACTGGGTGCTACCGTTAATATGGCAGGTGCAGCGATTACCATTACAACCATGTCTCTGGCAGCAGTCCATACCCTTGGTATCTCGGTAGATTTACCAACTATGTTAGTATTAAGTATCCTAGCGAGTGTGGCTGCAGCAGGTACCTCTGGAGTAGCTGGTGGCTCACTTATGCTGATACCATTGGCATGTAGTTTATTTGGTATTTCAAATGATATCGCAATGCAGGTTGTAGGTATTGGATTTATCATTGGCGTTGTTCAAGATTCCTGTGAAACAGCATTAAATTCATCTACAGACGTTTTATTTACAGCTGCAGCGGAATTTAGATTATGGAAGAAAAATGGAAAGGCTCTGCCTTTCTAGAAATAAATATGGTTCGTGCTACTTGATAAAGCTGAATATTCCACAATGAGATAGCCTGCCAAGGAATGTGGTGAATCCTTTTGTTAGACAATAATGCCTAAGGAAAGGAGAATCACTTAGTATTCCTTGGCGGGCTATTATTGTTTTTTCTAGCTATCCGCTGCTTTTTAATCTAAGCAATCTATATTTTATGAGTGGTAACTAGTTTATTTAATCTTCTTGATTAATGTTTCCTGCAAAACCTGAGAAAAGTTTACTTCAAATAGGAAGGTATTTTCCTTGAATACTCAGGAACGGTCAAAATTTATGGCTGCCTTGGAGTTATGATAGATTAAAGAAAGGAATAAACTTACATAGAATATAGCAAGAAATTCTTGAGAGTTAGTATAATTATACCATAAAGTTACAGAATCCGTAAAATACAAATGCATTTAATAGTACTCAATGTTATGATTGTAGCAAATGTAATGAGATGACCCAAGTAAAAGATTGGGAGAAAGGAAGAAATCCATCCGCCCTCGCAGAGTGGGTAAATGGATGATTGGGATAACATTGAAGTTGAGACTTTTGACTATCATGGTAGGTTTTCTGCTGTTAACAGGCTGTAGCAGACAGCAACAGCTACTGAAGAATACAGCTTTTGAAGCAGAGACTGATTTATCTGCCGAAGCGGTAGAATCTACTGTTTTGAATAGTGAAACAGGAGAAAAAGAACAGTACACGAACAGTGGAGTTACGCAAGATACTGAAGGTAAGCTCCATTTTGATCTTTCGGGAACAACTCGAATACAGATTCAAAGTGGGTCAGGTCATGAGGGAGTTACAATTACAGACCCGGTAGATGTAAAGGAGATCTCAAAGAGCTTAAAAGAATTCACACCTTACAGCCCGAAAGAGAACTATGAACCAAACTATGATTATACAGTAACCTTTTATAATGGCGACAATGTGGAACTAGCTAAGATAAAGGCTTATGATAACTTTATTATCTCCTATGATGGGAAGCTTTACTATGATGATTCAGAAGCCTTTTATCTGTGGAATATCAGAAAGCCATACATAGAGGCTGTCAAGGCTACTTTTTTTGTTGATGGTACTACCTTTCGCATCAATGGGGAGGTGTTTGATCTAAAACAATTGGAGAGTGGTGTCAATTCTATCACGCAGTATTTCTGGTTTGGAGATAAAGATCTACCGGATCCACAGGTGCTTCTGGTGGGGCAAATTAGCCCCTATATCAGCTACGGCGTAGTGTTTGACGTGGAAAAGATGGATTATGTCTTTCAGAATTACGGAACCAATTTTACATATAAAGATAATTCTGTCACAAGCCTTATCTACGCTTTTCAGGATTCGGTTTATAATTATTGGGGCAGCAGTCTATATCACAATTCGGATGATACGATGTCTATTCATGACCTGAAATATGTGGATGACTATGATAATCTGGTACAAATTACGCTTGCAGGCAAAGAGGAAGAAAAATCAAGTGAAATAACCAGACTAAATTATTATCATCCCGTAGACCCTAACGAGAAAAACGATCCAAGATCTAAGCTACTGTCGGAATTACAGGCTGATCTTACTCATGATGGAACGTTGGATATCATAAAAATATCAGGAGCAGAAAGCGATCCAGAGCTTGTTTATCTTGATATATTAAGCCCGGATGAAAGAACCCGATTATGGACAGAGACAGCTCATCCGGCTCATGCCGGTTGGAATTCCGTTTATTTATACAGAAAAGATGGAGAGGATTATCTCCTGGTTTTCAATCCGTATCAATCCACAGGATTAGCGGATTACACCTTTGCTTTATTTTATATCACTGGAAAGAATAGGATTAATCTAGTCGATAGCGGAGCCTATTCTTTCTCTTATGGAGCAGAAAAAGGATCAAAGGATTACTTCGATGAGGCAAAATTCAGAGCTTTTGCAGATAAGGTCAATACTTATTTGAAGGATAGTTATCTTTTACTAAGTTCAGAAGGAGGTTCTTTGCAATACAGCACTCCAGAGAAAAAACTGTTACCCTCCGACCAATATGAAACAGAAAAATGGCTTAAGGAAATCAAAGCTTCGTTATATTAGAGTTTGTGGCAACCTCTACAACCGAATCCCATGAAACCTCATAAGACATAGTCTTTGTTTCTAAAGATGGTTGTAAATGGAAATCTGCTATTATATAATAGAATGGAATTTTAACAAAGGGGGAAAAAAATGAAGAAGAGATTACTAAGTGTTATTATTATGATATTAATGTTAACTACGCTTATTGCTGATCAGAAAGCAATTATTACAAAAGCAGCAACGACCCGAAGTGATACAGTTTTACTAAAGGAACCACCGTTTAGCTATTATTTAAACGATAGTAAAATAAGTAATAAAAAAACAGCAACATTAAAACTAACAGTCAAGACAAGTAAGACAAATAATATTACGGATGAAGAAGATTGGGTAAAGAAAAATAAGCTCTCCCTAAACACCTATGAAGTGCCAAATTCATACCGAATGATATCGGGTAATCTCCCGGAGGAAATTGATACAAATTGGAATAGTTTGATCATTACCTCTGCATTTTACGATAAAGCCTATATTTATTGTACCTATGGCTCAGACTTTTCAGAAGGTTATATCTTAAATATATATAACTATAAAACTTTGGAGCTGGTATATTCTTTGGATTTTTCCAATTACAAATACGCTCCTAAGTATATTAAGTCAGATTATGAGTTCATACAGCAGAGCATTCGTTGGGCAGCTATTAAAAATGGTATTTTATATGTATCCCATAGTCATAATACCTATGCAAAAAGCTCAAGCAACATGAATGCGTATATTACGGCTATTGACCTCTCAGATATGAGTGTTATTTGGAGAACAAATGCCTTAGTAAGTAATTCGAATAATTTTGTTATCATTGATGATGTAATTCTTTGTGGTTATGGTTTTACGAATGAAAAGGACTACTTATATCAAATAAATAGAAACAATGGAAAGATTCTAAAAAAGACCAGCTTAAAGTCTGCAGTATCCTACATTGTGAAAAAAGGAAATTCCTTGTATGTACGTACTTACAATATGGATTATATCTTCAAGCTCGGTAAGTAGTTCTGATCTAATGAGATACTGAGAATAACAGAATGCTTTCGAATTAAACTTGCATCGAAATGAATTTTGTACGATAATATTCACAGTGGTTTTGTTTTTGTTATAGCTGAATGACACAGGGGATGTACAGGATACTTTAACTGAGGTGAATACATGGCAAACATAAAAGAGGTCGCAGATGCCTGTGGGGTATCGATAGCGACGGTTTCGAACATTTTCAATGGGAAAGGTCGTGTAGGTGAGGAGACCAGAGAGCGGATTATTCGTATCGCAAAAGAGATGAACTATGTCCCAAATATTATGGCCAAGAATTTAAAGCAGCGAAGATCGAATGTAATAGGAATAATTACAGAGGATCTCACTGTGTTTAACAGTGTAGGAATTGTTGATGGAATACATGAATTTCTGGAGGAGAAGGGATATACCTTTCTTCTAGGTAATCTTAGACTGTATAAGAAGTATAATAATGAGTTCTATCATAATGAAGAATATCATAACCAGGTGCAGGAAGAATTTCATATGATGAAAAGTGCACAGGTGGCAGGCATCATCTATGTTTGTGCTCATTGCCGTGAAATAAAGTTCTTGCCGGAGATGGATCAGATACCGGTTGCCATAGCCTATGGAATTTCGAAAAAGAGTCAAGTATCCTCTATCATCTATGATGATGAGCAGGCGGCCTATGATGCCACAAGTGAAATGATTCGCTGTGGACATAGGAAGATTGGACTGATTATGGGTGATAAAGTCAGTATGCATACGAATGCTCGCTTGAAAGGGTATCAACGAGCTCTTTTTGATCATGGAATTTTATGTAATCCGGATTATATATGTGAAGGGGATTGGTCCCGGGAACAAGGCCGGGAAGCTGCAAATATCTTAGTGAAAAAAGGAGTTAGCGCTATCTTCTCCATGAATGATGATATGGCAGCAGGAGTATATGATTATGCGCATGAAAATAATTTGCAGATTGGCAAGGAATTGGCGTTAATTGGCTTTGATAACCGAGAGATCTGTACAGCATTTCTACCGGCCTTGACTACAATGGCTATTCCTTTAAGTGATATTGGACGCAAAGCAGCAGAATTAATTGTGGATAGACTGGATGAAGCAGCAGTACCTGCTGGAAGAGAAAACTATGTAAAATGCAGTCTGGTTAAGAGAGATTCAGTGAACCGGCTCTGAGGGTTGATTGTAGAACTGTCAATTAAATAAAAAAGTCTATTCTAGGTCTTATAAAAAGGTGATTGCAGTAGTTATGCTGCAATCACCTTTTTATAAGACCTAAATTGATGATAGATACTTTAATTTGGAAGAAAATGTATGTAATATTGACCGAAAGCATGGTAATTGTTGAATGTGCACTGATAAAACGTTATATCATATGGAATTATATCGAAACACGCACAATAAAACAGGAAAAAGGACAAAGACTAAGAGAATTTACAGTGGCAATAAATACCATAAATATATTAATAATGGAAATATTTATAAAAATATGAAAAATATATTGAAAAGTAATAAGGAATGAAGTATTATTTAAACATAAAGATGAAACGTTTAATCAGTGATCATAAAGGCAGTCTTGTAGACAGAATGAAGCAACAATTCATGTATTTGTCACGAATTGGAAAGAAATCCTTAGTGGAAATAAGAGAATAAAGGATAAGCGTGTAGATGAAGAAACTAACAATAATTCCATTAAACAAAATTGAAATCAGAGATGACTTTTGGAACAGGTATATTGGGCTTGTTAAGGAGGTTATTATCCCATATCAATGGGATATCTTGAATGATAAGCTTAAGGACATTGAAACGAGTCATTGCATCCAGAATTTTAAGATTGCCGCAAAACGTGAAAACGGCGAGTTTTACGGGGCTGTGTTTCAGGACTCGGATTTGGCCAAGTGGATTGAAGCGGTTGCCTATTCTCTGGCAACAAATCCTGATCAGGAGTTGGAGAAGCAGGTGGATGAGGTAATTGAATTAATTGGTGATGCCCAACAAGAGGATGGATATCTGAATACCTATTTTACCATTAAGGAGCCGGGAAAGCGCTTTTGTAATCTGATGGAAGGACATGAACTATACTGTGCAGGGCATTTTATGGAAGCTGCAGTGGCTTATTACCTAGCAACTGGTAAGGATAAGTTAGTACATATAATGAGACGTTTTGCGGATTTGATCTGTGATGAATTCTCCTTGGAGAAGAATTCGAAAGGATGTCCAGGGCATCAGGAGGTAGAAATCGGCCTATTTAAGCTTTATGAAGTGACGGGTGAAATTCGCTACTTACAACAGGCAAAGATGTTTTTGGATCGCCGAGGGCAAGAACCTAATTACTTTTTAGAAGAAGAAAATCGACCTGATTTTAAGCATCTTTTTGATGAGTTTAAGAACTATGATATCGCTTATTCACAGTCACATTTGCCGATTAGAGAGCAGAGGACTGTGGAGGGTCATGCAGTTAGAGCTGGATATATGTACTGTGCCATGGCGGATATTGCAGCAGCCTATGATGATACGAAGCTGATGGAAGCTTGCGAGAGGTTGTGGAATAATATGGTCGGGAAACGGATGTATATCACAGGCAGTGTAGGAAGCTCCGGAATACTAGAGCGCTTTACAACGGATTATGATCTGCCAAATAACAGTAATTATTCGGAAAGCTGCGCGTCGATTGCCTTAGCGCTCTTTGGACGAAGAATGGCGCAGATTAAAAAAGATGCTAAATATTACGATATTGTAGAAAAAGCACTATACAATACGGTTCTTGCTGGGATTGCAATGGATGGACGGAGTTTCTTCTACGTCAATCCCCTGGAAGTGTGGCCGGATAATTGTCTTGCTAAAACCTCGAAGGAACATGTAAAACCGGTAAGACAGCCCTGGTTTGGTGTTGCCTGCTGCCCGCCCAATATTGCCAGAACTTTGGCATCCTTAGGAGAGTATATCTATCTAAAGGAAGAGGATACGGTCTGGATTAACTTGTTTATTTCAAGCAAGCTGAGAACTGAGATTCAAGGCCGAGAGGTGGAGGTTGAAGTAACAACAGTATTTCCATATAATGGACTAGTAAACATATCTATTACCAGCCCTGCCAAGGTCAGAGGAAGAATCTGTATAAGAATACCGGACTATGTGCAGGAATATACTCTTCATTTGGATGGAGTTGAACAAAATGCTAAGGTAGATAACAGTGGCTATTACATTTTGGAATCAGAATTTACCAGTAATAAACTTATCCTAAATTTTGATCTGAAGCCTCGATTCGTTCGTGCCAACCCACTTGTAAAAGAGGATCTGGGTAAGGTGGCAGTAATGAAGGGACCTCTTGTTTTTTGTATGGAAGAGATAGACAACGAGGCAAATCTGCCAGCATATTATCTTGATACGAACTCTGAGTTGCAGGAGGATTATGATAAAAGCCTGCTGGGAGGAACCAGTATCATTCGGGGCAGAGGAAAGAAGATAGTATCAACAGGATGGGAAACAAAAGGGTTATATACAGAACAAAGACCAGAATTTGAGGAAAAGGATATTACTTTAATACCCTATCCCTACTGGGGAAACCGCAAAACCGGTGAAATGCTTGTATGGGTGAAGGAGTTACTTTAATAAAGATCTGGAACGATTGCTTTAGAGATATGGAGAAAAGTAAGGCAGAACTGTTCATTATGTTTAGAACGACAGACATAGGTCGTTATAAATAAAAAAGGAGAAAAGGAGAAAAGGAGAGAAATGAAGAAAAAGGTATTGAGTGGATTGTTAGCTGCTGTGTTATCGGCAATGTTACTGACAGGATGTTCTCAGGGTGGTGAGGAAAAAGTATCAAGTACTGATGCGAATGTGAGCACAGAACAAAAGGATGAACCTGCAACGAACGATGAGAAGAGTAGCACAGAGAAAATAAAAATCACTTATGCACAGTGGGGAAATGAAGTGGAAACTGCTGCTACGCAAAAAGTGGCAGATAAGTTTAACAGCGAACAAGACAAGATTGAAGTAGAAGTAGTTAAGATTGACCATGATACCTATGTAACAAAATTAAATGCTATGGCTACAGCAGGAGAGCTTCCTGATACGGCTATCATGAGTGAAGCTGGTGTACTGAAATTTGCTGAAAACGGATTACTTGCTGACATCAGTAGTATGTATGGCGAAGGTGATGCAAAGCCTTTAGATTCATTAACGTTCCGGTATGAGGGGAAACCGGTAGCTTATTCTGCTGCTAATGAAGTACTGAATCTGTGGTATAATACCTCTTTATTAAAAGAGGTTTGTGAAAAGCAGGGCTTAGATGTGAAGGAGTTAACGCCTCCTGCAAGCGCAGCTACAGCCTGGGATTGGGATACCTTTGTTAAAACCGCACAATTACTTACGTTAGACATTAATGGGAAAAATGCCTTGGATCCAGAATTTGATCCTAATAATATTGATATATATGGTTGCACTGTAAATACACTGCCATGGCAGTTAGAAGTATGGACTTTATCCAATGGAGGAGGCTACTACAGCAAAGACGGAAAGTCCTGTACGATTGATAGTGACGCAACAGTAGAAGCTCTTCAGAGAATTGCGGATCTCTCCTCTGTATATCATTGTGCACCTCCGGTAACAAGTGCAGCAAATGCTCTGGAATCTTCCTTGGGAAGTAAAAAAGTTGTTATGGCTACCGACGGACAATGGAATGTAGGAACCTTCCTGGGACCGAATGCAGATTTTGAATATGGTGTTGGTGTACTTCCCTTTATGAAAGAGCCAGTTACGATCTGTACCGGCGGACCAAATGTAGTATTTTCAACAACAGAGCATCCTCAGGAAGCAATGGAATGGCTGAAGTGGTATTATAAGGAAGAGAACTCTTGGTCATTGATTGAAGCGGGTACCTGGATGCCGATCCTGGAATCCTGGTATACAGATGCAGATAAAATTGACAAGTGGATTGGTAATCCTAACTTCCCTGAAAAAGAAATGTATAAGAGCGCTGTTGTGGATTATGCGAAGAATAATGCCACATCTACCGCTTGGTATTATGTAAACGGAGCAGAAGAGTTTAATGCTACCTTAGACTCGGTATTCTCAGGCGTGTGGACTGGAAGCCAGACAATGAAGGAAGCAATCGGGGAAAACAAAGAAGAATTATTAAGCATTTTTGAAGAAAACAATCCAAATTAATTTAAAATGGGATCAGGTGGCCGACATAGAAAACTGTGTGGGTCACCTGTTGACTAAAAGAGGTGCTGGGATGAAAAATAAAGCAAAATTAAAAATTACGTCAAGAGCTGGAAAAAAGGAAGAAATCACTGCTTATTTGTGTTTGATACCAGCATTTCTTGGTGTTACATTCATTAGTTATCTGCCAACAATAGCAGTATTTGTGTTAAGTTTATTTGACTGGAATGGGCTGACAACACCAAAATTTGTAGGATTTTCGAATTTTATTCGTATTTTTACAAAAGATATCTACTTTTTTGATTCCATCAAGGCTACAGTTCTTTATGCTTTTCTTGCAGTAGTTGGAGCAATTCTTTATTCTTTGGTAGTTGCCCTGATGCTGAATATTAAGATTAAAGGTAGAACCTTATTCCGTTCCATTTTCTTTGTTCCTTACCTGCTTCCTGCCATCGGTGTTTTTAAAGGCTGGGAATGGTTGTATGAAGGTAACTTTGGACTGTTTAATTTCCTTTTACGAATGGTAGGGCTACCTCCTCAGAGATTTTTAAATAGCACGGAACAAGTTGTTCCCTCACTGGTATTAATTGCGATCTGGATCAGTGGCAATTTGATTGTAATCTTTTTAGCAGGACTTCAAAATGTTCCTGGAGTTTATGTCGAAGCAGCAAAAATAGATGGAGCAAATGCCTGGCAACGTTTTTGGAATGTTACGATTCCAAGCATCTCTCCGATCATCTTTTACAATGTTCTGACAGCCTTGATCACTCATCTCCAGGTTATTAATCCCGCATTGGCACTTACGAACGGCGGGCCGAGTAAAAAATCCATGTTTATGTCCTATGTGATCTATCTGTATGGGTTTCAAAAGAATAAGATGGGGTATGCTGCTGCATATGCGGTAATCTTCTTTATCCTTGTGGGCATCTTTACGATTATTTTGTTTAAGACACAGAAGACACAGATCTTTGGAGAGGAGGAATAGATGGTGGGTAATGGAGTATTAAAAAGCAGAAAGAAAAAAGAAAAGCTGGTAATACTGGTCGTGACATTGCTCGTACTATTCATAGCTCTGTTGGTTCTGTTGCCTATCTGGTGGATCTTCAGATCTTCGTTAATGAGCACGGGAGCATTAAATGCATATCCACCGTCCTTCCTTCCCTATGAGTGGTTATGGTCTAATTATTCCAAGGCTCTGGAAACCTTTGAATACTGGAGATACTTTATCAACACATTCTCCATTATTATTCCTGCGGTGCTTTTTGGTACAGTAACTGCGATCTTTTGTGGATATGCCTTTGCAAGATTGCGTTTTAGAGGAAAAAAACTTATTTTTAATATTTGTGTCGGAACAATTCTTTTGCCTGGTATGGTTACGTTAATTCCGCTTTATGTAATCTGGACAAAGGGACTTGGTCTGGGTGATACCTACTGGCCGTTGATTCTGCCTTATTTAACAGGTGGTGGATTCTTTAATATATTCTTGATAAAACAATTTCTAATGACAATTCCAAAAGAACTTGATGAAGCCGCTTCCATCGATGGGGCAGGAAGAATGTATATTCTCTGGAAGATTCTTGTTCCTTCCATTAAGCCAGCTATTGTAGTGGTTGCCATGATGCTGTTCATTCAGATCTGGAACGATATGCTTCAACAGATTATTTATATTAATAGTATGAGTAAATTCACCTTTGCCGTGGCTTTAACCAATTTTACTGGTTCCTTTGGAACGAATTGGCCGGTGGCATTAGCAGCAACGTTTATGACTATATTTCCTGGCATTATTATATATGTGCTGGGGCAAAAAAGCTTTGTAGAAGGAATTGTATTAACTGGAATGAAAAACTAATAGTGTTACATATCAATAAAAAATTGTGAACGATATAGATTGTGAAAAATAGCCTTAAGTTATGAGCTTTGCCATTGTCTAGCCATATGAGATATGAAAAGGTGCCGCATCCTCGCTGCAATTTAGTGGGTATGAGGCACCTTTATGTCATGTTAGTTAATTTCTAGGAAGGAAAAACTATTTCTTAAACTGGATAACATTCCAGCTTTGTTTTTCCAATATTGCTTTCAAGTGACCCTGCTGAATTGATGAAATACCACCAGACCTAGGAGACACATTGTCAGGATGTTCCTCCGTGTTCTCTGCTTTCAGATCATCATGGGTTAAAACGAAATGATTGATCAGCTGATAATCGGAGAACTGACGCAGGTCACAGCTGATCTCCATACTATCATCGAGACATTTATTTACGGCAAAGATAGTTAAAGTCTGAGCTTCTTCATTCATGACCAGAACGGAGTCAAGATACGGGGCATCACCATGTTTACTGTCATAGACAGGGGATTTAACAATTGTATGTAACACGGTTCCTCTGCCGTATAAACTGGCATGAAGGAATGGATAGTATATGGTTTGCTTCCAGGCACCTGTATCCGAGGTCATGATTGGAGCAATTACATTAACGAGCTGTGCCAAACATGCTATCTTAACTCTGTCCGCGTGTTTAAGTAGAGTAATCAGCATGCTTCCGACTAAAAGAGCATCCTCGAAATTATAGATATCCTCCAGCTGATGGGGAGCCTCTGTCCAACGCTCCAGTTCTTGGTCTTGCTTGTGAGAATGGTACCAGACGTTCCACTCATCAAAGGATAAATGAAGTGTCTTTTTACTTCTCGTCTTAGCCTTGACGTAATCACAGATGGAGATGACGGAGCAGATGAATTCCTCCATGGCAACGGAGTTGGCAAGAAAGTTCGGAGTGTCCCCCTCCGGATTACCATAATATTGGTGTAAGGAGAGATAATCGACCTGATCATAGCAATGCTCCAAGGTGGTTGCCTCCCAGCTTGCGAAAGTAGGTATCTGTAGAAAGGAGCTTCCGCAGGCAACCAGTTCTATGGAAGGATCCACCATTTTCATGATTCGCCCAGCTTCCGAGGCAATGCGTCCATATTCATCCGCGGTCTTATGACCCATTTGCCAAGGGCCATCCATCTCGTTACCAAGGCACCATAGCTTGATATCATGTGGGTCTTCATAGCCATGACTTCTGCGCAGATCACTATAATATGACCCTTTTTTTATGTTACAGTATTCCACAAGATTTTTTGCGTCCTCAATTCCTCTGGTACCAAGGTTAACTGCCATCATAGCTTCTGTCCCGGCCTTTTTCGTCCAATCCAGGAATTCATTGAGACCAAACTGGTTGCTTTCGATAACAGACCAAGCCAGATCCAGCTTTGCCTTACGATCAGCTTTGGGACCGATGCCATCCTCCCAATGATAGCCGGATACAAAGTTACCTCCAGGATAGCGGACAATGGGAACCGCAAGGTCACGCACCAAACTTAGAACATCCTTTCGAAACCCCTGCTCATCAGAAAGAGGGCTGGAGGGCTGATAGATACCATTGTATACAGCGCGGCCAAGATGCTCAATAAAAGAGCCAAAGATTCGTTTGTCAACTTCTCCGACAATAAAATTTTTATCAATGTGGATGCTTGCTTTTTTCATTTTAGAGTGGATTCCTTTCTTCTATTGTTTTACTGGTATTATATCATTGAGTTCCCATTGATAGAAATGATTTTTCTTCCGTTGTATTTGACATTTTGTCCGATTGTGGATTATGATTAAAGATAGAGATAGAAAAGAGATAGAAAAGAGTCAATAGAGAGCTAAGAAATGATGATATAAGTATCATGAAATAGTAGTAGAACTGCGGATAAAAGGGGGAAGTGTTAGATGTACACCATTGAATATTGCGGATATAACATTCATAATCCCAACCGGGATATTATATATCGGCCGAATGGCAGTACCAGTTATTTGTTTTTGCTGATTTTAGCTCCGATGAATTTTGAGATAAATGGAGAAACTATTACAGCAAAAGCAGGAGCATGTATTTTATATACCCCGGGTTTTCCTCAAAGATATCAGGCGGTAAATGAGTTTTATAATAGCTATATCCATTTTTTCGCTGAGTCAGAGGTGGGACTTTGGTTTGGGATTCCAGTAAATACAATTTTTTATCCGGAAGGGATGAATGAGATTAATTGGTTTATCAAAAGTATTCATAAAGAGCATTTAACAAAAGCAATGAATTATGAGAAACTGATCGATACTTATTTATGGCAGTTACTGATTCACTTAGATCGTAATGTTCATAAAAGTATGCTAGAGATTTCGGAAAATACATCCCTATTTTCTGAATTTCAATCACTGCGTCTTCAGATGCTTACCTACTGCGAAGAGGACTGGACCATTGAGCGATTATGCCAATCAGTTAACTTGGAAAAAAGCCAGGTTTATGCCTATTATCATAAATTTTTTCATACAACACCAAAGACAGAATTAATCAACGCCCGCATTGATAAGGCAAAGTATCTTCTGATGAATGAGGCGCTGCAAATAAGTCAGGTCGCACGAATGTCTGGTTTTAACGACATATATCACTTTTCCAGATGCTTTAAAAAAGCTTGCGGATGTTCACCCAGCAGCTTTGGAACAGAGAAAAATGGAAAAAAGAAAGCATTTTTACATTGTGATAATAATTAAGAGTTGATATAATGGGAAAAAGTATATCTAACCATTTATTTTTACTGTAATGCTTAATATTGTGAAAAGATGAAGTAAGGTGGAATGATATGAAAGTTTTGATAACCGCAGGTGGAACAACCGAACCGATTGATCGTGTAAGGAGTATTACAAATACCTCAACAGGAAAGCTTGGCAGTCTGATTGCAGATGCATATTCGGGAATTGAGGAAGTAACAAAGATATATTATATATGTGGAAAGAATTCAATTGTTCCGCAAACGGAGAAAGCTGAACTTGTCTTTGTTGATACGGTAGCTAGCCTTGAAGATGCTATAAAGAATATCATAGAGAGGGATACGATCGATATTATCATTCATAGCATGGCGGTAAGTGATTATCGTGTGAAAACAGTTACCTCCGTACCAATGATTTCAAAAACCTTAAATGATAAATTGGATATACTTCACGAAAAAGCGGCAATTTTGGAGGACTTTGTTGCCTCACTATTTCAGGACTCCGAAACAATCATGAGTAGTGACGGAAAAATTCGTTCCAATATCAATCAATTAATCCTATGTATGGAACAGACGCCAAAGGTGATATCCTTTTTTCAAAAAATTGCCCCGGAAGCAATCCTTGTCGGATTTAAGCTGCTCGACCAGGTTAGTGTAGAAGAATTGATAGAGACAGCGTTTCATGTATTACAGGATAATCACTGCAGCTTTGTTTTGGCAAATGATTTACAGGATATCACAAAGGACAAGCATGTCGGCTATTTAATTGATAGGAATAAAAAAATTCAAATACGTTCAACAAAAGAAGAAATAGCTCAGGCTATTGTAACAGCTACCTTAGAGCTAAATCAGTAAGGAAAAAGTTATTAGAATATAGTTCTAAATTAAAAGCCAAAACGGAAGGGATCTGTTAATTGTATGAAAGAAATTATCCTGGGGATAACAGGCAGCATAGCGGCGTACAAAGCTGCAGAAATTGCGAATCAACTTACAAAAAGTAATATTCTTGTGCATACCATTATGACTGACTCAGCCATGAAGTTTATTACGCCCCTTACGCTGCAAACCTTAACAAAGAATCGGGTATACACAGATATGTTTGAAGAAATATATTATCCGGATGTTCGTCATATCTCGTTAGCGCAAAGAGCGGATTGCTGCGTCATTGCGCCAGCTACTGCCAATATGATTGGGAAGCTTGCCTCAGGGATTGCGGATGATATGCTTTCCACTGTCGTGATGGCCATTCAGAATAAGCCTATTATAATTTGCCCGGCCATGAATACAGCGATGTATGAGAATTCGATCACTCAAGACAATATCAAAAAATTAGCAGCCCATGGTTATGAGTTCGTGGAGCCAAAAGAGTCTTTGTTAGCTTGCGGAGATACGGGAAAAGGTGCACTTGCTGATGTTGATAAAATTGTTGTGGCAATAAAAAATGCAATCGGAGAAGTATAGCATGATAAAAATAGAGATTAATGAAATAGAAGGATTTAAAATAGGACAAGCACAAGATGTACAAGCAGCCACAGGCTGTACGGTTATTATCTGCGAAAACGGTGCTGTTTGTGGGGTAGACGTTCGTGGAGGTTCACCGGGGACACGTGATACCGATTCTTTGAATCCGATTAATAATAGAGAGAAGGTACACGCCGTTATTTTAGCAGGGGGAAGCACCTTCGGACTGGATGCTGCTGGCGGAGTCATGCAATTTTTAGAAGAGAAGAAAATAGGACGTGATGTTGGTGTGACAGTGGTACCAAATGTATGCAGTGCAATCCTATTTGACCTAAAATGCGGGGACCCTAGGATACGGCCTGATGCAGCTATGGGATATCATGCCTGTAAGGAGGCTTTTGACCATACAGCCTGGACAAGTGGTAACTATGGAGCTGGTACAGGGGCGACAATTGGAACCACCGGTGGAACCCATCGTGCCATGAAGGGTGGCATCGGAAGCTGGGCTTTTCGATATAAGGATCTTGTAGTAGGTGCGGTGATAGCGGTTAATTGTGTCGGTGATGTACTTGAAAATGAGACGGGTAATATCTTAGCCGGCATGAGAACAGAGGACGGAACCGAGTTTTATGGCAGTGAACGAGCAATTTTAGAAAAATTCCAGTTGAACGAAGATTTGTTTAGCGGTAATACAATGATAGGAACTGTAATAACAAATGCCAGATTAAATAAAGCGCAGGCTACCAAATTAGCAGCTGTTGCTCAGAATGGAATTGCCAGATGTGTGAAACCGGCTCATACTATTTTTGATGGCGATACGATATTTACAATGTGCACCGGAGAAGTGAATGCGTCCCTGGATGCAGTTGGGATTCTTGCATGCAAAGCAGTCGAAAACGCTATCTTAGATGCGGTCAAAAGTGCACAGTCCTTTGGGGGATATGTTGCAGCCAAGGATTTTGCGTCAATCGCACAAGAGCGGGTTTCATCATTTATTTAGTTGGAGTAAAATACGAAAGGATAGGGATAAGAATGGGTTTAAATGATACACCTTCAGCAGATAGAATTCATATTGGATTTTTTGGCAAGCGAAATGCCGGTAAGTCCAGTGTGGTAAATGCAGTTACAGGGCAGGAGCTGGCTGTGGTTTCTGACGTGAAAGGAACCACTACGGATCCGGTATATAAGGCGATGGAGCTATTGCCAATTGGCCCGGTTATGATCATTGATACACCTGGTATTGATGATGTTGGGATGCTGGGAGAATTGAGAATTCGAAAGACAAAGCAAGTTCTAAATAAGACTGATATAGCAATTTTGGTGATAGATTCCACCACTGGCAGATCACCGGAGGATGAAGAATTAATTACGTTTTTTCGTGAAAAAAATATAAACTATTTAATCGTCTACAATAAAATGGATTTACTGGATGTCTGTCCGGCTACGGCGGAGCACGAGATTTTTGTGAGTGCAAAGGACAAGAAAAATATAGAAGATTTAAAGGAAAGAATAGCGTCACTTGCTCCGGTAGAAAACCAAAAGCTGAAGATTGTGGCAGACCTAATCAACCCGTCGGATTTTGTAGTACTTGTTACCCCGATTGATAAGGCAGCGCCAAAGGGAAGATTAATTCTGCCTCAGCAGCAGACCATCCGTGATATTTTGGAGGCAGATGCAACTGCCATTGTAGTCAAGGAATATGAGCTGAGAGAAACTCTTTCTAATTTGGGGAAAAAACCAAAGTTAGTAATCACGGACAGCCAGGTATTTGCAAAGGTATCGGCGGATACCCCAAAAGATATCATGCTAACCTCATTTTCCATTCTATTTGCAAGATATAAGGGGTTACTGGAGGAAGCAGTGAAGGGAGCCGCTGCTATCGAAAAGCTGGAAGATGGAGATAATGTTCTCATCTCAGAAGGCTGTACGCATCACCGACAATGTGATGATATCGGACAGGTAAAGCTTCCCAGATGGATCAAGAATTATACCGGAAAGCAAGTGAATTTTGAGTTTACCTCCGGTGGTGAATTTTATGAGGATTTAACAAAGTATAAATTAATTGTACATTGCGGCGGTTGTATGTTGCCGGAGAGAGAAGTGAACTTCCGTATGAAATGTGCCGAGGATCAGATCGTACCTATTACCAATTATGGAATTTTGATTGCCTACATGCAGGGTATTCTAAAGAGGAGCCTGGAACCCTTCCCACATATTTTAGCAGAAATTGAGGAGTAAATGGATGCGCAAGGAGAAAGATAAGCTTGGTGAATTGGAGTTGAGGGACGACATAGCATATGGTCTTCAGACTGCCCGTGCAAAAGAAAATTTTGATCTTGGTTTTAAGAGAACCGATCGAAAGTTGATTTATGCTATTGTCAAAATAAAAAAGGCGGCAGCTCTATCCTATCTAAAGCTTGGGATAGGTAAGAAAGAGGTATATCAGGCGATTGTAGAAGCCTGTAATCTGATTCTGACTGGAAGTGAGGACGATCAGTTTGTTGTAGATGCGCTGCAAGGCGGTGCCGGAACTTCCACAAATATGAACGTAAACGAGGTAATTGCAAATCTTGCCTTAAAGATATTAGGAAAAGAGTATGGAGAGTATTCCTTCATTCACCCCTTAGATGATGTTAACCGAGGACAGTCAACGAATGACGTATATCCGACGGCACTCAGGATAGCAGCAATTGAATTGCTAAGAGATCTTAGTGAGGCCTGTGCGAAACTTCAACAAGCACTTCAAGTAAAAGAAAATGAATTTGATGATATCAAGAAACTGGGACGTACGGAGTTGATGGATGCAATTCCAATTACACTGGGTGCGGAATTCGGAGCCTATGCCCAGGCAATTGCCAGAGACAGGTGGAGGCTGTATAAGGTTGAGGAGCGTTTAAGACAGGTGAATATTGGGGGTACGGCTGTAGGAACCTCCAGTAATGCAGAGCGAAAATACCGATTTGCTATCCTGGAAGAGTTAAGAAGTATGACGGATATTGGCTTGGCAGCTGCAGAATACCCAATGGATATCACCCAGAATAATGATGTATTCGTGGAGGTGTCCGGGTTACTAAAGGCGCTGGCTGTCAACTTAATAAAGATATCAAATGATCTTCGGTTGATGAACAGCGGACCCCATGGCGGCTTCGGCGAGATTAAATTAGCACCAATGCAGATGGGCAGTACGATTATGCCTGGGAAGATCAACCCGGTTATACCGGAGATGGTAATGCAGACCGGAATGAAGGTAATTGCAAATGATACAGCAGTCTCTACCGCTGCTGCTCACGGTGAATTTGAATTAAATGCATTTTTGCCCTTGATTGCAGATTCCCTGCTTGAGAGTTTATTGTTGCTACAAAGGGCAGTCACGATTTTTCAGACAAAATGTATTGAATTGGTGGAACCAGACAGAGAGCGATGTGAAGAGTTGTTAAACCGTTCCTATGCATTTGCAACTGCCTATACTGCGAGGCTGGGATATGATAAGGTAAGCCAAGTTATTGCCGAGCAGGGAGGAAATGCCCACTTAATCAAAGAAACCCTTGTAAACCTGACAAAAGATTTGGATTAAAAAACTTATATTAAGCGGCAATGGAGGGATATGACTTTGGTTGCTGCTTTTTTATAGGTGTATTGAAGAAGTAATCGTAAAGTAATCGTGAAATAATCGAATTTGATCAGATTACAAATGCCAAAATGAATGTTCTTTGAGATATAATCGAGAAATCATTTCTTTATAATCAAATTATAATGTTTATTGGAATACTATGGGATATAATGATAATAGTTTATGTGTATAAAAACGAGGAGGATTTATCGTTATGAAAGCTATAAAAGTGTTAATTACCCTAGCAATACTAGGTATCATTGGATTTGTTTACTACTACATTACATTACCTGCAGTAAATATCCACTCCCCTGGTTTCTGGTGGTTTATCTTAATTGCACTCATTGTTGTTACCATTATTGTTGGAATTATATCCTATACGGGTAAAAAAAGTAATGGAGAAAGCAAAAAGACAGGACGTCATATTTTATTCACTGTAATTTTAAGCATCACAGGAATTATGTCACTCGTATTCATTGTTGGTGGTATCCTATCATCACCGATTGTGAATTCAAAAAAATATCAGAGGTTATTAGAGATATCAGAGCGTAATTATACCGATGATATTAAAGAAATATCTTATAAGGAAATCCCGATTCTTGATAAGGACTCAGCGATTTTATTGGGATCCAGAAAAATGGGAAGCATAGCAGAATATGTGTCTCAGTTTGAAGTGGCATCCAATTATACCCAAATCAATTATAAAGGCACTCCGGTTAGAGTAACTCCTTTAGAATACGGCAGCTTCTTTAAATGGTTTACCAACCGTTCCAAAGGAATACCTGCATATATTAGAATTGATATGGCAACACAGAATGTAGAACTGGTAAAACTGGAGCAAGGGATGAAATACTCGGAAGCTGAGCGTTTTGGCAGGGATATCTATCGTTACCTACGTTTTAATTACCCCACCTACATCTTTGATACCATTAACTTTGAGATTGGAGATGATGGAACACCTTATTGGATCTGTCCAGTGAAAGATTATACCATTGGTTTGTTTGGTGGAAAGACCATTGGAAGAGCTGTTATTGTGAATGCTGTCACCGGAGAATTAACGGATTATGCCATTGAGGATGTACCTAGTTGGGTAGATAAGGTATACTCAGCAGATCTATTAGTATCCTTATACGATTATCATGGAACCCTGATTCATGGCTATTGGAACTCTGTTTTTGGCCAGAAGGATGCACTACAGACAACGGATGGTTATAATTATATAGCGATGGAGGATGATGTATGGGTTTACACGGGTGTTACTTCTGTCGGTGCAGATGAATCCAATGTAGGCTTTGTATTAATGAATCAGAGAACCGCTGAAACCAGGTTCTACTCAATCTCTGGAGCAGAGGAGTATTCTGCGATGGCTTCTGCGGAAGGCCAGGTACAGCATCTTGGCTATAAAGCTACCTTTCCTTTGCTTTTGAACATAGGAGGAGAGCCAACATACTTTATTGCCTTGAAGGATGCAGCAGGCTTGGTGAAAATGTATGCCATGGTAAATATTGCGCAGTATCAGGTGGTTGCAATTGGAGATACAGTCAACGCCTGTGAGAAAACGTATCTGGAATTAATGAAATCCAGTGGAATTAGCGTAGCTGATACCTCAAAGTTACCCAAGATTACAGGTTCTATCACGAAGATAGTAGACAGTGTGGTTGATGGAAATACGCATTATTACATCCTCTTAAATAACAGCAATCAAATATTTGATGTGTTTGTAAATGATTTTATTAACATCATAAAATACAATGTTGGAGATCAAATTACCTTATCCTATTCTGAAGGTTCGGATTCGAATACGGTACTTGGGATAGAGTAGAATGAATCCGATGTAAACAAAAAGAAACTTATCATAGTAAGCTGCTTCGAAATAAAGCTTTGGAAAAATAATAGCTTTATATCGAAGCAGTTTTATTATCTATGATGGGCCTAAGTAGAAATCTAGGTAAGTGATGACTCGGGAGGTTTCGTTGGGATTTTGTTGTTATTTACTTGACATTTCTTTACATGTGGACAGATAATAGAAGGATAAGGATGGGTCTTTCGAATAAGGAAGTGTCGGAGAGGAGCGTTAGTTATGCAACATGAGATTATTAAATCAGAACTTCTACTAAAAGAGGATGGAGACTTAAGGGAACCTGGCTATGCGAAGAAATTACTACCCATATATAAGCGGTCAGATATCAGAGCGAATCCATTGAGGATCAAAGAGTGGGATTACTACTTAATTAATAATGAACATTATGCAGTAGCTTTGACAATTGCGGATAATTCCTATATGGGATTGGATTCCATATCTTTTTTATGGCTTGACGAAGGCAAAGAAAAAACCGTGAGTCGGATGCAGTTTATGACGAAGGGAAATAAGAATCTGCCAGCTTCATCCCTGGAGGGGAATCTTACATACGTAGGAAAGGATTATAGGATATCCTTTCGTCATGAAGAGGGAAAACGAATCCTAGAATTTCGAATGGAACAGTTTGCAGATCATTTGCCAATACAGGGACGACTGATTCTCATGGATGAACCGGAGGAATCCATGGTAATAGCAACTCCTTTTCATAAAAAAGCACATTTTTATTATAATCAAAAGATTAACTGTATGCGAGCTCAGGGTCAAGTTACTGTTTTAGGAAAGGAGTATGTGTTTTCTTCCCAAGATTCCTTTGCTGTACTGGATTGGGGACGAGGTGTGTGGACTTATAAGAATACCTGGTATTGGGGAAGTGCCTCCGGTCAGATCAATGGGAAAACCTTTGGTTTTAATCTGGGTTATGGGTTCGGTGATACTTCGGCGGCTACAGAGAATATGCTCTTCTATGAGGGAAAGGCACATAAATTACATAATGTCCTCTTCATCATACCTCGAAAGAGTGATGGAAGTGAAGATTATCTAAAGCCCTGGACAATTACCAGTGATGATGGAAGAGTAGAGATGGATTTTAGACCAATCCTCGACCGGGCGGCTTGTACCAGTCTTTTGGTACTGGAATCAGATCAGCATCAGGTGTTTGGTCATTTTTCAGGAAAGGCAGTACTGGACGATGGGACAATCGTTCCTATCGATCATTTGGTGGGCTTTGCTGAAAAAGTTATGAATAAGTGGTAAGGTTTATTTTGAATATAAAAATTGGATGAAAGTATTATGGAAAGTGATATTGTGTTGCTGAAGCAATGTTAATTATTGATATATTAGTAAATAATGATTAGAAAAATCATCCCAAACCTTTGTAAGGTGCAGGATGATTTTTCTGCTATGCTTTTTTATTTGATTCTTCCGTTTAGAGTTCTACCTCTACCTGATATTTCTTTCTGCCCTCTGAGAGAGGAATCACAGTACCATCAATTGGAGTCCCATCCACTGATAGATTTATCCTACCAGTTTTTTTGTTTACAATATGAATGGAATACTCAGCATCACGGAACCAACGTGTGATATTTAATTCCCCAATTTCATCCGGTAAACAAGGCTCTACCACGAGACCGTCATAATCTGCCCGAATTCCGAGGATATATTGGCTGACATTCACAAAGGACCAGGAAGCGGTACCGGTAAGCCAGCTGTTCTTTGCTTCCCCAAAATGAACGGCTTCCCTTCCGGCGATCATCTGGCTGTATACGTAGGGTTCGGTTCTGTGAATATCACTGATTTCTTCGATAAAAGCAGGTGCAATGCTCTTATAATTTTTAAAAGCTCGATTACCATCTCCAATTACCGTATTTGCAATACTAACCCAAGGGTTGTTATGGCAGAAGATGGCTCCGTTCTCCTTGTAACCAGGTGGATAACTGGATATCTCTCCTAAGTTAAGGTGATAATCGGAATAGCAAGGGTTGAGAAGCTGAATTCCATAGTTCGAGGTGAGGAGCTCATCAACACTGTCTAAGGCGGTTTGTGCTTTCTGATTATCCTTGCCAATCCCTGCCATAACACAGAAACCCTGAGGTTCTATATATATTTTTCCTTCTTCACATTCCTGACTTCCGATCGGCTTACCAAAGGCATCATAGGCACGTCTAAACCACTTTCCGTCCCAGCCGTCCTTTTCGATTGCAGCAGTCATAGACTGAACTTCCAGATCAATTGCTTTAGCCTCATCAACAAGACCTATTCGCTCACAGAGCTCAGCATATTCATTTGCGTATTTTACAAACATAGCAGCGATGAATACACTTTCTGCTACTCCGCTTTCAAAGTTAGCACAGGTCTGGAAACTTTCACCCGGTTCCTCGGAGAAGCAGTTTAGATTCAAACAGTCATTCCAATCGGCACGTCCGATGAGAGGTAGATTATGAGGACCCTTATTATTAATAATATATTGCACACTTCTTCTTAAGTGTTCCAACAATGGTTTCTCGGATCCTTCTACATTATTAAAAGGAACTGGTTCCTCTAAAATGGACAGATCTCCGGTTTCACGGATGTAAGCAGTAGTACAAGCGACGAGCCACAAAGGATCGTCATTAAAGCCGCTTCCGATATCACCATTGCCACGTTTCGTTAAAGGTTGATACTGATGATAAGTGCTTCCGTCCTCGAATTGAATGGAGGCAATATCAATGATCCTTTGTCTGGCATGTTCCGGAATCATATGTACGAAGCCAAGTAAATCCTGGCAGCTGTCTCGAAAGCCCATTCCACGACCGGTACCGCTTTCATAATAACTGGCACTACGGCTCATATGGAAGGTTATCATACACTGGTACTGATTCCAGATGTTTACCATACGGTCAAGCTCTGAGATAGGAGAGGTTACCTGGTATTTGTTTAAATGATGTTCCCAATACTGTCCCAAGCTGGTAAATGCGTTTTTCACAGAAGATGGATCCAAATAGCGCTCCATCATTTTCCGGGCTTTTTCTTTATTAATAATACTTGGAGCTTCCCATTTGTCTTCCTTTTCATTTTCGATATATCCAAGAACAAAGATTAATTCCTTGGTATCTCCCGGTTCAAGGGTAACAGAATGTTGATGTGCTGCGATCGGATACCAACCGCTGGCAATACTATTACTGCAGGCTCCCCGCTCGACAGCGACAGGTGATGACCAATCCTGGTCGTGACCAAGAAAGGCATCACGGTCACTATCAAAACTATGGGAGGATTCATTGGCTGAATAAAAAGCATAATGGTTTCGTCTTTCTCGGTATTCTGTCTTATGGTAAATGACACCGGGTTCTATTTCCACTTCTCCTATGCTTAGATTACGCTGGAAGTTGGTAGTATCATCGACGGCATTCCAGAGACACCATTCCACTGCTGCGAAAAATTCAAAGGTTTTCGTGACAGAGCCTTCGTTTTTCAGCGTCACATAATGAATTTCACAATTATCATTTAATGGAACGAAGAAAGTGACAGAAGCAGAAAGTTGATTTCTGCTGCCGGAAATTGTTGTGTAGCCTAAACCGTGGCGACACTCATAATTATCGATCCTTTTTTTTACCGGTTTGTAGCAGGGGCTCCAAACATCATCGCCTTCTTTTATATAGAAAAAGCGGCTGCCCACATCATTAGGAATATTGTGATATCGATATCTTGTAAGCCGCCTTAGCTTTGCATCACGGTAAAAGGAGTAGCCTCCACCAGTGTTGGATATCAAACTAAAGAACTGGTTACTTCCCAGATAATTAATCCAGGGTAATGGAGTGGAGGGTGTCTGGATTACATATTCCTTTCTTACATCATCAAAAAAACCGTATTTCATAAATATATTTCCTTTCTTATATAATATAAGTCATGTAATATAAATCAGTCGATTTAATTATAATTACGTAAACGTTTAAGATATGAATATTATACAAATAAAAATATAGAAATGCAATAACTTAAATACAAAATATATAATTAAGTAATAATACATAAAGACAAATGCACAAAATTAGATAGTTACTACAAAAATAATTATGCGTATTGCATTTTGATGGGAATGGTAGTAAGATTAATACGAAATCGATTAAGTGAATTATTCGTAACCAGTAATTCGGCTTGTTTGACATTTAACTGTATACAAGAGAGAGAGAGGTAATTAGATTGGTTTCTTTAAAAGATATTGCTGAAAAGTGTAATGTATCAATCGCAACAGTAAGCAAAGCAATGAATGACCAGAGCGATATAGGTAAGGATACAAAAGAGAAGATAAGAAAGATAGCGGAGGAGTTGGGATACCTACCGAACTCAGCTGCCAGAATGCTTAAGACGAAGCACAGTAATAATATAGGAGTACTATTTACTGATAAGACAAACAGCGGTCTTGCACATGAATACTTTTCCTCTGTATTAGAAAATTTAAAATCAGAAGCGGAGCTTAGAGGATATGATATTACTTTCATATCTCAAAATATAGGGAACCTGAAAATGTCTTATTTGGAGCATTGTAAATATCGTAACTATGATGGCGTGGTTATTGCCAGTGTGGACTATTATGATCCTATGGTTTTGGAATTAGTAACCAGTACGATCCCCTTGGTTACCATCGACCATGTATTTAATGGAAAGACTTCAATCCTATCAGATAATGTTGGTTCCGTAGAATATCTGGTAAATTATATATATCAGTGTGGACATCGAAAAATTGCTTTTATCCACGGAGAGGATACCTCAGTTACCCAGAAGCGACTTGCCAGCTTTTATAAAACCTGTATATCATTAGGAATCGATGTTCCGGAGGAATATGTATTATCTGCTCTTTATCATGACGCTAAAAGTACAGCAAAGGCTACAAGACAATTATTAGAGCTGCCTGATCCGCCGACCTGTATTATGTTTCCCGATGATTTTTCTTCCATCGGTGGTATGAATGTGATTGAAGAAAAAGGTTTACGAATTCCTGAAGATATCAGTGTAGCAGGTTTCGATGGTATTTTGTTATCACAGGTGCTGAGACCAAAACTCACTACAGTAAAGCAGGATTCTGCTTTGATTGGTCATGAAGCAGCCAGAAACTTAATTGACTGGATTGAAAATCCAAAGACATATCTTGCATCCCAGGTATTAATACCGGGAAAACTGCTGGCAGGACAGACGGTTAAGCAGGTAAATGCAAACTAATTATGATGTAATGCTGGGACGCTGGCATAACATAAAGTTACTTATTCATTAACCAATATCAATAATTTAGGAGGAGAAGAGTAAATGCAAAAAAAACTTATAGTATTAATGTTAATCGGAGCCATGCTGGTATCTTCACTCACGGGCTGCAGCTCCAAAGATTCAAAAGGTACCACTGAAACTGATGTATCCGTAACAGAACCTGCTAAGTCAGAGGATGCTGCTGCAACACAAGCACCTGCGACTGATTCTGAAGTTACCCAGGGGAAGGTTTTTAATATCTACTGCTGGAATGAAGAATTTAAGAGCCGTTACACAGATTATTTCGAAAAGGCTGGCAAATTACCAGAAGGTATCACAGTAAACTTTATTATTACACCAAGTGATAATAATGCATATCAGAATGCTTTGGATCAGGCATTATTAAATCAGGAAAGTGCAGCTACCGATGATAAGGTTGACATGTTCTTAATCGAAGCTGACTACGCGTTAAAATATGTTGATTCTGATTTTGCACTGGATGTAAAGGGTGATGTAGGTTTAACCGATGCAGATCTTGCTGATCAGTATCAGTATACTAAGGATATCGTAACCGATTCCAATGGTGTTCAAAAGGGAACTACCTGGCAGGCAACACCTGGACTTTTCGTTTATAGACGTTCCATCGCGAAAGATGTTCTTGGAACTGATGATCCGGATCAGGTACAGGCAGCTTTAAATGACTGGTCAAAATTCGATGCAGTTGCAGCACAGGCAGCAGCAAAGGGTTATAAGATGTTATCCGGTTATGATGATGCATATCGTACATTTTCCAATAATATGTCTGCTCCATGGGTTGATGGTAATAAAATTGTGATTGATCCTAACTTGATGAAATGGGTTGATCAGACTAAGTTATATACAGAAAAAGGCTATAATAATAAGACCTCTCTGTGGGCACCGGAATGGTCAGCAGATCAGGGACCTAGCGGTAAAGTATTTGGATTCTTCTATTCAACTTGGGGTATTAACTTTACACTTCTTGGAAATTCTTTGGCGACTCCTGAAGCTGAAGGCGGTAAAGCAGAGGTTGGTAATGGTATCTTTGGTGATTATGCAGTTTGCCAGGGACCTGAGAGTTATTATTGGGGCGGAACCTGGATCTGTGCAGCAGCAGGAACCGACAATCTTCCTTTAATCAAAGACATTATGCAAACCTTGACCTGTGATCCTGTAACCATGAAGAAGATTACTGAGGATACTCAGGATTATACAAATAACCAGACAGCAATGAATGAACTAGCTAACAGTGATTTCCAATCAGCATTCCTTGGCGGACAAAATCATATCAAATTATTTGCTGCAGCAGCACCTAAAATTGACATGAGCAACATCTCACCATATGATCAGGGATTAAATGAATCCTTACAGGGTGCGATGAAAGATTACTTTGATGGTTCTGTAACAAAGGAACAAGCATTAGAGACTTTCTATAAAACTGCAATTGAAAAATATCCCGAGTTAACGAAATAATATTTATTATGAAAAAAGCAGGATGGGAAAAATCCCATCCTGCCCCCAGCAGGGGAAGAAAAGACTTATTCTGAAAACAGGGAATCCTTGTTTGTGCCTACGCCATTCCGGCACAGACTTTTGATGTGCGGAATGCGCAGGATTGGAGGTAAAATATGAAAAAAGAAAGGAATATAGAGGTGAAACATAAAGGTGTCAGCTATGCGAAATGGGGCTATCTATTTTTAATCCCTTTTTTTACGGTATACATAATATTTTCATTGATTCCTTTATTATCAACCTTTTACAATAGCTTCTTTGAAAATTACAGGTCAGGACTCAAGCAGATAGGACCTAATTTTATTGGATTTGAAAATTACAAATCATTACTGAATGCAGATTTGTTACAATATATAGGCAATACATTTATTATGTGGTTGATGGGCTTTATCCCACAGATTGTAATTGCGTTACTGCTAGCGGTCTGGTTTTCTGATTTAAGATTAAGACTGAAAGCGACTGGTCTTTTTAAAACAATTATTTATATGCCAAATCTCATCATGGCAGCAGCCTTTTCCATGTTGTTTTTCTCTTTGTTTTCCGATAGCGGACCAATTAATAATATCCTGATAAATTTAGGGATTTTGAAGGAACCCTTTCGCTTTTTTGCCTCGGTATGGGCGACAAGAGGATTGATTGCAGGCATGAACTATCTCATGTGGTTTGGTAATACAACAATTGTTCTTATGGCAGCTATTTTAGGAATTGATGGATCCTTGTTGGAAGCGGCCTCCATCGATGGTGCTTCTCCCTGGAAGGTATTTACTAAGGTAACAATTCCATCCATTCGCCCGATTTTGATCTATGTCGTTATTACCGCAATGCTGGGTGGTATTCAGATGTTTGATATTCCTCAAATATTGACTAACGGAGAAGGCTCACCGAATAGACAGACTATGACATTAATTATGTTTTTGAATAATCATTTATTTAGTAAGAATTATGGTATGGCAGGAGCATTATCTGTTATCTTATTTATTATATCCTCTATATTAAGCGTAATTGTATTTACTTCAATGACTAGAGATATGTCGAAGAAGAAAGGAGGAAAATAGTAATGAAGAAACGTGAGAACTCTTCTATGGCAATTTTAAACACAAGACGCGCCATAAGCTATATTGTATTAATTTTCCTCGTATTCTTATGCTTGTTTCCGTTTGTTATATTGTTAGTGAATGCAACAAGATCACATCCAGATATTCAGAAAGGCTTTTCCGTTATTCCGGGAGGATCATTCCTGGTCAACTTAAAAAACGTCTTGAATAACGAGAACCTTCCAGTATTAAATGGTGTGTTTAACAGCCTTTTTA
Organism: Bacillota bacterium; assembly: GCA_023386815.1. Lineage (GTDB taxonomy): Bacteria > Bacillota > Clostridia > Lachnospirales > Lachnospiraceae > Mobilitalea. The sequence goes on from JAEWIZ010000008.1 coordinate 246,784, forward strand.
TTGCGGGCATGAGCGCGGTTCTGGCAACATATTTTTCCGGCTTGACAGCGTATGCACTGCATGCTTACGAGTTTCGATTGAGAAGAACCCTTTATTTGTTCATTATGCTTATCATGATGGTTCCGATTCAGGTTTCTACCCTTGGATTTGTGGATTTGATGGGCAAAATGAAACTTATGGATAATTTTATTCCCCTGATTATACCATCCATCGCGTCTCCGGTAGTATTCTTCTTTATGAAGCAATACCTGGAGAGTACTTTGCCACTTGATATTGTTGAAGCGGCTCGAATTGATGGTTCCGGAGAATTTAGCACCTTTAACAAAATTGTAATACCAATCATGAAGCCGGCAATCGCGGTTCAAGCCATTTTTACCTTTGTAGGCTCCTGGAATAATTACTTTGTTCCTTCTTTGATTATTAAATCAAGTGATAAAAAAACCCTCCCGATTCTGATTGCTCAGCTTCGTAGTGCGGATTTTCTAAAGTTTGATATGGGTCAGGTGTATATGCTGGTAGCAATCGCTATCTTCCCTGTTGTAATTGTTTATATTTGTTTATCAAAATTCATTATACGCGGCGTTACCGCAGGTAGCGTAAAGGGGTAAAGTAGATTATATAGCAAAAGAAGCAAAAGTCCAGAGAGATGAAATCATCTGGACTTTTGCTTTTTCTTTTTTTATCTCCTGTTGTATTCACTTTTACCATTTGCTATAATGAGCTTAATTCTGGTTGTAAGTATGGTGCAGATAAAGGTTATAACGAGATAAATGCAATCATAGTAGGATAAGACGAGTAAAATGTATGGAATAAAGGGGATTACTTCATGACAAATGAACTGACAACAGGCAAGCCAATGAAAATTTTGCTCAAATTTTCGCTACCAATATTAATCGGTAATATTGTTCAGCAATTATATTATTTAATAGACTCCATCATTGTAGGCCGTTTTTTAGGAGTTGATGCTCTGGCAGCAATTGGATCTACCGGCTCGGTTACCTTTTTGTTTACGGGATGGATTATGGGAATGACGGGAGGCTTTTCAATCCTCATTGCACAGCGTTTTGGTGCTAATGATACAAAGGGCTTAAAACGTTATGTTGCCATGTCCTATTATTTATGTATTATAATGGCGGTTCTTTTGACGACGGTATTATTGCTGTCCAACCAATGGATTCTCATGGTTATGAATACGCCTGCAGAAATATTTCACGATACCTATCGATTTATGCGCGTAGTCTATATTGGTATTACTGCCACAATTGCTTATAATATGTTTAACTCAATCCTTTGGGCATTGGGTGACAGTAAGACCCCGCTTTATTTTCTTCTGATTTCATCGATTCTTAACATTATACTTGATTTTTTGTTTGTTGCTATATTGCCCTTTGGAGTGGCAGGTGCTGGTTACGCAACTGTAGTATCGCAGATAACAGCATCCGTTTTGTGTTTCATTTATATGTTAAGGAAATACCCAATGTTACGGCTGAAGAGAGAAGATACTATTTTTTCAAGTGCTATCATCAGGCAATTAATTAGGATCGGTGGACCAATGGGAATGCAATTCTCAATTACAGCGATCGGTGGTATGGTTGTTCAGATGGCGTTAAATGGTTTAGGTCCTATATACATAGCGGCTTTTTCTGCCAGTGGAAAAATTCAGAATATCATCGTTCAGGCCTTTCCTTCCCTCGGTGTCAGCCTGGCTGCCTATGTAGGTCAAAATACAGGAGCAGGAAAAGATGACAGAGTACGGGAAGGAGTAAGAGCAGCATTCATTATAACCATAATATGGAGTGTCTTTGCCTTACTTTTTGTATTGATCCTCGGAGCAAAATTTGCTGATCTTTTCGTTGATGACAGCAGTGGAATGGTATTTGAAAATGCAAGAACTTTCTTTTATGTAGTGGCTGCCTTCTATCCGATCCTTGGTCTGCTTTATCTGTATCGTAATGCATTACAGGGGTTAGGGGATGGATTCGTACCTTTACTAGGCGGAGTATGCGAATTGATTGCAAGAATTATGGTTACCATATTGCTTTTAAAACCCTTTGGGTATTTAGGCATCTGTTGGGCAAATCCAGTGGCATGGGTTATGGCACTTGCACCCTTAATGTTTGTGTATTATCACAGAATGAGAAAGCAGCGAACAAAAGTAGATTCGATTAATCATAAGCAGGAGTATTAAGGGCTGCAGCCAATTTATGGCAAAAGTTTTAGGGAGTTTGATTGTAAATGAAAATTCTTTATGATATACTGGGTTCTAGTATTTGAAAGGAGCAAAGCATCTGTAGTACAGGTGCAATTGATAATTATGAAGGATAGCTTGAAAAGTAGTCTTGTTTTGATGTTAAAAGGTTTTATTATAGGGTCATCCATGAGTGTTCCAGGCGTTAGTGGGGGAACCATGGCCATCCTGTTGGGGATATATGATCGATTAATTGGGTCTATCAGTAATTTTCTAAAGGACATAAAAGGGAATACCATCTTTTTGATGAAGGTAGTAATCGGAGCAGGAATCGGAATCGGTTCTCTAGCATTTGCAATTAAGTGGCTCTTGGAAGAGTTCCCATTCCCTGTATCTTTTTTCTTTTTGGGCGCAGTAATTGGAGGAATTCCGGCTCTATATAAAAGAACAAAGACTGAGGGCGGCTCTGTCAGAATATCCTCAGGGATTTATTTTTTGATCGGACTTGTCATTGTTATTTCGATTGGCTTTATCCCCACCGGTAATATTGAGATTAGTAGTGGTAATGGATTCGTACATTATCTGATGCTACTGGTTACCGGTATCATAATTGCCTTAGCGTTAGTGCTTCCGGGAATCAGTACGTCTCATATGCTTTTAATTCTTGGTTTGTATGATTCCATGTTGTTAGCAATCACAGAATTTGATGTGATTTATATCGGAATTCTCGGGGTTTCAACATTAATCGGTATCTTCATCATTACAAAGCCTTTGGAATGGCTTATGAATAAGTATACTTATCAGACCTATAGTATGATCATTGGCTTCGTACTGGGATCTACCTCAGAGATTTTTAGAGATAAGATTATACCTGCAATTCCTAGCAATGCGCAGATGTCCTGGTGGATTTCCTCCGTTCTATTCTCCGCAGTTACCTTTATCCTTGGATATCTTGGAATCATCTCTTTGTCTAAGTTTTCGAACGATTAGGAGAGAGTAATTAGAAATAAATAGAATTCGTAAAATTTGAATTATAAACTTAAAACATCTTAGGAGTAGCCAGAAGCAAAAACATTGCTCCTGGCTATTTGCATCTATGATGCTTTAATTCAGTAAAACGGATTTAAAATAAGTAAAATTAGATAATTTGTCGTTACAGGAAGTCAAGTTAGCAAAAACCTGCATATGGAAGTGTTCAAATGTCCATGGATTATTTATGATAATTATTAGAAAATAAATGGGTAGCAATTAATAAATTATTGGAGGGAACATTATGAAGAAAAAAGTATTAGCAGTTCTACTATCATCAATGATGACCATTGGATTAATGGCTGGATGCAACTCTGGAGCAAAGGATACTTCAGTGGAAACCACACCCACAAAGTCAGCAACCACGGAGGAAGCAGCACCAACCGCTTCTACAGATTCTGGTGCTGCCGCAACAGATGGGCAGTGGGAGTATAAGGAAGCTACTTTAACATTTTTAATTGATTCGGATGTTTCATTGAACGGCTTTAATGCAGTAGCTGCTTTGGCGAAGGAAAAGCTTGGTATTACCATCGAGACAGAATTACGTGCAGGTGGATCTGATGGTGATAACTTAGTAAAAACCCGCCTTGCCTCAGGAGAGATGTGTGATTTGCTGGGGTATAATTCAGGCTCCTTATTGGCAGCATTAAATCCTACAGAATATTTTATTGATATCAGCCAATATGATTGGTCAAAGAGACTGGATGATACATATGTTGGCACCGTAAGCTCAGGTAATCAGATCTTCGGTGTGCCGCTGACCTCTGCACAAGCTGGTGCTATCCTTTATAACAAAGAATTGTATGCAAAGTACAATCTGCAGGTTCCTAAAACCTGGAGTGAATTTGTGGCAAACTGCAAGGTTCTTAAAGATGCAGGGGAGACCGCTATGATTGGTGCCTTTGGGGACAGCTGGACCAGTCAGGTTCTTTTCCTTGGAGATTATTATAATGTATTAGCAAAAGATCCTAATTTTACTTCAGGCTTTGAAGCTGGAACAACAAAATACGCAACCAGTGAGGCTGGTTTAAGCAGCTTTAAGAAATATGAAGACTTATTAGGACTTTATAACGATGATTATCTGGCATGTACCTATGATGATGCTTGTGACATGCTGGCGAATGGAGAAGGGGCACATTGGTTTATGCTGACTCAGGCTCTATCCAATATTTACTCTTTATATGATAAGGAAACCGTAGATAACATCGGTGTATTCGGTGTTCCTGGGGAAGATGCTTCAAACCAGGGCTTAACAGTTTGGATGCCTACCTCCATCTATGGTAATAAAAACAGTGATAAGTATGAAGATATTGTTCGCTTCATGGAATTCTATGTATCAGATGAAGCTTTAAATGCAATGACAGAGGCTCAGCTTCCCGATGGTCCTTTCTGTGTAAAGGGATATCAGCTTCCGGATAATGCATATGAGGCAGTTAAGACTGACATGCAGGCATATTTCGATGCAGGAAAGACAAGTACGGCTCAGGAATTCCAGACCTCTGTAAAAGGCTCCAATTGTCCGGCAATCTGCCAGGAAGCAGCTTCAGGACAGGTAACTGGAGAAAAGGCAGCTAAGGAATATGATGAAGATTGTTATAAACAAGCAATCCAATTAGGACTTGATTGGAAAGAATAAAGAAGCAGGGATAATGGCTGTTTAAAATGTAATTGATTGTAAAGGTGGCTTTAGCAACCATAAATAAGTGATCTGATGCACAGTTAGGAGGAGGTATCTTGTATAGTATCCTTTTAACTGTGCAACGGATAAAATATCGTTATATTACATGATAAAACAGCATTAATACTAGAAAGGAGCCTACATGGACAAGAAAAAAATCTATTCCTTATGGTTTTTGGTGCCAGCAACATTGATTTTTGTAATATTCTTTATCATACCAACCCTGGCTTCCCTCTATTTCAGTTTGACGGTTTGGAATTTTAACTCCTCGAGGTTTTGTGGACTAGATAATTTTAAAATGTTCTTCTCAGAAAATTCATTAAATATCGGTATAAAAAACACAATGATATATGCAGTGCTCACCAGTGGATTAAAGGTAATATTAGCATTTTTAATTGCAGTATTTCTCACCAGTGCCATAAAAACGAAGCATGTGATTCGATCTGTTGTATTTTTTCCTAATTTAATTAGTACGATTGCAATTGGTATTACCTTTGCAACATTACTTCACCCTACCAAAGGATTAATTAATGCATTTCTAGGTTTATTTGGGGTTGGGAGAATTGATTGGTTAGGGAATGTTGATATCGCTCTATTTTCCATTATTGGAGTTGACGTATGGAAGGGACTTAGTATTGCTACAGTTATCTATATTGCTGGGATCCAGTCCATTGATAAGGGGTATTATGAAGCAGCTGCCATTGACGGTGCCAATGGTCTCAATAAATTATTACATATAACACTTCCGCTGAGCCGGCCATCTAGGAATTCAGTAATTATTCTGTCCTTTATTGGCGGTATCAGAAGTTTCGATTTGATTTGGGCAATGACGGGAGGCGGTCCGGGATTTGCAACAGACGTACTCGCTTCTATTGTATATAAACAGTATGCAGCCGGATATTATGGACTATCAACGGCGGGTAATGTGATTATGCTGGTATTGATAGCTATACTTGCATTTCCATTACAAAAATTCTTATACAGCAGGGAGACGGCATAGGGTTGAAAGAATATCATTTTCAACCATTCGTATTTTAGGTCGCTTCAGTGAATGGATGACTTAGAAAATGGAAAGGTATGGTATTAATATGAAGAAAAAAAAGACAACAATCATTGTTGGTGATATAATTGGATGTGTAGCTGCATTTACTATTTTTGTGATTCCTTTTCTCTTTATGCTGTTGAATTCACTCAAGGATAGAAGGGAAGCAAATCAATTAAGTCTGTCCTTGCCGGATACCGTTATGTGGGATAATTATCTTGAGGTAATAAAAACCGGTAATTATCAGATCTTAACAGCCTTTAAAAACAGTGGTCTGATCACCATCGGTTCCGTTGTGGTTTTGATAATCACTGCATCCATGGCAGGTTATATCATTCAAAGAAGAAGAGATAGAGTTACTGGTTTATTTAGTATACTCATTATGATCGGTTTAATGATACCACCTGCAATACTGCCAACTATCTGGATTTTGCAAAAGCTACATATTTATAAATCCATGTTTTCAATTATAATGCTTGAAGTGGCTATTAACACACCATTTACTGTTATGCTCTATCGAGGCTTTATGAGCACTATTCCCATAGAGTTAGAGGAGGCTGGATATATCGATGGCTGTACCAAGGTGAATATGTTCACCACCATCGTATTTCCACTGTTAAAGCCGGTAACAGCTACGGTAGTTATCTTAAATGCGGTAACCATATTTAATGATTTTAGTAATCCGTTATATTTTTTCCCGGGTAAGGCAAATGCAACGGTTCAGCTGACCCTTTATAATTTTATGGGTCAGTTCTCAAGCTCCTATAACTTATTATTTGCAGATGTTATCATTATTGTGGTACCGATGTTAATCTTGTTTTTAATTTTCAATAAGCGAATCGTAGATGGCATGGTAGCCGGAGCGGTCAAGGGTTAGATGCAAACGGATAGGGGCTGTAAATGAACAGCCTCTTTTGTGATAAAAGAGAACCAATTAGCCAAGAAGTATTAGGGATGGAAGGAATAAGTCTATGAAGTTCAGAACAAAGCTTTTTGCAATTTATGCTGTATTCATGCTGGTAGTGACTTTGGTCATTGGAAGCGTCTATTACTCAATCAATTATAAAACGGTACGTTATCAGGAAGAGCAGTCCCTTGAATTTTTTGCTAACCAAATGTCGGTACGCTTTGATGATATCTTTACCAAGATGGAGTATGGAATTAATTTTTTGATGTCAGATATGAATGTTCTGGATAATTTGATCCTGCTATCCAATTCCAGAAAGAACAAGAATTTTCCTGAGGTGTACAAGAATGAAGCGAAGTCGGCGATACTTAAGTCCTTAAATTCCTACTTTGTTAAGAATAATTTTTATCGGGTGATTATATTTAATACCTTTGGAGATGTTTTGGTCAGCAATGATCTGGAGGAAGCTATTGTAGACAATTCAATACATGCTGATGATATTCAGTGGCTTGATAAGGTTACAGGGAAAAAGAACAAGAGTATTTTGGTTGGAAATCACCCGGATGATTGGGGGCTAAAATATAATCCTGAGGTTATATCCTTAGTGAAGGAAATCCAGGGTATGAGTTTGGGTTATATCGAGGTTCAGCTCTTAGTTGATACCTTTATCAGAGATTTAGATTGGGTCAGCGAGGATTATGAGATGCTTTTAATTCAATCGGACGGGAGTGTCCTATATTCCTCCAAAGGGCGGAAGGATTGCAGCTATTACATCAGTATCATGAAGGATATGGGTGATAGTGTGGGAAAATACTATAATCCGGAGACTGATGAGACTGAGCTTATCGCTGCTAAGTATTCAAAATACGCGGATGTAACGGTACTCATGATTGAAAATGAAAGGATTATCAAGAGCAAGGAACTACTATATATTTACTATACTATTGCTGCTTGTGCTCTGTTTGGCGGATTATCCATGTTGTTTGTATGGGGTTCCTCCAATTATCTTGCAAGACCTATTAAGAGAATGCAGCATCTGATGGAACAGACAGAGCTTGAGAATATGAATCAAAATATTTTGATCGATAAATCTTCTGATGAGATGGAAGCACTTTATGGTACCTACCAAGGGTTAATGGAACGTCTCTCTGAAGCAATGCAAAAGGAGAAGGAAAGTTCCTTATTACAGGTGCAGGCTATGTTTGATACGTTGCAGGCTCAGGTAAATCCGCACTTTATCTATAATGTACTTAATGTTATATCAAATAAAGGTATGATGCTGGAGGATGAGAGCATTTGCGAAATATGTACCAGTCTTGCAACCATGCTTCGTTATTCGACGAATACGAAGGAGCGCTTTGCAACCATCGGAGCAGAGATTATGTACCTGGAACAGTATGGATTCCTACTAAAGGCAAGATATAAGCATCGATTTGAATATGAGTATACCATTGATAATGATATCGTGGATTGTCAGATTCCTAAATTGACCTTACAGCAGTTGATTGAGAATAGCATTTATCATGGCTTTCATAATTCTACAGAAATTATGAAGATAAAGATAAAGGGCTGGCTGGAAGACTCTGTTGTTTATCTTAGAGTACATGATAACGGACAGGGATTTGCAGAAGAGGAAATTCAAAAACTGGAGGATAAATTCGAACAGGTAAGGCTTAGGTACCGGAAGAGTACGGAAATTCTGGAGATGGAGATTGGTGGAATGGGACTTGTGAATACCTATGCCAGGCTATACTTAATTTATGGGGAGAATCTTAGCTTCTATATTAAAAATGCAGGTGGAGCGGAGATAACCATTGGTATTAGAATTAAGGATAATTCTTTGCAAACTTCTGAACGACAAAAAAACGATTAGTAGTGAATAAATAAGGTTATACATAAATGATAGTAATATACAATAAAGAAAAAGAGGAATTCTTAAGGGGTGGTTAAGTTGAAGCATACTGTGATAGTGGTTGATGATGAGCCGGCAGCTGCAGAGCATGTCTGTGCCATCATAGAGAAAAAATGTCCTGATTTTAAAGTGATTGCTACGGCCAATAACGGAATGGAATGTCTGGAATTGATTCGGGAATCTAAGCCCGACATTGTTATATCGGATGTTAAGATGCCGGTCATGAATGGGATTGAACTAATTAAACGAATCAGTGATGAGTATCCAGATATCCTTACCTTGATTGTAAGTGGATATCAGGAGTTTGAGTATGCCGCAGGTGCATTAAAATATAAGGCAGTGGATTATATTCAAAAGCCTGTTTTACCCGCTGCAATGAAGGAAACCTTAGAAGCAATGAGTGAGCGTCTGGGTGAACGATTTTATGAAGAGAGAAAAAAGCTGATTAGAGATCTTACCAGAGGGATACCAACCGAGGAAACTTTATTAAGAAAGTACTTCCCTGCGGAGCGATATTATGGAATCATGATTCGAAAGAACGGCTTGCCAAGACGTTTTCGGGGTACAAAGGAAGTGGAAGTGTTTTCTGATATTCATGAATCTATTATTGTCTATGGACGGGATGAGATGGAATCCCTTTACCTGATTCCTTACAACATATTATTTAGCAGGGAAAAAGAGGCATTAAAGGATTACGCGGAGAATTTGGGTAGAAAAGAGAAAAATAATGCCTTTTATTTAACAACAATTATTGCAGGAAAGCCCTTTGATGTGTCAGAGCTGATTAATGTTATATCAAAGCTATATCAAGGATTAAATGTAAGAACCATTATAGGCAAAAATCAATTACTTTTTCTAGAGGATATAAAATTAAAGGATATTGAGTATTCGGATGATACCAAGTTTCTTAAGAAATTGGACTATTATTTGTATACACACCAGATTGATAAAGCCAAGCTGGAGCTGAAGAAATTATTTGAACTATGGGAAAAGTGGAGTATTCCTCAGATTCAAATAGAGGGTAAGATCTGGCAAATTATCTATTCCCTGCAAAGATATGAGGATTATACCGGATACGATATGGGGTTTGAATATCAATTAGAGGACTCTTTTTACTATGCCTCTAATATGAAATCCCTCTGTGACAATGTAGAATCCATGATATTCCCGGATGAGCTGGAAGAAAAAATAATGAAGGGTAAGATTGATTCACCGGAATTTTTTGATCTGATTAAAAACTATATCAAAAATAATATCAAGGAGCCCATATCTCTACAGTCTGTCAGCAAAGAATTTGGTGTATCCCAGACTTATCTTAGCCGATTATTCCGAAAGTATGAAGAGAAGTCCTTTAATAACTATCTCACCTTTGTTCGGATGGAACAGGCAAGAGAGCTGATGGACGCGGATAAAAAGGTGTTTATTAAAGATGTCGCGAATATGGTAGGGTATAATGATCAGTTTTATTTTAGTCGGATTTTTCGTTCTTACATGGGGGTTTGTCCTACGGATTATATCAACTCGAACGAGTGTGTTAAATAAAATGGTGTAGATTGTGAAGTGACTATGGGATTAAAACAACGAAGGTATATTTTGTGGAAAAAATTGCTTGTTATTGACACAAATTTATTTAATTGGTATTATTTAGTAAAGAATACGTTGGGAGGAACTAATTATGAAAAATAGAATACTAGCACTTATGCTAATCATGGTATTATGTATCGGGTTAATACCTATTGGTAATGTTCAAGCAAAGACCTTTAGTATCAAAGATGTAGAAGAAAGTGATGAAGCTTTTGATAGCATACAGGAAGTTCTAGATCAAGGGTGGATGAGTCTTACGTTAAATAAATTTTTTCCTGACAAAAAAGTTTCTCGTGCAGAATTTGCCTATATTTTAACTAAATTCAATAGTCAATTAAAAGAGGCTGCTGCCATTAAAAAGGTATCTTTCAAAGATATTACTATAAAAGATAAGTATGCAAAATACATAGAGCTACAGAAAAGCCAGATCACATATTATAACACAAAGAGTGGCAAATATTTTAAGCCTAATAATTATTTAACCAGAGAGGATGCATTGGTATCAATGGTAAAATCTCTGGGGTATGATTCAGATGAAGCTATTTCCGCCGGTGTTGATTCAGAAGTCGACTTAAGTGATATTTTAGAGGATGCAAATAAAGTTTCTTCAGCATTAAAAAATATTGTTACTGTGGGGGTGACTAATGAACTGATCAATTTGTATGAAGATGGGGATGCTTTGTATTTTTATCCAAAAAAATCAATTACCCGGCGAGAATTAGCCCAATTATTAGTTAATGCTATGAATGAGAAGGAATATGGAAAGACGGATTCTACTATTGATAGTACGGATGGAGTAGCTCCTACGATTGATAATAACTCAAATGAAGAGTCGAGTTCAGAGGATGAACTGTCAGTATCTAACATGGATAGTGTAACAAACCTTCCGGGAATAATAAGAACCTATGATGGGAGGGAGCTAGGGTATATTAAAGTTGATATTAAAGGGAAAAGTAAAATATATTATCAGCAATTTATAAGGGATTTTAATACTGGAGTGTTATATAATGATTCAAAGGGATATTATGATGACTATTTTATTATTACTATTCCGTCAGGCCTCAAAGTAGGTGATAAAATCATTATCGATAGCGCAGATAAAAAGAATAGTACAAGTGATTTTATCGTACGTTATAATAATTCTGCTGACGAGGAATTTATGTTTGGAGATACCGCAGGTGAATCTTATCTAAGCCATTCTTCTAGCAGGATGACGCTTACAGTAACTTCAAATGATATAACAGATGGCTATTTTACAGGCACAATGGAAGGTAGACTAATTACATCTGATGGCGAGATTGTTTCATTTTCTAAGGGGGTACTAAAATTAAGATTACCAGATTCGAATTTCTAGATAAAAAGTTAAGATATGGGGCAAAGACTATAAATAAATTAGTTTTTGCCTTTTTTTGATCTTATAAAGTATAAGGTTCATAATAAAACCTGCTTCAATACTTCATAATGTCAGACTGATATTGACTGTCGTAAATATCAGTATTATAATATCGATATATAGTAGCTCGTATGATTAGATAGTAATACGGAAACAGACAGGCATGATGCAAGGTACATTGTCAATAGGAGGATTCAAAATGAATGAACAAATAAGACAGGCTGTGACGACCCAAGCACTGCACAGGATGCCATATTACATACAGCAGTTGAGAGTGTTACAGGAACAAAAGGTTGAGACTGTATCAGCTCCTAAGATTGCAGAACTCCTGAACCTGAATGAAGTTCAGGTACGCAAAGACTTTGCTGCAGTATATTCCACCAAGGGGAAGCCGAAGATGGGATTTGTCGTTACAGAGTTATTGTCCAGCATGGAAAACCTCCTGGGATACAATAATGCGAATGAAGCAGTTATTATAGGTGCAGGCTCCCTAGCACAAGCAATTATGGCACATGAAGGCTTCCGGGACTATGGGTTAAAAATTGTTGCAGCCTTTGATGCGGATAATGAACGTATTGGTTCAGAGATCAACGGAGTTAAAGTATTGTCATCGGATAAGATCAGTAACCTATGCCGAAGGATGAAGATTCATATTGGTATTATAACCGTTCCGGCATATCAGGCACAGGTAGTATGTGATCAACTGGTTGCCGGTGGAATTCTGGCAATATGGAATTTTGCTCCAGTGCATCTGTCTGTTCCAGACCACATTCTGGTGCAGAATGAAAACCTGGCGGCATCTTTGGCAGTATTATCAAATCACTTAAAACAGGCAATGAGAACACCGGAGATCTAGTGCTGCTGGCTGGGAAAAAAGATAACTATGAGTGAAATCCCGTGGGTAATCCTTTCTGAGCATAACGGTAGGGTTATATAGAGAAGAATAGGAAGTATTAAGATGAATACACAACATTTAAAATATGTAATTGAAGTGGAACGTACCTGCTCTATTACACAAGCAGCAGAGAATTTATATATGGGACAGCCAAGCTTAAGCAAGGCGATTAAGGAACTGGAGGATTCTCTTGGGTTTACCATTTTTGAGCGTACTTCAAAGGGAGTGACACCAACACAGAAGGGGATTAAGTTCATATCCTATGCGAGAAATGTACTGAATCAAATCGATAAGATGGAGGCTTTATCTGATTCGGTTGATCTGGACGTACAGAATTTTAACATCTCTATTCCGAGGGGGAGCTACATAGCAGATGCAATTACAAATTTTATTTCTGAATTGGATCAAAGTAAGGGGTTACAAGTAAATGTACAGGAGACGAATTCAATTCAGGTAATTAATAATATTATAGACGGTCCTTTTAATCTGGGAATTATACGCTATCAAACAGAATATGAGAATTATTTTGTGGATTTTCTGTCTGAAAAAAACCTCCGTTTTGAACCAATCTGGGAATTTGAATATCTAGTACTTATGTCTGAAAAGCATCCACTGGCAAACAATGAAAAGTTGGAATACATGGAACTGAAACAATATACAGAAATAGCCCATGGGGATAACAGCATCCCTTACCTTATGCAAGGTAGCACTACGAAACCTGATGCAGCAACGAAATCCTCAAAATGTATCTATGTATATGAGAGATGCAGCCAATATGATTTGCTGTCCACAATACCATCCACCTATATGTGGGTTTCTCCTATACCGGATAAATGGTTGTCTCGCTACCAATTAATTCAACGTAAATGTAAGGCATCCGGACAACGTTATAAGGATGTAGTTATTTATCCGAAGGATTACAAGTTTACGGAGTTGGATCGAAGGTTCATTGATAAGTTATCAGAGGCAAAAAATGAGGTAACGTTCAAGGACTATAAATAAATTAGTAATAAAGCTAATAGTAGATAAAGATATTAAAATATAATAAGTGCTGTAGAAGTTGATGTGAATTACTATCTGTCAAGTGGACAGAGATTCATCTGATCTTTTACAGCACTTTTTTATATGAAATAGGCGGTTTTTATAAAAGTAAATTAATAGAATTATATAGAAGATAATTCCTTTGCTTTGACAGCATTTCTTCTGACTTGGACTTAAACACAATTAATCGGGTAAATATTATGGAAAATATGTATTAGCGTACAATGCAAGTTTTGAAAGATAAAGATATAATAATATCATGCGCTGGAAAGTTAATTAATTAACGAAGTTACAATATTAAACAAATTGAAGGAGCATATCATTTACAAAACTGACAATTATGGGTAAACGTTAAGGTCATACATAATTTATTTTTATAGATAGAAAGGAGCAGGTAAGATGGAATTTGTTACATATGAGGTAGAAGGGCGGATAGGAATTATCACAATTAACCGGCCAAAAGCATTGAATGCATTAAACAGTACGGTTTTGGAGGAACTCGATCAAATCCTAAACGAGGTAGATCTAGACGTCGTTCGTGTACTCGTTCTTACAGGAGCAGGAGAAAAAGCTTTTGTTGCAGGAGCCGATATTAGTGAAATGTGTTCCTTAACAAAGGAAGAGGGAGAAGCTTTTGGAAAGAAAGGAAATGATGTATTCCGAAATTTTGAAACCTTCCCAATACCGGTCATTGCTGCAATTAATGGCTACGCACTAGGGGGCGGATGTGAGCTTTCCCTCAGCTGTGATATCCGTATTTGTTCGGAAAATGCTATCTTTGGCCAACCGGAAGTAGGACTTGGAATTACGCCTGGATTTGGCGGAACCCAGAGATTAGCCAGAATCGTCGGTATTGGTAAGGCAAAAGAGATGATATATGGTGCAAGAAATATCAAGGCAGAGGAAGCATATCGAATTGGATTGGTGAATCAGGTTTACCCTTTGGAGGAATTAATGCCGGCAGCAAAAAAAATGGCGGAAGCAATAGCAAAGAATGCTCCAATTGCAGTACGTAATTGTAAAAAGGCTATTGATGAAGGGTTACAGTTGGATATGGATCAAGCGATTCTAATTGAAGAAAAATTGTTTGGCAGCTGCTTTCAAACAGAGGACCAAAAAGAAGGAATGAATGCATTCTTAGAGAAAAGAAAGGTAGAAACTTTTTTTAATAAGTAATGTTAAAAAATTATCAATATTCCCGCTTGTAACAGTGTGGATGGTACTTTTAACAAAAATTAAAAGCCACAAAAATGGCAGATGGAGGTTAATGTGATGAAGATTGGAATTATTGGTGCAGGAACCATGGGTTCAGGAATCGCTCAGGCATTCGCTCAGGTTCAGGGGTATGAGGTGTGTCTTTGCGATATCAATGAAGAATTTGCTGCAAATGGCAAGAAGAAGATTGCAAAAGGCTTCGAAAAGAGAATCGCAAAGGGTAAAATGGAGTCATCAGAAGCAGAGAATATTCTGTCTAAGATAACAACCGGAACTAAGGAGATTTGTGGGGATTGTGACCTGATTGTGGAGGCTGCTCTTGAAGATATGGCAGTTAAAAAGCAGACCTTCAAGGAGTTAGAGAAGATTTGCAAGGAGGACTGTATTTTTGCAACAAATACCTCCTCTCTTTCGATTACGGAAATTGGTGCAGGAATTGGCAGACCGGTCGTAGGTATGCATTTCTTTAATCCGGCACCGGTAATGAAGCTGGTAGAAGTTATTGCAGGCTTGAATACTCCTGACGAGATAGTCGAGAAGATAAAAGCAATCTCATCAGAGATAGGTAAAACCCCAGTTCAGGTAGCAGAAGCAGCAGGCTTTGTTGTAAATCGAATTCTGGTGCCGATGATTAACGAAGCGATTGGCATCTATGCAGATGGTGTAGCGACCGTGGAAGGAATTGATAATGCTATGAAGCTAGGAGCCAATCATCCAATGGGACCTTTGGCACTTGGCGATCTGATTGGTCTAGATGTCGTACTTGCAATCATGGAAGTATTACAGAAAGAAACCGGCGACACAAAATATCGTCCTCATCCGTTGTTAAAGAAAATGGTTCGCGGCGGTAAGTTAGGTATGAAGACCGGTAAAGGTTTTTATGATTATAATGTTTAATTTATATGATTTGAATACATAGAAAAGAAGGCAGCTAGGCTGACTTATTAAAGTAATGGAGGAAATGAAATGGATTTTACGTTAAGCAAAGAGCATGAGATGGCGAGATCTCTCTTCAGAGAATTCGCGCAGAAGGAAGTAAAGCCCCTTGCAATCGAAGTTGATGAGACAGAGGAATTTCCAAAAGAAACCACGAAGAAGATGCAAAAGCAGGGTTTTATGGGAATACCGATTTCAAAAGAGTACGGCGGTCAGGGCTGTGACACCTTAACTTATGTTATGTGTGTTGAGGAATTGTCCAAGGTGTGTGCAACCACTGGAGTTATTGTTTCGGCTCACACTTCCCTTTGTGCAGAGCCTATTAAGAAATTTGGAACTCCTGAGCAGAAGGAGAAATATCTGGTACCGTTGGCGAATGGTGAGAAGCTTGGAGCCTTTGGATTAACAGAACCAAACGCAGGGACAGATGCTTCCGGGCAGCAGACGAAAGCAGTGTTAGACGGCGATCATTATACATTAAACGGAAGCAAAATATTTATTACCAACGGAAAAGAAGCGGATATTTATATTGTATTTGCCATGACCGATAAATCAAAAGGAACCAGAGGGATCTCAGCATTTATCGTTGAGAAGGATTACCCGGGCTTCACCTTTGGAACAAAGGAAAAGAAGATGGGTATTCGTGGTTCATCAACCTATGAGTTGATTTTTACGGATTGTATTGTTCCAAAGGAAAATCTACTGGGCGAGGAAGGCAAAGGCTTTGGGATTGCAATGCAGACCTTGGATGGCGGACGTATTGGTATCGCGGCCCAGGCGCTTGGAATTGCAGCAGGTGCACTTGAAGCTACGACTGCTTATGTGAAGGAAAGAAAGCAGTTTGGAAAGCCCATTTCCGCTTTCCAGAATACCCAGTTTCAGATCGCTGATATGGCAACAAAAGTGGATGCTGCAAGAATGCTGGTATACCGCGCTGCAATTGCTAAGGATACTCAGAAGAAATTCTCAGTAGAGGCAGCAATGGCAAAATTATATGCTTCTGAGGTGGCAATGGAAGTTACCACAAAGGCGGTTCAGCTTCATGGCGGCTATGGCTACACTAGAGAATATGAAGTAGAGCGTATGATGCGTGATGCTAAGATAACGGAGATTTATGAAGGAACATCCGAAGTTCAGCGAATGGTCATCTCCGCAAGTTTACTGTGATATATCAGTATAATTCACATTCGACACCAGGTGGCCTTATGGCCAAATGATCGTTATTATAGAAGAGGAGAGAACATAAAGTGAAAATTATCGTTTGTGTAAAACAAGTTCCAGATACCAATGAAGTAAAGATTAATCCTGCCACCGGAACCCTGATCCGTGAGGGTGTGCCCAGTATTATGAATCCGGATGACAAAGCAGGCCTCGAAGCAGCATTAGCAATAAAAGATGAGACAGGTGCGGAGGTAACAGTTATCTCCATGGGTCCGGCACAGGCTGACACTATGCTTAGAGAAGCAATGGCAATGGGGGCAGATCATGCTTACCTCATCTCAGACAGAGCTTTTGGAGGGGCGGATACCCTGGCGACATCCTCTACGATAGCTGCCGCAATTAAAGACCTGGAATATGACTTAATCATTACAGGTCGTCAGGCGATTGACGGAGATACTGCCCAGGTTGGCCCACAGATTGCAGAACATTTGGGAATTCCAAACGTATCCTATGCTGAGGATATTAAAGTAGATGGTAGCGCCGTTCTTGTAAAACGTCAGTACGAGGATCGTTACCATATGGTTAAGGTGCAGATGCCTTGTTTGATTACTGCACTTGGTGAGATGAATAAACCCAGATACATGACACCGGGTGGCATTTTCGATGCGTTCCGTGAAAAACAGGTTACTATTTTAACGCGGAAAGACCTTGATATTGAGGATAAAGTAATTGGTTTAAAGGGCTCACCGACCAAAGTGGCACAGTCCTGGCCAATTAGTGTAAAACCTGCTGGAACAAAGGCCACGGATCTGGATCCACAGGAAGCAGCGGAGGCTATTGTGGAGAAGCTTAAGGAGAAGTTTATTTTCTAATAGAATTGTTAGAAGGATTTTACTGAGTATAAGTAAGTAATAGCTATATTGTCATGAAAAGGTATAATGGAGGTAAGAATGAATTTAGAAGAATATAAAGGTGTGTTTGTCTTCGTACAGCAGGTTGACAGCAGTATTACAGGAGTTTCCTTTGAATTGATCGGAAAGGCAAAGGAACTGGCAAAAGATTTAGCAACAGATGTAACTGCAGTGTTACTGGGAGACAAGATCAAAGAGTTAGTAGATGAATTAGCTTTTTTTGGTGCAGATAGAGTGATTGTGATAGATGATCCGGCCTTAAAGGAATATACAACAGAGCCTTATACACATGCTATGGACTGTGTAATCAGAGAATTTAAACCAGAAGTTGTTCTGTATGGAGCGACCTCCATCGGTCGTGACCTGGCACCACGTGTATCAGCAAGAGTGAAGACGGGTCTGACTGCAGACTGCACTAAATTAGAGGTGGATGCAGAGACAAAGAACCTAAGAATGACGCGTCCGGCTTTCGGCGGAAACCTGATGGCAACAATCCTTTGCCCGGAGCATCGTCCCCAGATGGCTACCGTTCGCCCTGGTGTAATGCAAAAAGCTAGGAGAAATCCGGAAGCTAAGGCGGAGGTAATTGAATTCAAGCCAGTTTTTGAAAAGAATAATAAATATGTTGAAGTATTGGAAGTTATTAAAAAAGAAAGTAATAAAATTGATATTCAGGACGCTAAAATCCTCGTATCCGGCGGACGTGGCGTTGGTTCTAAGGAAAACTTCGAATTGCTTGCGGATCTGGCGGAGGCAATCAAGGGTACTGTTAGTTCCTCCAGAGCTTCTGTCGATGCGAACTGGGTAGAGAAGGATCGTCAGGTAGGACAAACCGGTAAAACGGTTAGACCGGATGTATATTTTGCAATCGGTATTTCAGGAGCGATTCAACATCTTGCTGGTATGCAGGAGTCAGATTATATCATTGCGATCAATAAGGATGAAACCGCACCAATCTTTGATGTGGCTGATTACGGAGTTGTCGGTGATTTAAACAAGATTCTTCCTATATTAACGGAGCAGATAAATGCAGCAAAGACAGCAAAGTAAGTCGGCCTATCATATTGTTTCACGGATGGGATCATTTAATAAAATGATATATCGATATTGGAATATCGATATTACGAAATGGAATGAACCAAGGAAAGCTATGACTAATTTAAGGTTTGTAGGCTGAGCTATATGGAATATACTGGAGTAAGCAGGAATGTTATTCAGTATCATAATACTTGTATTTTTGATTAAAATGTTAAAAAATGCGGGCTAGTCCCATAGGTTATCGTTTATAATGACACAAAGAAGAGGGGTTAATACTATATAATTTAATAACTGACACATATGCAGTCCTTATATCGATAATGGAATATCGATATAAGGATTTTGCATTTCACAAATACATTCGACATTGTTAAAATAAAGACAATTCAAGCAAATGAAATTAAGTAATTATTTTAACACGAAATGATACATAGAAAAAAATATCAGTAAAGGAGATTATTAAAATGGCTAGATTCACACTTCCGAGAGATCTTTATCATGGTAAGGGTTCCCTTGATGCATTAAAGACATTAAAAGGAACAAAAGCGATTGTCGTTGTTGGCGGAGGCAGTATGAAACGCTTTGGCTTCTTAGATAAGGTAGAAGCTTACTTAAAAGAAGCAGGAATGGAAGTTCAGCTTTTCGAAGGCGTTGAACCAGATCCATCCGTTGAAACTGTAATGAAGGGTGCAGCAGCGATGCGTGCTTTTGAACCAGACTGGATTATTTCTATCGGTGGTGGCTCCCCAATTGATGCTGCGAAAGCGATGTGGGCATTTTATGAATATCCGGATACTACCTTTGAAGAGCTTTGCATTCCTTTTAATTTCCCAACTCTTCGTACAAAAGCAAAGTTCTGTGCAATACCGTCTACTTCCGGTACTGCTACTGAAGTAACTGCATTTTCCGTAATAACAGATTACGCAAAGGGAATCAAATATCCTTTAGCTGACTTTAACATAACACCGGATGTTGCAATTGTTGATCCGGATCTGGCAGAAACAATGCCAGCGAAATTAACCGCTCATACAGGTATGGATGCTATGACTCATGCAGTAGAAGCATATGTTTCAACCTTAAACTGTGATTATACTGATCCACTTGCCCTTCATGCCATTAAGATGGTAAGCGAGAACTTAGTAAAATCCTATCAGGGAGATATGGAAGCTCGTGCAAAAATGCACAATGCTCAATGTCTTGCAGGTATGGCATTCTCCAATGCTTTACTAGGTATCGTTCACTCCATGGCTCACAAAACCGGCGCTGCATTTTCCGGCGGACATATTGTTCATGGTTGTGCAAATGCAATGTATCTACCAAAGGTTATCAAGTATAACTCAAAGGATGCAACAGCAGATAAGAGATATGCTGAAATTGCAGAATTCCTTGGCTTGGAGGCAAGCACTGACGCTCTGATTAAACACATTAATGATTTAAATAAATTACTTGATATCCCATCCTGCATTAAGGATTACGAGGGTGGAATGATTGATGAAAAGGAATTCTTAGAGAAGCTTCCGAAGGTAGCTGAGCTGGCAGTAGGTGATGCTTGCACCGGTTCTAATCCAAGAGCCATTACCCCTGAGGAAATGGAAAAATTATTGTATTGTTGTTATTACAATACTGAAGTTACTTTCTAATCTGTAACCTGTTAATTGTGTCGCCAACGCAAACATGTTATTGATTTGAAATATATCGTAAAAGCCGCATACCCGCTTTTATGAACCTTTTTGAAAGGCTGTAGCTGTAAAAGGCCACAGCCATTTTTATTGAAAAAAATCGGTAGTAGGAACTGTTATAAATAATGAAACAGCGGTATCAAGGAGAATTATAACAATCGGTTTCGTACGCCTTACTTATATTAAATCATTCCTTAACAATAACGTATTATTTTAAGAAAGGAATACCGCTTTCGCGGAAAAAACAGGAGGTCAACATGTATAAGATCATAAGGAAACAAGTTTTAAATCCTACCGTAACCTTAATGGAAATTGAGGCACCAATGGTAGCGAGAAAGGCTGAACCAGGCCAATTTATTATATTAAGAACCGATGAGGACGGAGAGAGAATGCCTCTCACCATCGCGAATTTTGATCGTGAGAGAGGGACAGTAACAATCATTTATCAGATTGTTGGTGCAACAACTCAGTTATTAAATCACATGGAAGAAGGAGATTGTCTTAAGGACTTTGTAGGCCCTCTTGGAAGAGCTACTGAAACAAAGGGGAAAAAGAAGGTAGCTGTAGTTGGCGGAGGTGTGGGCTGTGCAATTGCGTACCCAGTGGTAAAGAAATTCCATGAGCAAGGCACAGAGGTTCATGCAATCGTTGGATTTCGTAATAAAGACCTTGTCATTTTGGAGGAGGAGTTTAAAGCTAACAGTACAAAGCTGGTTGTAATGTCCGATGATGGAAGTTGTGGTGAAAAAGGCTTAGTAACAGATGCTCTGAAAAAATTAATTGAGAGCGGTGAACAGTATGATGAGGTAGTAACCATAGGACCTCTGATCATGATGAAGTTTGTCAGCCAACTAACAAAAGAATATGGTATTAAGACGGTTGCAAGTATGAATCCCATTATGATTGATGGAACAGGAATGTGTGGAGGCTGCCGCCTGAGCGTTGGAGGAACCACAAAATTTGCCTGCGTGGATGGTCCGGAATTTGACGGCCATGAGATTGATTTTGACGAAGCTATCGCAAGATCAGTCATGTATAAATCCTTCGAGCGTAATGCCCACGAGGAAGCCTGCAATCTTATGAAAACGGAAGTGAGGTAACTAGGATGCCAGCAAATATGTCATTAGTAAAAAACGATATGCCTACCCAGGAGGCAGAGGTAAGAAATAAAAATTTCCTTGAAGTAGCCCTGGGCTATACCAAAGAGCAAGCAATCGATGAAGCAAAACGCTGCCTCAATTGTAAGAATCGATTATGTGTAACTGGATGTCCGGTACAAATTGACATACCAGAATTTATTAGTGCGGTGGCAGCTGAGAATTTTGAAGAAGCCTATCAGATCATTTCCCGCGCTAGCTCCCTGCCGGCAGTTTGCGGAAGAGTCTGTCCGCAGGAATCCCAATGTGAATTAAGATGTGTGCGTGGAATCAAGGGTGAAGCAGTTGCGATCGGCAGATTAGAGCGTTACGTGGCCGATTATCATAATACCCACAGTACGGATAAAGCGAAAAAGCCAGAGAGTAATGGTCACAAGGTAGCGGTTATAGGCTCCGGCCCATCCGGTCTTGCCTGTGCAGGTGATCTTGCAAAGAAGGGATATGAGGTAACCGTGTTTGAGGCACTCCATCTGGCGGGTGGTGTTCTGGTATATGGTATTCCGGAGTTCAGACTTCCAAAAGCAATTGTACAGAAGGAGATCAACGCCTTAAAGGAGCTTGGCGTGGATATTCAGACGAATATGGTTATTGGTAAGACCCTTTCTATCGATGAACTAATGCAGGACTATGGCTATGAAGCAGTATTTATCGGTTCCGGTGCAGGATTGCCTAATTTTATGAATATTAAGGGTGAGAATTTGAAGGGTGTATATTCCGCCAATGAATTTCTTACCAGAACTAATTTGATGAAGGCATATCTAGATAATGCAATGACACCAATCCAGAAGGGTACGAAAGTATCCGTTGTGGGCGGTGGTAATGTTGCCATGGATGCAGCAAGATGTGCAAAGAGACTTGGGGCTGATGTAACCATAATTTATCGTCGTACCGAGAAGGAATTGCCTGCACGTCTGGAAGAGGTTCATCATGCTAAGGAGGAAGGCATTAAGTTCTTATTTTTAACAAACCCTCTTGAAATTGAAGGAACCCAGGATGGCTGGGTAAAGAGCATTCTATGCCAGGAAATGATGCTTGGCGAACCGGATGCCTCCGGTAGACAAAAGCCGGTTCCGATTCAAAACAGTGAGTTTCAGGTGGAAGCTGATTGTGTGATTATGTCCATCGGTACTTCTCCAAATCCCTTAATTAAGGCAACAACAGAAGGCCTCGCTACACAAAAGTGGGGAGGGATTATTGCAGAGGAAGAGACCGGATTAACCTCCAGAGAAGGGGTATATGCAGGCGGTGATGCAGTTACAGGAGCTGCAACGGTTATTCTCGCCATGGGAGCAGGTAAGAATGCAGCAGCTGCAATCGACGAATATCTTATGAAAAAAGGAGAGTAATCCAGTGATAGCTAAAACGATATCAAAGCAAACCCTTCAGCGTATGCCTTTATACTTAAGCTACCTAAAATCACTTCCCAAGGATGACATAGTAAATATCTCTGCAACCGTCATCGCGAATGACCTAAAATTAAATGACGTACAGGTACGAAAAGATCTGGCACAGGTCAGTGATGGCGGACGCCCCAAAGTTGGTTACATCATCCAGGATTTAATGAAAGATATCGAGCACTGCTTGGGTTATGACAATGTTGACTCAGCAATCCTCATTGGAGCCGGTAATTTAGGACGGGCATTGCTTGCCTATGACGGTTTTTCCGAATATGGAATGGACATTGTTACAGCCTTTGATGTGGATGAAACTATCATTGGGACAACGATGTGTGGAAAACAGGTATTGCCGATGGATAAGCTTCCCAGCGTTTGTAAAAGAATGAAGATTAAAATTGGGATAATTACTGTTGATTCGCAGGAAGCTCAAAAAGTTTGTGATGAGTTAGTGAATAACGACGTTTTAGCAATATGGAATTTTGCGCCGATTCACTTACATGTACCGGATCATGTAATGGTTCAGAATGAAAATATGGTAAATTCCTTAGCGATCTTATCCAATCATATGGCAGAGAAACTAAGGAGCGAAGGATAGCAGGTGGAGTATTACTTTATATAGATGAGCAACAAATTTTGCCGTTTGACAACGGCATAGCAGTAAATTGTAACATGCTTTACAAAACGATGTGCCGTTAATAAAACGGCGGAATGGAGGAAGGAAATGAACCAAACATTTGATTTCACAGTTGTAGACGGCATCATAGATGAGCTGGGCTGCAAGCAAAGTGCAATCATAGCGATTCTACAAGGGATTCAGGAGCAATATCGCTATTTACCAAAAGAGGTGTTCCCTTACTTAGCAAAAAGGCTTGGAATCAGTGAAGCAAGAATCTACAGCACAGCCACCTTTTATGAAAACTTTTCCCTGGAACCAAAGGGTAAATTCGTCATTAAGGTCTGTGACGGTACAGCCTGTCATGTTAGAAAGTCAATTCCAATTCTTGAGAGACTTCGTAAGGATCTTGGTTTATCGGATAAAAAGGTAACTACAGAGGATCTTGGTTTTACCGTTGAGACAGTATCCTGTCTGGGAGCCTGCGGACTGGCACCTGTTATTACCGTAAATGATAAGGTTTATCCTGCTATGACACCGGATAAGGCTACACAGTTGTTGAATGAACTGAAGGAGGAACTATAATGCTTAAAACGAGAGACGATTTAATCAATGTACGTTCCATCTATGGAAAGTCACTAGAGCTACAGACGAAAAAAATCCTGGTATGTGCAGGAACAGGCTGTGTATCCAGTGGAGCGCTGGAGATCTTTGATTTATTAACATCATTGTTAGAGGACAAGAAGGTGCCATGCTCTGTAGAGCTTGAGAAAGAACCACATGAAGCATCTGTCGGAATGAAGAAGAGCGGTTGCCATGGCTTTTGTGAAATGGGGCCATTGGTTCGTATCGAGCCTCAAGGCTGGCTTTATACAAAGGTTCAGCTTGGGGACTGCGAAGAGATTATTGAAAAAACCATAATTGCAGGGGAGCATATTGAAAGACTTGCCTATCAAAAAGAGGGAATGGTGTACGAAAAGCAGGATGATATTCCTTTTTATAAAGGGCAGACCCGTACGGTATTAGATCACTGTGGTCAAATCGATGCTACCTCTATAAAGGAATACTTTGCGATTGGTGGGTATACAGCATTTGAAAAAGCATTATATGAGATGACACCGGACGATATTATTAATGAGATCTCAGAATCTAACCTTCGAGGCAGAGGGGGCGGCGGGTTCCCGGCTGGTCGGAAATGGTCTCAGGTAAAGAGACAGAAGGAACAGCAGAAGTATGTGGTATGTAACGGTGATGAGGGAGATCCGGGTGCCTTCATGGATCGAAGCATCATGGAGGGTGATCCCCATAGGATGCTGGAAGGTATGATGATTGCCGGTCTTGCCTGCGGCGCAAGTGAGGGCTATATCTATGTTCGTGCAGAATATCCCATGGCGGTAAGCCGATTAAAGGCAGCCATTGAACAGGCAACGGAATATGGTCTGCTGGGTGAGAATATTCTAGGTTCCGGCTTTAGCTTTAAGCTTCATATCAATCGTGGTGCCGGAGCCTTTGTTTGCGGTGAAGGCAGTGCCTTGACAGCTTCCATCGAAGGAAAACGTGGTATGCCAAGAGTGAAGCCACCTAGAACCGTTGAGCAGGGATTGTTTGATAAGCCTACGGTACTTAATAATGTTGAAACCTATGCCAATGTTCCATTAATTATTACGAATGGTGCTGACTGGTACAAGCATATCGGACCGGAAAACAGCCCCGGTACCAAAGCCTTTGCCTTAACCGGTAATATCGAAAATACAGGTCTTATTGAGGTTCCGATGGGAACAACCTTAAAGGAAGTAATCTTTGATGTCGGTGGTGGAATGAGAGATGGTAAGAAGTTCAAGGCAGTACAGATCGGAGGACCTTCCGGCGGATGTCTGACCAACGAACATATGAATTTACCGCTGGATTTCGACTCTCTGAAAAAAGCCGGTGCAATGATTGGTTCCGGAGGTCTTGTAGTAATGGATGAGAATACCTGTATGGTTGAAGTGGCTCGTTTCTTCATGAACTTCACCCAGAATGAATCCTGTGGTAAATGTGTGCCTTGTCGTGAAGGTACCAAGAGGATGCTTGCGATTTTGGAAAGAATCGTGGAAGGAAAGGGCGAAGAGGGAGATATTGAATTACTCTTAGAACTTGCAGATACGATTTCCTCCACAGCACTCTGTGGACTTGGAAAATCAGCAGCCTTCCCGGTGGTAAGTACCATTAAGTACTTCCGTGACGAGTATGAAGCACATATCTTTGAGAAACGATGTCCTACCGGTAACTGTCAGAAGTTGAAGAATATCGAGATTGAAGCTGCTCTTTGTAAGGGCTGCTCCAAATGTTCCAGATCCTGTCCAGTCAATGCAATCACAGGTAAGGTGAAAGAACCATTTGTAATAGATAAAGCAAAATGTATTAAATGTGGTGCCTGCATCACAACATGTCCATTCCAGGCAATCGTGGAAAAGTAGAAGGAGGGAGGAATATTAATGGATAAGAAAAATATTATGACAATCGATGGTATACCCGTTGAAATAGGCGGTGAGAAAAACCTTCTTGAATTAATCCGTAAAGTCGGTATTAAGATGCCAACCTTCTGCTATCATTCAGAGCTTTCCATCTATGGTGCTTGCCGCATGTGTATGATTGAAAATGAATGGGGAGGTATCGATGCTGCCTGTTCTACAATTCCGAAAGCGGGAATGAATATTAAGACAAATACGGAGCGTTTGCGCAGATATCGTAAAAATATTTTAGAGCTATTGCTAGCAAACCATTGCCGTGACTGTACAACCTGCAGTAATAACGGAAAATGTAAGCTACAGGATTTGGCTATGAGATTTAATATCACAGGAGTACGTTTTCCAAATACTGCAGAGGAGCCAAAGCTGGATGATTCTTCTGTATGTATTACAAGAGATGCAAATAAATGTATCCTCTGTGGTGACTGTGTAAGAATGTGTAATGAGATACAAAATGTAGGCGCGATTGACTTTGCACATCGCGGTTCCAAGATGACCATCAGTACAGCCTTCGAGATTCCAATCGCAGAGTCAAACTGTGTAGGTTGCGGACAGTGTGCAGCAGTATGCCCCACCGGTGCAATCGTAGTAAAAAATAATACTCAGAAGGTATGGGAAGCTCTAGATAATGCGAATACAAAAGTAACGGTTCAGATTGCTCCGGCAGTACGAGTTGGTCTTGGCAAGAAGATGGGTATGAAATCAGAAGAGAATGCCATGGGCAAAATTGTAGCAGCTCTTCGCCGTATGGGCTTTGATGAAATCTATGATACCAGCACTGGTGCAGACATCACGGTATTAGAGGAGACCAATGAGTTCCTAAAACGTCTGCAAAGCGAAAGCAATATACCTCTTTTTACCTCCTGCTGCCCTGCCTGGGTTCAGTATTGTGAAAAGAACTATCCGGAATTATTGCCTAACGTATCAACCTGCCGTTCCCCGATGCAGATGCTGGCGGCAATTGTTAAGGATCAGTCCAGTAGCTCAAGCCGTCGTCATGTACATGTAGCAGTCATGCCATGTACTGCAAAGAAGTATGAAGCAGGTAGAACGGAATTTAGTATTAATGGCCAGCCTGATGTAGACTATGTAATCACAACTCAGGAATTAATCCAAATGATTAGAGAATCAGGCTTACTATTTAATGAGCTTGAACCAGAGGCAGTAGATATGCCATTTGGTACTATGACAGGTGCAGGTGTAATCTTTGGTGTTACCGGTGGTGTAACGGAAGCGGTTCTTCGTAGATTATCAGCAGATAAGTCCAAAGGTGCGCTGATTTCCATCTCATATTCCGGCGTCAGAGGCATGAAGGGCGTAAAGGAAACATCGGTAATGTATGGGGACAGAGAAGTTAAGATTGCTGTAGTAAGTGGTTTGAGAAATGCCTCCATATTAGTTGATAAAATAAAGTCAGGAGCACATTATGACTTTGTAGAAGTAATGGCATGCCCTGGGGGCTGTGTCTGCGGTGCCGGTCAGCCTTTTGCAGAGACCAGGGTACGAGAGAATCGTAGTAAAGGTCTGTATGCTGCTGATAAGATGTGTAATATTAAGTTCGCGGAAGAGAATCCGTTAATGATGTCCCTATATAATGGTTTACTAAAGGGCAGAGTTCATGAACTATTGCATGTGGATTACACCCACAGCCATGGAAAGGAGCAGGAATAATATGCTTGAAATAAGAGTATGCATCGGCACTTCCTGCCACCTAAACGGCTCCTATAATGTTGTTCAGGGGATTCAACAATTGTTGGAGGAACATGACTTGCATGATAAAATTGATCTGGAAGCAATCTTTTGCATGAAGCAATGTGAGTGTAATGGGGTTTCCATCTCTGTCGATGGTGAAAATTTCAGAATTAAACCGGAGAACGTTAGTGAATTTTTTGAAGAAAAGATTATAAGCAAGTTGAATTAATTTTTACATATTATTTCTCTGCTCGTGCCATGTGATTTTTTCATATCCTAGTATTAAAACACCTTCCATTATGAATTTAAAAATAATTCTAAATGGAAGGTGTTTTTTGTAGAATTATATACATTAATGTCATTTTATGACATGGTAATAAAGTCATATATTTGATATAATTAAAAAATATGTAGTAAATAGGTAGATAAATATTAAAGTAAAAATTATGTGGGAGTGTGGAGTTATGAAACTAATCAGAAATGCATCAGTTAAAACAAAATTGATTTTAGGGTTTGTTACAATTTCTATTATACTAATGTTTGTTGGTATCATAGGGGTTAGAGGGGTTCAGACGATTGCCGAGGATGGAGAAATTATGTATAGTGACCATCTACAAAGCACGAATTCATTACATCTAGTGAAAGAAAATCTGTTAATGATAATGGTGGATATTGATCAAATAGTTAATGGTCAAAATCAGGAAGAAACAAAAACTTACATAAGTCATATAGAGCAACTAAAGGAAGAGAATGAAGTACATATTGAATTCTATAATAATACCAAAATGGGTCCCGAAGAGCAGCAGATATGGGACGATTTTAATAAACATCTTGGTCAATATAGAACAGAAAGACAGAAATTATTTGATTTTGCATTAAATGGAGATTATGCAGAAGCAAAAATAGCATCGGACGAGGTTACAGAAATAAGAATTAGTATGTTCGAAAATCTGGATCGTTTGATTCAAATTAGTAGTGAAGCAGCAGAAAGTACAAGTAAAGAAAATAAGAGGATAGCGGATCTTTCTGTTAAAGTAATCTTTTTTATTGCAGTAATTAGCTTTATTATAGCACTGACCTTAGGAATTCTGCTGTCAAATTATATGAAAAAAGCCTTAAAAAAGGGCTTGTCTTTTGCGGAAGCACTTGGGCAGGGAGACTTGACTTATCAAATTGATGGACATCACAGTAAGGATGAATTTGGATTATTGATTGACGCGCTTGTAAAATCACAGTCCAACTTAAAAAGCATTGTAAGAAACATTATGGATCACTCACAAGAAGTTTCTGCTTCCAGCGAAGAACTATTTGCTACGATGGAAGAATTTAATCAAGGCTTCCAAAATATCAGTGATAATACAGAAAGCATTGCTAAAGATGTAATGGATATGAATGCTGTAACTGAGGAATTATCAGCAACGGTTGAACAAACTGGAGATGGCATTACTCATTTAGCAACGATAGCAACGAATGGTCATGCTCAATCTTCTGAAATTATGCAACGAGCTGAGGAGATAAAAAAACAAGGTACTACATCGAAACAATTGGCTGATAATATTTATGAAGAAAAACAAGCAAGTGTTAAGAAAGCGATTGAAAAGGGGAAAATTGTTGAAGAAATATCAGTAATTGCGAACTCAATTGCAGCTATTTCATCTCAAACCAATCTACTGTCTCTAAATGCCTCCATTGAGTCTGCCAGAGCCGGAGAGCATGGAAAAGGCTTTGCGGTAGTAGCAAATGAAATAAGGCATTTGGCAGAGCAATCATCAGATTATGTACAAAAAATATCCAATGTAGTAACAGAAGTATATGATGCGTTTCATGCATTGGAAAGTAGCTCTATAGAAATGCTTGAATTTATTGATAAACGGGTACGAAGTGATTATGCATTATTAGTAGATACCGGTGAAAATTATGATAAGGATGCAGTATTTGTAAACGGGTTTTCACAGGAGACTGCTTCCATGGCAGAAGAAATGAATGCTTCCACAGAAGAAATAAGCAGTGTAATTCAAAGCATTGCAAGCAATATGCAAAGTACGGCCAATAGTTCTGAGGTAATATTGGAAAGTATGAGCAAATCAAAACAAGCAATTGAGCAAGTGTCCCAAATGGCTCAAAGACAGTCTGAAATAGCTGAAAACTTGAGTAATCTGGTACAGACCTTCAAGATATAAATTCTGTTTTTTGAGAGTAGGATAAAACGAAAAAAACCGGTATCTGATCAGCGTGAGCTTTCAAATGCCGGTTTTTTAAATGATATAGAGCAGTTAACCATTTATTGCTAGTGCTAACTGGTCCAAAGCCTGCTTTAATATTGAGCGAGGGCAGGCAATATTAATTCGTTCGAAGCCATAACCGCTCTTGCCAAACATCTGACCAGCGTCCAGCCAGAGCTTAGCCTTGTTCACAATAAGTTCTTTCATTTCCTTATGGGACAGGTTTAGGGCTGAGAAATCTAACCAAATTAAATAAGTTCCCTGAGGTTCTACCAGTTTAACCGCAGGAAGGTGCTCCTTTAGATATTCTCTGACAAAATTCAGATTCTCATATAGGTAAGCACGTAATTCATTCAGCCAATTCTCACCGTACTGATAGGCTGCCTTGCAGGCAATCAAACCCAGAGTATTTAGCTGACTGTAACCGCTTCGATCCATTTCATCAATAAATTTTTTACGAAGCTTATCATTTGGAATAAATATATTGGAGACCTGTAAGCCGGCTAAATTAAAGGTCTTACTTGGAGCAGTGCAGGTAATGCAGTTCTTGGCAAAGGATTCCTTGATATTAGAAAATACCGTATGTTGATATCCAGGATAAATAAAATCACAATGAATCTCATCCGAGATAACAATCACGTTATGTGTAAGACAAATCTCGCCCATACGAGTTAACTCATCTAGAGTCCAAACCCTACCCACAGGATTTTGCGGATTGCACAGGATAAAAAGCTTAACCTTGTTCTTAATAATCTGCTGTTCAAAATCCTCGAAATCAATGGAATAAGCACCATCCTGGTATACGAGATTATTAATAGCTAAGGTACGTTTATTTAGAGTTATACTCTCCTCAAAGGGATAATATACCGGCTGTTGAATTAGGACACTGTCGCCTTCCTGGGTAAAAGCCTTGACAGCAAGGGTAATAGCGAATACTACTCCAGGAGTCTTAACTAACCAATCCTCTTTAATATCCCAGCCAAAATGTTTATAAAACCAGGCATGTATTACTTCAAAGTAATCCTTTTTAACTTCGGAATAACCAAAAATCCCATGGGAAACTGCTTGTGAAAGTGCTTCCAGTACCTCGGATGGAGCCTGGAAATCCATATCAGCAACCCAAAGAGGTAGTACATCCTCGGGTCTTCCACGCTCTATCGCAAAATCATATTTTATAGAGTTCGTATTTCTACGGTCAATTATTTTATCAAATTCATATCCCATTGGTGTCCCTTCCTTTTCTTCATTCCATACAGTAACACTTTAGTGCATAGATAGATTTTATCTGTTAATCAGCAATTGCCTGCTCTAAATCAGCAATCAGATCATCAATATGCTCAATACCAACGGAAAGACGAAGAAGAAGTCGGTTAATTCCTTTCTCTTCACGGATATCCTCGGGAATATCGGCATGTGTCTGAAGCATTGGATAAGTTATCAGACTTTCCACTCCACCTAAGCTTTCTGCATATTGAATCAGCTTAACCTTATTTAATATATTAACAGCTGTTGCTTCTTTGTCAACATGGAAAGAGATCATGCTGCCAAAACCACGGGATTGTGTTTTGTTTATTTCATAGCCAGGATGAGAGGGGAGTCCGATATAATAGACAGAGGTTACCTTTGGTTGGTTTTCCAGCCAATTTGCCAGTGCTAGAGCGTTCTTTTGCTGAGCTTCCATACGGATTGGTAAAGTCTTTATTCCGCGAAGAATTAACCAGCTGTCAAAGGGTGATAAACCAGCACCCGTTGTTTTTGAGATGAAACGGATTTTTTCAGCTAACTCATCTGTGGCAAGAACAAGTAATCCGGCAAGGGTATCATTGTGCCCACCCAAGAACTTAGTTCCACTATGGAGAACTACATCAGCACCTAAGGCAATTGGATTTTGAAAATATGGAGATAGGAAGGTATTGTCCACAATAACTAACAAGCCATGCTGCTTTGCCAGCTCGCTTATTTTGCGCAAATCAGTCACATTCATCATTGGGTTCGTAGGGGTCTCTACAAAGATTGCCTTCGTATTCGGCCGAATACTATTCATTACATCACCAATTTCAGAGGTATTAATATAAGAAATATCTAGTCCGTTTTTCATATTAATATGATCAAAAATTCGGATGGATCCACCATAAAGGTCATCGGAGGCAAGAATATGGTCGCCCGGTTTAAAAATTTCCATCAGTGCATTTACAGCAGCCATACCGGAGGAAAAGGCAACTGCCTGAGCACCGCCCTCAATGGAGGCTACAATCTGCTCTAGCTGCTCACGGGTCGGATTCTGGGAACGGGAATAATCATAACCAGTACTATTACCAACGCTTGGATGAGCAAAGGTTGCGGTCTGGTAGATAGGGAAACTGATGGTACCAGTATTGTCGACGGGTTTCTTTTCATGATTGCCATGCAGGCATTTGGTATTAATCTGATAATCCATATTAACCTCCTGTTGATGCGTATCTTATTAATTATAGTATACAAATTCGCATTAACAAATAATACGAACTGAGTATAAGTAATTACGAAACTTGACAAAAACTATACTATTCATATCCAATAAATATGATTAAGAATTATATTATATATAGATTTAAAATACAAGTAGTATTCTAGGGGAAAGAGTTAAAATTAGTCGTATAGTAAAGTGATAAAAAAAAATAAAAATTAAGGTATTGACATTTTTATCAAGATTAGTTATACTTCAAAACATATTAAACAGATATGATATATATGAAAAATTCAAGGAGGAAAGGTTATGAAGAAAATAATATCTATTTTATTAGTACTGGTATTAGCGGGGGCTCTTTTAACAGGGTGTGGTACTAAGGAAGCAAAGAAAATTGTAGTAGGAGCAAGTACAACTCCTCACGCTGAGATTTTAGAACAAGCAACACCTATCTTGGAAAAAGCAGGATATACCTTAGAAGTCGTAGAATATTCCGATTATGTTCAGCCAAACCTTGCGTTAGATAGCAAAGATTTGGATGCAAATTATTTCCAACATCAACCATACCTGGATCAGTTCAATGCAGAAAATGATACTAATATCGTATCCGTAGCAGCAATTCACTATGAGCCGTTCGGTATCTATCCTGGAAAAACAAAGACATTAGATGCATTAGCTGATGGCGCTCAGATAGCAGTACCAAACGATGCAACAAATGAAGCAAGAGCTTTATTGTTATTAGAAGCGCAGGGATTAATTAAACTTGCTGATGGTGTCGGATTAGAAGCAACGAAAAATGATATTGTTGAAAACACCAAGAATCTAGATATAGTTGAGATCGAAGCTGCTCAGTTAGCACGTTCGTTACAGGATGTTGATTTGGCAGTAATTAACGGAAACTATGCAATTGAAGCAGGTTTAAATGTTGCGAAAGATGCAATCGCTACAGAAGATAAAGATTCCGTTGCTGCTGATACTTTTGCTAATATTCTTGCAGTTAATGCCGGTGACGAGAATAGAGAAGATATTAAAGCTTTAGTTAAGGCGCTTCAAAGTGATGAGGTAAGAAACTTCATAAATGAAAAATATGAAGGTGCAGTAGTACCTAAGTTCTAAACATATTATTAGTATGAGATAAAGATTAAGACATTTGAATATAAATCCTTCAAAACAAGTGAATCAGTTACTATGATTCACTTGTTTTATATCAACATTGTTTGTTTATCAAAATCATTCTATACTTTTGTAAAATGATTTTGATAAGCAAATTAAAATTATCATTAGCAATGGATTTCATTATGCCAGATCAAGAAAATGATATTCCATAACAGGAGGTATTCTGATAAAATAGATCTAGGAGGGTTACTATGATTAATAGAGAACGAGTTATCAACGAATTTTGCCGATTGGTTTCAATCGATTCAATTTCTTATAGAGAACGTGAGTTAGGAGATGCAATGATAAAAGCCCTAGAGGAATTAGGGTTTGAGGTTACGGAAGACTCCGCGGGGGAATATTACAATGGGAACTGTGGGAATATTTATGGTTTTTTACAAGGTGATGTAAAGGGAGATCCTATTCTATTCTCAGCACATCTTGATACCGTAGAGCCGGGAGTCGGTAAAGCTGCAGTGGTTCATGAAGATGGGACGATAACCAGTGCTGGAACAACTGTACTGGGTGCAGATGACCTTTCCGGTTTAGTATCAATTCTTGAGGCTATTCGATGTATCAA
Source organism: Bacillota bacterium (assembly GCA_023386815.1). Taxonomy (GTDB): domain Bacteria; phylum Bacillota; class Clostridia; order Lachnospirales; family Lachnospiraceae; genus Mobilitalea. The sequence continues at coordinate 281,165 of JAEWIZ010000008.1, forward strand.
AGAACAGGGGCTACCTCACCGAAGCATTGAGGTTTTGTTCCCAATAGCCGAGGAAGTGTACTTGAAGGGGTCCGAGGTTTTTGATTTTCGAAAGATTAAGGCGAAGGAAGCCTATGTGCTAGACCTAGATGGGCCGGTGGGTAGAGCAGCAATTGGGGCTCCGACCGTTCTTTCCTTTACAGTTAAAATTATAGGGAAAGCATCCCATGCCGGCTTTGCTCCGGAGGAAGGGATTAATGCCATTGCTGTCGCTGCACAAGCGATTAGTCGGATCAGGCAGGGACGAATCGAAGAAGGAATGACGGTGAATATCGGAACAATTGAAGGTGGCAAGGCAAGAAATATTGTTTCAGAGGAATGTATCCTGCGTGGAGAAGTCAGAAGTTTACAGCATGAAAAAGCAGTGGCTGAAATTCAATTAATTGAAGCTGTGATTCGTGAGATTGCTGAGCAGTATCAGGCAAACTATGAATTTGAGACGTCTGTTGGGTGCCAAGCCTACGAAATTGCTAAGGATCATCCAGTCATTTCTCGTTTTCAGAAGGTCTGTGAAAAATTAAATTATCCCGTGGAGCTTGTGTCAACCTTTGGGGGAAGCGATAATAATAATTTTGTAAAGAATGGAATTAACGGAATTGTTATGGCCTGTGGGATGAATCAGGTGCATTCCTGTAAGGAGTATACAAAGATCAGTGAATTGGAACGATGTACGTCTATATTAATCAACTTAATGATAGATGAAAGGATAGACCAAGCTTAGAATTAGGGTAAGACCAAGGTTGAGATCAAAGATGGAAAGGCATGGGCTGTAGAATGAAAAATCCATTACACTACCAGACGACAGAATATGATTGCGGGCCGACTACGATGCTGAACGCAATCAATTATTTATTTCATAGAAAGGACATTGCTCCTGAGGTTGTTAGAAACATTATGTTATATAGCCTTGATAGCTATAATAAAAAAGGGGAAGCCCACAAGAACGGAACTACAGGCATGGCAATGCTATTTTTATCCAATTGGTTAAATCAATTTGGTAAAGTGAAGAAATGGCCGATCCATTGTGAAGTAATGAATGGGAATGAAATACGCATTAGTCAAAACAGCCGGATTGCAGAATGTCTGGGACAAGGGGGAGCGGTTGTTGCTAAGGTTATGCTGGGGGTCTGGCATTATGTACTTCTAACTGGAATCGACAGTGAATACATTTATGTTTTTGACCCTTATTATAGAGTGCAACCCTTTCGTAGAAAAGGAATTGATATCATAAGCGATGCACCCACCAGGATGAATCGTCGAATTCGACATGATATCATGAACAGCGAAGGTAGGGGGGATTATGCACTTGGGAAGGAAGATGGAAGAGAGTGCGTATTATTGTATAATACAGCAACGAGAATTTCCATGGATAGTATAGAATATTTGATATAAAGTATATTGACAAGGCAATGACTGGAATACTATACTTTGCGTAGGTCGTATGTTTGGGGATGTTGCAAAAATCGGCTGGAATACGTTACAAAGGAAGCGAACAATGGAACAGTTTATTTGTATTAGTATAAGTCATAAGACAGCCCCGGTGGAGATCAGGGCATTGTTTTCATTTTCGATAGAAGAGCAGGAAAGATTCCTGGGAGGCATCGGGGGTAATGGTGCCCCCCAGGAATGTGTGCTTTTATCGACCTGTAATCGAACAGAGCTATATTTTCAGGGAAATAATCAGCATATCATGGAACTGCAACAGCGCTTAGCAGACTTTAAGCAAATGGATGTTGCAGTTTTAAGAAAGCACTTCCTTATTTATATGGAGGACAAAGCAATTCAACATTTATTCCAGGTTATCTGCGGAATGGACTCTATGGTAATGGGAGAGGACGAGATACTTGGACAAGCTAAGGACGCCTATGAAAGAGCGCTAAAGCTTGGTAAAACAAAATACTTGTTAAACACCTTATTCCAGGCTGCCATTACCTGTGCAAAGAAGATTAAGACCGACACAAGAGTTTCGAAGACTTCGATATCGATTGGCACTCTGGTGGCAAATGAGGTCATGAATTATCAAAAAGAAAGTAAAAAGGTATTGATTATCGGTGTGTCAGGAAAAATGGGTTCTATTGTAATGAAGAATCTGTATGGGAAACCGGGTATTAAACTGATTGGTACATCACGCAGTCACAATGCAATAGAAAGCATTCATGGAAGTTATAAGGAGCTGGAAATGGTTCATTATATGGACAGATATCAATACATGAATGAAGCGGATATCATTATCAGCGCAACCACAAGCCCACATTACACCATAACCTATCATGAGCTTTCTGAGAATATCACCATAAATAAAAAGCGTATCTTTATTGATTTATCTGTGCCAATGGATATTGACCAGGATATTATCAAGCAGGAGGGGGCTTCTCTTCATGATATGGACTATTATAATGAAGTGGCAAAGCATAATATCCTGATTAAGGAACAAGAAATTATTGAGGCCCATCGAATACTTGAGAAGCATATGGAGGAGATCAAGAAGGAACTAAGCTTTCATGAATTTCTGCCAAAGCTCCCGAAAGTTAAGCAAAGGTTAGCCGGGCGATCCTTTGAGAATGTATTATACGAGTTAAAGGAGAAAGCAAATCACGAGGAGTTTTCTGGTTTGTTAAAGCTGCTTCAAGAGATGGTATAGATGACCACGAGTTTTCCAAATAGAAGAAGACGGTGAGAGTGGAGGGAGAAGAATGGCATATTTCCCGTTCTTTGTAGATTTAAAAGATAGGGAGTGTTATATATTTGGCGGAGGCACGGTAGCCAGTCGTAAGGTTCAGTCACTTCTGGAGTTTGAGGCAAAGATTACCGTAATTGCGCCTGAGGTTTGCGATGAGATCCTGCAAAGAAAAGGTGAAATCGAGATTTGTTTTCGCGAATACCGGGAGGAGGATTTGGAGCGAGCTTTTTTTGTAATTGCAGCAACAAATCAGGCCTTGGTGAATGCTCAAATATCGCAGGCATGTGAGAAACGTAGAATTCTAGTCAATGCAGTGGATCAGCCGGAAAACTGCAGTTGTTTGTTCCCTGCTTACATCAAGCAAGGGGATATTACCATCGGAGTAACAACTTCCGGAAAAAGTCCGGTGATGGCGGGGTATATAAAGAAACTGATTGCGGCTCAATTACCAGCATATTACGAACAGTTGGTACAGGCACTTGGTTCCTACCGGGACATCGTCAAACAGCGTGTTAACACGGAAAAGGTGAGGACAAGGATTTTTAAGAAGTTGGCCAATCTAGGTGTAGAAAAAGAGGGGAATCTCCTTCTGGAGGACGTCGAGCTATTAATTAGACAGGAATTGGATTCTAAATAAAGAAAAAATGTGTGTTAGTTAGCAAAGACTATTTAGAAGGCTGTAAAGCAGTACTAAATAAGCTAAGTATGGGATTAAGGAGGTTTAGTCAGTTATGCAGCGGGTGGTAAAGGTAGGCTCTAGAAAGAGCAAATTAGCAATGGTACAGACGAATTATATTATTGAACGATTGAAGCAAATTGATCAGGAACTGACCTTTGAAATCATTCCAATCAGCACTGTTGGAGATGAAATTTTAGATAGACCCTTGCTTTCCTTCGGGGGAAAAGGGGTTTTTGTGGATGCTTTTGAAGAGGCATTATTAAATGGAAGCATCGATTTAGCTGTTCATAGCGCGAAGGATATGACAACAAAGCTACCTGAGGGACTTGGTATTATTGGAATTCCGGAAAGAGAGGATCCCAGGGATATTGTAATAAGTGTCCATAAGGAGCTAGAGGCCGACGAGCCCTGTCTTATTGGTACCAGCAGTCTTCGACGACAATTCCAGATTGGACAGTTTTATCAGGCAGAGTGTAAAAGCTTACGCGGAAATGTTCCAACGAGGTTGGAAAAATTGAAGGCAGGAGAATTTGATGCAATTATCCTAGCAGCAGCTGGCATGAAACGCTTGGGTTTGATCAACGATGAGCAGCTGCACATTCACTACCTTCCTCCAACTCAGTTTATTCCAGCGGCAGGCCAGGGGATTTTGGCGGTTGAAGGCAGAGTCGATGATGAATTAGCTAAGATCGTGAGACAGATTAACGATGCGGATACAGAAGTCTGTCTAAAGACAGAACGAAGAGTGTTGGAGTTAATGAATGCAGGATGCCATGAAGCAATTGGAATATATTCAAGGGTTGAAGCAGAGAAGCTCTGTATTGACGCCATTTTTCAAGTTGGAGATCAGGTACATCGGGTTCAGGATCAGGATAAGGTGGAAAATTACGATAAATTAGCAATTAGAGTTGCAAAGCAGCTTGCGTTTACATAAAAAGCAAACAATTGAAGTTTGCCAGGAAATTTACAATCGTAAATTGCCATATTATAAGAATTGCGACTAAAATAGGTTGCAGGATTGCAGGGATTTATTTTGGATAGGTAATTGTTACTTGTTTCGCAATTGCCTGGTTTAGTTTGTCGTAAAGGAGAAGAAGAGAATATGGACGGTGTAGGAAAAGTTTATCTTGTGGGTGCTGGTCCGGGAGATCCGGGACTTATCACTCAAAAGGGTTTGCAGTTATTAAAGACATGTGATGTTGTTATCTATGACAGACTTGCCTCTCCCACCTTACTGCAATACTTGAAGACTGGCTGTAAGAAAATTAATGTTGGAAAAGTTGTAGGAAATCATGCAGTGACACAACGTGAGATTAATCAGATTATTGTAGAGCAGGCGAAGCTTCATAAAAAAGTTGTTCGTCTCAAGGGCGGCGACTCCTTTGTCTTTGGGCGTGGAGGAGAAGAGATACTGACGATGGAGCAGCATGGAATTTCGTATGAAGTAATTCCCGGAATTACCTCAGCAGTTGCGGTTCCAACCTATGCTGGTATTCCGGTAACTCACCGTGGAGCCAGTCAGAGCTTTTCTGTGGTTACAGGGCATACAGCAGACGAGGAAGGTAATCTACCGGAGGATTTTAAATATCTGGCAAAGCTCTCAGGAACTTTGGTGATTTTAATGGGAGTTGGAAACCTTGAGAAAATTACTGCTACCCTTTTGGAATATGGCAGACCGGCGGACACACCGGTTGCGGTTGTGGCAAACGGTACCACCATATGGCAGGAGGAGGCAAGAGGAACCCTGCAGGATATCTGTCAGAAAGTTAAGGAGGCGAAGATCAAGGCTCCGGCGATTATTATTGTTGGTGAGGTGGCAGCCTTTCACTTCAAGGCAAAGGAAGAGTTTCCGCTATCCGGTATCAAGGTGGGAATTACAGGTACCCCAAATATTACAGATAAATTGACTCAGCAGCTGAATGAAATGGGGGCAGCTACAGATATCATAAGCCAATCTTCCGTTCAAATATATAAGGATAATGCAGACTTCGATGCAGCATTAAGCTCCATTAAAAACTACCAATGGCTGGTCTTTACCAGTACGAACGCGGTTGAGCTTTGTTTTCTAAGATGGAAGGAATTACAGCTGGATTTGAGAAATATGGCTGGGCTTAAGTTTGCTGTTATCGGTAAGGGGACAGAGGCAGCGCTGTTAAAGCAAGGTTTTCATGCAGATTTTATCCCATCAGCGGCCAATGTTACAGCATTGGCAGAGGAATTGAGCCTTCTGATAAAGCAAGATGGGGGTAGGGTTCTTATTCCTCGGGCAGAACAGGGGTCTTTGGACTTAACAATAACATTTGAGAAACAATCCATAAGCTTTGAGGATATTAAGATATATGATATAGCAGAAACAGATCAGGAATTAGTACCGGATACAGAACAGCTACAGAGGTATGATTATTTGACCTTTGCCAGTGCCTCCGGGGTTCATGGACTTTTTAAAGGAATGCAGCAGGAACAAAAGACACAGTTAAGGGACAGGAAGATGGTTTGCATCGGGGAGCCTACAATGCAAGCACTGGTGGAGTATGGCTTTACGAATTTATTACTTGCCAAAGAAGCAAGTGTTTCAGGACTAGTGCAACGTATACTTAGCAATGTAAAAGAGAGAATGTAGTGAAAAGCAAGAGGAAGCAAAATTACATTCGGAACCAGTGGTTTGAGCCAATAACAATCAATGTAAAGATTAAGAGCTAGTTTCAAAAAAACATGATTAATTACGAAACAAATTTTGCGCCTGTGGCTGGAGTGAGCAGGCTTAGGAAGGGTGTGTTGTATAATGAAGCGAATGAGACGGTTGAGGGTTAGTGAATCCATGAGAAGCTTAGTGAGGGAAACCAGACTGGCAGCATCAGAGTTGATTTATCCGATTTTTGTAATTGAGGGGATGAACATTAAAAATCCGATTGCATCTATGCCTGGTATTTATCAGTTCTCCATTGATCAATTAGATGGGGAGTTAGAACGGGTTTCACAGGCTGGAATCTCGGGTGTTCTGTTATTTGGAATACCGGAACATAAGGATGGAGTAGGCAGCGGAGCTTATGATGATGAGGGTGTGACCCAGCAGGCAATCCGCTATATTAAGAAAAAATATCCGAGCTTATTGGTAATAGCAGATGTATGCTTGTGTGAATATACGGATCATGGTCATTGTGGGGTTGTGAAAGATGGTAAGGTTATCAATGATGAGACACTTCCTTTATTAGCTAGATCATCGGTAAGCCTTGCAAGAGCTGGTGCAGATATCATCGCTCCCTCCGATATGATGGATGGAAGAGTGGGTGCTATTCGTAAGGCCTTGGATGAACAGGGCTTTGAAGATATCGCAATCCTTGCTTATAGTGCAAAATATGCTTCCGGTTATTATTCACCATTTCGTGATGCGGCTCATTCAGCTCCTGGTTTTGGTGACCGTAAAACCTATCAGATGGATGCATCTAATGTTAGGGAAGCAATCCTTGAAGTAGAAGAGGACCTATTAGAGGGAGCGGACATGGTGATGGTAAAACCAGCACTGGCCTATTTAGATGTATTAAAGACAGTCGCGGATTATGTTGATTGTCCAGTGGCAGCCTATAATGTAAGTGGTGAGTATTCCATGGTGAAAGCAGCAGCACAAAATGGCTGGATTGATGAAAAGAAGATCGTAATGGAGAATATATTAGCAATAAAGCGCGCCGGTGCAAGAATCATTATCACATACCATGCTCTTGATGTTGCAGCATGGTTAAAGGAGTAAGGGACAATGAAGCAGGAAAAATCAAAAGAATTATACCAAAAGGCATATGAACTGATGCCAGGAGGAGTGAACAGCCCGGTCAGAGCTTTCCGTAGTGTGGGTGGAACACCCTTATTCATCCAAAGAGCTAAGGGGGCTAGAATCTACGACGTTGATGAAAATGAATTTATTGATTACGTTGGTTCCTGGGGACCTGCAATCCTTGGACATGCCAGAGAAGAAGTAGTAGAGGCAGTAGCCAAGGCTTGTGAATCTGGTTTGACCTTTGGTGCGCCTACAGAAAATGAAGTCATTTTGGCAGAATTAATTCGTGACTTAATGCCTGATATGGAAATGCTTCGGTTAGTCAGCTCAGGTACAGAAGCTGTTATGAGTGCAATTCGAGTTGCCAGAGGTTATACGAAAAAAGATAAAATCATTAAGTTTAAAGGCTGCTATCATGGACACTCGGATGGCTTACTTGTGAAAGCAGGTTCTGCTGTAATCTCTAATACAGTTCCGGATAGTGCCGGGGTACCGCGCTCTTATACGGATCATACCTTAGTAGCGGATTATAATGATATTGCTTCCGTGGAGAACTTATTTGAACAATATAAGGGACAAATTGCTGCTATTATCGTTGAGCCTATTGCTGCTAATATGGGTGTGGTACCGCCAAAATCAGGATTTCTAGAAGCACTTCGTAAGATCACAACAGAGAATCAAGCTTTACTGATTTTTGATGAGGTGATTACCGGTTTTCGAGTTGCTCTGGGTGGAGCTGCCCAGTATTTCAAGCTGCAGCCGGACTTAATCGTATTAGGCAAGATCGTAGGCGGCGGTATGCCAATCGGCGCTTATGGTGGACGCAGGGAGATCATGCAGCTGATTGCTCCCCTAGGTGATGTTTATCAGGCAGGTACTTTGTCCGGTAATCCCATTGCAACAACCGCTGGAATTACAACTCTATCTATCCTAAAGAATAACCCGCAGATCTACGAGGAGTTGGAGAAGAAGGCTCGTACATTAAAGGAAGCTTTCCAACCTGGTATTGATGCAGGAGTCATCCGGGTGAACCAGATCGGATCATTGCAAAGTGCTTTCTTTACCAATAATGAAGTATATCATTTTGAGAGCGCTTTAACCTCGGACACGAAAAAATATGCAGAATTCTTTCATTTTATGCTGGAGCATGGAATTTATATTGCACCTGCGCAGTTTGAAGCAATATTCCTTTCCGATGCTCATACGCAGGCAGATGTTTTGTATACGGCAAAGATAGTGAGAGAATACTTTTCCCAGCATCAGTAATACCAGTTTAGTAATTGATAAAGCATGATTTGAGAATTTTTATAGGATAAATTTTATTGAGAAGAGATACTAAAAAATGTATCTCTTCTCATTTTTTTGCATAATTTATACTAAACATATTGACATTGTATGAATTGCCCTATATAATCACTTTTAAATCATATTAAAATGATATGAAATATATGAAAAAGTATAAAGGGCATATCGCTAAAAGCTGCGGTAGAAAGGAGTTTTATGAAGAGGAAGAAGTTAATTACACTGGGTATTATCACATCAATATTTGCAGGTTTACTCACAGGCTGCTCTGGAAACTCAGCGAAAGATACGATAGCTGACAAGGCTGTTGAGATCACGAATGTATCTTATGATCCGACCAGGGAGCTTTATGAAGCCTACAATGTTGAATTTGCGAAGTACTGGAAGGAGAAAACCGGACAGGAGGTTACGGTGACACAATCCCATGGTGGTTCAGGAAAGCAGGCTCGTTCCGTAATCGAAGGAAATGAAGCCGATGTCGTAACGTTAGCTCTGGGATATGATATCACAGCAATTAAAGAGGCTGGTTTAATCGAAGAAGGTTGGCAAAGTGAGTTTGATAATAACAGTGCTCCTTATACCTCAACCATTGTATTTCTAGTACGAAAAGGAAATCCGAAACAGCTTACCGATTGGGATGATCTGATTGCTGATGGAGTTGGGATTATTACGCCCAATCCAAAGACCTCCGGAGGTGCTAGATGGAACTACCTTGCAGCTTGGGCATATGCCGATAAAACATACAACCATGACGCAAATCAGATACTGGGATTTATGAAGAAATTATACTCCAATGTATTAGTTCTGGATTCCGGTGCTCGTGGAGCAACAACCACCTTCGTTGAGAATGGTCAGGGCGATGTATTGTTGGCTTGGGAAAATGAAGCATATTTATCCATGAAAGAATATCCGGATAAATATGAGATTGTAACTCCCAGCATGAGTATTCTTGCAGAGCCTCCGGTAGCGATCGTTGATTCTGTTGTAGATGACAGAGAAACCAGAGAGGTGAGTACAGCTTATCTGGAATATTTATATTCCGATGTAGGTCAGAGAATTGCCGGTGAGAATTATTATCGTCCCAGCAATAAGACTATTGCAGAGGAATTTAAGGATGTATTTCATCTGGATTTAGAATTAGCAACCATTGACGATGAACTATTTGGTGGCTGGGATAAAGCCCAGGAAACACACTTTAATGATGGAGGAACCTTTGATCAGATTTATGATGGTGAAACTCAGGAATAAAAAGTGAAACCTGAGAAATGCAAGGGTAATTCAATTATTACTTATTAGAAATATATTAAATCCCAGGGTGAATCAAGTTAGCTTTCTCAAGGGGGTCAACTACAGGTTCACTTTGGGAGTATATAAAAACAAGGAATTAATATTGATGGAGGCATAGGAAACATGAAACAAAGCAGAAGAAAGCAGGTCATACCAGGCTTTGGCATATCCATGGGAGTGACATTGACCTTACTTAGTTTAATCGTATTAATCCCAATGGCGTCACTGGTGATTAATGCCTCATCAATGGGTTTTTCAACTTTTTGGGAAACTGTTACTGATAAGCGTGTGTTATCAGGCTATTATGTGAGTCTTTTCTGCTCTTTTACCGCAGCTGTGGTGAATGCGGTATTTGGTGTAATACTCGCTTGGGTTTTAGTTCGCTATGATTTCCCTTTGAAAAGATTTATGGATGGACTAATTGAATTACCTTTTGCATTGCCCACTGCGGTAGCCGGAATTGCACTGACGAATCTTTACTCTGATAAAGGTATGATAGGATATTTTCTGGAACAGATCGGAATTAAGGTAGCTTATACGAGAATCGGAATAATTATTGCTATGATTTTTATCGGAATCCCCTTCGTAGTGAGAACCATTCAGCCAGTTTTGGAGGATTTGGATTCACAATATGAAGAAGCTGCGAATGTCCTTGGAGCCAGTAGGGCGAAGATTTTTTTCAGTATTATCTTTCCTGAGATTCGTCCTGCCTTATTAACCGGCTTTGGTCTAGCTTTTGCAAGAGCCCTTGGAGAATACGGAAGTGTAGTGTTTATCGCAGGTAATATGCCCTTTAAGACAGAAATTGCCCCTCTTCTTATTATGAGTAAGCTGGAACAGTTTGACTACCACGGTGCAAATGCAATTGCTTTGATGATGCTTGCCTTTGCCTTTCTAATATTATTCGCTATTAACAGTCTGCAGATTCACTATAATAAATTTACACAACAGTAGGAAGGGGTTCCGGATGAATAGAACAAATCAAAAAGACTCGAAATTGGTAAGAAACCTTCTCATCCTTCTAAGTATCATATTCTTATTTATCATGCTGGTAATGCCATTGGTGGTGGTTTTAACGGAAGCTCTGCAAAAAGGATTCCAATTATACATAGAGGCTATTCAGGATAAGTACACTAGAAAGGCACTGTTTTTAACGTTGGAAGCGACAGTGATTGCGGTAATTGTAAATACGATCTTTGGATTATTTGCAGCCTGGTCCATCACAAAATACCATTTTAAACGCAAACGTCTGCTGACGGTATTAATTGACCTTCCCTTTGCAATCTCACCGATTATTGCGGGTCTGATCTTCATTCTGACCTTTGGCAGGATTGGCTGGGCTAAGGAGATTCTTTCTCTACTCGATATGAAAATTGTGTTTGCTGTACCGGGTATCATACTGGGCACGATCTTTGTTACCTTCCCCTTCATCTCCAGAGAAATCATTCCGGTGCTCCAGGCACAGGGAAATGATCAGGAGGAGGCAGCAGCAATTATGGGAGCCGGTGCCTTTCGAATCTTTCGAAAAATCACCTTCCCTCAGATAAAATGGGCTTTTCTTTATGGAATTGTTCTATGTAGCGCCAGAGCCATGGGTGAATTCGGTGCAGTATCCGTCCTTTCCGGGCATTTAAGAGGAAAGACAGTAACCTTACCGCTTCAAGTGGAGATCTTGTACAGTGAATTTAACTTTACGGCGGCATTTGCAGTATCATCCGTCCTAGTGATTTTAGCGATAATTATCCTATTTATAAGAAATATCATTGAGCATCAAATGAAGAAGGCAGGTGGGAACTATGTACGTAAAGCTTCATAATATCGAGAAATCCTTTGGGGATTTTAAAGCCTCGGATCATATTAACTTTGAAATTGAAAAAGGTAAGCTGGTTGCCTTATTAGGACCCAGCGGAAGCGGTAAGACTACCATTCTTCGAATGCTTGCGGGGCTGGAATATCCGGATTCAGGAGAAATCTATATTGACGGAGTTCGTGTAAATGACCTGGAGGCAAGTAAGCGCGGTATTGGCTTTGTATTCCAGAACTACGCATTATTCCGCTACATGACTGTCCATGATAACATTGCATTTGGGCTTGAGATACAGAAGAAAAGTAAGAAGGAATGTAAGGAACGGGTAGAGGAGCTGTTGGAGCTTATCGGATTAGCGGGTATGGGACAGCGCTATCCCCATCAATTATCCGGTGGACAAAAGCAGAGAGTTGCTTTTGCCAGAGCGTTGGCACCAAACCCACATTTACTTTTACTAGATGAGCCCTTTGCTGCAATTGATGCTAAGGTAAGGCAGGAGCTTCGAAGCTGGCTGAAAGAAACCATTAATAAGGTTGGAATTACAAGTATATTTGTCACCCATGACCAGGATGAAGCCATTGAAGTCGCGGATGAGATTATCATAACCAATCAAGGGAGAATAGAACAGATCGGTACACCCCTAGAGATTTATCGTAATCCTACCACGCTTTTTACCGCTAGGTTTATTGGAGCATCAATATTGCTGGAGGACTTTGGCAGATTAAAAGGCTTTGCGCAGGAGGAGCAGGCGGCAAAAGCTGTAATCCGCCCTGAATTTATCAAGGTAACCAAAAAGGGGGAACAGCTCCAGTTCCCGAATTCCGTGGAAGAAGGCACCGTTGAGAAGATTTCCTTTTGCGGCAGTCATACCCAAATGCAGATCAATGTGAAAGGAATTCCCTTGATAGCTACTAGATCACTGGAAGAAAATCCGGTCAGCCTGGGAGAACAGGTGGATGTCCTAATCTATCGGCTTTTTGTATATAACGGAACGACTTCCTCCGTAGTAGAAAATATGGCAATACAGGATAAGGCACCGATCTATATTTAAAATGCAACGTTATTGCTAAGGATCCTAGGTAAAGCAGAAAGGATAGAGATGAGTAAAAAGATAGAGCTAAAGAAGCTTAGTGCGGATGTTCTGATCATTGGTGGCGGCACAGCAGGTTGTTATGCTGCCTTAACGCTAAGGGAACATTCAAACGCTTCCATCATCATAGCTGAGAAGGCAAATATAAAAAGAAGTGGTTGTCTGGCAGCAGGTGTCAATGCAATTAATGCATATATCGTAAAGGGGAGAACCCCGGATGATTACGTTGACTATGCTAAGAAGGATGCGGATGAAATCGTAAGGGAGGATCTTCTCCTAACCATGTCCGAAGGCTTAAACAGAGTAACTAAAAAGTTGGAAGAGCTTGGACTTGTAATACTAAAGGATGAGAATGGTGAGTATGTTGCAAGAGGTAATCGTAACATTAAAATTAACGGAGAAAATATTAAGCCAATTCTCGCAGCTGCGGTGGAGCAGCTAAAGCAGGTTCAAATACTTAATCAGGTAAATGTGATTGATTATATTGTACAGGATAATCGTATTTATGGAGCATTTGCTACTCATGTTGAGGAGAATATTTTATATGAGATAAGAGCAAAAAAGGTAATCTGTGCAACCGGCGGAGCGGCAGGGCTTTACCGTCCAAATAATCCGGGATTTTCAAGACATAAGATGTGGTATCCTCCCTTTAACACAGGAGCCGGGTATGCTATGGGTATTAGGGCAGGAGCGGAGATGACCACCTTTGAAATGAGATTTATTGCACTGCGCTGTAAGGATACCATTGCACCGACGGGAACCATTGCTCAGGGTGTTGGGGCAAAGCAGGTCAACGCGAAGGGTGAAGACTATGATAACAAATACGGCATCACCACCTCAGAACGTGTTTATGGAACTGTAAGGGAGAACCTGGAAGGCAGGGGACCCTGTTATTTAAGAACAGAGGGTATTACACCTCTTCAGGATGAGGAATTAAAGAAAGCCTATCTTAACATGGCACCAAGTCAGACCTTAAAATGGATCGAAGCCGGTAAGAATCCAAGTGAACAGAATGTTGAGATTGAAGGTACTGAGCCATATATTGTGGGAGGACACACAGCAAGTGGTTACTGGATTGATACGAAGAGAAGAACGACCATTCGAGGCTTATATGCTGCCGGAGATGTGGCAGGGGGATGTCCACAGAAATACGTGACCGGAGCCCTTGTAGAAGGCGAGATTGCAGCCCTTTCCATTTTGGAGGATTTTAAGAAAGAAAAAGAAAATTATTTGTTAAGTCAGCGGCTGGAAGATATGCTGATTGCATCGAAAATAATAGAAATTGAGCAAATATTAAATGAAGATCATCCGATCTTTACCACCGAACAATTAGAAGAGGCGATGCAAAAGGTAATGGATACCTATGCTGGTGGAATCAGCACAAACTATCAATTTAATGATAAGCAGCTCCAGATTGCGGATGAAAAGATCGATCAGATTATAGGGCTTAGTGAGCATTTAAAAGCGGAGGATATGCATGAGCTCATGTTTGTTTACGAATTGAAGGAAAGACTTGTGGTCTGTAAATCGGTAATCGCACATTTATCAGCCAGAAAGGAAACCAGATGGCATAGCTTTGCTGAGAAGCTGGACTATCCTGATAAGAGTAAAGAGTGGTTGAAATATGTGAACTCGAAAGTAGAGGAGGGAGAACTCCGTATCATTTATCGGGAGCTGGTAGGACGGAGGGATATCTATGAGCATTGCAATTAATGAAGAAAAATGCATAGGCTGCAGAAAATGTCTGAAGGTCTGTCCGGGAAGCCTGATTAAGCTAAAAGAGAATAAAAAGGCCTGGATCAAATATCCCAAGGACTGCTGGGGATGCTCCTCCTGCCTAAAGGAATGTGATCACAAAGCCATTGCCCTTTATCTAGGAGCTGATATCGGTGGAATGGGAAGTAAGCTGACCACCAAACTGGAGGGGGATTTGGTTCATTGGCAGATAGAGAAGAATAACGGTGAGATAGCCATAATTGATGTAAACCGTAAAGACTCAAATCAATATTAGATAATGAGATAGATGATTGACACACGAATCATAATTAAAAGTTGAAAGGTAGGGGTATGAGAATGAGTAATATGACACATCTTGACGAATTGGAAGCAGAAGCGATCTATATTATCCGTGAAGTTGCTGCAGAATGTGAGAAACCCGTGATGCTGTATTCCATCGGTAAGGACAGCTCTGTAATGCTGCATCTGGCGATGAAGGCATTTTACCCGGAGAAGCCACCGTTTCCATTTATGCACATAGATACCACCTGGAAGTTTAAAGAGATGATTGATTTCCGTGACAGAAAGGCAAAGGAGCTGGGGATTGAGATGCTGGTTCACAGCAACGAAGAAGGGATTGCACAGGGGATTAATCCCTTTGAACATGGCTCTGCCTATACGGATATCATGAAAACCCAGGCCTTGAAGCAGGGTTTAAATAAATATGGCTTTACAGCAGCCTTTGGAGGTGGTCGCCGTGACGAAGAGAAGTCCAGAGCAAAGGAACGAATCTTCTCCTTTCGAAATGAAGCCCATGCCTGGGATCCTAAGAATCAAAGACCGGAGATGTGGAAGCTTTATAATACAAAGATTAATAAAGGGGAAAGCATGCGCGTGTTTCCGATCTCTAATTGGACAGAGAAGGATATCTGGCAGTACATAAAGCGTGAGAATATTGATATCGTATCTTTATACTACGCAAAAGAGCGTCCAATCGTTTACCGTGATGGGAATATTATTTTAGTGGATGATGACCGATTAAAAATAAAACCAGGGGAAAAGATTGAGTACAAGAAAGTTCGTTTTCGCACCCTTGGCTGTTATCCTTTGACCGGTGGAAATGAATCGGAAGCAGTTACCTTAGATGAAATTATTGAGGAAACCTTAAGTGCGGTTTCCTCGGAGAGAACCACCCGTGTCATTGACAACGAAGCAGCCGGCAGCATGGAACGAAGAAAGAGGGAGGGATATTTCTAATGAAGGGCTTATTAAAATTTATTACTTGCGGTAGCGTAGATGATGGAAAATCCACTCTGATCGGACATATCTTATATGATTCTAAGCTGTTATATGCAGATCAGGCTAGAGCTCTTGAGCTAGACAGCAAGGTAGGCAGCCGTGATGGGGCTATTGATTATTCCTTACTGTTGGATGGACTTATGGCAGAGCGTGAACAGGGAATTACAATTGACGTAGCATATCGTTATTTTACTACGAACCATAGAAGCTTTATCGTAGCTGATACCCCGGGACATGAGGAGTATACCAGAAACATGGCAGTAGGAGCATCTTTTGCAGATCTATCCATTATTCTTGTAGATGCCAAGCAGGGGGTTCTGCTCCAAACCAGACGACACGCCAGAATCTGTTCCTTAATGGGAATCAGACATTTTGTCTTTGCAGTGAATAAGATGGATTTAGTTGGATACAGCAAGGAGCGCTTTGATGAGATTCGGCAGCAGATTGATGAACTGGTGAAGGAACTCTCCTTACAGGATGTAAAGGTAATACCAATCTCAGCTACCGAAGGTGATAACCTTACCACAAAATCTGAAAATATTTCCTGGTACGAAGGTGTGGCACTGTTAAGCCATCTGGAAGAAGTGGATATCATAGATAATACAGAGGAAGGATTCTACTTAACAGTGCAAAGAGTGTGCAGACCAAATCATACCTTTCGTGGCTTCCAAGGACAAATTGAATCAGGCAGCATCTTGGTTGGAGATGAGATAACGGCCTTACCCAGTAACGAAAAGGCAGTAGTAAAGAGTATTTATATTACTAATCAGGAGGCAAGGGAGGCTAAGAAAGGCCAGGCGGTTACCATTCAATTGAACAAAGAAGTGGATGTTTCCAGAGGGTGTGTACTTATGAAGGAAGCGAACCTGACAACCAGTAAACAACTGACGGTATCTCTTTTGTGGATGGATGACAGCGAGTTAACCCCGGATAAACATTACTTCGTGAAGCTAGGAACAAAGCTTATTCCTGGTATTGTGACGAAAATTAACTATAAAGTGGATGTTAACACCGGCGACCGTCGAAACACAGATCGGCTGATTAAGAATGAAATCGCTGTTTGTGAGATAACCTTAGCAGAAAAAATTGTTGTAGATGAGTTTAAGAAGCATAAGACTCTTGGTGAACTGATTCTAATTGATCGAATTACCAATATGACCTCTGCCTGCGGTGTGGTGGAAGAATTGGAAGCGGGAGAAGGAAGTCAAAAAGAAACAGCTACCTTCCAATATGAGAATTTAACTGCCAGAGGCAATATCTTTGAGGAATTCTATTATAATTTGGAAAGCTCAAACATCTCAAAGCAAACGAAGGAGCATCCTACCTATACCGTTGGTGATGAGATACCTGTGCAGGGTGAAAGCTATCGCTATCCAGATAACTTTGATGTGCTGGCTCTTCTGGATGAAGTAGCAGTGACGATTAGAAATAAGAAAATTGAAGCGATAAAAGCTTTATCAGAGTACCAGTATGCAGGCTATCCTGTCATTGATGAGAAAGGTTTTGCAATCAGGATTGCGTCTGAAACTGAACTGGCAGTATTTTTACATGATGTTAAAGCTTCCAAGGAAAAAGAGGCAGCTGCTGTTGCTAATAAATGGTTGAGCTTTGAAACCTATCGAACCATAGTCTTTAATAATAATTTCTGGATTATCTAAAGTAAATACATTGATAATGCTAAACGTCCCTGCTTCTGGTCTTTGGAGGCGGGGATGTTTATCTTTGTACGCCCTGATAGCTTTTAAATTCAGGCCATTTCTTAATAACGTTAAACCGCAATGGAAGACGAATACCGTTAAGAGATCTTAGAATAGACCAGAAGGTTAGGGTGGAACATGCAAACTTTCAAACAGCGAGTATACCTCCACAGACTACAGCTTTTGTGGTAAGAGTTATTTAGATAATTAGAAAAATGCACCTTCCGGCGCTAATCCTTTAACTGGAAGGTGCATATCATTATGCTCATTTTTTAAAAGATGAATCTAATAGAATTTTGATTTGTTTTTATCATATTGTGTGTATTTCTATAATATATATGATAGGAACGAACTACGTGTTGTTAAAACAACTTCTGAGCGCTTGTATATAATAATACTTACTATCTTACAATCGATTGCTCTTTAAATAAAAAACATAAAATCTCCGTCGCTTTTATGCTTTTCAGCCTCAGAAACCAGATCATACAGAGAGGTTTCTTTTAAAAACTCTTCAATGGTATGATCCAATGGTGTAAAAATTCTTGCCCTTAAGGCTGCCTCGATATCAGGAGCTGTATCATGAACCGTCTCTTCTGTACCTTCAAACAGAGAGGTTTCAATTGCTGATAAAATATCATATACAGTTATTTGTTTGGGAGGCTTGGATAGCTGATATCCTCCTTGAGAACCTTTAATGGAATTAACGATTCCTGCGTGCTTTAATAAAGAAAATACTTGCTCAAGATATATTTTTGAAATACTAAGTTTTTCGGAAATACTAATTAATGTAATATATTCATTGCCATTGTGCTGCGCCGCCATACTGGTGGTGGCAGCTAGTGCATAACGGCCTTTTGCAGACAATCTCATTATAACACCTCCATTTCATACTGCCTTTGTATGTATTTATGATATCCAATAATAATATAAATGTCAATCAACAAATATTTCTATCATCGAATAACATTTTTTATAAAATTTTCTAATTTCCTATTGACATTCTAGGAATTAAGTAATACTATAATATCAAACATATTAATCATATATGAAATATAAAGATAAATATAAATGAATGACAAATGAATCTTGCCAGAATCATTTGTAGAACGGAGGAAAGTATGGCAAAAGTTTATAAGAGTTTAACAGATTTAGTTGGAAAGACACCTTTATTAGAAGTATCTAACTATGAGAAGAAGTATAATTTGGAAGCAACTGTAATTGCAAAATTAGAGTATTACAATCCAGCAGGTAGCGTTAAGGACAGAATTGCAAAGGCTATGATCGAAGATGCGGAAGAAAAAGGCTTATTAAAAGAAGGTTCTGTAATCATCGAGCCAACCAGTGGTAATACCGGTATCGGTTTAGCTTCCATTGCTGCAGCAAGAGGATATCGTTTAATCTTAGCGATGCCTGAGACAATGAGCGTTGAGAGAAGAAACTTATTAAAGGCATATGGAGCAGAATTAGTATTAACCGAAGGTGCTAAGGGTATGAAGGGAGCAATTGCTAGAGCAAATGAGCTTGCGCAGGAGATTCCTAACTCCTTTATTCCAGGACAATTCGATAATCCTGCTAACCCAGCTGTTCATAGAGCAACCACAGGTCCAGAGATTTGGGAAGATACGGAAGGGAAGATCGACTTCCTGGTAGCAGGTATTGGTACCGGCGGTACTATAACAGGTGCTGGTGAATATTTGAAGTCACAGAATCCTGATGTGAAGGTAGTTGCTGTAGAACCTTTTGATTCACCTGTATTATCGGAAGGTAAAGCAGGCCCACACAAGATCCAGGGTATTGGTGCAGGCTTCGTACCTCAGGTATTAAATACCAGTGTATTTGATGAGATCATCAAGGTTAAGAATGAAGATGCTTTTGCAACCGGTAAGGAAATTGCAAAGACAGAAGGCTTATTAGTTGGTATTTCTTCTGGTGCAGCTCTCTGGGCAGCTACTGAACTTGCAAAACGTCCTGAGAACAAAGGAAAGACTATCGTAGTTGTTCTTCCTGATACCGGTGAAAGATATTTATCTACACCTTTATTTGCTGAATAAAAACATGTGAGATAAACTTTTCTACTGTGAAATAGAGTATTTAAATGAATAACCTCCTATTAATAAAAGAATTTATTAGCTAAGTTGATTTTATAAGTTGCCATAATTAATATAAGTGCACCTTAGTGTCCATATTGATATACTCCTTATTTTAATGAACAGTTTTCATTTATTTAAACTGTACTTGAAAGGGATACGATCAAAATGACACAAAGGTGCACTTTTTTATTCCAAATAATTCGATTAACTTTGCGAAAGCATGCGCTTTATTAAAAATGTGATTGCTACACTTCGTCATAAAATGTTAAAATAGATTGATAATGCTAAAAGCAGTGATAGCAAGATGGGTTGAAGCTATGCTGTCAAGGAGATTTCATGAAAGAGATATTAAAATTACCGCAACAGTTCTGGAGTGTATTCAGTTCGCGAAATCGCTATATTTACATGGAAGCACTGTTGACAATTTATGATGAGTACTTATATAATGACTACTTCCTCACCAAGGAAACGTGTATCCAGTTGATTGCGGAGCGTTTTTCAGACCGTATTGTGGATATCTCTGCCGATGATGAGGAGCAGGATGCAGATAAGATGGAACCCATGGCGACGAAGATTTTAAATCGCCTGATCCGATTTAGCTGGCTGAAAAAGGTGGAGGATTATAGTGCCTTTAAGTCGAATATCATAATTCCGGATTATGCATCCCTTTTCATTGAGACGATAAAGAGATTATTAAATCCTGAAGAAGATGAAAAGGATTTGTACATACAGAATGTTTATACCAATATCTATTCCTTCTATTATGATACAAAGGCAGGAATGGAGCTTTTAAAGGCAGCAAGGACGAATACCACGAGATTGAACAGATCCTTACAGGATATGCTTCACAATATGGATCAATTCTTTGGAGCGCTTTTGGAGAAGGACAATTATGAGGATTTATTACTGGAGCATTTGAATGTCTATGTTGAAACAATTGTTAATAAGAAATACAGCCTCTTAAAGACCAGTGCTAATTTCTATATCTATAAAAATGATATTAAAAAGCTGTTACGTGTTATCAGTGAGGATGAAAACCGTCTCAATCAGCTAAAGAACAAGATGATGGCTGAGGGTAGGAAGGTAGAGGATATTGATACCGAATTTACAGATATCATTTATGAAATAGAGCGTGGAATCATCAATATGGAGAAGCGTATTTCCCATATTGATACAGAACATAGTAAATATATCAAGGCAACGGTTGGGAGATTGGAATACCTTCTCAGTACGGACGACAGCCTGCAGGGGAATGTAATTGCATTGTTGAATCTAATGTCGAAAACTCAGGAAAGCAAACTATATTCTAAGGTATCGAATACCTTCCTTATTAATGATCCAACCGTAATTACCTCAGATTCCTTCTATAAAAAGAGGGGCAAGCGCAAGCAATTTGAAGATACGGTGGAGATAGAGGTTGAAACAGAGGAGGAATTATCGAAGGAAGATATCCTACGAATTAATCGCAATAAGAGCCGTTACAGTAAGGCGCAGATTGAAGCCTTTATACTTGACCGGATGGAGGGCGGAATGTTTGAAACGAAGGAACATCCGATTGAGACAGATGAAGACTTTGAACTTTTAATCCTGGCATATGATTATAGTATCCGTAGGACAAGTCCATACCGTGTGGTGCCTGGGGAAAGGGGTATCATTACCAATGGAAAATATTCTTACCCGGAGCTGGTATTTGAGAGAAACAACAGTAAGCTGGATCATACGACAGACAGCTAGAATAATTAAATTATATTTTCTTTGATCTAGAAAAGATAAGTGATTGCAGATAGCTATCGGTGCAAAGAAAGGAATCCCATGTTTCCATATTATAATGAACTACTCGATGAAGAGAAGGAAGAACTAAAAGAAGTTATTAAAACACTTCACCTCCAAACCTATATTTTGGAGCGTAAATATGATAAAAAAACGGAACGCTACTTACCAAACCATTTATACCGAACCTGTGAAAGACATCTGGACTTCTTAAAGGAGTATTTTAAAATTGCAGATATTGACTTGATTGAGAACAGGCAATACGGAATTATGCATATTGTTACACAGAATCTCCAGGGCGATAAACTAAGCAGACTTACAACCATATTTCTGCTACTCCTGAAGCTGATTTTTGATGAGCAAATGAATATGGCAAGCAGCTCCATCCATGTCTATACCTCCTTAAATGAAGTATATGAAAAAATTCAGCTGTTTCGCCTTTGGAATAATAAATCCATTTCTCCCACAGAGCTTCGAAAGACCTTTGCCGCACTGAAAAAGTATCAGGTAATTGAAGTGGCGGAAGAGATGGGTGATCTTGAGGCTGATACGAAATTTATTATTTATCCGACGATAAATCTTTTGCTGGATAGTCAGTCCATTGCAGGGATTATAGAGCAATACCAGGAAGAGGAGGAGGTAACGGATGATGGACAGATATCAAGCACTTTCGAAGATGTGTCTGAATAATTGGCACTACATAAATGAAAAGTTACTATCCTTCCACGATGAGATTAACTTTTTTACAGGCCATTCCGGCAGCGGAAAATCAACGATTCTGGATGCTTTACAGATTGTTTTATATGCAGATACTAACGGAAGAGGATTTTTTAATAAAGCAGCGAAAGAGGATTCTGATAGATCCCTGATCGAATATCTTCGTGGAATGAAGGTGGTTCAAGAGAATAATGAGATTGGTTATTTAAGAAATAAGAATTTTTCTACCACTATAGTTCTGGAATTTAAGGATACTCAGACAAATAAATTTCAGAGCCTTGGAGTTGTTTTTGATGTGGATGTATCGGTCAATGATGTTAACCGTATGTTCTTCTGGCATTCAGGAGAGCTGGCGCCAAATCTTTACCGTGATGGTGAGAAGGTATTATCCATCAGTGAATTAAAGGATTACATTCAGTCGAATTTCACCAAGGAAGATTATTTCTTTAGCCGTACCAATGAAAAATTCCGTAATGAACTGTACAGCAATTATTTTGGAGGATTGCATCCAAAGCATTTCCCGGCATTGTTTAAGAAGGCTATTCCCTTTAAGATGGATATGAAGCTGGAGGACTTTGTTAAGAACTATATCTGTACTGAAAATGATATTCATATGGAGGACATGCAGGATAGTGTGGCTCAGTACACCAGATTAAAGCGTCGTCTGGAGGACACCAAGAAGGAGATTGGCTTACTGAATGAGGTAAAGGAGCAATTCGGTCGTTATGAGCAGTATGTGAATCAGCTTAATCAGTACCAGTATAACCTGGATAAGCTTGATATTACTACACTTGAAAAAAGACTGGAGAGGCTTAGGTATCAACAGGGAGCTTATGAGGCAGATATCAAGGTACTGGGTCAAACCATTCAGGAGCTTGAGTTTGATATTAAGAAGCTGCAGGAACAAAGGGATGAGGTGGCTTTTGCAATCCAGAACAGTGGATATGAGCATCTGGAAGCGGAGCTTGGAAATTTAAATCAGATGCTGGAGCTATTATACCGGAATAAGGCTGCCTACGATAAGATGGCAGCAGGCCTTAGGGCTTGGTTAGAAACTGATTATTTGGAACCTTCCTTAGCTGAGTTGATTAAAAAGATTGATACCTATCAAGTCTCTGGAATAGATATTGAAAGTGTAAAGGTAGAGCTGGCTCAGGTACGCCTTAGCTTTGAAGAAGAGAAAAGTGAATTAGCTGGAGTGCTAAGTGAACTAAAAATAAAACTATCCGATACGAACAAGCAGATTAATCTATTAAAAAATGGTCAGAAGGCATATCCAGCTTTTCTGCTGGAGGCCAAGGATTTTATTACAAAGGAGCTGGAGCAGGTCTACGAGCAGCCGGTTAAAGTAGATATCCTGGCAGATGTTATAGAGCTTAGGGATGAGCTTTGGTTGAATGCAGTGGAAGGTTACATGGGAAACAATAAACTAAGTCTTATCGTATCACCTGAATATGCAAAGTCAGCCTTGGAAATCTATAAGGAATTAGATCCGAAAATATATCACCGTGTAGCGGTAATTGATACCGAAAATGTTCTTAAAAATGTTCGCCCCATACTGGATGGTTCATTGGCGGAGGAAATAGAAACGAAGTTTGATTATGCCAAGGCTTATATTGACTATCTTATGGGCGGAGTTATCAAATGTGATACTATGGAAGAGCTGCGTAAAAACAAAAGCGGCATCACCTCCGATTGTGTTCTTTATCAGGGATATAAGTTACAGCATATAAATCCGAGAAACTATACAGAAGAGGCTTACATTGGTGGAAGTTCCATTGATCGTAAATTAAAGCTGCTGGAGGAGAATCAGAGGGGGCTGCTTTTGGAAAAGGAGCCTCTTGATCAGAAGCTTAAGAACCTAGATACGCTACTCCGCTATGAATATCTCCCGAATGATTCTGAATATTATGAGGAACTTTTAAAACAGCTCGGGCAGATAACGCAAAAGGAACAGCAGAAGGAAGAATACAACCGTAAGATTAAGGAACTAAAGCAACTGAATGTGGATGAATGGAAAGCTAAGAAGTTACTTTTAGAGCAGCATATGGAGGCTAAGAGTAAGCAAAAGGAGAGATCCAGTGTTGCGATGCAATCCAAGGAGAATGATATCAAGGGCTTTAAGGAGAGTATTCTGGGACTAAATGAAGAGCTTAACGAAAAGCTTGCTAGATATCAATATGATTCTCTTCGAGATGAGAATTACCGACTTTTTATACAAGAACAGGAGAATAAAAGGACGGATACGATTCGAAACGAACTGTTTTATTTCAAACAAAAAGGCGAAAAGCAGGTGGAGGAAGAATTCTTCAACCTCATAAAGCGCAGGGAACGATATCATGAGTCTTATGCCTACCGTGGCTTCTCTATGACCAGTAAGGATAATAAGGAATACGACGGATTACTCGAGAACCTAAGCAGTGATAGGCTGACGGAATTCACACAGAAGGCAAATGAGCAGGCAGTTCAGGCCATTTATCATTTTAAAACAGACTTTATCTATAAAATCCGGGACGCCATTAAGGAAGTGATGCAGCAGAAGGAGGATCTGAACCGTATACTGTCACAGCTGGATTTTGGTAAGGATAAATACAAATTCATTATCACCAGAAATAAAGGGGAGGACGGTAAGTTCTACGACATGTTCATGGATGAGAACTTAGAAATAAATCCTCACCAGCTCACCGGCAATATGAATAACCAGATGGATCTATTCAGCTTGCAGCATGAGAAAGACTATAGTGACTTAATTAACGAGCTGATTGAATTATTCATGCCCCCGGAAAATAGTGATAATAAGGCCTTGGAAGAAGCAAGAGCGAATATGGAGAAATACGCGGATTATCGAACCTATCTTTCTTTTGATATGGAGCAATTGGTGGAGGGGATGCCGCCTATGAGATTGAGCAAAATGCTGTCTAAGAACTCCGGTGGAGAAGGACAGAATCCTCTTTATGTGGCTCTGCTTGCAAGCTTCGCCCAGGTCTATCGAATTAATCTTAAGTCCAATGTACGTAGAAGGCCAACACCGAGGCTTGTCGTACTGGATGAAGCTTTTTCCAAGATGGATGCGGAGAAGGTAGGAAGTTGTATTGGCCTGATTCGTAAGTTAGGCTTTCAGGCTGTTATCAGCGCCACCAACGATAAAATACAAAACTATGTCGATAATGTTGACAAAACCTTTGTGTTTGCAAATCCAAATAAGAATCGGATATCAGTTCAGGAATTTGAGAAGAAGGAATTCACTGATCTGTTGATAGCGCAGGAGGATGATGAAGATAACACTCATTGATTTAGATATAAGAGCTAAACAAAGGTACCAAGTGCTATCATTAATGATCGAGCTTCTATCACTGTCATAAGGTTCTAAGAGGCAAATTTAGAATATTTTTTAGGTGATATTCCAACAGCCTTTGTAAAGGATTTTAGGAAATTACTATAGTCACGGAAGCCACACAGCTCCCAGGTATCGTTTACAGAGTAGCCTTGAACTAAAAGTGATTTTGCAAGGGCAATTCTCTTTGCGATGATATATTTATTAATTGTAGTGCCTGTAGATAATTTAAATATTCTGCATAGATAAGAGGAACTCAAAAAGAAGTGTTCGGATAATTCAGCGATTGATAATTCATTCTGAAGATTTTGATTGATATACGTCAAAATCGCATCAACCTGCTGATGATATTCGGAGGCTTCTTTTTCATTTTGTCCTCGTTGTATAAAGAAGAGTTGATTTAAGAAAACCATTAGCTCAGTAAAAGCTGATCGTTCAATCAAATCTTCGCCAAAACCATTGGTACTGCAAATTTTATGAATATAATATAAGAAACGTTTCTGGTCTTCCAAGTTCAAGGACAGCTTGTGATTCATCTTATCATCACAGAAAAAACATTGATTTAAATCCGTATCACGAGAAGAAAGTGACTTTAAAAATTCCGGTGAAATGGAGATTACGATACGCTCCAAGACCTCATGGTCTATTTGGCTTAAATAATGACTTTCATATTGGTTAATAAAGAAAATATCACCCGGACGGATATCATAAAATCGATTATCAACTAAAAACTGCTTTCCACCAGTAATTGAATAATAAATCTCATAACAATCATGTATGTGCATATTCATAGGTTTTTCATTCTTATACAAATGAGCGATTGCAAAGTATTGGTTATTAATGCAGGAGTCCATTGCTTCCTGACAGGAGGTACACTCTTTCATAGCTACACCTTTCCTTTTATCAATTTCTTAGTCACTGGCCTTACGATTATGTTACTTTTAGTGCATTTTTGTTTACCTGCCTTTTTGTTTGCCTTTAGATCCTTCTTTCCATTGAGTATAACAGTTAAGTTCAAAATATGCAATATTTTGAACAACTTATCACAAGAAATAGTAAATGCAATATGCTATGATAATGATAAGTTAGCAAACACTTACAAATTCTTATGAGTAAGAAATCTGTAAGGTGGCTATCATAGTTATAAAGAGACAAAGCAGATATTGTGAATTTTAATAAGCAAAATTCGCATTCAACATTACTTGGCCTCGCGCCAAAGAACCGTTAGTTATTGTAAACACAGAGAGGAAGAAGACTATGGAAACAAGAAATTCAGTATCACCGAAAGATGTAAAGCTTTACACAACAGAGCGGTTAAGAGAAGAGTTTTTAATTCAGAATCTTTTCGTACGTGGTGAGATCAAGATGGTATATAGCCAGATTGATCGAATTATTACAGGTGCAGCTGTACCGGTAGCACCCATCTTATTAACTGCCGGAGCAGAGTTACGTGCCGATTACTTTTTGCAAAGAAGAGAAATGGGTGTAATTAATATTGGTGGTGATGGAATCATTATTGCTGATGGAAAAGAGCATTCCTTGGATCATATGGATGGAATGTACTTAGGCTTAGGAACCCAAGAAATTGAATTCCGCAGCAAAAATATAGAGAAACCTGCGAAATTTTATTTTAATAGTGCTCCGGCACATAAGACATATCCGACTGTTTTAATTAAGCTTCAAGGAACACCAGAGGAAGGAACAATCATTATTAAAGATGAAAATAAAGTGGAGTTAGGCAGCCAGAAGGAATGTAATCATAGAACCATTAATAAGTATATTCTCCCCGGACAGGTGGAAAGCTGCCAATTAGTCATGGGAATGACAATGCTTAAGGAAGGCAGTGTTTGGAATACAATGCCTTGCCACACACATGACAGACGTATGGAGGTCTATCTGTATTTTAATATGCAGGAAGACTCAGCAGTGATGCATTTCATGGGAGAGCCTACCCAAACACGTCATATTGTAGTTCGAAACGAGGAAGCCATTATTTCTCCAAGCTGGTCAATTCATTCAGGCTGCGGTACAAAGGCTTATACTTTTATATGGGGTATGGTTGGAGAAAATCAGGCTTTTGATGATATGGATCATGTATCAATGGGAGAACTTTTATAAGAAGCATTTGAGTCAATTGACAAGGTGAATCATCAAATTATTTAATAATGAAACAATGAAAATTATGAAAGGTTAGGTGTTATATGGATATCATGAATCGCTTTTCTTTGGAGGGTAAGATTGCCTTAGTTACCGGGGCATCTTATGGGATAGGTTTTGCTATCGCAAGTGCATATGCAGCAGCTGGTGCAACAATTGTGTTTAATGATATAAGGCAGGAATCCGTTGATAAAGGACTGGAATCATATAAGGCAAAGGGAATTAATGCCCATGGTTATGTTTGTGATGTAACCAATGAGGAGCAGGTCACAGAAATGATAGCTCGTATCGAAAAAGAAGTGGGTGTTATCGATATTCTGGTGAATAATGCAGGAATTATCAAACGTATTCCGATGTGCGATATGACAGCAGCAGAATTTAGACAGGTAATTGATGTTGACCTAAATGCTCCATTTATTATGGCAAAAGCAGTTATTCCAAGCATGATGAAGAAGGGTCATGGCAAAATTATTAACATATGTTCCATGATGAGTGAGTTGGGAAGAGAAACGGTATCTGCTTATGCTGCAGCAAAGGGCGGACTGAAAATGTTGACGAAGAACATTGCATCTGAGTATGGTGAATTTAACATTCAGTGTAATGGTCTTGGACCAGGTTATATTGCTACGCCTCAGACAGCACCACTAAGAGAGCTTCAAGAAGATGGCTCCAGACATCCCTTCGATCAGTTCATCATTGCAAAAACACCAGCGGCACGTTGGGGTGAACCGGAAGATTTGATGGGACCTGCAATCTTTCTTGCATCCGAGGCTTCTGATTTTGTGAACGGACATGTTCTTTATGTTGATGGTGGAATTCTTGCATACATTGGCAAACAGCCACAGTAAGAGAGGAAATTATAATGGGGTCATTATCAATAAAAATCATAAAGAAAGATAATACGGTGGCCGCTGCTTCCAGTGGAGAAGAAGTGACCTTGGTATATAAGGAAGGCTATGCAGAAGGAGATCGTATCTTAGTGACCTGTGAAAAAGAAGAGGCCTATTTGATGATACAATTAGATGATGCCATTGGCTATGCCTTTGTATATTTAAAGAATCATCAGATGAGTTTTACGATCCCTTTTGGGGAACATAAAATATGCTATTCACCCAAAAGCTTCTCCGGAAACAAACATTTGCTTGGTGTCAGGTATGCGCAGCCACATGAAATTACGTCGACCAAAAACCTGGCTATAAATCCCTATGATCAGCATGAAAATGTGAATTGCTTTCCCCATGCCTCAGCAAATGTTGAGACCAGAGGAGAATCCGTTTTTGCTGCCAAGAATGCAATCAATGGAAACAGGGAAAACCATTCCCATGGGGAATGGCCATATGAATCCTGGGGTATTAATCAAAACCCGGATGCAAGAATCAAAGTGGAATTTGGAAGAACAGTTATAACAGATAGGATTCGCTTGTATACACGAGCTGATTTTCCTCATGACAGCTGGTGGAAGCAAGTTACAATTAGTTTTTCAGATGGTACCAAGCTAGTATGGGATCTGGAGAAGACGGATCAGGCTCATGAACTGATGTTTGAAGAGAAGACAGTCGAGTGGGTAGAAATGCATCATCTGATCAAAGCAGAGGATCCTTCACCGTTCCCAGCTCTTTCGCAAATCGAGCTATATGGAAGAGAAATAGATTAAAGAAGTGAAATGATTACAGAAGTGAAATACAGAAGTGAAATACAGAAGTGAAATACAGACGTGAAATACAGAAATGAAATACAGAAGCGAAATGATTAAATAAGAAGTAACAATACAAAAGGCTGAAAAATGGAGTGTGAAGGAAGTGTATTAAGAATACTTTTCTTCGCACTCGATTTCTTTTTACCGTTTTTGCTAACGAAGTGATTGTTTATTGAATGGTCATTTCTATTTCAGTCGATTCTGCCAGAATTAACATTCGATATATATTATGCTCCCAAGCCTGCAAGAGACGAGGATCCGTAATCGGTATTTCTTCTATCTTAATTAGAAGGCCACCCTTTACTGCTAAGGTTCCCAGTCTACCTATTGCCAAACGAGGATCTCGCTCGCCATACTGCAAAACAGGTTTTTCATAGGTCATTAGACTTAAGATAACCTGGTCAGAGGCTCCCATAGTGTCAGGAGTTTCTCTGAAAGTAAATGAATCTCTAATCACTATCTCCTTTTCCTTGTGCAAAATAGCATGGCGATGATAAGTTAGAAGATTGCAATCCTTTGGATATGCGTCTGCGATATCCATCTTTATTTCACATAAGGAGTCGCTAATCTGATAAGAGACTTGTTTCGCGCGATAAGCCTCACCTTCCATTTGAAGAAAACCATTGATCGTAGGAAGGTTATGGTAAGCGGACTGCATCGTCCATATTTCATAACGCTGTGGGGAAAAAGTCTTTTTCGTATAGCTTTCGACACCAACATCAATGAACATGGGTTTTCCGTCTTTGTATATAGTAAAGCTCCCGGTATCGTTATGGTTATGGCTGTCTGCGTTATCTCCTGCCTTTACAGCCAGATACAGATGAGTATCCCGAACAGCGAATAAGCCCACACTTGGATAGTAGATATCGGAATGATAAATAGGTAGGGAGGTATCATATGCCATGATTTCTTTCACGGTAAATGCATTCTGCAATCGGTAATACAAATTGTTTTCCGAGGGGAGGAGCAGGGAAGCCGGCAAGCCCGATTTAAAATCTGAGGCTGCAAAGCACATCATGGCATCCTGTTGAATTCGTTTGGCAAATAAGAACTCCCTTACCCCTGCTCTTCCGGCAATGGGAGAGCAATCAGCAAAGTTGACATAATATTTATCCTGGATATGGGCATTTAGGATGTAGGTAGCAATATTTCTAATCTTGGGATCTTGATAGAGGGCTACAAAGGCATCTGAGGTTACCGCATTACAAAGCTCCATAACATTGAACAAACAAAGTCCCGCATGACGATAATATTGGGCGCCCTCATCGCAACAACCATCCTCCCCGTATTCTGCAAGAAAATAGTCAATACTTTTGGAGGCTTTCAAAAAGACGGCAGCTTTTAGATGATCCTCACGATTAGTTAAGAAAACAGATAACAGCACATTTTGCGTACACCAAATGGTCCAGTTGTTCATTGGCTCCTGTCCATTTCCCATCCACCAAAAGTGATGATTTAAGTAAGGAATGAGAACCCGGTTCTCTATCTCATAACGAATGCGTTTTCTAATAAATGGACTTATTTGATCCAATTGCTGATCTAAAAGATAATATGCAGTGGCAAGGATCGCTCCGGTTTCGCAGGCAAATAAATCAAGCACAGGAGCTGTAGTATCAGGCAGCGGCAGTTGTGGAGTATCCCGGATATAGGAATTATGTGCGGGAAGTTGCCAGGCCGGTTCATCACAGATGGAGAAGATGCCGTTGATAATATCATTGAAAAATCTACCCTTGTTTTCCACACATTCTGCCAAAATGAGGGCATTCAGTGCATGGCGTTTAGCAAAGAATTTATCTTCATAACGAATCCGGTTACCGGTTTTTGTAAAGTCCATGAAATCAGTGGCCGACAGATAAGGATACTGGTATCCGAGATAAGTCTCACCCATTTTCAAGGCTTCTTCTTTCCAGCCAGAATCAAGGGAGTCCCAAGAGGAACGATCTGTGATGGAAGAAAAGGGGTGAAAATCTTGTAAGGGAGTGGAATGCTTCATAGCGATTTCGTAGAACATAAGTCATCCTCCGTGTTTAAGTTTGAATAACAAATCGATGCGCTGCAATCAAGCACGCAGATAATTATGTTAATAAAATAGATAATTAAAACCAGAAAGCAACGAGAATGCTTTTCTGGTTCTAATTATAATTATTTTGCTCTGAATTTGAATGAATTATTTTACGATTATCTTCACTATTTTATTTAAAGTCATGATATTTGATTGATATAATCACGGGGCGACATGCCAGTGACTTTTTTGAAAACGCGACTAAAATAAAAGGCACTTTCGAATCCAAAAATATCAGATATCTCATAAATTTTATAATCACCGTCAGCTAGCATTTTTTTCGCGGCATCGATTTTACATTGGTTAATATAGTCCGTAAAACCAATATCATTATATTTTGAGAAAAGAACGCTTAGATAATTCGGACTGATGTTAAATACTTCTGCAACTTTATTGAGGGTAAGCTTTTCTGCCACATGCTCCAGGATATATTTTTTGACACTTATGACAATGTGATTTTTATAGTCTTTATGATGCTTAGAGAAACTTTCACAGAGACCATCGCGCAGTAGAGCCAACCATTCTATGATCTGTTCCACACTGGTCAATTCATAAAGAGAACGGTAGCCGTTAATTTTGTGCTTAAATATCTCCGACACAATTTGCTCTCCATTGTTAAGAAGAGAAAGTGACAGGTAGAGGATATTGCAGGCTGCATCCAGAGCCTGCACATAATGTGCCGGATGGTGCTCAAATAAATCCATTATGGAAGTAAAGATATCATAAAGTGCCTTTTCATTAAATTCTGCATAAGCTTTGCGGATATCTTCTTTAAATAAAGAGATATTAAATACATTTCTCGGTGACTGGTCACAGGATACGTCTTCCGCAAAAAGGATAGGATTTTGGGAATTGATCTGGGAAAAAACCTGCTTTGCGTCCTGAAAGGAAGACGCAATCTGCATTGGTTGCGATGCAAGTGACCCAATACTTGCTAATATCGTAACAGAATAATAATTAAACAGCATGGTCTTTACCTGCTCAATTGTATTTTTAATGAGTACTTTATATCCATCTACAATAGTTTCATTGAGAAAGAAGATAATGGCAAAGTGCTTTATATCAAGAGAGAGAACATGGCAGGGGATGTATTTGGCTGTTAGCTCACTGACAATTTGCAAGCTGCTGGTATAAAGGCTAAAACGTTGATCCGCAGACATATCACCTGATTTCTCACTATGTATTTCTACATAGCTGGCTGCAAAGGCCTGATAGTTGAAATTCAAATTAAGGTTATGGCACTGGGTAGTGAATTGTTGCTCCGATTCAAAAAGGTTTAGGATTAGTCTTGTATAAAATTGTTCTTTCAGTAAATAGACACTATTGATCGAGTTATCTGCTTTATCTTTAGGCTTTTGTAGGCTGGATACTTTGTCGATGGCACGAGTTATGGAGTCACCAAGAACTTCAGCGGTTAATTCCAGTTTAATCAGATAATCCACCACCTGGTAAGTAATAGCCTCCTTTACGAACTGAAATTCTTCGTAGCTGGTCAGAATTATAAATACGGGCAGAGATAACTTATCTTCGTAACATTTTTTTGCAAGCTCCAGACCTGACATTACAGGCATTTTAATATCTGTAATAACAATCTCAGGAGCATGCTCTTTAATCATATCATAGGCAACGGCTCCATTCATGGCAGTGCCGATGATATTAATATTATAATCTTCCCAGTTCAGCATGGATTTGATTCCGGCTTGAACTAAGGGTTCATCATCAGCGATTAGTAATTTTAACATTTCCTACCTCCTGTTTTAGTTTTCCGAATCGGAATGAGCCGTCTGGAATGGTATCAATATGGATATTGTTGTGAAATTACCAGGGATACTGGTTATGGTCAGGCCATATTTCGTTCCGAACTCATACTGTAATCGCTTATGGACGTTGTGGATACCGATCTCTTTGAAAAAGGATGATTCCGCAGGAACATCGTTGTCTAGTAGCCCGGTAGCAACCTCAGGATCCATGCCCACACCGTCATCAGTTACATCAATATGAATATCGGAGGAGTTATCCTGATAAATATGGATTTCTATCGTTCCAGCACTTCCCTTAGGCTCAATTCCATGAAAGATAGCATTCTCTACAAGGGGCTGCAGGGTGAAATTTAATATCTTACAGGTAGTTAGTTCCTCATCTTCAATCTTATAATTCAATGAGATGGTACCACCATAGCGGTACTGTTGAATGGTGAAATAATCCTGCAGTAATGACAACTCCTGCTTTAAAGTAACCAGATTTGTAGTTCCTTTGGAAATGTTTTTTAGTAGACGTGACAGTGCAGTAGTCATTTCAGCAATACCGGGAGCATTTTGAATCGTAGCCATCCATTTAATGGAGTTTAGGGTATTATATAAGAAATGAGGATTAATTTGGCTCTGTAACATTTTATACTCATAATCTTTTTTTTCACGCTCATCTTGAATCCTTTGGTTCATCAGAGAAAGAACGTTTTCTGATAAATCGTTTATGTTTTTTCCGATATCCCCAAGTTCATGTTCCCATTCTGTGGATGGATCTCTGGCAAAATCTCCGTTCTCAATGCGTTTCATACGCTTCTGAAGCTTTTTCACAGGAGCATTCACTGTTTTGGATAAGAACCAGGAAAGCAGAATTCCAATAAAGCTAGAAGCCACCAGAATAATTAAAACAATTAGAAAAAATGTTCGAAAAATGCTATTGGATAACACATCCTCATCCAGACATTCCGTAACATACCAGCCATTGGTCTCCAAGGGGCGTGTAAGGATGATATAAGTTTTTAAATCCTTCAAATCTCGAACCTTTTGTATTACAGTACCTCTGCTGAGAGCTATCCCGGACAGATCCTCCAGTAGTTCAAAGCTGTCAGTAGAAGAAACTAAAGAATTGTCCATATACTCATACCGGTAATCACCGATCTGAAAGTAAAGACGGCTGTCTGTTTCAGAAAGATAGTTTTTAACTGGCTTTGTAATTACCGTTGGTGACATTTCTGTAAAAATATAACCGATTTCGCCAGCTTTGTAGGGATGCATTATAGAATTCACAAATGGAATCATAGCGACATTTTTTGTTGTAAAAAATGGATCAGATAGGATTCCGGTTATGATTTTACCAGCATTGGAATGCAAGGTATCAAAGTAAGGCAGGGACAGTATAGCCTTGGATGATACAGCGATTGTGGAATAGGGTGATTCCACTACCTGAATAATATCATTTCTTGATTTACCGATAACAACTAATCGGATTAACTGGGAGGGAAGAGCCGCATTAGAGGTATAGGTTTCCATAACAAAATCATGGGCTTCACGTTTAATACTATTATCCTCAGTCTCTCCTTCTAATGCAAAATTTTTGATTTGACTGCTCATCTGACAGGAGCGAATAAAGCCGGTAATGCTTTTGACGTTGGAGTCAATCGAGGAGCATAAAAAACCCAGCTTAGTTTCCGAGGTTTGAATCAGATTCCGCTGAAGGTTTGTTGATACAAGAACATAACTGATCGTGGTGATGATGGCGCTTATAATTACAATCAGGGAAATAGTACTTAGTAAAATCCGGGCTCGTATGGTTTGAAAGGCTTTCCTTCGCATGGTCTACCCCCTTCTATTGTTTCGTAATGAATCACATTAAGTATTACATAAATTGGGTGAAATTATTTGTGCTTTAAATAAGTACATCCATGGATGCATGTCTATTTTATCATGAAGAAAACCTAAATAAAAGGGAAAAAGAGTAAGAAAGTATCACGAAAAGTAAAGTGAGATAAATAGTACATTTTATTCAAAAATTGTACATTAATTAAAAATGAATGTTTAAAACCAGGATGGAATTATGAATAAAATTCAAAGATCGTCCATGTTAAATGAGAATGAAAAAGGATATACTACAACTATAATAACTGGCCAAAATTTATGCAGAATATGCAGAGGTCAATTATTCTAAATTAAACTTATCTTTTAGGGAGGAAGTTATTTATGAAAAGAAAACTATTAAGTCTTCTACTTTCAGTAACAGTAGTGGCGTCGATGCTTGTAGGATGTGGTTCAAATACACAGAAGCAAGATGATACCAAGGTAACAGAAACACCATCAGCTGGTACTGCAACAGAAGCGCCTGCAAAGGGAGAAGAAATTACTTTAAAATGGGCAATTTGGGATAAAGACATTACACCTTACTGGACAGCACTAAAAGAAGGATATGAGACAGCAAATCCCAATGTTAAAATTGAGTTAACAGATTTAGGCTCAGCAGATTATATGACGGTATTAGCAACAGAATTATCCGGAAGCTCTTCTGATTTTGACGTCGTTACGATTAAGGATGTTCCTGGCTATGCAACCTTGGTTTCTAAGAATACACTTGAGCCATTGGAAGGTTACATCACTGCTGCCGGAACAGATTTAAGTCTCTATGGCGGCGTTGACAAACAGATAACAGTGAATGGTAGTCTATATGAACTTCCTTTCAGAAACGATTTTTGGGTAATTTACTATAACAAAGACATTTTTGATGCGGCTGGTGTTGATTATCCTACCAACGATATGACCTTTGAACAATATGATGCTCTTGCCAGAAAAGTAGCAAATCCTACCTATGGCGCTCAAGTGTATGGTGCTCATTATCATACCTGGAGAAGTGCAGTTCAGCTTTTTGGTGTCCTAGATGGAAAGCATACAATTTTAGATGGAAATTATGAATTCTTCAAACCATATTACGAAATGGTTCTAAAGCAGGAAGATGACCAGATTACTAGAAACTATGCAGATTTAAGTGCAGAAGGTCTTCATTACTCCGCAGCTTTCTCCGGTGGGGATGTTGCTATGATGAATATGGGTTCCTGGTTTATATCAACCCTGATTGCCAATTTAAAGAGCGGTGAATATGATGCCAGCCTTAGCGGTAACTGGGGCTTAGTAAAATATCCTCATGCAGAAGGTGTAGAACCAGGTTCTACTCTTGGAACAATCACAGGACTTGCAGTAACAAGTGTATCGGATCAAAAGCAGGCTGCCTTTGATTTTGTTAATTGGGTAGCTGGAGCAGAAGGTGCTAAAATAATGGCTGAAACAGGAAACTTCCCAGCACTCATGAATGATGAGGTTACAGGTATTATCGCTGGTTTGGAAGGCTTCCCTACCGATGCAGAGAGCAAAGAAGCACTTAATGTATCCAATTTATATTTGGAAGTTCCATATGCTGAAAATGTATCTGCAATCAATGATATCCTTGATACCTACCATAAATCTATTATGAACCGTGAAATTTCTATTGATGAAGGTATTGCGGCAATGAATGAGGAAGTTGGCAAGATCTTAGGTAAATAATTAAAACTTATTTGTTTCTTGAATTCGTTTCGGGGCTGAAGACAGCTCCGAAACGTTGAGAGAAACAAAAGAACATATCACAAGTAAGGAAAGGAGTTTAAGCCTTCTAAGGTTTTCGAATATCAATATGAATGATAAAAAAGCAGCTCAGGTAAAGAAACTGGAGGCGGAATTCTCCGAGTTAACAAATCAGATCAACAATGAAAATGATATTGAAAAGAAAAAGAAAATGATTGCCAGAAGAGATAGCATACGCTGGAAGGTAACTGCAATCAAGAATAACAGAAGAATAAGCAGGGAAACAAAAAGACAGTTAATCGCCTATTCCTTTATTGCACCTAACTTCATTGGATTTGCTGTATTTACCCTGATCCCTATTGTATTCGCATTTATACTCGCTTTTACAAGTTGGGACGGAAGTAATGCAATTACTTTTGTTGGGTTGGATAATTTTAAGAGCCTTCCTACTGACACATTTTTTCTAGCAGCGTTTAGAAATACTATTATATATGTAATCGGAACGGTTCCGCTTACTATGGTTGCTTCC
Source organism: Bacillota bacterium (assembly GCA_023386815.1). Taxonomy (GTDB): domain Bacteria; phylum Bacillota; class Clostridia; order Lachnospirales; family Lachnospiraceae; genus Mobilitalea. The sequence goes on from JAEWIZ010000008.1 coordinate 318,215, forward strand.
TTGGGGCTTGCAATTTTGCTCAATCAGAAGGTGAAAGCCAGGGGCTTCTTCAGAACAGTTGCATTCTTTCCCTATGTAGCATCTCTGGTTGCAATTACAGCGGTATGGAGCATGATCTTTCATCCGTCCAAGGGGCCGATCAATTATTTGTTATTAACTATTCTAAAAATTCCGCAGGGAGATCTTCCGAAATGGTTTAGCGGAGGCCTGGTTCTATTTACTTTAATACTTTTTAGTGTATGGAAGTACATGGGTTATTATATGGTTATTTACTTAGCAGGATTGCAGGGGATTTCACCAGAACTCTATGAGGCAGGAGGTCTCGATGGTGCTAACACCTGGCAAAAGTTCAGATATATCACTTGGCCACAGTTAAGATCCACGACTTTCTTTGTAGTAGTCATGCTAACCATCAATTGTTTTAAGGTATACGATATCGCAGTTATGTTAGCCGGTGGAGGAGATGGCAAGCTAAGTACTTCAGCAACCGTCCTCGTTTACTATATTTATCAGAATGCTTTCAACTATTGGAAATTAGGATATTCCAGTTCCATAGCAATGGTATTGTTTGTAATGGTGCTGATTATTACACTGATTCAGTTCAGATATCAAAAGAAATTGGAAGCGTAGAGACACCAAGGTAAGGAGGAACCGGTTTGAGTAATGAAATGATAGGAAAAAAATATAAATCGAAAAGTAGAAATGCACTGATTGGAAAAGTTGCGGTATATACATTGTTAATCGTCGTAGCCGCGCTCATGGTTGTTCCGTTTTTATGGATGTTATCTGCATCAATAAAATCAAACAGGGAAGTTTTTCTAATGAATCCTTTTGTATGGATTCCGGATGTTCCTAAGTGGAGCAATTATATTAATATTTGGACAAAAATTCCGCTATTAAAGTTTGTACAGAATACGGTATTCCTGACTATTGTGGTTACCTGCCTGCAGCTGTTAACATCAAGCTTTGCTGCATATTCTTTTGCAAAACTGGAATTTAAAAATAAAAATTTATTATTTTTAGCTTATATCGCCACCATTGCCATGCCATGGCAGGTGTATATGGTACCTCAATTCATTATGATGAGAGGTATGGGGCTCAATGATAAATTACTGGCAATGATATGCCTACAAGCCTTTTCGGCGTTCGGTGTATTCATGATGAAACAATTTTATGAAGGAATACCAAATGACTTATGTGAAGCGGCTCGAATCGATGGTATGAGTGAGTATACCATCTATGCAAGAATTATGCTGCCGTTATCTAAGCCAGCGTTATCAACGCTTACGATTTTCACCTTTGTTAGTACCTGGAATGATTATTTGGGACCGTTAATTTACTTAAAGACAGAAAGTAAGAAGACGATTCAATTGGGACTTAGAATGTTTATAGGACAATATTCTTCGGAATATGGACTGATCATGGCAGGGTCTGTTGTATCCCTTATTCCGGTAATTCTGGTATTCTTGATTTTACAGAAATACTTTGTGGAAGGTGTTGCATCATCTGGCCTAAAGGGTTAATACGAATATTACTATTTGTGAATGGGGCTGTTGCAAAACTGCCCCATTCACGCTTATATTAAAGAAAAGGAGATAAGAATATGCTATTTGAGAATATGCCTAGGATTTTGGCAGAGGAAGTAAAGAAAGGTCTCCGGTTTTCAACAGAACAGGTAATACGTAACCTGCCGGAATTTACTTACAAATTTCAAAACGCTTATAGCGAAGGGAATTTTTATCAGCCCATTGAAAATGATTACTGGACCACCGGCTTTTGGACTGGAGAGATATGGCTGGCTTATGAATATTGTGGGGACGAGAGGCTTAAGAGCGCAGGACAGATCCAGATTCAAAGCTTTTTAAACAGAATCAATAACAAAATAGAAGTAGATCACCACGATATGGGCTTTCTTTATTCACCCTCTTGTGTAGCTGGATATAAGCTGATCGGGGACAAAAGCGGCAGGGAAGCAGCGATAAAGGCGGCGGATCAATTAATTACAAGGTATCATCCGGTCGGAGAATTTATTCAGGCCTGGGGCTCCATGGATGCACCGGAGAATTACCGGTTAATTATCGACTGTCTCCTAAACCTTCCTTTATTATACTGGGCATCAGAGGAAACAGGTGATCATAAGTACCGTGATATAGCAGAAAAACATATTCATACAGCAATCAAGAACGTGATTCGCGAAGACTATTCCACCTGGCATACCTTCTTTTTCGATATGGTTACCGGTGAGCCGGATCATGGTGCAACCTGTCAGGGCTACCGTGATGGTTCTGCCTGGGCCAGGGGTCAAGCCTGGGGTATTTATGGTAGTGCATTAGCCTATAAATATACAAAGAGGGAAGAGTACATTGAGATTTTTAAGAATGTAACAAAGTATTATTTAGAGCATTTGCCAAAGGATATGGTTCCGTTCTGGGATCTGGAATTTACTGATGGGGATGATCAGCCGAGGGATTCCTCCTCTGCATCCATAGCGGCCTGTGGAATGTTGGAGATGATTAAGTATATGGATCCGGAAGATGCAGCAAGCTATAAGAAGCTGGCTGAGCAGATGATGAAATCTGTCTATGAAAATTATGCGGTTAAAGATCCAAAGGTTTCTAATGGACTGGTGCTTCACAGCACTTACTCAAATCACTCACCCTATAATACCTGTAATCATTATGGTGTGGATGAATGTAATTCCTGGGGAGATTATTTTTATATGGAAGCTTTGACAAGACTGCAAAAAGACTGGGAATTATACTGGTAAAGGATAAAATAAATGTATTTAATCTGGAGGTTAGTGGCATGAGAACAGATTGGGATGAGAAATTAAATAGTAAGGCTGATTTTCAGGAATTGTTGATGGAAATAATAACACCTTTAATTCCGTATTATAGTGAGGAGAAGGCAGAGTTAAGACTTGGCGTAACGGCAACGAATTATGACAGAAGGGCAATCGGTTTAGAGGCGTTCTCAAGACCACTGTGGGGCTTAGTGCCTTTCTGGGCTGGTGGAGGAAAGTCACAGAGCTTTGATGAAATCTATCGTAAGGGTCTGGCAGCAGGAACGAATCCGGAAGGTAAGGAGTACTGGGGAGGTTTTCATGCCTTTGACCAGAGATTTGTGGAAATGGCAGCGATATCCTACGGTCTGCTCCTAACCCCGGAAAAGCTGTGGGAGCCCTTGAGTGAACAGGAAAAAGAGCAGCTGGCTAATTGGTTATATGGAATTAATGAACATGAGCTTCCGATCTGCAACTGGATTCTTTTTGCAGTCCTAGTTAATCTGGCTTTAAAAAGGCTGGGAAGAAAATATGACCCAGAAAAGCTGGAGTATTATTTAAAGGGCTTGGATACGTTCTATCTCGGAGACGGTTGGTATCAGGACGGGGATTCAGGACAAAAAGATTATTATGTTTCCTTTGCAATCCATTTCTACAGCCTCTTTTATGCAAAGGTAATGGAACAGGAAGATCCTGCAAGATGCAGCTTATACAAAGAGAGAGCAGAGCTTTTCGCTAAGCAGTTCATCTGCTGGTTTGATGACCATGGCGGAGCATTGCCTTACGGTCGGTCACTTAGCTACCGCTTCTCCCAGGTGAGTTTTTTTTGTGCATGCCTTATGGCAGATGTAAATCCCTTCCCTATCGGAGTAATGAAAGGCTTGATTGTAAGACATCTGTGTGATTGGCTGAAGAAACCGATCTTTGATAGAAATGATATTTTGACCATTGGCTACGGTTATCCGAACCTAGTTATGGCTGAACGGTATAACGCACCGGGTTCTCCCTACTGGGCTTTAAAAACCTTTGCCATCCTAATGCTACCGGATGAGCATCCTTTTTGGGGAGCTAAAGTGGAAAAGATGCCGGAGCTGCAAAGTCAGATGCTGCTTCCTCATGCAGACATGTTGATACGGCGATATTCAAACCATACCACTGCCTATGTTCCAGGAAATTACAGCCCAAAGGGACATGGTCAAACACCTGCAAAATACGGAAAGTTTGCTTATGATACAAGATTTTCAATTAATGTAGCAAAATCAAATTTTGAGATACACGAAGCCGCACCCGATAGTATGCTGGCATTTTATATCAATGGCTATGTATATGTTCGTAGAATATGTGAGGAATATAATATTACAGATTCTAAGTTAACATCAAAATGGATTCCTTATCCAGGAATCGTGATAGATTCAACGATAATACCAACAGAGTATGGCCATTTAAGAAAGCATACAATCATCAGTGATGTGGAATGCGTGGCTTATGACTGTGGATTTGCAGTGGAAATTGATGTAGAAGGTGAGCTTCTTACGGAAGAAAATAACATGGCACAGGTGAAAAATGATTATTCCCAATGCCGGGTTTGGGCAGAGCTCGGTGACGGAAAGGGGATAGTAATTGTGGCAGATCCAAATACGAATTTACTTCATCCGATGACCCGAATTCCAGCAGTCTGCTACCAGATACAAAAGGGAAAAAATGAGATCATAACGAAAGTAGAAGCAGATTATCATCGTGAGTGGTGATTTATAAAGACAAATACGGATGGAAATTAGATAAGCAAAGCATACAAACGAAGCCTTGACGCATTAGAGATCAAGGCTTCGTTTGTAGTTTATTTACAGACAGACATAATCCGAGAACGCTATTATAATTTGCAGAGGTTCATGTGAAGAGAAAGAGCATATTCCAAATTAACACTCGCTAATTTGGAATTTGCTCTTTTATGCCATGCAGATATTTCAAAGGTATTTTGGTAGAATAATGACTTATTTACTGCAATATAGTGACAAATATTATTTAATGATAGAAGCTTTGTATTTGGTATATTATAATGATTGACACAAAGGGAAGAATTTTAATGGAATTTGACGCCTGAAAGACAATCGAATCAATGGTATCAAATTGAAATGTAAAAGTACAGTACTGACTGATTAAAAGAATAAATTAATCTGCTGGGGAGGAAGGAAGATGAAGAATCGCTGGACCTTAAATATTCGTTTATTTATTGTAACCTTATGTGTATCAATTCCTGTGATTGCAATGATTTTGTGGATAAATTCCTATAATTTGGAAAATTTAAGAAAAGAAAAGGTCGGAGAAAGTCAGGCTGAGGTAGAGGTAGCAGTATCTCAGCTGGACACCATGATGGAGCTTTTAGAAAATTCAGTAATCAATCTCTCAATTAATAATCCGGACTTTCAGGTTGTGGCAAAGGCAACTGAGCAAAGCACGGACTTCTGGCGTACGAATCAAAGGTTAATGAGGAAGATAACCAACCTGACGAATGTTTCCTCCTTTCAATTTTATCTCTTCGTTTATTATCCACAGGTGGATCTATTCTATAATAATAAGGTTGAACCTGAGATGACGAAGAAAATCAAAGATTTAATTGATAATAAGGATGAAGTGCCCTTAAAGCGGAGGTGGAATACGATTTGGTGCAATAATAAGGCTTACATCATACGAATTATTGATTATGAAAGCTATGACCTTGGAGCCTGGATGGAATATAGCAGCTTGTATCGAAAGCTGAGCTTGACCTCGAATGAAGATGTAAAGTACTATTTTGTGGATGAAAATGGGAGGGTACTTAACTCCAATAAAGAGTTAAGTATTGATATCAGTAAGAGTGTGTATAAAGATGGCAAGGGAGACCGATGGTATGTGGCTTCCGCTCTAAGTGCGGAGACGGATTACCATTTCGTGAAGCTGATAAATGCTAATGCCTTAAAGAAGGAGCTACCGACAGTAACAGATAGCATTTTCCTGGTAACCGGTATTTTAATCCTGTTTTTTACGGTATATATTATGTGTATCTATCGTTGGGTAATCGGGCCGATCAGCCATATGAAGAAAAGTATGGCAGTCATTGAAGCTGGTAATATGGACTACCGAATTCCTAGTACGGATAAAACAAGCATAGAATTTGAAAGTGTGATCGATCAGTTTAATTCTATGATGGATCAGCTTCAAAACCTTAAGATAGAGGTTTATGAAGGAAAATTGGAGCGACAGGAGACAAAATTGCAATATTTAAGCCAGCAGATTCAGCCTCATTTTATGTTAAATACGCTGAATACACTGTATAATTTCAGTGACCGGGACAAGCAGGCCACCAGAGAAATCATTATGCTGCTTTCAAAATATTATCGTCATGTGGTAAATGTGAATTCAAAATATGTATTATTAGGCCAGGAACTAGAACATATTGAAAATTATTTAAAGCTTCAGAAGATACGATATCCAAAGGCCTTTGAATATGAGATTGATTGCAAGTCACCCTTGGAAATCATACCTGTACCGCCTTTTATCGTTGAAAGCTTTGTGGGCAATGCGATTAAATATGGAATAAGACCGGGAGAAACCTCCTTAATTCGCATTTGTGTGGAAGAATTAAATAAGTTTAAGATTCGTATCAGGATCTCAGATACAGGGAATGGATTTTCCGAGGATGACTTAGATAGTATTCGAGAATTCGTGGAGGAAGGAATTATATCGGAGGAATTGGGAGTAGGAATTCGTAATTCCATTGAGCGCTTACGGTTGATCTATCAAGACAAAGCTACGATCATGTTTTATAACCGGGAACCTCACGGGGCAGTTATCGAGATCGAAATTACACTACAGGAATAAGGTGATATTCCAGTATCCGAATAATGATGTACTACGATGGAGTATTCCTGTAGTTGGGATATAGATGTAATATCTTCTAAACTCTGACAGAACTTGCTTAAAATAAGAATGGAAATTGATCGTGTTTTATTATATAGAAGGAGGAGCAGTATGAGCCTTAAGGTACTAATTGTTGATGACGAGGAGAATAGTGTTAAAACACTGCAAACAGAAATTGATTGGAGTAAGTATGGGATTGATCGTGTTCTTGGAGCCTATAGTGCGGAGGAGGCAAGAAAGGTTTTGAAGAAAGAATCGATCAGCTTATTACTATGCGATATCGAAATGCCAGGAGAAAGCGGTTTGGAATTTATTGAATGGATTCGGGAGGGTACCCGCCTTGCCGGTTATAATATGGAGTGTATTATTCTGACTTGCTACCCGGAATATAACTTTATGCGTAAAGCAATGCAACTTGGCTGCAGTGATTATTTGATTAAGCCAATTGATTATATTGAGCTTTATCAAGTAATTGAAAAGGCAATTCATAGAATTGAAGAGAAGCAAGCAGAAGAGATGAAGCAGGATTTTAGCATGGATTATTTGTCTGAGTCTGAAAAGCAGGATATCATCCACTCCAAAGTGATACCATATATCAAGGATAATATTACAAATCCATTTACCATTACTGACCTTGCGAAGCATGCAGCCTTAAATCCCCAGTATATGATGCGTTTATTCAAGAAAACCACCGGTAAATCCATCGTAGAATATGTTACCATTTATAAAATGGAACGAGCGAAGGAGCTCTTAAAAAAATCCCAATGGACCAATGAAATCATCGCAGAAAAAGTTGGTTATGTTAGTTCAAATTATTTCATCAAGCTATTTAAAAAGCAGTACGGGATTACGCCAAGAGAATATCGTAAACAATTGGAAGGCAAATAGAGATAGGTCATTTTTGAATAGTATAGAGGTCATTATCGGCTAACATGAGTTATTTTAAATATGATATCTTTATAGCAGATGAACAACAAAGTTTATCTGCTATCTTAATTCATGACAAGTGAAACAGTTTATTGATTCACTTGTATAAAGGGAGGAAAATTATGAAAAGTATGAGAAAGTTTCTTGCATTGCTACTAGCTATGATATTTGTGGTTAGTATGACTGCATGCAGCAAATCAACGGACAAAAAAAGTGAGACAACAACAGATCCACAGTCAACTGAGACATCAGATACCAGCACAGATGGGGAATCAATCATTGATTTTGATGAAGAACCTTATGAAGTAGCAATTGAAAATGTAACTTTGGGGGCTGAGTATCCTGATACAGCAGCAGTTGAGGAAGCGATCAATGCTATCACAGTACCAGCCATCAATTGTAAAGTTAAAATTGTAAATTATCATATCGCAGACCATGCAACCAAGGTTTCCCTTGCTGTAGCAGGCGGTGATAAATTAGATTTAATTAACACAGGTCTTACCACCTCATTATCCACCCTTGTGTCTGACGGTATTGTTATTGCGCTGGATGATCTATTAAAGGAAAGAGGTCAGGAGTTACTTGCAAAGGAAGGTAATTTAGTAAAAGCAACTACCGTTAACGGTGAGATTTATGCAGTTCCTGCCAGCCTTTACCCAAGCAAATCAGTAGGTATCGGTTATAATCAATCCATGGCTGATGAATATGGTATTACAGTGCCGGAGAACGTAACCCTGGATCAGTTAACAGAAATTGGGGCTAAGCTAAAGGCTGCTAATCCTGATGTGTATTTAACAACTCAGGCTGACGGCGCCCTTACCTCATTAAATGTATTCTATGATTTAGAGGCATTTGGTGGAGACTTAAGCTATGGAGCCGTGTTTGAACCATTAAAAGGAACAACTGTTGTAAATGCTTATTCATCCGAACAATATAAGCATTATTGCGAGGTATTAAAAAACTGGAAAGATCTTGGTTATATGCCAGCGGATTCCTTAACCAATGGACAGAATGGGCAGGATGTATTCAATGCAGGTCAGGCATTTTATCAATGGATCAGCGTTTCTCCAAGTTCTGAACAGGTTGTTGCAGGAAAGGGCTTAAGCTTTACCGAGACCTTAGTAGCAACCACACCAAATACCTTGTCAACAGCCGCAGTTCAGGAATTTGGATGGGGTATTACTTCCTCTAGTGAGCGTCCTGACAAAGCTATGGACTTCTTAAACTTCCTTTATACCAATTCAGAGGTGGCAAATTTATTACAGAACGGTATTGAAGGAAAGCACTATACAAAGGTAAGTGAAAATGTTATTAAATATGCTGATGGAGTAAATCCAGGTAACCTTGGTTACGGAAGAATCTTTACCCAGTTTGGTGATGCTGTACAGCAGTTCCAGTTTGAGCCTGCTACGGAAAGCTTCCATGAGGATTTAAAGGCCTTTGCAGCAGGTGCTCAGGAGTCCAAGACGTTAGGTTATGTATTTAATTCAGAAAATGTGGCGACAGAGATCGCTGCTGTAGCTAGTGTAGTATCAGAATATAGACCTGTATTGGAAACTGGTATGGCTGATGATGTTACCGCTACTCTGAATGAATTTAATTCAGCGCTAAAGGATGCTGGAATTGAAACAATAATTGCTGAAAATCAGGCACAGTTAGATGCATGGTTAGCACAACAGTAGAGCAATGTATCAACGATATCATAATTCAGTGTTTTAGAAATAAGAAATAAGTGTATTAAAAGTTGATTGTAACATCAAAAACATAGAAATTGAAGAAAAACATACTAAAAAGTAATTTAAGGGGCATCTGGTGGATTGTCAGCCATGCCCCTTAAATTAAGAACTGTTTTATCTTGCATATCATAAGAAAGGGAGTAGGATCATGGAGAACCAGGTAATGCCTAAGAAAAAGAAGAATAAGTTGAAACATTGGTTGCCTTTATATCTGATGGGCATACCAGGTATGGCTTATTTGCTAATTAATAACTACTTACCGTTATACGGACTTCAAATAGCATTCAAAAAGTTTAATTTTCAAAAAGGAATATGGGACAGTAAATGGGTGGGGTTTGATAACTTTGAATATCTGTTTACCTCTGTACAAGCATTTCGTATTACGAGAAATACACTGTTATATAATTTAGTATTTATTCTATTGGGAATTGTCCTTGGTGTAACCGTAGCAATTTTAATCAATGAAATAGTAGGAGATAGGATTAAGAAATTCTATCAAACCGTAATATTATTACCATACTTAATGTCAATGGTAATTATCGCATATCTGGTATATGCTTACTTAAGCCCAAGTAACGGGTTACTCAATTCAGTTTTAAATATGTTTGGAATCGAAGATATCAATTGGTATGGTGAAACAAAGTATTGGCCATTTATTCTGGTCTTCGTAAATCAATGGAAGAACATCGGCTTCGGTATGATCTTTTATCTGTCCTCTATTCTTGGAATCAGCAAGGATTATTATGAGGCAGCACAGATTGACGGTGCAACCAAATGGCAGCAGATTAGAAAGATTACATTACCGTTATTAGCTCCCACAATGATTACCTTATTAATCATCAGTATGGGTCAGATCTTCCGATCAGATTTTGGATTGTTCTATCAGATCCCGATGCATCAGGGACCTTTGATGCCGGTAACAGATACAATCGATACCTTTGTATACCGAAGCTTGATGCAAAAGCCCAATATGGCTATGTCCTCAGCAGCAGGTTTCTACCAGTCAATTGTTGGTTTTATATTAATTGTTACTGTAAATGCCATTGTTCGTAAGAAGAGCAAGGAAAATGCAATGTTTTAGGAGGGGATAAAATGCATCAAAAGGATCAAAAATATTGGGAGTTCTCAGCCCATGTCATACTTATCATCATGTCTTTCTTGGCTATCCTGCCTTTTATCCTGCTCTTAATAGCCTCATTTACGGATGATAAAACTGCATTGCTTCAAGGCTATTCTTACTTTCCGCAAAAATGGTCTTTGGCTGCCTACGAGTACATAATGAATGAATCAACAACCATCTTTCGTGCTTACGGCATCACAATAACCATAACGGTAATCGGTACCCTGGTGGGGATGCTAATTACTACGATGCTGGCATTTATGCTATCCAGAGAAGGGTTACCGGGCAGAAAAGTATTAAACTTTTTGTTGATATTTACCATGCTATTTAACGGTGGATTAGTTCCACAGTATATTCTCTACTCATCGACCTTACACATTAAGGATACCTTATTCGCCTTGATTGTTCCTAATCTGCTGATGAATGCATTCAATGTCATTCTAGTAAAGAATTATTTTCAATACAGCTTGCCGGTGGAACTTTTTGAGGCGGCTAGAATTGATGGAGCAACAGAATTTACCGTATTTAAAATTATTGCCCTTCCACTATCCAAACCAATTCTTGCAACCGTTGGAATGATGACCGCCATTAGCTATTGGAATGATTGGCAAAACGGTATGTACTACTTAAATAATACGAAGCTTTATAGTATCCAAAGTATTCTGAATGCGATTAATAACAGTGTACAGTTTCTTGCCACCAATAGTGTTGAAGGTGTCCGAATTGATGAGATTCCTTCCACCACTGTAAGAATGGCAATCTGCGTAGTTGGTGTAGTGCCAATTATCATTGCCTATCCCTTCTTCCAAAGATACTTTGTCAAGGGTATTACTATGGGAGCGGTTAAGGGTTAAACAAATAAATGAAAGCTGATTTAGATGCAAAACACTTCTAAGTCAGCTTTTTTTGTATGAATAGCCTTTATAAGAAGCATCCGGGAGGGTGAAGCATTATTTGTGAAAATAGAACATTATACAAGGAAATAAGAGAACAAGTGATACAAAATGACAATAGTTGTTTTTGGATGTATCATCTTTGTTGGATGTTTGTGTTAAAATAAATTATGATGATTACATAATTCCATATATATACTACAAAAAACCATTTATAATAGTATCTGTGAATGCTACTATTATGGAAGTTCTTAAGGAACAATTTGGTGATTGTAAACTCAAAAATTGCTGTTGGTTTTGTATCCGTAAAGCAGTATTCTAAGCCGAATTGGTGTGTAACAAGGCAACGGTATCGTGTGGTGAAGGGGTTGCAGCAGTTGTAGAAAGTATTTGATGGATGATGTGGATTTGCAATTGCCGGAAGGAACATAAAATAAGAGGAGGAAATTAATCTATGAAGAAAAAGCTTTTAAGTATTGTTTTAAGTGTAGCAATGACAGCCGCATTAATGACGGGATGCAGTAAATCGGAGCCGAAGGATACAGAAAGTTCAGCTGTGGTGACCGAGAGCCAGCCTCAGGCAACACAAGCGGCAGAGACCACAGAACCTGCTTCTCAGGAAAAGGTAACTATCTCCTATGGACTATGGGACACCAATCAAGCAAAACTAATTCAGAAGATAGCAGATTCCTTTGAAGAGGAGACCGGTATCCATGTTGATATTCAGGTAAATGGCTGGTCTGATTACTGGACAGCGTTAGAAGCTGCTGCTACTGGCGGTTCTCTTCCAGATACCTTTTGGATGCATTCAAATAACATCTATTACTATGCAGCTAATGACCAACTCCTGGACTTAACCAGCTATATTGAAAAAAGCTCCGATATTGATTTGAAAAATTATCCGGAAGGATTAAACCAGATTTATAACCTAGATGGGAAACAGTATGCGATCCCGAAAGATTATGATACTATTGGCCTTTGGTATAATAAAACCATGTTTGATGCTGCTGGCGTAGCATATCCCGATGATACCTGGACCTGGGATGATTTAAAGGCAGCTGCAAAAAAACTGACGAAACCGGATGGCTCACAGTACGGCTTCCTGGCAGCACTACATAGTCAGGAAGGTTATTATAACTTTGTATATCAAAACGGCGGAACTATTGTAACTGCAGATAAAAAATCCGGTTATGATGATCCTAAGACGGTGGAAGCAATGGAATATTACTTCAACTTTGTAAGAGAAGGACTCTCTCCTGCAATTACAGATGATTCTGCCAGAGCAGAAGCTTTCCAAAATGGCTTATGCGCTATGGCACTCTTTGGTTCCTGGAATCTTTCCGGTTTTGCGGCTAATGATTACATCAAGAACAATTGCGATGTTGCAGTGTTACCTACTTCCAATAACGGCGGTAAGGCATCCATTTTCAATGGTTTGGGCAATTGTATTGCAGCCAACACCAAACATCCTGAGGAATCCTGGAAATGGATTGACTACTTAAGCAATGAGGCAGGCCAGAAGAAACAGGCTGAGCTTGGTATCGCGATTTCTGCATTTAACGGCACTGCAGATGCTTGGACCGCTGCTTATCCGATGTTTAATGTAAAATCCTATCTGGATATGGTATCTTATGCACAGATCAGACCTTACACGAATCAAACCAGTGCTTGGGAAGATAAAGCTTACGAGCTTTTAACTGATGTATACACCAACGGTGGAGATGTAGCTGGAGCATGTAAGAATGTTGCAAATATGATGAACGACGAAATTACGCAGGAATAATAGCTTTCTTGACGGAAATACATAAGCCATAAGGTCGGCCGACAGCATAGTGCCGAAAAACAATTCTGTTTTTTATAAGTTATTCTGATGATACAAATAGTAAGGGCTGTTACCCTATGTTAGATTTTATGATACATTGTGCAACAGCCCGTTTTATTTCTTTACAGCAGATGATAGAGCTTGCGTGGTACGGTGTAAAGAAAATTAATTATAATGTTTTATGATCGAATAAGTTATATGGTTTGGAAGGGGGAGGATAAAATGTCTGAAAAGACAAAAAGAAAAATACCAAAAAATGTGCTGAATGAATGGAAATGGGCTTATATTATGATTGCTCCTACGATCCTTGGATTAGTTGTTTTGAACATTATTCCGATCATACAGACAATCTATTTAAGCTTCTTCAAAAGCGGTGCTTTTGGTAAGGGGAACATTTATGTGGGCTTGAAGAATTATGAAAAAATGTTTTCTGATATTCAAACCTGGTACGCGGTAAGAAATACCCTTATGTATACATTGATTGTTGTTCCATTAACAATTGCAATTGCACTAATTGTTGCTGTAGCGCTAAACAAAAGGATTCGAGGCAAAGGTCTTTATAGAACCATTTATTTTATTCCCATGGTGGCCGCTCCGGCAGCGATTACTATGGTTTGGAACTGGCTGTATAACTACAATTTTGGCTTTATTAATCATAGCCTTACAAGCCTTGGTTTGAGTGGAGTCAAATGGACAGAAAACCCTGATATTGCAATATACTCAATTGCGGTAATTGGTATCTGGAGTTCCATTGGTTATTGCATGGTTATTCTGCTGGCAGGTTTGCAGGAGATCCCGAAGGATTTTTACGAGGCCAGTGATATCGACGGGGCAAACGGTTTTGTACAGTTCTATAAAATTACACTCCCACTGGTATCGCCCACCCTGTTTTTTGTAGCAGTTACCAGTATCATAACTGCCTTACAGGTTTTTGATGTTATCTATATGATGATTGATGTTGCTAATCCGGCATATAACAGCACCGTTTCTCTGGTTTATTTATTCTATAATAATTCCTTCAAGTATACGAATAAAGGCTATGGATCAGCAATTGTTGTATTACTTTTGGTGATTATTATGATTATTACGGTTATACAAATGAAAGCTCAGAAAAAGTGGGTTAAGTATATGTGACCTGAGCTTATCATTAAAAGGCGGGAGTTGGAGCAGAAAAATGACCGTATAACGGTCTCATGGAGGCTATTATTATGAAAAATAAGAAATCCGTTCAATATATATTGTTACATCTAATCCTGATTCTGGGTGCAGTAATTATGGTATTTCCCTTTTTATGGATGGTATTAACCTCCTTAAAAACAGTAACAGAATCCACTTCGATGAATCCATACGTTATATTTCCACATTCTTTACGATGGGAAAATTTCGTTGAAGTATGGAAGAATAATGATTTTATCAGGCTGTATATGAATACCTTTTTGATGATTGTATTAAGAGTATTATGTGCCGTGTTTTTTTCGGCAATGGCGGCCTATGCCTTTGCCAGATTAACCTTTCCGGGGAAGGATTTTTTATTCGGGCTGGTTCTGTTTCAAATGATGGTACCGGTTCAAATTTTTATTATTCCACAATACTTAATGATTGATTATCTAAATATGCAGAATACAATTTTTGCTCTTTTGTTTCCGGGGCTAGTCAGTGCCTTTGGTACTTTTCTATTAAGACAGTTTTTTATGGGGCAGCCAAAGGAACTAGAGGAATCTGCGAGACTGGACGGCTGTAATATTTGGAAGACATTTTGGAATATCATGCTTCCATTAACGAAATCCGGCTTGGTTGCCTTATCCATCTTTACCGCACTTTTTGCCTTTAAGGATTTAATGTGGCCTTTGATTGTCAATACCAAAACAAATGCAGCCACCTTGTCCTCCGCGCTGGCGAAGATTCAAAGCGCATATTCTGTGAATTATCCGGAGCTGATGGCGGCATCCGTACTGGCAATCTGGCCGATGCTGCTGATCTATATACTGTTCCAAAAGCAGTTTATCGAAGGTATTGCCACAAGTGGGGGTAAATTGTAGGACAGTGAATAAACGAATGAAAGCAGATCAGGAGGAAGCATAATTGGCTATTAAATTTATAGAACAAAACAGTACTTTCATTTTATTAACAGAAAATTCATCTTATCACATCAAAATCGGACCATATAATACCTTACTGCACCTCTATTACGGGTGTAAAGTGGAGAGTAATCTGGATTATCTGATTCAAATGAAGGAAAGAAGCTTTTGTGGAAATCCCAATGAAGCGGGTCTTGACCGCAGCTTTTCTTTGGATACCCAGCTTCAGGAATATTCAACCTTTGGTACAGGAGATTTTCGTGTGTCCTGTCTCGAGGTTATCAATGCGGATGGAAGCAGTGCAGTGGATTTACGCTATGTGTCTCATCAGATTTATGAGGGGAAGTACTCCTTGGATAAGCTTCCGGCGATTTATCAGACAGAAGAAACACCGATGCAGACCCTGATCATCACCTGTCGGGATCAGGTCACTAAGGTGGAGGTAGACCTGTATTATAGTGTTGTTGAGAAATACGATATGATAACCCGTGCAGCTGTAATTCGAAATCAGGGTAGTGAACCCATTGAACTTACCAAGGCAATGTCGGCTTGCTTCGATTACTCTGACCAGCACTATGATATGATCCATTTTTATGGAAAGCATAGTATGGAGCGGGAATATGAAAGGGTGAGACTGGGACATGCAAGATTATCCATTGAAAGCATGCGAGGTACCAGCAGCCTTCAGCATAACCCTTTTGTAATTTTAGCTGATCAACATGCGACAGAGACGATGGGCGAATGCTATGGCTTTTCTCTGTTATACAGCGGCAATTTTCTGTTTCAGGCAGAGGTTGACCAGATTGGGCAGACAAGGGTTGCTATGGGGATTAATCCTGGCTTTTTCCGCTACGAGGTGAAGCCGGGTGAGGTCTTTGTAACACCTGAGATTGCAGTAAGTTACTCTGGCGAAGGCCTGGAACGAATATCTCAAAATTATCACAAGCTGTATCGGAACAATCTTTGTAGAGGACGGTATAAGAACGTAAGAAGGCCGATCCTAATTAACAATTGGGAGGCTACCTACTTTGATTTTAATGCAAAGAAGCTAGTACAAATTGCTGAGAAATCTTCACAGCTAGGGATTGAGATGCTGGTGATGGATGATGGCTGGTTTGGAAAGCGAGATAATGATTTGTCAAGCCTTGGTGACTGGGTGGCAAATACAACAAAGCTTGGAGCGAGTCTGAAGGAATTAACTGACCGGGTTAATGGGGCAGGATGTAAGTTTGGAATATGGATTGAACCTGAGATGGTCAGTGAGGATAGCGAACTCTACCGCAATCATCCGGATTGGTGTTTTCAGATACCCGGCAGACCGGTGACCAGAAGCCGTTATCAACTAGTATTAGATTTAACAAGAATAGACGTCAGAAACTATATCTATCATTCCATTTCAGAGATTATCAACAGCTCCAATGTGGAATATATCAAATGGGATTTTAATCGAGGTATTGTCGAAGCCTGGTCTGCCTGGAAAGAGGCGAGGCACCAGGGTCAGGTCTTCCACGATTATATTTTAGGCTTGTATGAGTTGTTAGAACGGCTGACGAGTGATTATCCTCACGTACTTTTTGAAGGATGCTCCAGTGGAGGAGGCCGCTTTGACGCTGGTATGCTTTATTATGTTTCACAGATTTGGTGTTCTGATAATACCGATGCTTATGATCGCTTAAAAATTCAATATGGGACGTCCTTTGGTTATCCGATCTGTACGGTTGGAAGCCATGTGTCTGCGGTACCCAATCACCAAACGGGACGATGGACACCTTTGCACACCAGAGGGGCAGTTGCGATGGCAGGAACCTTTGGATATGAAATGGATGTGAGTAAGCTTTCACCGGAAGAGAAAACGGAGATTAAAGAGCAGATTGAGGTTTATAAAAGAAATTATGAGTTGATTAACACAGGAGATTATTATAGACTTACCAGCCCTTATGAAAATGAAGATTTTACATCCTGGCAGATGGTATCCGAGGATAAATCAAAGAGTATGGTCACGGTGGTATTTCATCAAAGTCATGGCAACTCCAATTTCCATAAGGTTCGGCTTCGTGGACTGGAAGAGAAGGCTTTTTATCGGATAAAAGGGAATGATACAATATACTCAGGAAGTGCCTTAATGAATGCGGGTATGATTCTTACAATACCTTGGGGTGATTATCAAGCCTTTCAGTACGAGATTAGCAGGTGTGAGTCTTAGGTAGTATCTAGTAGAACTGTAGCGGTAATATAGCACAGATATAGTGGTAATATAGCTGCAGCTCCCAAAATAGCAGGTAAATCTGAATTTTGGGAGCTGCTTTTCCTCATGCTTTTTTTGAGGATAAGGTAATTAAATTATCGATTGAATTCCGGAAGCTGGTGGGATTAATACCATATACTTTTTTAAAGGACTTAGAAAAATTCAGTGCATCATCATAACCAACCTGAGTTGCTATTTCGTTGATTGGAAGATTCGTATTCTTTAACAGCAGGCCGGCTTGGTTCATGCGATAATTAAGAATGTATTCATGGGGTGACATATTAAGAACACTTTTAAAGCAATTGGTTAAGTAGGAACGATTGATACCAATATAATGGGCAATATTTTGTACCTTAATATTTTTCTGATAATTATGCTCGATATATTCCAGAGTATGGTCTACATAGACCTGGTAGGAATAATCATGAACTTCATCCTTGTTCTCCTGGCTTTGCTGATCCTGAATTAGTGAAGAGACAAACTGGTATAAATAACCCTCCCTCGCAAGATCATTTGCATAGGTTAACTGGCTAGAATTCAGCATGCTATTTACATAGTTAACAAAGGGTTCTACATTTTTAATATGTACGACATGATGATCCATCGAAAAGTGAGCGTGTTTCAGAGCTGATTCCGCTTTAATGCCATTGAAACCTACCCAGATATAAGTCCATGGATCCTCAACACTGGCTTCATAATAGGTGGATACGCCCGGATAAATCAGGAAAGCAGTATTTGAGCCGATTTCATAGGTTTTACTGCCAACCTTATAGGTACCCTTTCCACTAAGCACAATATGAAGTAAATATTCTGTTCGGATGGTCGGACCATAAAAGTGGCCAGAGGAACAGATCTCTGAGCCACAATAGCATAGATACAGATCCAAAGAAGCTTTTTTTAAATATTCAAGGCATTTGTAGCGGGCAGAATTAGTATAAGTTACTTCAGCTGGCATAGATAACACACCTTTCTATATGGTAGGATAATTACACTTAATATGTATATTTTACCAAAAGATGAGAGCCTTGTCCATGTTACGAAGTTATATATTACGGTGGTTATGAGAGTTTCAAGTAACAGTTATGTAAAGCCCCTTTAAAACCGGGTATAATTCTGATATACTAAAGAAGATATTACCCTATTTAAAGAAAATAATCGATTTCAATATGTGGTTCAAACCTTTATAATAATGAAGGGGGAATTCGAGCATTCCATATTCCGATGAAGACATAGTGAAAAAGGAGAATGAACATGTTCAAAGTATTGCTGGTTGATGATGAGATTTTAACCAGAGAAGCCATTAGCAAGAATATTCCGTGGGAAGATCAGGGGTTTTATTTAATTGGTGCCGCGGAAAATGGCCAGGATGCGGTTAAGTACATCGAGAAGGAACGGCCGGATCTGGTGATTACAGATATCTGTATGCCTTATATGGATGGGCTGGAACTGGCCAGTTATATATATCAAAATCATCCTGATACAAAGGTTGTAATTCTCAGTGGATACGATGAGTTTGAGTATGCAAGACATGCTTTGGAATATCGTGTGAAAGAATACATTGTAAAACCGGTAACATCTCTTGAATTAAAGGATGTATTAAAGAGAGTAAAGGTCAGTCTGGAGGAAGATGCCAGACAGAGAGCTCATATAGAAAGAATTCAAGCGGAATATCAGAAAAATATTCCGGTGTTAAGAGAACGTTTTTTAAGAAAGCTATTGGAAGAAAAATATACGAAGCAGGATGTATACGACCAAATGAAGAACTTTGGGGTTCATCTGCAGGGGCAGTGTTATAATGTCGCATTAATTGATCTGGAGGATGCTTCGGAATTTTGCATCATTTATCCTGATCAGGAGCATGATTTGGTGACTTTTACGATCGCAAACATAGCAGGTGAGATCATGGAAAGTAATAAAAATGCTATCATGGTTCATCTGTCTGAAAATAAATTTGCACTATTATTTGCAGCTGACGAGGAAGATGAATTATTATTTAGAGTTAAGAAGACCTGTGATAAATTATTGCGGGCGCTTTGGGATTATGTAAAGATTAAAGTTAGTGTCATCATTGGAGAAACTGTAAATAATCCATATGCCTGGAGGGATTCCTACCTAAATGCCAAGGAAGCTATGGAATATAAATTCCTCTTAGAAAAGAAGGATTACTTCTATGCCAGTGATTTAAAGGTGCAAAAACATATTCATGGACATATTCCAGTGAATCTTTGGAGTGACAAGATCAGCCTATGCATTAAACTAAACCAAAAGAGTGAATTGGAAAAGGCAATTGATGGATTGTTCTTAGATATCGTAGATAATTGCTGTTTAAAAAAGGATATCATATTATATATACAAAATACCTTGCTTTCTATTATAGTTTCCTTTGAATCCAATGAAAGTGACGGGAAGGAATACCTGGAAGAGCGTTCCATGATGAAGAAGCTGTCAGATAATAAGTATATCAGCGATGTAAAGAGTGCGTTTATTAATATTTGCTTCAGCATTATGAATAAGGTAGCAGGGCAAAAGGAAGGCGAAGGCAGAAAACAGTCGGTCTTAGCCATGGATTATATTGAGAAGAATTATATGGATCCTAACATGTCACTGAGCATGGTGTGTTCCTATCTGGGAGTGAGCATTAGCTATTTTAGTGTGATTTTTAAGAATTACACCGGAGAGACCTTTGTGGAAGCCCTCACAAGAATTCGAATCGAGCAATCAAAGAAATTAATGGATACAACAGATTACCGGGCATATGAAATTGCCGAAAAAGTAGGCTATAAGGATCCTCATTATTTTAGCCTCATATTTAAAAAAGTGACAGGAATGACTCCGTCAGAGTATGCTAAGAGCGGGAGATAGAGAAATAAGTGAAAACTGGACTGATAACAAAACTTCTTAAATTTAAAAGCATTCGAACAACAATAGTATTGTCCTTTACGGTACTTATTGTTTCTGTAGTGCTGGTTTTTGCTGCAATTTCTTATTCGAGAGGAGAAAAAGTTGTCTTTTCTATTGCAACAAACTATGTAACCCAATTAAACGAACAAATCAACAGAAATATCGACTCCTATATCTCTTATATGGAAAATGTTGCTCAGCTGGAGGTTAACAATGAAGATGTTAAGGAATATCTCTTTGATTATGTAAATGATAGTAAGAAGATGATTATCGGAGAGACCATCAGTTCACAGTTTTCTGTCCTACGTGAAACCAGGCAGGACATTCATAATATAGGAATTATTGGTAAAGACGGTAGTTATCTGATCAATGATCGCTATGTGGTCATGAATGAGAATGTTGATTATCAAAAAATGGACTGGTATCAGGAGGCATTAAATGGTCGAATGGTGTTAACTACTTCCCATGTCCAAAACATTGTTGCGGATGATTACCAATGGGTGGTTACCTTAAGCAATGGTATTATAAATCCAAAAACCGGTGAGGTGGAGGGTGTATTCTTCATTGATTTGAATTACAGTCTGATTAGCAGTTTATGCGAAAGTATTGATTTGAGTAATCGTGGTTATGTCTTCATCGTTGATGATCAGGGGAATATCATTTATCATCCAAAGCAGCAATTGATTTATAGTGGTGTAAGAGAAGAGAATATAGAAGAAATTCTCACAGATCAGGGTGGAAGCTATCTTACCGCTGATGGGGATAAGATATACTTTACGGCAAAATCAGAAAATACAGGCTGGACAGTTGTTGGTGTTAACTATAAAAGTGAAATGATGGAGCAGATGAATGAGACCAGACAGATGTATGTTGTCCTGGCAATGTTTTTGCTGGTGCTGGCAACAGTCATTGCAGTAATTTTCTCAAATGCTTTAACAAAACCTATCAAAGAGTTACGGAAATCTATGAAAGAAGTAGAGTCCGGTAATTTTGATATTCAGTTAGAGGATTCTGATTCCATGAATGAAATCGGACGGCTGCAAAATTCCTTTCGGATTATGATTTATAAAATTAGACAGTTAATTGAGAACAATAAAGCAGAGCAGGAAGCAAAGCGCAAGAGTGAGCTACGGGCATTACAGGCACAGATTAATCCTCACTTCCTATATAATACCTTAGACTCTATTATATGGATGGCAGAGGGGAGTAAGACGGAAGAGGTTATCCAGATGACTTCCGCATTATCAAAGCTGCTTCGTAAAAGTATCAGTAATGAGGATGAACTGGTTACCATTGACCGAGAGATTGATTATGTAAAGGAATACTTAACAATTCAAAAGATGAGATACCAGGATAAGCTGGAGTATGAGATTGATGTGGATATGGAAGTTCTTCGAGTGCCCATTGCTAAATTGGTGTTGCAGCCCTTGGTAGAAAATGCAATTTATCATGGAATTAAATATAAAGAAGGTAAGGGACTCATACAGATTAAAGGATTTATTCTTGGACCTGATGTGGTGATTCAAATTAAGGATAATGGGAATGGAATGAGTGAGGAAAAGATACAGAGTATCTTTGCTCAGACCGGGCCGGCTGATTCCAAACGAGTTGGAGTACAGAATGTTCATAGCCGATTGCAATTATATTATGGTAAGGATTATGGCATCCGTTATGAAAGTAAAGTAGGCGAAGGAACAACGGCAAGTATTATCATTCCATATCTGGACTAGAATATTTGGAGGGAAGTATGGAGAAAAGGAAGATAATAATTGTAATTGCGACGGTATTTGTTGCAGTGGCAAGTATACTATTTTCAGTCAAAATTATAATGAGTACCAGAACAGATTCACCTTATATTATTTATATTCCCAAGGTAAAAGCCGGTACTGATTTTTGGCTTTCTGTGGTTGCAGGAGCAGAGATGGCAGCCAAGGAAAACGAAGCAACCCTGGAGATCATTGCTCCGGAGGATGAGATGGATGTGGAGGGGCAAAATAAGCTAATTCTTCAAGCGATCGAGAAAAACCCGGATGCAATAGTTGTTTCGCCAAATTCCTTAACGGGTAATCTGGAAGTACTTAAAAAAGTAAAGGAGGCAGGAATCAAGTTGGTTTATATCGACTCAGCCTCTTCGGAACACATACAGGATGCAATTATCGCTACAGATAATTATCAAGCAGGAAGAAAGATGGGAGAGTACGCGAAAAAGAATATGGGGAGTGATTCTGTTATCGGAATAGTATCCCATGTTAAAACCTCGTCCACTGCTGCGGAGCGAGAGCAGGGCTTTAGAGATGCTTTAGGAATCTATGATTCGCAAATTGTTGATGTAGTATATAGTAATTCAGACTATGAGACTGGATATAAAGAAACAATGAAGTTATTAAAGAAATATGATATTGATGTCCTTGCCTGCCTGAATGAGAACTCAGCTGTTGGTGCTGCCAGAGCAGTAGTGGAAAAAGGACTTGGGGGTAAGATCATGATGATTGGTTTTGATAACTCCACTGAAGAAATTAAGTTATTAGAGGGAGGCGTATTTTCTGCAATTGTTGTCCAGAGAGCCTATAGTATGGGATATTTAGGAATAGAAACAGCAGTAAAAAGTGTGACTCAGGAGTCTTGGTCAGTTAACATTGATTCCGGCTCCCTGCTAATCACCAAGGATAATATGTATGATCCGGAAAATCAGGAAGTATTATTTCCGTTTTATGGTAATTGAGTATGGGATTTCGAAAGATTGTCAAAGAAGAGTAAGAATTTATACCTATCGTAGAAAAAATTATACCAAAGAAAGAGAATATAAATCAGTCGGGAGGAAAAAACTTCCAGACTGATTTTTTTTGACGAAAAATGGAATTGAAATTGGATAAGAATGTGATAAATGACAGAATAATTTGCACTTTTCCCGGAAGATAATCAATTCTAAAAGGGTATTGCAAAAGCTATAATGAGTATCGTGATATGGAGATGCGAAAAACAAGGATCTCCAAGTTAGATCGAGATGGATAGAATGGAAGGTGACAAAGTGGGAGAGGTAATATTAAAAGCAAGTGAGATAGACAAATCATTCCCCGGCGTACATGCCTTAAAGAAAGTTAGCTTTGAGCTAAGAAAAGGTGAGGTACATGCCCTGCTGGGTGAGAATGGTGCTGGTAAATCCACTCTGATGAAGATATTGACTGGTATTCATACCAAGGATAGCGGCAGTATTATCTATGAAGGAAATGAGGTAGATTTTACAAATCCAAAGGATGCTCAGACCGCAGGTATCTCAATTGTTCATCAGGAATTGAATCTGATTAATCATTTAACAGTAGCCCAGAATATCTTTATTGGGCGCGAAATGATGAACGGACAATTTATCAACGATAAACTGATGAATGAAGAAGCAGCTAAATTATTTAAGCTTCTTAATATAGATATTGATCCGGCAGAAACCATGGGCAATCTAACTGTAGGTAAGCAGCAGATGTGTGAGATTGCAAAAGCAATATCAAAGGATGCAAAGATAATTATCTTTGATGAACCAACAGCAGCCTTGACTGATTCGGAAATTGAAAAATTATTTATCATCATTCGTGATCTGAAAGCAAAGGATATGGGTATTGTTTACATCACTCACCGTATGGATGAAATTAAGGTAATTACTGACAGACTTACTGTTATGAGAGATGGTGAATATGTTGGAACCGCATATTCCAATGATTGCACCAAGCAAGATATCATCAATATGATGGTTGGCCGTGTTATTTATGAGGAGCCGAAGCAGAAGAGCAATGTTCCTAAGAATGCACCGGTAGTACTTGAGGTTAAGCATCTGAATGCTGGAAAGATGGTTAAGAATGTAAGCTTCAAGCTACATAAAGGTGAAATTCTTGGATTTGCAGGACTCATGGGCGCAGGAAGAACGGAAACTGTTCGAGCAATTTTTGGAGCTGATCCTATCGATAGCGGAGAAATCTTCATTAATAATCAGAAGGTAACAATTACAAAGCCAATTGATGCTGTTAAATATGGTATTGGCTATCTTTCCGAGGATAGAAAGCGTTACGGAATTATTTTGGATAAGACTATCTCCGAAAATACTACTATGGCATCCTTAGAAAACTTTACAAAGGGCTTTTTCATTGATAAGAAAAAAGAGGATAAGATCACTCAGAAATATGTAGATGATTTAAAAACAAAAACTCCTGGAATCGGAGCCTTTGTTAAGAATCTCTCCGGTGGTAATCAGCAGAAGGTTGTTATTGCAAAATGGCTGGTTCGAAATTGTGACATTCTGATCTTTGATGAACCAACCAAGGGTATTGACGTTGGTGCAAAGAGCGAGATCTACCACTTGATGAATGAATTAGCAGCAAGCGGAAAGTCAATCATCATGATTTCTTCCGAACTACCTGAAGTTCTTCGTATGAGTGACAGGGTTATAGTAATGAGTGAAGGAAGAATCACTGGTGAATTAGATATTGAGGATGCAACACAGGAAAGTATTATGAATGCTGCAACCATAGTGAATGAAGGATAATGGAGGAGATAAGAAATGGAAAAATTAAAAAATAATCCGATCGTTAAAGCGGTCGGTACGCAGAGATTAATAGCACTATTGGCGTTGATTGTGCTGTTTGGGTTCTTTTGTATTGCGAGCCCATCCTTTCGCCAATATACAACCTTTGTAAGTATCATGGATGCGTCATACTACATTGGTTTCATGGCAATTGGTGTATGTTTTGCAATTATGACTGGTGGTATTGACCTTTCTATCGGTACCGTACTGGTGTGTTCCTCTTTGATCTCCGGTACCTTATTTGTTAGAGACGGTGTTCCCTTGGTAATTTGCTTAATCGTCGGCATATTACTTGGTACTTTCTTTGGTTTATGTAATGGTCTTATGATATCCAAGTTAGGATTACCTCCTTTCGTAGCAACTCTTGGTGTAATGCTGGTATCCAAAGGCTTTGGTTCCATCTTCACAAAAGCACAGAGTGTATCTTGGCCTCAAGCTGGTCAACCTGGCGGTTGGTTCCGTTATATCTTTAAAATTAATTACACGGATGTTGCAGGTAACCAATATTTGATTCCTACTGGTTTCATTCTTTTGATCATAATGGCTGTTGTTATGTCAATCATACTTAATAAGACACGCGTAGGTCGTTATATTTTAGCACTTGGCTCCAACAAAGAAGCAACCAGACTATCCGGTGTAAACGTAGATAAATATCAGACAATTGCATATGTATTTTCCGGTACCTTTGCAGGTATCGCAGGTCTTGCTTATGCAGCAATTTACTCTACCTTATTACCTGGTGCAGGCGGCGGCTTCGAAATGGATGCGATCGCCAGCGTAGTTATTGGTGGTACTTCCATGGCTGGTGGTACTGCAACAATCGCAGGAACTATCATCGGTGTTTACATTATGGCAGTATTAAAGACAGGTCTTCCTTTCATTGGATTGATGAACTACTGGCAGCAGTTAATTACAGGTGTAGTATTAGTTATTGCGGTATTTGTAGATGTATATAACAAACGCCCTCATAAGAGAGCTAGAGTTAAAAAAACTGCGGTTACAGAAGAGGCACAGAAGAGTAAATAAGTTTTGTTAAGGAATTTATAAAGATATTAAGTGTAACCTTGGTAGAATAATGTGTAATGCTACTAAGTGTGAATTTTAAAAGTGTTTACAATGGTAAACAATGAAACGGTAGAAATGTGGAAACACATTTTTATAGAAAAACTATTTTAATGAATATGGGAGGATTTAAAATGAAAAGAAAGTTACTTAGTGTAATTCTTGCAACAACTTTACTTGCAACCATGTTAACAGGCTGTAAGACAGGAACAACTACACCAACAACAGAAACACCTGCTACAACTGAAACAGACAACACATCTACTGAGGCTCCAGCAGATACAGCAACTACAGAAGGTGGTTTGGTATACTTAGTATCTAAGGGCTTCCAGCATCAGTACTGGCAGGCAGTATACCAGGGTGCTCAGAAGGCAGCAGCAGAACTTGGTGTTGAACTTAAAATGGAAGGTCCTGCTACAGAGTCAGATATCGCTGATCAGGTTCAGATGTTAAATAATGCTGTTAACCAGAAACCAATCGCAATCGGTTTTGCAGCACTTGATACACAGGCTGCTCTTGATGGTATCACTGCAGCAATGAACGCTGGTATTCCTATCATCGGTTTTGACTCCGGTGTTTCTAATGCTCCAGAAGGCGCTGTTTTTGCAAATGCATCTACTGATAACTATCAGGCTGGTGTATTAGCTGCTAAGGAAACCTTCAAATTAATCGAAAGCAAATTAGCAAAAGGCTCTAAAATTGGTGTTCTTTCTCAGGACGCAACTGCTGAATCAATCATCAACCGTGGTCAAGGTTTCATCGATGAGATGAAAGCTGAGGTTGAAGCAAAAGGTTTAACAGTATCTGTTGAAGGTCATGCAAAATTCGAAAACGTAGTTCAGGGTGCTGACGTTGTAATCCAGGTTGCAGTTCCTGCATCTGTTACTACAGAGCTTTCCGTTATCGATGCTCAGAACATGTTAAATGATTCCGCATTCGTTTGTATCTATGGTTCCAATCAGCATTCCGCAGAAGCATTAGTAACTGCTGATCAGAACTTAGGTAAATTAGGCGCTGACAAAGTAATCGGTGTTGGTTTCGATGCTGGTACTGTAATTAAGACCGCTGTTGCTAACAAAGTATTAGCTGGTGCTGTTACACAGGATCCTATGAACATTGGTTATATGACAGTAAAATTAGCTGTTGCTGCAGCTAACGGCGAAACAGTTGAAAGCGTTGATACAGGTTGCCAGTGGTATACTTCTGAAAACATGAACGATGATAACATCGCTCCTAACCTTTACGACTAATTCAAGTAAATAATCGGGGATAATGCTTAATAACCAGAGCCGGAACCTTTCAGGAGCCGGCTCTGGTTAGGTATAAATCCGCATAGCCTCATATTCAACCCGAGAAAAGCAAAAAAATAAGACAACTATATCGAGGGATATGCTACAATTAATCCCAGGCAATTGCGAGTCGTTTGGAACCTGCAATTCTAATTATAATTATATATGGAGGAAATAAAATGTTAAAAGGAATACCACAAATTTTATCACCAGAATTATTAAAGGTATTATGTGAGATGGGACATAGTGACCGTCTTGTAATTTCCGATGGTAACTTTCCAGCAGAGTCCATGGGAAAAAATGCAATCGTGATCCGCTGTGATGGACACGGTGTGCCGGAATTGCTAGATGCTATTCTCAAGGTTTTTCCTTTGGATACTTATATTGATAAGCCAGCTAAGTTAATGGAAGTTATGCCAGGAGACCCGGTAGAAACTCCAATCTGGGAAACCTACAAAGAAATCATCACCAAGCATGATAATAGAGGTTCTGAGGCAGTAGGTAATATTGAGAGATTTGCCTTCTATGAGGAAGCGAAGTCTTCTTATGCTATCGTTGCAACCAGTGAAAAAGCATTATATGCAAATATTATGTTGCAAAAAGGTGTGGTTGTTCAATAATATTGTACAATTATACAATTTTCTACCTATTAAATTGATGGGTATTCATAAAAACATCAAAAAAAATTGAACTATTAACGTTTAGTTGATTGACTTTTTTGTTAGATTGTGATAAAGTTCTACTGTAATCATTGTGAATAAACACAATGAATGAAGTTGCTGTCCATCCTAATTTTCGATTCATGTGTTCGGTGGTACTACCTAATGGTACTACCGATGGAAATTATGGAATACAATATAAATGAAAGAAAAAGCGCTGATAGCCGAAGGCTGTCAGCGCTTTTTTTCAGCTTTTTTTCGTGCTTTTGGCTATGTTTCCACCTGAAATATGAAAATTAATTATCAATTATCCATCATGCATTGTCCGGACATCCTTATTATGGTATGATTGCGTTAATCAAGGACAGTTGTACTATTACATTACCAGAGCAGGTGTTTAGGATCGTAATTGATTTTTGAAAATCGATAAATGAATAGATGAAAGGAAGTTAATACCATGGTTAAAATAAATGCACCACAGATTATAACAATAAGAGATGGTGGGCCAATGCTAAACCAAATCATAGAGTTACAGGAGCAGGAGCGTTTTGCAGAAGGATTATTGTTTACCTCGGAATATTTATCGGGAGAAGATTTATCAGGACTGGATTATAATCAGGTAGAATTCGAGCATTGCAGGTTTCTCAATTGTAATTTTAACAAAGTTGGATTTACGAATGTTCGATTTAATCAGTGTGATCTTTCCAATTGTACTTTTGAGAACGGGTATTTCAGTCAGGTGGAATTTGTATCCTGCAAAGGTGTAGGCAGTAAGTTTCAAAATACAACCATGAAGCAAGTACGATTCTCGGATTCTAATTTTTCCTATTCTAATTTCGAGCATTCCAAACTGCAAAAAGTTGCGGTTACTTCCTCTGATTTTGGAAAAGCATGTCTTGCAGAAAGTGTGTTGAAAGAAATAGAACTAAAGGATACCTCCTTGAACCAGGCGGATTTCTTTAAGACACCGCTAAAAGGAATTGATTTTAGAGAATGTCAAATCGAAGGTATCACTTTGTCTGATAGCTACAAGGAATTAAAGGGAGCGATCGTAGATACGTATCAAGCAGCTGAGTTAGCCCGAATTCTTGGAGTTGAGGTTAAATAGAAAAAAGAGTCGCAAAAAGAAAAGAAATGTTTTATAATAAATATAACATGTTGCTTTTTACATACTTAGATCGAAAGGAGAGTTTATTATGGCACTGATACAAGTGAATTTCATTTCAAAATCCTTGATGAGAACCGTACCAATGAATGTTATTTTGCCAGTGGATAAGTTAACATTTCCAGGCATGCCTGTCAGGGAGGATAAACCTTACAAAACCTTATATTTGTTACATGGGGTTTTCGGTAATTATACGGATTGGATTTCCGGGACGAATATTCAAAGATGGGCAGAGGAGAGAGATCTGGTGGTAGTGATGCCTTCCGGGGATAATATGTTCTATGTGGATCAGCCGAAAGCGAATAACTATTATGGTGAATTTATCGGTAAGGAATTAGTAGAGATCACACGCAAAATGTTTCCCCTTTCTCATAAGAAAGAGGATACTTTCGTTGCAGGTCTTTCTATGGGGGGATTCGGTGCCATTCGCAATGGGCTAAAATATAATGATACCTTTGGTTGTATTGCTGGATTATCTTCTGCTTTGGTACTTGAGGGAGTGGATCAAAGAACCAACGAGGTTCCCTTCTTTCTCGAAAGTAGAAGCTATGCAGAAAGTTGTTTCGGAGATCTGTCTAAATTGACAGAAAGTGATATGAATCCAAAGTGGCTTGTGAAAAAGCTATTGGACGAAAAGGCTGATATACCTAAGATTTATATGGCTTGTGGAACCAGTGACAGCTTATTTAATGCAAATAAAGAGTTTTATAATTATTTAACCAATCTTGGAATTACAGCAACTTTCGTGGAAGGATCAGGCGCTCATGAATGGGACTTCTGGAATACGTATATTAAAAAAGTACTAGATTGGCTGCCTTTAGAGCGGAATGGAATGGGCATCAATAGCGGTAATGTGGGTGTTTGATTACGATAAGATTGAGAATAAGGATATAGCAGCTCAAAGTTGTTATATCCTTTTCCTGTCAAGCGAATTTGCTTCCTAGTTTAGTTTTTATAACATGTGTATGATACCAATGGATTTTTTCTTTCTATATTTCCATGACATTGGTAAATTTTAATAAAAATATTTAAAATTATTGTAGTATAGTAACAAAAATAGTTATTGATATTATTTCGAGAATGGTTTAATATAAATTTATGATAACATAAGAGAAGGAGGACATTATGAAGGGAACAGTAGTATCATCGTGGGTTTCATCCTGTAGGGCTTTATTTGGGAATGAAATTGTCGATAAGGCTTTAGTAGCACACAAATTACAAACAGATGTGGTATTTTCCCCACTTGAAGATGTAGAGGATAGAATTGCAACAGGCATTGTTGATCAAGTAGGTAACATGGTTGGAAAAAACCATGAAGAGATATGGAAGATTATGGGTGAACAAAACATCAAGACATTTAGTAAGAATTATCCAGGGTTCTTTCGTCATGAGTCAGCTTATCAGTTTTTAAAATCCATGAATGATGTACATATTATTGTTATGAAACGCTTTAAGGGTGCAGTACCACCGATCTTAGATGTTCTGCCTCTATCAAAGAATCAGATATTATTCACATATCGTTCCAAACGAGGAATGCACCATTACCTCTATGGATTAATTAATGGGGTAGCCCATTACTTTAATGAAACTATAGGAATTGAACCGTTATCACAGAAAGAGGGAGAGGTTCAGCTTAAATTAACCTTTGATAGTGAGATACAATCTACCAAACGTTATAGGTTCAACCAATTACTTTCCTTCGGTGTGCTAAAGAAGGTGTCTATTAAGGCATCAATACTTAATACAGCTATTGTTCTGGTAGCAGCTTTATTGATGAAGCCAGGAGTTTTAACAACTGCTGTCCTAGGTGTAGTTACTTTTGCAGCATCCATGTTCTCCGCTACAATGTTACAACGTCCGCAGAAGCTTTTAAATCAGGAATTAAAGAGATTAAGTGAAGGTGATTTCATTGAGAACCTTAACCTACGTTCGAAGGATGAATATGAACAGGTCATGAATTTAATCAATGCAATTAAGCAAAAAGTACAGAAGGATTTCATTGGATTTAATGCTATCGTTGATGAGATGTACACCTTTAACCGTTCAGTAACTGAGATAGCAGGAACTATGCAAGCTACTTCAAATGAGATCACTGCGGTGCTGGATGAGGTTGCAATTGCAGCAACAACTCAAGCGGAAGATACAGAACGATCGGTTAGTATCTTAAGTGACAGCATCAGTAATGTTACTCATATATCGGAAGAAAGTCAGAATAATGAACAGAAAATTGAAACAGCCATGGAGCGTTTGGAAAATAGCTTCCATGATGTTAATAATACAGCAAAAGAAATTCAAACCGTACTCACAAAATTTAATCTGATCAAAAGAAACAGTGACGATTTACGCAAAAATGCGGTTGATATGATGCAAATTGTATCTATCGTATCCTCCATTGCTAAGCAGATTAACCTTCTGGCTTTGAATGCTTCCATAGAAGCAGCAAGGGCAGGTGAAGCAGGCAGAGGGTTTGCAGTTGTAGCTGAGGAGGTAAGAAGTCTTTCTGTTGATACAAACCAAGCGGTAGATCAGATTAATCAGAGCCTGACACAATTTGTGGAAAGTATCGGTGGAGTGGTTGGCGATATTGATGTTCAATACAATGTCCTAGAAGCAGAAAGTATAAAGTTAACCAATGCTGTTGATACCTCAAGTGATGCTAATTCCAATCTGAAAGCAGTATCAGATCTGATGATTGAAACTTCACAGGAGCTTAAGGTAGAAGCAGATAATATTGCAGCTCTATTTGATAATATGCATAGCTTGGCAGCGATTGCAGAAGAGAATTCTGCTGCTACAGAGGAAGCAAGCTCTAATGTTGCTATCTATGTTGATCAGATTAATGAATTAACAGCTCAGATCAATGTATTTAACAAGATGATTGTTAACTTCCAGGAAGATTTGGGTAATTATAAGATATAAGTATAGAAAACAATCAAATGCTGGGACTGAACTGGAATGTGTTCAGTCCTTTTTTGATGGTGTAATTAGCTCTCGCGCGTAAAGATTTAATTTAGTATATTCAGATGTTGTATTGAAACCAAAATTTGCGAAGTAAATATATACAATAACATTGAATATTTATTCTAAAAATGGTATGCTAGATACTGTGTAACTTTTTGATACATAAATTAAAATTCGAAAGGATTATCAAAGATGCTATCTGATTTCAATCAATTTATTAACTGGGTTGATGGGCTGGTTTGGGGGTTACCATTGATCGTTCTTATTATGGCAATTGGTATCTATTTGACAATACGTCTAAAGGTATTACAAGTAGTGCATTTGCCAAAGGCTCTAAAATATATGGTTCTTAATGAGGAGGGAGGAACAGGTGAGGTAACCAGCTTTGCAGCACTTTGTACAGCGTTGTCGGCTACTATTGGTACGGGTAATATTGTTGGTGTAGCAACGGCGATTGTTGCCGGCGGGCCAGGGGCTTTGTTCTGGATGTGGATCGCAGCCTTTTTTGGTATGGCTACTAAATATTCAGAAGGGTTACTAGCAGTTAAATTTCGTAAAGTTTCTGAAGATGGACATGTATTAGGTGGACCCTTTTACTATATCGAGATGGGGATGGGAGCTAAATTTCGTTGGTTGGCCAAGCTCTTTGCCTTCTTTGGGGCATGTGCCGGCATCATGGGTATTGGTACTATTACGCAGGTGAATGGTATTACATCTGCGGTTAATAATTTTGCATCCGGCAGTAATCCTATGATGATCACCATTCTTGGGACAGACTACTCCATTGCTACAGTTATTACCGGCTTGGTTGTTACAATATGTGCCGGACTAGTTTTAATTGGAGGAATAAAGAGAATCTCTAATTTTGCCCAGATTGTCGTGCCATTCATGGCGATTATCTATATTTTATTTTGTTTTATATTGTTGATTAATAATCTGAGCGCGATTCCACATGCTCTTGTTGAGATATTTGAAGGAGCCTTCGGAGTGAAGGCAGTTGCCGGAGGTGCTTTGGGAGCAATGATAGTGGCAATGCAGAAGGGTATTGCCAGAGGTATCTTTTCCAATGAATCAGGACTTGGTAGCGCACCAATTGCGGCTGCCGCAGCACAGACGAATGAGCCGGCACGCCAAGGCTTAGTTTCTATGACAGGCACCTTTATTGACACAATTATTATATGTACAATGACCGGTTTAAGCATTGTCATCACTGGTGCATGGAATATTGGTTTGGAAGGCGTGGAAGTAACGGATCAGGCATTTCGCTCTGGCTTGCCATTTAGTCCAACGATAGCATCCTTCCTCCTGATGCTATGTTTAATATTCTTTGCCTTTACAACTATTATTGGTTGGAATTATTACAGCGAGCGTTGTGTGGAGTATTTAGTAAATGGAAAACAAAAGCCCGTGATTGTTTATCGTTGGCTATATATATTGGCTGTATTTATTGGACCGTATTTGACTGTTCAAGCGGTATGGGGAATAGCGGACATCTTTAATGGTATGATGGCCTTCCCAAATCTAATTGCTCTTATAGCACTAAGTGGTGTTATTATCGCGGAAAGTAAGTCTTATTTTAATAAGATAAAAAATAAGTAATGTTGTGCTTAATAAGAATATGAAATGCCCGCCAAGTAGAAGAGCAGGATATTTTATTTAGGCTGAATGTAAAAAAATCTATTAAAAATTTAGTGAAAATGTCAGTATGTAAATAGTTACATGTTTGCTATAATAAATGAACTATGATTCATACATGATTATGTTATGACTAACGTTGATCATGTTAGATTTCGGTTAAAATGTTTCTAGGAGGATTTTGAATGCATTCAGAAGTTATCAAACTATATGAGGACAGACAAGACGTTACATTAACTACATATGTGGTTGCAGATTCGCCAGAAATGGCAAATGGGAAGAAGAGACCGGCAATCTTAATTTGCCCAGGCGGTGCATACCTTTCTTGTTCGGATCGAGAAGGAGAACCAGTCGCTCTGCGATTTGCGGCAATGGGTTACCATGCTTTTGTGCTCCGTTATTCTACATATAATGAAGGTAAGACAGGATTTCCAGATCTGTCGAAGAAACCTGAACCAAAAGAATTATGTCAACATCCGAAGCCTATGCAGGAAATAGGCAAAGCATTTTTAATTATTCGTGAGCACGCAAAGGAATGGAAGGTAGACGTTGATAAGATTGCTATCTGCGGATTTTCAGCGGGAGCACATAACTGTTCTATGTACTCTACTTATTGGCATACACCCTTACTGTCAGAGTATTTCAATGAGAAGCCGGAGGTATTCAAACCCGCTGCAGCTATTTTAGGCTATACACTAAGCGACTATATTTTTATGAAGGAGCAAGCCGGAAGAACAGAGGATCCTATGGGAAAGGTGCTATTTGCATTATCTAATACAGCCTTCTTAGGAACCGACTTACCGGATGAAGCAAAGCTTGACGAGGTTAGTCCGGCGCGACACGTAACAGAATTAAATCCACCGACCTTCCTCTGGTCAACTGCAGCTGACAGCTTAGTTCCGGTTCAACATACAATCCGTATGGCTCACGCTTTGGCAGATCATCAGGTTCCATTTGAGATGCATGTTTTCGAAGAGGGCGCACATGGATTGAGTCTGGCTACACAGGCATCCTCAGGAGCAAAATCAGAGATGAATAAGGATGCAGCTAAATGGGTTAACCTAGTGGAAGCTTGGCTAGATAAGAGATTAGCACTACCTCTACCGGAAAAAACTGCTTGGGAAGAGATGATGTCACAGAGCGGAAATATATTTTAAAGAAATGCTTTCAATATATCATTCTGTTTTAACGGACAGTAGATAAGGCATATTTTGCCTTATCTACTGTCTTTTTGCTATTATGTGTAGAAAAGCCTTATCATTCCTCGTGTTTTATGGTATAGTATATGTTGCATCAATCCAAGAAAGGTAAATGAGCCTATATGTTTCTAATGATAGATAACTATGACTCTTTTGTATATAATTTAGTTCGATATATGCAGGAGCTAAATCAGGAGGTTTTGGTAGTAAGAAATGACGATATTGCTATAAGGAACATAAAGAATATGAGACCACAAGGGATTATCATATCACCAGGGCCGAAAACACCTCTTGAAGCTGGAATAACACTTGATGTCATAGAACAATTAAAAGGAAGGATCCCGATGCTTGGAATCTGCCTGGGGCATCAAGCAATCGGACATGCCTTTGGGGCTAGAATTATCAAGGGGAAAGAACCGGTGCATGGAAAGATATCAGAGGTGGTGCATGACAACTTAGGAGTATTTCATAAGCTTAAGAACCCGATGCAGGTAACCAGATATCATTCTTTGATCGTTGAACGTAAGACCTTGCCTCATTGTCTGCAAATATCCTGTGAAACAAGGGATGGTGTTATTATGGGCTTGAGACATAAAGATTATAGAATCGAAGGTGTTCAATTTCATCCGGAAGCAGAAATGACGGAATGCGGGCATGGGCTGCTTCAAAATTTCGTGGATATTTGCATGTAATTTTATATGGACAATCGAAGATACTAAGTTTAGAATAAAAAACATTAATAAAACATAAAAACATCAATAAAAAACATTGATTATAGATAGATATTGACAGAATTAAGGAAAGGAGTTTCCCATGGTAGATTATAAAAAAATTGAGGAAGCCGTTAAAATGATTATAGAAGCAGTCGGAGAAGACCCGGATAGAGAAGGTCTTAAGGAGACTCCGAATCGAATCGCCAGAATGTACGATGAAATATTCTCCGGACTGCAGGAATCCCCGGAAGTACAGCTGGCAAAAACCTTTCGTGTTGTGGAGGATAACCTGGTAATTGAGAAGGATATAACCTTTTATTCCATGTGTGAACATCACTTCCTTCCCTTCTTTGGACAGGCACATATTGCATATATTCCTAACGGTAAGGTTGCTGGACTTAGTAAGTTAGCTAGAACAGTAGATCTATACGCAAAGAGACCCCAGCTGCAGGAGAATTTGACAGAGCAAATTGCGCAAGCTCTGTATCAGCATTTAGATGCAAAGGCGGTTATGGTTGTTGTGGAAGCGGAGCATTTATGCATCAGTATGCGTGGTATAAAAAAGCCGGGTACCAGAACAAAAACAGTTAGCGTGAAGGGCTTATATACAGAGGATAGTAAGCTGAGGGAAGAGACCTACCGGATGATAACAAATAGCTAAGGATAATTTAGCTAGGATTTCAAACCAATAAGTTACATTAAGAGACAATTGGGTACAGAATTATTAAATCCTGATCGTTGGAGGAAGTGGAGGAGAAAATGGATCATATTTTTATTGAAGACTTGGAAGTATATGCTTACCATGGAGTAAACCAGGAGGAAAAGGTTCTGGGACAAAAGTTTATCATTTCTTTGGAGCTTTTTCTGAATTTGCAGGACGCAGGAATTACAGATGATTTGACAAAAACAGTTAGTTATGCGCAAGTATGCAATAATATTTCCGATTTATTTACAAAGAATAAATTTGACCTCATTGAAACCTGCGCAGAAGAAGTTGCTAAGTATATATTGATCAATTATTCGGAAGTGGAAAAGGTGAATGTGGCGATTAAAAAACCCTGGGCACCGATCGGAAATGTCTTAAAATATGCCGGTGTACGGATAGAACGTTCCTGGAATAATGCTTATATTGCCTTGGGCTCTAATATGGGAGATAAGGAGCAGTATTTAAAGGACGCACTGGAAGCGATGAATTGTGGTTCTACGCAGGTAGTGCAAACCTCTGGATTTTTAGTAACAAAGCCGGTGGGATATGTGGAACAGGATGACTTCTTAAATTGTGTTGCACATATAAAAACCTTATTATCACCACAGCTATTGTTAGATCAACTACATCAGATTGAAAATAATTATGGTCGGGTAAGGACTATGAAGTGGGGACCCAGAACCCTGGATTTGGATATCATTTTTTATGAAAATAATATTATAAATACAGAAACATTAATAATACCCCATCCAAGAATGCAGGAAAGACTTTTTGTGCTCTCACCTCTAAGGGAGATTGCGCCGTATTTAACACATCCTATTTTGAAAAAAACTGTAGCAGAACTGGAAAAGGAAATCACAGAGCTCTGATGAATATAACGGTAAAAGAATTAAATAGTCAATTATCCATGTTCGACCTTTTTACAAAATTTAAGGATGAGGAGCATGTTGCATTTCTGGATAGCAGTAGAGATGAAAAGGATTTGGGCAAGTATTCCATTCTGGGGATTAATCCCTTTCTTGTCTTTCAGGGGCGTGAGAATAATTGTTTTTTAAATGGCGAACTGATAAAATCGGACCCTTTTGAGCTTTTAAGAAAATTAATGGATCAGTATAAAATATCCAATGAATCTGAACTACCTTTTTTGGGAGGATGTATTGGTTATTTTTCTTATGATTTTGGACTGACCTTGGATCGCATTAAGCATCAAGCTATGGAAGAAGATTTACCACATTACTATTTCGTTTTCTATGATAACTTTATTATCTCTGATCATTTATCCGGGCGAAAGTACCTATCAGCCTGTGGTGTTCTTCGGGATGCAAATCAGAGTATCAAACAAATTGAGTTAAGAATCAATGAGAATATAAAATCAGCTATTGTAAAAGAAAAGGAATTGGAACTAACGCAAGAGGAAACTAGGGATGAGCAAAGTAAACAGCTGAAAGCTTCGTTTAAACAGCCTTTCGCTGGTTTTACGTCTAATTTTACCAAGTTGGTATATGAAAATACCGTTACTCAGATGAAGGAATATATCCGAAGTGGAGATATCTATATTGCGAACCTTACTCAGAGGATGAGATCAGTTACCGGTAAGACATCCTTTGAAATTTATCGTGATTTAAGACAGATTAATCCAGCTCCTTTCTCCGCTTTTTTAAAGTTAGAGGGCTTAGATATTATTTCATCGTCTCCAGAGAGGTTTCTAAAAGTTGAAAGTAAAAGGGTTGAGACCAGGCCGATTAAGGGAACAAGACCTAGAGGTGAGACAAGGCTAGAGGATGAATTGAATCGGCTTGAGCTGATCAACAGTGAGAAGGATAGAGCCGAGCTGCTGATGATCGTGGACTTACAAAGGAATGATCTTAGTAAAGTATGCAAACCGGGAAGTATTAAGGTAACGGAACTTTTTAAATTGGAAGAGTACAGCACGGTATTTCATCTGGTTTCGACCGTGGAAGGTTGCCTAAAGGATGGAGTAGACAGTCTTGAGTGTATGAAGCAATGTTTCCCGGGAGGCTCCATAACCGGAACACCTAAGATTAGGGCAATGGAAATCATAGATGAGCTGGAAGGTATCAAACGGGGAATTTATACAGGATGTATCGGCTATTTTGGATTTGATGGGAATGCAGATTTTAATATAGCGATTCGTACGATAATAAAGCAAGGGCAAGAAGTTTCCTTTGGAGTTGGCGGGGGAATTACCTGGGATTCACAGGAAGAAGCAGAATATCAGGAAACTTTAGATAAGGCGAAGGCATTAATGAGGGTGATCTAGATGGTGATTGTAAATGGTGTAGTCTCTGAGAATAACAAAATAGTAATGGATGAAGGGTATCTGTTTGGAAGGGGAGTATTTGAAACTTTACTACTTAAGGACAAACCTTTATTTTTAAATGAGCATCTTAGCAGATTACATCAGGGAATAGACCAATTAGGTATTAAGAATGAGGTTGAGAAGCCAGAGCTGCTAAGGATTTTGAAAAATCACGGAATTAAGAACTGCGTACTCAAGATAATAGTAACAGAGAAAAATATAATTCTAACGACACGGAAGAACCCTTATGACGCCTTAGAGGAGATGGAAGGATTTAAGCTAACGCTTAGTAAACTGAAAAGAAATCCTCATTCGCACATTACTTATCTGAAAACTCTTAGTTATATGGACAATTTATTAGAGCGGGAAATAGCTGGGAAGCAGGGATTTCATGAGGTGTTGTTTTTGAATACCCGGGATGAGCTGGCGGAAGGCAGTGCAACGAATTTATTTTTTATAAAGGATCAGAAAATACATACCCCGTCCGTAGAATGTGGCTTATTGGATGGAATTATTCGCCAGTGGGTGATACAAAACTATGAGGTGACGGAGGGGAAATATTCACTTCAGGAGCTTTTGGAGTGCGAGGGAGCTTTTGTGACAAATAGTTTAATGGGAATTATGCCGATTGCTTTTGTAAATGAGAATGGCTTAAGAAGATCTGCTTTCCTGCATCAAATACGCCAGGATTACGAAATCTATATTAAAAATGAAGTGGATAACGTGTAAATGCCTGATAAATTTGTGGATATCAAGGCTGGAATTTTTCCGTTCTGTGGATAAGATGCATTTATATGAATGATGGGAGATGAATCATGGGTTCTAATGTGCCTAAGGAAATGAAACATAAAGATCGATTTAACCTGATATTAGGTCATCCGGATTACCTAGAGTATTTGAAACAGAATGAAGCGGCAGAGATTGACCGGAGCTTTTGTCATCATAATTTATCACATTTTCTGGATGTGGCTAGAATTACATACATTATGAATCTGGAGCAAAACCTGGGGCTTTCAAAGGATCTGATCTATGCGGTTGCTTTGCTTCATGATATTGGAAGATGGAGACAATATACAGAGAATATTCCTCATGACCTTGCAAGTGCAGAATTAGCGGAACCAATTTTGAAGGAATGCGGATACTTGGAAGCAGAAAAGGAAGAGATTTTAGGAGCGATTCTTAGTCATCGTTCCTGTGAAAATGAAAAAAGCAGCTTAAATGAGATCATCTATATAGCGGATAAGGCCTCAAGAGCCTGCTTTCAATGTAAAGCTTCACCGGAATGTAATTGGTCTGAGGAAAAGAAAAATTATGAAATAAGGTATTAATGGATGTGGAGGGGTAAATCGTTGCTGATTGGAAATAAGAATTTTGAGATAGGAAAAAGAACTTATGTGATGGGAATCCTGAACGTGACTCCGGATTCTTTTTCGGATGGGGGTAATTTTAATAACCTGGACAATGCATTATTCCACGCCAAGGAATTAATTGATCAAGGGGCCGATATCATTGATGTTGGTGGTGAATCAACGAGACCGAATCATGTGATGGTTGATGCTGAGGAGGAATTAGAAAGAGTAATACCAGTGGTTAAAGCGTTACACCTGGAGTTCGATATTCCAATTTCAGTGGATACCTATAAAGCAGTAGTTGCAAAGGAAGCTATTAAAGCTGGAGCACATCTGATTAATGATGTCTGGGGCTTTAAGAAGGATCCGGATATGGCTAAGGTTGCAGCATCACTTGAAGTACCCTGCTGTCTGATGCATAATAGAGAAAAAGCAGAATATCAGGATTATCTTCAGGATGTAATTAATGATCTGAAGGAATGCGTAGCCATAGCCTTACATGCCGGTGTGAGACCAGAAAATATTATCTTAGATCCTGGCATCGGTTTTGCTAAAAGCTACGAGCAAAACCTGGAGCTGATGAATCACCTGGAGCTTCTAAAGGAATTAGGTTATCCAGTCCTGCTTGGAACCTCAAGAAAATCAATGATTGGAAATACCTTAAATCTGCCTCCGCAGGAGAGAGTCGAGGGCACAATTGCAACGACCGCCGTCGGCATTATGAAAGGCTGTGATTTTATTCGAGTACACGATGTACTTTCGAATAAGAGAGCCTGTTTAATGACGGATGCAATTGTTAGAAAAAAGCTTTCATATAATTAAGGATTACGTAAAGGGGATTCGTAGGATTATTCCCTTAGTCGCTTGTCAAAGATGACTAAGGTTTATGTCTACTTATTCCCTTGTTTTACTTCATCGTAGCTTTTTAGAAAGTTATGAATCACCGGATTAGTATTTTGCATACTCCAAGCCAAAACCAGTGAGGACTCCTGGATCGTGTCGCTATCCTTGAAGGGAATGAACTTCATGGTAGGATTATGAACTGCGACACTGTTGGAATAGGTAAAAGCAAGTCCCATTCCTGCCTCTACCCACAGCATGGCAGTATTTAAGTTGGGAGCAATTTTTAGTTTGGGGTAGAAGCCATATTTCGAACAGAATTTTATAGCACCATCAGCAGCATGTTTACTATCATCTCTCGATAACAAAATAAAGGTCTCCTCTTTAAATTCACTTGGGACAAAAACATTCAATTTAGATAGTGGATTTCTCCTTGAGATTATAATTCCATCCTGAACCTTTTCGATTAATTTATATCGAAGAAGGGGATTGTTTGAAATATCAAAGAAAAAAGTAATAATAAAATCATAAGAGAAGTCTAATATCCCATCTGTTAAATTCTGAAATGATCCTCGTTTCATATCAATACTTTGATTTGGAAAGCTTTTATGATATTGATGCAATACATTTTGCAGCATGCCTTCCAAAGTAAATTCCTCTAAAATTCCGAACTTCAGATTACCGTCATAACCTTGAAAGATATTTTGGGCATTTTGGATGAGGTGCGTATAATTCAGATATAATTTTGATAATTCTTCATAAAGGTATTGACCACTTTTGGTGAGATTTACATTACGATTGTCTCGATGCAACAATAATACATTTAGTTCTCGTTCCATTGCAGTGATGTGACGGCTCAGGGTGGATTGAGAAATATTCAGCTCTGTTGCGGCCGTTGTAAAATTTCTGTGCTTTGCTACTGTAATGAAATATTGCAATTGACGCATCTCCATAAAACTCCAATCCGCATTGATATGCCTGAAATCCTTCTTTTGCAGCCATATTCTGCTTTCTGCTTAGGTATTTTAATCTATTAAGTTTATTATATACTGATTTCTAATAATATTGCAATATGTGCATGATGTAATGCATAATATCGCATGTTTAATTGCTATCCTCCAGCTATAATTTAAGTAAGGAGATCGTTAGTCCTAGTTTTATGATTATGGAGGAAAACAATGTTATCAAAAAGAGAGAATGCCTTATTGGCTCTGCGTGGAGAAATACCGGAATATGTTCCAAGCTTTTATGATGCCTGTCAGATCATTCCGGCGGCAACATCACTGGAAACACCGGAACTGGGGGCTCCCGGCTATGATGGTTATGGTGTCCATCAGACTCCGACGGAAAGTGCAGGCGGAATGTTTACGCCTACGCCGACAGTAAAGCCGGTGTTAAAGGATATTACAGAGTGGAGGTCTAAGGTACAGTTTCCGGATTATTCAAAAGTTCCTTTTGAAATGATTGTGGCAAAGGAAAGGGAGCTGATGCATTTAAACCCGGAAATGTTCGTACAAGATTTATTTTGTCCCAATGGAATTTTTGAGAGATTACATTTTTTATTAGGCTTTGAAGATGCTATGTGTGCAATTTATGACGAGCCGGAAGCAGTATATGATCTGGTAGGCGCGATTGCTGATAAAAAAATTGAGTATCTGAAACTGGCAGAGAAATATTATAAACCGGACTATTTTACACTTCTAGATGACTATTCACATATCAATGGATTGTTTATTTCACCTGAGATATTCCGGAAATTATTTAAACCCCATCTTGCCAGAATCGTTGCTGCCTGTAAGGAGACAACCATGACCTATAAGCAGCATTGTTGTGGAAAATTGGAGGATCTTTTTGATGATTTTCTGGATATCGGTATTACAGCCTTTGATCCTGTGCAACCGGTGAATAATATAGCAACAATGAAGAAAAAGGCGAAAGGGAAGGCCGCAATTGTAGGTGGATTGGATGTTCAAAATGTGGTAGATCGCGTGGATGCTACGGATGCGGAGATTGAAGCAGAGGTTAAACGGTGTATCGAAGCTTATGGATCGGGTGGTGGTTATATGATTTACGGAGCATCAGTAAATATGTTCAATCCTGTTCAGTACGCGCCAGGAGGCAGAATTTTTACAGTGAATCAAGCCTGTGAAAAATATGGGAGAATCTACTAATTGATCTGGTCTAGACTGTAAATTGGTTTTAGAAGAAGGAGAGATTATGGAGAAAAAAATAAAAAGAGGTGTGTCAATTTATAGCTATTCGGGTGAGTATGGACGTAGCATGGATTTAGAAGATTGCTTTAAGGATATGAAGGATATGGGAGCCACAGGAATTGAAATTTTGGCAAATTCACATATCGATAGCTACCCGGAACTTAGTGATCCCTATCTGGAAAAGTGGAACAAATTGTGCGATACCTATGAGATTGAACCAGTGGAATATGGTCATTGGGTTGACACAAGGTTATACAAGAACCGGAATATTAGCATGGAAGAAGCAAGGCATAACCTGATAAATGACTTTAAAATTGCAAATAAAATGGGATTTAAAATATTAAGAACCAAAATGGGTGTAATCAATGATCAATTAGCTCCAGTAGAAAATTGGAGAGACATCATAGAAAGTGTATTGCCGGATGCGGAGAGATATAATGTAATAATGTGTCCGGAAATTCATCTGACAACGGTACTGGCAGATCAATTTGTTACTGATTATGTGGAGTTTATAAAAGAAACCGGAACCAAACATTTCGGATTAAACATCGATTTAAGCGTTTTTCAGAATCGTTTTGATGTTCCTGGGGTTGTAGTATTCAATCCGGAATGTAAATATTCAAAGCCGGAGGAAATAATACCATTGCTTCCATATGTGAAGTGCATTCATGCAAAATTCAATAAAATGGATGAAGATTTTCATGAGCTGACGATTCCTTATCCGGATATTCTTCATATTTTGCAAGAACATGGATGGGAAGGATATCTGTTGAGTGAATATGAAGGTGAGCATAAAGACATACCAGGTTTTGTCTCTCATGAACTGAGAAAGCAACACGTTATGTTGAAAAGAATTCTTGGATATTAGGAGAAAAGCAATGTTAGAAAGTGATGTTATTCAATATAGAGGGTTTCGCAATCTTGAACAGGATGGAGAAATAACAGGGTTTCAAATTTGTATCCGCTCCGATTATTACAGAGGTGTGTGGTTAAGTCAGCTACGGCCTGGAAAAGTGATTGTTGATGGTATTACCTATCCTGCTAAAGATGTGATTTGGGAAATCAACGGGAAAAAATATACCGTTGATGAGATGAAAAATATGGGAAGTGAGTTTTGGAGAA
The DNA here is from genome assembly GCA_023386815.1 of Bacillota bacterium. GTDB lineage: Bacteria > Bacillota > Clostridia > Lachnospirales > Lachnospiraceae > Mobilitalea. The sequence goes on from JAEWIZ010000008.1 coordinate 362,416, forward strand.
TCACTGAGGTTGCGACATTAATCATCAAAAAAGAAGGTGGATTAATACAGGGCTATCACGATGTCTCGGTTCGTTTTGCAGCAAGCTGTTCCTACATGCCACCAGCTTTGGATGATTTTGATGAAGACGGAGATGGTTTATCCTTTAATGGAGGAACTTATAAGAAATCCAATATGATAATTGTATAAAGGTAAAAGAACAATAAGAAATACAAAAAGCACACTTCTTTTTAGCCAAAACCGTAGAGAACATATTTTTTAAAAGCTCTATCAGTTGTGTTGGAAGAAGTGGTGAATGGTTTAGGGGGTGTTTTTACGGAAGTATTAGCTTTAAAAAATATAACGAAAGACTATCCAGGAGTAAAGGCACTTGATAATGTTTCAATCTCTTTCAATAAGGGTGAAGTGCATGCTCTGATAGGGGAAAATGGAGCGGGTAAGTCTACTTTTATTAAGACAATATCAGGGGCAATCAAACCAACGTCTGGAAGTATCATATACGAAGGGAAAGAATATCTGTATCTGGAGCCTAAACAGGCCATTGATATGGGAATTGCAGTAGTATATCAGGAATTAATTCAGTTTGAAGCAATGAGTGTTGCCGACAATATATTTCTTGGTGTGAAGGAAGCTGAAACAGGACTTATATTAAATGAAAAGGAACGATGTGAGAAGACAAAAAAATTATTAGAGGAGTTTGATTGTGAAATTCCCCCAACTACAAAAATACGTAAACTTTCGATTGCGAACCGTCAGATTATAGAGCTTGCAAAGGCAATGGTGAAAAAAGCGAAGGTTATTATTATGGATGAACCGACCGCAGCCATAACAGTATCGGAGCAGAAGAAACTTTATGAGTTGGTTCGTAGATTGAAAGAAGATGGTGTAACAATCATCTATATCTCCCATCGCCTGGAAGAACTGTTTGAAATTTGTGACAGGGTATCCATTCTTAGAGATGGGCAATATATTACTACACTGGATATGGAAGGTACTGACAAACAAGGAATGATTAAGCATATGGTGGGAAGAGAATTGACTAGTGCTTATCCTCCAAAGAAACCAGCAGAGCAAGAAGTTGTTCTTGAAGCAGAGCATCTTAGCGGTAATGGAGTCAAAGACATCAGCTTCAAGTTACATAAGGGAGAAATCTTAGGATTTGCAGGCCTGGTTGGCGCTGGAAGAACAGAACTGATGCACGTGATCTTTGGTGCAGCGAAAAAGACCAGCGGAATCTTAACGGTCAGGGGCAAGGAAGTAGAATTCCATTCCCCTAATGAAGGCATGAAGGCGGGAATTGGATTGATTCCAGAGGATCGCAAATACCAGGGGTGTTTTATAGATAAACCTATTTCTTGGAATATATCTATATCGAATATTGATCACTTGACACAAGGCGGAGTAGTGAATAAAAATGCGGAACAAGCGCTTGCCCTGAGCTATAAAGACCGATTAAAAATTAAAACGCCTAATCTAGATCAGCGAACCAGCGGATTGTCAGGAGGGAATCAGCAGAAGGTAGTTATTGCAAAAGTTCTGGCATCAAATCCAGACATTCTAATTTTTGATGAACCAACAAGAGGAATTGATATTGGAGCCAGATATGAAATTTATCTTTTGATGAATGATTTGGCAGAACAGGGAAAATCAATTCTAATGGTATCTTCCGACATGGAAGAATTATTAGGGATGTCAGAAAGAATTATCATTCTTCATGAAGGTCGCAAAACAGGTGAAGTTAGTAAAGAAGAATTTTCACAGGAGAAAGTATTAATGTTAGCTTCGGGATTACAGGGAGGTTTTACAAATGGAAAAGATAAAAAAGATTAATGTCGGAGAGAGAATAGCAGATTTATCACTTCCAATCTTGTTGGTTGCATTGGTTGTAATTTTTAGTATTATGTCAGATAAATTTTTTACACCAATTAATCTTACAAATGTTTTGGTGCAGAATGTTCATATTGCAGTTTGTGCGGCAGCAGTAATGATAATTATGATAAGTGGTGGGTGTGATTTGTCCATTGGTTATCAGATGTCAGTTTCAGCAGTTCTGGTTACCAGGATGATTAGTGAAATGAAAGTTTCGGTTGTGGTTACATGTGTTTGTGGAGTTGCATTATGCAGCTTGTTAGGAACATTTAATGGATATATGGCTTTGAAATTAAAATCAAATACTATGATTGTTACCTTGGGAACCATGGCGATTTTTCAAGGTATCTCTTATTTGATTAGTGGATCTAAGACGTATCATAATCTACCAAGATCTTTTATGTACATAGGGCAAGGTAAGCTATTTGGATGGTTACCAATCAATGTAATCATTATGATCGTAATTGTGCTACTGGTAGGCTTTGTAATGAACAAGACCGCAGTTGGGCGGAAAGTATACGCGGCTGGTGATAACCCGGAAGCTGGTCGTTTGGCAGGATTAAATGTAGCTAAAATAAAAATTTTGTCATTTTCTTTCGCTGGTGTATTAGTTGGTATTTCAGCTATTTTACTCGCGTCTCGTTCCGGGTCAGCTGACTCAGGTACTGGAGTAGGGATAGAGTTTACAGGGATTACTGCTTGTGTTCTTTCTGGTGTGGCATTAAAAGGGGGAGAAGGCACCTTGTGGAAGGTTATCGTAGCTGTATTTGTCCTTGGGGTACTGGGAAATGGAATGCAGCTCATAAATATGGGAACGTATCCACAATTTATTGCCAAAGGAGTAATTATGTTAGTTTCCCTATACCTTACAAACAAGAACACAGAGGTTGCGTAAACAGATATAAGCACAAAGAAGTGTTTATATAAATATTATTTACTTAATGGAGGATTTGTTATGAGAAAAATTATTTCAATGTTATTGGTTCTAACAATGCTGGTTTTTAGTATGGCGGGATGTGGGAAAACTGCCACAGATACTAGTGTAAAAAGTGATAGCGAAGTTGCTACAGAAACAACGACCCCGGCTCCAGATACACAGTCGGCACAAAGCACAGAACCAACTCCTGCTGAGGCTTATAAAGTAGGCTTTGTTACCTTTGGTCTTGGCGGCGATTTCTTTCAGGCGCTGGCAGATGCTTTTGTTGCAAAAATGACAGCGGAAGGCTGGGATGCACAATATGCGGATGGTAAATTTGATCCTACAGCACAAATTGAGGCATGTGAGAATTTTATTGCTATGGGTGTTGACGTTCTTGTACTTTGGTCAGTAGCACCTGAGGCAATGGATACTGTTGTGAAGGCAGCAATGGATAAAGGAATCAAAGTGGTTTCCTTTGTTGCTCCTACCAGTCAGTATGATGCATTAATGATATCAGACAATGCAGAATTAGCAGATAACTGTGCAAAACTTGCTGCACAATGGATTGATGAAAAGTTTGCTGATGCAGAAGATCATTCAGTACCGGTTGCAGTCCTAAGCTGTAGAACAGCAGAAACTGGTGTAGTACAGGCAGATGAGTTAATAAAAATCGAATCATTTTCCCAAAAAGCTAAATTTGTAATAGAAGTTGAATGTGCCGATGAAGTTATGAATACAGGTTTATCTGTAGCCGAAAACCTTTACATCTCAAATCCTGAAATAAAAGTATTCTTATCTGCGCACAGTGGACTTGCACTTGGTGTGAACAACTACTTCACAGGAATTAGTTCTCCAGTAACTGATTATTCCGAAATGGGTATTTATACAATCAACGGTGATTCAGCTACAGCTGAAATTATCAAGAATTCCATGGATGGAAAAGCTCCATTGAGAGGAATGGTTCTGACGGGCTCAGTGGATGATACAGCACAGGAAATCATGGATGTATGTACAGGAATTATGGATGGAAGCCTTGAAAAGGGATATATTAGGAAGGCAGCTACCACATTTGTATATGACAAAACAGTTGACGAATATCTTAGCACGGGTAAAGTAACTAGTGTTACAGCGGAAGATTTTAAATAGGGCTAATAAGAGCTAAAAAGCGTTAAAAAGAGCTAAAAAGAGTTGAGATAAAAATGAGCAGGATGCTTTAGATTATGTCTAAAGCATCCTTTCTAATATTGATTCCTTCTGTCATTTTACTAAATTGTTACAGGGAGAAAAAAGGAGAGCATTTGCTCTCCTTTTTGTGTAAGAAAAGATGTTATAATCAGAGATAGGTGCTTTGGTTTTACTTTCGTCATCTGCCATAATGAAAATTTATGGAAAATCTTAATTTATTTCTTGTAAAAATCATCTACCGCCTGGAAGAAGGCATCAATGTTCTCCCATTTTGACATAGGAGGAATATCGCAGCCAGAGGACACTACATAATTAGGATATTTGCAGCATTGCTCCAACAGAGATAGGGTTGTAGTACGGATAGATTCAGGTGTACCATTTCTAAACTCACCTGCTGGGTTGACATTTCCCATGGCTAGCTTATTTGCAGGGATATGGGTCAGCATTTCTGCCATATTGATGGCATTTCCAAAGTGCAGAACAGGAGCACCGTTTGTGATAATCGTTTCAATCTGTGGAATCGTACTGTTTCCGCAATTATGATATACTACAATAAAGTAATCATCCTGAACAGCTTCTACAATTCGTCTAACATAGGAAGCGGAAAATTCTTCTGCGAGAGAAGGGGATAATAACCCTGCTAAAGGCTCAGCGATTACAACTCCATTCGCACCCACATTTTTGTAGGCTTTACAGTAATCAATAATAAAGGAAGTAACCTTCTCTAAAACCTTATGTACCATATCAGGCTCGTCATAGCAGTATACCATTGCTTCTGAAACATCCATTAAGCGTCCTGCCAAAGAAAAGGGGCCGATTACACCAGCAAATACGGGACGATCCGTAATGAGGTCCATAGCTTTTTGAATGGCTTCAATATATATATGAGTACGACCGGCACCCACAGGTGGAACAACAAGTGCATCTGCATCCTCCTCTGTGGATACGATACTTCCAACTACAGTTGGAACCTCATCATCTGAAAAACGGATGGTCGAACCAAAGCACTCAGCTTCTATCGATAAATCCATTAAGCTGACGGATGCAGCAGAATCTACTCGGTCAGCGATTAATTTCATTCCTTTTGCCTGAAGATCACTGTTTGAAATTAACTCCTTTACAGTAATATCCATCAATTGAATTGCTGGAAAGGATAGAACCGGCATTGCCTTCTTAACCTTTGCCTTTAACATTGTATCAACCCAAACATTCATGTTTTGCTTCATTTTATTATACTCCTTAAAATAATATTTATAGATGTCCGGAATCTTAAGCCGTATTTATAAGTAGCGCTTAGGATGCCTTACATTGATTTTATAAATATTATCACGATTTATATTAAGAGATTGGTAATAAATTTAGAAAACATGTGTTTATTTTACAAGTTACAAAAAAGAATTAAAACTTACGATAGAAGTACAATCAGTGTCAAACCTCACCATCCCTTTATTTTCTGTACTGCTTTGGTGTTAGGCCGGTATATTTCTTAAAAACCTTTGAAAAATAACTCTGATCCTCAAAACCGGTAGCGATCGCGATATTTATAATAGAATAATCTGTATTCGTAAGTAATCGTTTACTCTCTTCTACACGAACCATATTCAGATACTCCTTAAAGGTGGAACGGGAGGACTGTTTGAATATAGATGAAAAATAAGCAGGATTTAGATGAACATGTGAAGCTACATCCTCCAGTGTTATATTTTTTGCAAAATTATTAGAGATAAAGAGCATTGCCTTTTTCATCATTTCATGGTTTTTAGAAGGAATGTAGTTAAACATGGATTCCGTAAACACTTCAACGGTTTCCTGCAACTTAAAACATAAGGAATCAATGTTTGTAATTTGTTGAAGCGATTTTAAAAACTGATTATTGATTTTTAAGATACTGTCGGAGGCAGCTCCTCCTTCAATCGCAGTTCTGGACAGTAAAGAACATAATTCAATGGCCCTGGTTTTAACATTGTCCAGATTATTTCCACCGGAAAAAAGAACGTATCCCAGTAGATCGTTTAGAATACCCTTTGCTTCCCCGACATCACCTGCTTTTACCTTTGCCAAAAGTGCTTTTTCCTTTTCATAAGGATAGGATGAGGATAGACTTACACCGGAATTTTTATACATCTGAATCGACTCACTGATTTTTGATTGTTGGTGCAGTTTGCTCTGATTAATAATTAATTGCTGCTTACCTTCACTGAGTAGGTTAGAAAATAGATAATACAGCAAACGACTGATTTGTGTAACGATGGCCGGAGGAACCACCTTGAGGCTGGAGGATTCCTCATACATTTCAATTAATGAATAGGTAGGAATGTGATATCGCTTGTCCAGATCATGGATTAACAGGGAATCCGGGGCATCCATTAAAAACGGGCCAACTAAAACAGAACCCCAAAAGGAGCCACTATTTAACAAGGGGAATACAATATGGTTTAAATTAGCGTGGCAGGAAAAAATATATGTTTCACCAATGCTAATAGCTCTTTTGCTAGCATTAATATGTATTCTGTCACAGGTTTCATTGGAGGGAAGATATTTTTGAAAAATACTGCAAAAATTAGTGCTTTTTCCACAGGATTCAAGGATGATACCTTGCTCGTCAATCACCTGAATGGGAAGTCCGGTACAGGCTTCAAAGGATTCCAGCATCTCGTTTAATTGATTCTTAGGAATGAGTGTATATAAATAAGGGGGCTGCATATAGCGATACTCCTTTCTAGGCATTCGTTCAATCTATGTATTTATTATAACATGAAAACATATAAAAAAAGTACATACTTTCTAAAATTATTACAAAAGAAGAATTATGTATTGGTTATACTATTAAATATCGGAAGAAGATAATATTAGAAGTTGAAGTAATGTTCAGGAGGGTATTTTTATGGCAGTGATTGAAGAGATTTCAGAATTTTTACAGAAAGGCCGTGCAAAAAATGTTAAGGTGTTGGTTCAGCAGGCTATTGACGAAAATTATGATCCCAAAATCATATTAAATGAGGGATTACTCTCTGGTATGATGATCATCGGTGAGAAATTTAAACATAATGAGGTTTTCGTACCGGAAGTTTTAGTTGCTGCAAGAGCTATGAACGCAGGGCTAGAGATTCTGGAACCAAAATTGATTGAAGTTGGTAATGAACCGGTAGGAAAAGCCGTAATTGGAACAGTAAAAGGGGATTTACATGATATCGGTAAAAATCTGGTTACAATGATGCTTAAGGGTGCTGGTCTTGAGGTTCATGATATTGGTGTGGACGCTCCTCCGGAAGCTTTTATAAATAAGGCAGAAGAAGTAGGTGCAGATATCATCTGTATGTCAGCTCTATTAACAACAACAATGCCAAGTATGCAAAATGTAATTGAAGTAATGAAAGAGCAAGGAGTTAGAGACAAATATATCATAATGGTTGGTGGTGCACCGGTGAATCAAATCTTTTCCGACCAAATTGGAGCAGATTATTATACCCCGGATGCAGCAACTGCAGCTGAGACAGCAAAGAAAATTATGTTATTAAGAAAAGTAGGTTAATAACTTGAACATAGGGAGCCTAATAGGCAAATAATCCTAGGTGTTAAAATAGAACATAACCTTACATATGATGCGTGAACATAAAACCCGGAGGAAATATACTCTGGGTTTTTTGCATATCACATAGTAGCATTAGTTTTAACACAGTACACTCGATTTATCTATTTGCATAAGATAGATAAAAGCAATTCGCAGCAAATATTCTAGCACATGGAATGTTGATTGCAAGGAGTGATTTTGTGAATAACAAAGGTATTAAAATAAGTGAAACTGTAAGATTTGATTTACAAAGAAGAGCGGTATCCCATACGACCTCAGCTTCCTGGCAGAACATTCCCCATGTGACTTATATTTATGAACCGGATATAACGGATTTCTACGACGAGTTTAAAAAGCTAGCAAAGGCAAGAAATAACCTAGGTCAGAAGCTTACTTTTAATACAATGATGATTAAAATTATTGTTGAGGGATTATTGGTGGCAAAGGATTTAAATTCGTATATAAACTATAATCATCAAAAAAGCGAAGGGTTAACATATATTTTAGAGAATATTAATGTATCGATACCTTGGCTTTTATCTGATGGCAGAATGATTACCCTTACAATACCGAATGCTGAAAAAATGTCATTAAAAAATATTTCTGAGTATATATCGAGTTTGTCAAAGAAAATTGAAAAAACCAATATGGATGAGCTGTTTTATCAATTAGCATTCGCTGATACGGTTAAAGAGTTGAAAAGCTTTCATTTAAGTATTATACGGAGAGTTTTTGCTTCGAAAATAACAAGATACCGAGTAAAAGGTCTTTCGGGCAAAGAAAAAGAGAATTATTACAATATACCGGAAACAGAACGTTTAATAGAAAAGGATGTCGTCTCCGGAACAGTCACCGTCTCAAATATAGGTTCTTTATATAAAGAACAAAAGGGTAGTCTCGCATTACTTGAAATTATACCACCCCAGGTTTTTGCCATTGGTATTGGCTCCGTTCAGGAAAGGCCTGGTGTGATTGTACAAAGGGATGGGAAGAAGGAGATTGGGGTAAGAAAAATACTTCCAATGTGTTTAGCATTCGACCATAGGGCTGTCGATTTCAGTTCTGTTATTCCATTTATAAAGAGACTTGATGTGATTTTCGCAGAGCCGGAGGTCATTCGTAAGTGGTAATAGGATTCTCTGGTAAAGAGGCACTATTCTATGTTATACTTTAAACTGAGTTATGATAAATTACAAAATGATTCGATCTGTTGAATATTAGCAAAGGTGCTGTCATATGAACCCTGAAATACTAGAAAAACTAAAAGTAATAACACCGGAAGAACAAGACATACTGGAAGGAAAAACTCAAATAAACAAATCCCTCTATATGGATTCCTCTTCGAATATTATTGATAATAAAAAGCTTCTGGATCACGGAAAGCTGATTCAAGTGCGTCCTCATACACGTTTTGTTCATTTTCCAAAGCATAAGCATAATTATGTGGAAATGATCTATATGTGCCAGGGACAGACTCATCATGTAATCAATGGAGAAGATGTGGAGCTAAATGAAGGAGAACTTCTCTTTTTGAATCAAAATGCAACTCAGGAAATACTTCCGGCGGGGAATGAGGATATTGCAGTTAATTTCATTATTCTCCCGGAATTTTTCGACCGAACCCTGGTAATGATAGGAGAAGAAGAAAATCTTCTTCGAGAATTTATCATAGGGTGTCTAAAGCGTGAGGACGATAAGGTAAACTATTTGCATTTTAAGGTGGCTGATATACTTCCGATTCAAAACTTAGTGGAGAATCTAATCTGGACGATCATGAATAACCAGCAAAATGTGCGCAGTATTCATCAGGTTACGATGGGTCTTATGTTTCTTCAATTGATGAATTATACGGATAAGGTATCGGTAGGTAAGAATCAGTATGAACAGGAGTTAGCGATTCGATTACTTCGTTATATTGAAGAACATTACCGGGACGGGAAATTATCTGATTTGGCAGAGTCAATGCACTGCGATTTATATTGGTTAAGCCGCATGGTTAAAAAGCTGACAGGTAAGAACTTTACCGAGCTACTTCAGACAAAGAGATTAAATCAAGCAGCGTATTTACTTACGACTACCAAATTAACAGTCGCTGAGATTGGGTTGGCAGTGGGATATGATAATTTAAGCTATTTTCATCGTATCTTCTTTGAAAAGTATAACGTATCCCCCAAAAAATATAGGGATGGTAAACCTTAGAAACCAGGTAACTTTCTCTCGAACTTGGGTTTCCTAAGTCTTTTCCTGCAAGGATACCTAGTTTCATGATGATATTGAATATTGCAAATGAGGACACTTTTTTATACAAAAGGTGTTCTTTTTTTTATAGAAAAGATCTTGTATAATTGTATCATGAGGTAAGCGTGAGGGAAAGCTATCATCACGCGAAAGAACCCTGAAATGAGTACAGAGGGTGCTTAGTTCAAGCTTCTTTCATGGAAAAGGAGGTATATATGAGTAATTATTACTTGGCGATTGATATTGGTGCTTCGAGCGGTCGCCACATTCTGGGTTATTTAAAGGATGGCAAGCTTGAGATGGAAGAAATCCATCGTTTTGAAAACGGCATTGCGGAAAAGAACGGCGAGTTTTGCTGGGATTTTGACAGATTATTTACTGAAATAAAGACAGGCATGAAGAAATGTAAAGAGATAGGCAAAATTCCTGTAAGTGTCGGAGTCGATACTTGGGGAGTTGATTATGTCCTTCTTGACAATAATAATAAAGTTATTGGCAATACGGTAGCTTACCGTGATGGCCGTACCAAAGGAATGGATGATAAGGTTTATGAGATCATTTCTGAGGACAACCTCTATGCGAGAACTGGTATTCAAAAGCAAATCTTTAACACGATCTATCAGTTGATGGCAGTAAAAGAGAAGCATCCGCAGTATTTGGAAAAGGCAGAGAGCTTTTTAATGGTTCCAGACTATTTCCATTTCCTTCTCAGTGGTGTAAAGAGCAATGAGTACACCAATGCAACCACAGGTCAGTTAGTAAATCCGGTTACAAAGAACTGGGATTATGAGCTGATTGATATGTTAGGTTACCCACGCAAAATCTTCACAGACACCTCTCTTCCTGGAACAGTTCTCGGCGGACTGACAAAGGAAATTCAGGAGGAAGTTGGTTTTGACTGTAACGTGGTGCTTCCTGCAACACACGACACTGGTTCAGCTGTTATGGCAGTTCCCTCCAGTGATGAATTTCCGCTTTACATTAGCTCCGGTACCTGGTCTTTAATGGGTATTGAACGTATGGATGCAGATTGCTCACCAGAGAGCAAAAAGTGTAACTTAACCAACGAAGGTGGTTATGACTATCGTTTCCGTTATTTGAAAAACATCATGGGTCTTTGGATGATCCAGTCTGTAAAGAAGGAAATCGGGGCTGGCTTATCCTATGCTGAAATCTGTGATCAAGCCTCCAAAACCACGATTCCATCCCTTGTTGATGCGAATGACGGACGTTTCTTAGCTCCGGCAAATATGACCAAAGAGGTTAAGAAGGCATGTGCTGAGTCAAATCAGCCGGTTCCGGAAGGAATTGCTGAGGTTGCAGCTGTTATCTATAACAGTCTAGCAAAATGCTATAAAAACACGATTGATGAGATTGAAGAATTAACAAATAAGAAGTTCGACAAGATCCATGTAGTTGGCGGTGGCTCCAATGCAGATTACTTAAATATGTTAACCGCTCGCTATACAGGCAGAACCGTTTATGCAGGTCCTGGAGAGGCAACCGCAATCGGTAATATTCTGGCTCAGATGATCAGTAATAAGGATTTGGCAGATCTTAAGACTGCACGTGAATGTGTCAGCAAATCCTTTGATATTACAAAGTACTAATGTTCAATAAGCCATTCATTTTCGTTTATTGGAGTTAATAATAACCTAGAAACTTAGAAATTATAATTAGGAGGAAAATAATATGACAACGTTACAAAGATATGAATCCGCAAAAGAAATTTATGCAAAAATTGGTGTTGATACAGATGCAGCAATCAAAAAACTTCAGAGCATTCCGATCGCTATGCACTGCTGGCAGGGAGATGATGTTGGTGGTTTTGAAGGTATCGGTGAGTTATCCGGCGGTATCCAGGCAACTGGTAACTATCCAGGAAAAGCTTCCACTCCAGAAGAATTAATGGCAGATATCGATAAAGCGTTAAGCCTTATCCCAGGTACTCATAAGATTAATTTACATGCAAGCTATGCTATTTTTGAAGAGGGTGAAAAGGTAGACCGTAATAAGCTTGAGCCAAAACATTTTAAGAAATGGGTAGATTTTGCAAAAGAAAGAGGCTTAGGTATTGATTTTAATCCGACTAACTTCGCACATCCATTTGCAGCAGATGCTACTTTATCCAGTGAAAATGAAGATATCCGTAAATTCTGGATCGATCATAGCAAATGCTGCCTTAAGATTTCAGAATATTTTGCAGATGAATTAGGTGTTCCTTGCTGTATGAATATCTGGATTCCAGATGGCTACAAAGATATCCCTGCAGATAGAACCGCTCCTCGTGCAAGACTGAAGGATTCCCTAGATCAAATTCTTGCTACACCATATGATAAGAGCAAGGTATATGTAGCAGTTGAATCTAAAGTATTTGGTATCGGCTTAGAGAGCTATACTGTAGGTTCCCATGAATTCTACATGAACTATGCAGCAAAGAACAATATCCTTTGCTTATTAGATAACGGACATTATCATCCAACAGAAGTAGTATCTGATAAGATCTCCTCTATGTTATTATTCTCCGAGAAGGTTGCACTTCACGTAACAAGACCTGTTCGTTGGGATAGTGATCATGTTGTATTATTTGATGATGAGACCAAAGAGATCGCAAAGGAAATTATCAGAAACGGTGTAGATAAAGTACTTATCGCTCTGGACTATTTTGATGCAAGTATCAACAGAATTGCAGCTTGGGTAATCGGTATGAGAAACTTACAAAAGGCTCTCTTGAATGCATTATTACTTCCAAATGCACATCTTGCTAAGCTTCAGAATGATAGACGCTTAACCGAGGTTATGATGCTTCAGGAAGAATTAAAGTTATATCCTGTAGGTGATGTATGGAATTACTTCTGTGAAGTTAACAATGTTCCTCAGAAGGAAGACTGGTTTGCAGAGGTTCAGAAATACGAACAGGAAGTTCTTACAAAGAGATAAAAAATGCAATGATGCATTCATAAAGGGGGCAATACAATGTTTCAGGGTAAATTATTAAAACAGTCTGAACTCAAAGATGTAGCTGAAATATTTATCAATAAAAATTTTGCAGATGCTTCACCTGAACTTAAACTACACGATAAGCATGCACAGAGATTACTTGAAACAGCGATTAAGTACCATGAAACCTTAGCACATGTGGTTTCCGGTGTGGAAGAGCTGGCGAAACAAGGAAGTATTATGTCCCTAACCTACGAAGATAGGGCAAAATCGAATCAAAGTATTAGCAGAGCAAATGAGGATATTGCTGTTGTAGCCAATCATCAAGCGGATACAGCGACAGAATGTGCAGTGTTTTCAGGACAATTTCAGAATGAATTTAATGATTTACTAATAGAAACGCAGGAAATGGATGCGAAGTCAGAAAAGACGAAGAAAATTAGTGAGGCCGGTTTGGTTTCCTTGCAATCCTTCTTAGAGGAGATACAGAAATCGAATGAAGTATTCATGAACCTTTCCGAGAAACTGACACAGTTTGATGCATCACTAAACAAAATTAATCAGGTAGTAGCAACCATTTCCGGGATTGCCTCCCAAATAAACCTTCTCTCTCTGAATGCCTCAATTGAGGCAGCCAGGGCTGGAGAAGCAGGCAAAGGCTTTGCCGTTGTAGCCAGTGAAGTGAAAAAACTAGCTGAAGACAGCGATTTGGCAAGTAAGAATATTGAAAAAGACATCAAAGCAATCGCGTCTGAAATGCATATGATGATGGAGCTAGTCGGTCAGGAAAAGGAAAGTGTCGAAAATCAATCCAGTGCCATAGGTAGTGTAAGCTCAGGTATGGAAGAGATTAATGATGCAATTTCTGACTTGATGACCGGTCAGCGAAAGATTAATAATAAAGTTAAAACCATGTATTCCACCAACCAGGAGTTGCTGGATAAAATTAATGAAATCGCTGCTTTAACTCAGGAATATGCTGCTACAAGCCAAGTCGTATCCAGTGCTTCTATGGAAGCAAATAGTAAGGATGAGATGATATTAGAGATGCTGCATCGGTTCAATGTTACTACTACAGAGCAGATGAAGTATCTGGAAGACTTTAAGATTAGGCGGGAAGAAATAAAGAAAAAGCGAATCGGAGTAGTCTGCCTTGAACAGGCGGAGTTCTACCGCGAGGTGGAAGATGCGGCTTATGCCACCGGAGAAAAGCTTGGTATTGAAGTAGTTTGCACCGCACCAAAACGATATAACGTGGAGGAACAGGAGAAGATCTTCCGTGGATTCATAAAAGAAGGCATGGATGGTATTATCCTTGCACCCAGTGATGCCAGTCGTCTGAAAGCGGCCATAGATGAGGCAGTATCAGCAGGTATCAAAGTAGCCTGTATTGATATGGATGCTCCGAATACGAAGCGTAATATCTTTGTTACCTCCGATAGCTATAAGGGAGGTGCTATGGCAGGTGAAGTATCTGCCAAGAGCCTTCACGGTAAAGGTAAAGTACTGGTATTTTTGGCAGCGGCAGCGGTGCCAACAGTTCAAGAGAGATATCGTGGTTTTGCAGAGCAGTTAGGAAAATATCCGGAGATTCATATCCTGAAAAAGGAAGAGCAGAAGGATACAGATATCACTGTAACGAAGACTATGCTGGAGGCTTTGATTAAGAAACATCCTGACTTTGATCTGCTATTTCTAGTTACGGCGGATAGCGGTGAGGTGGCCATTGACATCTATCGCAAAATGAGTCTTAAAAAGCAGCTTATTATCCTCAGTAAAAGTGATTCTATCACGAAAGCAGTCAAGGAAGGAATTGTTACTTCTCAGATTGTACAACGTAATGAATTATGGGGAGAGATGGCTGTCAAGAGACTAAACGATATGTTTGCTGGAAATCCTTGCAATAGTTTTGAAGATACCAGTATGTATGATATTAATCAATATAATTATAAGATTTTTGACAAGAGTCGAAAAGGTTAAGACCTAGAACAAATCAGTTTAATGATTTAAGTATTTCATTGCCTACCACTCTTTGCTAAATATAGATAGGAAAACAGAGCCATTTATACTGACCATAGGTCGGGTATAAGGGCTCTGTTTTATTGGTTCTATTCTAAAGTGATTCTTAGGCTATTGTGAAACAATAGTCGTTTGTGAGATGTCTAGAGCAATTTATGCTACAGTGTCAGTTTCATCCGTGCTTTGGAGCCTGATATGTGTTGTTACATCATCCTGTTTAAAATGAACGATGGTTGGTTTGCTTTCTTGCTTTGATAGGATGGTATGATTTAGCTTATCCTTTAAGGAATCTGAAATCTCGGTTAAAGGAAGTCTTACTTCATCAGAATCGATGAGACCCAGTTCCTTTAAGCAATATTTCACTGGTGATGGATTTGGCTCTTTAAATAAGAGCGGTATCATATCATATAACTTTTTCCAGGTTAATAACGCAGCCTCAGCATTGTTTTCCGTTACTTTTTTATAAACATCCAAAAATAAATCTGTTTTTAAATGCGCGGAGGCAAGTATTCCACCCTGTCCACCCATAACCAGGGTGTTATAAAATAGTGCGTCTTCTCCGGTCATGATGGAGAATTCCTTTGGTGGATTCACGAGCAAGGCCATGCTTTGCTTGAAATCACCGCTGGCATCTTTAATTCCTACGATATTAGGAATAGCAGCAAGCCTGTGAACGGTATCATTCTCCATATTTACACCCGTACGATAGGGAATATTATAGAGAACGATATTAAGATCAGTTTCCTCAGCAATGCTCTTAAAATGTTCGTAAATTCCTTCCTGGCCAGGCTTATTATAATAGGGACATACGGATAGAATTCCTTGAATATCATAATATTCGGCTATTTTTACTCGTTTGATTACTTTGGCGGTGTAGTTACCACCAACACCTACATAGACAGGAACACGCCCATTAACATAGCTCATCGTCTGTTCAATCATCTCTTCGAATTCTCGTTCGTTAAGTACCGGACATTCACCGGTGGTGCCAAGAGGGATAATACCATGGACACCTTTTCCGATATAGTGATCAATTAGTTTTCTATAAGATACAAAATCTATTTTATCATCCTTAAATGGAGTAATTATTGGTAACCAAACGCCGTTTATCTTCATAATAAATCCTCCCTAATCATTTCATGCAGTCTTGGTTTTCTGTGCAAATTTTATCCGTATACAAAATAATATACAGCATTTTCTATTTTTGGTTCTACTATTATTCTACATAACATTATTTTAATAAAATAGCACTATAATGCTTCATATGTTGCAAATAATGCTATATAATAAAAGGGGAGATTGAGTTTGAATGTCTTATAGGGAAGAAGATGGAGGTTTTTATGAAGGATTTTGAAAAATTAGGCTACCTGGAGGATGATTTTAAGATATTTCATATTAAGGATAAGCAGAGGACAGATTTCGCTTTTCATTATCATGATTTTAATAAGATTTTGATATTTATTAAGGGAAATGTAAGCTACTGTATCGAAGGAAAGAATTATGAATTAAAGCCTTATGATATTGTTCTTGTTAATGCAGGGGAAATTCATCGTCCCTTGGTACTGGACAATTTGCCCTATGAAAGAATCATTATTTATGTATCCACACAATTTCTAAGTCATTATCAGGGAGAGGATTATGATTTGAGCTATTGCTTTGAACGCTCAAAAAAGGAGCATTCCAATGTATTACGAATTCCTTCCATCGATAAAAGTAAGCTGTATCAGGTGTGTCTGGAGCTTGAGCATTCCTTTGTTGATCAGGCCTATGCCCAGGAACTATATCAGAAAATCCTCTTTCTTGAATTTATGATACAGCTGAATCGGACAGCAATCTCCAACCATATCAATTATCTGGACTCCGTCGGTGATAATGGAAAGCTGGTACAGATTATTGATTTCATTAATGAGCATTTATCTGAGGATATTTCGATTGATCTTTTGGCAGAGCATTTTTATTTAAACAGATACTATCTGATGCATTACTTTAAAAATGAAACGGGCTATACCATAGGAAACTATATTACGGAAAAACGATTACTTTTAGCAAAAAGTCTGGTTCAAAAGGGACTCTCTACAACAGAAGCCTGCTTTCAGAGTGGCTTTAAAAATTATTCAACCTTTTCTCGTGCGTTTAAAAAGGCATTTAACACGATCCCTAAAAATGCTGGAATTCTTGATTAAATATAGGATCCGGTATCAGAGCTCAAAACCAGTGCATTCTTATAAGGCCTTAGTACCAAATAGTGGATTTAACATAAAAAAGCCACAACTTAGCCATAAAAGCGACATATAATCTAAGTACCATAACCTAGGGAAAGGGAAATTGTTGAAAGAAAAGAACTTTCAACCAATTTAAGTAATTTACGGGTTGACAAATCTTGCCTGTCAAGCTACTATAACGAAGACGAGATTTGGAAAAAATCTGTTAATTATTGTAACGACAAACGAAGCACATGGAGTTGAAGCTGAATGAAGAAAAAAGTATTGATGTTAATTATTGCAACCCTATTAATTTCTGGCTATTCTAATCTATCAATAAAATCTGATGAAGTGTCCGCAATGTCAGGACAGAATACCACACAAGAATCGCCAGTTGCAACCCCGACAATGATGCCTGCACCTAGTACGACACCACCTGTGACACCAACACCCGGCGACTCATCTTCGGTGACACCAACGCCTGTAATAACAGTGACACCCACACCAGTACCGACGCCGCAGGCAATTTCCATTAGTATCAAACAAAATCCTACGAAGATAATTTATGAAGCCGGCGAAACATTGGATTTCTCCAATATGTTTGTTGAAGCTGCTTACATAGACGGTACAAGTGCATATATAACAGATTATCAGGTTACAGGATATAATACGAATACCATTGGTGTACAGACCATTTATATTACTTATCAGAATCAGGTAGCAACCTTTAATATTACAGTGTTACCAAAACGTGTTACCAATATAACCGCTTCTTATCATGATACTTCAACTATTACGCTTACCTGGGATGCAAATACCAATGCTTCCAGATACGAAGTATACATATTAGATGAGCTTACGAATGTTTATAATTTTTATTCCTCTGCAACAACGAATAGTATTACACTGAACTATCCAGCGGCAACGATAAAAAGTTTTCAGATATGCGCTGTTGGAACAGCACAGGGATTAGAGTATAAAAGTGCAATGTCCGACATCTATAGCGCGGCAACAAATCCTGAGATAGTAAATAATCTATTGGTAACTGATAGTACAGATAAATATGTATCGTTAGTATGGGACGATGTAAGCGGTGCAACCGGATATTTGGTTTATCGTTCCTTGGCTTCAAAAAATAGTTATGTGTTGATTGGCACCAGTGATACAACGATTTATACGGATTCAAAAGTATCCTCAGGTACCAGTTACAACTATAAGGTATGTGCTTATGTTTTGGATCAAAACTTTCAAGGTGAATTTTCTCCCTTCGTTGATATCAGTACTAATCCTGCGATGATGATCCTAAAATATAAAGCCGGTGAGGAAAAGGTTCGTCTGAAATGGTCAAAAGTAACTGGAGCAACTGCCTATGATATCTATATGTGGGATGAGGAAACTGGAGCAAGTCTCCTTCAGACAGTGAAAGGAAACAGTACCATCAGCTATGTGGTAGAAGGCTTAGAAACAGATGGTTATTATGAGTTTTATGCTGTATCAAGACGCTATTATAATGGTAAAACTTATTATGGAATGGAGTCAGATACTGTTGGTATATATCTAGAGGTGCTTGAAAATACAAGTACCACGGGCAAATTATTTATGACACAAGAAGCTTTATTAAAGTCTTGGACCTATCAAAAGTTATCCTTTTTCAGTACATATGTAAATCTTGAGAAGAGTTTTGTTATACCGGGACTGGCGACCACGAATGTAGGTGGCTTCTCCAGTACCAGGATGTGCCCGCAGGGAATAGCTTTCGCAGATAATTATCTGCTTATGACCGCCTATGATATGGCTGGGGAAGAGAATTCAGTTGTCTATGTAATGGATAAAAAGACAAGGGAGCTCATAACTACCCTAATACTGCCGGGGAAACCACATGTAGGGGGAATTGCCTTTGACGGAACCTATATCTGGGTTACCAGCGGAACAGTTGTCTATTCCATAGCTTTTTCCGATGTTGAATCTGCAATATCAGTTGGTGGAGCTTACAGTTTTGTAACCTATGCATCTACTTGTAAGCTGGATATTACCACTTCATATGCTACCTTTTATGACGGTAAACTATGGGTAGGCTCGTACAATGAGTTGAAGGATACAGTAATGAACAGCTATTTTGTGGATGATTTCGATAATGCACCTACCTTAACAAAAGTAGATACAATAGCAATGCCTACCAGAGTTCAGGGAGTGGCTTTTACGAATCAGGGAACTTTAATTTTATCCAGGTCCTGCCAGCTATATAAGGGACTGCGAGGATATATGCGTCAGATTGATGTATATAAGCCTGATATGTCTAAAACTCTTAATGGTGTGATTCAATTAGGAAAACTGGTGAATTCGGTTAGCATGCCATCTATGAATGAAGGAATTGCAATTGACGGTAATTACTTGTACGTCAATTTTGAGTCAGGTGCCTTTGACAAGTCCACTTACAAAATGGATCGAATCTGTGCTTTTAAGCTTCAGGATGTTGTAAAGAAAAAAACCACCAAATAAAATTAATACGATTATTAAGAATAAGGTTATAAATAATGTTAAGGGAAACTTTCAATATTATTTATAGCCTTATTTCTTTTGAAATAGATATAGGATTAATTTCATTTTTCGTTTATAATTAGAGAGTAAGATTTTATTATATTTTAAGCGATTCTTCACACAAGTAATTTAGGAATGCTATATAATTAGCTTATTTATAAGAATTTGAGATTTCTCCATGTCAAAATGCATGAGCTTAGATGAATCGGTAGGAATTTATATTGCTAACTATTGTGAAAGTGAGCTTTTTGATACGAAATTCTTATAAGTTAGCTACGTAAAAAAAGAGAAAGAGGTTTGTGTCTATGAGAGAAAAATTTTACCGATTTATGCAAGGCAGGTATGGTAATGATGCATTTAACCAGTTTTTGGTGGTTGTAATTCTACTTTGCCTAGGATTATCCTTCTTTTTTGGAAATATATTTTATGTAATTGGGCTGATAGGTCTGTTTTACATGTATTTCCGCATGTTTTCAAAAAAAATTGCGAAGCGTTCTGCAGAAAATCAGGCTTATCTCGGTGTTTATAATAAAATAAGATTTAGCCTTCAAAAAAGATTTCATTTTTTAAAGCAAAACAAAACGCATCACATCTTTAAATGTCCAAACTGCCAGCAGAAAATAAGGGTTCCTAGAGGAAAGGGTAGAATTTCAATCCGTTGTCCAAAATGCAGTAATGAGTTTGTGAAAAAAAGTTAAGATTATCTTTTGATATCCAGGTTATGGAAGCTTCAGTATTGAATTTAATGCCAGCATATTCTATAATAAATAGAGATAGAGAAGGCATCGGGGGAATACACTTGAAATAGAAAGTTATCATTAAAGTGTGGATTATGCTGATTGGATAACAGAGGAGGACGTTATGGCAGGAGTTAAAATAGTTGCAGATAGCACATGTGATTTATCAGAGGATCTTATTAAGAAGCATGATATTACAATCATTCCACTCAATATTGTGTTGGATATGAAGAGTTATCTGGACGGCGTTCAAATAACCGCTGATGAAATCTATGAATGGGCTGACCGGATGAATACTACTCCAAAAACAGCTGCACCTGAAATGGGGTACATTATAAATACTTTGAAGCCCTTCGTGGAGGCCGGGGATGATATCATATTTTTTGGTATTTCAGAAGAGATGTCAGTAACCTGTAACAGCGTCAGACTGGCAGCAGAGGAAATGTCCTATCAGAAGATTCGGGTTATAAATTCTCAGAATTTATCTACTGGAATTGGATTGCAGGTTTTAAGAGCAGCAGAGCTGGCTAAAAAAGGCTTGGGCACAGATGACATAGTAAAGGAAATAGAGGAAGCCAGAGATAAGGTTCGTGCCTCCTTTGTCATTGATACTTTGACTTATCTGCAACGTGGTGGAAGATGCAGTGCTGTCACAGCTTTGTTAGGGAATGCGTTAAAGTTAAAGCCCATGATTTGTGTCAAGCAGGGGAAAATGGGTGTGGATAAAAAATATCGTGGAAAGCAGCAAAGCGTTGTTCGCAGCTATGCAAAGGATTTAGAACCTCAGCTTTTACAAGCGGATAAGAAGAGGGTATTTATTACTCATTCAGGTATTGACCAGGTGATTTTAGAGGAAACCTATGATTATTTAAAGGGGTTAGGTCACTTTGATGAAATATTAATTACCAGGGCAGGTGGTGTTATCTCCAGTCATTGCGGACCCAACACCCTTGGTATTTTGTTTTATGAGATATGATATTAGGGTATGCAAAATGTAACTGGTATAAGTACCGGAATAAGTTAACTAATATAGTATGGAACAAATAAGTGGTAAAGTATGTAAAACAATAGAACTTATATAAATATGGAATAATGTAACCTGAAATGAATGGGTATCATAGTATTCGGAAGTGGAAATCTAGAAAGCGGTGGGATGATGCTGGAAAATAAATTATCTGTAGCAAGGGGTAATACCAAAGCTGATCTGGTACTAAAGAATGCAAATGTAGTAAATGTGTTTACACAAGCCATTGAACGGTTAGACGTTGCTATTTGCGAGGGTACTATTGTTGGGCTGGGTGAATATTCGGGGAACATTGAGATAAATTGTGAGGGACAATATGTAGTTCCTGGATTTATCGATGGTCATATCCATTTGGAAAGCTCTATGTTAAAACCGGTAGAATTTGCGAAAGCAGTACTGCCCCATGGAACCACTGCGGTAATTACTGATCCTCACGAGATTACGAATGTATGCGGTATCAAGGGGTTAGAATATATGCTAAAGGCATCGAAGGATTTACCGCTGGATGTGTATTTTATGTTACCGTCCTGTGTCCCTTCAACATCGTTTGATGAAAATGGGCAGATCGTAAGAGCCGCAGATATTGAGGAGTTTTATAATCAGGAACGAGTACTAGGACTGGCGGAAGTCATGGATTATATAGGAACAATTCAGGGCGATGAAGATTTACTACATAAAATTGCTTTTGCAAAGCTTCATCATAGGGTTGTGGACGGTCATGCACCAGGAATTACCGGAAAACAGGCCTGCGCTTATATTACAGCAGGCATTGAATCAGATCATGAATGTATCAATCTGGAGGAGGCTAAAGAGAAATACGCGAGGGGACAATGGATAATGATCCGGGAAGGCTCTGCAGCAAAGAATCTGGATGCATTGATGGGATTATTTCAGCCTCCCTATCATCAGCGCTCCATGCTGGTTACTGACGATAAGCACCCCTATGACTTGTTAGCACAGGGGCATATCGATGGGATTCTCCGACAAGCTATTAAAAATGGCGCAGATCCTTGCATTGCAATCAAAATGGCTACCATAAATCCTGCCACCTATTTCCAGTTGCGAAATACCGGTGCTATTGCGCCAGGATATAAGGCAGATATCGTTATTTTGTCGGATCTTACTGAGATTAAAATAGATAAGGTAATTAAGAATGGTATCCTTGTAACCGGCGATAACCAAATGCAAGCTATGGTAGAGCCGGAGATTGAATTGGAGATTTTAAACAAGGTATACCATTCCTTCCACTGCGAAGCGCTTCAGGCGGAAGCATTTAATCTTAAGCCCACTCAAGTACCAAGTACTTCAGATTCCTTCCGCGTAATTTCACTGTTAAAAGGGGAGATCTTTACCAAAGAAATGATCCTTCCTCTTAATGGCCAGATACCAACGATATCTGTTGAGAAGGATGTGTTAAAGCTGGCAGTTATTGAACGTCATCATAACACAGGGCATATTGGAGTAGGCTTTGTTCATGGATATGGACTGAAGAAGGGAGCAATTGCTTCTTCAGTTGCCCACGATTCCCATAATATGATTGCGGTTGGTACGAATAATGAAGATTTAGCTATTGCTGCTAACTGTATCCGGGAAATGCAAGGTGGATGGGCAATCGCAGAGAATGGTAAGATTATCGCAAAATTAGCCTTACCTATCGCTGGACTAATGAGTGACTTAGACGCCAAAACGCTTGCATCAAAAATCAATGAGCTTTTAGCTGTGGCAAGAGAGCTTGGTGTTGCAGAAGGGATTGATCCGTTTTTAACGCTTGCCTTTGCCAGTCTGCCAGTGATTCCGGAGCTAAGGCTGATAACAACCGGTTTGTTTGATGTAAAAGCGCAAAAGCTAGTCTCGGTAATCATTTAACGAAGGTGAATCAAGAAACAAGGCTAAATATGGAACCAAAGAAACAATAATATGTAATACGCATTACTAGAATTAATTCTTATCTAAAAAAGAATATCGAAAACAGGCATCCACTTGTTCTTTTGTTAATAACATAATATTAAAAGAAGAAAAGGATTGCTTATGTTTAATTATGAATCCGAGCAGGAAAGAGAATTATCATTATATCCAAAAGAATATACATTTCTGACGGCAGCCCAGAATGGTAATATTATCACATATGGCGTGGTATCTTATAACATCAATCGAATGGATCATTTTTTGTATAATTATATACATAAAATTCCAGATAAAATAACATTAGCTTATTTTCAGATCAATGGATATCCATCCATTGGTATTTTGGAATATACCGGTGACCTAATCATTTATACTACGAGACACTATAATCAAAGAGATGAGGCATATTATATCACGTATTATGGAGCTGTTGTGTTTAAACACCAGATAAGAATACGTGATATGGTGCAAAGAATATACAATCTTAAGACATTAGATAATAAGGATATTACAGTGTTTAGAGTTTTTCTCGGAAACGTTTAGCGAAATAGCTCCCAGATTCAAGTTGGGGAGCTATTTATTATATCTAAAATTCAGTGTCAGTCTTAGTATGGAACCACAATATGATTAGTTAGGACAAGCTATAGTTTTTATATAAAAAGAGATCATCATACTAAATTAAGAAATTGTGGTTGACATTATGAAGGTACAGATGTATATTTGTATCAAGTGAATGAATAAATATACAATAATGAAAATATGAGGTCAGATTATGAAGAAAAGGATATTTGTAGATGGATTGACCGGAACGACCGGATTAAAGATACATGAAAGATTAGCACTTTATAATGAACTTGATGTGATTACCATTGATTATGATAAAAGACGGGATGCTGCGGAGAGAGCAAGATGTCTGAATGAAGCAGATGTGGTATTTCTATGCCTGCCTGATGATGCTGCCAAGGAAGCCGTAAGCATGGTTACGAACCCTGAAACCTGCATTATCGATGCCAGCACCGCTCACCGTACGGCGAACGGATGGTGCTATGGCCTTCCTGAATTATCTGTACTACATCGGGAAGCGATTAAGAATAGTAAGCGAATCAGTAATCCGGGCTGTCATGCAACTGCATTTATCCTTTTGGCTCATCCACTCGTTAAACAACAGATCATAAGTCCGGAATATCCGATCACCTGCCAAAGCTTGACCGGATATAGCGGTGGTGGCAAAGCTTTAATTGAAAAATACGAACAGAAGGACGGAAAGAATGATTATGCCAAGGCTCCAAGACCTTATGGGCTCACATTAAACCATAAGCATCTCCCAGAAATGACTATGCATAGCGGATTAACAGAACCACCCGTATTTATCCCTATCTTAGGTAACAACTATAAAGGTATGGCTGTTATGATGTCTCTTCATACAAGACTTTTAGCGAAAAAGCTGACAGCAAAGAATATCCATGAATTATTGGAAGAGTATTATCAAGGGCAGAAATTTGTTAAGGTTATGCCATATGCGGATGATTCATTTCTTTTTGATGGAGCGGTTGACATTACCGCCTGCAATGATACAAACAATGCAGAAATTTTTGTATTTGGAAATGACAGCAAAGGAAGTGTGATTATTATGACACGCATTGATAATTTAGGAAAAGGTGCATCCGGAGCAGCAATCCAGAATATGAATCTTGTGTTAGGTTTTGAAGAAGACCTTCATTTATAAACCAGCTCTTTATTAGTGTAGGGTAGACATTTCAATGTATTTGTTAAGTTAATGTTTCGTGAGCATCGAATATTAGAAAGAAATCGAAGACAAGAAAGAAATCGTAAAAAGCTCCAGAGTAAATCTGGAGCTTTAGTATTTAAATCTTAGTGTTGTAAAGTATTTAAATCTTAGTATTTTATAGTATTTAAATCTTATACCTAAGTATTTAAGGCTTAATATTTATGAATCTACTCTGTATCAAATAACAGGCGTTGTAACCTGTCATAGTCAAATAATTTGATAGGGATATGAAACGTCTCGGTCAGTGAAACATACTTATCTACCGCACAGACCAATGCCGCCTCTTTACAAAGAGGTAGCTTTGATATATTTAACGGCCACATATGCTTCGATATGATTTCTTCTTCAATTTTATTTATTTGAAAATATTTTTTAGCATTTGTCAGAGCTAAGCCTGCATGGTAATAGCCATGAAGACGATGGGCTTTGTCAGGAATATGCCAATCATAGAGATAGAAATCATGCAGCATGGCTCCCCGTATTAAGCTTCGTGTATTATATTGAAAGGGTAAACGTAAGGAGTATTGATAGCTGAGATAGGCTACAATGAGACAGTGATTGAAAGTAGAGGTCTTCCCGTGCTGAATATAGTTCCTCATCTCCTGTACCCGATCCACTTCTAATAATTCTTTTATAACCTTAATAAATTCTTTTTCCTCGAAATAAGATAATGACATACCGCTCCTTTTCCATCCTTTCTATTAATTTTAGGCAATTGCGGAATGTTATATGCAAAACAGTAGCAGTTTTTTAGTTTCGCAAAGGCCAAATCAATATCAATTAGTAAGGAGCTGATTAATCCTTTGGACAATTCTCAGAATCAAGAATTCTCATCATTTGGTGCAAACCTTGTAATAAGCCGCTGGCGTATTTAGCTTCTAAATCCAGTGTACAAATCATGCTTTCTGGAATATGAATGGCTTCTGTTTTTAGAGCCTTCCCCTTTTCTGTTAATTCAATATAAACATTACGCTCATCATTTAAGCTTCGGGTTCGTTTAATATAATCTTGGGATTCTAATTTTTTCAACATGGGTGTAAGGGTACCGGAATCCAGATAGAGACGTTTGCCCAGCTCCTTTACGTTTATGTTATCTGCTTCCCAGAGGGCAAGTAGAATGATATAGCCCGTATAAGTCAAGCCATGGGGATCTAAGAGAGGTTTGTATTTTTTAATGATTTCTTTGGAACAGACATACAGGGAGAAGCATAGCTGTTGATCTAATTTAAGCAAATCGTAGCAAGAGCTGCCTGCGGCTACAGGTTTCTTTGGATTTTTACTAATAGAATCAGCTGGCTGATCCTTCTTAGCAGGTGTATTCGTGATTAATTTATCTATTTTACTCATAGGATTACCTCGCTTTGATTTTATCAGTGAAATCATAGGATTATGTTATCTTGTTTGATTACAATTAGATTTTATACAATTATTTTGAAAATGTCAATGAAACATATTGACAAATCTTAAAAAATAGTGTTAAATTAAATTGCATACAATATAAAATGAAATGGATACAAAATACATAGTAAGCCATTTATTTTTATATAATAACTTTAGTTGTTTATAATACTATATTAGTATCGTTGAAAGGATGGTATCATTATGAGTAATTTAAATCAAGCAATTGAAAACAGGAGATCAATATATGCAATAGGAAAAGAATCACCAATTAGTGATCAGGAAATACAAAAGATTGTTGAGCATGCAGTTAAGTATGTTCCATCCTCTTTTAACTCACAGAGTGCAAGAGTAGTCATCTTATTAAAGGAACAGCATGATAAGCTGTGGGATATTATAAAGGAAACCTTAAGAAAGCTAGTGCCCGCGGAGAGTTTCGCATCTACTGAAGAAAAGATTAATGCTTTTAAAAACGGCTATGGTACCCTCTTATTCTTTGAGGATCAGGCAGTGGTAGAAGGCCTGCAAGAGAATTTTGCTTTATATAAGGATAATTTCCCAGTATGGTCCCTTCAGTCCTCTGGTATGTTACAATTTACAATTTGGACTGCACTGGAAGAGGCAGGGCTAGGTGCTTCCTTGCAGCATTACAATCCTTTGATAGATGAGCAGGTAAAAGCGGAATGGGGTATCCCAGAGAAGTGGAAGCTTTGGTCACAGATGCCTTTTGGAAAGGTTCTGGCACCAGCAGGCGAGAAAGAATTCTCACCGCTTGATGCAAGAGTAAAAGTATTTGGATAAAAAGGAATCCAAACTTTCTCTGGTTAAAATATTGTAAATGGAAGAGTTATCAAACATCTCTCATACATGTAGTTCAGGATATTCCCTATCTCTGGCTATATAAGTGAATGTTTGACAGCTCTTCTTCCATATTAGTACTCAATATACAAAAGCTACTTTAAGAAATCTCTTTCTTTTGTTCCTTATCCTTGTTATAATGTATGCATATTGATTTTACAAAATAAGGGGGGACGATGCTGTCAGTGGAGAATACAAAACATCATTATATCTATGTAGCCTTTTTAGTAACGAACACGAACATGGGACGACTGATTCGCCTCTTTACCAGAAATCAGTATAGCCATGTGTCGATTGCTTTTGAGCATGACTTAAATAAAATGTACTCCTTTGCACGATATAACATCAATTCACCGATTTCAGGGGGCTTCGTGGTAGAAGAGCCTTACCGGTATTTAATTAATAATAGTGATATCTATGTTAAAATCTGCAAGCTTCCTGTGAGTGCAGTAGAATATAAACGTATCAAGAAGGAAGTGGAGTATTTTCATAAAAATAAAGAAGAAATGATATATAATACATTAAATGCAGTGCTGTCACTCATTAAAAAGAGGCTTGAGATGAAAAATACCTTCACCTGCTTGGAATTTGTGACATACTTGCTGCGATACCCTAATATATTAGCCATTCGTGAACTGGAAGAAAGGCTGGAACAATATGTAGTGTATTATGGCAGTTATCGTGATATTACGAAATGGCAACAGGAATCGATTGATGAAGAAGATTACTTTAGAAGAAGGCATATCATTGAGGTTATGATGGATACAGTATCCCATTTGAAAAAGGTAATGGTCAGATTATTAGAAGAATAAAGAATTTTCTGGGGTGTTATAAGTCAGATTTTGTGTTATGATGAATATGAGATATATTTATCGTAGTTGACTTATAGCACCCGACTTACTTAGGATACCTAGTTGTTTATAAATATAATTAAGGATCAAAGAACGGAGGAAATATGGAATTTGCGTACATATATGAAACAAAATTAGGAAAGATATTATTCAAAGAGAAGAATGGCTATATTACTCAGGTTTCGATTTGCGAGGAAGAACTAAACAGTAAAAGAAATGATCAAACTGAGTCTATATTCCAGGAAACAGAGGTCATGAAAGCGGCAGCAGGTCAGCTAGGTGAATACCTGGACGGTAAACGCAAGATGTTTACGATTCCGCTAAAACCAGAGGGAACTGAGTTTCAAAGGAAGGTTTGGGATGCCTTGATTACAATCCCATACGGTGAAGTTCGAACCTATAAGCAGATTGCGGCACAGGTTGGGAATGAAAAAGCCTCCCGAGCGATTGGTATGGCGAATCATAACAATCCAATCATGTGTATCATCCCCTGTCATAGAGTGATTGGAGCAAATGGTTCCTTGGTGGGATATGCAGGAGGATTGCATAGAAAAGAATTTCTATTAAACTTGGAAAAAAGCAATTGCTTAGTGGAAGAATAGATTCAAAGTCCGAATACTAAATATATATCTGTACCAACTGTATGAAAAATTGCAGCAGTCTGTGAGTTTCGCAACTAAATATATGATTGAAAGGAATCTTAGATTATGAATAAGGAATGGTCATTAGACTTTCTATATCGAAGCTTTGAAGATGAAGAATATAGAAATGACAAGAACAAATTAGTGAATTTAATTGCCAAGATGTCAAAGTTCAGCAATGAATTATCAAAAAATCAAGACGAAGAAGCAGCACTTTTAAAGTCAGTGGAATATCTTGAGGAGCTGCAGCTGTTGGGCTCTAAGTTTGCAGGTTACCTATATTCCAAGCAGGCGGTTAATACCTCGGATAGTGCTACTGTAAATGAGATTAATTATTTTGAAAAGACCTTAAGCTTATCCACTAAACCAGCTGCTGTTATCAAAAAATATATTGCAGGAATCCAAAATATCCAAAGCTATTATGACAAATATCCAAAGTTAAAAGGCTATGATTATATTTTGTCGGAGATAAAAAAGGAAGCAAACTATTTATTAAGCGATGATGTAGAGGAAGTAATCGCTAAGCTTAATATCTCAGCTGCTTCCGCTTGGAGCAGTATGCAAAGCTATCTGACATCCACCTTGGAAGTAGAGTACCGGGATAGTGTAATTACTCTATCAGAGGTACGCAATAAAGCTTATGATCCTGATCCAAAAATCCGCCAAGAGGCATATATTTCTGAAGTAAAAGCCTTGGAGAAAATTAAGGATGCCATCAGTTATTCCTTAAATAACATTAAAACCCAGGTAACTACCATCTGTGACTTGAGAGGATATGAATCTCCCTTGGAGATGACCTTAATAGACTCCAAGATGAAAAGAGAGACTTTGGAGGCGCTACTTGAGGCAATTAAGGAATATCTCCCGGCCTTCCACCGTTACTTAAAGCATAAAGCAAAACGCTTAGGACACGAGCATGGCCTTCCATGGTTTGATTTATTTGCACCGGTAGGTGAAAGTGATAGAAAATTCACGGCAGAAGAGGCAAAGGATTATTTGATTAAGCATTTTCGTGGATTTAGTTCTGACCTCGCCGACATGGTGGAGGAAGCTTTTGATCAGGCCTGGATTGACTTCTATCCCAAAAAGGGAAAGGTTGGAGGAGCTTTCTGTGAGAATCTGCCCTTTGCAAAACAGAGCATAATATTAACAAACTTTGAAGGCTCCTTAAGTGATGTAGTTACACTTGCCCATGAACTTGGTCACGCGTACCATGGTTTGAATATACAGGACCATCAACCACTCAATGTCGATTATAGTATGCCGGTTGCAGAGACGGCATCAACCTTTAATGAAGCTTTGATCATGGAAGCAATTATTGAAGAGGCAGAGGGTAATGAAAAGATGGCTCTAATCGAAAGTCAGCTGCAGGATTTTACACAGATTATCTGTGATATATATTCCAGATATCTATTCGAAACAGCAGTTTTTGAAAAGGGGAAATCAGGTTTCTTGTTTGCAGACGAACTAAAGGAATTGATGCTCCAGGCGCAAAGAGAAGCCTATGGAGATGGACTAGACCAAGATTATCTGCATCCGTATATGTGGGTTGTTAAGGGGCATTATTACTCTGATAAAAATAATTTTTATAACTTCCCTTATGCCTTTGGAGGTCTATTCGCGAGAGGACTTTTTGAAAAATATAAAGCAGAAGGTGATGTATTTGTTCCAAAATACAAAGCACTGCTGAATGCTACTACTGTTATGAGCGTGGAAGATGCAGCGCGTCAGGCAGAAATTGATATTGAGAATCCAGAGTTTTGGAGAAATAGTTTGAAATCGGTTGAGAACATGATTGACGAATTTATTCGCTTGGCGCAATAAAGAGTAATAACTGTTTCAAAAGCAGGAGTTTAAAAACATAGTTATATGTTTTTAAACTCCTATTTATATGATATCAATCAGCTGCCTTAATCTATTTATATTAATTTTGATCACACCTAAACTTTAAATGTCACTTAATAACGAAATTTGAAAAATGAGGTAAGGTATCCTTACATAAATTTATTAAATGGTGAGACAATAAAAGCAGGGATCTTTATATTGAAACTATGAAAAGCGGGAAACAATGAGCGAAAGTTGAAAGAAAGTGTTTTTATAGAAAGGGTGGGAAGAGAGTGAGTTTAATCGATAATGAGCACCAATTACCAGTTGGTTTAGGAATGAGATTAGCATTAGATATGGATGCAATGACGAATTTTGTGAAACTTTCGGATAATGGCAAAAAGCAGGTGGTTGATTATATTGAAAGTTCGACAACAGGGGATGAAGCACGAAATCGCGTTACAGAAGTGGTTTCCAATTTGCATAAGGGGGACACATACCGTTAGATGATAAAAGCTTGATCACCTATGTATAGGATAGAATCCTGGTGATCAAGCTTTTTATTTACATTGATATTTGATGATAAATCATCCTATTGAAACATGAAGCTGATTGACGGCTTATTTCTATGTTACCTCTCCGTTCCCATAAAGAACAATGCAACTGTACCAGGTCCGGAATGTGCACCAATAGTTGGACTTACATAGTTAATTAAGAAATTGTCGATATGATAACGATCTTTGATCTGATCGGCTACGAATTGTGCATCCTCAATACAGTCACCATGGCTAATGAAAATAATATCATTCTTACCAGAATAATCCTTAATCTTATCACCCATGGTCTCAACTAAGGATAACAAGGCTTTTTTTCTACCTCTTACATTGTTCAGAGGAATTAAACGGCCTTCATTATCTACATGAAGAACAGGCTTTACATTAATTAAAGTACCAATAATGGCAGTAGCTTTGGAAACACGACCGCCACGGTGTAAATGATGTAAATCGTCAACCGTAAATAGATGACAAAGATTTAATTTGTTATTCTCCAGCCATTCCACAGTTTCTTCAATTGACTTACCAGCTTCTTTTAACATTGCAGCTTTATGCAACAGAAGCCCTTCACCAAGAGAAGCGCAAAGAGAATCAACGACAATAATTTTAGAAGCAGGACGTTCATCTTGAAGCTCTCTGGCAACAGTAGCAGCAACAGAGCAGCTCCCGCTTAAGGCTGAGGAAAATGCAATATGCAAAATATCATAGCCTTCATCAAGAAAACTGGTAAATACTTTACGTGCCAAGTCAGGATTTACTGCCATCGTTGTCGGCATTGCTCCGCCTCGCATAATATCATAAAACGTCTTTGGCTCCAGGACATTTCCTTCTCCATATACGGTTCCATTCATATTGTAATATAGAGGTAGTACACCGATATTATGCTGGTGAAGATAGTCCTCTGGTAAATCACTTGTTGTATCGGTCGTAATGATATATTTGTTCATTATATTACACCAATCCTTTCTTATGCAAATTCTGAAAGAAAGCTTTGAAAATTCTGAATGATAGCTTCAGGATTCTGAAAGATTACTTTCAAATAAAACTCAAGTAGTTTTAATTACGATATCATATATTATATCATACTATACCTGATTGTTTCAATATGCCATTCAAATAATAAATTAAAATTATGAAAAATCTTCATAAATTGGTTGAAATGTGTCTTTATCACAAAAAACTCTTTTCTTATGAAAACACTTATGATATAATTACTAGAAGTTAATTGATGTTAAGGAGGTAGAAGAATGAAACATATCAAAACTTTAAACACAAAAAACCTTAAGGATACTATGAAAACAGGCGGTTGTGGAGAATGCCAGACATCCTGTCAGTCAGCTTGCAAGACATCTTGTACAGTTGGCAATCAGAGTTGTGAGAACAAATAGATAAATCGTACATAGAATACGTAATTGTTCTCTAAAGCTTATCGTTAGAAGACAATAGGTCTGATTTGGAATTACATCTATATAGAAGATGATGAAGGTGAACAAAGAAGATATTAATCTTCTTCTTAGAAGATAAAAATCTTTCTTCGGAGATAAAGATCTTCTTCGAAGATAAAATCTTCTTCGAGAAAATGAATTTCTGAACATGAATTCCTATAGAAACATACCTATAGAAACTATTTCTAAAAAAATTATTCCTATAGAACTTTCTATAGATATTCTTATAAAGAGTTCATTTTCTCGATTTTGTGATTAATGAATCAACTTACTGATTCATCCGGTAGTATGGGGCTGCCTTAAAATATTTTTCGGTGCGAGACATAATTTCGGAAGATATTTTAAGACAGTCCTATTCGTTGTGAAAGATAATAGTTAAGATGTTAAGAATGAATTGAATGGTCAATTCAGTTGTTAGGCAATAGGAGGAATAACTGTGGTTCATCAGTATAAAAGTAATGGATACAATATTGTATTAGATGTGAATAGTGGAATGGTTCATGTGGTGGATGATTTAGCATATGATATCATCGAAATGTACGAGAATAGCGGGCGTGAAGAGATCGTAGCTGCAATGCTTGAAAAATATAGTAAAGCAGAGCTTTTAGAGGAGGTTCTATCACAGAACGAGGTAACAGGTTTTGTTGACAAAAAGGATGCCTTCGTTCGTTTGATTCACGAGGTGCTTGAGGATGTGGAACAGTTAAAGAAGGACGGAGCTTTATTTACTCAGGATATCTATGAAAACTATATCAAGGATTTCAAATCACGTTCCACTGTAGTGAAGGCACTTTGCTTACATATAGCCCATGATTGTAACCTGGCCTGCAGATATTGCTTTGCAGAAGAGGGAGAATATAAAGGGCATCGGGAATTGATGAGTTATGAAGTAGGAAAACAGGCCTTAGATTTTCTGATTGCAAACTCCGGAAAAAGAAGAAATCTGGAGGTGGATTTCTTTGGCGGGGAACCGTTAATGAATTTCCAGGTGGTGAAGGATCTTGTGAAATATGGTAGAGAACTGGAGACGGTTCATAATAAGAAGTTCCGTTTCACGCTTACAACAAACGGAGTTTTACTAGATGATGACATTATGGAATTTGCTAATCAGGAAATGAGTAATGTGGTACTAAGTATCGATGGACGTAAGGAAATCAACGATCAGATGCGTCCAAGCAGAAATGGTAAGGGAAGCTATGAACTCATAGTTCCCAAGTTTAAAAAAATGGCAGAGAGTAGGAATCAAACAAATTATTATGTGAGAGGTACCTTTACCCATAATAATTTGGATTTTAGTGAAGATGTTAAGCATCTTGCTGACCTGGGCTTTCAGCAGATCTCTGTGGAGCCGGTGGTTGCATTGCCGGAAGAGCCTTATGCTATTAAGGAAGAAGATCTGCCAAAGTTATTTGAGGAGTATGATAAGCTGGCAAAGCTGATGTTAGAGTATAAAAAGGAAGGCAAGGACTTTAATTTCTTCCACTTCATGATTGATCTTTCCGGAGGACCCTGTGTTGCAAAACGTCTGTCCGGCTGTGGTTCAGGAACTGAATATCTGGCAG
Organism: Bacillota bacterium; assembly: GCA_023386815.1. GTDB lineage: Bacteria > Bacillota > Clostridia > Lachnospirales > Lachnospiraceae > Mobilitalea. The sequence continues at coordinate 396,483 of JAEWIZ010000008.1, forward strand.
TTACCCCTTGGGGCGATTTGTATCCCTGCCATCAGTTTGTTGGAGAAGAACAATATCTGATGGGTAACGTGTTTGAAGGTGTGAAGACACCGAACATGGTGCAGGATTTTAAGCATTGTAATGTATACTCCAAAGAAAAATGCCGGGATTGCTTTGCAAAATTCTATTGCAGTGGTGGATGCGCGGCAAACTCCTTTAAATTCCATGGTGATATCAATGATGCTTATGATATTGGCTGTGAGCTTCAGAGAAAGCGTGTGGAATGTGCTATTATGCTTAAGGCAGCAGAGGAATAGACATTATTTGGAGGCTGCATGGAAAATTGGGTATTGAAGAATAAAAAAGCAGATTTTCAAACGATTATGAAGGAGTGTGGTGTAAGCGAAGTAATTGCTCGCTGCCTTGTGAATAAGGGATTTGAAACTGTGGAGGATATGAGCCTATTCCTAAAACCGGGGTTAGAACAGCTTAGTGAACCTTTCTTGCTAAGGGATTTACCCAAGGCCTGTAATATTCTTAAGAATAAGATGGAAGAGGGAAAGCGAATCAGAATCATTGGCGATTATGATGTGGATGGTGTAGTAGCTACGTATGTATTATATCAGACCTTTACCAGGCTTGGTGCAAGAATTGATTATGAGATTCCCGATCGAATCAAGGATGGATATGGAATCAATATTAATATGGTAGAGGCTGCATTTAAGGATGGGATAGATACTATCATTACATGTGATAATGGAATCGCAGCGCTGGAGCAAATTGAAAAAGCGAAGTCTTATGGAATTACGGTCATCGTTACAGATCATCATAGTCTGGTGCAATCGGAAGAGGGGGAAGCCATACTTCCGATTGCAGATGCGGTTATTAATCCAAAACGGCCAGATTGTGAATATCCCTTTAAAGGTCTTTGCGGCGCAGCAGTAGCTTACAAATTATCCGTGGCACTGCTCAAAGAATTCGAGCTAAGTGGCAGCCAGGAATTTGCGGAGGAATTGTTATCCTATGTTGCGATTGCAACGGTTTGCGATGTTATGGAGCTGATTGGCGAGAATCGTGTTATCGTAAAACATGGGCTGGAACTGTTGAAGCAGACAAAAAATCGTGGATTAAATGCTCTTATGGATCTTTGTTCTGTGGATAAAGAGCAGCTGAGTACCTTTCATTTAGGATTTGTCATTGGACCCTGCCTGAACGCATCCGGTAGGTTGGATACTGCAAAAAAGGGATTGGAATTGCTGCTCTCTGATAACGATGAAGCGGCAGTTCATCTTGCAGGTGAAGTGAAGAGCCTAAACGAACTAAGGAAAAATATGACTGCGGAAAACGTGGAAAAGGCCATAGCAATCATCGAGGAAAGTGATATCAAAAATCACAAGGTCTTGGTAGTACATTTATGCGATTGTCATGAAAGTATAGCAGGAATTATCGCTGGACGGCTTCGTGAACGATATCATAGACCGGCAATCGTATTAACCGATGCGGAACATGGAGTGAAAGGTTCCGGACGTTCTATAGAGGCCTATGATATGTTTGAGGAATTATCCAGATGCCGAGACTTGTTCTTGAAGATGGGTGGACATCCCATGGCAGCAGGGCTTTCACTGACTCCTGAAAATGTTGAGAATTTGAGGACGACCTTAAACCAGAATACCTTATTAACAGAGGAAATGCTGGTTCCGAAGGTTACGATTGATATTCATTTGCCTCTGGGATTCATCAATGAACAGCTGGTAAATGAACTTAAGCTGCTGGAGCCCTTCGGAAAGGGAAATGAGAAGCCGCTGTTTGCTGAAAAGGATTTAAAAATTCGGTCAGCTTTTATTATAGGGAAGAATGGAAATGGACTACGGCTTAGGGTTCAGAATAAATACGGAAGAGAAATGGATGCAGTTTATTTCGGGGACATAAATGAATTTTTCGCATATATTAGTAGAACCTATGGAGAAGAGGAAGCTCGGAAAATGAAAACAGGCAGGGGTGTGAATGCCACAATATCGGTTACCTATTTTCCAAAGATTAATGAGTACAACGGATTTAAAAATCTTCAGTTAATGATACAAAACTATCGATAATCAGAAGTTGATTTACATTTATAATGCTTATACATATTATGGAAAAATTATAATTTCGTGGTGAAATGGCCTATTTTGTCTAAATTATGTAGGATTCTCATGAAATATTCTTTACGAAATTAAGGTTATGGTGATATAATAAGCATCTAAAGCATGGTTATTTAAAAATAAACAAATAATTTACAGTAATTGGATATAAAAAATGAATTTTAAGCAATCATTTAAATATACGATGGAGTTAAATCAGAAAGGCATGGTTAATAAAATGAAAAAGTTAGAAGAATATGTAAGAAGTATACCGGATTTTCCGGAGCCAGGTATCGTATTTCGCGATGTTACGAGTATTTTACAAGATAAAGATGGTCTGAGAATGGCAATAGATCAGATACAGGAGTTCCTGAAAGGATTAGAATTTGATGTTATTGTTGGACCTGAGTCCAGAGGATTTATCTTTGGTGTACCGATTGCATATAACTTAAACAAAGCCTTTGTACCGATTCGTAAAAAAGGTAAATTGCCTTGTGAGACGATTTCTATGGATTATGACCTGGAATATGGAAAGGGTACCATTGAAGTTCATAAGGATGCCATTAAGCCTGGTCAGAAAGTGGTTATTATTGATGACCTGATTGCTACCGGCGGAACGATTGAAGCAATCACAAAGTTAGTAAAGGAACTAGGCGGAGAAGTAATAAAAATTGTTTTCCTTATGGAATTAAAAGGGCTGGAAGGACGTAAGAAGCTGCAGGGCTTTGATGTGGAAGCTGTTCTTCAATATGAAGGAAAATAAGTTATAGATTTTATAGACCATTATTGGCATAGCATATGCCGTGAGACTAGATGAGTGGAACAGCTAAATGTTCCCTATACAAGACTTTTATAAAGGGGTGGTAATATCATGGAGGAAAAAAGAACGTTATCTGGAAATGAGACAATCCTGATGGCAGAAAGTAATACGCCTGCTGATTTTACTGCGCCCGAAATTCTATATAAAGAATTAATAGATAAAATAAGAAGCTATCACCCTTCCGCAGATATCTCTTTCGTTGAGAAGGCCTATCATATAGCAAATGATGCACATAAGGAACAGCTTCGAAAATCGGGCGAGCCTTATATCATTCATCCGCTTTGCGTTGCAAATATTCTGGCAGAGTTGGAACTTGATAAGGAGACGATTATTGCAGGCATTCTTCATGACGTGGTTGAGGATACTGTTTTGACAACGGAACAGATTGCATCCATGTTCTCAGAGGAAATCGCATTATTAGTTGATGGTGTAACCAAGTTAACCCAGTTAAATATGGATAAAGTGGAGTTGCAGGCAGAGAATCTTCGTAAGATGTTTCTTGCAATGGCTAAGGATATCCGTGTCATTCTGATTAAGCTGGCTGACCGACTGCATAATATGAGAACCTTAAAATACATGGCTCCTGAGAAACAAAAGGAAAAAGCAAGGGAGACCATGGATATCTATGCTCCAATTGCGCAGCGACTTGGTATTAGTAAGATTAAGATAGAATTAGATGATTTGTCCCTGAAATACTTAGAACCAGAGGTATATAAGGATTTATCCGAAAAAATATCAACGAAGAAAAGTGAACGTCAGGAATACATTGATGATATTGTCGAAGAAGTGATGGTGCATATTGAACAGGCTGGAATACCAGCTAAAATTGATGGTCGTGTGAAGCATTTCTTTAGCATCTATAAGAAGATGGTGAACCAGAATAAAACACTGGATCAGATCTATGATTTATTTGCTGTTCGGGTTGTTGTGGATTCCGTAAAGGATTGTTATGCAGTACTTGGTGTGATTCATGAGATGTATAAGCCGATTCCCGGACGCTTCAAAGATTATATCGCAATGCCAAAACCGAATATGTATCAATCCCTGCACACTACCTTGATTGGACCTCAAGGGATACCTTTTGAGATCCAGATACGTACCTTTGATATGCATCGTACTGCTGAGTATGGTATTGCTGCTCATTGGAAGTACAAGGAAGGTCAGGATGGTAAGAGTGGTACTGCAAATTCTGAAGAAGAAAAATTAACCTGGTTACGGCAGGTGCTTGAGTGGCAGAAGGATATGTCCGATAATAAGGAATTCCTAAGCCTGATAAAGAATGATTTTGATTTGTTCTCTGACAGTGTATATGCATTTACACCGACGGGGGATGTTAAAACTTTACCAACCGGATCAAATCCAATTGATTTTGCTTATAGTATTCATAGCGCTGTTGGCAATAAGATGGTTGGTGCAAGAGTTAATGGAAAATTAGTCCCCATTGATTATGTCATTCAAAATGGTGACCGTATTGAGATTTTAACATCACAGAATTCCAAGGGACCAAGTCGTGACTGGCTGGGAATTGTTAAGAGTACCCAAGCGAAGAATAAGATTAACCAATGGTTCAAGACAGAACTGAAGGATGAAAATATTACACGAGGTAAGGAATTAATCCTAGCATACTGTAAAGCCAAAGGCGTTGTTATTAGTGATATTATGAAGTCCGAATTCACTAGTGTGGTTATGACTAAATACGGTTTTCGTGATTGGGAATCCGTACTGGCTGCTGTCGGTCACGGAGGCTTAAAAGAAGGTCAGATTGTTAACAAGCTCCTGGAAGAATATAAAAAGAAACATAAGAAAGAGATTACGGATGAGAATGTACTCGATACCATCTCTGAGATTAAAGAGAGACTTCCTCAGAAAAAATCAAAGAGTGGTATTGTGGTCGAAGGAATTCATGATGTAGCAGTACGCTTTTCAAAATGCTGCGGACCGGTTCCCGGAGACGAGATTGTTGGCTTTGTCACCAGAGGAAGAGGCGTATCCATCCATCGTACCGATTGCATCAATGTCATGAATTTGCCGGAAGAGGATCGTGCTCGCTTAATTACAGCGGAATGGAATGTTGCTGATGATAAAGTGACCGGTGGAGTTTACAGTGCTGAGATTACGATCTATGCGAATAATCGAACCGGCGTCTTAGTAGATATCTCCAAGGTTCTTACAGAGAATAAGATTGATGTTACGTCTATGAATGTAAGAACAAGTAAACAGGGAACAGCTACGATCAGCATTGGTTTTGAGATTAAAAGTAAGGATCAATTAAATGAAATTATAGCAAAGGTTCGAAATGTGGAAAGTATTCTTGATATTGAACGAACTGCTGGCTAGATTTGATGAAAAAATGAGTTAAAATTAAAGATAAGAATTAAAGTTAAAAATTCATATGATAAAATCAGGTAAATCAATAATTGATCATTGTTTTTTGAGGTTTAAACAACAATTAGTTTATATGAATGAAAATGAGATAGGAGTGAGTAGCATAAAAGTTAAAACATTAGTTCTTGGTATGGTACAAACGAATTGCTATATTGTCAGTAATGAAGATACAAAGGAAGCTATTGTAGTTGATCCATCGGATCATGCGGATAAAATTGAACAATATTTAAAGGCAAATGACCTCGTGTGCAAGGGTATCCTTCTCACGCATGGTCATTTTGACCATATTATGGCGGCAGCAGAGCTGGCTGCATCCACAAAAACTCAGATTCATGCCCATGAGCAGGAAGCAAGATTGTTAGAAGATCCCAATATGAACGCCTCCATTCAATTTCGTAAAGAATGTAGCCTGAAGGCAGATGTCTTATTAAAAGATCAGGAAGTTTTGCAAATGGCAGGATTTCGAATTAAGGTGATTCATACTCCGGGACATACGATTGGTGGAGCATGCTATTATTTCGTAGGACATGGTGTTTTGTTTAGCGGAGATACACTGTTCCTTGAGGATATTGGCAGATACGACCTACCCACGGGTAATGGTAAGGTTCTAGTGAATTCAATTAATAGTAAACTAATGATACTAGAAGATCAGGTGATTGTATATCCGGGTCATGGTGGTCCGACTACGATAGGTCATGAACGAGATAATAATATATATATCAACAGAAGTTCAGATCTTTTCGAGGTGTAGTTTATAGGAACGGAGATAGCTATGATAGATATTGTTTTATCTGATAAAGCTTATGAAAATGATTTTTATCCTTTGGTAAAGGCTTTTTATCCTGAAGCAGCCATTAAGGTATATTCTTCGGAGGAGTTTACCTTGCAGCACCAGGAAGATCCGCTTTCGAAACAAGAGGATAGAGTGATTCAGATAGGTACAGAACTTATTATTGAAATAGAACTTTTAGAAGAGTATGTTCTACTAAGAGTCAGGAACCAATCGGGTGAGCAGGAGAAGAAATTAATCTGTTCGATGAATTCCTTAACAAAGCCAAGGTATAAGAATACGATCAAACGTGGTTTGTATCAACTATTAGCCCAGCTTACTAAGAGGGAGCTTCCCTGGGGGATTCTTACAGGAATACGACCGACAAAGCTGGTTTATGAGATGCTAGAGCAGGAGCTTTCGGAGGAAGACATCAGGATCCATATGGATCAAGAATATCTTTGTTCCCGTGAAAAAGTTGATATGAGTATACAAATAGCGAAAAGGGAACTAACCTTGCTTAAGGAAATGGAGTATCAAAAAGGCTATAGTCTTTATATTGGAATTCCTTTTTGTCCTACAACCTGCTTATATTGCTCCTTTACCTCGTATTCCATCGCCCGATTCTCAAATTTAGTTGAGGATTATCTGACAGCACTGGAGAAGGAGATCGCATTTGCAGCGACCTGTTTTCCAGATAAGAAGCTGACGACAGTATATTTTGGCGGTGGTACACCAACAACACTCAGCGCCGAACAGCTAGATCGAATCCTAGGTAAAGTAAAGGAACATTTTGATTTTACCTATGTGAAAGAGTTCTGTGTTGAAGCAGGAAGACCAGACAGTATAACTATGGAGAAGCTACTGGTACTAAAGAAATGGGGAGTGGATCGGATTAGCATTAACCCCCAGAGTATGCAACAGCGAACCCTAGATTTGATAGGTAGATATCATACTGTGGAGGACATTAAAGAGGCATTTCGTATCGCGAGAGCTGCAGGCCACGATAACATTAATATGGATATCATTATTGGTTTGCCGGGAGAAACTCCAGAGGATGTGGAGGACACCTTAAGACAGATTAAGGAATTGAATCCGGAAAGCCTTACCGTTCATACCCTTGCCATCAAGCGAGCAGCGAGACTAAATATCGAGAAAGATAATTATACTGAATTGAAGGCTTCAGATGTACCTAAGATGTTAGATGATACTATGAATTTTGCTAAGGAGAATAGCTATCGTCCCTATTATCTCTACAGACAAAAGAATATGGCAGATAACTTGGAAAACATCGGTTTTTCCAGATATGGAAAAGAAGGGCTTTATAATATATTGATTATGGAAGAAAAACAGACCATCTTAGCCCTTGGGGCAGGAGGAATGTCCAAATTTTTATTCCATAAGGAGAACCGGCTTGAACGGGTGGATAATGTAAAAAGTATTACAGATTACATTGACCGCATTGATGAAATGATAGCAAGAAAACGGGATTTTATCGCTAATAATGAGCTTTAGTGAATCGCTACAAATGAGTGGGTTAGAACAGCAATTTATGAACGGTAATTTATGAACAGCTATTTATGAATGGCTACAAACGAAGCGCTATTAGACGAATGATTATGAAAAGATAGTAATTAATGAAGGTTAAAATAGATAGAACGGAGGAAGAAAATGATTACACAAAGACCAAAGGGAACGCAGGACTGGTATGGTTCCAATATGCATAAACGAACGATTATCGAAGGTATTGCCCGTAAAATATGCAAAGCATATAACGTAAAGGAGATTATAACACCTGCCTTTGAACATACCATACTTTTTCAAAGAGGGGTTGGTGAGACCACAGATGTTGTTCAGAAGGAGATGTATACCTTTGATGATAAGGGGAATCGCAGTATCACCTTAAAACCGGAAGGGACAGCAGGTGCCGTAAGAGCCTATCTGGAAAATGGTTTATTTGCAGAGAGTCAGCCAACAAAGTTATTTTACTTTACTCAGGCTTTCCGTTACGAGAATCCGCAAAGCGGACGTTTGCGTCAGCATCATCAGTTTGGCATCGAGTTTTTTGGCTCCTCTAGCCCATTGGCTGAGGTTGAGTTAATCACATTGCTGACAGAATTTATGAAAGAGTTGGGAATGAAGGGGGCTAAGCTTCATATTAACAGTATTGGTTGTGGTAATTGCCGTAAGACCTATAATGAAGCCTTACTGTCCTATCTAAAGCAACATGAAGCTGAGTTATGTCCGACCTGTCGTGAGAGAATGCAAAAAAATCCTCTTCGCGTCATCGACTGTAAGGTACCATCCTGCAAGGTAATTGTAAAGGATGCTCCAAGAACCATTGAATATTTGGATGACGAATGTAAGAATCATTTCGAGGAATTGAAGCGCTTGCTCACAGAACTTGAAATTCCCTTTGAAGTGGATACGGGAATTGTTAGAGGACTTGACTATTATACAAAAACTGTATTTGAATTTGTAAATGCGGATGGTTTTACTCTGTGTGGCGGTGGACGATATGATAATCTCATTCATGAAGTTGATGAGAAACAGGATATCCCAGCGGTAGGCTTTGGTTTTGGTATTGAGAGAATCATTAATGAATTAGCTGTCGAAGGTGTTGAATTAGAAGCGGAACCTTCCGTGGAACTCTATGTAGGAATCTTAGGACAGGATGCTAAGGCAGAGGCTTTTAAACTGGTACAAAAGCTACGTGGCGCCGGCGTAATCGTAGAGACGGATTATATGGATCGAAGTGTAAAGGCTCAGATGAAGTACGCTAATAAGATTGGTGCGAAGAATACCGTTATTATTGGCGCAGATGAATTAAGTAATAACAAGGCTAACATTAAGAATATGGAAACTGGTGAGCAAACTGAGGTAGCCCTGGATAAGATTGCGCAGTTCTTCTTGTAAATATCTAGTTCAGAAAAGAGATGCAGTAGAATCCGTATAAAGGCATCTTAATTCGTACACTATTCTTAGTACGAGAATAGCAAGATGGATGTAAAAGTTGAAGTAAAAGATTGAAGTAAAAGATTAAGTAAAATATTGAAGTAAAGGTTTGATTTAAAAGTTGAAGTATAAGATCAAGTAAAAGATCAAGTAAAAATCAACTAATAAATCAAGTAATAGATTAAAGCAATAGCTTAAAGCAGGGTTGTTTCATTCATATTAATGTTAATAGGAGGCTATTACAATGGTAAGACATTTCGTAGCATGGAATTTTGCAGATCATCTTTCCGAAGAGGAAAGAGGAGTGAAGGCAATGCAAATGAAGAGCGAACTGGAGAGTTTAAAGGATTTAATTCCTGGTATAGTATCGATTCATGTACATTTGAATCAGCTCTCTACCTCAGATTCTGATTTGGTGCTGGACAGTGTTTTTGTTGATGAGGAAGCTTTGAAAGCATATCTTATTCATCCGGAGCATGTCAGAGTTGGTACCAATTATGTAAAACCAATTACTAGCAATCGTAAATGCATTGATTTTGTTGTAGACTAGGATAATCTTATGGACACCAAGGATAAAATGCTTTAAAATAGTTGCGATAAGGTCTTCTTGGTATTGATAGAGAGGCCTAAATGAGATGAAGGAGATTGAAAGAAATGGCAGAAGCAATGAAAGGCTTGCATAGAAGCCACAGATGTACAGAGATTACCAACAAAAATGTTGGTGAAACTGTGACTGTGATGGGATGGGTGCAGAAATATAGAAATAAAGGCGGGATTATCTTTATTGATTTAAGAGATCGTTCCGGTCTTTTACAAATCATATTTGAGGAAAGTGATTGCGGCGCAGAAAACTTTGCAAAAGCTGAAAAAATAAGAAGTGAATATGTAATTGCAGTAGTTGGCAAGGTGGAGGCTCGTGCCGGTGCAGTAAACGAGAATTTAGCTACTGGTGATATTGAGATTAGAGCAACAGAGCTTCGTGTTTTATCTGAAGCAGAGACCCCTCCGTTCCCAATTGAAGAGGAATCCAAGACAAAGGAAGATTTAAGATTAAAATATCGATATCTGGATTTAAGAAGACCAGACATCCAGAAGAATCTGATTTTACGTAGTAAGGTTGCCACAGTTACTCGCCAGTTCTTGGCTGAGGAAGGATTCTTAGAGATTGAGACACCTGTCTTAACAAAGAGTACGCCTGAGGGTGCAAGAGATTATCTGGTGCCTAGCCGTGTACATCCGGGTAACTTCTATGCGTTACCTCAGTCTCCTCAGATCTTTAAGCAGTTATTAATGGTATCCGGCTATGATCGTTACTTCCAGATTGTTAAGTGTTTCCGTGATGAGGATCTTCGTGCTGACAGACAGCCGGAATTCACTCAGATTGATATGGAGCTTTCCTTTGTAGATGTGGAAGATGTACTGGATGTAAATGAACGTTTATTGCAGAAAATGTTTAAAGAGGCGATTGGGATTGATGTTCCTTTGCCAATCCAGAGAATGACCTATGCAGAGGCCATGGAGCGCTTTGGCTCGGACAAGCCTGACGTTCGATTTGGATTTGAATTAAAGAATGTATCCGAAGTTGTGAAAGGCTGCGGGTTTAGTGTATTTACAGGAGCTCTTGACAATGGCGGCTCTGTTCGAGGAATTAATGCCGAAGGACAGGGGGATATGCCTCGTAAGAAGATCGATGCGCTTGTTAGCTTTGTTAAGGATTACGGTGCAAAGGGTCTCGCGTATCTGGCGATTGAAGCGGATGGCTCTTACAAATCTTCTTTTGCAAAATTCTTAACAGAGGAAGAATTAAAAGCTCTGGTAGAAGCAATGAGCGGTAAGCCGGGAGACTTATTGTTATTTGCAGCAGATGAAGACGATGTGGTATTTGCAGCACTTGGCGCACTTCGTGTTGAAATAGCTAAGAACCTGGGACTTCTTCATAAGGATGAATATAAATTCCTCTGGATTACGGAATTCCCTCTTCTTGAATATTCGAAGGAAGAAAATCGTTATACTGCAAAGCACCATCCATTTACCATGCCAATGGAGGAAGACCTTCATTTACTTGATACAGATCCAGGCAAGGTTAGAGCAAAAGCTTATGATATTACCTTAAATGGAACTGAAATCGGTGGTGGTTCTGTGAGAATCTATCAAAATGATGTTCAGGAAAAAATGTTTGAGGTGCTCGGATTTACAAAGGAACGAGCTTACGAGCAGTTTGGCTTCTTATTAAATGCCTTCAAATATGGTGTTCCTCCTCATGCAGGTCTTGCATATGGCTTGGATCGACTCATAATGCTCATGGCGAAGGAAGATAGCATCCGTGATGTTATTGCCTTCCCTAAGGTGAAGGATGCTTCCTGTCTCATGTCAGAAGCACCTAATCTGGTAGAAGATAAGCAGTTAAAGGAATTAGAGATTGGTTTAACCACCCCGCAGAATTATATATGGAACAAATAATTAGATCAGGTATCTTTGGATATCTTTCCATTATGACCCTTCTTGGATTTGCAATTATGGGCATTGACAAGAGAAAAGCAAAACAAAGAGCCTGGAGAATTCCAGAAAAAACTCTGTTTGCTATAGCATTTCTAGGTGGAGGAATTGGATCATTGGTTGGAATGTATTTTTTTCATCATAAGACTAAGCATAAGAAATTCCTGCTTTTGATTCCAATATCAGCCTTGCTCTATTTGTTCGTTATTCTTAGATTCATCTAAGAGCTGACGGATTTATATTGTTTCTAAAGGAAGCGATACTTTTATGATAATTGTACAAATTGTTTGAAAAAAATACACTATCGATATTGCATTATGTCGACAAATAATATTTGACAGGACTAGTAATAAGTGTTAAAATTAGGGTGTTGACGAGAATAATCGCAACAAGATAATATTTATAATTTGGAGGAATTTGTACATGAACAAAGGTACAGTAAAGTGGTTCAACAATCAAAAAGGATTCGGTTTTATCTCCGATGAGCAGGGAAATGATGTATTCGTACATTACAGTGGTCTTAACATGGATGGTTTCAAATCCTTAGAAGAAGGTCAAGCTGTTGAGTTCGAAGTAGTTCAGGGAGCTAAAGGTCCTCAGGCAACTAATGTAACAAGATTATAATCAATGTTGAGATTACAGTGTACCTTTTCTATACTATAAATTTTGTTTTCAGTAAGAAATAAGTTTATAAAGAAATAGTGCTGTATATTATGTAGAACAGTTGATTAAAGGTTATCCTTAATGAGCAATCATTGAGGATAACCTTTTTTTAAGACTTGATTTACAAATAATTCTAAATCAGTATTCTAATTGACGATTTAATTTACTTAAAATAAAATAGAGTGGTTTAAATAAGATCAGTGTAGCTGCAAAATTACCAATACCATGGGCAATATCAAAGGGAATACCTTGTACCCAGCTGGCTAAACCGCCATTTATTCCACTTGTAAGAATAACGACAATAGAATATAAGGCGCCAAAGCTTAATCCGTAGATACCGGAGATGATCGCCCAATAAAGAGGGGACATAACCTTATGAAATAATTTTGTTATAAGGTATAAGACCAACCAGATATACAGGTATGAGAACCACCATAAGCTAAAGCCATAAATAAGGCCTTCCACAGCAACAAAGATATAGATCATGTAAAGTGCTTTCCAGCCAAAGATTAAAGTATACAATATAATTAACAAGGATACTAATTCGATGTTAGGTAGAAAGTTCATGCATACCTGAGCAGCAATCATAATCGAGCTCATCATACCAATGAGAGCGATATCCTTAACCTTTAACTTAGTACCTCCGACAGGAAATTCTGTTCCTTTTTTAGTAGCCGACAATAAGAGTGATTTCATAATGATCTCCATCTGCAATTGGTGTAGCGTCAACCCCGGTAAAAACATCCTCACCGTCTTTGGTGATACACCACCATTCCTGTTTTGAGTCATCAGCAACGAGTCCGTTTACTTCGGTAATAAATAAGCCATAGTCACCAGCAGTTCCTTTAATCAATTGTTCTTCCTCCAGTGCCTGACTTAAGTATTCAGCATCTGTATTTAAAGTAAACTCCTTTGTTTCCTGCTCCGGAGCAATAACCTCTACCACAACCTCTTTGGCTCCCTTTGAGGTTTCAGGTTTCAATTGATTATAAACTAAGGCCATGACTATTACTAGAAGTGCTAAAGCACCAACCGCAAGCACTGGTTTTAGATATTTGTTTTTGTTCATAATTCCCTCCTAAAAAAATGTAATAAAAAAATCCTTTACCCACTTATTCATTAGGAAAAGGACAATAAAATCATACCGCATATGCAGTTACTTCATTTATTGTACCCATATCCAAATCCTCGTGGAATGTTTGGTACCAGAAATAAGCAGGTTTTCTGACTCTTGGATCATAGCTCATCTCGAATCTTCCCAGTATTATTCATTAGAATAATATCCAGTGACCTTTGCAAGACTTTCTTGCCTCAATGAACTCCCCAAATACAGCGGCGAGACCGTACAGGTTTTTAACCTGTTTCCCTATTATGCTAAACAATCGTATTTCATGAGTTTAATACGAAATATGTTGTTTAACCACTTATTTCAATGCATTTATCATCTTAAGTATAGCATTGGCTTAGGGTTGTGTCAATCTATGAAAATAAGTTTGTATCTATCTAGAACTATGGTTTGCATAAGGTGGAAGCATTGAATGAGATGAATTAAACTTGATGGATTAGGGAATTGAAGAATTTACCAGTTTGCTATATAATTAAAACTAAATATGAAACCAAATGAATGCAACTTATCCTCTCAAAATGCATCCTATCCAATCTCTATGGATTCCAATTCTAATTGCAATTATAATTGGGATACAAATTAAATTTGGAGGGATTTCATTATGGGAATGATAACATTGGTTTTATTACTCGCACTGGAGATGTATTTTCTGGTTTGGTCAATTAAGACGAGAAGCAATCACAGAGAGGAAAAAGGAATTGTCAGTATTGCTTTATTAGTACTATTTGGTTTATTGCTTGGCACGGGAGTGTTTGAATGGAGCTTTCGCTATGTCATGCTTTTGATTGTATTAGTGCTCCAGGCACTCGCAGGTGCGATGATACTCATTCGAAAAAAAGAGAAGGAGTATCGTTTGAGAAAAAATATATTTCGTTTTGTTAGGAACAGTTTCATCTTTGTTTTTGCTCTATTTCTTGCTATCCTCTGTCCTCAGTACGAGCAACTAAAAACAACAGGTAAGTATGAGATAGCAACAGCAAAATATACCTGGACAGATAATAGCCGGGTAGAAAGTTTTTCACAAAGCGGAGAAAACAGAGCTTTGACAGTTGAGTTCTGGTATCCTAAAAATGCTGATAAGACATATCCACTCGTTGTTTTTTCGCACGGAGCCTTTGGTTTTTCCGGAAGTAATTACTCCACATTTGCAGAACTTGCATCAAACGGATATGTAGTAGCAAGTATAGGCCATACCTATCATGCTTTTTTTACGAAGGATACAGATGGTAAAGTTACAATTGTAAATACAGATTTCATCAATAAAGCAATTGAAATTAGTTCGAATCAGGATACGGGGCATGAAGAAGAAGTTTATAATACCACAAGAGAGTGGATGAAACTCCGTACGGATGATGAAAACTTTGTAATTGATACCATACTTAAGGAAGGTGAAAGTGACAAGGCTGATTTCCTCTTTTCAATCATTAATCCGGAGCGAATAGGTCTGATGGGGCATTCCTTGGGGGGAGCATCTTCTGCTCAAGTTGGCAGGGATCGTAATGATATTGATGCAGTTATTGTTCTAGACGGCACGATGCTGGGTGAAGAAGTTGCTTTTGATAACAATAAGGTTGTTTTAAATAATGTACCTTATCCTGTGCCACTCTTAAATATTTATGCAGAGGATCATTACACTAATTCGAAGAAGTACGAAGGCGACAATTATAGTAATTTTCATGCGACACAAAATGCTGTCTGTGCATATGAAACAGTATTTCTGAAGGCTGGACATCTAAATTTTACTGATCTACCATTGTTTTCGCCGACACTTGCTAAAATGCTTGGAGTAGGCACAATTGATAAAAAGTATTGTGTTGAAACGATGAACAAACTTGTTTTAGAGTTTTTTAACTGCTATTTAAAGGACGCAGGGACACTAAATATTGAAAAGGAATATTAATTATGAGAGTGCGTATCAAGCAAATCACGGACAAATTAAAGGAATGTCTTATTATAGAGTGTGTTGAGGTCACACCCGAAGTAGAGAGCATACGGTCGTATGCTCTTACAAAGGGTACAGAATTAACCGGTATCATGAATGAACGTATTTACCAGTTTAATCTTTCCGATGTTTTCTATTTTGAGGCAGTTGATGAACGAGTATTTGCTTATACAAAAATCAGGTCATATGAACTGAAGATTAGATTATATGAACTTGAAAATGCCTATGGAGATAAACATTTTATTCGATGTTCCAAATCCTTTATTATTAATCTTATGAAGATTGAAAGTATAAGTCCGGCTTTAAACGGGAGGTTTACAGCTTATATGAAAAATGGTGAAAAAATAATGATTTCAAGACAGTATGTGCCGGAAATGAAACGTGCTGTATTAGGAGGGAAGTAATATGGACTTGAAAACTTTCTTTATAAAAGAGATTATGATGAGTTTTTTTGTGTCGATCACCTTTATTACCGCGGCAATGGCGTTAATTGGAATGATATATGAGCCCGATGCACGTTTTGGTTATGAAGCTTTTTTATCACCGCTTATCTTTGGGGCGCTTACCTCCTTTCCCTTGCTGGTGAAGTATTCAAGGAAAGAATTATCGCTTAAAGAGTCTCTGATAAGAGATGTGATTCATTTTGTTTTACTTGAAATAGTAGTACTGTCCTTTCTCTATTTTGGCGGAATGCTAACAGACAGCTCTGTTACGATGTCAGTTGGATTTTCTATTTTTATTATCGATGTAACCGTTCATTTGGTTTTGTGGATTAATGATAAACGGATTGCAAAGGAATTTAATGCTGGATTAAAGGAATTACAAAACAGTACAATTCAAGAAACATAAGGTGTAATATGTTCAATAAGATTGGATAAACTGTTTGCTATTTTATGCCATTATGATATAATTAATTACTAACAATGTTTATATCTTTTGGATGAGGAGCAGAAAAATGAAGATCACACAAAAATCATTTGGTAAAACCACTCAAGGGGAAGAAGTTACCTTATACACCTTGACAAATGGAAACGGGATGAAAATTTCTTTAACGAATTATGGAGCTAATATTGTCAGTATTATTGTACCTGATTCAAAGGGTGCAATGGCTGATGTTAATTTAGGGTATAACACGGTGGCTGGCTATGAAAAGAATGCACCGGGATTCGGTTCCTTTATTGGAAGACATGCAAATCGCATTGCTGGTGCGAAGTTTGAATTAAATGGTAAAGTATATGAATTAGATAAGAATGATGGTGATAATAACCTTCATGGTGGATTTACCGGATATAATAAATTAGTCTATGAGACAGAATGTTATGAAGATAATGATATTGCGAGTGTGGAGTTTTCCAGATTAAGTCCACATATGGAGCAAGGTTTCCCAGGTAATCTGGATGTAACGGTTACCTATAGCTTGACAGAAGCGAATGAACTGGTGATTGAATATTTGGCAGTATCTGATCGCGATACGATTGTGAATTTAACAAATCACTCTTATTTTAATCTTTCCGGTCATAATGCAGGTTCCGTACTTGATCATAAGGTTTGGATTAAAGCAAATCAGTTTACTCCAACGGACAAGAAGTTAATCCCAACAGGTGAACTTAGAGATGTAACTGGAACACCGATGGACTTTAGAGTTGCAAAGAAATTGGGTCAGGATATTGATTCTAATTATGAACCGCTCGTATTTGCAGGTGGTTATGATCATAACTATGTACTCGATATCAATGGCACCGACGTAGAGAAGGTTGCAGAGATGATCGATGAGAAGAGCGGAAGAAAGCTGGAAGTCTTTACAGACCTGCCGGGCATGCAACTATATACAGCTAATTTCCTGACTCCTGTTGATGATAGTAAGGCAGGAGCGGTATATAATAAGAGAGATGGAGTATGTTTTGAAACTCAGTATTTCCCTAATTCCTGTAATATCAGTAGTTTTCCATCCTGCCAGTTAAAAGCAGGAAAGGAATATGATTCAGTAACGATCTATAAATTCTCTGTGATTTAAATAATAAGTTTATATAGAAGGCGCATATAATAGGTGCGTAATAATAAATAAAAAGCCCTGAGAAGCAGAAGATTTGAGTTTAATCAAACCAACTGTTCTCAGGGTTTATTTCGTGTCATGTTTGCCAATTATAATCCACGAGATCTAGCTTTTTTTCATTTTGTACCGTAGATTCGATCTCCTGCATCTCCAAGACCCGGTAAAATATAACCTTTATCATTTAATCTTTCGTCAAGGCTTCCAATAAAGATATCTACATCAGGATGTGCCTTAGTTAAACGCTCTACGCCTTCTGGTGCAGCGATCAGGCAGAGGAAATGAATTTTACCAATACCTCTTTTCTTAAGAAGATCAATTGCTGCTACGGCAGAACCTCCGGTTGCCAGCATTGGATCGACTACGAAGATCTCACGCTCATCAGCATCGGAAGGTAGCTTACAGAAATATTCTACGGGTTCAAGGGTTTCTTCATTACGATATAAACCGATATGACCAACTTTAGCGTTGGGAATTAGATTTAAGATACCATCAGCCATATGAAGGCCTGCACGAAGAATAGGAACGATACAAAGTTTTTTGCCGGCAATTTCTTTCGCAATTGTTTTTACTAATGGTGTTTCTATTTCAATGTCAGCAAGTGGAAGTTTTCTGGTAGCCTCATAACAGATTAGCATAGCAACTTCTGAAACGAGATCACGAAACTCCTTTGTTGATGTAGTTTTGCGTCTCATAATTCCAATTTTGTGTTGGATTAGCGGATGATCCATGGTTATTACGTTTGACATTGTTCTACCTCCTAAGTTTGTTTTCTACATGACAATTATATTTTCGCCAAATATCCATCGAATATAATAACATATATTAATACGTATGGAAAGATTAAAATTGCTTAATTTATAGGTTTATTCTAGGAGAATGTTTTAATTTCCTTAATATGAACAATGAAATAGTAAAAACCATATATTATAGTAAACACTTAGTTGATTTCATTATTGGAGTTGAGAGTATGATATATTCCAAAGGCAAAAAAATAAGACAGGAAAAAACTGTCTTAGAGAGTGGTGTTTGTTATAAAAAAAATACTCCTGAATCTGGGCTAAAAAAGAGGAGAAGCCCGGTAGAGGGGGGAGGGTAGCTGCCGGGCTTATTTTATGAAAAAAATTATCTTGTAAGCGATATTAAATTGTATTGCTTTCATCAGTTAATGAAGTAATCTTCTTAACTTATTTTTGATTATAAAGTACATATATGATTATTGTATGGATATATTATGAACATTTTGTTAATAAATCACCGCGAAATATTTTTGAGATTTAACTTACAAAATATACAATAATGAAATAATTTGCATTAAAAAATCGTTATAGGGATTAAGTTTCCTAAATAAAATGAAATTGACTATGGCAATAGAAACAATATTTACTGAGGTTTATTTTGAACTGTTTGAGAATAATAGTATTAAGAAATATAAATTTGAAGCTGAGTATAAGATAAGGAACTGGACAAAAATAAAGGTTTGTGGTATAAAAGTCAAATAAAAGGATTTCTTGCTAAGTTAAGCTCATTGCTGCATAATGGAGGAATTTTATGTCAAATGTATTTAAAAAATTAATTAGAAAAGAGCTTGGGGAAGCTGAATATCGCCGATACTCTTCTTATGTTAAAAAGAATATGGAAACTAAAATTAGCAACAGTAAAACCATATATGATGATATGTATGAGAAGTTACAAAATCTGGATATTAAATCAATCGCAAAAATGCATAATCGATTAAATGATACAATGCTTTTAGCTTTTCGTATTAGTAAGAATTTTTTTCTGGCATTTATTTTTTATTTATCTGCTTCTATCTTTTTGATTGCGAAAGACTTACAACCAATGCTTACTATCATAGCTTTAATAAGTATAAGTATCTGTTTTGTCTATAAAGCATACGAGTATATAACCAATAAGTTTTGTTATATTGACGCCCAAATAATTCTGGTTTATAAAGCGGTGTTGGATAAGATTATTTTAAATGAACGAAAGGGAATCAAAGATAAATAAAAAATGGCTTTGTACTATATATAGATAGCAAATGATTTTAGTGGATTTAATTAACCATAAAATAGGTTAAATGAGAAAGAAAAGAAGGAATTTTGGAGTGTTATATCTAAAATACCTTCTTTTTTCTTGTGTTGCCAAAAAAATACAAGCCAGACCAAAAGAAAAACAAACAAAAACAACATAAAAACAACAAATACATGTTGACAAAAGAATATACAGGTATTAAAATAAAGACAAACCAAAAAAAATCAAACCAAAACAACAAATTTTATGTAACACATAATAGGAGGACATGTATGAAGTCAGAATACGAAATCAAAAAAGAAATATGCGAGATAGGTAGAAGAATTTATAACAAAGGAATGGTTGCCGCTAATGATGGTAACATCTCCGTTAAGTTAAATGAGAATGAATTCTTATGTACACCTACTGGCGTAAGTAAAGGTTTTATGACACCAGAGTACATCTGTAAGGTTGACAAGAATGGTAAAGTTCTTCAAGCCAATGGTGATTTCAAACCATCATCAGAAATCAAAATGCATATGCGTGTTTACAAAGATAGACCAGACGTTAATTCAGTAGTACATGCTCATCCAATGTATGCAACAGGCTTTGCTATTGCAGGTATCCCATTGACACAGCCTATTATGCCAGAAGCAGTTATTACCCTTGGTTGCGTACCAATTGCTGAGTACGGCACACCTTCTACCGAAGAGATTCCTGATGCAGTTGCAAAATACGTTCAGTACTATGATGCAGTATTGTTAGAGAATCACGGCGCATTAACCTTCTCTGATTCCTTATTAGCAGCTTATCACAAAATGGAATCCGTTGAATTCTATGCACAGTTATTATTTATCTCCAAGCAGTTAGGCGGACCTCAGGAATTATCCGATGCTCAGGTTCAGAGATTATATGAGATTCGTAGACAGTTTGGTATGACAGGAAAGCATCCTGCTGATCTTTGCGCTAAAGTGAACAAGGGCGGTTCCAGCTGTCATAACTGTGGTGGACATGCTCAAGCAACAGAAGCAAAAGCAGATGACATCGTATCTGAAATTGCTAAAAAGGTAATTGAGCAGTTAGGTTTAAAATAATTCATCTTCTCACAAAGTTTGAAGAAGACATCAATGAGGAGGTAAAAAGTGATGGAGAACGAAGCTTTACTCCAGGAAATCGTAAAAGAAGTAGTTAAGAAACTACAGACAGAAACATCAAGTGCTGCAGCTCCTAGTAAAGAACTGGGTGTCTTCGGGGATATGAATGAAGCAATAGAAGCTTCTATCAAGGCTCAGAAGATCATGCAAAAGCTGACGATGGACGCCAGAGAAAAAATTATAAGTAATATTCGTAAGAAAACAATAGAGAATGCTGAAATCTTTGCAAAGATGGCAGTGGAAGAAACTGGCATGGGTAATGTCGGAGATAAAATTTTAAAACACCAACTTTTAGCAGATAAAACTCCGGGTACCGAAGATATTACAACAACAGCTTGGTCTGGTGACAGAGGCTTAACCTTAATTGAGATGGGACCTTTCGGTGTAATCGGAGCGATTACTCCATGTACGAATCCAAGTGAAACAATCATTTGTAACACCATCGGTATGATTGCAGGAGGAAATACGGTAGTATTTAACCCACATCCAGCAGCAATCAAGACTTCTATCTATGCAGTAAACATGTTAAATGAAGCCTCCCTTGAAGTTGGCGGTCCTGCTAATATCGCAGTAACTGTTCAGAAACCTACCATGGAAACCAGCAACATCATGTTAAAGCATAAGGCGATTCAATTAATCGCAGCAACAGGCGGCCCTGGTGTTGTGACAACAGTACTTTCTTCCGGTAAAAGAGGAATTGGTGCTGGTGCAGGTAACCCTCCGGTACTTGTTGATGATACAGCTGATATCCAAAAGGCAGCAAGAGATATCGTAAATGGTTGTACCTTTGATAATAATCTTCCTTGTATCGCAGAAAAGGAAGTTGTAGCAATCGAAACGATTGTAGATGAATTAATCTACTTCTTAAAAGAAAATGGCTGCTACATGATCAATGATGAAGAACAAGAAAAGCTTTTAAATACGGTTGTAATTAAAGGTCAGCTTAATAGAAAATGCGTTGGTAAAGATGCTATTACCTTACTCTCTATGATCGGCGTTGATGCACCAAAGGGAACACGTTGCATCATCTTTGAAGGAGAGAAGGAACATCCACTCATTGCAGAAGAGTTAATGATGCCAATCCTTGGTATTGTTAGAGCGAAAGATATCGACGATGCTATCGAAAAGGCAGTGTGGCTAGAGCATGGCTATCGCCATTCCGCACATATGCACTCCAAGAATGTTGAGAACCTGACGAAGTTTGGTAAAGCAATCGATACAGCAATATTTGTAAAGAATGCTCCATCCTATGCAGCATTAGGTTTTGGCGGAGAAGGCTTCTGTACCTTCACAATCGCAAGTAGAACCGGCGAAGGTCTTACTTCTGCAAGAAGTTTCACTAAGGCTAGAAGATGTGTAATGTCAGATAGCTTATGCATTCGTTAATACGAATAAACAGGAGGATATAATGGACATCAATTCAACAAAAATTGAAGATATAGTAAAACAAGTACTTCAAGAGCTTGGACAGGCGCCTGCTAAAAAAGAAGGTTGCAGTGGTAATTGCTCCCACAAGTCAAATGGTGAAATTCCTAAGACAAGCCGTGTTGCTATGTTAACCGGACTTGAGAAAATCGAGCTTCAAGAGTATCCGATTCCGGAACTTGGCGATGACGATATCTTAGTAAAAGTAGAAGGCTGTGGTGTATGCGGTACTGATGCTCACGAGTATAAAAGAGATCCTTTTGGGTTAATTCCTGTTGTATTAGGACATGAAGGAACCGGAGAGGTCGTTAAAGTTGGTAAGAACGTAAAGAAGGACAGTGCAGGTAAAGACCTCAAGGTTGGAGATAAAGTAGTTTCCTGTATGATCTTTAAGGATAACCCGGATATTACAATGTTTGACTTAAATAAGCAAAACGTTGGCGGTGCTGATGTATATGGACTTTTACCAGATGACAGCACACACTTAAATGGATGGTTTGCTGATTACATCGTAATCCGTGGCGGATCAACAATCTTTAATGTTAGTGATCTTGATCTTGAATCAAGAATTCTGATCGAGCCATGTGCAGTATTAATCCATGCAGTAGAAAGAGCAAAATCAACTAACATCTTACGTTTCAATAGCCGTGTTGTAGTTCAGGGCTGTGGACCAATCGGATTAATCTGTATCGCGGTTCTTCGTACGATGGGTATCGAGAATATCGTAGCAGTAGACGGTGAGCAGAAGAGACTTGATTTTGCAAAAGAGATGGGAGCAACAAAGACAGTTAACTTCAAAGACCATCAGGGAATTGAAGCACTGACTAAAGCAGTAGAAGACGCTTTTGGCGGTAAACTTGCTGACTTCGCGTTCCAGTGTACAGGATCTCCTGCAGCACACTCCAATATCTATAAATTCATCCGCAGCGGCGGTGGTTTATGTGAACTTGGATTCTTTATCAACGGTGGAGATGCAACAATTAATCCTCACTTTGATATTTGTGCAAAAGAGATTACAACCGTTGGTTCTTGGGTATATACCTTAAGAGATTACGCTACTACCTTCGATTTCTTAAAGAGAGCAAAGGGAATCGGATTACCAATGAACAAATTAATTACCCATAAATATCCGTTAGATAAGATCAATGATGCATACGTAACGAACCTCAAGATGGAAGGTTTGAAAGTAACAGTCATAAATTAATTTTCCAGTAAATTAATTCATGAATAAGGAAAGCAAAACGAAAGTTTATTGCTAGAATGGAGTAAATGATGGGAAATGCAGTTGGCATAATTGAAGTTTTCGGACTTGTTACAGCTTTCATGGCTTGTGATGCCGGATGCAAAGCGGCTAACGTAACTGTTGAAGCTTTTGACCGTAATAAGCCTGCGAATGCTGACAGTCTTCCGGTTCCACTCATTGTTACTGTAAAATTCCGCGGAAGCGTTGTTGATGTAAGAGCAGCAGTGGAAGCAGCACAGGAAGCAGCAAATCAATTATCCGGAGTTATCACAACTCATGTAATCGCAGCACCGGATCCGGCAGTTGAAAAAATGCTTGCACTTAGTGGACTGGATAAAAACTAAATAATAGATTATAATGGTTAAATATTAGTAAGGTAACGAGATCAGGAGGCTAAATCCTCCTGAATAAAAAACAATCTCAGGAGGCTAAATCCTCCTGAATAAAAAACAATCTCAGGAGGATTAGTAAAATGGCTCAAGAAGCATTAGGAATGGTAGAAACTAGAGGTCTTACAGCAGCAATTGAAGCAGCTGATGCAATGGTAAAGGCAGCAGAAGTAACTTTGGTAGGAACAGAGAAAATCGGATCAGGACTTGTAACAGTATTGGTTCGCGGTGATGTAGGTGCAGTTAAAGCAGCTACTGAGGTAGGAGCATCAGCAGCTTCCAGATTAGGTGAGTTAGTTGCTACACATGTTATTCCTAGACCTCATACTGATGTTGAGAAAATTCTTCCGAAGTTTTAAGTTTCAAAAGAACCCAGTTAACAAGTTGGAGGATGTGTAATTCCCTTGTATAAAACAAGTTCCGGAAGACCTGTTAAGGTATATAAATCGAAAGGTATGGGTTATAGATGAAATCATTAGGATTTATTGAGATCCCAAGCGTAACAGCTGCAGTTGATGCACTTGATATCATGTGCAAGACATCAGATGTAGAATTCGTTACCTGGGAAAGGAAGTTAGGCGGACGTCTTGTCACCATCATTATACAAGGTGATGTATCGGCTGTGAAAGAAGCAGTGGAAGTTGCTGCTAGTAAATCGATGAAACCTTGTGTACATGCAGTAATTCCAAATCCACATGAAGAAACCATGAGAATGGTAAAGCTTAGTGCAAGCAGAATTCAGGGGAAAGAATCAGCGGATTTAATGGAAGACTAGAATCACAGTTATCTGAATGTACGATATAAATGTCATGGTAATTTGTGCCGCCAGGTAAGCGGCGGAATGGAGACAGTATGGCAGAATCAAAAAAGCGTGGTGCAAAGAGTAATTCAAAAGCGCCGGCAAAAGAAGCAGTACAAGAAGTTGGTATTGATGAAGTAAAAACCAATGAAAATAATGAAGTAAAAACCGATGTAAGCAATGAAGTAAAAACCGACGTAAGTAATGAAGTAAAAACCAATGTAAGTAATAAAGCAAAAACCAAAGCAGCAACCAAGAAAACTACAGAAGAACATGTACTGGATGCAAAAGATAGTACGGACGATGCAAGCAATGAAGCAGTAACAACTACAAACAAAACTAGTAACGAGAAAAAAGTAAATGTTATCAAGGAGGAAAAGAAAATGGCTCAGGAAGCATTAGGAATGGTTGAAACAAGAGGTTTAGTAGCAGCAATTGAAGCAGCAGATGCTATGTTAAAGGCTGCAAACGTAACTTTAGTAGGAACAGAGAAAATCGGTTCTGGACTTGTATCTGTTATGGTTAGAGGAGATGTTGGTGCAGTGAAAGCAGCTGTTGAATCAGGTGCAAATTCCGCATCCAAGCTTGGTGAATTAGTAGCAACACACGTAATCCCAAGACCTCATACAGATGTTGAGAAGATTCTTCCAGCTTTAAAGTAATTTAAATTATTCATATCAAGTGAGTCAACATTTTGATTCATCTTGTATAAACTATAATTGCTATTATATGTAGTTATCTTTATCAGGGCTGTTGCATGATTATCGTTTCTTAAGGAAACATAGGATGGTTGTGTGACAGCCTGAGATAAAGATATAACAGTTCAGCCCTACATTCGCATGATTGAACTGTTATAAAAATCTGAAAGAGTGCAGGTGAATCCCTTGGAAGAAAAAACAATAGAATTAGTTACGAAATTAGTTATGGATGCGATGAAACAAAGCGCTCCTGAAAAGAAAGAAGGATACGTAGTTCCCGTCGGCGTATCTGCAAGACATGTGCATGTATCCCAGGCAGATCTTGAAACACTTTTTGGCAAGGGATATACTCTAACAAAGAAAAAAGAACTGATGGGCGGACAGTATGCTGCTGAGGAGCAGGTTACCATTGTTGGTATTAAACTTAGAGCAATTGAGAATGTAAGAATATTAGGGCCGGTTCGTAAAGAAACTCAAGTAGAGATTTCTGCTACGGACGCACTTAAACTAGGTGTTAAGACACCAATCAGAGATTCTGGAGATACAAAAGGTTCCGCGCCAATCGCTATAGTTGGACCAAAAGGAGCTTTGTATTTGAAGGAAGGATGCATCATCGCAAAAAGACACATCCATATGTCTCCAGCAGACGCAAAAGAAGCAGGAGTTAAAAATGGAGATGTAGTTTCCGTAAAGGCAGAAAATGCAAGAGGAACTACGTTCAATCATGTGACAATCCGTGTAGACGAAAGTTATACGCTAGAGATGCACATCGATACCGATGAAGCGAATGCAGCGAATATAATTACAGGTGATACTGTAACGATTCTATAGATAAATGAGTTGTAGAAGAAGATATTTTTTTGCAACCTAACATAGCCCTCGGGCAGAGGATTCTCCGATGGGAGAATAATTTTTCTTAAAGGAAAAATCAGGAGGTTAGAGTATGATTATTGGCAAGGTTGTGGGGACTGTTGTTGCTACAAGGAAAAATGATAGGCTTGTCGGCAGCAAATTGTTAATTGTTGAGCCCTTAGACAATATGGATAAGGGAACCGGAAGGTTTATCGCAATTGATAATGTAGGTGCAGGCGTAGGTGAAAATGTCCTGGTGGTACTAGGCAGCGGTGCCAGAGTCGGCTGCAATATGAAAGACTCACCGATTGATGCAGCAATTGTCGGAATTGTTGATACGATAACAGAAATGTAGTATATATTTAAAATTGGAGACTTACATGGATATTCAGGAATTAAAACATATTGTTAGAGAATGTGGTGTGGCAGGTGCAGGTGGAGCAGGTTTTCCAAGCTATGCCAAGCTGGATCAAAAAGCTGACACAATACTGTTAAACTGTGCAGAATGTGAGCCGCTGTTAAAAGTTCATAGACAATTACTGCAGAAGTATCCATATGAAATAATGTCTACTTTGCAATTGATTGCAGAAACTCTTGAGGTACAGGAAGTTGTCATCGGAGTAAAGGAAGCCTATGAAGAGACTGTTAATGCAGTCTTGTCCTATCTTTCCTTTTTTCCAAGACTTCGTTTAAGCCAGTTGAAAGAAGTTTATCCTATGGGAGATGAGGTACAGCTGATCTATGAAACCTTAGGAAAGGTGGTTCCTCCTGGAAGTATTCCGATTGAGGTTGGCGTGGTGGTATTTAATGTAGAGACGATCTATAATATCTACTGTGCCATCAATCAGAAAGCATCTGTTTCTGCGAAATATCTAACCATTGCCGGCGCGGTGAAGAATCCAATTACTGTATTAGCGCCGATCGGAATGTCAGTAGAAGATCTTGTCGAGTTGGCCGGTGGTGTAACTGTGAAAGAGCCTGCCTATATTATGGGCGGTCCTATGACTGGCGGAGTTGTTAATTCCTTCAGTTCAATCACAAAGACAACAAATGCAATTCTTGTATTTCCTAAGAGCCATCCAGTAGTAATGCAGAAATTAGGAAGTACTTCCATAGATATGAAAAAAGCAATGGCCTCTTGTTGCCAATGTGAGATGTGTACAGACTTATGTCCTAGAAATCAATTAGGCCATCCGATCACACCACATCTGTTTATGAGAGCTGCTACCAGCGGAACAACTCAGAATTTGGAGCCTTTTTTAAGCACATTGTTCTGCTGTTCCTGTGGCGTTTGTGAAATGTATGCCTGTCCTCAGGGCTTGGCACCAAGAAAATTAATTACGGAATATAAAAATGGTCTTCGTAGTAAGGGAATCCCGATTCCCAAAGGAGTTCCACTAAAACCTGTGAACAAGATGCGCAGTTACAGAGCAGTTCCTATGGAGCGCATGATTACCAGATTGGGTTTATCAGAGTATAATGTGGACGCACCGATGCTAGAAGAGAAAGTTTCTGCCAAGCAGGTTCGAATAAAGTTGAATATGCACATTGGAGCAAAAGCAATTCCGATTGTTCATAAAAATGATATCGTGCAGCTGGGTGATGTAATAGCTGTAGCAGAGGAAGAAAAGTTATCGCTTCCGGTACATGCCTCGATTTGTGGTGAAGTTCTTGAGGTAAATGATAGTCAGATCATTATACGAGCAAAATAATAGCTTCACAATTACAAACATGATATGATATAAAAAGATATCGTGAAAAGAAGATATATGAAAAGTAGATAGTAATAACTAAAATATATTTAATGATATAAGACTCAAATGACAGTTTAGATGAGAGGATGTTAATTACGCTATGAGTAAAGCAATCGGAATGGTTGAATATAAAACAGTATCTGCCGGAATTCATGCAGCTGATGTGATGGTGAAAACAGCCGAGATCGATATTATTGAAGCACAGACCGTCTGTCCGGGAAAGTACATAGCGATTTTCTGTGGTGATTTAAGCGCGGTTAATGCAAGTGTAGAAGCAGCACGCAGTACTTGTGGGCAACATCTGATCGATAGCTTTATCCTTGGTAATCCTCATGAGGGTATCTTCCCTGCACTCTATGGTACTTCTAAAGTAGAGAAGATGAATGCTCTTGGAATTCTTGAAACCTTTTCAACACCTTCAATTATAGTTGCAGCTGATGAAGCAGCTAAGACCTCTGAGGTTGAGTTGATCGAACTGAGAATGGCAAGAGGAATGTGTGGGAAGTCCTACATGTTCTTAACTGGTGACATTGCGGCAGTGGAAGCAGCCATAGAAAAAGCAAAAAAAGCGGTGGGCGAACATGCCATGCTGCTGGATTCGACAGTTATTGCAAATCCGGATGATAAATTATGCAAATGTATTTTATAATGTGATATACGAATGTCCATTAGATGCCTTTGAAAAAACCTTGGAAAAGGCTCTGATATATGGCCTGTTCTGAGGTTTTTCGATTAAGGCTTCTTATGGAGATTCGTATTAGGAACATAGGCAGATTAGTGTAAACGAAAAATAGAAACTAATCTGCATTTTATTAGTTTTCATTGTGATATGCGGTTAGATAATCAAATATTTTATCAGAAGGAAAGTAGGGGATCAAATGCTTGCGATTGAAAGAAGAAATAAAATACTGACAATTCTACAAAAGGAAAATAGAGTACTGGTAAGTGATTTAAGTAAGGCTTTCGATGTTACGGAGGAAACCATCCGTCGTGACCTGGAAAAGCTAGAGCAAGAGGGTTTTGCAAAGAAAACCTATGGCGGTGCAATCGCAACTGAAAATGCATACGCAGATCAACCCTTTACCGTAAGAAAAACATCCAATGTACTTAAAAAGCAAGCAATCGCCGAGATCGTGGCTTCCATAGTTCAAGACGGTGATCATATTATGCTTGACTCAAGCTCCACGAGCGGCTATATCGCTAAGCAGTTGAAAAATAAGAAAAACCTTACGATTATTACAAATTCCGTTGAAATATTAGTAGATGCATCTGAAATAACCGGTTGGAAAGTGATTTCAACTGGAGGACTATTACGGGAAGGCTCTCTTTCCTTATTAGGTCATCAAGCAGAGCAGGTAGTTAGTAATTATCATGTAGATAAAGCAATTATTTCCTGTAAAGGAGTAGATTTGGAGCGGGGAATCTCAGATTCTACTGAATTGGAAGCTTATATCAAACAGCAAATGATGGCTTCTGCTAATACTACAATCCTAGCAGTTGACAGCTCAAAGCTTGAGAAAACATCCTTTATTAAAATCTGTGATCTGGATAAGGTTGATGTTATCGTTACAGATGAAGTACCGGATGAAACATGGAACGAAGTTCTTGCGGCAAAGAATGTGGAATTGATTACGAAAGTTAATTCCTAAAACTAAATCAATTCTTTCTGTCAAGGCTTATAGAAGTTGAAAGTGATAAAATAATAGAAGCAAATTAAATGTTCGAGAATAACTGTAAGAGATAAAGTTATAATTGCCTTGGCTTTTTACAAGTTGGTTTATAATAAGAAAAGCAGGCATTTGGAGGTCGTTATGAATAAGTATTATGATGGTGAAATAGAGAAAAGCCCTAGAATAACGAGATTAATTGATTCGTTGTTTGCAAAAATGCCGCAGATTGAGGCAGATCGTGCGGTACTCTTAACAGAAAGTTATATGCAGACAGAAAAAGAGCCGATTATTACGAGACGTGCAAAAGCTTTCGAACACATTTTAAAGTTTATACCGATTGTGATACGTGAGGATGAATTAATCGTAGGTAGTGCAACAATTGCACCTAGGAGCTGTCAGGTTTTTCCGGAATATTCTTATGCTTGGTTAGAGCAGGAGTTTGAGACCGTTGCTACTCGTAGTGCGGATCCCTTCGAAATTTCTGAAGAAACAAAGGAAACCTTACATAAGGTATACTGCTACTGGAATGGAAAAACTACCAGTGAGTTAGCTTCCTCTTATATGGCATCGGAAGCAAAACAGGCAATCGATCATAATATTTTTACTCCAGGTAATTATTTTTATAATGGTATCGGCCATGTAACTGTTGATTACGCTAAGGTTCTTGCAGTAGGATACGAAGGAATTATAAAAGAAGCGGAAGAAGCATTGGCTAAACTACAGATTTCAGATATGGATTATAACAAACGCAGCAGATTTTTAGAGGCTGTGATCCTTAGTTGTAAGGCGGTTATTCACTATGCGACACGGTATGCAATGTTAGCATTGGAAGAAGCTAAGAAGAGCAAGGATCCCGTACGCAAGGCTGAATTGGCAAAGATTGCTCAAAATTGTGCAAGAGTATCCAGATATGGTGCGACTTCCTTTTATGAAGCCTGCCAGTCCTTCTGGTTTGTGCAAATGCTCTTACAGGTTGAATCTAGCGGACATTCTATCTCACCAGGTCGATTCGATCAATATATGTATCCGTATTATGAGGCGGATTTAAAAGCTGGAAAGATTACAAGGGAATTTGCGCAGGAGTTAATTGATTGTATCTGGGTTAAATTAAATGATTTAAATAAGGTACGTGATGCAGCCTCCGCAGAGGGTTTTGCAGGCTACAGCTTGTTCCAGAACTTGATTGTTGGAGGACAGAACGCGGAGGGCATGGATGCAACCAACGATTTATCCTTTCTATGTATTGAGGCTTCCATGCATGTAATGCTGCCTCAGCCTTCCTTATCTGTTCGTATTTGGAACGGAACACCTCACGAGTTATTCCTTAAGGCAGCAAAATTAACACGTACCGGTATTGGTTTACCGGCATACTATAATGACGAAGTAGTTATCCCATCCCTGCAAAATCGCGGTTTATCCTTAGCGGATGCAAGGGATTATAATATTATTGGTTGTGTGGAACCACAAAAATCCGGTAAAACCGATGGATGGCATGATGCCGCCTTCTTCAACATGTGCAGACCGTTAGAACTGGTTTTTAGTAACGGTATGGATCAGGGTGTTCAGATCGGTATAAAGACCGGTGACGTAGAGAATATGACCAGCTTTGAGGAGTTCTTTGAAGCTTATCAAAAGCAAATGAATTACTTAATTGAATTAATGGTAAACTCCATTAATGCTATTGACGTAGCTCATGCGGAGCGATGCCCGCTACCATTCCAGTCAAGTATGGTGGAAGATTGTATTGGCAGAGGAAAAAGTATGCAGGAGGGTGGAGCGGTATATAACTTTACCGGACCACAGGGCTTTGGCATTGCAAATATGACCGACTCTCTGTATGCAATTAAAAAATTGGTATTTGAAGAGAAGAAGCTGACTTTGGGCGAGTTTAAAAAAGCACTGGAAATGAACTACGGTAAAAGCGTTGATGTAGTTCTGGCAGAAAAGATTACAAAGGAAGTAGTTCGTAGTCTGGTTGCGGCAGGGCGTAAGGTAACAGAACAAGAAATTACAGAGATCTATAAGATTGCACTGGAAAGTGGTGTATCAGAAGCTGATCACAAGAAATACGATGATCTTTTAGAAGCAATTAATGAACTTCCCAAGTATGGTAATGATTTTGCCGAGGTGGATTTATTTGCTCGAGAGGTAGCTTATACCTATACGAAACCCTTAGAGAATTTTAGAAACCCACGTGGAGGACAATACCAGGCAGGCTTATATCCAGTATCTGCAAACGTGCCCCTTGGCGCTCAAACCGGAGCAACTCCGGATGGCAGATTAGCATACAAACCAGTCGCGGATGGTGTATCTCCTTCTTCAGGAAAGGATGTTATGGGACCTACAGCGGCGGCAAATTCCGTAGCTAAGTTGGATCATTACATTGCTTCCAATGGAACCTTATTCAATCAGAAATTCCATCCATCCGCTTTAAGTGGTGTGAAGGGGTTAGAGAACTTTGTTGCTCTCATAAGATCTTATTTTGATCAGAAGGGTAGTCATATGCAGTTTAATGTAGTTAGCAGGGATACACTTCTAGAAGCCCAGAAGAATCCGGAGAAGTATAAGAATCTGGTGGTTCGTGTAGCAGGTTATAGTGCATTATTTACTTCTCTGTCAAGATCCTTGCAAGAAGATATCATCGCAAGAACAGAACAGCATTAAAGTCTACAATTGATCAATTGGTCGTGAGTAGGATTTAAGTATTAATCGTAATTCAGATGCCTGATTTTAGGCATTGAATCCTAACATTAGGAAAAGAGGAGTTTAACTGTGATGGAGAAGGACAAAAAAGCCGTAAGTGGCCGCATATTTGACATACAGAGGTTTTCCATCCATGATGGCCCGGGAATTCGAACCATCATATTCCTAAAAGGTTGCAGGCTTCGTTGTAAGTGGTGCTGCAATCCAGAATCCCAACAGTATGACATCCAGACGATGAAGGTTCAGGGAAAGGACAAAATCATTGGACGGGATGTTACCGTAGAGGAAATGATGGATGAAATTAAAAAAGACTATGGTTATTACCGTAGATCCGGCGGCGGAGTTACCTTATCCGGTGGGGAAGCCCTATTACAGCCTGAATTTGCAGTGGAATTATTAAAAGCCTGTCAGGATTATGGAATTAATACAGCAATAGAGACCACCGGTTTTACTAGTTTTGATATTATTCAAGAGTATTTGCCTTATATTGATACCTTCTTGATGGATATAAAGCATATGGATAGTAAAAAACATGAACAGTTCACCAGCCAGCCAAATGAATTAATATTGGAGAATGCTAGAAAAATAGCTGAAACTGGAACGAATCTAATCATTCGGGTACCAGTAGTTCCTAGCTTTAATGATTCCAAAGAAGAAATTATGGGTATAGCAGCATTTGCAAAGAGCCTCCCAGGTGTAAAAGAGTTGCATCTTTTGCCATATCATCGTCTCGGGCAGGATAAATATGAGGGTCTTGGAAGAAAATATGAATTAGCTGATATTGTACCTCCTGATAATGACTATATGCAGCAGTTATTAGAAGCAGCGAGTCAGTCAGGTTTACAATGCCAAATTGGAGGATAAAAATTCGATCTATTTTGCACAGATTGGATGTATATAGTAAAGACCAGGAAATTTTAAAAATTATTTTTAATGGAGGTTTTTTGACTATGACGATTCTTGATACCAAATTTGTAAAAGATTTTATTCGAATGGCTGACGATGGATTTGCTCAGGGTTGGCATGAGAGAAATGGTGGTAATTTATCTTACCGTATTAAACCGGAGGAGGTTGAGGCCGTAAGATCAAGACTCAACTGTCCTGGAGATTGGGCTCCCATCGGTACCAGCGTACCGGGACTTGCAGGAGAGTTTTTCCTGGTTACCGGTGGTGGAAAATACTTTAGAAATATTGCGATTGATCCTGAAACCTGTATCACAATTATTGAGATTGATGAATCCGGAGATAATTACAGAATTCGGTGGGGACTTGTTGAGGGCGGAAGACCTACCAGTGAGCTTCCGACCCACTTAATGAATCATGAAGTGAAGAAAAGAGTGTCAAATGGTGTACATCGAGTGATTTATCACGCTCATACCACCAATGTAATAGCCTTAACCTTTGTACTTCCCCTATCTGATGAAGTATTTACCAGAGAACTCTGGGAAATGGCTACAGAATGCCCGGTAGTATTTCCTGCTGGTGTTGGTGTCATTGGCTGGATGGTTCCAGGTGGTAGAGATATTGCAATAGAAACCAGCAGATTAATGGAGAAATATGATGTAGCGATCTGGGCACATCATGGAATGTTTTGCTCCGGTGCAGACTTTGATTTAACCTTTGGTCTGATGCATACTGTTGAGAAGTCAGCAGAAATTTTGATTAAGGTATTGTCTATGAGACATGATAAGCAACAGACGATTTCAGATAATAATTTCAGGAGTTTAGCGAAGGATTTTAAATTAACTCTGGATGAAAAATTTCTTTATAAAAAAGACGAGGAATAGACTCAGGAAAGAATGAAAACTATTTTAATAAAATGGGTATGGTCTTAGAAACAGTTGGAATCCTATGTGATTAGCCACAGAATAAGGTTGCCCAGTACAAGGAGAGTGATATCGTGGATTTAGAAAAATTATTACAGAATGAAGGCAAGATGAGAATCGTTCAGGAATTAGTTCCGGGTAAGCAGGTTACGTTAGCACATGTTATCGCCAATCCGGATCAGATATTATATAAGAAATTAGGACTGAATCCAGAACTGGATTATCATAGTGCAGCAATCGGAATTCTGACGATATCTCCGAGCGAAACTGCTATTATTGCGAGTGATATTGCTATCAAGTCTGCAGGTGTTGATCTTGGATTTGTTGATCGCTTTAGCGGAACCGTTATTATAACAGGAACTGTGTCACAGGTGGAAACAGCACTGCAGGCCATTGTAGAATACGTGGAAGAGAAGCTGGGCTTCGCAGTATGTAGCATTACAAGAACTTGATATTCCCAAATACATTTGTTAAATATTTCAAATCAAACAAGAGAATCACAAGTAAAAGAGCGCGGATCATACTGCGCCCTTTTACATGTAAGGAGATAGTGTGAAAGGCATCTTATAACTGATTTGTTGGCACATGGAAGGACGGAGGATAATATGAAACGAATTATACTAATGGGACGAACTGGCGCAGGAAAGACAACCTTGAAGCAGGCATTAAGAGGAGAAGAAATAAAGTATCATAAGACACAGTATACAAATTTCTATTCGTCAATTATTGATACTCCTGGAGAATATGCAGAAAGTAAGCATCTTGGGAGAGCTCTTGCCTTATATTCCTATGAAGCAGATATTGTAGGTTTATTGATTAGCGCTGCGGATGATTATTCCTTAATACCTCCGAATGTAACCTGCATGGCTAACAGAGAGGTGATTGGAATTGTTACTCAGATAG
Organism: Bacillota bacterium; assembly: GCA_023386815.1. Classification (GTDB taxonomy): domain Bacteria; phylum Bacillota; class Clostridia; order Lachnospirales; family Lachnospiraceae; genus Mobilitalea. The sequence goes on from JAEWIZ010000008.1 coordinate 431,217, forward strand.
AGCATCCAGAAGGAATACCAAAACGTGCCGAGGCCTGGCTACGTCTGGCAGGATGTGAAAGAGTATTTTTTGTGGATTCCAAGTCAGGAAAAGGAATTGACGAACTAATAGAGTATTTACAGTAGGAGAAATTATTTTATGATGAAAGTTGTAAAGAGATTGGTATGGATTTTGATAGGGCAGTTTATTGCCGCTTGTGCCTTTAATCTGGTCATGGTACCGAATGGTTTAGTAGCTACAGGTTTTGGGGGTGTTGCTACGGTGCTTAACAAGTTGTTTGGATTGAACATGCAGCTGGTGTTAGTAGTATTATGTATTCCGATCTTCATTTGGTCCTTGATCGCATATGACCGGAAACAGGTATTTTATGCCGCAGCTAGTTATTTTACCTTCACCTTCTACATAGGTATTGTAGATAAGATCCTTCCTGATTTTATCACGGATCCAATCATTGCCACAGTAACGGGTGGATGCCTTCTTGGAGTAGCAACAGGTTTGATTCTAAGACAGTCCATAGCAAACGGTCCGGAATCCATCGTTGGAATCTACTTAAAAGAGAAGAAGGGTATGACCGTTGGAACCTTTTTTATGATCTCAAACACCATAATTATATCGTCCTCTATCTTATATGGTGATATCACATTGATCATTTATTCCTTAATCTGTAATTTTATTTGCAGTAAGGTAACTGATATTGTAATCATGGGTACAGAGCGTTATTTTATCGTCAGAATCATGTCTGATAAATACTTAGAGGTTACAGAATATGTTAGTAAGAACTTACATAGGAGTGTCACTTTTATTCAAGGAATGGATACCTCTAACGTAAAGAAAAAGATGCTTGTTGAAACAGTTGTCAATAAGCATGAGTTGATGCAGTTAAAGGAGTATATAAGGGAACTAAAGGACGATAGCTTTGTATATGTAACTCAATCTGCTGGTTTAATTGGCAGAGGATATCCCCAGGAGTGATAAAAGCTCCAGACTTTCTTCCGGTGAAAGTATTCGCTGAAGCGAGGTTATGAAGTGATTCATAGCTTCGCTTTTTTTATTATTATTTTTTCTATAATTCTTTGGTGTACATCCATATCGTAAGATAAATAATTTATTTAAATAGCGGATATCAGAAAATCCGCTTTCGAGGCTGATATCCAGCATATTTTGATCCGTTGTCTCAATCATATGAACGGCATGCTCCAGGCGGACATGATTTAAATAATCCTGAAAGGACATACCTAACAGATCCTTGATAAAATGGGACAGATAGGTCAATGAAAGCTGCTCGGAATCAGCAATCTCCTGAAGAAGCAACTTCCTGTTATAGTTTTCTTCCACATAATCAAGCACCCGTTTCAGACGGCCGATACGGCTGGAGAGAGCCTCCTGTTCCGCAGCAGTGAGTACCCTGTAAGCAATATTATGAAGCAGTGAATACATCAGCTGGTTAGCGATGCTAATACATTGGAACTCAAATAAAGGCTCCTGATTAAAATAGATGGAAGCTAATCGATGAATATAGGTAAGCAGTTCAAAATAGATTGGTTCCGTCAAGATTTCACGCAGATTAAAGTCTAAAAATTGCAACGCCTTTATCTGAGGGAAATAGGGGGAAAAGAGTTTGTTAGAAAGTTGTACAGATAAGATTAGCACGTCATCATTCTCACTTTGCAGCTCATGCGTTTCCCTTGGACTTAAAACAAAGATGTCTTTTTCATGAAGTACGTAACTATTACCGCCCTTATTTACCTGCAAGGTTCCACGTAGAATTAGCCCTAATTCCATTTCATTGTGGTAATGAGGGGTGCGGTATTTCAACTGCACAAGGAATATATTCATATGTTTAACCTTTAAATGATTGATAAGCTCATATTCATTTGTCATAAAACACCTCGATACGAATTTTGATCTATGATACTCTGTAGCAATACCTCTAATTCAATTTTAACAAAGATATCCCTTATGTCAATGATGATAGCAAATTAATCGTTTTTTAAACGCAAGTTAGTCAAGGAAGTAAGGAGAGATTGAAGGTATAATACAACCATAGATAACAGAGAGGCATACGAAACATATCCTAATTTAGAATTCATTATGAATTGAGATGATTCGTAAGGATGATGTTATTATTATGAAAGTTCTGCACAAGCTGCAGGTATACAATCTAAGGAGGGTTTTATCATGTATCAGTTTAAGTATTCTGTGGGTCCCTGGAACGTACATACTGGAGCAGATTCCTATGGTCCGGCTACAAGAGAAGAGATTTCCTTTGAAGAAAAGGTTAAGAAGTTTGCTGAAATGGGATTTTCTGCAATTCAGTTTCATGATGATGATGCTGTGCCCAACATGAACGATTTGACCGAGGAAGAGATTAAGGCAGAAGCACGTAAGGTGAAAGCTATCCTTGACAAATATGGCTTGGCAGCTGAGTTTGTTGCACCAAGACTCTGGATGGATCCCCATACAGCTGATGGCGGTTTTATGAGTACTTCTAAAGAGGACAGAGACTTTGCTATGTGGAGAGCTTACCGTTCCATCGATATCGCGAAGGAATTGGGGACCAATATGATCGTTCTTTGGCTTGCAAGAGAAGGTACCTTGTGTGCAGAAAGCAAGAGCCCGGTATGGGCAACAAAGGCATTGATTTATGCAATTAACAAGATGCTGGAATACGATAAGAACGTGCGTATTGTAATTGAGCCAAAGCCCAATGAACCAATCGACAGAAGTGTATGTGGGACACTGGGGCATGTTATGGGTGTGTCTGCGGCTACCATTGATCCAAGTAGAGTTGGTGCTTTGCTGGAATCTGCACATGCGATCCTTGCAGGTCTTGATCCATCCCATGAAATGGGCTTCGGTCTGGCTCTTGGCAAGCTCTGGGGCGTGCATTTGAATGATCAGAATGGTATTAAATATGATCAGGATAAATCCTTCGGTGTTGAGAATTTAAGACAGGCTTTCAATCAGGTTAAGGTTCTGATCGAGAATGATTATGGTGCTAATGGTGAATATATTGGTCTTGATGTTAAGGCTATGAGAACAACTAGGGATGAGGATAGTTATAAACACCTGGAGAACAGCTTAAAGATCTGTAAAGCTCTTGAAGCAAAGGTTGCTAAATTTGATTATGAGTTCCAAAAGAAATGTGTTGAGAATAGAGATTTTGAAGGCCTTGAGATGTATGTCATGAACTTACTAATGGGTATCGAATAAAGGATATTGTGGAACAAGACTATCGTATTAGTTATGATTTCGATAGTCTTCTCCCCATAGAAAGACATTTGTATTAAGAGGAAATTTCGTCAGCTATCACAACGGTAAATAAGTATCATAGAAAGACAACTGTGTAATAAAGAGTGCTATTTTATGCTGGCATAGGGAGGATCAGACAATGCAAGGAAAACGTAAAGTAATAGTAGCTGGCCATGTCTGTCTGGATATTACACCCATATTTTCATCAAAAGAGCCGGGAAAGCTGGATCAGATTCTGGTTCCGGGCAAGCTGATCCATATGGAGGCAGCAGATGTGCATACCGGTGGTTCTGTGGCAAATACTGGTCTGGCAATGAAGATGTTAGGTGCAGATGTTACATTGATGGGAAAAGTTGGAGCGGATAATTTTGGACAGTCCATCGCGAATATTTTCAACGAATATGGTGCAGGAGGCGGATTGATTGTAGATAAGGATTCTAGTACATCATATTCTGTTGTTATAGCAGCCCCCGGTGTGGATCGTATTTTTCTACATCATCCAGGTGCGAATGATACCTTCACCTGCGATGATATAAAAGATGAAATGTTAGAGGATATCATCCTATTCCACTTTGGTTATCCACCATTAATGAAACGGATGTATCAAAATCAAGGTGAGGAGCTGATACGTTTATTTCAGCGTATGAAGTCAAAAGGGATTATGACCTCACTTGATATGGCATCTGTAGATGAAAGTTCAGAGGCTGGTCGGCAGGATTGGAAGTCTATATTAACAAAGCTTCTCCCTTTTGTGGACTTCTTTTCACCAAGCGTGGAGGAGTTATGCTTTATGCTAAATCCACAGATGTTTCAAGAATGGACGAATCGTTCAGCTGGAAGAGATATTACGGAGAGCTTATCCATTGAAGCAGACGTAGACCCACTTGGAGAGCAATTGATTGAAATGGGTGCAAAGGTTGTTCTGATTAAATGTGGTGCACCCGGGCTATACTACCGAACTGCTTCAGAAAGGACAATAGCTTCTATTGGAGACGGATTTATAAGTAATCCGTCACAGTGGGGGGACAAATGCGGCTTTGAAAAGAGTTATAAGCCTGATCGAATTATGTCCGCCACTGGGGCAGGAGATACAACAATTGCTGCCTTTCTAACATCATTACTAAATCAATATCCTTTCTATAAATGTCTTCAACTAGCCACTGCTACTGGAGCTTCCAATGTAACGCAGTATGATGCCTTAAGTGGACTAAAAACCTTTCCGGAGTTGGAAGAAAGAATAGCGCAGGGTTGGGCAAAGGCATGGTAAAAACCAAACTGAAAATGATAAAATACAGAAAGGTTGAGTAGAATGTTAGTTAATATGAACGAAGTACTTTATCCTGCAAAAAAGGGTAAGTATGCAGTGGGTTTGTTTAATGCGGTAAATCTTGAATTAGCAAGAGGAATTATTGCAGCAGCTGAAAGTACCGGTTCTCCGATCATTATGGGAACAGCTGAAGTGCTTTTTCCTTATGGCCCCTTGGAAGAGGTCTCCTATTATCTTATTCCAATGGCAAAGAAGGCAAAGGTTCCTGTGGTTATCCACTTGGATCACGGTCTTAAAAAAGAGACCTGTATCAAGGCCTTGGAGCTTGGCTTCAGCTCCATTATGTATGATTGTTCCATAGATCCCTATGAGGAGAACGTCAGAAAAGTAAAGGAAATGGCGGATATCGCACATTCCTATGGTGCAACAATCGAAGGTGAATTAGGTCATGTCGGCGATAATGAAGGTTCTGCTGAAGGTAGTTCTCATTTGGAGGATCCGAAAAAGTACTACACCGATCCCAAGCAAGCTAAGGATTTCGTACAGAGAACCGGAGTGGATGCTCTTGCCATAGCCGTTGGAACAGCTCATGGAGCATATAAGCTTCCTCCCAAGCTTGATTTTGAAAGAATAAGAACGATTGCAAGAACGATAGACGTACCCTTAGTACTCCATGGCGGTTCCGGATTAACGGATCAAGATTTTAAACAGGCAATCCAGGATGGTATCAGTAAGGTTAATATCTTTACCGATATCAATGTTGCTGCAGTGAAAGCGGCACTCCGTAACTTTCTGGATACAGATCTGGGCATCATTGAGTTAATACCAGCCCAGGTAGAAGCGGTAAAGCAGGAGGTAATTAAGAAATTGACATTGTTTGGCTCCGTTGATCGGTATCCTACTAGAACAGGACTTCCTGCAGGATTGGATAAGGATACGATTGTACGACTTGTAATTGAAGAAGTAAAGAAGCTGTTATAATCGATGACCTAGCATACGATGATAAATATATGCTGGATAAGTTATTATTAAAATATAAACATGCAGCCCTTCCTTCTAATATGTTTTGGTGAAACATTGGTTTATGAATAATTCCTATTTGGTTTTTGATAAGAGGAGTCAAATAAATTGACTCTTCTTTTTCTATAACATCTTTTCGTAGTTTTATATGAAAATTTTTAATTATAATAGGTTTAGAGATCCAAAAGCCAGCGTTTACACTAACGCACTGAATATGGGGGCATATATTTTCATATGGGCGCAGACCGGGCCTCCCGTGATTGCCTGCACTTGGCAATCATGGGATGTTAAAGGCAAGCCCAGGTGGAAATATATGCCCCCATATTCACATCACAGCCTAAATCTCGCTCAATAAAAAAACAAGACTGAAATTGGCCGTTTGCTTCATATGTATTTATAAGAATATATGTATTTCTAAGAAGGGAATTTGGTATAGAACTTTTATAATGGAATCCCTAATTAAGCAGAAGGAAGGATGAAAAAGATGATACGATCCGCATTTAAAATGAAATTAAAACCTGGTTATGAAGAAGAATATAAGAGACGTCATGATGAGATTTGGCCTGAACTAGTGAAGGTGTTAGAAGAAGCTGGGGTATCAGACTACTCCATTTATCTAGATCCAGAGACAGATACTCTGTTTGCTACACAAAAGCTGAAGGATCATAACCAGGCAGCTCAGCTTTATATGAATCCGATTGTAAGGCAGTGGTGGGATTACATGGCAGATATCATGGAGACAAATGCAGACAATTCACCTGTGAGCATTGATTTGATAGAAGTTTTTCATATGGATTAGAAGGTTAGGTTTCAATTGCATTATCACTAATTTAATTGAAAATAAAACTGATTCAGGGTAAAATAGAAAGATATTAAGAAAATACATAGGAAGCATCACAGATATGGAGGATATAAAATGAACGATCAGGAATTTTTGCAATTGGTAATTGAAAAAGAGAAGGAATATCAGTTTGATGGCTTTTCACACAATGACGCTTTAGAAATCGGGCAGTTAATCCTTGAGGTGATGAAGAATTATCCTGGAACAGTTGCCTTTGAAATAACAGTGAATGATTTTACAGTAATGCGTTATTTCCCGAATGACAGAGGTCGGATTGAGGAACGTTGGCTACGCGCGAAAAAGAATACGGTAATGACCTTCGGTAAGAGTAGCATGAGAGTAGGTCTTGAGTTAAAGGAAAGTGGATTACCACAGGATCCTCCCTCCATGGTTCCAGGCGAATTTGTGCGTTACGGCGGAGGATTCCCAATTCGTCTTAGAAATGGCAGTTTAATTGGAGTAATTGCTACTTCCGGACTCAAGGATACGGATGATAACGCAATCATCTGGGACGCTTTAGAACTGTTTTTTGCGAAAAAGAATGCGTAACAATGAAGTAAAGTGATAATCAGGTTGAATTTTTAATAGTAAGCTACTATCAACATAGTAGCTTACTCTACAAGAAGAGAAAATTGTTTTCGATATTCAGCAGGACTCAGTTGGTACTCTTTTTTGAAGAGACTATAGAAGCTGCTTTTATCTTTATAGCCTATCAAATCAACAATTTGATCAATACTGTAATTAGTATAGAGTAAATAATTTAAGGCATTTTGTAGCTTAATATTTACAATTAGGCTCCGGAAAGTCTGCCCAGTATGCTTGTGAATTAAAGTGGACAAATATTTGGGATGATAATTAAAATGCTCTGCCACATGATTCATAGTTACAGTCTGGTAATTCATATAAATGTAATCAATAATTTCAGCCATGGCATTATCGTTAGGGCTGGATTTTTCTTTATAATTCCTTAAAATAAATGAGAAAATTAAAGTTAACAAGGATTCTATGATAACCTGGCTGTACTGCATTTTATCCAGGTATTCCTTCACGAGAGCTTCAATAAAATAATCAATATCCCTATCTAAATGTTGCAGATACAGAAAAGAAGGCTGATTTTCATTTTCAAGACGATATCGGATAAAGAAAGCATTCAGTAACGGATCGTTAAATAGAATGCGAAAAATTGATTTCTGAAATAAATCCCTCGGTAGCACAATATTAAGTATTAAATCCGTTAATTCGGAGTATTGCTTAAAGTAGTGAGCGGCATTCGGATTCATGATACATAGATTGCCTTCCTTTAATTCTATTTCCTGATCATTAATTACCCCGATCGGGTGCCCCTTGCAGACATAGATTAATTCAAAAAAATCATGAGTATGACGATGCATATTCGCCTCTTCATGATGAAGGGAAATGAAGATGGGTGAAGAGACATCGCTTAGAAACAATTCTGCCGGCATAAGAGGAGGGATATTGGGTATGGGATTTCTAATGATGTCCTCTGAGTACTTATCCTTATGTTTTATTAAATTTTCTTCATCTGTTTTATCGGTATGGATCCATAAGCGCTTTATTAATTCCTGATTCATTATAATCTTACCTCATAACACTCTAATTGTTACCTTACCATATTTCCATAATACAAGTAATATTATATAATTTATAATAGAAAATAGCTAGTTATATTTTGATAACCGAAAAGAATCTGTACATAAAGTAAATTAGTACAAAAATTCTTAATGTGTGAAAAGGTAAGGATAATTATTCGTGCTTGACAAGAATAAATCCTTGGAAAGATGAAAGCTACATAGCATAGAAAAGGAGAAGAGTAAAATGAAGATTACATCATGTAAAACGAACCATATGGTTAATCCTCTGGGTTATGGTATGGTGCATGCAACGGTATCCTGGATTACAGAAGATACTGCATCAAAGAAGCAGGTTGGGGCTCAGGTTGTGGTAGCAAAAGATGGGGAGATGAAAGAGGTTCTCTATGATAGTGGTAAGAAGGCTGAGCTTTCTAACCTGGCTGTTGATCTCCCAATTGAACTGATGCCCTATACAAGATATTATTGGTCAGTAAAGGTATGGGGTGATGCTGGTGATGAGGCAACTTCTGAAGTAAACTGGTTTGAAACAGGAAAAAGAGAAGATGGCTGGCAGGCAAAATGGATCACAACCTCCTGGGAAGATAAGAATCTGCATCCCTATATGAGAAAAGCATTTGCTGTTAATGGTAAAATCAAATCCGCCAGAGCTTATGTAACGGGTATGGGTCTTTACGAGCTGGAGATTAACGGTGAAAAAGTGGGGCAGGAGCGTCTTACCCCTTATTGCAACACCTACGATCAGTGGGTTCAATATCAAACGTATGATGTAACTGAGGCAATCAAGGAAGGTGACAATGTTGTTGGGGCAATGTTGGCAAACGGCTGGGCAAAGGGACCCTTTGGTACCTTTGGAGATGCGAATCAACCTTATTGTCATGATTTTGCATTACTTTGTGAATTACGTCTTACTCTGGAGGATGGCAGTGTTCAGGTGATCGGTACAGATACAGACTGGAAGTGTGCACCTTCTCCTATCGTTGATGACAGTATCTATGACGGTGAGATTTACGATACCAGCAAGGAGATTCCAGGTTGGTCAACAACGGAATGTGATGCTGACGGCTGGGATAAGGTTATCGAATATGATGCCAAGGTTCTTGGAAAAGTTGTAGACCGATTATCCGTTCCTGTTATCGTGAAAGAAACCATCAAACCAGTAGAGTTAATCCATACTCCGGCAGGAGAGTTGGTACTTGATATGGGACAAAACATGGTGGGCTGGTTACGAATCAAGGTTCGTGAGAAAAAAGGTACCCAGATTAAGATATCTCATGGAGAGGTTCTGCAAGAGGATAACTTTTACCGTGATAATCTTCGTAGCGCAAAAGCAGAATATCATTACATCTGTGACGGAACAGAGCGTGTGATTGAACCGCATACCACCTTCTATGGTTTTCGTTATGCTAAGCTGGAGGGCTTTTCTGAGCCGATCAATTTAGATGACTTTGTTGGCTGTGTCGTTTACTCTGATTTGGAGACCACAGGACATATTGAGACCTCTGATCCGTTGGTAAACCGTCTATTCTTAAACGCGATGTGGGGACAGAAAGGTAATTTCCTGGATGTACCTACAGATTGCCCTCAGCGTGATGAGAGAATGGGATGGACAGGTGATACGGAAGTATTTGCTGGAACAGCGTCCTTTAATATGGATACCTACGCCTTCTATACAAAATTCATGCAGGATTTATATGAAGAGCAGAAGCTGGTAGAAGGTATGGTAGCAAGTACAATTCCGACCTTTACCACAAATCGTAGCTCGGAGTCCAGTTTTGCTGGCGGCGGTGCTTGTGCTTGGAGTGACTGTGCTACTGTAGTTCCGTGGGAGGTATATTTACATTTTGGTGATAAGACAATTCTAGAGAGACAGTATGTCAGCATGAAGACCTGGGTGGATTGGATTCGCAGGAAGGATCAAAAACAAGGAGATCATAAGCTCTGGTTGGAAGGCTTCCAGTTTGGTGACTGGTTGGCACTGGATGGTCCTGTGCCTGGTGGCGTGCTCGGTGGAACGGATAACGGACTTCTGGCATCAGCTTATTATAGACTATCTACAAACATTCTCTCAAAAGCTGCGAAAGTACTTGGGTATGACGAGGATGCGAAATTCTATGGTGAATTATCAGAGCAGATTAAAAAGGCAATTCAGGATGAGTTCTTCTCTAAGAATGGCCGTTCTACCATATTAACTCAGACAGCGCATGTAGTTGCTTTGCATTTTGATTTGGTTGAGAATGAGGTAAAGGATAGGGTAGTGAAGGATTTACGTGCCTTACTCAGAAAGAGTAATATGCATTTAAAGACTGGCTTTATCGGAACCCCATATTTATGCCGCTCCTTATCAGATCATGGTGACAGCGATAGTGCATATCAGATCTTCTTACAAGAGGATTATCCAAGCTGGTTATATGAGGTACTTATGGGGGCAACTACGATTTGGGAGCGCTGGAATTCTATTTTACCGGATGGAAAGATCTCCGGAACAGAAATGAACTCCTTGAATCATTATGCTTATGGTTCTATTGTGGAATGGATGTATCGCAATATGTGCGGCATCAATCCATTAGAGGAAGCACCGGGCTTTAAGAAGTTTCTTGTAAAGCCTGAGATCTATGGTAAGATCTATCATGCAACTGCTAGAGTGAGATCTTCCATGGGTATGATTGAAAGTGGATGGAAACGGGAAGAGGATGGGACTCTTACGATAAAGGTCATTGTTCCATTTGACTCAGAAGCAACAGCATATTTACCTGACTGTGATATAAGTTCTGTGAAGGGCATAGATGGATTGGATGCAGAGCAGGCAGAAGGAAAAGTGAAGGTTACTTTAGCGGCAGGTACTTATGTATTTCATTATATTCCGACGAAAAAGTATGATTTGGAATATACAATAGAATCTCCGATCCGAGAATTGCTTTCTGTTCCAGAGACGAAGGAAATTTTAACTGAAATGGCACCTAGACTGGCTGCATCTGCACAAGGAACTATGGGTATGGAGCTTCCATATAGTATTGGTGATGTGCTAAGAGCAGGAGATCCGTTTATGCTTAAGATGCTGTTTGGATCTGTTGACTTTGATGCATTAAATGAGAGATTAAAGGCGGTTGAAGTTAAAGTTAGAAGAGTGTAACGAAGGCTTAAGAGAGATATGTATTTTGAGACCGATGAAACATGGAGCTTCATGGTTATAGATTCATAATAGTAGTAACGATAGTAACCAAGCTTGAGCAAGAGAGGTGTTCAGCTTGGTTACTTTTTTATTAAGTTTTAAAGGACTTAAGTAAAGCACTGGAATAACCTATATAAGTTCGGTTTAATTCAACGCTATCAAATGCAATAATTTTGAATATAGTCCTAGCCATGTTTATATATTATAGTAAGACAACATATTGGTGGTAGGCTATGGAATCCAAGGAAAGCAAGCATGGGAAAAATGATCTTTATAATATTGAAGAATTAGATCCTGATATGAAAAGAGAGCTAAGTGCGAATAAAAATCCTGGGACGGAGCAGGTTACAACGGCAGCTTTGTTTATGAAGGTAGGCATCATGGTATTGAGTTTAATTGCGATTATCAGCTTTGGTATCAATGTCCTACCAAATGCAGTAACCGTGTCAAATACAGCATTTACAAAAAGCGAAATGCCAATCTATTGCGTCAAAACGGACGAGAAAAAAGTAGCACTTACCTTTGATTGTGCTTATGAGAATGATGATACACAGAAAATATTGGATACTTTAGATAAGTACGGCATCAAGGCAACTTTTTTTGTAACTGGTGATTGGGTTTTAAAATATCCGAAAGCAGTAAAAAAGATTGTAGCAGCCGGTCATGATATTGGAAATCACAGCAATAATCATAAGAATATGACAGATCTAACAAAAGAGGAATGCATGCAAGAGATCATTGAAGTGCATGACGATGTAATGGAGCTGACCGGTATCCAGATGTCCCTATTTCGTGCACCTTATGGAGATTACAATAAGACAGTTCTGGATACGGCCAAGGAATGTGGGTATGATGCTATTCAATGGGATGTTGACAGCCAGGACTGGAAAGACCATGGAGTTGACAGTATTTTAAATAGGGTAGTTGGTAACAAAAGCTTGAGCAATGGTTCTATTATATTAATGCATAATGGTGCTAAATACACTCCCGGAGCTTTGGAGCTGATTATTGTGGGATTACAGGATCAAGGGTACGAGATTGTTCCTGTATCGAAGCTGATTTATACCGGGGAATACACGGTAGACAAGACGGGAAGGCAGTTTGGGGAGTGAGATTCATAGAAATGTTGTAAAAATAAGGATGAAAAACTGGGAGTAATAAAGCTCCCAGTTTCTTTTTTTATGTTTTTTATAACGATAGAAATAAACCACCTACTTTAGCTTTTGTCTATTTCGATTGTCTAATTTGGTTTGATATCAAGATAAGTAGATGCAGTATCTTTATAATCTTGTAGATTTGCTGACTTGCCTCCATCGGTGGAAGTACATTTACAATTGGTGCGGTGAAAAGCACGTTTCGTGCGAAAAATGTGGTTTTATAGTTAAATATGGTATTCTTTCTACAGATGATTTAATTTTACTAGGGAAGGGATAACACAATCACGTCAGCCACATTGGGCTGGTGTATCGCAGGAATCGGTTTGGTGGCATTTGCAGTAGTTTTGTAAGGCTTAAAGGAGGGAATTATGTTTAGTTTAGAAGAGACATATAATCAAGCAATAAGAATCACGCGTAATATTGTGGAAGATATCAGGTTTGGCAGAATTTTATACTTAGATCCTGTAAGAATATGCTCCATTCAAATTTGTAAAAATCTAAATGCTGATACGAATATATTAACATTACTAAACAGTATTCAGGATAAAAATCCTTATATGTATTCTCATCCGGTTAATGTAGCTTTCCTATCACTGGTTATTGGCAAATGGATGAATTTAGATTATATAAATCTAGTAAACCTGGTTCGTGCAGGTCTTTTACATGATATTGGAAAAGCGAAGATTAAAGATAGTCTTTTAAATAAGACAGATACATTAACCATAGAAGAGATGGAAAAAATGAAATCTCATCCGGTCGTAGCTTATAAATTATTAGATAACCTCAACATTTTCGATTTGGAAGTGTTGCAAGGTGTTTTATTCCATCATGAAAGAATGGATGGAACAGGTTATCCCTTGGGGCTAAAGGGAGAGAAGATAAACTTGTTCAGTAGAATAATAGCAATCGCTGATACATTTGATGCAATCACAGCCACCAAAACCTACCGTAAAAAGAATTCACCTTTAAAAGCGGTTGAGGAAATACAAGCAAATAGCTTCAATCATCTGGATCCATATATTTGCCAGATTTTTGTTAATAATATTATCGACTACTATAATGGTAAAGCAATTCGGTTAAGTAACGAACAAGTGGGCAATATAGTTTATATCAACCCGATAGAAATAACGAAACCATTAGTTTGTTGCGAGAATGAATATCATGATTTGTCGGTAGAAAGAGATATTGAAGTAGTTGAGCTTCTTTAATGCGGGGTAAAGTAACGTTAGGAGTCATGGAGGAATAAACGATATGGAAAAACGCATGTTAAGCACATTGGAATGTCCCGATGGCTACGAGATTGCTGAGGATGTATTCAACAGCTATGGCAGTTTGATTATAACCAAAAACACTATTGTTAATGAATCCATAAGACAAAAGCTCGTTGCTTTCAAAGTGGACAGGATCGCGGCATGCAAGCAGACAAGAATGATTGAACAAGTAAAAAGGATAGAACAAACAAAAAGAATTGATAACGTTAATAACCCCAAAGCTGATATTATTGCATTTAAAATAAAATATCAGGACAGTGTAAATTCTGTGAAGGTAATTATTAATGACCTCGCTGCAGGCAGAGGACTTGATAATGAAAGAATTAACGAGATATCCGATTCACTTTATGAAAATATGTACAGCAATATTGCTGTAACAGAATGCTTAAATAAGATAAAAATTGTGGATGAATATACCTACTCCCATTGTATCAATGTTTCGCTATATTCTATGCTTATCGGAAAGTGGCTTGAGCTTCCGGAAAGCGAGATTAAGCTTCTTATGATCGCCGGTATTTTACATGATGTGGGAAAGGCTAAAATACCAATCGAGATATTGAACAAAAAAGGACCTTTAACCCAAGAGGAGTTTGAAGTTATCAAGCTGCATCCGTTCCTCGGGTTTGAAATAATTAAGGATAACGCAGGCATCAATAAGAAAGTAAAAGATGCGGTATTGATGCATCATGAAAAGGAAAACGGAACAGGATATCCTTTCGGTATAAATAGTGAAAGTATTAGTAGCTTTGCAAAAATAATATCCATTGCAGATGCTTTTGATGCCCTTACCTCAGAACGGGTTTACAAGAAAAGGCAGACTCCGTTTGATACTTTCAGGGACTTTGAACGAATAGGCATCGGTGAGGGTCATTATGATCCAGGCATCCTTCTAAAATTTATACATAACATTTCACAATATTATGTCGGGTCAAGGGTTAGGATGAGTACAGGTAAATTCGGCGAAATTGTATATGTACCGCCGCATAATATATCAAATCCGGTGGTTAGGGTCGATGGCTCTTTTATTGATCTGTCTGTTCAAAGGGGAATGAAAATCATAGAAATGATGTAAATTAATAAAGATTTGAGATATTCAAAACTGGTTGCTTTATGGAATTTACATTTGTTTAAGCAGAGTAGTTGGTAATAAAAGCTTGAGTAGGGTTCAATTATATGAATGCATAGGAAAAACTGGGGTTTACAAAACTCCCAGTTTCTTTTTTATTGAGATTAATTGATGAGTATACTTTTTTGTAAACAGGAAAGTAATATAAATTGATTGATTGGATTACTTCACTTACTTTCTTAAGATGGAAGAGGTTTTTGTAAGACGATGACAGTTTTTTCTTATGTAAATAGTGGTGATATTATGTGGTAGAAGAAGTTAAATACTATGGATGATAATAGTTGGATAAAATTGGAGGTGTTCTTATGGGATTCAGGTACAGAAAAAGCATTAATTTGGGTGGAGGATTTCGTGTTAATATAAGTAAGTCAGGTGTTGGATATAGTTGGGGTGTGAAGGGTGCGAGGATAACAAAAACATCAAAGGGAACAACGAGACATACACTTTCACTTCCGGGTACCGGGATATCCTACGTCAAAGAAACAGGAAAGAATAGAAATAAAAGCACTGTAAGGAATGGTTCAAACAATCATCAAAATTATAATCCACAGAATAATGATGTTATGCCAGCAAAAAGTATGGAAACAGTGAAGGTGAGTGAGTATCAACCTGTTGAATATAAAGAATTGCTGGAGAGTATTAAGAAAGTTCAAGACATTAATTTCGTCAGTACAATTCTCTTATGTACATTTTTACTTTCAGCAGTGCCTATCTTTATTTTAACTGGGATTGCTGGTATAGCCTTAAAAATATATACGCATTCCAAGTTGGTAATCCCTATGGAATATGACTTCGATGAAGAATCAAAAATGGCATATGAGCAATTAAATTCTACTTGGATGAGCCTGAATACCAATAAAAAATTCTGGCAAATTATAACTGCTGCCCAAATTAATAATTCCAAAGCGCATGGAGGCGCGAAAACAAGTGTAACACGAATTCCTGCAAAAGCGATAAATAAAGTGCCATATTTCTTAAAACTTAATATGAAACCCTTTGGACTTCAGTTAAAGAAAAAACAACTATTCTTTTTGCCGGATAAACTTCTTGTAGTGGATGGTCGTAAGGTCGGAGCCTTAAATTACTCGGATATAAATCTAACGCTTGGAAAAACAAATTTTATTGAAAGTGAAGCAGTTCCAGCAGATGCAAAAGTTGTCCGGCAAACATGGTTAAAAGTGAATAAAGACGGATCTCCTGACAAGAGATATAAAGGTAATAGACAAGTTCCAGTGTGTGAGTATGGAGAAGTAATGATACAATCTGGAAGTGCTTTATATGTGGAAATTATGTGTTCTAACTCTCAAACGATTGATACTATGCGGTCCTATGCTTCTAAAGTCCTGCAAATACATTAGATTTTAGAATATTACATTCCTTACTGCAAAAAAATTGAGGGAGTCAGCTTCATCCAACAACATGCTTATATATTTATTTGTATTAGTATTAATTTTAATAAGGATAAATCTGATATTTTCAATGTTTTAATAAAAATAACAATTGGATAGACGAGTGGATACCTTAGTATACCCTCACTATTATCGTAAATCAAACTTACGAAATTTTAATGGAGTAATTCCTTCGACCTTTTTGAAGGTTTGAATAAAATGAGCGGTGTCATGAAAGCCTATGGCAGAAGATAGGTCATCAATACTGATTGAACTTCCTCTTAGAAGGAGCTTTGCTTGACTAATGCGAATTTGTATTAGATACTCTTTTGGTGAAAATCCTGTTATTTTCTTAAATTCTCTGCTTAAGTGGGAGCGGCTTATACCAAATTTGTGGGATATAGCCTCTATCGTAATATCCTTATCAAAGTTGTTTCTTAAATAGGATATTATTTCTTGAATAATGGAAGAAGTAAAATCTGGTAGAATACCGCGCTCTTTTGATGACAGTAGCTCTGTTAATAGAATATCGAACAGACAGGAAATTCGAAACTCTGAAAAAGGAACCAGCTTTAAAGCGGTGTTTAAAAGTTGTAGCTGAAGCATTTCAAAATTTGGACAATCCGATTCCGAAAATTTTACATTTCCGTCATAAGAATAATGGGAAAAAATATTCTCAGCCAGTGGTCCATTAAAATGTAAAATAGTGCTGACCCATTTATCTTTATTTGTTCTATAATAATGATGTTTTCGGCAGTCGATGAAAAACCCTTCTCCCTTTTTCAAAGTAAAGCTCTTATTACCATATTCTAGGTAACCCTCACCCTCTAATGTAAATCGAAGCTCATAAGACTCTAATTCAGAGCGGTCCGTAAAATAATCTGAATTTGCTTCCATAATTAGAAAACCCTGCGGATAAAAGAGATTATTTTTTGCATTGTTACTGACAAGAAAATCAGGAAGAAAATGATTAGTGCCCGAGAGTCTAAAATTACCATGATGAAAACTTTGAACAAGTGAAATTTGTTCTTGGTTAAAAATGTGAGATAAATTTTTATAATAAATATGTTTTGATTCGTCAGTTAATGAATTTACAAAATCAATAAATGGAAGATTATTATAGTTCATAGGTTTCTCCTTAAAGCACAAAACTTATATTTTATGAGATATTAGTCTATATTATATCATAAGAAAATCAATTATTATATAGCTTAAATAAAATAAATAAGCGACAAATAAAGAGTTTTATAAAGTGATTGGACATTGCTTGAAAGGAAGTGTATTTATGAATCAAAATCAATATTTTATTGAACCTGAAATAACGTTTGATATCAAACAGCGTCAACCGGCCTCTTATATTAGAAAGACCTTTTATATTAATAAAAGGATATCACAGGCAAGGTTATCTATTACAGCATTAGGAGTTTATCTTGGGTATTTTAATGGGGAACGACTTGATGACCGAGAGCTGTTACCCGGATTCACAGACTACAATTTTCGTCTTCAGGTGCAGGAATACGATATTACGCAGCGGATACGAAAAGGGAAGAATGTAATCGCTGCCGTAATTGGAGATGGGTGGTACAGAGGAGCCCTTGGTATTGGCAGTAACAGGAATGTCTATGGGACAAAAATTAAGTTTATGTGTTTTGTTGAAATAGAATATGAGGATGGAAGGAAATCAATTATTTACTCCGACGAAGACACGAAGGCATCCCAGAATGGATCTATCTTGCAGAATGATTTAAAAGTGATTGAGAAAATTGATGCCAGAAAAGAAATATGTGATTGGGCAATGCCGGATTATGATGATTCTGACTGGCATGGAGTTATAAAAACAAAGTATGAAGGAGACCTGATTCCCCATGAAGGCGTTGCAATTCGAAAACAGGAGGAGTTTACACCAACCATTTTACATACTCCGGATGGAAATACTGTTCTTGATTTTGGGCAGAATATGGCGGGAAGAATTACCTTTAATGTGCAAGGAAAATCAGGGCATGAAGTGCAAATGATTATGGGTGAAACCTTGGATGAGAATAAGAATTTCACTCAAAAGAATCTGGTTGCAGAAGGTGCCAGTATGGTGAGTGGTGAGCTTGGACAGAAGTTTGTGTATATCCTAAAGGATGGAGTGCAATCCGGAGGTCAAATATTTCAAATCTGTGGTTTCCGTTATGTCAAATTAGTAGATTGGCCGGAAGAAGTCAAGGCTGAGAATTTTAAGGCTCATGCTATCTATGCAGATATTAAATATACGGGTAGGTTTGAATGCTCCAATGTTTTAATTAATCAGCTGGTGAAAAATGTACGATGGGGACAGAAATCAAATTTTATGGATACTCCTACAGATAATCCGACCAGGGAACGTTCCGGTTGGTCGGCAGATATTTCTGTTTTTTGTCAAACAGCATGTTATTTGGCAGATACGAAGATGTTCTTGAATAAGTGGCTACATGATTTTATCTCTGAACAGAAAGAGAACGGTAATTTACCCTATGTAATACCGGATGAGAAAAAGCCGGAGCGTGCTAACGGCTGCTGCGGCTGGTCAGATGCATTATCAAATGTTGCAATGACCCTTTATGAATTTTATGGAGATAAAAAAATTTTGGAAGAAGTTTATGAGCCAGTGAAACGATATGTTGAATTTAATGTAAAACGTGCCAAGGAGAAAAATAAATTTTTCATTTTTCGTACCGGAAAGCACAGAAGATACATTATCGAGAAGGGGTTCCATTATGGAGAATGGCTGGAGCCAGGAAGGGCGATGTATAAGGACTATTTTAAAGCTTTACTTTTTCCAGATACGGAAGTGACTACAGCATGGTTTTTCTATACAACAAACCAGCTTGTACAAATGGCTAAGATTCTTGGCAGAGATGAGGATAAGCTTAAGTATGAAAAACTGGCAGCTGAGATTAACTCGGCATATCATAAAGAATTTTTAAAAAATAAAAGAGTAAAATCGAAACGTCATTGTCGTTATGTTCGCCCCATCGGAATGGGATTGGTTACAGAAGAAGAAAAGAAAATCATTGCAACTGATTTGAATCGGAAGTGTATAGAGAATGATTATAAAATTGGTACAGGTTTTTTAACTACTTGGCTATTGCTTCCGGTATTAACAGAATGCGGTTTTATTGATACTGCCTATAAAATATTAGAAAATGTAAAGCAACCGGGCTGGTTGTATTCAGTTACAAAAGGAGCAACCACAGTGTGGGAAAATTGGAATGGGATTACTGAGGAAAATGTGCCGGTGGATTCTCATAATCATTACGCACCGGGTGCTGTAGTAGCCTGGCTGTTTCGGGATTGTGCCGGTATTAGGCCGTTGGAGCCTGGATTCAAGAAAATACAGATCAAGCCAATTCCGGGAGGTAGTTTGACCTATGCAAGAGCGGAATATGAATCTTGTCAGGGGAACATTATTTCTGAATGGAAAATAGATAATGGAAGATTCAGCCTGGAGGTTACGATACCAGAAGGGATTCCAGCTGAGATTATTATGCCAAATGGAGAAAAGCATAATGTGGTTGGAGGGTGCTATCATTATCAAACGAAGACAATATAAAGCATTAGATCCCATGGGTGTATTCGCATTACCAATTGAACTAACAGAAGAAAGGAGAGCAAAAAAATAAGTAAAGATCAACGACAGTATGATGAGGGCAGAAAAAATTAAAAATGGAGGATTATGAAAATGAATCAACAAATGGAACAAAAGATTAAAGTTGGAGAAAAAATCACATTTTTTCTAGCTAATGTTGGTAATATACCAATCATGACATTAATTAGTGCTTATTTATTAATATTTTATACTGATGTAGTTGGATTATCTGCTGCTGCAGTTGGTACTCTATTTTTGCTGACAAAAATTTTGGACGGGATAAATGATCCGATTGTTGGTTTCATTATTGATCGCATTCCAAGAAAAAAGAACGGTAAGTTCAGAACACTATTGTTTATTGGAGCTATTATGTGTTCAATCAATTTTATATTATTATGGTATGGGCCAGCTTTAGCACCGGATGCCATAAAAATGGCTATTGCTTATATTACCTACATACTAATCGGCATCACCTTTGATGTCATGGATATTTCCTTGAACAGTTTGATTCCTGTTATGACTACCAATATGAAAGAGAGGACATCATTAAGTGCAATAAAAGGTGCCGGATATATGCTCGGCGCGGTAATTGTATCAATAGGGGCACCGTTGATCATTAATGCCTTTGCAACAAAAAGAACAGGATATTTCATTTTGATTGCTGTAACTACTATCATTGTATTATTATTCTCAATCATAGGAGCTGTTGGTGTAAAAGAACGTGTTACTGCAATAAATGAAGACAAATATAGTTTGAAACAAATGATATCTTTTCTTACAGTTGGACCTGTTTTTGCGGCATTTATCTCACAGTTATTGTTTGTCTCAGGGAAAGCGATACTAATTGCATCTGAAGTTTATTTTGCAACCTATATTTTTGGTGATTTAAAAATAGTTTCCTTGTGTTCGGTTATCATGTTAGCGGGAATGATACCAGCCTTAATGATAACTGGACTCTTAGTGAAAAAGAGCAGTAAACGCCTTGTTTACAGCTTAGGCATCCTTATTTATGGATGTGCCTTACTGATCCGCCTATTACAGGTTGATAATCTGAAATTCCTATATTTGACCTATATCTTTATGGGCTTCGGAACAGGACTCGTAATGGTTTTAATGTATGGTATTCAGGCTGATAATATAGATTATGTAGAATATAAAACCGGCAAGAGAGCGGAAGGGGCGATATCAGCGTTGCAATCATTTGTAGCTAAAGTAGGGGGTACTTTGGGAGCAGCAATTCCAGCATACATTTTATCAATGACTGGATATGTAGCAAATGCTGAACAAAGTGTAGCAGCGAAAAGTGGTATGGTTATTTCTACGTTAGTGATACCTGCAATTTTTTGTGTGGCTGCCGCAGCAGTCTTCTGGTTTGTTTATCCCTTGAATAATAAGAAACTGGATGAAATGCAGGCAGAATTAAATCAACTACGTGAGAATAGTAATAAGATGGAATGACTATCTACCTTCAGAAAGTGATTTTTAACCTGAGGCGCTAATTAGTCTAAGTAAGTCATGAACTCATTTGAGGTATAAAATTAATAGGAATTGTATATATAAAGGTGGGGCAGATATTAATCAGAAATCATTCTCCTTTTATAAGAAGGGCTTGTATCGAAGGGTACAAGCCCTTCTCATGTGAAAGGCCTAATTTTTGATAATGTGGGTTGGAGTGATATTAATAGTTAAATTAATTGAATGTTTAAAATAGTAAGTTAATCATATTAACACTTTAGAGAAGAATTCAAATATTTGTCATAATTATTTCTGAATAATAATGAAGCTATGAAAACTGAAATATGGTTACTGTATACTCGATTACGTATGAACCATTCGAATATAAAACAGGTATATTAATTGTTCAAAATTTACAAAAACAAATTATAAACATAGAGAAATTAGTGAATACTCACAATGAATATGAAATAACGGCTTTACGCAGTAGAGAATTTATGGTATATTTTAAACATGAGAAAATTAAGAATTGTATTTCTAATGGTATGTTTTCTAATAATGTTTTTATTAGGCAGAGATTCCAAAACGGTGTCTGCTGCAACAATTTCGTTTACTTTCTTCTATAATAATTCCTGTGCATCCTGTAAAGAAGATGAAGATATTTACCAGCTTTTTAACCGGTGCTTTTCTTCTAAGGAAAAGGCACAGATGAATTATGAAATTCTAGTTTATAATGTGTTTCAACAATCTGGAAAGGAGGTCTATGAGAAATATTGCCAGAATGATCTGATCAAATCCTCTGAGAGCGAGTTCCCGATTTTGGTGGTAAATGGGAAGTCGATTACGGGGTATGAAGAGATTGAACAGTATTTGAACAATGATTTCAACATAGAGAAAGAAAGCTTAACGATACAATATGATAAGATACAAGAAGAGGATAGGTCTTCTTCTGAGCAGAAAGCTCAAACTAATAAAGATATTTCGATAATTGATCATATAACTCGAAATTCCAGAGAAAAGAAGATAAAAGATGATGATAACTATCTATTACTTTTTACAACCTACTCCTGTGAAGAGTGTGAAAAGGTTAAGGGATTTCTAAAAGGAATAGATCCTTCTATTATCATTGATGAATATAACATTGGTGCAGAAAATGCAGTTGAGATATTGCAAACCTTGTATGCCTATTATCAGGTAGAGGATAAAAGACAACATGTGCCAACCATTTTTATTGGAAATCAGGTTCTTACGGGGGAAGAGGAAATTATCACAGCACTGAGCAAAGAAGATGCATTTTCTAATGCTACTTATGAGATATTGATCGATTCGATAAATCAAAAAACAGGAGCCGAAGCGATTCCTAAGACAAGTTATTTCACCCTATTTGGATCCGGGCTGCTGGCAGGGTTTAATCCCTGTGGTATTTCAATGCTGCTGATGCTATTGTCTATTTTATTAACTGCGCAATCAGGGGTATTAAGAAATGGTATGTTATATATTATTGCAAAGATGATCACTTATTTTGGCATTGGAATAGGAGCATATTTTGCTGCATCTGCTGTCTTTTCCGTTGAACTGAAGAGTGTTACCAGTATTTTTACAATCATAGTTGCTGGGGTGGTTTTCATTCTTGCAGTTCTTAACTTTGTGGACTTTTTTAATGTGAAACAAGAAAAGTTTGGAAAAATACATTTGCAGCTTCCTGTTAGGCTACGAACGTTTAATCATCATATGATTAAGAAAATGGGGAATGTTTCAGAAAAATTCATACCCATATTAGCATTTGGACTTGGAGTTGTTATTTCCTTTGGAGAATTTTTTTGCACTGGTCAGATATATATGGCATCTATATTATATATGCTCCGAATGCATTCTGAGAATATGTTGCAGATCATAGGTATGTTCTTGGTATATGTAGGAGCAATGTCACTCCCAACGATAGCTGTACTTATAGTAATTCATAAAACCAAGACAACCAATGCTGTTTCAGAATTCATGCTACATCGAATGGGTTTAATAAAATTATTTAATGCAATTTTATTTTTGACCTTTTTTATTTATTTGGTGTTTGGTTTAATGTAAACCGATCTATATGTTCAAAAGTACATAAAACCATAAGGAGCTGACAACATTCGTTTTGATCAGCTTCTCTTAATTTGATTAATAATTCTTCAGTGATACGTAGCCGTACTGCTGTTCGGTGAATGTCACAAGGCTCTGGATCATGAAAGAAATGGTTACTTTTTTCTTTAATAACGGACTCTTTCAAGGGAATATCTTTAAGATAACCTTGATAAATACAATTATTATTATGAAAGAGCTGGATACTAGGGTGCTGAGGCGTTTTGTGATGAAAAAACATAGAATACTCCTAATTCCTTTTTTTTATTTGACAAATATATTCATATCATACTATATAATTCGTGGATTTACAATGCATTTCGATTGAGATCCCATTAGAGTCATAAAAGTCTAAAAGAAAGGAACTTATGATATTTTGATTTTGAAATATCATACTAACATAACAAAATGAATGAGGTAGCGAATCAAAAAAAATCAGATGCTAATAAAATGGCAATAAAACTTCTGTGGTATTACTTGGTGATTCTTTTGGTGCCAACGATTTCCATTACAATTATTTATTTTACAGCAAGAGAAGCTCTGATTGATGTTCAAAAAGAGAAATCCTATCGGATTATGACAAACATGGTGAGTGATTTCGATCGAGAAATCGAAGGATTACGAAATATCGCAACCTATTTAAGTGAAGATACAAAGATTATGGAATTGTTATCAAAGGATGATAAAAAAGAAAACATTTATTATGACATGTACAAAATAGTAGATGAATTCTCGGTATATACCTTAACGAATTCCATGGTTGAAGATATTTGTATCTGGTTTTTAAATAAGGATTATATTATAAGTATTCCGAAGGTTATTCCAAAAACGGAACGAGGAATTTCAACCATACGCTCTTTACAAGGAGAATCCTGTGAAGCCTTGGAAAACAATTTTTGCGGTCAATATCATTATATTAACATGGAGTGCGTGGAAGCAACGGTTGATAATAAAGATCTAATGCATTATAGAATTATTCAGTCCCTTCCCGATGTTGATAATGGAGTTTATAACGGCGCGATCATAATTTCATTAAATAATAAAGTGATTAATAGCTTTTTGAAAAAAATGAAAAGTGATAATAGCAGTGTATTTTTACTTGATCAGGATGGTAAGATTATTCAGAGCTTTTTAAATAACGAGTATCCTACGGATAATCATGCTGTGATTGGGATGGATTATTCTAAAGTGATTAAAAATCAGAAGAATGTTGTTACATACAAAGCAGAGTCTAAATACTATTCCTGGTCTTTTGTTGTGGTTACACCAAAATCGGAATTAATTAAAGAAATTGGAATTGGCAAATATTTAATGGTTTTCCTATATGTCATGTCTATTTTAGTTGGTGTACTTATTTGTATCTATTATTGGCATAACAATAAAAATACGGTAAAACAATATTATCGCTGTTCAGAAAATTTGGCAGTTAAGGTAAATGCATCAGGGAGCGCAAAAGCACAAAATGAAAATCGTACCTTCTGGAGGAGTCTGGGAACCTTTCTGGAACAAGTAGAGAATCTTAAGGATACCTTGGATAAACAGCAGGAAATTGTACATAAGGAATGCATTCGGAAATTATTATTTGGTAACTATGAAAGTCTTCAAGAATTTAAAGAAGAAGCAGGAGATGAAGCGGAAAGGTTTTTGCAGTATCCAGCATATTATGTTGTAGTTGTGAGAATTGAGTCTCAGTTGTCCGGCGATTTCCTTATTTCAAACCAAAAGTTTCAGGAAAAAGTGCAGAATTTTTTTGCAACGGAGCTAATGATTCAACATTGGATTTATCCAATTGAGAATTACACCTATGCTATGATATTGGCAGATGATCAGAATAGGAATCTATTTGGTATTAAGGAAGAGATGGGTAAAATTGATTTCTACAACCAGGGTGTTAGCGGTAGCTTTCTGGGAATCAGCCACCAGGTAGATACAATACTTAAATTGTCAGGAGCCTATGAGGAAGCAGTACAAGTATGTAAGAACGCAAGCTTTTTCCAAATTCATGTACCATTAATTCAAGAAGAAACAGAAGAAGAAATCCGGGGAGCAGTAATGTCACTGGAAGATGAATTTCAATTAGAACAAATCCTGCTGCATGGCTCTGAGAATGATCTAGAGGCCATGTTACTTCGGATTCGAGAGTTAAATATTGAACAAGTACAGCATCTTTACTGGGTAACCCATATGGTCAAAATGCTCCAGTGTATTTTGGTTCGTTGTTTGAAGAAAGAAAGTGATGATTTTAGTAATCAGCTCATCACAAAGGTGCAAAAGACGGAATGGCCGGATGAATTATATGCGCTCCTGCGTACTGCAAAACGGCACCAGATGAAGGTTGTGGAAGAAAAAAAGGATAAACAAAGGGAAGAAATCAAGCTGGAACTAGAAAGGATTATACAAGATAATTATTCGGACATGAACTTTAGTCTTTTGATGGTTGCTGAACGTATGAACACATCAGAGCAACGGCTATATAAAGAGTTCAAATTATATTTTGGCCTTACTTTTAGTGATTACCTGGAGAATTTGCGAATACAAAAGGCAGGTCAGTTATTAATGGAAGGAATTGCGGTTAAGGATGTTGCTGTTCAAGTGGGATATGGAAGTGACTATTCTTTTCGAAGAGCATTTAAGCGAATCACAGGAATGACACCTAGTACTTTTATTAATATATCATAGAAAAATATAATACGAATTAGTTATAAGAAAATCGAGAGGCTGGTAGGAAAACTAGCCTCATTTTTTTTGAAAAAACCGCGATAATACAGTAAATATGGACATTGTTTCAAAAAATGTATGGCTTAAAAAAAAGTGTTCGTTGTTTAAAATGTATAGAAATGATATAAAAAAAGTGTAATTGCTATTTAAAACAATCAAATTGGGATGGGTTACGATCGGAACCTATTCTGAAAAAGTACCAACAGGTTTTAAAGAAAATTTTATGAAAAAGGAGAAAAGCAATGATAAGTAAGTTGAAAAAATTTACTGCAGTAACATTAAGTGCTGTTATGGTATTAGGAATGGCAGCATGCGGGGGAAGTAATTCATCGACAGCAGACAAAAAGGTAACATTAACAGATCCAGGAACATATCCAATCGTAGCAGATGGAGAAAAATTAACCTTAAC
Organism: Bacillota bacterium; assembly: GCA_023386815.1. GTDB lineage: Bacteria > Bacillota > Clostridia > Lachnospirales > Lachnospiraceae > Mobilitalea. The sequence goes on from JAEWIZ010000008.1 coordinate 457,637, forward strand.
GTGCTTTACCATGACGATGCCAAATGTTGAGGATCTTGAGACCAATGATTTTACTAAATTCTTAGAAGAAAAGACTGGTATCCATATTGAATTTGAAACAGGAACCAGAGATGACTGGGAAGATAAATTAAATATGTCATTACAGTCAGGTGATTATCCGGATATTATTATGGGGGTAACTCCGAATGTAGCAAAGTATGGTGTTAAAGAAGGAATTTTCATTAAATTGGATGACTACATTAATGAGGAAAATACACCGAACTACTATAATATGTTTAAAGATAATTTAGATCTAAGCCGTGAATCTGATGGAAATATCTATTCTTTATTAGCAACCAATGATTGTTATCATTGTTCCTATGGTAGAAAAATGTGGATTAATACGAAGTATCTAGCTGACATGGGATGTGATATGCCAGAGACCACGGAGGAATTTTACGATGTTTGTAAGAAATTCCTGGAATACAAACCAAATGGTATTGCAATTAGCGGTACTGCTCCTGGAGCAGGCTGGTATTCAACCTTCCAGGATTGGTTAATGGGTTCCTTCTTACTATGCCCAAGCAAATCTTATACCTTAAATGTGTATGATATGACTGCTGTAAACAAGGAAGGAAAAATAGTAACAGCAGCAACAGATGACAGATACAAGGATTTCCTCACCTATTGTAATTCTTTATATGAACTTGGTGCGATCTATGATGGCAATTTCACACAGTCACAAGAACAGTTAAAGACAATTATTAATCAGGAAGATGCTCCTGTATTATGTTTCCCAGAAGGAACGATTTCGGATTATATCGATTCCACAGGAAATCCGGAACTATACAAACAATATGCTACCTTAGCTCCCTTGGAAGGACCCGACGGTACAAGACTGTCTTCCTACTTTAAATATTCAGCAATTACCAGCGGAAATTTCTGTATAACAGATAAGTGTAAGAACCCGGAAGCCGCATTACGTTGGGTTGATTTCTTTTACTCAGCAACAGGTGATCTTAGTTCACAGTATGGCGCTGATGAGGGAACTGACTGGGTATTAAATCCAGAAGGTAAACTTGGTTTAAATGGAGAACCAGCATTATATGAAGTGTTAAATCCTTATTCTGCCGAAACACAGAATCATGACTGGCAGGATATCGGAATTCGTGTTGCGCCTGCTTCCTACAGATTAGGTCAGGCTGTAGCACAGGACATTGATCCTTATGCACCGGAGGGATTGGAAAAACTGTTATTTGATTCATCAAAAAATGACTATGAACCATATACACAGAACGAAACAAATTCGGATCTTGATATGATACCGGAATTAAAAATAACAGATGAAGAATCCACCAATGTTTCTACTGTAGCGGTAGAAGTAGAAAAAATCATTACGGAAACTTCCGTGGCATTCATAACAGGAGCAAAAGATATCAATACAGAATGGGATAACTATAAAAACTCCTTAGATAAAGCAGGATTACAGACATTATTAGAAACATATCAGAACGCTTATGATAGAATGATGAAAAAATAAGGAGCTAAGAAAAGCTAAGCTGCTGCCCAATACAGCAGCTTAGCTGAAAGGAGAAAAACCTTGAAACATAAGAACAAATTAGGGAAATCCAATTGGCAATTTTGGCTCATTATTAGTGTTCCCTTGCTATATGCGATCATTTTTGCTTATATTCCAATGGGTGGAATTTTAATGGCATTTAAGGACTATAGCATTCGAAAAGGAATTTTGGGAAGCGACTGGGTTGGATTAAAATATTTCGTGCAGTTTTTATCATCTACTTCCAGCCTTAAAGTTATTATGAATACTCTGATCCTGGGTGTATATACTCTAGTTGTAAATTTCCCCTTCCCAATCATTTTAGCAATCATGTTAAACGAAATCAGGTGCGAGAAATTTAAGAAGACCGTTCAGATGGCAACCTATGCACCCTATTTTATCTCTACTGTAGTTATGGTCGGTATGATGATGCAGATGATGGATCTGCGTACCGGTATTTTCAATCTTGTATTACAAAAATTTGGTTTTGATCCAATTAACTTCTTTGGGGATGTGTCATTATTTAGACATCTTTATGTATGGAGCGGTTTATGGCAAACCATAGGATATTCTTCCATCATCTATATTGCTGCTCTTTCCGGTGTAAGCCCGGAGCTAAAGGAGGCTGCAATGATGGATGGTGCGAATCGTATGCAGAAAATCTGGCATGTAGATCTGCCGGGAATCTTACCAACGATCATTATTATGTTGATTTTCAGCTGTGGTAACATTGTAAATATCGGATTGGATAAGGTGTATCTGATGCAGAACAGTTTAAATGCAGATGTATCAGAAGTTATCTCTACGTTCGTCTATAAAGTAGGTGTTGTAAATGCAGATTTTGGTTTCTCAACTGCTTCAGGTCTGTTTCAATCCGTTGTAAGTTTTGTTTTGCTAATCACCGTGAATAAGATTAGTAAAAAAGTAACTGATACAAGTTTGTGGTAAAGGAGGAGAAAAATGAACACAAATTTTAAAAATCAAGGAATGAAAGATAAGATCTTTATCCTGATTGTCTATGCACTGCTAGTTCTTATATTTGTCATTGTTGCATATCCTCTCATCTACATCGTTAGTGCTTCTTTTTCAGATCCACAAGCTGTTATTAGCGGAAAAGTTGTGTTTTTTCCGGTATCACCAACACTCAGAGGGTATGCTGCAGTGTTTAAGAATCATAAGATTGTTACAGGGTTTATCAATTCCATCTCTTACATGACGATTGGTACGTTGGTGAATATTGTTATGACGATATTATGTGCGTATCCGCTCTCTAGAAAAGAGTTTACTGCCAGAAATAAACTTGCAGCTATTTTTGTATTTACCATGTATTTTAGTGGTGGATTAGTACCTTCTTATATTTTAGTAAATAAGTTAGGACTGATTAACACTCCTCTTGCAATGATTATTCCTAGTGCAATGTCCACATATAATATGATTATCTGCCGTACCTATATGCAAAACTCTATTCCGGATGAACTTTATGAAGCTGGTCAGATCGATGGTTGTACACCATGGATCTATTTGAAGAAGGTAGTAGTACCATTATGCAAACCAATTATTGCAGTACTGGTTCTGTATTATGGGGTAGCAAAGTGGAATAGTTATTTTGATGCTATGCTATATATAAAGAAGGATGCCTTACAACCATTAACAATTGTAATGCGTGAAATCCTGATACAGAACAAAATCGATTATACAATGATTAGTGACGTAAAGACGGCATCAGAGATGCAGGGATTAACCCAATTACTCAAATATTCAACGATTGTGGTAGCATCCGTACCTGTTCTTATTATTTATCCATTTGTACAGAAGCATTTTGTAAAAGGTGTCATGATTGGGGCGGTGAAAGGTTAAAAACGATGAAAGAAAAAATTTTAGAATGTTGTGTTGACAGCGTAGAATCAGCGATGAATGCTCAAAAAGGCGGAGCAGACAGATTAGAACTCTGTGGAAACCTTATTATTGGTGGTACTACTCCAACGCAATCCTTATTTGAAGAAGTCAGAAAGCATACCAATATAAAAATCCATGTTCTAATTAGACCGAGATTCGGGGATTTTTGCTATTCTGATTATGAAATTGAGATGATTCGCAAGGATATCGCTCTCTTTTCATCAATAGGAGCTGATGGTGTTGTGATTGGAGCGCTAAGTCCAGACGGAACACTAGATTTACCTGCTATGAGGATGTTTATGAATGAAGCGAAAGGTATGTCTGTGACCTTACACAGGGCATTTGACATGTGTAAAGATCCCATTGAAACACTAGAGGCTGCAATATCACTGAAACTTCACACCATACTTACTTCAGGCCAAGAAAATGACTGTAGGAAAGGTGCACCAATGTTACAGAAATTAGTAGAGCAGGCAGCAGGAAGAATTGATATTTTAGCTGGGGGTGGTGTGGATGCAGAATTGATAAAACAACTGTATCAGGTTACCGGATGTACCAGCTATCATATGTCAGGGAAGAGTATCTTGGCAAGTAAAATGCAATATCGGAATTCGAATGTGAATATGGGTTTTCCAGCCTTTAGCGAATATGAAATCTACCAAACAGATGAAAGTAAAATCTGTGCAGCTAGACAGGCATTGGACAGCTTAAAATAAATTACTGAAAAAGAGGATTGGCTATGTTTTCAGAAGAAATCAGAATTAAAATGAAAGAACCGTTTCTACAGCAAATGGATTATCTTGGAGATTCCTCCAAGGAAATATTCACCTATTTCAAGGAATGTGATAGTGATGTTGCAGATGCAATTAAGTGGCTTTATGCGATTATGCCCGTAAGTGATGCCGTAGATTATCCCTTTTCTCTCTTCCGGGAATATGCAGAACACGGGGTGTTTCTATATCACCAGGGGCCATTTGTTGATAAAATTCCAATCGAACTATTCTTAAATTATGTTTTGCTTCATCGCGTTAATAATGAAGACCTAGTATCATGTCGAAAATTTTTCTATGATTTACTTCATGATGAGATAGAAGATTGTGATATGACTGAAGCGGTTAAGAAAATAAATTACTGGTGTGCACAGGAAGTAACCTACCGGGCAAGTGACCAAAGGACCATATCCGCAATGACTGCATATCGTAGTGGATATGGCAGATGTGGAGAAGAGTCTACCTTTGCGGTGACTGTTCTTCGTGCTTTGGGGATTCCGGCAAGACAGGTATATGTACCCCTGTGGTCACATTGTGATGATAACCATGCCTGGGTTGAGGCCTGGTGCGATGGGGAGTGGCATTATCTGGGGGCTTGTGAACCAGAGGAAATTCTTAATAAAGGTTGGTTTACCAATGCAGCCTCCAGAGCTATGATGATTCATTCCAGATGGTTTGGACTAACTAGGCCACAGGATCCTATGGTTGGAAAAAAAGGAATAGCATCTATCATAAATCATTTACAGCTTTATGCGAAGGCGAAAGAAATTACAATTCAAGTTCAGGATCAGAAGGGGCAACCTTGTGAAGGCGTGCCAGTTTCATATGAAGTACTAAACTATTCGGAATATGGGAACATTGCGACGACAACCACGGATCAAATGGGACGAACGAGTATTATCACCGGACTGGGAAGTATTCATATTTCCGCGCAGGTTGGGGATTTGTATGGAGAATACCTCATGAATACCCAGAAGGAGACGCAAGGTATCTTAACGTTACAGCCAATCAAAACAAAATTGGATGTATGGAGGGAACTGGAGTTTATACCACCAATTGATTCTGTACCTTCTCCGGTTGTTTTAACAAAAGAAGATAAATGTAGAAATGAGAAAAAATTAAAGGAAGCTACGCAGAAGCGACTGAGTAAAATAGCGCAGTTCTATCAATTAGAAGAAGCCAATGAATTGGCTGTAACTTATGGTGAATATAAAGAGGAAGTCCAATTAATATTAAAAAAGGCATCCGGTAATTTTTCACAGATCAAAGACTTCCTTAATCGGATCAATGAAAGTGAACTGGGTCATGCGCTAGGTATTTCGTTATTGTTGAGCTTAAGCGATAAGGACTATCTTGATGTGAAAGCGGATATGCTCATAAATTATCTAAAATCAATCGCTGGTTACAAAAATTTATACCCAGCGGATATTTTCAATTCTTATATCCTTTGCCCACGGGTACAGTTTGAGCGGTTAACGGATGATGTTGAGGTGCTGGATCTATATCTGGAGAAGAGAAAAGAATTAAGGCAGATGGAGCCGAAAGCTATCTGGATTTATTTGGATCAACAGATTGTCTCCCTGCCGGATAAGGAATATGGACAGCTCATTACTTCAGCTACCGGTTGTTTGAGTTCAGGGGTTGCTAGCAGGTTGTCAAAAGAGATTGTATGTATTCGCATGCTTCGACACCTAGGGATACCGGCACGGATGAATCCCATGGATGGAACAATGGAATATTATGTGGAGGGTGAATTTGTCCCGATTAATAATCAGGGAGTACAGGCAAAGGGCTTTGTTACCTTCAAAGGTGATAGCAAAGTTACCTGGAGCTACACACATAATTGGAGCCTAGGAAAATTGACCGAATATGGTTTTTGGACCCTACAATTATATGGAGATATTACCACAGAGCATTTAGGGGGATTGAACTTGGAAGCGGGAATTTATCGTGTCATTACCTCCAATCGGCTTCCAAATGGAACTGTGCTGGCAAAAGAATATTACTTTGAATTAGATGACGGACAAGAAAAAGAGATTGAATTATCCGTAAAGCAGGCAGAGCTTTCACAAATGCTGGAAGAAATTAAACTACCGGATTTTGAAGTACAATGGAACAGGCAGGAGATATCAGCTAGAGAACTGTTTGCTTCCTCAAAGGCTCTGTTGCTTTGGTTAGAGGTAAATCGAGAGCCAACAGAACATATTTTAAATGAGCTATATGAGGTATCGGATCAAATTAATAAATTAGGTATAAAAATCTATTTTGTTTTAAAAAGTGAAGAAGATTTGCAGGACGTGACTTTTAACAGAACGAAGAAAGTCCTGGAACGGATAGAAATTCTTTATGATTCATCTGAGGCGAATGCACAACTTCTGGCAAGACGAATGTATGTAGATCCAGATAAACTGCCATTAATTATTGTTACAAAAAAAGGCTTTCTTGGTACCTATGCTACCAGTGGATATAATGTTGGTACAGCGAATATGCTGATGCGAATGTTAAGCGCGGACGAGGATTCTGAGAAATAAAGACATAAAACTAGGAGTGGTTTGGGTCAATTCGACTTGGATCAATTAAAAATGAAAGGGATAGGGATAGAGATGACAAACGCAGTAGTTAAAGCCAGAACAGAAAGAACAAAATGGTATTGTGATGCAAGATTTGGAATGTTTATACACTGGGGTTTGTACGCAATTCCAGCGCGTGGTGAATGGGTTCGAAGTACAGAAAGATTGTCAAAGGAAGAATATGAACCATACATAGATGAGTTTGATGCAGAAAACTATAACCCAAAAGAATGGGCACGACTTGCAAAAGAAGCAGGCATGAAATATGCCGTTTTGACTGCCAAGCATCATGATGGTTTTTGCTTATTTGATACCAGGTATACCGAGTTTAAGTCAACAAATGCACCCTGTAAAAGAGATTTGGTAAGAGAATACGTGGAAGCTTTCCGGGCAGAAGGAATTAAGGTGGGCTTGTATTTTTCAATCATCGATTGGCGCCATGAAGATTTTCCTCATTATGGTGATCGTCATCATCCAATGCGTGATCGTGAAGAATACAAAAATGACCAGCGTAACTTTGAACGTTATCTAGAGTTTATGCACGGTCAGGTTCGTGAGTTGTTAACGAATTATGGAAAGCTAGACTTGATGTGGTTTGATTTCTCTTATGACGATATGAAATGTGATAAATGGAAGGCAGCGCAGTTAATACAGATGGTACGAGAAATCCAGCCGCATATCATCATTGATAATCGTTTAGAAGGAAGCGCAGAGGATGCAGGTTCGATTAGGACCTTAAATCCGACCCCATATTCCGGTGATTTTGCTTCACCGGAACAGATGATACCACCAGCTTGTATCTGTGATGTAGCAGGTAATCCAATTCCCTGGGAAGCATGTATAACCCTCAATAATAATTGGGGTTATAGTGCTCATGATAAACATTACAAATCCTCAAAATTAATTGTTAGAACATTAGTGGAATGTGTGAGCAAAGGTGGCAATTTAATTGTCAATGTCGGACCAACGATAAAAGGGGAATTTCCGGAAGAAGCTGTTACCATCTTAACAGAGGTTGGTAAGTGGATGAAAGAAAATGGAAAGAGTATCTATGGATGTACCTACTCAGATTATGCGAAGCCGGAATGGGGAAGATTTACCCAGAATGGAACTAAGCTCTATGCCCATGTGATGGAGGAACAGGTGGGCGCCATCTGCCTAACAAACATGGCCGGCAAGGTGAAATCCATGCGATTGCTTAAAGATGGAACAGAGGTTAAGGAATCCTTCTTCTGGAACTTAAAAGAGTATTCAGAAAATGCATATTTCTTCTTCGATTGTCATGCCTTTGACAACTATCCATTACCGGATGATAAGGATACGGTTGTGGAAATTACATTAAAAGAAGACTAAGGATTGACAATACAAAGAAAAACAGAGGTGAAGACGCAGTGCAGATTGTATCCGGTCAAAATATGAACTATACCGTATGCTATGTAACAAAAGAGGATGTAATGGAAATAAAGAATGGTGGTTCCTTTTGTGAATTCTATCAGGGTGAATATCTTAATGAGCAACTTCTCTTGATAGAAGATCACAGAAGCATTCTCTATATCGGGGTTGGAGCAGAAGATTTGAAAGATGCAAATGTGATCAAAGAACTGGCAGCAAAAGCCTGTCGGGAGTTTGCGAAAAGAAAAATCTATGATTTTCAGGCTGATATCAGTACTATTGCCCAGGGAGGAAATCCGGAAGCATTAAAGCTATTTGTGCTTGGTTTACAGTTGGCTAGTCAGGGCGCGAAAAGTTTTAAATCAAATCATAACAAGATGGAATATCAGATTCAATTTTCTGGTATTGGAGATATGACACCGGAAAGCGTAAAGAGACAAATAGAAGAAGGTCTGTATTTGGGTAAAGCCGTTCTTTTTGCCAGGGATATGGTCAATATGCCTGGAAATCTACTGCGTCCGGAGAATTTTGCAAACCATATTTGCGAACTGTTGAAGGAAACACCCGTGGAAGTAGAAATACGCTCTGGTAAAGAGTTAAATAACCTGGGGGCATTGATCACCGTAGGACAATCCAGTAAATTTCCTCCATATTTATTGATCTTGCGTTATAAGGGTGACCCGGATACAAAGGAAATAACCGGACTGGTTGGAAAGGGTGTTACTTCTGATACCGGAGGATATTGCTTAAAATCAAGTAAGTCCTTAACCGGAAACAAGGGGGATATGGCAGGAGCAGCAGCGGTAGCTGGAACTATCTATGCATTAGCGAAGAGCAATGCAAAAGTGAACGTTACCTGTGTTCTACCGATCTGTGAAAATCGGATCTCAGATAGCTCGTACCTGCCCGGGGATGTCATTACTTCCTATTCCGGAACAACGATTGAGATTAAGAATACGGATGCAGAAGGAAGACTAATCCTGGCGGATGCCATGACTGTCGCGGTGAGAGAGGAGAAGGTTACCAGAGTACTTGATATTGCAACCTTAACGGGAGCTGTGGTGGGAATGCTAGGATTTACTTATACCGGTGTTTTGTGCGACAATGAAGCATTGTGGGAGGAATTTATTGAGGCTTCACAAAGAAGCGGAGAAAAGTTCTGGAGGCTTCCTTTTGATAAAGAGCATAAAAGAATGCTAGAGACACCTATGGCGGATATTAAAAATATGGGTGAAGATTTCTGTGGAACCATAACTGCAGGATTATTTGTAAGGCACTTTGCCGAAGACATACCTTGGATACATCTTGATATTGCAGGAACTGCATGGCTGGATACAACCTATTATGAGTATCAAGAGAGATTTGCTACAGGAGCTCCGGTTGAAACCTTATATGAATGGTTACATAAATCGTAATAATAATGATGAAGGCGTATGTTTTGCCTTAACTTAAAATAGAAAGACCTTCATAAATGATTTGTGCCAATATCGTAAGCAGTCCTATGAAACAATGCTTATATGAATACTTATATTGGGAGCGCATCAGAAGGAAGGTCTTTCTTTTTCTATTCATGCTTACACGTTAGGATAGGAGTCCGAAGGTTCCCTTCGTGAATGGCAACCTCAGCGACTGCTCTTGCTACATGCTCCGCAACTGACTTCTCTAGAGGGGAGGGAAGAATGTTTTCTGCATTCAGCTTCGAAGCAGGAACCATTTCTGCAAGGGTATAGGCTACGCTTTGCTTCATGCTATTGGTTATATCCTTAGCACCTACTGCTAAAGCACCCTTAAAGATACCAGGGAACACTAATACATTATTAATCTGATTCGGATAGTCGGAGCGACCAGTTCCGATGACTATGGCACCCCCAAGTTTCGCCTCTTCCGGCATGATCTCTGGTGTTGGATTTGCCAATGCAAATACGATTCCATGATTCATGGATGCTACCATTGTACTTGTCACCAGACCAGGGCGTGAGACTCCGATGAAAACATCTGCTTCCTTCATAGCATCAGATAATTGACCTTTATCTCTGCTTTTGTTGGTGATACGAGATAGCTTTTGCTGTTCTTCATTTAAGTTATCATCGCCTTCGCATATAATTCCGTTTTTATCACAGAGAATAAGCTCACCAAAGTTCATGTGAAGTAATAATTTTGCTATGGCAACACCAGCACTTCCAATACCGTTGATCACTATTTTTAAAGCTCCCATTTTTTTGCCACTTACCTTTAGTGCATTAATTAACGCAGCAGCTACGACAATAGCGGTTCCATGCTGATCATCATGAAAAACAGGGATATCACAAACTTCCTTTAAGCGCTGTTCAATTTCAAAGCAGCGGGGTGCAGAAATATCCTCCAGATTGATTCCACCAAAGCTTTGGGAAATAAGGTAAATGGTCTGAACAATCGTATCCGTATCTTTCGAATTAATGCAGATCGGAAATGCATCCACATCTGCAAACTCCTTAAATAAAGCACATTTACCCTCCATAACTGGCATGCCGGCAGCAGGACCAATGTCACCTAGACCTAGTACTGCAGTACCGTCCGTAATGACAGCAACGAGATTATTACGCCGTGTCAACAGAAAAGATTTTTGATAATTGTCAGCGATAGCGAGACAGGGCTCTGCTACGCCGGGGGTGTATGCAAGTGACAAGTCTTCTCTCGTTTCAATCTTTTTACGAGAGATCACTTCAATTTTTCCTTTTAGTTCATAATGCATTTCGAGGGACTTCTTATTGATATCCATGGTTTCCTCCTATTAAGTAAGTGATTTTGATCTTTCTTTTATTATAGATTTCATAAACGGGGGAATCCAATACATATAAGTAAATGAAGATTATATATAAATAGTTATAACTTCCCCCGGGAACCGTAGAAAGTATCCGATAAGTAAAATGATATAATTCTTATTCGTTTTTATATATTTGACTATGCTAACAGTGGAACCTAAAATAAAAGTAATCAAACCAGTAAGAATGGCAGGAAAACATAAAAGTAGATAAGGAGATTTATCAATATGGAGAAGGATAACAAGACGGGGTATAGACTGGAGCACGATTCCATTGGTACGAGAGAGGTTCCAGCTGAGGTTTATTATGGGGTGCAGACTCTGCGAGCATCGGAGAATTTTAATATTACAGGGTTAACCATGCATCCGGAAATGATCATAAGTATAGCGCAAATTAAAAAAGCATGCGCCTTGACAAACTATGAGGCTGGACGACTGAATAAAAAGCGTACAGATGCAATCTGCCTGGCATGTGATGAAATAATAGAGGGAAAATTGCATGACCAATTTGTTGTCGATCCAATTCAGGGAGGCGCTGGAACCTCCTGGAATATGAATGCAAATGAAGTGATCGCAAACCGTGCCATTGAAATTCTTGGAGGTAAAAAAGGTGATTATTACATTGTTAATCCCAATAATCATGTAAATTATGGACAATCCACGAATGACGTTTTCCCATCCTGTGGACGTATGACTGCGTTAAAATTATTTAACAAGGCACAGAAACAACTGAATCATCTATACCTAGCATTATTACAAAAGGCAAATGAATTTGATTCGGTGATCAAAATGGGAAGAACCCAGCTACAGGATGCCGTACCGATCCGATTGGGCCAGGAATTCAAAGCATACAGCGAAGCTGTCAAAAGAGATATTAGAAGAATTGATTATGCAAAAGATGAGCTGAAATACCTGAATTTGGGAGGAACTGCGGTTGGTACCGGTCTAAATGCAGATTCTCATTATTTAGAAAAGATTATACCGAACTTAGCCTCGATATCAGGGCTAAACTTGCATCAGGCGGATAACCTGATTGATGCAACTCAGAATTTAGATGGTTATGTTATAATATCCTCAACTTTAAAAACCTGTGCTGTCAATCTGTCAAAGATGGCCAACGACTTACGCTTAATGTCATCCGGACCCAGAACTGGCTTTGGGGAAATTAATTTACCTGCGATGCAGAATGGTTCTTCCATTATGCCTGGAAAAGTTAATCCGGTGATACCTGAGGTGGTGAACCAGGTAGCTTTCAATATCATTGGTAATGACATGACCATCACAATGGCTGCAGAGGCAGGACAATTGGAACTAAATGCATTTGAACCAATTATTTTTTATAAGCTATTTCAATCGCTGGAAACGCTGACCAATGCTGTGGATACGCTGGTTAATAACTGTATTCTTGGGATTCAGGCAAATGAGCAGCATTGCAGACAGATGGTAGAGAGTAGTGTGGGTATTATTACAGCTATCTGTCCTTATGTTGGATATGAGGCAGCTGCGGTGATCGCGAAAGAAGCAATAAAAACTGGTGCGCCTGTTAAGAACCTTATCTTAAGAGATCATCTACTGTCAGAAAAGGAACTGGAACTTATCATGAATCCTTATGAGATGACAGAGCTGGGAAGCTTACGAAAAAATATACAACAGCCGGCTTGCTAAGATTCTAAATGAGAAATGGAGGTGATGATATGTTTAAGAATATGGAGTATGTTTATGAAGTATATAAAGAAAAGAGTTTTTCAAAAGCAGCACAGAACCTCTATATATCTCAGCCGGCACTGAGTTTGACAATAAAAAAAATGGAAGAGAGTATTGGATATCCGATTTTTGACCGGAGCACAAACCCCATTCGGCTTACGGACTGTGGTAATGAGTATATCAAATGCATCAAAGAAATTATGGATCTGGAAAATGGCTTTCAGAATTACGTTGCAGATTTAAGAAACTTAAAAACTGGTAGAATTATAATCGGCTCCAATCATATCTATGCTTCCTATATACTCCCATTAGTAATGGCGGAGTTTAAGAAGAATTACCCACAGATTGAGGTAAAGCTGCTAGAAGCAAATACTGCTCTATTAGAGGGACAGTTATTGGCAGGCACCTTAGATCTTGTGATTGATAATTATGATTTTGACGAGAAAATATGTACCAAGCATTTTGCATTTTTGGAACACCTGATTTTAATGGCTCATAAATCCTTTCCTGCAAATGAATTGGCGAAAGAGTACAGCCTGTCACTCAGTGAAATTCGGAATGAGAAGCATTTAAAGAAGGATACTAAGGCGGTACCGCTACAGCTTTTTAAAGACGAACCCTTTGTATTATTAAAGAGTGGGAATGACAGTCGTACTCGTGCGAATCGAATGTGCCAGAATAGTAATTTTACACCGAACATTGTAATTGAAGTCGACCAGTTGGCAACTGCTTATAACATAGCAGGTAATGGAATGGGGATAACCATTATCAGTGATACACTTGCTAAAAAAGCATGTTTGGATCAAAATATTTTATTTTATAAATTAGAGGATGCGGTTGCAATGCGAGAGGTATATTTCCATTATAAAACAAACAAGTATTTTACACGGGCCATGGAAGAATTTCTATCATTCGCAAATCGGATGGTAAACCCCGATCAATTACCTTATCTGATTTAAATACATGAAAAATAGTTGTAGTAAAAGCAAGCTCCATCTCAGATGGAACCCAACAATAGGAAAACGGCGCTTAGCATTGTGATTGCTAAGCGCCGTTTTTTCTCAGTTTAAGAACATTAGTGGATTTCGTCTAACCTATGATTTGAAAAATTCTCTGAGAGTCAGCACTGGAATAGATTAAATAGTTTTGATGTAAAAAAATAGCATTATATCGTTATTAATCTGGAAATAAAAATTACATGCAAGTAATTAGTGTGTTTTAAATATTGAATTTATGGGGCGTTGAACTTTGCGGTGTGTTTGCAATGTAAAATATAATGCTACTAATGATTGGATTGTTATATTTACTTGAGATTGGTGATAATGTACAATAAATTTGTCAGATACAGAGTATTTGATAAAAAATAACTAATTTGTATAAGAAGGAGAAGGGTAAAATTTATGAAAAAAGGCGTTTGTAAAAGATTAATCAGCCTGGCCATGATGTTTATTATGATTTGTCTCTTGATTAGTGGTTGCAGCAAATCGGATAATACATCAGAGTCGAGTTCAACCAAGGCAACAGAGGGGAATGCTGCAACAGAAGAATCTGTTAGTGGAGGAGAAACGGGGTCAGCGGATCCTTTTGGTAAAATTGAGCCAGCGGTAGATGTTACCAGTATGATGTTGGAAGATAATATCCGTAACGTACCAGAAGGTATGACTATGGAAAGTAATCCATGGATTGATTTGTTTAAGGAATATGGCATGAACGTTGAATATTCTATCTCAGGTTCCCAGGATGATTTAAATACAAAATTGAATCTGGCAATTACCTCCGGAGAGCTACCTGATATCATCCAGGTAAATGCAGAGCAGTTTCAGGAGTTGAGTGAAGCCGATTATTTAACAGATCTAACGGATGCTTACAATAAATATGCATCTGATGGGTTAAAAGCTATGCTAAATCAGGACGGCGGCATCATGGCAAAGAATGGTATTGTGGATGGGAAACTCTTAGGAATTGTACAACCACAGGGTTATGAGGATTTTTGTGGTGTTGTTTCTATTCGTACAGATTGGTTAAAGGAATGTGGCCTCGAAGCACCCAAAACGATGGATGACTTATGGAATATTGCAAAAACCTTTAAGGAAAAGAAAATGGGTGGAACGTGTACTATTGGTATTGGTATGACAAAAAATGTTATGGACGCACTTACCCCAAGCATCGGTCTTTTCAATGGTTACCATGCTTATAGCGGCATCTGGTTGAACGAGAATGATAGCTTAGTTTATTCCTCTATACAACCGGAGATGAAAAATGCATTGGGGCAGCTTGCAAATTATTATAAGGAAGGTCTAATTGATCCGGAATTTGGAAGCAAGGACAGCGCAAAACTTATGGAGGATGCATTATCAGGAAAAACAGGTATTGTGGTTTCTCATTTCTGTGCTCCTTTTGATTTGTTAAATGGTGTAAAGAATGGCCAGGAGTGGGGATATTTTAAGGTACCTTCTGTTGATGGTGAAATAGTAAAAGCACAGGCAAGCGTTGGCTTTTCAGGTGCACTTTGTTATACCGGTGATAATCCGGAGGTCCTTATTAAGATGCTGAATATCTTTACCGAGTATGTGGCAAAGGACCCGGTAACTTATAATGATAATGCAGTTCGTAATTTTGCTTATCCTACCCTAACTGCAGCAACTAGTGATAATAATAAAATACATAATGAATATGTTCAATTTATTAATACCGGTGTTAAACCGGAAAAAGTAACTCAGGGCTATGATAGTACGGTAGAAGCAGCAGAAAAGTATCGTAACAATAAAGATAGTGAAGGGTATACCATGTGGGGTGTATTTGGACCAGAAGGTACAGAAGCAATTGTTTCATACCAGATTGAAAATAATGGTTATATGTTGAATGCTTTTACAGGAGCACCAACAGAAGCGATGAAGCAGTATCAATCCATATTAAAGACCTCCGAAGAAGAGATGATTACATACATTATTCTTGGATCTAAGCCTTTAGATTATTTTGATGAGTTTGTGGAAAACTGGAAGGCAAATGGCGGAGACGCTATAACGCAGGAAGTGAACGATTGGTATCAGAAAAATAAATAAACAATTAGGGACGTGGCACCCTGTTACGTCCCTATCTTTATTCAAGACAAATGGATCAGCAGGCAACAAAAACGGAGGTTTTATGAACACAATACAAGTTACAGCTTTAGAAAAAACGAATTACAGCAATATGAATGGTGTATATCAGGATGGAGTATTGGCACATGCTGTGGATGCCGATGGTTTGACCTGGGGCATACTGGGACATACAAATTGCGGCGGAATTACGATATGGAAGGGAGACGGCCTAGAGAATATGCAGCAACAGTATAAGGCTGAATTCTTATTCCATTTTGGGGAAGCTGGTCAAGCTTTCCATGGAAGTCGTTATCCAGATGGCCCCTTCGCCAGAGGAGGAATCTGGCCTTGTGGCTTATGGATTGATCCGTCTGATCAAACCTTTTACTGCTATGTTCATAATGAGACGGGTTGGGAGGCCGGATCAAGTGCTTATACTATTTTTGCGCAGCAGGAGGGAGAACCGGATTATCGACATATTGGGCTGATTAAATCAATGGATCAAGGAAGAAGCTGGGAATTTATAGATTGGATTATAACATCACACAGCCCTTCTTATAGCAGTTACTATACACCGGATGGAATAGACGGCGGGCAGGTGGGCAATATCATCTGTCTTTGCAGTGGTGATTTTAGCATCCTTCCCAACAAGAAGGATGGATATTTATACATATTCTATACCCAATCTTTTTTTGACTGTGTAAGTAAAACAGTTGTGGAAGACAAAATTTATGTAGCACGCTCCCTCCTTTCCAATAAAGGGAAAGCAGGTAGCTGGTTTAAATATTATGAGGGAGAATTCAGTGAGCCCGGCAATTGTGGAAGGGAAACCCCGATAGCATACCAGGGGGCGGTTCCCAATGTTTATTACGATGAATTACATGATTGCTACATCATGAGCAGTTATAACAGAGAAGCCTGGATCAAAGGGGAATGTACCTGCAGGCTGCAATTTAGTAAGAATTTGACAGACTGGAGTAAGCCCGTTTTTATCGCAAAGGAGCGACCGGATTTATCAAAGCCTTATTTCACCTTATATTTTAATCAAAAGAAGAAGCGACTCCAATTATTTATGGAATCAAATGGGACAGATGTTGAATCTGTATTCATTGATATAGATTTTGAAAATTTATGGAACAAGGGAGGAACAGGCTTTGCCAAAAAAGATAAATAGTGCTCGTAAATTTAAACGCAATATTCCTTTGCATTTAATGCTGATTCCGGGGGTTATTGTAATTTTTATCTATAATTATATTCCTATGGCTGGTTTAATAATGGCCTTTCAAAATTATAAACCAACCAAGGGAATTTTTCGGTCCGATTGGGTAGGTCTTGATAATTTTAAAATGTTTATGTCATATCCGAATGTGGAGCAGATTATTTTTAACACTGTTTTCATCGCATGTGCAAAATTAATTTTGGGAATCATTGTTCCGGTGATATTTGCACTCTTATTAAATGAAATAAGAAATGTTAGGTACGTAAAAATTGTTCAAACGATCGTATATCTACCGAATTTTTTATCCTGGGTTATACTTGGCAGTGTCTTTGCGACAGTATTATCACCCTCCAACGGTATTGTAAATCATATTATCGAATTCCTGGGAGGGGAGGCGAAGTATTTCTTGGGTGACAATAAGCTTTTCCCTTGGACTTTGATTATCACGGATATATGGAAGAACTTTGGCTATGGCTCCATTGTTTATATGGCTGCCTTAATGGGGGTTGATTCAGCTCTTCATGAGGCTGCGGCCATTGATGGTGCCGGTAAATGGAAGCAGACCATTCATGTTACGCTACCATCAATAGCACCGATCATTTTTGTTATGGCGATTTTATCGTTAGGAAATGTTTTAAATGCAGGCTTTGACCAGATATTTAATATGTATAGTCCTCAGGTTTATCAATCAGGTGACATACTGGACACCTTCATTTATCGAATCGGCTTGGAAAATGCGAAATACAGCTTGTCAGCAGCAGTAGGATTATTTAAGTCTGTGATATCACTGATCTTGATCTCCAGCTCCTATTATCTGGCAAAGCGTTACGGCGACTATCAAATATTTTAGTGGAGATGATATCATGGTGCAAAACTCAAAAAAGTATAAAATATTTAATCTGATTAATTATATCTTTATTACCTTACTATCATTAATTTGTATTCTTCCGTTAATTAATGTGTTAGCCATCTCCCTAAGTGACCGAGCAGCAACAGCTTCCGGAATAGTTAATTTTTTGCCTGTAAATTTTACAACCGCTGCATATGAATATGTGCTTGAGGATAAAATTTTTCTAAAATCATTTAGTGTCAGTGTTTTAAGACTCATCGGCGGTGGAATTCTCAATCTTGTATTAACCTTATTATGTGCTTATCCATTATCAAAGAGCTCCGATGATTTTAAAGGAAGATCATTTTATGTTTGGCTGTTTTTGATACCTACATTGTTTAGTGGCGGATTGATTCCTACCTATATGGTAGTTCGAAATACGCATTTACTCAATACCATCGCTTCATTGATCATTCCGGGTGCAGTGCCAGTGTTCCACGTAATTATTATGCTTAATTTCTTACGTGGAATACCAAAGGAGATTGAAGAGGCAGCCAGAATTGATGGCGCGGGTCATTGGAAGACTTTGTTAAGGATTTATGTACCTTTGGCAAAGCCGTCAATTGCAACCGTAACCTTATTCTCTCTCGTAAATCATTGGAATTCATGGTTTGACGGTATGATATATATCAATAAATCCATAAATCAGCCCTTGGCAACCTTCCTCCATAATAAGGTTGTTCAGTCCGGACTGGATATGATGATTAACACCTCGGATGTGGATACACTGAAGCAGCTGCTTACCATATCAGATCAAACAACAAAGTCAGCAGAGATCTTTCTTGGAATGCTTCCAATCCTATGTGTGTATCCATTTCTGCAAAAGTATTTTACCAAAGGTCTCACCTTAGGTGGTGTGAAAGGTTAGGAGGTATCGATGAATCAATTATTTAAAGTGGCTAAACCCATCTGGGTAAAGGGGCTGCAGTTGGAGAAAAACCTTCAGGTTGTATTTAAAGCAAGGTTTACCATAGAAGAACTCAGATCGACCAAATTAATCATAACAGGGGCCACGCTATACCGGGTCATGATTAATGGAAGCTTTGCAGGCTATGGTCCTGCGCGCGCACCCCATGGCTTTGTAAGAGTGGATGAAATTCCAATTACTAATATGCTTCATATTGGTGAAAATGAGATCTCAATTGAAGTAGCTGGTTATTACTGCGCTTCCTTTTATACGCTTCGACAGCCATCTTTTGTGCAAGCAGAAATAGTAGCAGATCATATCATACTTGCACATACTGGAAACAGTTTCATAGCAGAGCTGCAAAACATGAGATTGCAGAAGGTTATGAGATATTCCTGGCAAAGAACCCTTAGTGAGGTCTGGGATATGTCAAGACCGAATATGCCTTATATGGTCGAAGCGGTTGATGCGCCTAAGGAGTACTTGAAACGTAATTTGAAAAATCCAACTTATCAGCTTTATTCAGATTATCAGCTTGTGGAAACAGGCAAATTTCGATATCAGGTTCCGAAGCAGTATCATAAAGATCGTTATATCACCGGAATTAGTGATACCTTTGACGGCTTTATGGAAGAGGAGTTAGAAGCTGCCCCTTTATATACTTGGCAAAGTCTTATCGTTGATCACAAAAATAGAGAGTACCAGAGGGGAAAAGTTATACTGAAGGCTGGGGATTATATTCTTCTTGATTTTAAAAAGAATTATACGGGCTTTTTTTTAATGAAGCTTCAGGCAATTTTGAACAGCCATTTTATGGTAGTGTTTGATGAAAAATTAGTGGATGGAATCATTTCCTATCAAAATATGGATATGATTAATTTGTTAGACTATAAGCTACCAAAAAGAGATGATTTTTGGGAGTTGGAATCCTTTGAGGCCTATGGTTTTCGATATGCTATGCTTTTTGTGTTAGAGGGAGAGATAGAGCTTCAAAGCTTCTCCATCAGAGCATATGAATATCCAATGGAAATTCTGCCTTATGAAGGAAGTGATCCGCAATTAAAGGAAATCTATGATGCTGCGGCAAGAACCTTATGTCAGAATACACTGGATACCTACATGGACTGCCCGACCAGGGAACGTGCCGGCTGGCTCTGTGATTCCTATTATACCTCACAGGCAGAGTACGGGATGACAGGGAGAGTAGAGGTAGAACCCGTATTTATGGAAAATTACCTGCTATATCCCCAGGGCTCAATCGTTCCCAAAGGAATGCTTCCGATGTGCTATCCGGGGGATCATTTGAATGGAGAATATATTCCGCAGTGGGCTATGTGGTATATTCTGGAGCTAGAGCAGTACCTGCTCCGTGACACCAATGCCAACAAAGAGGATTACCGGGAGCTGTGTTATGAGTTGCTTGATTATTTTAAGGAATATGAGAATCAAGAGGGCTTTCTGGAGAAACTTCCCTCCTGGAATTTTGTTGAATGGTCTGCAGCCAATGACTGGGTGCAGGATGTAAATTATCCTACGAACATGCTTTATGTAAGAATACAGGAGATTATCGCCTCACTTTATCTGGATGAGGTTTTGCTGGAGCGTTCAAAACAATTAAAGGAGTTAATAATCAATCATTCTTTTAACGGAACCCTATTTATTGATCATGCAGTTCGGGACGAGCAGGGGATTCTAGTAAGGAAGGAGGAGATCTCAGAGGCTTGCCAGTACTATGCTGCAAGGTTTTTAAGAATCAATCTTTGTGAGGAAAAATATTGCTGTTTAAAAAAAGCAATTTTAGAAGACTTTGGTCCGAATAGGAGCAAGACAGGTAAATGGAAGGAAGTAGAACCTGCGAATGCTTTAATGGGGATTTATCTGCGAATGGAACTGTTATTGGAGCTAAAGGAGACAGAAAAACTAAAAAGTGAGATAAAGGATTATTTTGGCGCGATGGCATTAAAAACCGGTACCCTCTGGGAACATAAATTCATGGCTTCAAGCTTGAATCATGGTTTTGCAGCATTTGTTGGAGCCGTTATCCGTAAAATTGAGTAGAGGAGAATTTATGATGAAAACACCTACATATGAAGATATCCAATTGGAAGGAGAAATAGCCTTTCGTATCATGAAAAATTTTACTAGAATGGAGGAATTGGAATATCGTCCAGATTCTATTTTTGAAGCAGATAAAGGGGGCTGGCCGGGAGACTTTGAGGGTAGAACAATCCTTGCTTTGGTGTTATTATCCAGGACAACAGGGCGAAAAGCGGCATATCTGGAGCAAAATTTACTAGCCTTAAAAGAAAATCTAAATGACAGAGGATATCTAAAGGAGATTCTACCGGAAGGAATATTTAATGAACAGCAGTTGTCCGGTCATAACTGGTTATTAAGAGGACTTTTAGAATATTATCTTTGGACTGGTAAGGAAGAAATTGCGGAGATTGCGAGAGGAATTGTTAATAATTTATTCCTTCCTGTAAAAGGTAGTTACATCCATTACCCGGTTGACCCAAAGCTGAGAAGCTATGATGGTGGTGCGGCAGGACATATTGCCGGAGATGTGATTAACCAGTGGTATTTGTCAACGGATATAGGCTGCGCATTTATCGCAATGGATGCGCTGAGTCAGTATTATGAAATATTTGAAGATCCTCAGGTTGCCGATTTGTTGGAGGAAATGGCCGAGACTTTTATGAAAATTGATTTTATCAATTCCCATATGCAGACCCATGCTTCACTTTCAGCATGTCGGGGACTGATACGGTATTATCGTTGTACTGGGAAAGAAGAAATACTAAGATTTATTGTTGATTTTTTCGAACTTTATCAACAGAAGGGGATGACAGAGAATTATGCAAATTATAACTGGTTTGGTAGACCTTTATGGACGGAACCCTGTGCAATTGTAGATTCCTATCTTTTGGCGGTAGAATTATTCAAAGAGACCAGGGAGATTTCTTATTTAGCTACAGCGAATTATATTTTTTATAATGCCTTAGGCTTTGCCCAGAGAAGGAATGGGGGATTTGGATGTGATGAATGTGCTGGTACCGAGGAAACCGGAGGATTCCTTTCTATAAAGGAAGAGCTGTATGAAGCTTACTGGTGCTGCAGCATGAGAGGAGCCGAGGGGTTATCCGCAGCTGGCATCAACTCAGTCCTTATTTCGGATAAGGAGGTTTATTTTAATCACTATTATAATGGTGAGTACCGACTGCCAAGCATTCATATGAATGTTATAACATCTTTTCCTGAGGAAGGAAGGATTCAATTGAATCTGATGAAGAATATCGGTAACAAAAAATTCCGCTTTTTTGTTCCAAATAAAGTTGATAAAGCCTCCGTATCCTTAACGATGAAGGGGGTTCCACTGAAATACTCCTGGGAGGACGGGTTCCTTACGGCGGATATTACCGGCTGTGGTGAAGTTATACTAACATTTGAATTTATACTACACAAGAAAAGCAGCATAAGCCAGTATTCAACTACGGAAAACGTTACATTTTGGCATGGGGTATTGCTATTAGGAGTAAAAACAGATACTATAGTACATATAGACGTAAGTTCCGCAGTCTACCGTGGTAACGGAGTTTATAAGGTTGGAGAAACACTTCTTGAGCCAATCAATCGGAGCATATATAAAGAACAGGAAATAATGAAAAAAGAGAAGTATCAGATACTTTTTTAAATAAATGTAGTAAACAGGGAGCCATGTATGGAGAATCAATATAAAAGCTTTGAATATCATTTTCGGGATCAAAGATTGTATGATGATTATTGTTCACTATATTCCATCGGATATGAGTGTTGGGAGGATTCCTCCTCCTACTATTTCGACTGCAAAAATGTCCATGTGAAACAGTGCGTTTTTCAATATACGGTATCTGGGGAAGGTGCTCTTGAAATCAACGGAAAAACCTACCCCATGAAGGCTGGTCAAGCTTTTCTGATTGAGAAGCCGGGACCATATAAGTACTATCTTCCAAAGCATTCAAACCACTGGGAAATCAAATTTATCGCACTTAATTTGGCAAGCATCAGATATTGGAGGGATATTACTGAAAAGTACGGTAGGATTATTCGCATGAACGATACCTGCCTAGTCTTAGAATATTGGAATCATATTTATCAATTATCGTTGCAAAATAAGATGAACAGCTTTTTTATGGCATCCTCCTATGCGTATACCTTTATGATGCAGTTAAGTGAAGTTTTGAAAACGGAAATGGATAATACATATTCCTCGGATGTGATTCAAAATTGTATTGATGAGATTCATGATAGTTATCATAAAGAACTCAGCCTGCGTTCTCTCGCTGAATTTTGCTCCTTATCGGAATCTCAATTAAATAAGCGCTTTAAAGACACTTATAAGATGACTCCCATTCAATACGTGGTTAATCACCGGATCGAGGTGGCCTGCTCCCTCCTGCTTCGTACGGATGATAAAATAGAAGCGATCGCAGTAAAAGTAGGTTTTAAGGATGCGAATTATTTTACGCGAACCTTTAAAAAGATTATGAATGTAACTCCGCGAGAATTCAGAGAAAAAGAATGTACCCAGATAGTAAAGGAGAACAAGGAAAGCCATGTATTAATTGAGAGACCTCCAATACACCAGTTTTAACATTTATATAGAACTTGTGTATAGAACTTGTGTATAGATATTGCATAGGGATTCAATTCAAACAAATTTTTCTGAATAATATAATTGATAAAATCGATCAGTAATTTAAGTATATCCTAATAAAACAAGATGAAATAATAAATTAATTCACTTGTCATGAATAATAGTAAGTAGTTCATAACATAGCGTATATGAAAAAGAATTCTAGTGTACTTCAATTAGCTACTACGGAATTCTTTTTCATTCTCTTATTTAACCTAACTCCTTGGGTAATCTGGTGCAGTAAGGTCAACAGGCTCCTTTTCTAGTATCTGAAGAGCTCAATTCCATTACTAGTAGATATAACTCGATATCCGCTAGCTTTTAGTTTCCAAATAAAGATTTAAAAGTGAAACAATATCTTTATCATCTTCTACAAGCGGAATTTTATATCTCATAGACATACCTCCTTTGAGGGTATCTCAGAACCCGAATATTTATTTTTACCTGTATTCTTTGAATGGTATAAAGCTACATCTGATCTTTTTAAAGCCTGCATATAATCATCATCTTCTTGATAAAAGCAAGAACCACCAATTGATACGGTTACATGAAAACATGTTTGATTGCTTTCAAAAGATATGGAGTTTATACAGCGCAATATTTTTTGTCCTAGTTGGTATTGTTTATTAATATCAACGTTATTGTAAAGTAAAACAAACTCTTCACCGCCCCAACGAAAGAGGAGATCGGTATCTTTGATATTAGCTATAATGGTTTGAGATACTTTCTTTAGAACGATGTCTCCAACATCATGACCATAGGTATCATTTATTTTCTTAAAGTTATCAATATCTAACATCATTAGCACCGGGGAGGATACTTGATCTTTAA
Source organism: Bacillota bacterium (assembly GCA_023386815.1). GTDB lineage: Bacteria > Bacillota > Clostridia > Lachnospirales > Lachnospiraceae > Mobilitalea. The sequence goes on from JAEWIZ010000008.1 coordinate 481,907, forward strand.
AACGCTTAAAGTGTTCCTCTAATTTTAGATCAGCTGCTTTGCGGCTAAGTGCACCCGTTAACGCATCTAGTTCTGTCTCGGTTTTGACATAGGTCTCAATATTCTTACGGTATTTTCTATGTACGCTTAAGATAATCAATATACCAACTAAAAAGATAATAATCATAAAACCTAGACAAGCGATAAGGGTAGAATTAACAACTCGCGTATCATATTCTTTTAATTCATTTGTGTAAACAAAAATATCTTTCATGGGATTTCCGGTGGCAATAATCCAGTTAAATGGTTTATATATTTTTGCAAAGGAAATCTTTTGAGTTATCTCATCATTTACCTTGTTTTTAAAATAGTAAGAATGAATAATTTCCCCATTTTGTTTTACGCCATTTAGTTCTTTTAGGTATGGAAGGTTACCTTTAATATCTTTTGTATTGGTAGAAAGATAAGAACCCTCAGTATCCTTAAGGTTGGGATGGATAACTCGAAGGGCATAATTATCTCCACCATCATAATTTAATATTTCATTTACCCATATATATTCATTCTCATCATATACGGAAGAATGAATTTCATTGTAGATATAGTTTTTAGCTATCTTGTCAATGTCCGTTTGGTCAGCTAATAAGTATATGATACTGCCCCCAATCATAATTGAGCGGTGGAGCGCTGATGAGTTTAATAACGAATTGTCTTTCTCATCCTTGTTCCAATCTACAACTTCAGTAGCTTGTCCATTTGAAAAGATCTCAGCTTTTTTATTCTTTCTGTTATAAATAATCAATTTAATAGGACTACCGTATTCCTGTTGATTGATTTTTTTTAATAGGTTTTCCGCGTTGTGATATGCTGATTCTTCTTCAATTGTTGACAGAAACTCTACGGCTAAATCCATAAGGTTCTCTACTTCTTTCATTGCTGTTTTTCGTTGAAATTCAATACGAACGATAGTATTATCCACTATTTCTCGCATGCACTCCTCAGTATCTTTAATAGCGACCATTCGTAAAATCTCATTGTTATGAGAAGAAATATCATTTGATAAAAAAACAACAATAGACAAAACAACCGCACAAATTAATATTTCAGTTGTTATCAGTATGTAAAGGTATTTTTTATACTGCTGATCCATCTTTAGTAACCTCCTTTGTAGTGCATATACTGAATTTGATAGTTTGGAAATACCCCTGGTGTAATTAATTTAATTCAATATCAAGGTCGATTTAGACATTCCAATACCTTCTTTATTCTCGGTCTATTATAACGCTGTGCAATAATACATGGTAAATTAACCAATAAAGCATAGATAAACATATATAAAATCACGATTGGAGGTGCAAATAATCCATATACCCAAAATGGGAGAATCGCAAGCAGGTGGGATAATTCTGCGCGGCAGGATTCAATCAAAAAACGGTTTAAGTTTTCTTTGGAGTACTCTCTAATATGCTTTTTTCGGTAGCCGCCTCTGGTAACAGCGCCCCCGTCGGGGAGAAAGCGTTTCCATGTTCGGATTTTGAATACCTTTTCGTACAAGGCTCCTTTTTCTTCAAAGTTACGTTCTCGGAACAGAAATCCATCCGCCAAAAGATACCGATCTGGTATTTTTAAGCAAAGTAGTGCTGCAGATACCTGAAATACTGGCCATAATATAAAACAGAAAGCTATGGTTAATCCATTCGATAAGAAGAAGATTTGCATCGTTATTTCTCCAATTTTATTTTTCTGTCCTTCCAGACAACATCCATAAAAAATAGTTTCTTAAAAAAGGAATGAATAAAAACTAATAAAAATAGTACGAGATAGATTGGAAAACAAATTATAGTACTCTTTTTAAAGCTGCCAATGTTATGAGATATCCGAAACAATTCTAAAACCCATAATAGATATAGGAAGGAACATAGGAGCAGAGAAAGGACGTTTTGTATGAGGATGGAATGCAACATGTTTATTGTTACAGAAAGGCAGGAGCAAACCCACAAGAATACCATAAAAAACAAAATCAGTGGAGTCTTTAGCGCTCCGGAAGCATAGTTTTTAGTCCAACCTAGCACGAGATCAGAAATACCATTTCGGTACATTCGAAATGAAATAAGGTCTCCGCCTAAAAGCAGCTTGAAAGTATACCCCAATTTAGTCAGCTGCTCTCCCAAGGAAAGATCATCCACAATACTGTTCTTTACTGAGGTATGCCCTCCGATTGCATGATAGGTTTTATTGTTGAGTAATATGACAGGACCATATAAACCTACCTTAAAGCAGTCAAAGACCATAGTTGTACCATTTGCTGCGATCTGTATCAAGTTAAAAAACAACGAAAACTGCTCATATTTTTTCATCATTTGATGATAGGGCTGAACAGAAATCACACATTGATGTTTTTCATAGGCTTGTATTAGGGTGGAAATAGCAGTTGGCTTTAACCTAACATCTGCATCTATAAATAGCATTAGATCGCCGCTTGCTGCTTCGGCTCCTTTATGGCAAGCCCATGATTTTCCGATCCAATCCTGTGGTTTGTCTAAAACAGTAATTAATTTTACACCAAAAGCAGATGCAACCATTGCTGTGTTATCGTTAGAGCAATCATCCACACAGATTATTTCATGGATTGGGTATGTTTGCTTCTTCAAATCCTGTAATAATAATACTAAGTTATCCTCTTCATTTCTTGCAGGTATGATAATAGATAAGTGGTAGTGTTGCGGATTTTTGTTACCAGTTCTCAGTGTTGGAAAACGATAAAAAAGCAGTAAGCTTAGGAATAAACCAAGAGCTATCATGGTAATAGGATACAACATTTTGAATCACTCCTAACCTTTCGTTTTTCGAAGAGTTTTCTTGACTTCATCAGCAGCCACCTTACCAGTTAAGATACATACAGGAAGTCCGGCAGGGCTAAAGGACCATTGGCCCGCCTGATATATATCAGGTATTGGTGTGAAAATGGACTTTGTTATTTTCTTTAGGCGGGTTTCGGAAGGCAGTTTGTTATCAGCAAAGGCCCAACCTGTGATTGCTCCTTCTGTGTTACCTGTTAAGTTCTCAATTGTCAAAGGAGTGGAACACAGGCTAAATAGAACCTTGGATTTCAATCCGTTCAATATAGTTTCATCCATAATTTGAATCACGGTATTGGTACACAGCTCTTTGAACTCCTCATACCAACCTCTAGCATCGATTTCTTTCACCAGATGGTAGTCCATCAGTGTGCTGATGATCAGGCCCGATTTGCCCTCAGGAGCCAAATTATCATCACGTAAGACCGGACAAGAAATCTCATAGGTGGTATGCTTCAGATAGTTTATGATTTGCTGTATTATTGCCTTCTTGGAAGAAAGGGAATTGCAAAGGACTAAGGCAGTAGAAGATATTCCCTCAGTATCCGGTGTATAAAAGCAATGTGATCCACATCTTTCTTCAATATAATCTTTTCTTAGATCAACTCCCAAAAAGACAGTAAGTATGGAGTCTCCACCGCCGTGGTTTTCTACCAGTTTTTTTTGCGTTTTAATTCTACCTTTCGAAATTATGTCCCTACCTTCCAGTGCTTGATAGAGCTGTTTTAAATCACATGCCCAGATCAGTTTCTGGTAGCTATAGCATCTGCTATCAGCAGTAGTGATCTGATTCTTCTCAGCGACTACAGTAGTTACTTTAGCTTCTGTAAGTACCTTACCCTGGTGAGCTTCAATATAGTCTCTTAACTTTTGAGACAAAACTCCAGTTCCACCGATTGGATAGCTATAATCTAAGTATAATCCAAAGTAGCTTAGGGCGAAAAATGCAGGTGTATTCTTAAAAAAATGTTGTGTTATTAGGTCTACCAAGGCTTGATTATATGTAAATTCACCTAGGTACTCATTTACCGGTTTTGAAAGGCGGTTCGCTTTTTTAATTTCCTTTTGATATTTCATCAGCCAGGGAATTAAGGTTTGAAATAAATATTCTTTATCCTCTAAATAATCTAAAAACAGAGGGTTTTCTATTCCATAGATAACATCCATATAGCCCATGACCTTCTTGATTTCCAGCATGATCTTTTTAATATCTTCACGCTCAGCTGGAAAATTCTTGATCAAAAGCTCTTCATAGTCTAACAAGCTCTCTTTGGAATGAAGCTGTATGATATCATTTTTGATTCCGATGGACACCGGATTTTTTACGAATGGGATGTCTATTCCCAATTGTTTTAACATCGGAAAGATAATGCCTGAATTTTCAAAGGCTCTTATACCAGAATCAAATACAAAGCCCTTATATTCAAAAGAATTTACAAGGCCACCAACTTCTTTTGACTGCTCACATAATAAGACGCGGTATCCGTATTTGCATAAATAAGCTGCTGCAGTTAGTCCTCCAGCTCCGGCGCCAACAATAATTGCATCATAGATATTTTCGTATTTTGGCATAAATGCTCCTATATCTTTTCTTTGATATAATTAACTACCTTTAATAGTTCAATCGGGGTATTATCTTGGAAAGCTTTGATACAATGACCTTCGCATTTCGATAAAAACTCATCGGTGATAGGATTAGTGGCAGAGTACCGATCAACAATTTTTCTTGCACCGGTAAAGTTACCAACACTAACACGACGCATAATACCCCGTAGATCAAAGTCTTTGGAACAGCTTGGTTTCTCACAGTATTGGCATTTGGAGGCCTTAAGCATGATCGAGCGTTGTTCCTTCGGATATTGACTGTACAGTTTATCGAAGGTAAATGGTTTTTCTGTCAAAGTAACATAGTTTTTTGCATCCCTTTGATAAACAAAAGGTTTTTGACCAGCCTTGTTCAAGATAGCATTTGCTGCACTTAAGCCAGAGGTAGTCACAGTAGGTGTTCCGGTTCCCATTACTGTGGATTCTCCGCAGATAAATACATTTTCCCACTCACTTTTGGTATGCAGACGCTTAAACATATGCTGTCCTAACATCTGCTTAGGACCAGCGACTGCGCCACCATTCTTTAAGGTATAGCGTTCAATTGTCTTTGGTGTAGCTACTTCAGCATAACGAACCGATGCTGCAAAGCCGGGAAATCTTTTATCCAGTACAGCGATGAGACGTTCCTTTTCTTTTTCCTTTTGCTGTTGATACTCAGTTTTATTCTTGAAATCCCAATTTACGAAGGTCGGCCCAATGGCCATTACGACATGGCCATCCTCTGGGCAAAGGGTTTTATCAATTATGCTGAAAATATATGCAGTTACCTCACTTTCGTTTAGTTGTGCAGGGTCTCCGACCAACATCTCGACAGAAGAGGTACCTTCAGGTATTACATGTTTATCTACATAGGAGTATAAAACCACACTGGGATAGGTAGGAACCTGGGTTTTTAATCGATTTGCCTTCCGATTGGTTAAATATTTTTTATCGATTAACTTTTCATATAGATTCCATACTGTTCCAGAATAGACGATATCATCAGCCAAAATGGTAGCACCATCGTTTAGTTGTACGCCAATCGCTTTGTTTTTGTCAAATAATAGCTTAGTTACTTCCTTCTGATAGATCATATCGCCGCCATGTTCTTCAATGACTTTCTCCAGCTTACCCGGTAAAAATAAGGTTGACCCTGCTGGATAATAACTTCCACCTACATGATTATCTACAAACATGACAGAAGCAAGCACTGCCGGAGATTCTTTTACTGTCGCATAGCAATAGGTGGAGGTTAACTTATCAAAAAATTGAAAGATTTCAGGATCGGTAAAATATCTCTTTAATAAGCTTTCTGCACTTTGATTCAGATAACTTAAAAACTTGATATAAGAAATCGGGTGCTTCATCACACTTTTTAAAGCACTTTTGGGTGCAGTTTCATCGGGGGTCGTATAAGTTGGATTTTCCACCATAACATGTTGATACATTTTCTCTAAGTCATAATAGAATCTCTTTATATTCTCTTTTTCTGATGGAAATACCTTAGATAACTCTTCAACAAACTTGTCAATATCCTGCCAGAATTTGATACGATGCTCTTTAAAGTTTACACAGTAAAGAAGGTCATTTTTAATGATATTAATTGGTTCCTCCAGGCAATTGAAGACGAAACGATGTGCGTTAAACCCTTTCTCTCCAAAACCAAAAAGCATAGCTGAACCTTGATCAAACACCAAATCCCTCCGTTTAAAAACACCACAGGAACCACCCGGATTATAATTATTATCAATAACCGCCACATGAAATCCTTTTTTCGCCAGCAGACAAACAGCAGTCAAACCGGATATACCACCCCCGATTACAACAACATTATATTTCATAGCTACCTCCATCGTAATTCGTTTTCCTTTTGTCTTTTTCAAGCCATAATGCTTTGTTTATTACACCATACGTTTTTAGAGATAAATACTAAGGTTATTATCTATAATTTTAACATTATTTCCATTTTTAACAATATATTAATTTGCTAATTAGTAACTGTAAAATTAATTATTATAGTTATTTATCAATCCTATCATGGATAAAAAAACAAAAGAAGGAGCTAGAGAGGATTAACCTCTCTAGCTCAATAAGATCAATCGAAGCAAAGATATCGATTAATAGTTAGGATGCTCTGGTAATAATCGACTTAAGAACTCGATTGTTCGATCATTCTTAGGATGAGTAAAGAATTCTTTTGAATCATTTTCTTCAATAATCCTTCCGCCCTCCATAAAGATCACCCGATTTGCTACTTCTCTGGCAAAGGAGATTTCATGGGTAACGATTAGCAGGGTGGTCCCATCATTTGCAATTTTTTTAATAACATTGAGTACTTCTCCAACTAATTCCGGGTCAAGGGAAGAGGTTGGTTCGTCAAATAGTATGAGATCCGGGTTAACTGCAAGGGCTCTTGCGATACCTACACGTTGTTGCTGTCCGCCGGATAACTGGGATGGGTAATAATCATACCTATTTGACAAGCCCACTTTATCCAGAGCCTCACTGGCTATCTGTCTCGCTTCTTCCTTAGATTTTCTTTGCACCACGATCAAAGGCTCCATAACATTTTGTAGGGCTGTTTTCGTAATGATTAAATTATAATTTTGAAATACAAAACCGGTTTTTTTTCGAATATTAATAATATCATGTTTACTTGCTTTCGCAAATGAGGTTGCAATATCACCAAGTCGAAGCTCTCCCTCATCTGCTCGCTCAAGGAAGTTCAGGCATCGAAGGAGGGTTGTTTTTCCGGAACCGCTGGGACCGAGTATAGCGATGATATCCCCTTTTTTTACATGCAAATCAACACCTTTTAGTACCTCATTATCGCTAAAACGTTTATGAAGGTTTGACACGTCCAACATAACCTCACTCCTTTTCTAATGGACAAATTTCTTTTCCAGGTAATTTTGCAATACATTTAAAATGCTACATAATACCAAATAAATTACAGCTAATTCGATGTAGAGCAGGAGAGGTTCATATCGGTAAGCTACGATTCGTTGCGTTACCATGAACATTTCGGTCAGAGTAACAGTGGATGCTAATGAGGTATCCTTTACCAGACCAATAAAGGTGTTCGATAAAGGCGGTATCGATACCTTTGCTGCCTGCTTTAGTATAATTCTTCGAAACACCTGGGAGAAGGTCATACCAAAGGCATAACCGGCTTCCCATTGGCCCTTTGGTACTGACAAGATAGCTCCACGTATCGTTTCCGAGGAGTAAGCCCCTACATTGAAAGAAAAGGCTATCACTGCTGCTGGAAATGGGTCTAAGAGGATACCAACCTTAGGTAAACCGAAGAATATAATGAAAATTTGGACCAGCATAGGTGTACCGCGAAAAATCCAAACATATATCTGAACAAACTGTTTTAGAAGCTTAATATTTGCAACTTGAATCAAGGCAACAAATATGGCAATGATCAGACCAAGTACGAAGGAAACGATGGTTAATGGTATCGTAAATTGGATACCCGCTTTGACAATCGGCCAAAAGGATTCTAGTACTATTTCAATGGTTCTTTCACTAATTGGCATATTACATCTCCCTTACATCAAGTTTATTAGGTAATATCTTTATTTTGTGACGTCTGCACCGAAATACTTTTCCGATATTTTTGATAAAGTACCGTCTTGTGTTAATTCATCGAGAGCTTTATTGATTGCTTCCACAAAGGTATCATTTCCCTTACGAATTAATACAGCATTTTCACTGGCATCATCCAAGGTATCTACTAGCATAACTGGTGCGTCGGGCTGCTGCTTCAAGAAATCATAAAAGGAAACCTGATCATTTATGGTTGCCTCGGCTCTTCCGGTAGAAACCAGCTCAATTGCTTTACTAAAGGAACCATCGGTACTTACTAATTCAGCTTCATATTGTTCAGCCAGGGTAGCATAATTACTCGTCAAGGACTGTGCGGATTTCTTACCCTTAAGATCTTCAAAACTCTTGATTTCATTATTTTCCTTACCAACGATTAATGCTGCTCTAGAGATTGTATAGGGGGAGGAGAAATCATATTTTGCAAGACGTTCCTCTGTAATGGTAACCTGATTCATGACAATGTCGTAACGAACTGCATCCAGACCAGCGATTAAGGCATCCCAATTGCTTTCTACAAATTCGGCTTCTATGCCTAATTTTTCTGAAATAGCCTTTGCAACTTCTACATCATAGCCAACCAATTCACCGGTCTCATCATGATACGTATAAGGTGCATAGGTGCCTTCTGTACCTATAAGAAGTTTTCCTCTTTCCTGTATCTGTGTTAGTAAATCTTTTTCTGAATCCTTTGCCGCATCTGTATTCTCCCCGGTGTCCTGTGTGGCAGTCGGCACTACCGCATTTTCATTAGATACTTTAGTAGAGCATCCAACGAGTAATCCTAGAGTTAATAATAATGTAAAAGCACCTATGAATAATTTTCTTTTCTGCATATGTTTTCCTCCATTTGTTTTTGATTTAGAATAACCTAACCAGATAACAGTCATTTGTATCTTAGGGAATGATACCAGGGCTATTGAATCATGATTAGTGAGTTGCATTTTGTTTTATTATATTAATCATATATGAATAGTATGAATACTATATATGATAATATATTGTCGAAATAGATATGTCAAGCATAATGTTTAAAAATTTTAATGAATATTTTATCAGCTTACAGAAATATTTTATCAAAGGTATGACGGTTGGTGCTGTTAAGGGGTGAGCAGAGTGATATAATAGTGTTAATATTTTTGATCGGATGTTAAAAAAGAGAGGAGCAGACATATGGTATCATTACTAAAACAATATGAGTTTGGAGATATGATTGTTCTATATTACATTGACAGTGGAAGCAGGAATGTGGAATTAATGTTGTTGCCGGAAAAAGTAAGACCCCTAAGCTGGGAAAGTAAAAAGCAGGAGATTGATTCATTGGTTCAGCTGAAATTGATGGGTGATATTTATCCGGGTGGCTATGCCGGTGGCGGTACCCTGCGTCAGGGAGAATCTATACTACGTCTGGAATATGAGGCACAGGAGGAGGTGTCCTATGACGATAGGACCGAAATCATCACCAGGTTGAAGGATAGTAGGGGGTATCAGGTAGAGCACCATCTGGTTTGGCACTTTGGGAGCAAAAGTATAGAGACCTATACCAGCTTCACTAATCTCAGTACGAAAGAAAGATCGCTGGAGATGATATCCAGCTTTTCTTTAGGCGGGATCACTCCGTTGACTGAAGGTGATGCTCATGGGACGTTAAAGGTACATAGAATTCGAAGTATGTGGAGTATGGAAGGTCGCTTGGAGACAAGAACACTGGAAGAGCTGCAGCTGGAGCCCTCCTGGGCAGGCCATGCCATACGTTCAGAACGTTTTGGACAGGTGGGGTCTATGGCGGTAAATCATTATTTCCCTTATCTTACAGTTGAGGATGTAAAAAATGATATTTTATGGGGGGTTCAGCTTGCCCATAATGCATCCTGGCAAATGGAGCTTTATCGCAAAGATGACGGACTTTCCATCTCCGGAGGTCTGGCAGACAGGGAGTTTGGACAATGGTGGAAGAGGGTGGCTCCTGGTGAGAGCTTTCAGACACCAACAGCGATCTTATCTGTGTGCAAAGGTGGTGGAGTGGATTGCATCTCTCAAAGACTCACCTTGTCCGGTAACCGTATTCTTGAACAGGCTCCGGAGAGTGAACAGAGCTTACCGATTATCTTTAATGAATACTGTACCACCTGGGGCTGTCCTTCCCATGAAAATATCTCCGGGATTTTGAAGGTAATTAAAGATAAGGGAATCGGTTACTTTGTCATTGACTGCGGGTGGTATAAGGAAGAGGGAATACCCTGGGACATTGCAATGGGAGATTACCAGGTATCAAAAGAATTGTTTCCTAAAGGGCTTGAGAAGACAACAGCTGCAATCCGTGAGGCGGGTATGAAACCCGGTATCTGGTTTGAGATTGAGAATGTTGGATCTGCTGCAAAGGCTTATCAAATGGAAGAGCATTTGCTAAAACGGGATGGGGAGGTTTTAACCACATCTATGCGACGTTTCTGGGATCTGCGCGATCCGTGGGTGAAGAACTATTTATCGGACAGGGTAATCGGATTACTAAAGAAATATAGATTCGACTATATGAAAATAGATTATAATGATACCATCGGTCTTGGCTGTGATGGTGCGGAGTCCATCGGAGAAGGACTCCGCCAGAATATGAAGGAATCCTATGATTTCATTGAAAAGGTTAAAGCAGAAGTACCTGGGATCATCCTTGAAAACTGCGCTTCCGGCGGTCACAGACTGGAACCTCTAATGATGAGAGCTTGCAGTATGGCATCCTTTTCCGATGCCCATGAGTGCCCTGAGATTCCTATTATTGCAGCTAACCTTCATCGGGTAATCCTGCCCAGACAGAGTCAGATCTGGGCGGTGATCCGCAAGGAGGATGATTTGAAGCGCATTGCCTACTCCATAGCAAATACCTTTTTAGGAAGAATGTGCCTGTCTGGTGATGTGATTGATTTAAGGAACGAAGCCTGGGGGATCATTGATAGGGGAATAGCATTTTATAAAAAAATTGTGCCAATCCTAAGAGATGGATATACAAGCTGGTTTGGTACTGAAGTTCAAAGCTACCGCCATCCTGCTGGTTGGCAGGGAATTCTTCGAACCGGAGAGAATGGAGATGCATATGTGGTACTTCATATCTTTGACGGTGCACTGGATTATGAATGCAAAATTGTGCTTTCTAAAGATTGTGAGTATGAGATAGCGGAGATTTACTCGGATTCAGAGGCTCAGGTGACTTTGAAGGAACATGAACTGACATATCGACCAACAAAGAATTGGAAAGCTGTTGCAGTTTATTTAAAAAGTAAATGATTTGAATTTAAATAAAATCATTATACAAAAGAATAACATTAGGAGGATACCATGTTACACATAGCAATCTGCGATGATCAGGCTAATCATATAAAAAAAGTGCGCTCGTCAGTCGAGCAGTACCTTACAAACCGGAATATCAAGGTCTGCATCTATGAGTTTGATAATCCTTTGGTATTTTTAAAAGAGTTGAATCAGATTGACGGAATTGATATTTTGCTTCTGAATATCTGTATGCCCGGTGTTTTAGGTATTGAGGTAGCCAAAGAAATACGTCAGCGAAGGCTCAAAACAGAGATTATTTTTATCACAACTAGTGATGAATTTGCTGTGGCTGCATTTGCATTAAAAGCGGCACATTACTTGCTAAAGCCTTATACACAAACACAGTTTGATGAAGCGATGAATCGGGCTATGGTACAGTTTGATAATGGAAAGGAGAAAAAGATTACTCTCAAATTGGAAAATGGTAATATGCAGCTGGTTGATATAAACGAAATTCATTACATAGAAAGCGCCGGACATACCCAATTTGTTCATATGGAAAGCGGAATCTGTTTCGAAGCAAGACATTCCCTGGCTCGACTAGCTGAGGAAACAGAACATATCTCGCCAGGGCAGTTCATCAGCCCATATAAGGGTTATCTGGTTAATCAGAAATCGATCCGCAATATTGGAGTAAAGCAAATGGTGTTGTTAAATGGTCAGTGCATCCCCATATCACGTGGAAGCTTCCGACAGCTACAGAATGCGTTTTTTGAATATCAGTTTAGTGAAAGGGGGCACCAATGAATCTATTAGCTCCTGACCTACTGCGTTCGATTGTCTCAAGTGTGATGTGCATCCTGCTTCTAGTTTCGTTGGCACGACCCAAATACAGCAAAAAAGTCACGATTGTCGCCATGCTCCTTTTTGTCCTAATCGATCTGTTGTTCAGCTTGTCCTTCTATCTATCAAATGATCTTACGACACTGGCAAGATATAATATACTGTGGTTTGTGTTTACATTTATGGCAATGAAACCCTTGTTTTTGGATAGTCTGATGCAATGGCTATTTAACTTTATCACGGTTATTAATGTATATGCAGCAATAGTTATACTGAGCTTTCATTTGTGTTATTACCTGCCTTATCCACCCTATGCAGTTACACTTCTACGTTTTATTTTATTTATTGCTGTGATTATCCTGTTTCAACACTGGTTGCGTCCGTTGTACTGGCAAGCAGTGGCTCATTGGAAGGTTTTTATCCTTTTGGTGACCGGAATCCTTGTTAATTTTATATACTATTTTATGTTCAGCAAAGATATCAAAGAAACCTTAACCCTTCAATATATACCTCTGTTACTTTTGATTATACTTGAAATATTCGCATATCTCTGCATTTTCTATTCCCTAAAAACAATTTCGGCAGAATACGCGTATAAGGAAGAAAATATTAGGATTCAGGCAAGAGAGAAGTTACTGCAATCAGAACTTTCAGCTTACGAGGAATTTCTTGATTTTTCACGTCAATATCGACATGATTTACGACATCACAATGGCGTAATAAGAGAAATGCTTTCTAGCGGAGAAATTAGCGATGCACTAGCATATTTAAATGAGTTTGATAATAGCATTGTGGAAACTGCTTTAAAACAGTATTGTAGCAATCCAGTGGCGAATGCTATATTCCGCCTTTATGAAAAGCGAACGCAAGCTGACCACATTGACTTTAAAGTAAATGCTAATATCTCAGAAGCGCTACCACTATCAGCACCGGAGCTTGGCGGATTACTATCTAATCTATTGGAAAATGCGTGGGTAGCTAGCCAAAGTTGTATTGAGACCGGACGGTTTATTACTCTATTTGCTGATACGACAAAAAACCAGCTTTTTTTGGAGGTTAAGAACAGTGTGAGAGATGAGGTACACTTTATCGATGAACTGCCTGTTTCCACGAAGAAGGGCGGTGGTACGGGTAGCAAAAGTATTATGCGTATCGTACGTGAGTATAACGGAATGTGTCGGTTCAAACAAGATGGAGATGAATTCATTGTCCAAATCGTTCTACCTCTTCAATAAAATAGGTTGTGAATACCTCTTAAGTGGCTTTCGATAAAAATCCCGATAAAAATCTAGCAACAGGGTTTTTTGCATGTTGTGCATAATAAAGTAGGTTTCGTGCAAAATCGCTGACAAATGCCGTCGAAAATGCTATAGTATTTGCAAAAACTAGAGGGGTGAAATCTGTGTATCAAAAAAAAGACCATACCGATGAGGTGGAACAGTGTATTGCTACAATTCACATTAGTCCATGGGACAGTTGTTCGTTTTTTATGAGAAGGAAAGATGTTTTACTAAGCCTACGTCAATGTGCTTATTGCGCTTATAGTGTTTTCGAAGAAAATGACAGTGACATTTATCAAAAGGGTTTGTGCAAATATAAACGATAATTGAAGACAATAGAAGCGAAAATATCTGAATTGGTAGAGTTAACAGGAGTTCGCACAAAGTAGAAGGGGAATATAGTCATTGTTGTAAGTTAAAGGCTTGTATTACCTATGTTTGCAAACTGGTCACGAGAAGTTGTATGGAGAAACGAAATGATTTGCATGATAATTTAATTCGTGATATACTAATAAAAATTTGCAATATGTAATATTTATGCATGAATTATCTCAAAGAGCAAATAATTAGTTTCCACTAAGATAAGAAAAACCAAGTGATTAGCAGATAGGAAAAGGATGATAAACAATGATTAATGAGATATTGAACTACAACAAGGAATTTGTTGAAAACAAGCAGTATGAGGTCTACGTCTCCAGTAAATTTCCCAATAAAAAAATTGCGATTTTATCCTGTATGGATACCCGACTTACAGAGTTGTTACCGGCAGCACTTGGCTTAAAAAACGGCGATGTGAAGTTGATCAAAAATGCAGGAGCAATCATATCCTCTCCCTTTGGAAGTGTTATGCGAAGTCTGGTCATAGCAATTTATGAACTGAAGGTGGATCATGTTTTGGTAATTGGACATCATGACTGCGGCATGCAGAGCTTGAATAGTAAAACAATTCAGGAAAAAATGAAGAATAGGGGTATTACGAATGAGACATTCAAATTCATCAAATACTGTGGCATTGATTTTGATAGCTGGCTGTGCGGATTTTCAAGCCCAGAAGAATCTGTAAAAACCACAGTAGATATCATAGAAAATCACCCTTTAATCCCCAAGGATATTAAAGTATATGGACTTGTTATTGACCCGACAACTGGAAGACTGGAATGTGTTTCGGAGGCGAATAAGTAAAAAGAGCCTTATAGTATAAGTTAAATATAATTTATTGTGTAATTTAAAGTAGAAGAATAGCTGAACACTAGTGCATTGAAATTATGTTGAAATCAATGCTCGGTGTTCAGTTTTTTTATGTACTAAAATGGAAGTACCGGGTTAGGCTGAATTATGTTTTTACTAATAAATGTATATAATATCAAAACACAGGCATATTAAACCTGTAATGGATAAATATTGTCAGGAAATGAATCATAGCTTTTCATCCATATGAAAAATATGAAAAATGAAAAATAAAATTAAATATTTGAAAAGTTTTACAGATCAATAAGACTGGAGGAATAAAATATGACAAGCAGCGATACTAGGGAGAAATTTGGTGACCTAAAAAACTTCATTGATCGTATTGAGGACAAAAGAGGAGCCTTAATTTCAGTCCTGCATAAAGCACAGCAGCTTTATGGATATCTATCGAATGAGGTAATAATATACATTTCAGAAGAGATGGGGATTCCGACCTCTAAAATCTATGGAGTAATCAGTTTTTATTCTTATTTTACTACCTCGGAGAGAGGGGAAAATGTGGTAAACGTCTGTCTTGGCACCGCATGCTTTGTAAGAGGTGCAGATGCAATAATGAAGGCTTTTGAAAATGAGCTGAATATACACGCAACGGAGACCACGAAGGATATGAAATTTACCTTATCCGGGCTAAGGTGCATTGGTGCCTGCGGTTTGGCTCCGGTTGTGATGGTCAATGACAAGGTTTTTGGAAGGGTTGAAGTTGGTCAGGTAAAGAAGATTATCGAAGAATATGCAGAGGGAGTGGGCGATAAAGTTACTGCTTCAGAAAGTGTTGGAAGAAAAAAATAGATTTCAAAAGTTGCCGGAAAGGAGAAACAGGGTGAAGAAAGAATAACGTCACCCGCTGTGTAATGTATTACGCAGCAAATGTTGAGTATGAGTAAATTAAAAAGTATAAAAGAACTTGAAAAAATAAGAGAAGCTGCGAAGGAAAAACTGGACTTGAGAGCAACGGCAGAAGATGAAGACAGAATTATAATTCGAGTAGGCATGGCGACCTGCGGCATAGCGAGCGGTGCCAGGGAAACGATGAATGCTATCCTCGAGGAGCTGAAAAAACAGGATATCTCTAATGTGTCAGTGGTTCAAACAGGCTGCTTAGGCTATTGCGCTCAGGAACCCATTGTAGAGGTAATTTGCAATGATATGCCAAGGGTAATGTATGGGCATGTGAATACGGAAAGAGCACGTGAGATCGTAAAGGAACATATTAAAAAGGGACATCTGATTCAGAACGCAATCATTGGGAAATTAATCGAAAAATAGGAAGGAAAGATGAGTCATGAGAAACAACAGAATGCATATGCTGGTTTGCGGCGGAACAGGATGTACCTCATCGGATAGTTTACAACTGGTGGATAATTTGAAGTTGAGCCTGCAACAGCATGGGCTTGCAGATGAAGTAGATGTGGTTGTTACAGGGTGTTTTGGATTTTGTGAAAAGGGGCCGATTATAAAGATCTATCCAGATGATGTGTTCTATGTAACAGTTTCGCCGGAGGACGCGGAAGAACTGGTAACAGAGCATGTAATGAAGGGACGTCAGGTGAGCCGACTACTCTATGTAGAACCGAATCTTAAGGTGAAACTTGAGGGACAAAAGGATCTTCCCTTCTATAAAAAGCAGAACCGGATTGCCCTAAGAAATTGTGGTTATATCAATCCAGAGGATATCAATGAGTATATTGCCACGGATGGTTATCAGGCTCTGGCAAAATGCCTTACGAAGCTGAGTAAGGACGAAGTAATCGAGACAGTAATCAAATCCGGTCTCAGGGGCAGAGGGGGCGGCGGATTCCCAACAGGTACCAAATGGAAATATACCAGTAAAAATAAATCCAAAGAAAAATATATAGTCTGCAATGCCGATGAAGGTGATCCGGGTGCCTTTATGGATAGATCCATACTGGAGGGTGATCCACATTCTGTACTAGAAGCTATGGCTATCGCAGGATATGCCATTGGTGCATCACGCGGATATATCTATATCCGGGCAGAGTATCCCCTTGCCATTAGTCGGCTTGAAGTAGCGATATCCCAAGCCAGAGAGCTGGGCTTACTGGGAGATGATATTCTGGGAACAGGCTTTGAATTTAATATTGAGCTTAGATATGGAGCAGGTGCTTTTGTCTGTGGTGAAGAAACAGCCCTGATTAATTCTATTGAAGGAGAAAGAGGTGAACCAGCCACCAAGCCGCCTTTTCCAGCTGAATGCGGTGTGTGGGATAAGCCCACTTGCGTAAATAATGTAGAAACCCTGGCGAATATACCGCCCATTTTCTTAAAAGGAGCGGATTGGTTTAAGGAGATAGGTACGGAGAAATCCACAGGAACCAAGGTATTTGCTCTGGCAGGTAAAGTTAATAATGTAGGCCTGGTGGAAGTACCAATGGGAACTACCCTTCGGGAGGTTATCTACGATATTGGTGGTGGTATTAAGGATAACAAGAAATTTAAGGCGGTACAGACCGGGGGTCCCTCCGGTGGCTGCATCACCGAGGAGAATTTGGATATTCCCATTGAATATGAATCACTTAGTAAAATAGGATCTATGATGGGATCCGGCGGCATGATTGTGATGGATGAGGATAATTGCATGGTGGATATTGCAAAATTCTATTTAGAGTTCACTTGTGACGAATCCTGTGGTAAATGTACGCCATGTCGGATCGGTAATAAAAGATTGCTTGAAATTTTAGAGAAGATAACAAAAGGTAAAGCCTCGGAGGAGGATTTGGAGGATATGGAGGTACTGGGAGAAATCATTAAAGATACCTCACTTTGTGGTCTGGGACAAACCTCACCTAATCCCGTCTTAAGTACCTTGAAGTATTTCCATGAGGAATATTTGGCGCATGTAAGGGATAAAAGGTGTCCGGCAGGGGTATGCCAGGCACTCTTATCCCACCGCATACTGCCGGATAAATGCGTAGGCTGTACCGCCTGTGCAAGAGTATGCCCTGTAAACTGTATCACAGGTGAAGTGAAGAATCGTCATGAAATTGACCCATCGAAATGTATCAATTGTGGCAGTTGTTTTAACAAATGTAAGTTTAATGCCATCGAAAGGCGTTAGTTACGGGAGGAACCATAACCATGATAAATTTAACCATTAATAATCAGAAGGTTGCGATCGAGGAGGGAAGTACGATCCTGGAAGCTGCCGCTAAATTAAATATAAAGATACCGACGCTTTGTCATCTAAACCTCCCCACCATAAAATATGTGAATAAGCAGGCGTCCTGCCGTGTATGTGTTGTTGAGGTTGAGGGGCGTAGGAACCTGGCACCTTCTTGCGCAACCCCGGTACAAGAGGGGATGATAGTAAGAACCAATACCCTAAGATGTATTAAGGCTAGAAGAGTTGTATTAGAGCTGTTTCTTTCCAATCATCCTAAGGACTGCCTGATTTGCGAGAAAAACCGGGATTGTGAGCTTCAGGCACTGGCAGCAGAACTTAACATTCGAGGGATCAAATATGAGGGCGAAAGAGCAAAGCATCCAAAGGATATCTCAAGTAAATCCATTGTAAGAAATATGGATAAGTGCATCATGTGCAGAAGATGCGAGACCATGTGCAACCAGGTACAGACCGTCAATGTACTATCCGCAATCAACCGTGGCTTTGATACCTTTATTGCACCATCCTTGAATTTGCCAATGAATGAATCTACCTGTGTATTCTGCGGGCAATGCGTATCCGTATGTCCTACTGCTGCACTAACTCAGGTAAATCATCTGGCGAGAGTTTGGGATGCTCTGAGTGACCCGGATAAATACGTAATCGTTCAGACAGCACCTGCCATTAGGGTAACACTGGGGGAGGAATTTGGGGCAGAGCCGGGAACTATAGTAACGGGCAAAATGGTTGCTGCGCTGCGACAGCTTGGCTTTGATAAGGTATTCGATACGGATTTTGCGGCAGATCTAACCATCATGGAAGAAGCCACGGAGTTTCTTCACCGCCTGCAGCATGGAGGGAAGCTTCCGATTCTAACCAGCTGTTGCCCTGGATGGGTTAAGTTTTTTGAACATCAATTTACGGATTTGCTCGATATACCCTCCACCAGCAAGTCTCCTCATGAAATGTTTGGTGTCATTGCTAAAACTTATTATGCAGAGAAGATGGGAATTGATCCTGAGAGAATCTATGTAGTTTCTGTTATGCCTTGCATTGCCAAAAAATATGAAGCAGCACGGCCAGAGCTTTCTCATAACGGTTTGCAGGATGTAGATGAAGTTATAACCACCAGAGAATTAGCTCAAATGCTAAGGGAAGCAAGTATCGATTTGATGCAACTAAAGGATGAAGAATTTGATCTTCCTTTGGGTGAATCAACGGGAGCCTCCGTTATGTTCGGCACTACCGGTGGAGTTATTGAGGCAGCACTTCGTACCGTTTATGAATGGATGACCAATAAGACTTTAAAAAAGGTAGAATTTAATGAGCTTAGAGGTTTTGATGGAATCAAGGAGGCTGTGGTTAAGATTAAGGATATGGAGGTTAAAATTGCTGTAGCCAACGGCCTTGGTAATGCAAGAGTACTCCTTGAGAATATAAGAGAGGGTAAAGCTGACTATCATGCTATTGAAATTATGGCATGCTCGGGAGGCTGCATCGGCGGTGGAGGCCAGCCTTACCATCACGGAAAGTCAGAAATATTAAAGAAACGTATGGAAGGGATTTATAACGAGGATAAGAATAAGAAATTAAGAAAATCCCATGAGAATCCATATATTCAACAGCTATACAAGGAATATCTGGGGGAACCTTATGGTGAGAAAGCCCATGAGCTGCTTCATAGCCACTATGTAAAACGTAGAATGCTGTAAGGTATGGAAGGAAGCAATCTAAAATAGCGAGGTTTCTTCGGTAAATTAGAACAGTCAGCTGCTGAAAATAAAATTGTAACAGGACTTAATCTGAAAAGTATCTGCAAACACATATAAATTCATGTGTAGCAGGTACTTTTTTGTCTAGAACAAAAATTATAGCTAATTTTTTGTTCTCTTTTTTTATTTACCTTTATTGAATTAAAAATAGAAAAAATGCATCTATATTTTAGATTTAATTTTGAATAGATTCTATTTTTGTTTATATTATACTGATTTTGTAGACTTGTACCTGGTTGCCCTTTGCGGATATTACTGTGTGGCTAGTAAAATTTGCTTGAATTGTAGAAAAGATCTGAACAGTTCTCAAGTGTTGGAGGAAAATTATGTTAAAGGTATTGATTGTGGATGATGAAGAAAGTATTTGCAGATTAATAGAATATCTTGTTCCCTGGGAAGAGCTCGATATGGAAGTGATTCAGATGGTTCATAACGGCAATGAAGCAATACAGATTCTTTCGCAGCAAAAGGTAGACATCTTAATTTCCGATGCCCGTATGCCGGGCTGTGACGGAATTGAGCTGATCAAATGGTGCAGGACGAATGATATCGATGTACATTGCATAATCATCAGCGGCTTTAAGCATTTCGAGTATGCACACGGAGCTATGAAATATGGGGCAGTAAACTATCTCTTAAAACCAATCAAGCAAGAAGAATTGGTGGATACCTTACAGAGAATAAAGGATACCATCACCTCCAGGCAGTCCTTTGAAGAAAATAAAGTTAACATGCAGAAGGTAATTGACCTTAATAAGGACAATTTAAAAAGACACTTTATAAATTCCTATGTTTTTGATGGAAATAAATTTGTTCACACTCCAAACGTAAAAGAGAATGTTATTAATGAGCAATATCACTTGAATTTTCAAAAGGGAGTTTATCAAACGGTGTTCTTTAAGCTGGATAATATCAGCAAGGAGGACAAAGAGATCGAAGATCTGATTACCAGGATCGAAGATAAGATAGAAACCGCTATGAAACAATTTTGCACCGAGTATGCCGGTACCCGGACTCATACGGGGATTTTCTATCTAGTGAATTACTCCGTAGAAAAGCAAGATGAATTTATACCCTTTCTTCAAAAGGTTTATGAGAATCTTGAAAAAGAGGTATACGTATTTGACCAGCTTCGATTGACCATCGGAGTAAGTAACAAGCAGTTGGATATCAAATATATCAGCGATTGTATCTTTAGTGCTGGCTGTGCCATAAAGTATCGGATACGAAACTTAGACATGCATGTAATTGAATATGACCAATTCCGCTATAGTGATGTAAATATTGATTCCATTATTACAGCAGAAATAGAAGAAATGATAAAAAGCAGTTTACAGACCTGTAATAAGGAAGCCCTCCACAGATGTGTTCTAAAGAGCAAATTAGACATCTTATCCATCCCGAATTATTCTCCGGTGAGCCTTTATGATTATGCCAGTCGATTCGGTATCATAGTAAAAAAAACAATAGAGAAGATGTTGGAATCAGAATGGGATGGAGGCGTAGAATACCGTAGATTCAATCAGGAAATCGATTATGCCATGAGTGAGGATGACATTTGGAAGGCAATCGAAAAATTTACCCATAGCAGCATTGATTATATTCTTCTAGCCATGAAGAATATTGCCACCCGGCCTCTTCGGATTGCAATGGATTACATCTCCAAGCATTATATGGAACAGATTACCCTGGAAACTGTGGCAGAAGCAGTTATGTTAAGTCCAAATTATCTATCAAAGGTTTTTAAAAATGAGACGGGAACGAACTTTTCCGATTACATCATTTCAAAACGGATGGAGAAGGCAGCCGACTTACTACGAATGACGGATCTGGCTATTGCACAGATTGCTGAGGAAGTGGGATATGTGGATGTGAAGTATTTTCGAAAGCTGTGTAAGAAATATATGGGTTTGAAGCCGTCAGAGTATAGAAAACTATATTCTTAAGGAGAAAATCAATGAATAAATTAAGCGTGGATAAGTTTTGCAGATTGATATGGAGGAAGTTTACAAAGGAAGGACTGGGGGACAAGCATAGCAAATTAGTAGAAGAGACAAGACGTTACATACCCCAGGAGGAATATCTGGATAACATAAAAAATAAATCCCAACTGATTGACTATTATAGTAAGGTAATCAGAAGGCTTATTTTCCGTTTGGATGAAGAGAATAGAATTCTTTCCGATAAGCGAAAAGCGGAGATATCCAACCTTCAAAATCAAATCAATCCTCATTTTTTATATAATACCCTGGAAACCATACGAAGTGAGGCAATCATGCATAAGGATTATGATGTTGCAATGATGTCGGAGGCTCTGGCCAATTATTTTCGCTATAATATCAGCAAGAAAAGCGATATTGTTACGATTCGGGAAGAGCTTGAGAATATTGAAAGCTACATCAGAATTCAAAAATTTCGTTTTAAAAAGCGTATTGAGTATGAAACCATATTTCATGACGAACTAAATATCATTCAAAATGCACAGATGCCAAAGTTAATATTGCAGCCCTTAGTGGAAAATTCGATTTATCATGGGATAGAAAAAAACATGAATGGGGGCAAAGTATGCGTTCATCTGTCTGCAACGGATCGAAGGATCATTATTATTGTTGAGGATAATGGACCGGGTATGTCAACGGAACGTCTGTCAGAGGTTCAACGTAGACTTCGGGAGAATAGTATATCACCCATTGAGGGTGAAAAACCAGGTGGTATTGCTCTGATGAACATCAATCAGAGAATAAAGATGATCTATGGAGAAGAGTATGGATTAACCTATTCCTCCGTCGAAGGTTTCGGAACGGAAGCAGAGTTAGTGTTACCACTTATTGTTAAGGAAAAATACGAGGGACGATGAGAAAAGAATTTTTAAGATTTGAGCAGGTTTATCTATACCGGAAAGGTGTTAATATACTGGAGGAGTTTAAACTGAATATCTTCCAGGGGGAATTCTTGCTTTTATATGGCATGTATGGGGCTGGTATGAAAGAGCTGGCCGATTTTTTGTCAGGAAGAGAAGCATTCACCTCTGGACGTGTCTATGTAAATGAGGTGAGTCTGAATCCGAAGGAGCACCTAAATCCTGAGAAGCTGGGAATCTACGTAATTTCTGATGACACAGAACTGTTTCCCTATCTATCGGTTGCGGAAAATATCTTCTTGACCTGGAAGAAGAACATATTTAGTTTTACCTTACCCGTAGAAAAGGTAGACCTTCAAGCGGAACATATATTAAAAAAATTAGGAATCACGATTCCGGTCAAAAAGACAGTGTCACAGCTGTCGAGTATTGACCTTCAAATAATAAAACTTGCAAAAGCCTACTGTAGAAATGCCAAGCTGATTGTTATAAATGATATTGCCAATATTTATACACCTTCAGAGCTACATAGGCTCTTTAAGGTTTTAGAGATCATTCGAAGCAAGGGAACAGCCATACTTTGGATCACCGGAAGATATATAAATGTTATAAATTACGTTGACCGTCTGTCCATTATTAGCCATGGCAAGAACATAAAGACCTATGTTTCACCAATAAAAGAGATTGAGATGATAAACAGAATAGCCACCGGTTCAAACTTCACAAAGCAAGCGGCATGGATCGATAAAGTTAAGGATCAGGAGTTACTCCGGATGGAAACTGACTCCCATCAGGAGACCAAGCCTCTGATTGTTTATAAGGGAGAATGTGTAGGTGTGGTTTTCGAGGATGCAAAAGCCTTAAAGAGATTTTCGGATATGATACTAGGTAGAAATGAGATTCACGGTTTTGGCATTTTGCTAAGCCAAAAGATGTATGCACCGGATTCCTATCATAGCGCAGCTCGTAGCGGGGTATATGAAATTGATATGATAAATATTCAAAATAACTTGTTTAGCAATCTCTCCTTAGAAGAAAATCTAACTCTTACAAGTATGAAGTCCACTAGTGTTTGGAAGATTTTTGTTAACAAAGCCTACTCCAGGTTCATACTTATGGGATTTCAAGAGAAGTACGGATTTGTACAGAAAAAGAATTTAACCAAATGTGATTGGAAGGAGCAGGAGAATATCCTGTTTTCCAGGTTGAAGGTAAATAACTCAAGATTAATCGTAGCTACAGAATTCTTGGCGAATATCGATTATTCCAGGTGGGAAGGGGTTATGGACAATATGCAGAGCATCTTAGATCAGGACAAATCCTTTTTACTGCTATCTGTAAATGAAGGAGATTTAAAGTATGTGTGCAACAGAGTCTATCGATATCATACTGGTGATTTTGAAATCCTGCGAAAATCATAATATTGACCCTCTTTTTTGTAAGGTAATCGCCTTATATAAGTTTAGGGGAATAGATATAATGACATTGTAAATCAGAGACATGATCTCATAAAAGGAGAGGGAAAGATGAAAAAAAGAGCATTAAGTTTAGTTTTATCGGTAGCATTAATGATGTCATTGTTTACTGGCTGTAGCACAAAAGCCAATGAAACCAGTGGTGATACTAGCGGAAATACTGGTAACGAGGTTACAACCGCAGCAAAACCGACGCAAGAAGCGGCTCAGGCGGAAACACAAGCAGCAGGGGAAGGCAAGAGAGTAACTGGTTTGTTCTTTACCTTGGAAGGCGAATTCTTTACATTCTTTGATAGTATGTTAAAAGAAAACTGTACCTCCTATGGATTAGAGTATAAATCACAATCCTCCAATGGCGATGCATTAACAATGATTCAGCAAATTGAAAACGAAGTAGCAAGTGGAACCGATCTATTGTTTGTTTGGGCAAGCAGCGGTCCAGAGGTTGCGGATGCTTTAGCAAAAGCAAGAGAAGCGGGCGTAAAGGTTGTAGCCTTTGTTCAGGATCCGGGCGAAAATGCAAGGGACGTATTCCGTGGTTCTGATGAAACCATGTGCGGAGAAACCATTGCTGAGCTTGCGAAGGAATGGGCAGATAAACAATATGGCGCTGATGCAGCCGCAGGTACGATTAAGACAGTGATCTTTGGAAATACGGATAGTGCAGAGCAGAAAGAAAGATTTGAAGCAATTCAGGCTTCCTTAAAAGAGGATGCCAGATTCACCATCCTTGAGGCAACAGGAATTGAGGCTTCCACTGTAAAAGCTCAGGAAGCTACTGAGAATATGTTCATTAAATATGGAGAAATTGATTGTATCATCACCACCGGAGGTGAGATGGTATTAGGTGCTATCGCATATGTGCTTTCTGATGGAAGCCCGGTAAAGGATCCTAAGCAGCTTGGCTTATTCGGCAGTGAGATGAATTCAGAGCTTGCTTCCTATATGAAGGATGGAATCTTAAAGGGCAACGTTCTCAACGGAGGAAACCCTGTGGATAACGTAAAAGAAATAGCTTCCATCATTGATAAACTGTTAAAGGGCGAGACGGTAGATAGCTTCTCACCGGTTGATATGGGTAAGCTTACTATTGATACACTGGCTAACTATGGATTTTAGATTTTAAGGAATAAGACCCTCCTCGATGATAAATAGGAGGAAATTTAAAACGGAGGAACTGTTACAAAATAGTTCCTCTGTTTCAATGAAAGGACAAGGAGTTTTGAGTATGAGTGATAATACAATATTGTCCCTGAAAAATGTGACGAAACGATATCCCGGAGTTGTAGCGCTTGATAATCTATCCTTTGATTTAAGGGAAGGAGAGGTGCATGCCATTGTTGGTGAAAACGGTGCTGGCAAATCAACGTTAATAAAATGCTTGAGTGGGGCCATTACTCCGGAGGAAGGTACCATCGAAATTGCCGGGAAGTCCTACCAAGGAATGACTCCCAAGATATCGAGAGAATATGGTATTGAAGTGGTATATCAAGAATTAAATTTAATTGATGGGCTTACTGTTGCGGAGAATGTTTGCTTTGGTACGGAGTATGGTAAGGTAGTAAATTACAAATTATTAATACAGAAAACACAGAAGGTATTTCAGGATCTACATGTTAATATTAATCCCAAAAAATACGTATATCAATTATCGACGGCACAGCAGCAGTTAGTGGAAATAGCGAAAGCTGTTTCTAAGGAAGTCAGGATATTAGTACTGGATGAGCCTACAGCTCCCCTTACCTTGAATGAAGTGGCGATTCTTTTTGATTTGATCCGAGAGTTGAAAAAAAGAAAAGTTTCAATTATATACATATCACATAGAATGGACGAAATATTTGAAATTACGGACAGAGTTACGATCATGAGAGATGGTCAGTATATAACTACTCTAAAGACTCAGGATACGAACAAACAAGAATTGATCAAATATATGGTTGGTCGTGAATTAAAGGATATCTACCCCAAGAGGAATAGTAGTACACAAAAGCCAATGCTGGAATTAATTAATGTAACCGGTAACGGAGATAAAAACATTAATTTGCATGTAAATCAGGGAGAGATCGTAGGACTTGCGGGTTTAGTAGGTGCGGGAAGAACTGAACTTGCCAGAATGATCTTCGGTGCTGATCCAATGGATTGCGGAGTGATCAAGGTGGAAGGAAAAGAAGTAGTAATAACTTCACCTAAGCAGGCAATAAAGAATGGAATCGGCTTAATTCCGGAGGATCGAAAACGTCAGGGCTGTCTGCTGGATTTCGGAATCGATTGGAATATAGCTTTAACCCATCTTCCGGAAATATCAAACTATATGTTTGTAGATGTTAAAAAGATTAAGCAGCAGGGCAAGGAATATATAGATAAGCTGAGGATTAAGACACCGTATATCGATCAATTAGTAAGAAATCTAAGCGGGGGAAATCAACAAAAGGTGGTGCTAGCAAGAACCTTAATTACCAATTCAAAAGTCATTATCTTTGATGAACCTACCAGAGGAATTGATGTTGGTGCAAGAGCTGAAATCTATCATCTGTTGAAAGAGCTAGCGGAAGATGGAAAGGCAATTTTAATGATTAGCTCTGACATGGAAGAATTACTGGGAATGTCAGATCGCATCTATGCTTTATCAGAAGGGAAACTTAAAGGTGAAATTGGGAAGGATGAATTTTCCCAAGTAGAGTTACTCAAGTTGATGTCCATAGAATGATCATATTTATGAAAAGGTATTTTTGACGTGTACTTTACCCATAAAATTTTGTATAGGAAATGAGGAAAATATGAAATCAGTTAGAAGAATACTAGAAAAATATTATATATTAATTGTATTATTAGCAGTGTTGGTTTTCTTTTCCATTGCAGCTCCAAGATTCTTTACTTTACTCAATTTAACTAATATCTTAGTGCAAAACTCCTATTTAATAATAGCTACCATTGGTATCGCGATGATTATGATAAGCAGCGGAGCAGATTTATCCGTATCCTATCAGATCGGTTTGGTCAGTGTCATCCTTGGAAAGCTTCTTACGATTTGGCATGTACCGGTTCCAATCTCCATTTTGATTGCCTTGGTCGTAGGCGGTTTGCTCGGATCCTTAAATGGTTTCTTTGCGGTTAAACTAAGGGTACATCCGATGGTTGCAACTATGGCGACGATGACCATCTACCAGGGTATCGCTTATGTTGCATCTAACTCAGAGACGTATTTTGACTTCCCTGCAACCTTTAAATTTGTTGGTCAGGGGTATATAGGAATCATTCCAATCTGCGTTATTCTCATGATCATAAGTGTAATTGTAGGATATCTTTTGTTAAATAAGACATATTTCGGCAGATACATTTACGCCTTGGGCGGGAATGAGGAAGCTGCAAGATTAGGTGGAATTAATACCAAGGCCATTAGAATTATAGCTTTTATTGTGGCTGGTGTATTTGTTGCCATAGCCTCAGTGGTATTAACAGCTAGAACAGGTAGTGCAAGTGCTGGTATTGCAGTTGATGCAATGTTTACCTGTTTTACAGCTTGTGTCCTTGGAGGTATTTCCTTTAGCGGCGGCGGTGGCAATGTATTAAATGTTGTTTTAAGCGTGTTGATCCTTGGAATGCTGGGAAATGGAATGCAGTTAATGGGACTATCCATCTACTCTCAGTATGTTGCAAAAGGTATTTTGCTAGTGGCAGCGATTGCATATGATAATTATCAGAAAGCTGCGAAGATGAGGGAAGCATAAGAATACTACTCAGCCTTAATCCTGGTTCTGCGGGGAAACGTAGAAACAAGGGGATAAGCTGAGCAGTAGCTTTTTTCGGTGTTAGGATTGTGAGGAACAGACCGGTTCGGTGGCCTCTGCTTTGGATTTTTTTCGATCAGAAAGAAATACGCCTAACAGAATCAGGATGGAACCGGCAATGCCCATCCAGGAAATGGGTTCGTCCAGCATAATTCTTGCAGCAATTAATGTTGCAAAAGGAGTTATGTAGATATAGTTATTGGTAGTAACACTGCCAAGACGGTGTATTGCTGTATTCCACATCACATAGCAAAGTCCGCTGCCGAGAATACCAAGATACAGTATACAAAATAGATAATTTCCCTTTGCTAATGGAGCCAGAGTAAAGGATTCCCCTCGGATCAGTTCTATTGGCAAGGAGGTTATCAAACCCCAGAACATAACTCGACGTGTTAAAAGTAAGCTGTCATATTTTTTAATATACTGCTTTAAGAATACTGAGTAGACCGCCCAGCAAAGAGCTGCCAGGAGGGTCAATATATCTCCAATCGGTTTTATTTTAAGTACTACAGCGCCGTTAAACACCACCAGGGCAACGCCAAATATGGCGATAAAAAAGCCAAGGAAAATATTCTTGTTCAACTTTTCATTCGGCAGCAAAAAGTGTGCCAGAATCGCAGTTAAAATAGGAGCTGCAGTGATGATAATGCTGACATTGGACGTCAAGGTAAAGGTAAGCGCATAATTCTCAGCAAGAAAGTAAAGAGTACAGCCGGATAGTCCAAGAACCGCACAGCCAAGTTCCTCCTTTAAGCTTAAGCGTAACCTTTTCGGGCGCAGCAGTAATAGTAGGATAAAAGCGATAGTAAAACGGATCAGCATGATTTGCAGCGGTGAATAGACGGTTAATAATATTTTACTGGCAATAAAGGTAGTGCCCCATACGATAATTGTAAATAGAGCCATAATGTGAGCCATAAGAGCAGAAACTGATTTATTCATGATGTTTTAAACCTCCGGTTCCATTATAAACCAGAAAATATCATTTGTCCATGTGTTGAAAGGACGGATTTCTTTGGAATGATAAAGAATGAAGCTATTGATATTATATGGCTGCAAAGTTATAATAAGCAAGGGGTATGTTAAATCAGTATTGGGAATTGACATGACAATAACTACAAAGGAGGGTATTATATTTATGGATGAATCAATTAAGAAGTATCTTGAAAGAATTAAGTATGAGGGCAGTCTGGAGGTTTCTTATGAAACACTCTATGGAATACACGTAAGCCATGCATTAAGTATTCCCTTTGAAAATCTGGATGTCTACAATAAAAAACCAATCCTTCTGGATAAGGAAACGTTATTTCGTAAAATTGTGGAGAATGGAAGAGGCGGATATTGTTTTGAGATGAATGGTCTCTTATCTATTGTGTTAAAGGAATTGGGTTTTAAAGTTACAGATTTGTTAGCAAGAGCCTGTTTAGAAGGAGAGATATTTTTCGCAAAGCTCCACCATGTAATGCTGGTGGAATTAGATGATAAAAAATGGCTGGTGGATGTAGGCTTTGGAGGAGAAGGAATTACTGCTCCGGTACTAATTGAAGAGGAATCAGAGCAAGAGCAGTTTGTAAATACATACCGTATCGTGACGAACCCGGTCTTTGGATACGTGCTCCAGAGAAAAGTGGAGGATGAATATATCAGCATCTATGCCTTTACCACAGATGGATGTATCCCGGTGGATTATGTGGTTGCAAATCATTTCACCTCCACTTTTCCAGAGTCCTTCTTTTTAAAAGAGAGATTCTGTACCATCCCAACAGAAAAGGGCAGACTTACATTAACCCAGGGGCATTTTAAGGTTGTTGAAGGAGAAAAGGTCACTGAGACAAAAGTAGCAGGTGACAAAGAATTTTATGAATTGTTGAAGATGCATTTTGGCATTAGTATAGAAGGATAATGGATCAGTAGTACATAATAACTGTAAGAAAACAAGTGATGGCTTACCTTGGCTTTCACTTGTTTTTTAGCAGAGGTAGAGAAATGTGAGGGTTTGTTTAATGTTTCTGAAGGAGAAGCGCAAACGGTTGCCGTTAAAGACTGTATTTTATATGTCTTTTGTGTTCTTTATTGTGATACCAATTTTCGTAGTTTTGATGGCAGCATTAGTTATATTAAATCAGCAATTCAAAAAGCAGGCTATTGAAAATATAAAAAGAGCACAGGAGGCTATCATAGCGGATCTGGAATCAGATGAGGACACCATGTCTATGCGTCTTTCTCATATGATTTATACCAATAACAATGAAATACTCCAATATGCGGCAGAAACTGATACGAACGATTTAAACACTAGGAACTTGTACGAGCAAAAGCTTTCACAGAGCGTAAATCTGGTCTTAGAGCCGGTAAAGGATATTATATCTGTCAGCTTTTATATGAAGAATGGAAAGAAAACCTATGTACTGAACGATATCACAAGGTCGCGGGAGGATATCAAACAAAGTAAATGGTATCAAGCGGCATTGAAAAAGAAAAATACGGTATGTATTGGCTACTTTGATACAGCATCAACCAATGATGTATATGCAGGAAGTAAAAAGGATTCCTTGATTTTGGTATTTGCACTTGCACCGGATGTGATGACGGACAGATCACAACGGGTGGAGATGGTGATGTATTATCAAACCACCGGAGCTGCGGAAAGAATTAGAAACTATAATAAGGCATATCAGGCAGGTAAGAATAAATTAGGAATCATTCAGATAAAGGACGCAGATGGAGGAGTTGTTTTTTCCACCCAGGCAAATAGTGATTTTTCTTCGGAGAAATATACCTGTATTAAGTCCCCGATTAAATTTAATAACGCTCTATGGTATGTGGAAAGCTATATTAAGGACTATGAGCTTACCGCGAATTTCTGGAATACCGCATTACTGGTGCTGGGAGCAGCTGTATTAATCTTATTATTGGCAGCTTATTACTCCACCTATTTATTAAGAAGTATTGTGAAACCGATTGAAGAAATCAGCGGTGGTTTGCGGCAGGTAGAAGAGGGCAATCTGGAGATTCATATCGCTCCCAAAGGCCAATTTGAGCTAAGAAATATGATTCATCAGTTCAATGCCATGGTGCGTAGATTAAAAGTATTGGTGTACGAATATGAGGAAAAGATAAAGAGTGCGGAAAAAAAGCCGGAGGACTATTTCTCCGCTATGATAAAAGCGGAATTATCACCGGAAGAGGTCAGTAAACGGTCAAAAGAGTTCTTTACAGAAGCTTATTCGATTCTAGGAATCTATGTAGAAAATTATGGTGGAAAGGGAAAGGAAGAGCATGGGACTTCCAAGCTAATCAGCGGTTTTGAACGAAATCCCAGATTCGCCTCCAGATGCATTCTGCATATGGACAACCCATCCTTCTTTCTTGTCTTTTATCGCATTACGGAGAAGGATTATACTCATAAAATCATCGCAATGGCCGAAGAATTAAGGCGGATGGGAAATCAGGAGATGGGTATTCAGATCATGATATGCATCGGGCCAAAAACCCAAGGATTTGACAGTTTTGAGACTCAAATCAAGAATATCAGGGAGAAAATGTGTCTACGACATCTGAAAGGCAGTAATGCCATTATAAATCTGGAACAGGATAGTGAAAAGTTGGACAGGCTCATTAAGCTTTCAAAAGACTATGGGAAAATAGCCGCTGCACTTTACACAGCAGATGAGAAAAATCTGACTCAGGAAAAGGATAAGCTGTTCGATTCCTTTCATGGAGCCTTACTGGAAGATATACGAATACAGGTCTATGCCTGTATTCTGGCTTTGGGAATTCGTTTCCAAGAGGACAATATATGCCTGTCTGATTTATTTGGGCAGCAATACAATTATATAGAAAAGATAGAACGTATTGAAGATATTAGAAGCATGAAGCTATGGATTACAAACTATTTTGCCTGGATTATGGATCATACCGCATCCAAACTCAATGTTTCAAAGACCGATGTGATTGTAAAGGCAAAGAGATATATTGCTGATCACTATGAAGAGGCAGATTTATCCTTGACCAGGGTAGCTGAATATGTTGGACTAAATGAGAAGTATTTCACGAATCGGTTTACGAAGGAAAGTGGGGAGACCTTTTCTACCTATATAACAGAGCTGAGGATTCAAAAGTCGAAGGAGTTATTAAAGAATACCAGCTTTAAGGTATATGAAATTGCGGAAATGGTAGGATATTATAACGTGGAGCATTTTAATAGAATGTTTAAGAAGCTAAACGGAATTAGTCCTGCCCAGTATCGAAAGCTGGAATAACAATAGAGTAATACTTCCACTAGAAGCTGCAAAGAAATTGAAACTATGAAAAGTCATATTCATCCTTATTGACCGTTCTCTGGTCCTCCAGGATGAATGTGACTTTTTCATTCCCATCAAAACAAATTAAGTAAGATTTTCTTCTGTTTAGATTAATTATTTTTTATGTTTAGTTATCTCGAGGTCACATCATTAAAGATTACGGTTTGTCATTTGTTTGATCAATAGCTATGAAAAGGTTGGGTTTTCTCACCTTATATCAATAATTCTAACAATATGCAAAGAAACGAAAAAGATCAATGTGAAAAAACATCAAGAAAAATGAGAATAAGAAATGGCAGTTCCGAATGAAAATTGCTATGCTAAGGTCACAAAAAACAAGGGAGGTTAAGAAATTATGAAAAAGAAATTAGTAGCAACAATCTTATCTGTTGTAATGGTTGCATCTACCTTAATTGGATGCAGCAATTCAGGAAAGGACACATCAGACACATCAGGTACAACTACCACAGCTCCAGTATCAGAGGAGGATGCAGGGGCAACCTCTAAGGAAGACCTAAGTGCATCACTTACCTTTACCATCTGGGACAATAACTTAAATACCTTTATTGAAGAAAATGACATGGTAGCAAAGTTCCAGGAGCAATATCCTAATGTAGATATTGAAGTTGAGAAAATTAAGGATGACAGCGAGTATTGGAATGCTATGAAGATGCGTGCATCAGCAAATCAGTTACCTGATATTATGTTCAACAAACCCTTTACCTTATCAAGATTTAAGGATTACCTGATTGATTTATCCTCTACAGAAGCTTCTACAAATAACCAGCTTGCGCAGGGGTATGCGATGGATGGAAAAGTACTTGGTATTCCAATGACCGCAGGCTATGAATATGTTTATTATTGGAAAGATATGTTCCAAGAAGCCGGTGTGAAAGTGCCTACCACCTGGGAGGAATTTGAAACTGCAGCTAAGACTTTGCAAGATTTTTATGGAAGTAGTAATAAAGATTTTATGGCAATTGCTTGTGGTTTAAAGGATGAATGGCCTGATTATCCATATATGGAATTCATGCCAGCATTAGAATCCGGAAACGGTCAGAACTGGAATTTGATGGCAACCCAGGATGAGCCCTTTGCGGAAGGAACTGATATTTATAGCGCATATAACAAGGTTTATAGCTTATTCTCCTCTGGCGTACTTGGAAAAGATCCACTGGGACTTGGAAACGATCAAGCTACTTCCTTGTTTGCAACAAAGAATGCAGCAATTATTGCACTTGGAGATTGGGGCTTACAAAATATTAAGGCTAGTGCGGAAGATGTATCTCAGTTAGGAACCTTCTATCTCCCTACCAGAGATTCTGTGTCAGATCCATATAATGTAATTGTACAGGGAGATTCCTTTATGGGTGTGACAACACATTCCGAGAATCAGGAAGCAGCTGTTGCCTTTGTAGAGTGGTTCTATTCCGATGCTTGGTATCCGGATTATCTAAATTATGTATCGTCAGCATCCTCAATGAACAATTTCCCTAAAGAAAAAGATCCGATTCTTGCAGAAGCAGATACCATGACTCCTGACAAAGTTCTGATTATGTATGACGGTGGCGGAGACAATTTCTCAGCGTTACAAAATGAAACTACCTTTGATTACAAAAAGCTTGGTGCTCAGATGCTTACAGACGGATTTAGCTTAGATGCTTCCTTATCTGAATTAAATGGCAAATGGAAAGCAGCAAGAGAAAAGCTTCAGATTCAATAGTTGAAAATAATTCATTCTTATTATGGGGGTCGCGAAAGTGACCCTCATAATAAGCTTTATCGTATCATGTGCTGCTCGCAGCATATATGAAATGGAGAAGAATATGGTTAAACTTAATAGAAATAGAACCTGGTTCATTCTAATATCCCTCATCATACCCATAACACTTTTGATTGGATTTGTAGTTGTTCCGGCAACTGACTTATTGCGTATGAGTTTTACGAATTGGGATGGATTTTCACCGGATAGCAGATATATAGGAATCGATAATTATATCGCGATGTTCAAAAATAAAGATCTATGGTTATCCTTACAAAATAACGCCGTATATTTTTTGGTGCATTTATGTATGATTCCTGTGGAATTATTCTTTGCAGTAGTGTTAAACAGCAAGCTTCGTGCAGCTAAATTCTATAAAACGATGGTGTTTTTACCTTATATCATCAATGGTGTAGCAATATCCTACGCATTTTCTTATTTCTTTTCACCAATCAACGGTGCCTTTGATTCTATATTAGCAGTATTAAATCTGGATTTTCTGAGCGCAAATTGGTTATCAGATTCAAAGATTGTTAATTATGTCCTGTCCTTCGTATCGGTCTGGAGATTCAGCGGATATCATGTAGTACTGTTTATGGCAGCCTTGCAGTCCATTCCAAAGGATATTGAAGAAGCTGCTAGAGTAGATGGTGCAAATGCAATGCATTTGTTTCGGTATGTTCAAGTTCCTGCGATCATGCTGATGGTGGATTTCATATTATTTGATAATATTCGAGGAGCACTGCAGGTGTTTGATATTCCATTTGTAATGACCTCGGGAGGTCCTGGATATGCATCCTCTACCTTTACGCTATACACCATTAAGACTGCATTTACTTTCTCCAACTTTGGTCTTGCGTCCACAATGGCAGTGGCAATTATGGTTATGGTTGTGGTAATCTATCTGATTCAGAATAATATCATTCATGGACTTATTTTAAGGGATAGGAGGAAGTAATATGATTAAGAGAATTACAGAGCAAACCGCAAAGCAGGTATTATGCCTTTTCATGGTATTCATTGTATTAGCACCCATTTTACTTACCTTATTTGCGGCATTAAAAACGGGAGCTGATATGGTCAATACATCACCCTTATTACTTCCGTCTCTAAAGCGCATTACCTTTGAAAATTTTGAAAAGGTATTGACGGATAAGTATCTATTGATTGGTTTTAAAAATACTGGTATTATTTTGGTGGTATCAATTTTCTTTAATGTAATTTTTGGTACTGTGACTGCGTTTATCATAGAACGCTTTCAGTTTAGAGGCAAAAAGGTTGTCGTAGCCTTGTTTTTTATGGGAATGCTGATTCCAAACTTTGTAACGGAGATTGCAAGATTTCGTATAATTCAAGGATTAGGCTTGTATAATACCTTAGGAGCACCGATAGTTATCTATATCGCTGCTGATTTAATGCAGCTCTATATCTACAGACAGTTTTTGTCCGGAATATCGGTATCCCTGGATGAAGCTGCACTATTAGACGGATGTTCTTATTTCGGTTTGTTTGCGAAAATTATTTTTCCCTTACTGGCACCCGCAACAGCCACCGTATGTATCATCAAGGCAATTAATATCATTAACGATATGTATATTCCTTATTTATACATGCCAAAAAACAAGCTACGTACCTTGACGACATTTATCATGAATTATGCAAATGCACAGCAGGGCTCCTGGCAGAAGCTGGCAGCAGGTATCATACTTGTGATGATGTCCACCATTCTTATTTATATATTTTTTCAAAGATATATTATGGCAGGTGTAACAGCCGGTGCCGTGAAAGAGTAGCTAAACAAAAGGTAAGAAGGAGGAAAATCCTCTGTAGAAAGGAGAATTAGGATGAGAGCGGAGATTCATTATTTAGATAATCCGGAGGTATTTCGTGTAAATCAACTTCCCGCTCATAGTGATCATGGTTTTTATTGTAGTATGGAGGAGCTTCAATCTGGTGAGAATTCTTTGCTTCAATCCTTAAATGGAAGCTGGAAATTTCATTATTCTGTGAATGCAGGGGAGCGCCCCTTGGGATTTTATCTGGAAGAGTTTTCTGCAGAAAAATTCGATGATATTATCGTTCCAGGTCATATTGAATTGGCCGGCTATGATAAAATTCATTACATTAATACCATGTATCCCTGGGAAGGACATCTATTTCGAAGACCAGCCCATAGCCTGGACGGGAAATATAAAATGGAGGGTACCTTTAGTCAGGCTGACTATAATCCGGTAGGTTCCTATCTTAAGACCTTTGATTTGAATCCGGGTTTGTTAGGAAGGAGAGTGGTTATCAGCTTTGCTGGTGTGGAGCAGGCCATGTATGTTTGGTTGAATGGGGAATTCATCGGTTATGCAGAAGACAGCTTTACACCTTCAGAATTTGATTTAACCCCTTACCTGCGTGAAAAGGGTAATGTATTGGCAGTAGAAGTGCATAAGAGAAGTACGGCAGCCTTCCTGGAGGATCAGGATTTCTTCCGGTTCTTTGGAATATTTCGAGATGTTACACTCTATGCAAAGCCGGACATACATGTGGAGGATCTTTGGGCAAAGCCGTATTTGAAGGAGGACAATGCTTCTGGAACTCTGGAAATTGAACTAAAGCTATCTTATTTGGTAAAACCGGGTAGTGTTCGTATGGTATTACAGGATCAACAGGGCAAGGTCTGCTATGAGCAAGTGGCAGATATCGCCGAAGAGGTTAAGGTGCCGGCCGTAGATATCAACTCTGTAGTGCCCTGGAGTAATCATAAACCTTATCTATATCTGCTGACGATCGAGGTTTTTGATCAGGCCGGAAGGTTAAAAGAAGTAGTGCCCTATGAGCTTGGATTTCGTCGAATTGAGATTAAGGATAAGGTGATTATGCTCAATGGGGAAAGATTAATTCTAAATGGTGTAAACCGTCACGAATGGAGTGCCAAGGGTGGCAGATGCATCAGCCAGGAAGAGATGGATGCTGATATTAGTATCATTCTGAGAAATAATATAAATGCAGTTCGAACCTCTCATTATCCAAATCAAATTCCCTGGTATTATCTTTGTGATAAAAATGGTATCTATGTTATGGCAGAAACCAACCTGGAATCTCATGGCTCCTGGCAGAAGATGGGGCAGGTGGAGCCTTCCTGGAATGTACCGGGTAGTATCCCGCAGTGGCGGGAAGCGGTTATCGACCGGGCAAGAACTAATTTTGAGGTGTTAAAAAATCATACCTCAATTCTATTCTGGTCCCTTGGTAATGAATCCTATGCGGGTGATAATATAGAGGCGATGAACCGCTTTTTCAAAGAAAGGGATGACAGTCGTCTGGTGCATTATGAAGGCGTATTTCATAATAGAAAATATGAGGATACTATTTCAGATGTAGAAAGCCGTATGTACGCTACACCGGAGGAGGTTGCAGAGTATTTGGAGCAGGAACCTAAAAAACCTTTTATCCTTTGTGAATACATGCATGATATGGGTAATTCTCTTGGTGGGCTAAGCTCCTACATGAAGTTACTGAACCGTTATGACATGTACCAGGGCGGTTTTATTTGGGATTTTATTGATCAGGCACTTTACGTAACGGATGAAATAACAGGGAGAAGAGTGCTCCGCTACGGAGGCGATTTTGATGACAGACCCTCTGACTATGAATTTTCAGGAAATGGAATTGTATTTGCCGATCGAACAGAAAAGCCAGCGATACAGGAGGTGAGGTACTTCTATGGATTATATCAATAAGGAAGAAAAGAAACAGAAAGAGCTGCAACTTGTATATGGAGACTGTGCCCTTGGTATTCACGGGGAAGACTTCCATTATATCTTTTCTTATCAATTCGGCGGACCTGAGTCCATCGTTATTGATGGAAAAGAGTGGTTGTATCGTGTACCAAAGCCTACGTTTTGGAGAGCAACTACGGATAATGACAGAGGGAGTAAGTTCTCTTTCAGATCGGGCATGTGGCTAAGTGCTGATATGTTCATCAACTGCGTCAAAATAGGTGTTTTTGTGGATGATAAGGAGATAGAGCTTCCACTTGCACCGGTTAACAATCAGTATAGCGAGCAGGAAACAGCACAGAGGGTGAAGATTATCTATACCTATCAGACAATCACAGTACCAGCCACCTTGGTAGAGGTTACCTATGTGGTCAGTGCAGAAGGAGCGATTGAGGTAAAGGTACATTATCACGGAAAAGCAGGTTTACCGGAGCTCCCCTTGTTTGGTATGCGCTTTATCGTACCGACCAAAGCGGTTAAGTACCGGTATGAAGGGTTATCGGGAGAAACCTATCCTGACCGCAAAGAAGGAGGGATACCAGGAATCTATGAGATAGATGGATTACCTGTAACCCCATACCTGGTTCCCCAGGATTGTAATGTACATGTGGATACAAAATGGTTAGAGGTATATCGTGATTCAACCCTCGATAATACAAGGGTGGGGGGGGATTCCTTCGGAATAAAATTTTATGGAATGGAACAGGACTTCGCTTTTTCCTGTATACCCTATACCGCAGAAGAATTAGAAAATGCCACCCATCAGGAGGAGCTCCCTGCGGCGAGAAGGACAGTAATATCGATTCTTGGTGCGGTGAGAGGTGTGGGAGGAATCAATAGCTGGGGAGCAGATGTTGAACCGCCTTATCATATTGATGCTAGTAAAGATTTGACATTTTCCTTTGGCATTTTAAAGCTTTATTGAATTGATACGTTAAAATATTGATTGACAAAAGGTGGGGGTACTGGATATAATATATAAATATAGCAGGCATAACAATTAGGTATGATATGTACTGCGATTAACTTGAAAATTTTACTCACTGCTTCAGTGGCATAAGACAATGTGGTCAAGATGTTTTTTTTTTGACCGCATTTTTTTATAAAAAAATACTCATTAAATGAAGGTCTTATGAAAAATCTTAAGGAGGCGATTTATGAAAAAGTTTACGAAACTTATTGCACTAATGATGGTATTTGCGATGATATTGTCATTGACTGCGTGTGGCGGAAATTCTAGCAAAGATACAACTGCTACGGATAATACGGCCAACAGCGAATCTTCTGGAACAGATAGCACTGCTGCAACAGGTGGCAATGTCTTGAAGGTTCATTTTGATGTTGAAGTAGCTTCTCTGGATCCACAGATAGCTACAGACGGTACTTCCTTTGAAGTAATTGCAGCAACAACAGAAGGATTATATTCTGTTGATGCAGAAGGTAGTCCGATTCTGGCTCTTGCTGAAAAAGTAGATAAGAGTGAGGATGGATTAACTTATACCTTTACATTAAGAGATGCTAAATGGTCAAACGGAACACCTGTTACTGCAAATGATTTTGTATTTGCATGGAGACGACTGGTTGATCCGGTTGTTGCAAGTGAATATTCCTTTATTGCAGCAATTGCAAACATTAAGAATGCAGCAGCAATCACTAGCGGAGAAGTAGCTGTTGATCAATTAGGCGTTACCGCGAAGGATGATAAAACCTTAGTAGTAAACCTTGATGTTCCGGTTCCTTTCTTTGAATCTCTGTTGGCATTCCCATCCTTCCTTCCTGTAAATGAAGCGTTCTTTACAGAAAAGGGTGATTCTTTTGGAACCTCACCGGATACTGTACTTAGTAACGGACCTTTTATTCTGACTGCATATGAACCGGCAGCAACTTCTATTTCCTTGGCAAAGAGTACTACCTATTGGGACGCTGCTAAGGTTTCACTGGATGGAATTGAATATCAGGTAATTAAGGATTCGCAGCAGACAATGCTTTCCTATCAGAATGGGGATCTTGATGTAGCTACCCTGTCCGGTGAACAGGTTGAGCAGTTCCAGGCTGATCCGGAATTCCATAGTATTATGGCTGGTTATCTCTGGTACATTTCACCGAACCAGACGGTTGCAGGTCTTGAGAACTTAAATCTTCGTATGGCTTTAGCTTTAGCTTATGATAAAGAATCCATTGCAAAGAACATCTTAAAGGATGGCTCCATTGTTGCTGATTTTGCGGTTCCTACCAAGTTAGCTACAG
The DNA here is from genome assembly GCA_023386815.1 of Bacillota bacterium. Lineage (GTDB taxonomy): Bacteria > Bacillota > Clostridia > Lachnospirales > Lachnospiraceae > Mobilitalea. Next base: position 521,677 of record JAEWIZ010000008.1, read on the forward strand.
GCCCGGACGGTAAGGATTTCCGTGAGACAACCGGTACATATTTATCTACTGACAAGGCTAAGGCAGTTGAATACTGGGATAAAGCAAAGGCTGAGCTTGGAATCAGTGAAGTGAAATATACGATGATTGTGGAAGACACAGAATCTGCAACTAATGTAGCTCAGTTTATTCAGTCCGAGATTCAGACTACCCTTCCCGGTGTCACAATTGAGATTCAGACCATGCCTAAGAAAAACCGTGTAGAAAGATTACAGGCAGGTGACTTTGAACTTGGTTTAACTCGTTGGGGTCCTGACTACGCAGATCCAATGACTTATTTGGATATGTGGACAACAGGAAGTCCGAATAACTATGGTTTCTGGTCAAATGCAGACTATGATGCAATCGTAAATTCTGCTAAGAGTGGCGATTTAGCACTGGATATAAATAAGAGATGGGAAGAACTAAAGAAAGCAGAGAAGATAGTGATGGATGAGGCTGTTATCTTCCCTGTTTACCAGAAGGGCGATGCCGTTATGACTAAGTCAAATGTATCGGGTATCGAATTCCACTCCGTAGGTATTAACAGAATCTACAAAAATGCAAAGAAAAATTAATCAGTAGTACCATATAGAGAAGTAGTGACGCTGTCAAGCGTGTGTATCACCATGACAGCGTCTTTCTTCACGATATCAGTAATTGCGAAGCACACTAATGTTGCGATTGTTCACACAACAGATCTATGATCCGGATGTAAAGAGGGGTGTCAAATTACCCATCTGCAAAGGATGATATACCTGTTGTACGAACAACAACCCAATATACTTGCGATTACACTAGTGAAAACTACTTTAAATGAATGGTATATGGTAAGGAGCGTGGATTAGTGAAAAAGTATATTTTAAAAAGAGTTCTGATTTCAATAGTAACTCTTCTGGTAATACTCCTGGTTTTATTTTTAATGCTGGAATTGATGCCGGGCTCTCCCTTCAATGATGAGAAGCTGACGGAAAGTCAGAGAGCAATGCTGAATGCAAAATATGGCTTGGATCAACCGATTGTAATTCGATTTTTTAACTATATTGGAGCAATGTTAACGGGGGACTTTGGTGTTTCTTATACGATCTCCAAGAATACAGCAATTACCGCATTATTAGAGAGCAGATTACCAATTTCACTTCGGATTGGCGGACAGGCGATTTTAATTGGAACAATCATTGGTCTAATTCTCGGTATTATAGCTGCAATTAAGCACAACACAATCTATGATACATTTACAACAGTAATCTCAGTTCTTGGCGTAAGCCTTCCGTCCTATGTATTCGCTATGATTTTAATTTACTACATGGGCTTTGATTTAAAATGGTTTCCGCTACTTTATAAACCGGAACAACCCTTTTATTCCTCGGTGCTGCCAACGGTTTCCCTATGTATGTTCACCATAGCAACGGTGGCTCGGTTTACACGAACAGAGATGCTTGAGGTATTAGGTTCGGATTATATGCTTTTGGCGGAAAGTAAAGGAATTAATAGCTTCCAGCTTATTTTCAAGCATGCGCTTAGAAATGCATTAATACCTGTAATCACAGTGCTGGCTCCCTTGGTAGTCGGGTTAATGACGGGTAGCTTGGTAATCGAGAAGTTGTTCTCAATTCCCGGTATCGGAAGCTTGCTGGTAACAGCCATTCAATCGAACGATTATAATGTGGTGGTTGCATTAACCTTTATTTATAGTGTTATGTATATTGGAATTATGCTTGTGGTTGATATTCTTTACGGAATAATCGATCCAAGAATAAGACTTGCAAAGGGGGATGGCCATGAATAATACAGAAATGAATTTTTCACCAGAGGATTTTGTCCTGGTAGGTGCGGATAAAGTTTCCCATTTGGATGAGAACTATGCTAGCAAGTCTTATTGGAGTGACGTACTGTCAAGATTTACGAAGAATAAAGGTGCAGTCGTTGGATTGTTCTTCATTTTTTTGGTCATTGCTATGGCGATTTTTGGGCCACATATGACGGGACATACCTATGATTCACAGATCATTGCGCATCAGAACCTGGCTCCTAGAGTAAAGGGGTTAGAAAACCTGGGTGTTTTTGATGGGTCAGAGAAAATGCACACCTCACAAGGCAGTGTGAAACAGAATAAATATATCTCTGAGGATTCCTCTGTTACAACCGGTTTAGAAAATATATATTATTGGTTCGGTACGGACGTTCTTGGACGTGATATTTTTACAAGAACCTGGACTGGAACCAGAATTTCATTATATATTGCACTTGTTGCTGTTATCGTAGACATGTGCTTTGGTATGGTCTACGGTTTGGTCTCCGGTTATTTTGGCGGTAAGGTGGATATGTTTTTGCAACGTTTTGCGGAAATTATTAATGGTATTCCGACTCTGGTGGTAGTAACCTTGTTAATTTTGGTATTTAAACCTGGATTAGTTACGATTACCCTGGCTCTGGCCATCACCGGCTGGATTGGAATGAGTCGTGTCGCAAGAGCACAAGTACTTAAGTTAAAGGAACAGGAGTTTATTCTTGCATCGAAAACCTTAGGTGCACGGGATTTCTTCATTATTTTTAAGGAAATATTACCGAATATCTTTGGTCAGTTGATCGTTATGTCCATGTTCTCTATACCGAATGCAATTTTCACAGAAGCATTCCTGGCTTTTATCGGCTTAGGAGTTCCGGCGCCGTTAGCTTCGCTAGGATCCCTGATCAGTGATGCCTTTAAGTCCTTTACGACACATCCATATATGATAGTATTCCCGGTTTTTGTATTAGCAATTATTATGCTTAGCTTTAATATGATGGCTGATGGTCTTAGGGATGCATTTGATCCTAAGATGAAGGAAATGTAGGGAAACAAAGTGATTTGTAGAACAATTCACTTCATAAAATTGTGTCTGCAGCCTATAGTTTGCAGGATGTGAAGAAAGGCAAGGTGATCTGTATGGAAAGAAAGAAAATATTGGAAATTAATGACCTGTCAATTTCATTCCAGACTTCTGCTGGTACAGTAAATGTAATCAGAGGAATGAATCTGGTCTTACATAAGGGAGAGACCGTTGCTATTGTTGGAGAAAGCGGCAGCGGTAAATCAGTAACTGTAAAAGCAGTTATGGGAATATTAAGTAGTAATGGTAAGATTAACAGCGGTTCCATTCTTTATACCTACCAAAAGGATGGTAAGGAAGTGGAGCAGGATCTGTTAAAGCTGACAAAAAAAGAGATGAGAAAGCAGATTAACGGAAAGCGGATTGCAATGGTATTCCAGGATCCAATGACCTCCCTCAATCCGACCATGACGATTGGTGCTCAGATTATGGAGGGTATGCGATATCATTACCATACTTCAAAGCAGGAGGCCTACCAGAAGGCAGTAAATTTGTTGGAACTAGTAGGAATTACAGAGGCTGAGAAGAGAATGAAGAATTATCCTCATCAATTATCCGGAGGTATGAGACAAAGAGTAGTAATCGCCATAGCGCTTGCCTGTGACCCGGATCTTTTGATTTGTGATGAACCAACCACAGCACTGGATGTTACCATTCAGGCAAAGATTCTGGAGTTGATTAAGGAAATTCAAAAGAAAACAGGTATCTCTGTTATCTATATCACTCATGATCTGGGTGTTGTTGCAAAGGTAGCAGACTATGTGGCGGTTATGTATGCGGGCAAAGTGGTGGAAAAGGGAACTACAGAAGAAATTTTCTATGAACCAAGACATCCCTATACCTGGGGATTATTATCCGCTATGCCTGATTTAAATAGCACGGATGATCGCCTTTATACGATTCCGGGCAGTCCTCCTAACCTCCTTCATAAGGTGGATGGAGATGCTTTTGCCCCACGTAATATTTATGCTCTAAACCTTGACTTTAAAAAAGAACCGCCGATGTTTAAGATCACAGATACCCATTATGCTGCTACCTGGCTTCTTCATGAAAAGGCTCCAAAAGTTGATTTGCCGGAGGAATTGCAAAACCGTATCAAAATCATGCAAAGAGAAGCAGGCTTTGAAAAGGCTAAGGTAAGTCCTGAGTCTCCGAATGAAGGCAGCGACTCCCTAAAGAAAGGAGGCGTATAAGATGGAAAATAAGAAACCAATCTTGGAAGTCAAAGGTTTGAAACAATATTTTAGAATTAATCGTAGGTTTACGGTGAAAGCAGTGGATGATGTTTCCTTTCGAATTTATCCGGGTGAGACCTATGGTTTAGTTGGTGAATCCGGAAGCGGTAAGTCAACGATCGGACGTTCCATTATACGCTTATATGAGCCAACAGCAGGAGAGGTTACCTTTAATGGTAAGAATATTTCCGGAAAGCTTTCTGAAAAAGATACGCAGCATCTTCGAACAAAGATGCAGATGATATTCCAGGATCCTATGGCCTGCTTAAATCCTAGAAAAAAGGTGATGGATATTATTGCACAAGGTCTGGACATTCATCATTTATATTCTTCAGCGGAGGAACGTAAGAAAAAGGTATATGACATTCTGGATATGGTTGGTTTGTCCCATGAGCATGCCGGCCGGTACCCACATCAATTTTCTGGTGGACAGAGACAAAGAATTGGTATCGCTAGAGCATTGATCATGAATCCGGATCTAATCATTGCTGATGAAGCAATCAGTGCTCTCGATGTATCCATTCAGGCTCAGGTTGTCAACTTGATGAAGGATATCCAGACAAAGACCAATACGGCATATCTATTTATTGCCCATGACCTTTCAATGGTAAAATATATCTCGGATCGTATTGGAGTACTTCATCTGGGACATCTGGTGGAAACCGGAACGAAGGATGAGATTTTCAGTAATCCAATACATCCATATACGAAGTCCCTATTATCAGCAATTCCTCAGCCAAATCCGGTAGCAGAGAAGAACCGAATTTCAATTAACTATGACTATGGCACCAGTGGAATAGACTATCATAAGGGAAGCCAGCAGTATGTTGGCGGGCAGCATTACGTTCTTGCTACACCGGAGGAATTAAGGAGCTGGACTTCTAGTATTTAGCATTCATCTGACCGTAAATTATCATCCCAAAAATCTCTGAGAGCAGCTAAGCTTTGTGAAATAATTCATATTTTAGCTGCTCTCTTTTTTATATCTTTCTTGCATTTAGTGCTTTTATTTGTCAAAAAATGTGTTAAAATAGAAATGTAGAAAAATTTAGTTAATATAAAGGGAATTGTCGATACAGGTTATTAGAAATTGAATAACGCTATGGAATTGAGGTGAACTATTATTATTTTGAAAAATATTTCAATTCAGCATTTAATCATTATTACATTTATCATTTCTTTGATTTTCACAGCAGGTATGGTGACGTTTTTGATTTTTAATTCCTGGAAGACATCCGTCGAGGATACCATTATTGAGTACGAAGCAGATTTAAACAGAGAGATCATCGATAGAATTGATGATTTTGTTCCTATTCCACTGACGATGAATGAAACCTATCATTATATGATGGAAAATGGCACTGTCAATCTGAATGACCCATTAGAGAGAGACCCGTTTTTCGCAGGTATAGTAAAATCCAGCAGGAACGAAATATATAGTGTGAGTTTCGGACAGGAGAATGGGGATTATTACGGAGCCAGAAGAAATGATAAGAATGATATAGAGATCTACCATAGCAATGCCAAAACCATGGGTCATTCCTATTATTATTCGGTAAAGAAAGATTTAAACCAGGATCAGTTTTTGGTGGACTACGGTGCTTTTGATCCAAGAAGCAGACAATGGTATAAGGATGCAAAAGAGAGTGGGAAACCGATATTTGCTCCTTTATATAAACATTTTATTAAGAATGATTTAGTATTATCGGCAGCCTATCCTATTTATAAAAATGGCAGCCTGTTTGGGGTGCTTGGAACCCACATTACATTATCCAGACTAAACGACTATTTAAGTGATGTCGTTGAAGAAAAGACAGTAAGTGCATATATTGTTGAAGAGGATGGAAGCCTGGTTGCTAATTCTTTAGGAAAATCGAATTTTGAAATGGATTCTGATGGATCTTATGGACGGATTAACATAAAAAATGCACAGAATGAACAAATTCGAAACGCATTTATAAACTATCAATTAAATAATAAGAAGAATAAATGCGTCAATAATATCAAGGATAAGACCTACATAAAATTAACTGATTATAATAAAAATGGATTGCATTGGGTTATCATTACGTATATACCAGAGCAAATATTTGTTAATGATTTAAATAGTCAGTTAAGGATCTCGGTAAGTCTGCTAATTGCAGCGATATTAGTTTCTATATTAGTGTATATAAAGTTCACCTCCTATTTGTTAAAACCGATTAATAGCTTGATTTATGCAGCAGACCGACTCTCAGAGGGAGAATTAACGCAAAGAGCCAAGGTCTTTCGTAATGATGAAATAGGTAGAATAGCTAAGTCATATAATCATATGGCTGATGAACTGCAAACAAATATCTGTCATTTGGAAGAAAAGGTAATCGAGCGGACGGTAGAGTTAGAAGAAGCGATATCAAAGCTGGAAAGCAGTAACGCAGAGCTAACTCAGGCGAAAGAACGAGCAGAGGCTGCAAATCTTGCAAAAAGTCAGTTTCTGGCTAATATGAGCCATGAAATACGAACACCAATGAATGGAATCCTGGGCTTTCTTCAGCTATTGGAAGGTACTAATCTAAGTGAGGAACAACAGGAGAATGTAGAAATGATAAAAAACTCTTCTGACTTGTTACTTACCATAATTAATGATATTCTGGACTTGTCAAAAATTGAAGCTGGAATGATGAAGTTAGAGAAGATTCCCTTCCACCTGCGAACGATGATTGAATCCGTAGTAGCACTGTTTACTGCAAATGCGAAAGAAAAGGGAATTGAACTTAAATTAATCATTGGTGGAAATGTACCTAGCTACGTTATTGGTGACCCAACAAGAATACGACAAGTATTAAATAACTTAATCAGTAATGCTGTGAAATTTACAAGTCAGGGTAACATTAAAGTTGAGGTAGCTATCATAAAGCAAGGGGATTTGGAAATTCAAGTATTATTTACTGTTTCTGATACAGGAATTGGAATTAAGGACAAAGATATCGATAAACTGTTTCAGCCTTTTAGTCAGTTGGATGCTTCACTTACTAGAAGATATGGTGGAACAGGCTTGGGATTATCTATTTGCAAAAAAATTGTCGATCTTATTGGTGGCGAAATTCACGTTCAAAGTAAAACAGGAAATGGGAGTATTTTTTCATTTTCCGTCCCTCTGATTAGATTAAATGATATCGTTATTGATAATAAAGAGGAGCTTGAACTTGCAACAGTGCACCACCATCCGAGGTTAAATTATGATTCGAGATTAAAGATTCTACTTGTTGAGGATAATGAGATTAATAAAAAATTCTTTATCAAGCTGTTAAGTAAGTATTATTTATCCTGTGATGTAGCGACGAATGGACAGGACTCAGTAAATGCATGTGCAAAAAAGAAATATGATGTTATTTTTATGGACTGTCAAATGCCAGTTATGGATGGATATGAGGCTACAAGGCAAATTCGTTCTATGGAAGGAAGGAAAAAACATACTGTGATCATAGCTTTGACGGCTTTTGCCATGAGAGATGATGCTGATAAATGCCTTGAAGCAGGTATGGATGATTATTTAAGCAAACCAATTAATGGAGAGCAGCTATTAAAGATTCTAAATAAATATTTTGATCAGTTCACGGTATTCAATTCCTTTCTAAAAAATCAGAGCTATTTTGAAAAGGTAGTGTTTTCCTTAATGAAGGATATGAATTTTAGCAAGGATGAATGTGAGGAGATTGTAAGAGAGCTTTATACCCATGCATTTGCAATTATCGAAAAGACAAAATTGTTACTGGAAAATGGGAAGCTAGAAGATGCTAAAAGAAACCTTCATCAATTAAAAGGAGCAGCTACAAACTTAAGAGCGAATGAAATTGCTTCACTGGTGATGGGGATTGAAGATGATATCAGTATTGGGAATATCTTTGGAATATATGATAACATAGAGAAATTAACTGCGTTAGTAAAGCAACTGGATATGCATGCAGCTTCACTCTCGTATGGAAATAAGATGTAATTCATTATTCTGAAAAATAGATTGTGAGAAAGACTAAATTCTGGATGAATGCAAAAGGAAAACAACTATGGATATGTTAGATATTAAATATGTCGCGGAGGTTGCGAAAACCGGTTCTATGACACAAGCCGCAGCAAATCTATATATGAATCAACCAAATTTAAGCAAATCAATTCTGGCGTTGGAGAAAGAACTTGGAATTACGATATTTCGGCGATCCTCCAAAGGGGTATCCCTGACCAAGGAAGGCAATCAGTTTTTGCTTTCAACAAAAGAAATTCTAGAAAAATTTGAAGCGATTGAATCAAGGTACAAAATAGAAGAGACGAAGCATTACTTTAGTATTTCGGTACCCAGAGCCAGTTATATTTCCTATGCTTTTACAAGCTTTATCAAAGGAATTGCAAATACGAATATGCTGCAGATTGATTTCGCTGAAACCAGTTCTATGCAGGTGATACAGAACGTATCCTCCGGGAAACACCATCTTGGGATTATACGGTATTCAATGGAATATGAAAAATACTATCATAAGCTGTTAAGAGAGCTTGATCTACATGGTGATATGCTTTTGGAATTTGAATATGTTGCACTTATGTCCAACAGCGAAGCGTTTGCCAATAAAAATGTACTCCAATTATCTGATTTAGCTGAGCTAATCGAGGTAGTCCACGGAGATACCGGTATTCCTTCCCTGGTATCAGGAGAAATTCGAAAACCGGAGCCTATTACAAGTAGTAAAAAGATTATATATATTTATGAGCGAGGAAGTCAGTTTGATTTATTAACCAACGTACCATCCACTTATATGTGGGTGTCTCCGATACCGTCGGAGATGTTAACCCGTTATCAGCTGATTCAAAAACGGGTAGAGGTTAAAATGAATAAATACCGGGATGTGATCATTTATCCCAATGGCTATCAAATGACAGATACCGATCGAAAATTCCTGGGGTACCTTTATCGGATGCGGGATATGATTAAAGAATAGTATTTTACGAAAAAGCGGACAGCAGAGATGAAAAACACTATGAGTAGGAAAACCATGAGAATGGGTTTTCCTATTTTTATAGTTTGGATTGAACGATTAGTTGTTAGTTCCAGGGGCTTCTACCGGCGATATTTAAGGCATATGATAATACAAAGGAACTAAAAATAAAATCATTGTTAATTTAATTATTTTTCTATAGATTTTTAACTTATATTTCCATTATAATATCTATATAATGAACTTGTTTTTTGCAGAGTGGAAAAGGAGGCAGATATTTGCCCACCGACCAGCTTGGTAAAAGCTTACTTCAGAGAAGAACGAAAAGTACATAGCTTGTAGCGACATGGAAAATTCCGTATGGAAAGGCGTGATTTTATGAAGGATAATAATTCTTTCATCTTACAAGGTAATGTTATTTACTCAGAAAGTCCGACAAAGCTGATCTGTGTACCGAGAAGTTACCTGGTTTGCAAAGCAGGAAAAGTAGAGGGGGTTTTTCAAGAGATCCCAGCAGAGTTTGAGGCACTTCCTCGAAAAGATTATCAGGATGCTTTGATTATACCGGGGCTTGTGGATTTGCATACTCATGCACCTCAATACGCGCTTCGGGGTCTTGGTATGGATCAGGAACTACTGCATTGGCTGGAGCAAAACACCTTTCCGGAGGAAGAGAAGTACGTGGAGTTGGAATATGCAAAGAAGGCTTACGCTATCTTTGCATCAGATTTGAGAAAAAGTGCCACAACAAGGGCCTGTATTTTCGGAACCATTCATAAGCAGACAACTCTGATGCTAATGGATATGCTGGAGGAAACAGGCCTGGGATGTATGGTTGGTAAGGTAAATATGGATCGCAATAGTCCGATAGATTTGTGTGAGAACAGTCAGCAGTCGGTGGAAGATACCATAAGCTGGCTACTGGAATGTAAGCATAAGTACAAGAACATTTCTCCTATGATAACGCCTAGATTCCTACCTTCCTGTTCTGATGAGTTGCTGAAAGCGTTATCACGGATTTGCAGGAATTATAACTTGCCACTGCAAACTCATTTATCCGAAAACCTGGATGAAATTGAATGGGTAAAGGAGTTGTTTCCTAAATCGAAGGGATATGCAGACGCTTATTCTCAGTTAGACTTATTCGGAGATGAAATTCCAACCATCATGGCTCATTGTGTTCATCTAACCAGAGAGGAGATGGACTTGATTCGTGATAAAAGAGTATACATTGCCCACTGTCCGACTTCAAATAATAATTTATCTTCAGGAATTGCTCCGGTAAGAGCTTTTATGGAAATGGGACTGTTAGTTGGGTTGGGAACAGATATTGCTGCGGGAAATACACTATCTGTCTTTCAGGTTATGGTTGCAGCTATTCAGGCATCAAAGCTTCGCTGGAGGTTGCTGGATCAAGAACGAAAACCCTTAACCATAAAGGAAACCTTCTACCTGGGAACAAAGGGAGGAGGGAGCTTTTTTGGAAAAGTAGGAAGCTTTGAGAAGGGTTTTAAATTTGATGCTATTGTTCTTGATGACAGCAGTATAAGGTATCCTCAGAGCTTATCTCTGGAGGAACGGCTGGAACGAGTCATCTATCTATCTGATGACCGCCACATAAAAGATAAATATGTTGATGGAATTAAGATCTCATTACTTGATTAATAAATCTAATCACTGATTGGGCAGGCATCGTTCAATTGAATCTGCATTATTGTTACAAATCAAAAGTTGATATAATGCCTGCTCTTTAGAAAAAAGTGTAGACAATCTGATTTAGGGGGGTGATCTTTGTGAAATTAATCAAGACAACAGAAGCTGTCGGACATGTTCTATGCCACGATCTAACGCAGATTATCAAAGGTGTAACGAAAGATGCAAGATTTCGCAAAGGGCATGTTGTTACAGAAGAGGATATTCCAGTCCTCTTATCCATGGGAAAAGAGCAACTATATCTATGGGAGATGACAGAAGACATGCTCCATGAGAACGAGGCAGCAGAGATTTTATATGACATTTGTAAGAACGATTATATGAAGCCTTCTGAGATTAAGGAAGGTAAAATTGATATATATGCTACCAGGAGTGGCTTGTTTAAGGTTGACAAAGAGCGGTTAAAGAAGCTAAATGGTCTGGGAGAGCTAATGATAGCCACCCGACACGGGAATTTTCCGGTCAAAGAGGGGGACTATCTGGCAGGGACAAGAGTAATACCTCTCCTTATCAAAAAAGATAAAATGAACCAAGCGAAAGAAACAGCAGGGGATCTTCCTTTACTGCAAATAAAACCCTTTCAGTATAAAAAAGTTGGTATCATTACCACCGGCAATGAGGTGTTCTATGGAAGAATACAGGATGCCTTCGGTCCGGTACTAAGAGGGAAGGTATCAGAATATCCATCAGAAGTTTTGGGCCAGAGGATACTCAGTGATGACCCTGAGGCTATTACGAGTGCAATTCATATGTTTATAAAGGAAGGAGCCGACCTTATTCTGTGTTCCGGCGGTATGAGCGTGGATCCGGACGATACAACACCAGCAGCAATAAAGAATACGGGAGCAAGCATCATTTCCTACGGTGCACCGGTACTGCCGGGCGCTATGTTCCTATTGGCTTATTATGAAGATAAAATACCAATCCTTGGGTTGCCGGGATGTGTCATGTACGCAGAGCGAACTATTTTTGATCTGGTGCTGCCAAGAATCTTTGCAGATGATCCCATCAGTGAGGAGGATTTAGCGGACCTAGGACATGGTGGTTTATGCTTGAAGTGTCCGGAATGTACCTTTCCCAACTGTGGTTTTGGGAAGTAAGAAGGGGTTTAGTGTGGTAAAGAAGACAGGAGGCATAAGCGGAGAATATGAAAGACCAATATGAACGCAACATTGATTACTTGAGAATATCTGTAACAGACCGTTGTAATCTGAGATGTCGCTACTGCATGCCAGAGAAAGGAATTGAACGTATTAGACCTGAGGATATCCTGAGCTTTGAGGAGATAACTCAGATCGCTAAAGCAGGAGCAGGAATTGGGATTAAAAAGATTAAAATTACCGGAGGAGAGCCTCTGGTTCGAAAGGGAATTGCAGCTGCGGTGGAATCATTAAAAAAGATTCCTGGAATTGAGGAAGTTACCATGACCACCAATGGTGTGTGTTTAAAGGAACTGGCAGAGAGCTTGTATCAGGCAGGTCTGGATGCGGTAAATATCAGTCTGGATACTCTATCACCGATGAAATATTTTCATATTACCAGACGGAATTTACTGGATGAGGTAATGCTTGGCATCGAAAGGGCATATCAGATTGGCCTAAAGGTAAAAATTAACTCTGTCGCCATAAAGGGATTTAATGATAATGAAATCTCTAGGTTGGCTGCGATAGCAAGGAAAAATCGAATCGATGTGAGGTTTATTGAATTAATGCCAATTGGACTTGGTAAAAACTATGAATCTATTTCCGTCAAGGAAATACAGGCGATGTTGGAAGAAGTATATGGACCTGGCAAAGAATCAAAGATCAGGCATGGGAATGGGCCTGCGGTTTATCTTGATTACGAGGGGTTTCAGGGGAGTATCGGATTTATCAGTGCAATGACCAACGAGTTTTGTAATAGCTGCAACCGAATACGATTAACCTCAGAAGGGGAGCTAAAGCTATGTTTAAACCATAATTACAGTATTTCCTTACGTACCGTGCTCAGAAAGCACTGCCTAGAAGAGCAGGATTCAGAAGAGTATTTATCAGGAGAGCTACATTCAAAATTGCATGATATAGAAAATTATAACTCAAAAGAACATATCATAAAAGGGCTCAGCTTAGAAAAGTACAACTCAAAAGGACATATCTTAAAAGGGCATAGATTAGAAAATTACAACTCAGAAGGACATATCTTAAAAGGGCTCAGCTTTGAAAAGTACCATTCAGAAGGACATATCTTAAAAGAGCATAGTTTAGAAAATTACTATTCAAACAGACATATCTCAGAAAAGCACATTATAACAAGGCAAATCTACAACTCAGAAAAACACATCTTAGAAAATCACAGCTCAGAAAAACATAACTCAAAACTTCATAACATAGAAAAAAGCAATTCAATTAGAGATCCCTTAAAAGGATACAACTCAGTAGAAAACAATTCAGAACGACATAACTTACAAGAGCATAGATCAGGGATTTACATCACAAATGAACAGTGCTTGAAGGAAGAGCTACAGGAGATAATGCAGGAGTTTATCTATAAAAAGCCATTTCAACACTGCTTTCATCAGACCGAGGGAAAGGACATTGAGCGTCGAAAAATGGTACAGATCGGAGGCTGAAGATGGGCAAAGTTGTTGCAGTATGTATCAGTGAACAAAAAGGTACTCCAAAAACAAATATCGGCAAAGGTAGGTTGATTGAAAACTTTGGTCTGGAGAAGGATGCCCATGCAGGAAGCTGGCATCGCCAGATTAGCTTATTATCCTATGATAAGGTGCAGGAATTTAAACATAAGGTTATTGATATTCCTGATGGAGCGTTTGGAGAGAATCTACTGGTCAAAGGAATTGATTTTAAAAGTTACCCGATCGGTGCCAGATTTCAATGTGGTGAGGTATTATTAGAGATTACTCAGATCGGAAAATCCTGTCATAATGAATGCGTAATCCGACAGCAGGTAGGGGATTGTATTATGCCAAGAGAAGGTGTCTTTGCCAGGGTAATCAACGGAGGAAGCATAGAAGTGGGAGATGATTTGTATGCAGTCTAACAATGAATTTAGAGTCGGCTGGGAGCCCCAAAGCAGTGAGAGAGCTTAGAATACATGATAGGAGAATTGGATCATGGTCTTAGCGTTCTATGTGAGTATAACAGGAGAATGTGCCAGAAAGGTTGGAGATCGGTTATGAATATTTATCAGCAGATTTTATCCGATTTAGAACAGAATCATACAACGATTCTTCAGACAAAGCTAAGGGGGAAGGCGGGCACCATAAATGAAGGAATGGAGCGCTTTCTCCAAAGGGAGCAGGAAGAAGAGGAGAACCTGACAAAACCAACCTATGAGATTAACGGTGATTTGAAGGAGCATATTCTTAAGGAACCCTTTTATCCCAAGGAGCGGCTAATTGTACTTGGTGGAGGTCATGTTGCTCTTTCTCTCGTAGAATTTGCAGCAAAAACAGGTTTTTTTGTTATCCTAGCCGATGATAGACCATCCTTTGCCAATCAGGCAAGGTTCCCGCTTGCCAATCAGGTGCTCTGTGAGAGCTTTGATCAGGTGTTTGATTCGATACAGATTACTCCTAGGGATTATATCGTAATCATAACAAGAGGGCACCGACATGATACAGTTTGTCTAAGACAGGTTCTTAAGAAAAAGGAATCTATTTATGTTGGAATGATTGGTTCCAGGCGCCGGGTAGGTGCTGTGAAGGAATTATTAGTAAAAGAGGGCTACGAGGAAGAACGATTAGAGAGGGTCTGTACCCCTATTGGCCTTTCCATTGGAGCAATTACTCCGGAGGAAATAGCAATTTCCATTTTAGCTCAGATGATTCAGCGAAAGCGTTTGGGAGATCGAAACCAAACGTTGACAAATTTGGATATTGACTACGCGGTGCTTAAATATTTAGCCCAGAGTGATCAGGAAGCCAAGTGTGTTGTAACGGTAATGTCCTCCAAGGGTTCTGTACCAAGAGGGGCAGGGGCTAAAATGATTGTCTTTCCCACAGGAGCAATCCTTGGAAGTATCGGTGGAGGCTGCAGCGAAGCAACAATCATTCGGGACGCCATCCAGCTCATTGGAAGTAAGAGATATCGGATTCAAACCATTGATATGACAAATGATATAGCCGAGTCCGAAGGCATGGCCTGCGGTGGAACTATGGAGGTCTTATTGGAGGACTCCTAGGTAGAGAAATGGATATCTTTTTATAAGGATTCCCATAAGGAGGTGGATCAATGGAGGTAGATGCAGTTATCTTAGCAGGGGGATACTCCAGTAGAGCAGGTGCTTTTAAGATGGAGCTTCTGCTTAATGGGAAGGCGATATTACAGCATGTCATTGAGGTATTCCTACCAATCTGCCAGCGGATTATTGTTGTCTGCGGTTATCAGCAGGAACGTGTGATAGCATTAACTGAGAAGTATGGAGCGCAGGTGGAGGTAGTATACAATGAGGATTATCCCAAAGGAATGTTTTCTTCTGTAAAAAAGGGAATCAAGCAAGTGAATAGCCCCAGGTTTTTTCTGACACCGGGAGACTGTCCGTTTATTTCTTTGCAAATCTGTAAAAGCCTGCTGGAACATAGGGGGGACATTGTAAAGCCAAGCTATCAATACAGAGGGGGACATCCGGTTTTATTACCTTTTTCTTGTATTGATGAGATACTTCGTGAAGGTGACGATTCCAATCTAAAGAGTTATTTTCAGAAGAAAATAATTCAATATGTTGAGGTAGAAGAGGAAGGTGTTCTTATCGATGTGGATACAAGAGAAGACCTGAAGCATGCAATACGTTTTAACAAGGAATAATTGGATTGGAGGAATGACGGTTGGATTTAGGAATTCTAAATGGCAGGATATACTTAAACGGTGAATTTATCCATGGGAATCTCTATTGTAAGCATGGAAAGGTAGATACGATTACGACTTCCTTCCTGCCTAGTAAGAAAGAATACGATGCTGCAGGAAAAATGGTATTGCCGGGATTTATCGACCCCCATGTACACTTTCATCTATCCGTAGGTACCAATACCTCAAAGGATGATTTTTACCTGGGCTCAGTAAAGGGGGCATTGGGTGGCATCACTACCTACATAGATTTTTTAGACCCTGTAAAGAATACTAGGGAGCTGGAGGCAGCTTTCTTAAAGCGTAGGGAGCTTGCCAGCGTCAGCGTGACAGATTATAGCTTTCATACAACGATTGCGAATCCCACCGAGGAGGCAGATAAGTTGCTAAAGGCAGGGAGAGAGCTCGGCTTACCTTCTCTTAAGCTTTTTACAACCTATTCAAATTCTGACCGTAGAACCTATGACGGATATATTGACCGATTGCTCGATTACTCGAAGGAGCTGGAATGCAGAATCGTCATTCATGCTGAAAATGATGATCTGGTCAGCACCGCAAAGGATATTCTGGTCAAGGATCATGAGGCCTCCCGTCCGGTGATCAGTGAACGATGTGAAGTTATCAAACTGGCGGAGATGGCAAAGGAGAGGAATGGACTACTGTATATCGTACATATCAGCGCAGGAAGTACCGTGGAGACACTGCTAAAGAACTATTCCTCAGAAATAAAAAAAGGAACAATATTAATGGAAAGCTGTCCTCACTATTTCCTAAAGTCCAGTGATTGTTATTCAAAGGAAGATGGATATCGCTATACTATGACACCTCCCCTTAGAAGTGAATCAGAACGTAATTTATTAAGAAAGTATATCAAAGATATCAATGTAATAGGAACAGATCATTGTCCCTTTGATTTGAAATTAAAGAAAGCCTTATATACCAGTCAAATTCCCATGGGTGTCGGAGGCATTGAATATTCCTTTTCCAATCTGTATACGGAATTTGGAACCTCTATTATATCAAAATATACAGAAGCTCCTGCAAAGGCATATGGGCTATATCCTCACAAAGGAACCCTTTTACCCGGAGCAGATGCAGATATTGTAATATATGATGACGAGGTAAGCTACCAAATTGCAGACGAGGAATCTATTTATCATGATAGAAAGCTAAAAGGAAAAGTAGAAAACGTATTTCTACGTGGTAACCTACTAGTAGATCAGGGTAAATTCCTTGGAGAGCTAGCTTTGGATGAAATAATACCAACGGGACAACTATCAAAAGGGAAATTACCTACGGGAAAGTTGTTACAAGGAAATGGAGTTTATAGAAAAAGAGAGCTGAAGCTCACATAAGCAATGATAAAATTAGGAGGTGATGATCATGCTGCTGGTAGGTAACGGAACAGTAATAACCAGAGATGAGAAAAATACATTGATTAATCAGGGTGCGGTTTGCATCAAAGACCAAGTAATTCATGACGTTGGAACATTTGAGGAGTTAAACCGTAGCTATCCTGAGGCAGAGTTCCTGGATGCTCATGGCGGTTTAATCCTGCCGGGGTTTATCAATACCCATCATCATATTTATAGTGCTTTTGCCAGAGGCTTGTCCATTCCCGGAAATAATCCAACAAATTTCCTGGAAATCTTAGAGGGTACCTGGTGGAAACTAGACCGTAGACTGACGTTAAAGCAGGTAGAACTAAGTGCTAAGATAACCTATTTAGATTGTATCAGAAACGGTGTAACTACTGTGTTTGACCACCATGCCAGCTTTGGAAATATTGAAGGCAGTCTATTTCAAATAGCAGAGGCAGCAAAGGAACTTGGTGTTCGAACCTGCCTGGCCTATGAGATATCTGACCGGGACGGGGAAGATAAGATGAAGGCTTCTGTAAAGGAGAACATTGATTTTCTGGAATATTGCAGCAAGGATACCTTAGGGATGCTAAAGAGCATGATTGGCATGCATGCTTCCTTTACCTTAAGTGATGAGACCCTGTGCTATTGTGCCCAGGAGAACAATGGACGTGTAGGATTCCATATTCATGTGGCAGAGGGAAGCAGTGATGCTGCTCACTGCAGAGAACATTATCAGACCTCGGTTGTGGAACGTCTGATGAAACATGGGATACTAGGAGATAAATCTATAGCAGCCCATTGCGTTCATATTGATGCTTCTGATATGGAGTTATTAAAAGAAAGTGGTACGATGGTGGTACATAATCCGGAGTCCAATATGGGAAATGCTGTTGGGTGTCCGAAGGTGCTCACCATGCTGGAGAAAGGAATTCTAGTAGGTCTCGGAACGGACGGCTATACCAGTGATATGCTGGAATCCATGAAGGTGGCGAATCTACTGCATAAGCATGATAGTGGAAATCCATCTGCAGCGTGGAATGAGATTCCGGTTATGCTTTTTCAAAATAATCGAACAATTGCGCAAACATTCTTTAACAAAAGATTAGGAGTGTTAGAACAAGGGGCTTGTGCGGATGTGATAGTGATCGATTACCAACCCTATACTCCGATGAATCAAAGTAATCTGAACAGTCACATCCTGTTTGGCATGAATGGGAAGGATACAATAACTACGATTATTAATGGAAAAGTTCGGATGAAGGATCGTAATATTATTGATCGAGAAGAAGAACTGTTAAAGTATAGTAGGAAGGAAGCGGAGCTTTTGTGGAAGGACTTATCTTAAGAGGATGAATGAAATGGGGGTGTTGCAATGTTTCATTTTTATATAAATTATCAGGAATATGAGGCGGATGAAAATAGTAACCTGTTAGAATATATGAGAGATACACTGGATATTACCTCAATGAAGAATGGGTGCATGGAAGGCTCCTGTGGAGCTTGCATGGTATTACTAAACGGTAAAGCAGTACGTGCCTGTTTACTTACTACCCAGAAGGCGGATGGCAAGGAAATACTTACACTGGAAGGCTTATCCCAGAGGGAGAAGGATGTATATTCCTGGGCCTTTGCTGAGGCTGGAGCTGTTCAATGCGGTTTTTGTATACCGGGTATGGTAATCAGCGCTAAAGCTTTGCTTGATAACAATCTTAATCCGACTCCGTTTGAGGTGAAAAAAGCAATAAAAGGTAATTTATGCCGCTGCACCGGATATGTAAAGATTGAACAGGCAATTCTGCTTGCAGCCCAGTATCTGCGGGAAGATAAAAAGATCATTGAAGCAGATATTAACGGCAGAATTGGGGAGCGCAGTCCTCGTCCGGATGCGAAGGGTAAGGTACTGGGGATTGCCAAGTTTGTAGATGACATGAAGGTTCCTGGAATGGTCTATGGTTCTGCACTTCGTTCCAGATATCCGAGAGCCTTAGTCAAGAGTATTAACAAGGAAAAAGCCATGGAACACCCGGATTGTGTTTCAATTGTCACAGCAGCTGATGTACCGGGACAAAGATTCATTGGGCATCTTACGCAGGATTGGCCTGCAATGATTGCAGTAGGTGAAGAAACCAGGTATCCTGGTGATTCCATAGCTCTGATTGCAGCAAGGACAAAGAAAGCACTACAGGAGATTAAGGAGCTGATCGAAGTAGAATATGAAGAACTAATACCCATGCTCTGCGTAGAAGAAGCCTTAGCAGAGGGAGCTGCGCTCATCCACCCGGAGGGCAATATCTACCGACAGGAATTGATTCGCAGAGGAGACGTGGATGCGGCTCTAGCAGATTCTGCCTTCGTTGTTACAAATACCTATACAACGCCTGCCCAGGAACATGCATTTTTAGAGCCGGAAAGCGCCCTGGCAGTTCCTAATGGAGATTCTCTGGTGGTATATACAGGCGGCCAAAGTGTATTTGACGAGTACCGTGAGATTGGTCAGCTCCTTGGAATCCCTCAGGAGAAGCTCCGTATCATAAGTGCCTATGTGGGAGGCGGTTTCGGTGGTAAGGAGGATATGATTGTCCAGCATCATGCGGCTCTCCTTGCCTATCTGTGTAAAAAGCCGGTTAAGGTGACTCTGACTAGGGAAGAGAGCTTGATGGTTCATCCAAAACGTCATCCCATGCAGATGGAGCTTACAACAGGCTGTGACAAGGACGGGAAACTAACAGCCATGAGACTTCGATTGCTGGCGGATACAGGTGCCTATGCCTCCCTGGGCGGACCAGTTTTACAGAGGGCTTGCACACATGCAGCGGGTCCTTATAATTATCAGAATATTGATATCATTGGTACAGCTGTGTATACCAATAATGTACCCTCCGGTGCTTTTCGCGGCTTTGGAGTAACCCAGAGCATGTTTGCAACGGAATGCAACATTAATCAATTAGCGGAGAAGGTTGGACTTGATCCCTTTGAGATTCGATACCTGAATGCCATCCGTCCCGGACAGTCTTTGCCGAATGGACAGATTGCTGACGAAGGAACCGGTTTGGTAGAAACCTTAGAAGCTGTAAAAGAAGATTATTATAATCATTATGACTTATCCGGAATTGCCTGCGGAATCAAAAACTCGGGAGTTGGTGTAGGAAAGCCGGATACAGGCCGGGTTCGACTGAAAATTGTAGATGGTAAGGTTAGTCTAAGAACCAGTGCTGCCTGTATGGGTCAGGGGATTGCTGCAACCATGAGAGCAATTTGTTGCGAGACCACTGGTTTAAAGGCTTCTCAGGTCGTCGTATCCATGCCCGATACGAATATAACTCCTAATAGCGGAACCAGTACGGCATCACGGCAGACTGTAATTACAGGTGAAACCACCAGAAGAGTATCCCTACAGCTGAAAGCAGATTTACAAGAGCATAGTCTGGCCGAACTGGAGGGACAGGAATATTATGAAGAGTTTGTCGGTATCACCGACCCCATGGGCTGCGATAAACCAAATCCGGTTAGTCATCTGACTTATGGTTATGCTACACAGGTTGTGATTCTAAATAAAGAAGGAAGGGTAGCAAAGGTGGTGGCTGCACATGATGTTGGCCGTGCAATTAACCCGATTAATGTAGAAGGACAGATTGAAGGTGGTATAGTTATGGGGTTAGGCTATGGACTTTCCGAAAATCCTAGGATTGTAAATGGCAAGCCTACAGCGAAATACGGTACGCTTGGACTTTTCCGGGCTACGGAGGTTCCTGAGATTAAGACAATACTAATCGAAAAAAACAAGGCAGAGTTAGCTTACGGAGCCAAAGGTATCGGTGAAATACCTTTAATTCCTACATCACCTGCGGCTCAGGCTGCCTATTATAAGTTTGATGGTAAATTCAGAAGATCCCTTCCACTTGAGGACACACCATATTCAAAATAGAGATAGAATCGGAGGCGTTTTGACTTCTCAATAAGAGTCATTATTCCAAAAAGGCATGCTATGACTGTGTAGTATGCCTTTTTTATCTTTCCTAAAAACTAAATAAAACAGTAGAATTGTGCATGTGTCTTATTACAAAAATGTAATAGAATTGAGGGAAAAGATGACTTATTTTGATAATGATGTTCAACAATTAAAATATGAGGTGCTCAGTGAGATAGCCAAGCTTGCTTTTGAGAATTCACTGACCGCAGAAAATCTATTAGATGTAGCAGCTACCATTGTTCCGGAAGGAAAAGCGAGAATGCGATGCTGTATTTATAAAGAAAGAGCGATTGTCAATGAACGCATAAAACTGGCATTAGGTGGAGATCCGCAGAAGCCAAACATGGTTGAGGTGCTAAAGATTGCCTGTGATGAATGTCCCGTAGATGGAATTCAGGTAACTCAGTCCTGCCGCGGATGTATCGCACATAAATGTGTTAATGCCTGTCCCAAGGATGCCATTACGATTGTGGATCGTCGTGCAGTAATCGATAAAAGCAAATGCGTGGAGTGCGGTAAATGTGTCGCTGTCTGTTCCTATAGCGCAATTGTGAAGCATACTCGTCCCTGTGTTAATGCATGTAAAGTGAATGCCATTTCCATTGATAAAGATTCTAAAAAAGCGATAATTAAAGATGAGAAATGTATTTCCTGTGGAGCCTGTGTGTATCATTGCCCCTTTGGAGCCATCATGGACAAGTCTTATATCACTCAAGCGATTCGCATGATTCGTGAGTCAGATCATAATCAGGTGTTTAAAATATATGCTGTGGTTGCACCCTCTCTTGTAAGCCAATATGCAAGTAATCAGGAGATTACAATGGGAAAAGTGGTAGCAGCGATGAAGCAGATTGGATTTCACTGTGTCGTTGAGGCAGCCCTTGGAGCGGATATGGTAGCATCCATGGAAGCGTTGGAGCTAGTGGAAAAGGGCTTTTTAACCTCCTCCTGTTGTCCGGCCTTTGTAAAGTATATCCGTAAAAATTACCCTGCGGTTGCAGATAACATTTCGCACAACCTCTCACCAATGGCACAGATTGCTAAAATTTTAAAACAGAATGATCCAAATAGTAAGGTGGTATTTTTTGGACCCTGTGTGGCGAAAAAGGCAGAGCGTCAAAATGAGAATGTCAGGGATTATGTGGATTGTGTTCTTACCTTTGAGGAGATGCAGGCAATGTTTAATGCAAAAAATATAGAGCTGGAAGCAATGGAGGAAGAGCCTCTTGATAATGCCTCTTACTTTGGACGCATCTTTGCCCGCTCAGGAGGCTTATCTGCTGCGGTAGAGCAGGCACTTACAGAACAAAAGGTGTCTCCGGAACAGTTTACCTGTAAGCCGTTGATCTGCAATGGTATTTCAGAATGTAAGACAGCTCTTTTAAAGGCAAGCAAGGGATTGCTTTCGGAGAACTTTATTGAAGGTATGATATGTGAGGGAGGCTGTATCGGCGGACCGGCCAGCCTGTCCCATAGCTCCAAGGATAAAAATCTGGTAGATAACTATGGGCATCAGGCAATCGAGAAGACGATTTCGGATGCGATTGCTGTCTTTGATCAGGATGTTAAATTAATTTAGTCTAAGTGTATTATATATTAATGTTAAATAAATTAATGTTAAATTTTTTAAGCCTAATTTGAATTATGTAATTTGGATATTAAGAGCATGAATAGTATAAGAAATTTACAAAAAACATTATATTATGAAATATAGAATGTAAAAATCCTCGAAATATGCTAATCTTAAGATACCTTAAAGTGATTGAATATTAAAATTACTTTAAGGTATCTGTTTTATTCCTAACAAGTAAATCAGCTCGCTGATTTCGATTATCGGATAAATGATTATTGCATAAGGGATTATAGAGTGAAGGTGCGAGAATAGATATACAGGTATCATAGTAAATACGAAATACGTTAGGTAGCTATGACTAGTGGAACCTATAGTGTTAAGTAACAAGGATTGTGGGGAGGAGAACTTTTGAATAATATTCAGTCTGCATTTGATGTATTAAAAAAATATTTTGGGTATGACAGCTTTCGAAAGGGGCAGGAGAAGCTGGTACAAAGTATCTTGGAAGGACGGGATACTCTTGGAATTATGCCAACCGGAGCAGGAAAATCCATCTGTTATCAGGTACCAGCCTTGGTTATGGGGGGAATCACCCTAGTAATCTCACCTCTGATTTCTTTAATGAAGGATCAAGTTACTGCTTTGAATCAGGCGGGAGTGCATGCTGCATATATTAATAGTTCGTTAAGTGCGAGGCAGGTCAGCCTTGCGATTGAATATGCCAGACAAGGGCGTTATCAAATTATCTATGTAGCACCAGAGCGGTTGGAGACTGAAGAGTTCCTCACATTTGCATGTTCTGCGGACATCAGAATGGTTACGGTGGATGAAGCTCATTGTATCTCTGAGTGGGGGCAGGATTTTAGACCAAGCTATTTAAAAATAGTTCATTTTATACAGCAATTGCCGATACGTCCCATCATTAGTGCATTTACTGCAACAGCAACAAAAGAGGTAATGGAAGATATTGGATGCGTACTTCGGTTGCAGGAACCTACGATAGAAGTTACCGGGTTTGATCGAGCGAATTTGTATTTTGAGGTTCGGACTCCAAAAGATAAGAATGTGGAAATTGTTGATTATATCAAGACTCATGAGCAAAATTGTGGAATTATCTACTGTTCCACACGCAGTAGTGTGGATGAATTACAAGAAATTTTACTTCAGAACGGGATTGTAGCTGCCAAATACCATGCCGGAATGAGTGATTCGGAACGAAATACAAATCAAGAAGATTTTATCTATGACCGCAAATCAGTGATGATAGCTACCAATGCCTTTGGAATGGGAATTGATCGCTCAAATGTCAGGTATGTAATCCATTACAATATGCCAAAGAATATGGAAAGTTATTATCAAGAGGCAGGACGTGCAGGACGTGATGGAGAACCGGCAGAGTGTATTCTATTCTATGGAGCGCGGGATGTCAAGATAAATCAATTCTTAATTGAAAATGGAAATGACAATACACAATTAGATGATGTACAAAGAGATTTAATTAGAGAGCGGGACGAGGAACGTTTAAAAATTATGACCTATTACTGCTTTACCAAAGATTGTCTGCGCGAATATATTTTACGATATTTTGGTGAATCTGGTGAAGGCTTTTGCAATAACTGCTCCAACTGCCTTATGGAGTTCACAGAGCAGGATGTCACAAAAATCAGCCTGGACATTCTAGCATGTATCCAGGAAAGTGGACAACGGTTTGGTATAAATGTAATTATTGCGACCTTACTGGGTAGAAAGATTGCAAAGCTTACGTCGAATCATATGGCAGACAGTAAATATTATGGGCTGTGGTCGTCTGAAGGAGAGACCTATCTTAAGCATGTCATGAACAAGCTGGTTATTGATGGTTATTTATATTTGACGAATGATAAATATTCGATCGTAAAAATTGATCGTTCTGCTAAGCATTTGCTTGAGGGCACTAGCAAAGTTATAATGAAACTGCCAAAAGACGGCTTAACAGATTCTGGTGAAAGCTCAAATAAAGCAAAAAGAAAATCAGAGGTGCTAACCTCCAAAGGCTTGGGTCTTTTTGATCGCCTACGCCAGCTAAGAACTAACTTAGCCAGAGAAGAAGGGGTGCCTCCCTATATAATCTTTTCGGATAAAACCTTAACGGATATGTGTAGGAAACAACCATTTTCCAAGCAGGAGATGTTAAAAGTGACCGGGGTAGGGGAGCATAAATTTGATAAGTATGGACAAAGCTTCCTGGAGGCAATTAGGGAATATACCAATGGAAACAAAGAGTCCATGAGCTACGAACAGCCCTCGGTCGAAGTGGAATCAAAGTCTAAAAAGGTACAAAGATTAGGTAAATCAGAATTCTATTTGACGAACGAAATATTAGAAGGAGTGCTTTTTAAGGAGTTGGTAAGTATCAGTCAATTTGTGGATACACTAAATGCCTTAAGAGATGAGCAAACCATGAAACGACTTACCTCCACTTATTTGACCTCAAAACTAAAAGAAGAAGGGTATCTAAAAGAACAATATCATCCTTTCCTACATAGAAATGTCACAGTAGCTACCGACAAAGGCTATGAAGTGGGGATTGTTACAGAAAAGAGAGTAAGTGAAAAAGGAAATGAATATGAAGCCGTAGCATATAACGAAGATGCACAGAAGTTATTATTGACTCTATTACCTATGAAGAAGGAGCCGGAATAACCTATGGCTTAAGTTTGTAAGAATTTGAATATACCAATAAAACGATGGAAAAGAGCGAAAGCTTACAATCTAGGAATGATTGTAAGCTTTTGTACTAATTGTATAATCAACTTTTGTTTTCTGTGCATATAGTTAGCAAAAATAACCTTTAATTTATATAAAATGTATAAAAATTTTACATATATTTTATACTTTACAATTTAAAAATTAGGAGTATAATAGGTCTGTCGACAAAATCTACTATGATTTTTGTTCGGACTTCATAAAAGAGGGTTTGACCCCGTAATAATTAAGATTGATTAAGAATGCGTGATTGAGCCATCCAGGTTTTGTTGACTAAAGTTAACAAGCTTGGATGGTTTTTTGTTGTCATTATTTTAACAAACAAAATGGTGAAATAATCCAATGCTAGGGAAAGGAAGATGTTAATGAAAGAGACGATTGAATGTATGGTAGTTGATGTTGGAAAGGACTGTGTAAAGGCAAGAGCGAAATTACACGGTGATTGTAGCAGCTGTGGCCTTTGTGAAGGCAGTAATGCTGTCTATTATGAAGCAATTAATAAAGCAGGTGCAAAATGCGGACAGAGTGTACTATTGGAGGTGGAGAAGCAAAGCGTTTTGAAAGTAGCTTTTCTTGTGTTTGTTTTACCGCTTTTGACCGTTGGAATTGCTTCTGCCGTAGGGATATCAATAGCAAATTATCTGCATGTATCAAGCATCATATCAGCCATCATTTTGAGTGTGATAGCTCTTGTACCGACCATTCGATACATTAGAATTTATGATACTAAGGTACAGGGAAAATCAAGCACACCAGTGATTACAAAAATACTAGGCTGAGGAGGAATATGACTTGATCTCAAAGAGAATTAAATGGGGTATCCATCCTGATACCAAGAAGGCTGCTACATCCGGTAAGGCAATTGAAACTCCGCAGTTACCGGGACAAGTTACTATTCCGGTAAGACAACATATCGGAGCTCCTGCAATTCCGCTTGTGAAAAAAGGAGATTGTGTAAAAAAAGGACAGTTGATTGCGAAGACAGATGCACCGGTTTCAAGCTATATCCATGCATCCATATCCGGGAAGGTTATAGATGTGGGAGAAAAGCCCCATCCTGGTTACGGAGAAGGACTCGCTATTGTGATTGAGAATGATGGACTGGATGAATGGGAAGAAGGACTTCTCATCGAGAGAGACTGGAAGGCATTAAGTAATACGGAGATTATAGAAATTATTAGAAATGCGGGAATTGTTGGCATGGGTGGAGCTGCCTTTCCCTCACATATCAAATTAAATCCACCAAAGGAAAAGCCTGTAGACACACTTATCATTAACGCGGCAGAATGTGAACCGTTTCTTACGGTAGATCACCGTGTAATATTAGAATACACTGATAGAATTGTAGTTGGCATACAGATCTTACAAAAGCTGTTAAACGTTGAAAATGTAATAATCGGTATCGAAGACAATAAGATGGATGCCGTTTTAAAATTGAAAGAAGCTTTTTCCAAAACTAATGTGCGAGTTGAAGCCATTCAAACCAGATACCCACAAGGTGCGGAAAAGATGATTATACAGACCCTGACCGGAAGAGAAGTCGAGCCTGGTAAGCTTCCATTAGATATCGGAGTTATTGTACAAAACGTATCCACCGTTGTTGCAGTCTGTGATGCTGTAACAAAAGGGATACCATTAATAGAACGTGTTGTTACCTTAAGCGGAAAATCACTGAAGGAGCCTAAGAACCTGTTACTTAGAATTGGAACTACCTTTGCGGATGCGATTGAACTCAGCGGTGGATTAAAGAAAAACCCGACAAGAGTTATTATGGGCGGACCTATGATGGGTATTAGCCAATATACAACTCAGGTTCCGGTAATCAAAGGTACCAGTGGTATTCTTGCACTTAGCAAGAATGACGTGAATGCAGGAGTGGAAAGTGCCTGTCTCCATTGCGGAAAATGTGTGGATGTCTGTCCAATGGGGTTGAACCCAAGCATGTTAAGCATCTTAGGTGAAAAGGAATTGATTGATGAGGCGTTGAAAGACTATGGCATTCTAAACTGTATTGAATGCGGCTCCTGCAGCTATACCTGCCCGTCAAAACGAAAAATTGTTCATTACATCAAGTATACAAAAAAATTACTGAATGATCAGGCTGCGAAAGCAAAAGGAGGCAAATAAGCTATGACCATCGAGAATAACAAAGCTAACGCAGAGCTTCACGAAGCAGAATTACAGGAAGATGCCCTTTTAAATGTGAATGCATCACCACATATGCATGCAAAGGATAACGTTTCGAAAATTATGTGGACAGTCACAGCGGCACTCGCACCCGCAGCAATTTTTGGGATGATTTATTTCGGACTACAGTCAGTATTCATTATCCTCTTAGGTATGGTTTCAGCGGTGCTTTTTGAAGCAATTATGCAAAAGGCAAGAGGAAGAAGAGTTACCGTCAGCGATGGAAGTGCAGCACTGACCGGTTTACTTTTAGCAATGTGTCTGCCACCGACAGTTCCTTTGTTTGTGCCAGTGGTAGGATCTTTTATTGCAATCGTTATCGCCAAGCACTCAATGGGCGGCCTTGGCCATAATTTATTTAATCCAGCTCATATCGGAAGAGCAGCTTTATTAGTATCCTGGCCCACGCTGATGACAAAGTGGTCAACCATAACTACAGCAGTGGATGTTGTTTCCTCAGCTACGCCCTTAAATCTACTGAAAAATGGTGGTTATAGTCAATTAATCGATACATACGGCAGTAAAACTTATCTTTACGAAGCTCTTTTCTTTGGAACGAGAAACGGCAGTATTGGTGAAACCTGCACAATTCTGTTATTAATCGGCGGTGTGTATCTCATTTATAAAAAATATATTGACTGGATCGTACCTGTCTGTATGATCACTACGGTCGGTGTCCTGACCTTTATCCTTGGACCAGACGGTTTCTTCACAGGGGATCCTCTGTTCCATATCATGGCCGGAGGATTAATGCTTGGTGCCTTCTTCATGGCAACAGATATGGTAACAACGCCAATCACCAGGAAAGGTCGTGCTATCTTTGCGATCGGTGCTGGTTGCATTACGGTTTTAATCCGTTTGGTGGGAGGATACCCGGAGGGTGTATGTTACTCTCTGTTATTGATGAATGCAGTATCACCTTTAATCGATCAATTAGTACGTCCAAAATTATTCGGCAGGAGGGGAAAACAACATGTCAGAACATCAGCAAGATGATAAAAATAACAGTACATTAAAAATAGCTCTTAATTTAGCTATAGCATGCCTGATCTCAGGATGTATCATTGCAGTTACCTATTTTTTTACGGCAGATGCAGCGGTAGCAGCGAGTATTAAACTGAGAGATGATACCATGAAGACTATGGTAGAAGGCTCTACTGGGATCAAAGAAATTGAGGGAAAAGAAGAGTGGTATGAGGTGTATCACGAGGATGAATTGATGGGTTATATCGTTCCTGCTGATACGAAGGGCTATGGTGGCACGATTGAGCTATTGGTAGCTATCGACACGCAAGGCAAGGTTCTTACCTATAAGATTTTAACCAGTAAGGAAACACCGGGATTAGGTGATAATGCCTCCAAAAAGGAATTTACCAGTCAATTTACAGGTAAGACTTCGGAGCATTTAATCGTTACGAAGGATCCTTCTGATACAGAGGATATACAAGCCATGAGTGGTGCAACCATTACTTCTAAGGCAGTTACCTTGGGGGTTGAAAAGGCCGATAAAGAGGTCCTGGATTATCTGGAAGGAGTAGAGTAAAGATGCGTGAATTATGGAAAATATTTAAAAAGGGAATTATATCTGAAAATCCAATCCTTGTTTTAGCTCTAAGCTTATGTCCGGCCTTAGCCGTTACAACAACGGTACAGAATGCTTTGACGATGGGGTTATCAGTAACCTTCGTACTCGCTGCTAATAATACAGTAGTTTCCTTAACTAGAAAATGGGTTAACCCTAAGGTACGTGTTCCGATTTACATTACATCGATTGCAACCATAGTTACAGTTGTCGAATTATTACTAAAGGCATTTGCTCCGGCTCTATATTCTAACCTGGGTATTTATCTTCAGTTGATCGTGGTATTTGCAATTATCTTGGCGAGAGCGGAAGTATTTGCTTCTAAGAATAAAATAATACCTTCCTTTGTAGATGGATTTGGTATGGGAATTGGCTTTACTGTTGCGATGGTAATGATCGGAACCATCAGAGAAATCCTTGGAAATGGTACTTTCTTTGGTATGCAGGTACTTGGTGACTGGTATCATCCGGCATTGATTATCATCTTACCTCCGGGTGCATTTATTTTAATCGGTTATTTGGTTGGTATTTCAAAGATCATAAATGAGAAGCAAGACAAAAAATTAAGATTACAAGGAGAAGCAAAATGAAAGAATATCTATTGCTATTTATCGGAACAGTCATTGTCAACAATTTCGTTTTGACTCGTTTCCTTGGATTATGTATTTTCTTCGGTGTGTCGAAGAAGCTGGAGGCCTCCATTGGTATGGGTATGGCAGTAACCTCAGTAATTACCTTAAGTTCCATGCTTTCCTGGGCGGTATATAATTTTATTCTAAAGCCACTAAACCTAACTTTTTTAACAACAATCGTCTTTGTGCTGGTAATCGCCAGTTTCGTACAGTTGCTTGAGATGGTGATCCGTAAATTGGCGCCTACCCTTTATAAAATGTGGGGTATTTATCTTTTGTTAATTGCAACAAACTGCGTTGTATTAGGCGTACCTTTATTGAATGTAGAATCTCATTTTTCCTTTGGGAAAAGTATTGTCCATGCAGTAGGATCAGGTGTTGGCTTTGCCGTGGCAATTATTTTAATGGCAAGCCTTCGTGAAAAAATCAGACTTGCTGATGTGCCAAAGCCTCTGGAGGGGCTGGGAATCGCATTTATTCTTGCCGGTTTATTATCTCTGTCCTTCTTCGGATTCTCTGGCATGATCAGTTTATAGGAAGCGCAAAAAGCAGCGCAGAAATGAGGGAAATATGACAGCTAATGTTAGTATAGTATTATTAATTATCTTGGTAATGGGATGTGTTGGATTGTTCTTCGGATCGGTACTGGCATATGCTAATAAAAAGTTAGCGGTTGAATTAAATCCTTTGATTCATATCGTAGAAGAAGTGCTTCCGAAGGGACAATGCGGAGCCTGTGGTTTTGCCGGATGTCAGGCCTATGCTGAGGCTGTTGTTACAGATCCTACTGTACCGCCGAATCTTTGTACCCCTGGAAAGGATCCCGTTGCCAGAAGAGTCTCCGAGTTAACGGGTAAGAAAGCCAAAGAAGTCGAACCCAGAATCGCTTATGTAAAATGTAACAACCCCATCGCAAGTGCACCAAAGAAGTTCAATTATTCCGGTATTGATGACTGTGTTGCCATGAGTTTGTTACATACAGGGCCAAAGAGCTGCCAATATGGATGTCTTGGACAGGGTACCTGTGCAAAACATTGTCCTTTTGACGCAATAGAAATGAATGACAAGGGCTTACCGATCATCAATAAAGCCAGATGTACCGGCTGCGGAAAATGTGAAACTATTTGCCCGAAGAAGATAATAGAATTAATTCCGATTAAAACAAAAATCAATGTGTCCTGTAATTCAAAAGATCGTGGACAAAAAGCGAAGCACGATTGTCCGGTTGCCTGCATTGGATGTGGACTGTGCGTTAAGACCTGCCCTCATAATGCAGTCAAATTGGTAGATAATTTAGCGGTAATTGATAAGCATATCTGTTTGGAATTATGTTCTGATCCGGTCTGTATGTCAAAGTGTCCAACAAAAACCATTGAATTAATTCGCTAGTATCAAATAAAAATGGAAAGCTTCCATGTGATATGGCTAGTATTGTACCTAATTAAGATGAAAAGTTGAGATGAAAAGCGTGCTTTTGAAGAAATTAAAGAGCACGCTTTTTTGCAGGGCATTAATTCAGGAAAGAGCCCTTTAGGTTACTTAGCTGAGCTTATTTCGTAACCTTCCAGGTAGGCTTGGTATATTTAATACGATAATCTTTCGGTGTCATACCAACCCTTTTCTTAAATACAGAAATGAAATAGCTATGTGAGTTAAAGCACAAATAGGTACTAATGCTACTATAAGAATATTGCGAATAAATGAGAAGGTTTTTGGCTTCCTCGATCCGTTTCTCTTCAATAAAATCTGTTAGAGTTTGCCCTGTTTCCTTGTGAAATAGATGGGATAGATATTTCGGTGTAAGATGCACCTCAGTTGCCAGCATGGTCAAGGTGATTCTTTGATGAAGATTTTTATAAATTATCTCAATACATTTGGAGATGGGTGCTAGATAGACAGGATATTTATTTTCCTTGGCCTTTGCCACATGCTCCGTAAAATCTAAGGCCATTTTCTCATTTAATAGATTTAACTCATAGAGAGTTCTGCATTTCTCCATCTTCTGTATGTAGACATCGCTCAGGGTAAAGGCTGTTTCTTCCTCCAGGCCACCCTCAATGGCATAGCGTGTTACCAGTGTGGTATTAGCGATACAGCCGTAGAATAATTGACGGAACGGATTATCTGACATCTTACCATACTTAATTTGCGGAAGGGAACGATAGATAGATTCTAATCCGTTCCAATCCCCCTCTTTGATATAATTTAACACAGTAAGCTCCTGATGATAGGAGGTATGAAGCCGTCCATCCTCCCGATTCTCAAATAACTCAAAAATAAAACTCTGTTTCAAGGAATCCTGAAGACTGGTTAACTTGAAATTATGAATCTCGTTAAGGCTTAGAGCCGTCTTTTTAAGAATTAGCATAGTAATTCGTAAATATGAGCTGAAATGAGTGAAGGATATGATGGGTAGACAATCCACCAAATTTTCTAGCTCCATCAGGCTTAATTTGGCAGCGAAGGAAAGGGATTTTGCTGCCGTAGGAGGATAGATCCCGGTTAAGAGCATCGGGCCACCAATACAGTAGTTTATTTCGTTCATATGATCAAAGGAAAAGATATAATATAACTCATTATTGTAGTAAAGTAGGTCAAACTCAGGATGAGGAACTTTTCGCAGAAAAGCATTCAAATACTCCTGCAATTCTCTGTTGATATTAGCAGATAGATCCGCAAAAAAATAATTCCTCAAGTTTAAATTGCTGTCATAGATCCATAAAGGGATCCTTTCAGCAGTGTAAATAGCCTCTAATAAAGATAATTCATAGGCATCAAGCACAGTTCTCCCCCCATTTAATCATGTTGATCAAATACTAATCTGAAACCGATGAAATGTCAATAAATCTTGATATAAAAAAAGGAAATTTTGATATTTACTTAACGCCGATTATGCTAAAGTTTAGACAGTAAATAGTACTATTGAAACATTGGAGGAGAAATAATATGGAGAAGGTAAGAACAAGAGAAAAGATTTCTTATGGCTTAGGGGATCTGGGGAATAATGTGGCATATGGGGCTCTCGGTTTTTATTTGGTTTTTTTTCTGACAGATGTGGCAGGGATATCTCCAGTATGGGCTGGCTATGTCTTTCTAATAATACGAGCCTGGAATGCGGTAAGTGATCTGATTATGGGCGTTGTATCGGATCATACCAATACCCGCTTTGGCAGACGAAGACCTTATTTATTGTTTGGAGCGATTCCTTTAAGTATTGGCTTTGCACTATTATGGCAAGTATTCTTTCAGGATATGAATCAAATGATCGTATATTATACGATAGCAGGAATTTTATTCAGTACCTTATATTCCTTGGTGTCTATTCCCTATAATTCCTTACTTCCGGAGATTTCTCAGGATTATAACGAGAGAACCAGCATATCCGGCTATAAAATGGCATTTTCCTTTGTGGGTTCGCTGATTTCTGCAATGGGCGTAACCTTGATTGTGGATACCATATTTCCAGGGAAAAGCGACTATCAAAAAAGCTTTCCGATCATGGGATGGTCATTAGCTGTTATGATCGCGATCAGTGTTCTACTTGCCTTTGTTGGTACAAAGGAACGCGTAAAATTTAGCAAGCCTGAGAAGCAGGGTAATATCCTGAAGAATTTATTATCCCTCATGAAGCTAAGAGAATTTAAACTGGTATTAGGTGTTTTCATCTTTAACATGGTAAGCTTTGACATCATCATGGCACTTTATATTTATTTCATGAAGTATGTTCTAAAAATATCAGACGATATCAGCTATATATTTATGGCGATACCACTTGTTGTAGCCATTATTGCCACTCCGTCATGGGTTAGTATTAGTAACAAGACAGGCAAACAAAAAGCATATGTCATTTCCGCAGTTTATTTTGTGATACCTTTGATTGCTTGTATGTTTATACCATCTGGAAATATGGTAATTGTGGTTTTAATTACTATTTTCATGGGAGTTGGGATCTCCGCATCACAGGTACTTACATTTTCCATCCTGCCGGATGTTGTGGAGGTGGATGAATTGAAAAATGGAGTTAGAAGAGAAGGTGTCATCTATGGTGCAGCAATGTTCCTGTATAAAGTAGCTTCAGCAATTATCGTTGCAGCTGTAACTGCATCTTTGGGTCTTTTTGGATATATAGAAAATCTGGGTACTAAAGCCTTGGAACAACCGGCCTCTGCAGTCTTTGGTATCCGGTTTCTTATTAGTAGTATGCCGATCCTATGCTTAATATTATCTGCTGTCTTTGTGTGCAAACTACCGTTGGGAAAGGCTGCTTTTGAAAATATGAAGAAAACAATAGAGGATAATCAGAAGTAAGTGGCAGGGAAGGTGGAGTAGATATGAAATCAGAGTTAAATAATAACCTTGAAAATAACAATAGTGAAATTAGTAATAACCTTGATATAGATGTAACAGAGATAAGAAAAAAAGCAAAGGAATTAGTTGCTCAAATGACTCTGGAAGAAAAAGCTAGTCTGTGTTCAGGAAGAGACTGCTGGAATTTAAAGTCCCTTGAGAGGTTAGGACTTTCTTCGATTACGATGATGGATGGACCTCATGGCCTTCGTAAGCAGGTTGGTGATGGGGATAATCTGGGAATTGGAGATAGCCTTCCGTCTGTTTGTTTTCCCACTGCCAGTGCTATGGCCTGCAGCTTTGACCGGGAATTAATGTATCAGGTTGGCCGAGCAATTGGAGAAGAGTGCCTTCAGGAGGATGTCGCAATAATACTGGGACCGGGAGTAAATCAAAAAAGAAGCCCTTTATGTGGACGAAATTTTGAATATTTTAGTGAGGATCCTTTGCTTTCGGGTGAACTAGGTGCCAGTCTGATTCAGGGAGTGCAAAGTACAGGAACAGGAACTTCATTAAAGCATTTTGCAGTAAATAATCAAGAGAAACGCAGAATGACGGTTAATGCAGTGATTGATGAGAGGGCATTACGGGAAACCTATCTGAAAGCCTTTGAGATTGCCGTAAAGAAGGGAAAACCGGATACTGTAATGTGTGCCTACAACAGGCTGAATGGGGTCTATTGCAGTGAAAACCCTTATTTATTAACAGAAATACTACGTAAAGAATGGGGGTTTGAGGGAGCAGTCATCTCGGATTGGGGGGCGGTAAATGATAGAGTACAAGGGGTAAAAGCAGGGCTTGATCTTGAAATGCCGGGGAACAATGGATATAATGATGCTAAGATAATAGCAGCTGTTAACCATGGTGAATTAACGATGGAGGCCTTAGATTCAGTAGCTTGTCGGGTAACAGAACTTATTTTTAAAGCGATGAAACATCGAGTTAAGGGTTATCATTATGATCCCATAAAGCATCATACTCTAGCGGTCGAGGCCTTAGAGCAATCTGCAGTGCTGCTAAAGAATGAAGATAATATACTACCGGGAAATAGAATGCAAAAAGCAGCAGTCATCGGACGATTTGCCAAAGTGCCCAGATATCAGGGAGCAGGAAGTTCAAAACTTCATCCGATTAAAATAGAAAATGCCTGGGATTCCTTGATAGAGCTGGGGGTCGATATCACTTATGCAGATGGTTATTGGGAAAAGAAAAGATTGGGGAAGCGGACAACAGAAGAACTCCAAGAACAGAATTTATTAATCAGGGAAGCTTGTGAAATCGCTAAGGACAAAGATATTGTATATGTCTTTGCAGGATTACCGGAAGGATATGAATCCGAAGGCTTTGATCGGTCTGATCTGATGCTGCCGGGGGAACAGAATCGTTTAATTGAAGCGGTTACCGAGTGTAATCCTAATGTTGTTGTGATTCTAAGCGGCGGTGCGCCCATGGAGCTTCCCTGGATTAATAAAGTGAAGGCAGTCCTTCTTGCATATCTTGGTGGTGAAGGTGTTGGCAGGGCAATTGTCAATCTTCTCTTGGGTAGATCTGTTCCTAGTGGAAAACTGGCAGAAACCTGGCCAATTCGACTAAGTGATAATCCTTCCTACAATTATTTTCCCGGTGGCAATTTAACGGTGGAGTACCGCGAGAATATCTATGTGGGATATCGTTACTATGAGAAAGCAGAAATACCTGTTTTATTTCCTTTTGGGCATGGTCTGTCTTATACCAATTTTACTTATTCAAAGATCAAGCTGGATCGCCCTAGGTGTGAATTTGGTGATCGACTGAAATTAACCTTTCAAATCAAAAATACAGGAACAGTTGCTGCTAAGGAAACGGCATTTATTTTTGTAGCTCACGAAAGTAAAAAGGTATCTATGCCAAAGAAGGAGCTTCGGGAATTTGTGAAAGTGGAGCTGTCGCCGGGGGAAACACGGGAGGTGATGGTGGAGCTGGATACATCAACCTTTGCTTATTACAATACTTTAATCCAGGATTGGTATGCAGAAGAAGGACGTTATGAAATTATTGTTGGGACTTCTTTGACAGATTGCCGCCTAAGGTCAGAACTATTATTAAGCAGTCCGGATATGCCGCAGCCGGAGGATTTAAATAGAAGTTCAATCCATGCTGGATTGCCCTCTGGTGATTTTGTAATGGAGCGAGCAGTATTTGAAGAGATATATGGTAAACCCCTTCCGGTTAGCGAGGCACCTACGACCAGGCCTTATCATAGGAATCATACCTTGGATGACGTGAAGCATACCCTGATTGGAAAAATCCTGATTCGATATGCCAAAAGTATGTCAAAAAAAGTAACCAAGGATCAGCAGGAGCAGGAAGGAATGATGTCTGCAATGATTAGAGAAATGCCTTTTCAAGCAATTGTAGCCTCAGGAGAAGGGATGATATCAGAGTCAATGATGGAGGGCATCCTTGATTTGTTGAATGGATATTATCTAAGGGGGGTAAAAAAGTTATTTCGTTAATCTGTTATAATATTGTAACCTCATCCCGCTTGTGCTATAATGAATCTAAATTATTTTGTTGATTTTTCTTGTTAGCTTTATAAAAAGTCTAGTCAAACAAGTAATTTCGTAATGTTATAAGATGATTCAGATAACTGATTTATCATTAAAATTGAATTTTCCTGAATGACAATGGCGTCTGAAAAATGAGAAACGGATTGAATCTCATTTTTTACGCCATTTTTTGTTTTCACTTGACATATTCATGATTTGAAGGAATTTTTGTATTTGGAGGTAAAAATGGCTGTAATTGATCGGTTTATAGAAATATATACAAAGAAGCTGGAGTTCTATAGAGAAGCAGCTAGGGTTTGTGCGCAGATATGTGAGACGAATATGGAGCAGATGGGTATTCGAACGATCGTTAGTAGCCGTGCCAAAAAACCGGAACGATTAAGGAATAAATTAGAGAAAAGAGGGATTGATAAGAAATATAATACCTTTGAAGATATTATGGCTGACATAGCGGATCTAGCAGGAGTTCGAATAGCTCTCTATTTCCCAGGAGATCTCTCTAAGGTTCAACAATTTATTGAATCCAATTTTACGGTGAAGGAACGGAGAATATTTCCGGAGCCGGTACAGCCCCTTTGGGAGAAGGAGCAGGACTATAAGAAACGGTTTTCCGGATATTGGGCAACACATTACAGAGTTTATTTAAAAGAGAAGGATTTGTCAGAGGATTCGTTTAAATACTCAGAAACCTTAATTGAAATCCAGATTGCTTCAGCGCTGATGCATGCCTGGGCGGAGGTAGAGCATGATTTGGTTTATAAGCCCTACAGCGGAGAATTATCCTTTGAAGAATATCAGATTTTGGATGAGCTAAACGGTTTAGTTCTAGCAGGAGAAATAGCTCTGGAAAGGTTACAAAAGGCGGTGAAAAATAGAGTCAGCCAGGTGGGCAAGGATTTTAATAACCATTATGAGCTGGCAATGTTTCTCTATAATAAGTTAGGTCATACCACTGAGAGTTCCCAAGGAGATATCGTATTAGGCAGAGTGGATTTACTGTTTCAGTGTATCAGAGCTTCCGAGTATAATAATCCGGAGTCCATGAAGGAACTTCTGTTAACGATTGGTCATGATGTCAAGACACATCCGGTGGTTGAACAAATTATTGATATATTTCGTAGTATCAATCCTGATATTTATGAAACCTATCATGAAGAGAAGCAAAGTGAGGAATTAAAATACCAATTCGATACCCTTCGCATGAACCGTGAGAACGGTAACAGGCAGGGCGAAGCTAATACCTTGGCTAATATCGGTTATATTTACAGTTCTAAGGAAAACTATGATGAAGCAATCCAGTATTTTGCCAAAGCCGTGGGGATCAATCATGAAATTGGTGGTATCCAGGGGGAAGCAAACCAGTTGCTGAATCTGGGCTCTACCTACCGCTTAAAAGGGGATTTGAATCTTGCGCTTGAGTATTGCAACCAGGCAGCAGAGTTACATAAGAAGATATCCTATAAACAAGGACAGGCAAATACCCTTGGTATGATCGGTAATATCTATTCGGATCAGGAGAATTACATGGAGGCATTGATTCATTATAAGGAGGCCTTAGAGATTTACCGGGAGACGAATTACAGGACAGGTGAAGTAATTCAGCTAAATAATCTGGGAATGCTTTTCTTAAAGCAGAGGGATTTCGAACAGGCCTTACAGTATTATTTTCAAGCGCTTGAAACCTGCCGGGACTGCGATTACAAGCAGGGAGAGGGAGATGCCTTTTGGAATATCGGAACGATCTATTTTGAGAATGGCAAGCTGGAGGATGCGATTATGTTCTATGAGAAAGCATTGTCCGTACAGGAGTTAACGGGAAATCAAAAAAATAGTATTAGTGTTATGTTGAGCCTGGGAAAAGTGTATTATGAAAAAGCAACTCCGGAAAAGGCTTTTTACTATTTTAAGGAAGCATATTTATTAAGTAATAGCATTGAGTATAAGAAGGGCACGGAGGAAGCGCAGGAATATATCAATTTAATTCAATCAGTACAAGGATAATTGAATCATGTTAGATTAGGTTGCGACTTGCGAAATTTGCTCCGATAGTCTAGAATTGAAGTATATTAAAACATGGATGGCAATAATACTATTAGCTTGATATTGCTTTTGAACAACCTTTTTGATTTGGAGGTGTCATCATGAATAAGATATGTTTTTTTGATACTAAGCCATATGATAGAACCTATTTTGATCTGCTAAAAGAAAAGTATGGTATTGATATTGAATACTTTGAACCTAAGCTGGGACAAAAAACTGCATTTATGGCAAAGGGCTTTGAAGTGGTTGTAGCATTTGTAAATGATACGATTGATGCCGAAACCATAAACGTGTTACATGAAAATGGTACAAGATTAATTGCCATGCGCTGTGCAGGTTATAACAATGTGGATTTTAAGCAGGCATATGGTAAGATTCATGTGGTGCGTGTACCTGCTTATTCTCCCTATGCAGTAGCAGAGCACGCTATGGCATTGCTGCAGACGTTGAATCGGAAGATTCACAAAGCCTATAGCAGAACCAGAGATTTTAATTTCAGTTTAAGTGGGTTAACCGGATTTGATTTGCATGGTAAGACTATGGGTGTCATTGGAACCGGTAAGATAGGACGAATATTTGTGGATATTTGTAAGGGGTTTGGTATGAAGGTACTTGCCCATGACCCGTTTCCAATCAAGAATTCAGATATTAATTACGTAACACTTGAACAGTTGTGTCGTGAATCGGATATCATTTCACTTCATTGTCCATTAACAAAGGATACCTTTCATTTAATTAATCGTGATACCATTGGAAAGATGAAGGATGGGGTATATCTAATTAATACCTCCAGAGGAGCTCTTGTCAATAGCGAGGACTTACTGGAAGCACTAAAAGCTGAGAAAATTGGCGGCGCTGGGCTTGATGTATATGAGGAGGAAACCGAGCTGTTCTATGAAGATATGTCCTATGCTATTATCAAGGATGATATCTTGGCAAGAATTATATCCATGCCAAATGTTATTGTAACCTCACATCAGGCGTTTTTAACGAAGGAAGCCTTATTCAATATTGCTGAGACAACATTATCAAACTGTCAGGAATATTTTGACCGGGAAACACTCAGCAATGAGGTTTGTTATCAGTGTAGCAGGGGAGAAGCTTGCCCTAAAGGAGAGCATCAAAACTGCTTCTGAACAACCTATTGTAGCTTATCAAAGGCTTCATCATAGTATTCGGAACCCTTATACTATGATGAAGTCTTTATAATGAACGAACTGGTGAAATCTAGTTAACCAATCATATTGAATGAATTGCAAGAATATATCAGCTTTGACATGTTTAGGAATATCATGTATAATACAAGCAACAGAAAAATGGGTATAAGCTGGGCATGGTAGGTTAGACATTTGCCAGTGTAAGGAAGACATTAATATCATAATGATTAAATGGAGATAGTTAAAATGAATGTAAAAGGTTTGATTTTTGACTTAGATGGAGTTATTGTTTTCACAGACAAATACCATTACCAGGCATGGAAGAAGATGGCTGATGAGATGGGTATTTATTTTGATGAAGAAATAAATAACAGACTTCGTGGTGTAAGCCGTATGGAAAGTCTGGAAATAATTTTGGAACGCTACGAAGGAGCACCTCTATTCGAAGAAGACAAGCAAAAGATGGCGGAGGAGAAGAATAATACTTATCGTGAGTTGTTAAAAACAATGACCCCCGCAGATGTAACTCAGGAAGTACGTGATACCCTTAAGGAATTACGTAACAAGGGTTATAAGTTGGCCATCGGCTCCTCAAGTAAGAATGCAAAATTTATTCTGGAAAAGGTGGAATTACTGGAAGCTTTTGATGCAATTTCTGATGGCAATAATATAACTAACTCCAAACCGGATCCGGAAGTGTTTATCAAAGCGAGTGAATACATTGGAGAGAAGCCGGAAGAATGTATTGTTGTAGAGGATGCTTATGCAGGAATCGATGCAGCCAAATCCGGAGGTATGCTTGCAGCAGCCATCGGGGATGCTACCTCTTATGATAAGGCTGATTTTGTACTAAAAACCTTCTCAGACTTGCTTCGTATTGTTGAGTAGATATCTATATTGTAACAGGGATAGGATGAATGCTACATAGAAATGCCGATAAGAAGTAGGAGTTTTTATTTGATCGTAAATTAATTTCGTTCTCATGCAGGAAAAGGATTGTAGATAACACCACAGAGTGTTATTTGCAGTCCTTTTATTGAGTGAGGATACAAGTATAAAAAGCAGATTTGTTTGAGAGATAAATTAAATGCATATATATTTACTGTTTAGTATAAATAAGCTTTTTAAATTACAGTCTATTACGTGAATTGATGAGATGATTCGGGGGTTATGGTTTATATTCGGGATAAAGAATAGATTATGGAACTAGAAAGATTATTCAGAAAGTTTAGTGGTTTACCTCAATAAAGTGGTGACAAATACTGCTTGTTAATGTATAATACCAGTTATAAAATATTCTATTGATAAAATACACCTATAACTATATAATAGGAAAAATAGAATTATTATTAATAGTACAAGAAAGAGGAAAAAATATGAGCGGTATTAAGGTTGTAAAATTCGGCGGCAGCTCACTTGCCGACGCGAATCAGTTTAAAAAGGTTGCGGATATTATTCAAGCGGACAAGTCCAGACGTTTTGTAGTTGCATCAGCTCCTGGAAAACGTTTTGATCAAGATATAAAGATAACAGATATGCTTTACAACTGTTATGAGAAGGCTTCCAAAGGTGAAAACTTTGAACAGGAGCTGGCAGCAATCGAAGAGCGTTACACTAGTATCATCAAAGATTTAGGGCTTGATATGTCTCTTGAGGAAGAGTTCAAATATATTAAAGCTTCCTTTGCCCATAGCG
Source organism: Bacillota bacterium (assembly GCA_023386815.1). Classification (GTDB taxonomy): domain Bacteria; phylum Bacillota; class Clostridia; order Lachnospirales; family Lachnospiraceae; genus Mobilitalea. The sequence continues at coordinate 563,165 of JAEWIZ010000008.1, forward strand.
CTGGACGTGATTATGCCGCAAGCCGTGGTGAGTATTTAAATAGTATGATCTTAGCAAAGTATCTGGGATTCCCTTTTCTGGATACAGTGGGCTTACTTTATTTCAATGAAAGCGGTGAATTTGACCTTGATAGAACACTGGCAAAGCTGTCACCAAAATTAGCTGAATTGGAATATGCAGTTATTCCTGGATTTTATGGATCAATGCCGAATGATACCATAAAAACCTTCTCCCGCGGTGGTTCTGATGTAACTGGCTCCATCGTAGCAAGAGCAGCAAATGCTGAAATTTACGAGAACTGGACTGATGTCAGCGGCTTTTTAATCTGTGATCCAAGAATCGTAAAAGATCCTAAGCCGATTACAACCATTACTTATAAGGAATTAAGAGAGCTTTCCTACATGGGAGCTACCGTACTTCATGAAGATGCAATTTTCCCTGTACGTACCAGTGGTATTCCTATTAACATTAAGAATACGAACCATCCGGAAGATCCGGGTACCATGATCGTATCCCAAACCGTTGATTCCAGCCCCTTTATTATCACCGGAATTGCAGGAAAAAAAGGCTTCTCGGTTATTAATGTTGAGAAAGCCATGATGAACAGTGAGGTAGGCTTTGGTAGAAATATTCTCCGTGCCTTAGAAAAGAATAATCTATGCTTTGAGCACATTCCATCCGGAATCGACACCCTTAGTGTTATCGTAAGTACTGAGAATTTCAAAGGAAAAGAGAAACCTGTATTGGATGAGATCACCAATAGAACACATCCGGACAATATTGAGATAGAAGATAATTTGGCATTGGTTGCAGTTGTTGGTAGAGGTATGCGAAAAGCTAGAGGTACTGCTGCTAAAATCTTTACTGCACTTGCTCAGGCTAAGATTAACGTTAAGATGATTGACCAGGGTTCTTCTGAGTTGAATATCATCATTGGCGTTGCGGAAGAGGATTTTGAAGAAGCAATGCGTGCGATCTATGGGATGTTTGTTCAATAAGACGATTCGCCCCACAAATGGGAAAGATTTAGGCTGTAAGGGAATATAAGTGTATCTATATCCACCTGAGCTTGCCTTTAACATACCATAATTGCCAAGTACAGGAAATCGTGGGAGGCCCGGTCTGCGCCCATTCACTGCACTGCGCTAGGCTAAGAGAGGCATTTGTCGGGCGAATCATAGGATTGAATTAATATATAATATAAAAGCGGCGGTAAAATTGTATCTTGAAAATACGATTTTACCGCTATTTTGCACTTATACAGATTTTAATTATTTCTCAGCATATTTTTGTGCGAGAAGGATTAAGAGCTGGACACACTGATCCATGGCCTGAAGGCAGGCAAACTCCGTCTTTCCGTGATGATTGTGGCTGCCGGTGCCTAAATTAGGGCAGGGAAGACCCATAAAGGATAGTCTGGAGCCGTCCGTACCTCCGCGAACCGGAGCGCTGAACGGAGTTCCCCCCAATTGCTTTACCGCCTCGTAAGCATTGTCAATCAGGTGCCAATGAGGTTTAATCTGCTCAGTCATATTATAATAGGAATCCTTTAACTCGACTCTAACGGTATTTTCACCATATTTTGCGTTTAATGTTTCTGCTGTCTCTTTTATAAAGGCTTTTCTTGCTTCCAGTTTTGTTCGATCATGATCTCGGAGTAGGTAATGCATTTTTGCCTGATCTACTGCGCCCGTCATATAATCCAGATGATAAAAGCCCTCATATTGCTCCGTATGCTCCGGACGTTCCTGCTCTGGTAGCAGGGAGTTAAACTCCATGGCAAGCAGTGAAGCATTCACCAGCTTGTCCTTAGCGCTACCGGTATGAATACTGATACCCTGAAGGAAGACATCCGCAGAAGCGGCATTAAAGGTTTCATACTCCACTTCTCCAAAGGCAGCTCCGTCAACGGTATAAGCAAAATCAGCACCGAATTTTGCAACATCAAAAAGATCTGCTCCCTGTCCGATTTCTTCATCTGGCGTGAAACCGATCTTTATGGTACCGTGAAGAATCTCTGGATGGTGAAATAACTCCTCTGCCATTGTCAAGATCTCTGCAATGCCTGCTTTATCGTCTGCACCTAATAAGGTAGTACCATCTGTGACTAATAAATCCTTACCAATGTAATCCTTCAATACCTCGTAATCTTTTGGATCCAGTGTAACGTTATTCTCCTCATTTAAGATGATTTTGCTACCATCATATTCTTTAATAATACTAGTCTTTATATCGGTAAAAGGGACAGAATCCACAACATCCATATGTGCCAGAAAACCGATGACATTACCAGACCAGTTCGGGATATTTGCTTCGATCGTACCAAATACATATCCATGTTCATCCATGGATGCATCTTTGATTCCCAGGCTTTTCATTTCCTCTACTAAGGCAGAGCCGAAGGTTAATTGCTCCGGTGAACTGGGATGGCTACCGCTGCTTTCATTGGAACCGGTAGGATAGGTTGTATATTTTATTAAGCGTTCGTAAGCTCTCATAGTTTGACCTCCATGCTTATAAGTTTAAAAATTTAGATAGACATATTATTTCACAAAATCCATCGAAAATCTACTCCTAAAAAGAAATATGGCAATTTTTCGGTATGTTCTATCTCTAGTTCCGGTACTCGATCATATTTTTTATCTACGACGGGATATCTTTATGATAAATAATAAAAAATAACAATAGAGGCTGAAGGATGAAAGATCGTTTAATCTTAAAGAATAAAAAGCATGGCATTGAAGGCTTAAGTTGGTAAAGGCGGAAGTTTTCGGAAGATTGAAGAGAGGGTATTGACATTAAAGTTACTTCATTGTTTATAATGTTCCTTAATAGTAAAGAACCGTCATAGTAATGCGCAACCTATGAAAGGCTTTTATTATATTATGAAAGGAATGATATAATGGGAGCATTTAATGTAACGCTGACACAGGAGGTAACACGAAAAGATGCCTTAATCATTGGAGAATGGTTAAAGAACTCTGAAATTACGAAATATCTGAATGAAGCCTCTGATATTTCTTCTGAAATAAATTATGTTGTGGATAGAGTGAAATTAGATATATTAACTCATTTATTTAACCGCGACGGAACCTTTTGTATGATATTAACAAATCCTGGCGAACCGGTAGGTTTCATAAAGTTAATTCGTAAAACTGGTGGAGCTGAGATGGTGATTGTCATTGGAGACAAGGATAAATGGGGGAAGGGAATCGGTGCAAAATCGATTGAACAAGGATTGAACAAAGCTTTCTTTCAATGGAGAACCCCTCGTGTTATTGCCAAAATACATCCAAATAACCTACGATCGGTAAATGCATTTGAAAAATTGGGTTTTCATTATGAAAGTGATGTGACCAATTATCGATTATACAGCATTACCATGGAACGATATATAAAGCGTATTCTTGCATAGTACCTTCTGATATGAGAAAATGGTTTTAACAAGAGCAGTACGAGGTGAATATGAAAAATACATTTACAATTGGGGAAATATCCCGCTTACTTAATATACCAAAATCAACCATCCGTTATTGGGAGAGTGTGGGATTAATTACATTACCCCGTGATGATACAAATAATTATCGAAAGTATAATCATGGTTCGGTATACACCATATCTGACTTAGCTCATTTTCGGTGTCTGCAGATGTCCCTTCAGGATATGAAAAGACAGCCGCAATTGTCACCGGATGAGCTTGCCAAATCCTTGACTTCTCTTGACCATAACTTGGATCAGAAGCTGCAGGAATTGTATGTTGCAAAAGAATACCTTCATAAAAAGCTGGACTGTATCAAGGAGTATCATAAGTTGCTGGAGAACCAGTACAAAAAAGAGGAACCGGATTATGATCATATCTACGCTTTTTCCGTTGAGGATACGCAGGCGTGGTCAATCTATATCAAGGATCAATACCAGAGCATACTGTTATACGATCCTTCTCAAAAAAATATTGTTACTGGATTAGCCGTAGCTACTTCAAAGGATCCTGAAATACTTTGGAAGAAAGATTCTAAGGCAACTTTTTTGTCTTTTATACTGAAGGTTGATTACAGTAGCCCATCCATCGATGCCTATGAACCGCATCTGAGGTATTTTGAAGAAAATGGTTTACAAGTGTCGAAGATATTTGCACGTTATTTATTTTCTGCCAACGATACAAAATATTATGACTATTATAAAGCATATGCGGAGATTGAAGGGTGATTTGGAGCTAAGTCAAAGGAAAGGAGAGAAGGTCTTGACTAATCCGATTTACATTACACACACAGATAAAGAGAAGTTGAGCAAGTTGATTGAAGAAAGTAAACAAAATGAAACAAAGAACAACAGCTACCTGAAAAAACTGGAGGCAGAGATTAAAAGAGCTATCATCAGGTCTGAGTCTCAATTGCCAACCAATATAGTTACAATGGATTCCAATGTATTGTTGGTGGTGGATGGCTCTGAAGAAGAGGCAACCCTGGTTTATCCGGAGCACGCAAATGTACTGAAAAATAAAATATCGGTGCTGTCTCCTCTTGGTACAGCTATCCTTGGATATGAAGAAGGAAGTACAGTAGAGTGGGAGGTTCCCGACGGTAAAATTGAAATCTTTGTAAAAAAGGTGACGCATGCCGTGTAGTGGAAGGATAGGAAAAGCTTCTACAAGGGAATGGAGATCTTCGATCCCTGGGATTTTACTGAAGATACATAAAAAAGACTGCTGCTTGTTTCATGGAAATAAGCAGCAGTCTTATTGAATTCTTTCTGGAGAAACTATTTTTGTGAGTTCATCTGGGAGTTTTTATAAGCGATCAATATAACGTCTTCCTTTGCGCTATTGCCGATCGTATGCTCTAATTCCGTGATTTTCTTTAAATCTTCTTCCGATACGTCTGCGAAGTTGTAATCTCTAAAAGTACTTTTATCATTCATATCCATGATTGTAAACCTCCTAAATAATTATCATTATTTACAGCTTACTATAAATTTATGCAGCCTTGAGAGGTCAGCCTTGCGTGAGATATTCACAATGCTGATTGTACATAAGAAGATGGTTATTCCTCCTGCACCGGTTTCGCCGGAATCCTAATCTGTACCTCAGTTTCAACTCCGGGAGTACTTTGATAGGATAAGCCATATTCTTCTCCGAAGAATACTTGTAACCGTTTATGGGTATTGTAAATGGCAATATTATTACCGGTTTCTTTGGCTTGATTTCCCAGCAAAATGGTCTGTAGGTCTTCAGAAGGAATGCCCACCCCATTATCAGAAATGGTAAATACCATGATATCATCCTCTAGCCAGCCCATAATAACGATGTTCCCTTCTTTCGTATCCTTTGCCAGGATACCATGGAAGATAGAGTTCTCAACAATGGGCTGTAATATAAGCTTAGGAATTTCATAATCCAGCATTTCATCAGGTACATCAATAAAGAAATGAATCTTATTCTCGTAACGCATGTTTTGAAGTTGAACATACAGGCTCACATGCTCTAGCTCGTCCCTTATGCTGACGATATTATTTCCCTTGCTTAAGGTCAGCTTATAGAATTTTGATAATCTCTGGACAGCCAGGGAAACTTCCGATGATTTCCCGGTCTGTGCCATCCAGTTAATCATATCCAGAGTATTATATAGGAAATGAGGATTAATCTGTGCCTGTAACGCTTTGAACTCGGACAAACGGAGGTCTCTCGCGGATTGTTCCTTTTGAATCATTAATTGATCTAACTGGTCAGTCATGTAATTGTAGGTCTCGATCAGCTCACCAATTTCATCCGTTCCGCCCTTGGTATCCAAATAGGTTGGTATGCCAAAGCGAACGCCCTGCATTTGCCCGATTACGGAAGAGATTCGTTTTATAAGGGAATTATTTAAATTCAGTGCGAGCATCATACCAAGAACTAAAATTGCTAAATAAAAGAAAAGAAATTTATAGAGCAGAAGATTTCCCTGTTCTGACATGCTGCTGGCGGGAATGGTGGTAATCATGTACCAGTCCGTGCCTGGTATGGTTTTATAATTACAGTAGACACTGGAATTAGCGAATTTTACAGTCATAAATTTGGTCGTCGTATTGATCAGGGAAGGAACTTTAGAATACTTCAACAAATAAGTACCGGATAATCTTGTACTTGTAGTAGATACCAGTTCCTCTCGTTCATTTAGAATATAGATTACACTTTCCGTAAAAGGAAGATCCTGCTCCAGGATGGAGTCAATGGTGCGCTGGTCAAAGTAAACCACCAGGTAGACATAGTAATCATTAACTTTAATATTATGGATGATTGCCAGATCACCATAATGACTAATTTCATAAGGAGAAAGGTATTTGCTGGGACATACCAGGGTGGACTGGTCCGGATTTAATGAAAGAATACCGTGCCAATAAGTACCGGTTGTCTCAGATTCAGGCTCAAAGATTTCCTCGTCATTATAGGTGCTAATTGCATTATAGTGGTCACTATCAATATAGATTTTCACTGTTGATGCCTTGCTGTTATTGGTCAGGGAACTAACCATGGTATAAAAATCATTTAAACTAGTGTGAAATGACGGTTTACGAATAAAGTCCGTCGGTGAATCACTATAAATATAGGAAATAAAAAAATCCTGACTTTCAATACTGGAGGCAACGGTCTCAATCTGATTAATGGTATTTCCAAGGGCAGTCTGAGTTTGGGCAGATATAACAGCCAAGGATTTTAAGGTATTATTGGTTGTAATCGCAAGGAGCTGGTTATAGCTAAAAACCGTAATAAATATTGTGGGAACAATAGCTATGAGCAGATGCGAAAACATAAATTTTGATTTTAATTTAAGGTGAAATAAGTAATAGTCATAGATCTTAAAAAATATTCGCTTCATTTCGAGGTCCTTTCAGAGGATAACAGCTTGGAAATCGGTTATTTGCTCAGCTCTTTTTCACGATACTCGGATGGGGAAAGCCCAACCTCTTTTTTAAAGCTCTTACCAAAATAATTACCATCGGAGTAGCCTACCCGGGAAGAGATATCAGTAATTTTGTTCCTTGGATCAATTAATAATTGCTTTGCTTTCTCGATACGAAATTCCGTAATGTATTGATTTAAAGTCTTACCGGTCTCCGTCTTAAATACAGTACAAAGATAGGAGGAGGACAAATGAACGTGCTCACTGATATCCTTTATGGAAAGAGAGTAGTCGCTATAATGCTTGCTGATGTAGTCTCGAATCATGAAAATCGTTGGGTTCTCCTGAGACAGTGATTGCAGTTGATTTGTAAATTCGTCGATCTTATCGAGTAGCATCATATGAAGTTCTCTTAGAATATCACAATTTGATATTGTCTCCAGCAGGCTTTCTTGATCAGAGGCTGAGGCCTCTGTTTGAAGCTTGAGATTATACTGTACCGTATTAATATGCATAAATAGCTTATAATACACATCCTTTATGGTATTTGCCAGCAGGGAATGGTTATGCAGCAAGGTTTGATAAAAGGATTCCGCTAATGTCCGTGAATGTACAAGATCCCGTTCTACAATCGCTTTTGTAAAATCCTCGGCAAATTCACTGGGATAGCTGGGAGCTAACGTGCTAAAGGAACCCTCATAATTAAGTATGCTCCCATATTCATAAAAGAAAGAACTTTGTAGCAAAATTACAGCAGAGTTGTATGAATGGAATACTTTGTTGCTGCCGATTACAGTCTTACCAATCGAAATAAAGAAGGGAATATCCTTAGGTATTAATTCCTTGATCTCCTTAGCTATCTTTAATAGAATGCTTTCCATTGGGCGCTCGTCTGTAAATACATGCATAACAAACACAGATTCTTGCTTGATAAAATGTATTTCTGACATATTACGTTTTGTAACGATAGAATGAATGTCATTTAATATAGAAGAGATTTCTTCTTCCAGGAAGTTGTTCCCGGGTACTTTTAACCGAACGACAAAGGTGGTAAAGGTAGTTCTTGGATGAATAATATCCCTTAAACCGGCATCCGTCAGGGAAGTGTCCTCCTTACTATTATAACCGCTTCTGGTCATATTTTGTGCTACTTTGGAGGAAGCATCCTTTGCAAAAAGGGCATTGGACTTCTGATTTACCCTGTGCTGAAGAATGGTGCTTACTGATTCAGACAAGGCCTCAGTTAATTCCTCAGCAGTGAAGGGCTTTTCCACATAACGAACAGCTTTTAATTTAATCGCAGCCATTAGATATTCCTTATCTGAGTACCCGCTCATAAAAATAATCGGGCATTGTGGATTCAGTTCCTGTATCTTTTCGGCCAGCTCAATCCCGTTCATACGAGGCATGCGAATGTCCGTTAATAGAACATCCGGAAGGTGAGTTCTGGCCAGCTGCAATGCATTAATTCCATCATCGGCTTGGTCAATATGGTCAAAGGGAAGCTCGTCCCAATGGATACTTGAGATTAGACCCTCTCGTGTTATTTTTTCGTCATCTGCAATTAAAATTCTCATGAATGACTCCTTTGTTTAGTAAATCTATCTGGTACATATTGTACCAAATTTCGAGAAGAATACAACTATAAACAAAGAATTGTAGTATTACATTAATTTTCATTACTATTCAGATATGGAATAATACAGTAGAAATTTACCCTCAATCAAATGATATTACGATGTAAAAAAGTTTTTTCAGGTGATAAGATAGTATTGTGAAAGGGAAAAGTCAGAATAAGTATCAGCTGCAATGTTACAGGCAGACTTGGACTGGCTAAGAAAGGAGTAAGAAAATTGGCTGAGGAATACATTCTTGAGTTAAAAGGAATAACGAAGATCTTTCCTGGTGTAAAGGCATTAAACGGTGTACAGTTTCAGTTGAAAAAGGGCGAGATTCATGCATTAATGGGTGAAAACGGTGCCGGAAAATCAACTTTTATAAAGGTAATCACAGGTGTGCATAAACCAGATGAAGGAGAAATCTTCATTAACGGAACAAAAGTTGAATTAAAGGGACCTAAGGATGGTCAGAGTCATGGTATTGCTGCAATCTACCAGCACGTTACTGCCTATCCGCATCTTAGCGTTACAGAGAATATCTTCATGGGACATGAGAAGGTTAAGAGGGGCTTCATTGACTGGAAGCAAATGCATCAGGATGCACAGGGCTTACTGAATCAGTTAAATGCAGACTTTAAGTCGACAGATGAAATGGGAAACCTCAGTGTTGCTCAGCAACAGATGGTAGAGATTGCAAAGGCATTATCCTCCAATGCAAAAATTATCATCATGGATGAGCCTACCGCATCCCTGACAAAGAACGAATCAGAAAATTTATATAGAATTGCAGAAAAGCTTCGCGATGAAGGCGCTTCCATTATCTTTATCTCACATAGATTTGAAGATATGTATCGCCTTGCTTCCAGAGTAACTGTATTTAGAGATGCAAAATATATCGGAACCTATGATGTTGATAAGATTTCTAATCATGATCTTATTACCGCTATGGTTGGTCGTGAAATCACAGATATGTTCCCTAAGCCAGAGATTAAATTCGGCGAAGAGGTACTAAGAGTTGAGAACCTGAGCAGAGAAGGTTATTTCAAAAATGTATCCTTCAATGTTCGTGCAGGTGAGATCCTTGGTCTTACCGGTCTGGTAGGTGCTCGTAGAACAGAAGTAATTCAGACTATCTATGGTGTAGAAAAGCTGGATTCCGGTAAAATCTTCTTAGAAGGTAAAGAAGTAAAGATCAAGAGCCCTCAAGATGCGATCAAGTACGGTATTGGTTTACTGACAGAAGATAGATCCAACTTAGGACTAATTCAAAGCTGGGGTATCGGAAGAAATATCACCTTGACGGAGATTGAGAAATATGGTAATAAATTCTTCACCAATGATAAAGCAGAGCGTACTGCTGCAAAAGAGTTGGCAGAGAATGTAGATACAAAGGCAGTTTCCTTATTTGATAAGGTAAGCACACTATCCGGTGGTAATCAACAGAAGATCGCCGTAGCAAAAATTCTTGCCTCTGACTTAAAGTTACTCATCATGGATGAGCCTACAAAGGGTATCGACGTAGGTGCGAAAGCAGAAATTTATGACATCATGGGTCAATTGGCCAATCGAGGATATGCAATCATCATGATATCTTCCGAAATGCCTGAAATTCTCGGATTAAGTGACCGTATCGTTGTTATGTGCGAGGGTAAGGTGACAGGAGAATTATCAAGGGAAGAAGCAACCCAGGAATTAATTCTTGAGTTTGCGATGGCTAAATCCCTGAAAGAAACAGAGAAAGAGAGAGGTGCTTAAGTAATGGAAAAGAAATCCTTGTGGAAAACGATCACCGGCTCTCGTGAAGCGAGTTTGGTAATTGTATTAGTAATCCTTTGTGTATTTATTGCTAGTAGAAATGCTACATTCTTAACACCGGGATCCATTGAAGGTTTGTTTAAGAATTATGCTATAAACTTTGTTTTAACATGTGGTATGATGCTGGTACTTATCATTGGTGGTATTGATATTTCCATCGGTTCCACCCTTGCATTTTCCGGTATGACAGCATCCCTCATATTAAGAGATTTCCCAGAAACCTCAGTACTTGTTGCATTCCTTATTTCAATTGCTGTAGGTGCTGTATGTGGATTAATCATAGGTGCAATTATTGCTTATGGAAAAGTTCCTCCAATTATTTGTACACTGGGTGCTATGAGTATTTACCGTGGTTTGGCTTACTTGGTATCAAAGAACGACTGGGTATCCGCTTCAGAATTCAGTAAAGCCTACAAAGCCTTTGCACAGAGCAGATATCTTGGATTTGGTCTTATTAATAATCTAGTAGTTATTGTTATTGTATTACTTGTTATCTTCTACATTGTCATGAAATGGACTCCAATCGGCAGAAAAGTATATGCAGTTGGTAGTAATGCAGAAGCTGCCCTTGTTAGTGGTATCAAAGTAACAAAGGTAAAAGTAGCTTGCTATACAATTCTTGGTTCCTTAGCTGGTTTATCAGGTGCAATGTTCACATCTCTTTACGCTTCCTCCCAGGGTAACATGGGTGAAGGAGTTGAGATGGACGTTATTGCTGCCTGTGTAGTAGGTGGTGTTAGCTTAAACGGTGGTAGAGGTAGCGTTGTCGGAGTATTCTTAGGTACTTTGATCATATCCATCATTGGTAAGGGACTTCCAATGATTGGAGTATCTCAGTTTTGGCAAAGAGCTATTAAAGGTTTAATCATATTACTTGCCGTTATCATCAATGTTTTGGTTCAAAGACAGATGGATAAGGCTGCGTTAAAGAGAAGGGAGATTTAATAATGGCTGGAAAATCAGGAAGAACGATAATTGCAGAAGAAAAATTCTCCTTAAAAAAATTACTGTTAAGATGGGAATCCTTTTTAGTAATTATATTTATCTTAGTTAACATAATGAATAGTAGCATCTCAAATAAATATTTGAGTGTACCTGGGTTATTTAATGCGACGAATTCATTCTTAAGTATAGCATTTTTAACGTTACCGATGTGTTTTATTCTCTTAATCGGTGAGATTGATATCTCTGTAGGTGCTCAGGTAGCACTTAGTGCGGTACTGCTTGGTATCAGCTTTAATGCAGGTGCTCCGATGTGGTTATCTGTTATTATTGCTCTGGCAGTTGGCGTAGTTTGTGGTTTCGTTAACGGTTTTATTGCAATCAAATTTACCGAGTTGAATCCAATGATTATTACACTTGGTACTCAGATCTTATTCCGTGGTATTGCGGAAATGATTTTGGAAGATCAATCTACCGGTGGATTTACTTCTGTAAAATGGTTCTCCAATCTGTACTGGGGAAAAATCGGCGGTGTGGTTCCTATCATGTTTGTAATATTCGTAATCTTCGCTGTAATCTTTGGCGTGGTTATGCATAAATCAACCTTTGGCCGTAGAATGTATGCCGTTGGTAGCAATAAGCAGGCTGCTAAGTATTCCGGTATTAATGTTCCTAAGATGCGCCTTACGATTTATACCTTGACCGGTCTCTTCTGCGGTATCTGTGCAGTATTTGCATCTTCTCAGATGGGTAGTGCAAGACCAAATGTTGGTGAAGGTTATGAGATGGATGCAATCGGTATGTGCGTACTTGGTGGCGTATTAACCGATGGTGGTAAAGGTAACTTTATTGGAGCGATGATTTCCGTATTCATTTTAGGATTACTAAAATATGGTCTTGGCCTTGTAAACGTGTCCTCAAACATTATGTTGGTAGTAAAAGGCGCATTACTTATCTTCGCTGTAATGATTCCTCATTTGAATTTGGGAAGGTTTTTCAAAAAGAGAGCAGTAAAAGCGGCATAATGAGAACCATTTAGGTTCATTCTAATCATGATACCAACACTTCGGTGTTTGTATAAATATCTTTTTAAACTATGGGAGGTTAGTTGAAATGAAAAAGAAATTTTTAAGTGCAGTACTTTGCATCACTTTAACAGCAAGCATGTTAGTAGGATGCTCCAGCAAATCTGATTCAGGCGAAGGAACAGCAACAACAGCGCCTACACAGGCAGCAACCGACAACACAGATACAGGTTCTGGCGACACAGGATCAACAGATCCATACGCAACTGATGGTACTTATGCGATTATCGTAAAGAGTGCTGGTAACCCTTACAACCAGAAGGAATCCGATGGTTACAAGCAGGTTATCGAAGCTCAAGGTGGTACTTGTGTAATCCAGGAGCCAGAAGCCGCTACAGCAGAAGATCAGATTACTTGTATTAATAACGTTGTATCACAGGGTGTTGATGCAATCGCAATTGCAGCAAATGATAAGGACGCTTTAGAGCCAGCTTTAAAGCAAGCAATGGATCAGGGTATCCACGTAATGAGCCTTGACTCAGCTGTTAATGCTAACAGCCGTGAAGTATTCGTAAACCAGGCTGGTACCACAGAAATCGCTCAGACTTTAATGGATGCGGTTCTTGATATCTCCGGTGGAGAAGGCAACTGGGCTATCCTTTCTGCAGCTTCTACAGCAACAAACCAGAATGCTTGGATTGATGGTATGAAATCAGTAATGCAGGATTCCAAATATTCTAAGCTTAACTTAATTGGTGTTTACTATGGTGATGACGAATATCAGGCATCCGTTGACCAGACAGCTGCTATTCTTGCAGATGACCCTAATGTAAAAGTTATCGTTGCTCCTACAACAGTAGGTATCATGGCTGCTGCTAAGGTTCTTCAGGATGAAGGCCTTACAGGTAAAGTTAAGTTAACAGGTCTTGGATTACCTTCCGAAATGGCTGATTATATCGGTGCAGACGATGCTCATTCCTGCCCTTATATGTATCTGTGGAATCCTATTCAGTTAGGTAACTTAGCTGCTTATGTTTCTATCGGTTTAGTAAACGATGTAATCACAGGTGCAGCAGGCGAAACCTTTACTGTTCCGGATACAACCTTAGGTGATAACGGTACTTACACAATTAAAGAATCTGGTGATGGTGGTACTGAAATAATCTTAGGCGCACCATTCGCATTCACACCAGAGAACATCGCTGAGTGGGCTTCTGTATACTAAGATTTAGAATAACTTTTCAAAATTTATAGTATGTGATATAATGTCTAAAAAGGGTTGCTGATACTGGCAACCCTTTTTACCAAAAAGAAGTTATTTAAGCCTATTCACAAAGGGAATATATTCGCTTCTCGAATAGGTCATAAAAAAGTGAAAGGCATGGTATAGATATGATAAAAGGTTTTAAAATGAAATTGTATGAAGGTATGGCAGAAGAATATGAGATTCGCCACAATCAACTATGGCCTGAGATGATAGACATGATTCATGAGCATGGCGGAAAGAATTACTCTATCTTTTTGGACAAGGATACAAATATTTTATTTGGCTATATCGAGATTGAAGACGAAGCGAAATGGGCAAAGGGAGCCGATACCGCAATCAACCGTAAGTGGTGGGATTTTATGGCTGACATTATGGAGACCAATCCTGATAATAGCCCTGTAGCAATAGACTTACAACCAATGTTTCATTTGGATTAATAGAATAGTATAGGAATAAAATATGTATTCCTATTATCAATTATTATCATATGCAAATATATAGCTGACGGTAAGGCTGGTTCAACCCGGCGGAATGGAGGAGATCTTTGAAAAGAGTTGGTTTTTTAATAAGTATACTTTGTATTGTTACAATATTAGCAGGCTGTAGCTCCAGTAAAACAACTGTGGAACATGGGGACAGCTATTATGCACCGGTTGCATCTGACGGAAAATTTGGGTTTATTGATGCTTCCGGCAAGGTAGTTATTAAGCTCCAATATGAGGATGCCGGACTTTTCGCTGATAATGGATTAGCTGCCGTTAAGGTTGATGGTAAGTATGGCTATATAGATGCTGCGGGAGATATGGTAATAGATCCACAGTTTGACAGCGCAGGATTTTTCCGAAACGGCTTTGCACCAATTACAAAGGATGGATACTATGGCTTTGTGAATGAAAAAGGAGAGGTTATAGTGGAACCCATCTACGAGGGTGTGGGAACCTTCAGTGAAAATGGATACGCTGCGGTTATGAAAGATAGTAAGTATGGTTATATTGATGAGCAAGGAGCAGTTGTAATAGATTTTATTTATGAAACAGCCTATGCATTTGACGATGATGGTTTAGCCAGAGTTGTGAAAGACGGACTGTATGGGTATATTGACGAACAGGGAAAGGAAGTTATTCCATGTATGTTCGGATATGCTGAAGATTTTAACGATATGAATATAGCACTGGTAAAAACTGCAGATGGAACATACGGTTATATTAATAAAGCCGGCGGGTATACCATAGAACCAGATTATCAGATGGTATTCGGTTTTACTGAGAATGGACTTGCAGCAGTTGAAAAAGATAACCAGTGGGGATATATCAATGAACAAGGTGAAACAGTCATAGATCTTCAATATGATACCGCCTTTAGCTTTGCTAAAAATGGTATCGCATTAGTTGCTAAGGATAAAAAATACAGCTTTATTAATGCGAGCGGAGAACAGGTATCGAAAGAAACCTATGATTACGCTTCGAAATACAGCGATCTTGGATTTGCAATCATTAGTAATGAAAAACGTTATGGATATATTAATTCCGAGGGTGATATGATTGTGAAACCGACGTTTACGGAAGCCTATGATTTCATGGATATGGGCTTGGCCATCGTAAAGACGGAAAAAGGCTATGGTTATATTGGTACGGATGGAAAGTTTGTGATCAAGCCAAAATATCAGGTTGTAGGTGAATTTGTTAAAGTAAAATAAGTACAAATAAACGCATGTAGCAGGGGCTAGATGCGTTTTTATTATGGTTCATTCCGAAGAATAAGTTGAGGCAGTGGTAAATTATTTATTGATCAGAGCTCGCTTTTGTATACTCTCCAGATGACACCGGTATTAGGGATGAAATGAACGGGATCATTTGGAATATTTAGTCCGGTATCTGAGATATACATTGCCCCGTCAGGTCCGAAGAGGACTTGTGAAGGTCTTTCAAAGCCACCTTCTCTTGAAATGGAGGATGGAAAGCCGGATTTATTAATGGCAAAGGTTGCTGTGGTTCTAGACCTCATGTCTATTTTAGAAATTCTGTGTCCTGCGTGAGCATAGGTCATCCCATCACCGAACTCAGTATACAAAGTACTGCCATATTCAGCCACATAGACATCTCCATAGGCACCAAAATTTTCGTTATAATTAAAATCAAAGCCTCTGATATTTGAATTTGGAGGAAAGGTAACAAAAGGTACCGGAGGAATATTGGGCTGATTTTTAAACAGCAGCGTAGGCTGTTGCCCACCGACGGGGGTAAACCGGAGGGAATTTACTGATTCACCTCCTGAATAATCAGGCCATCCATACCATACTCCTGGCATAATATAATAGAAATCATCAGTAGCGTTACCAATTGGCCTGCTCCCGATGGCATTATAACCATTGTTTACAGCATAAAGCTGACCCCTATTATCGAATTTTAGGAAGGCAGGATTTCGAAATCCCCAAGCATATTGTTCCAAATTTGAGCCATCGAGGTTGGATCTTATAATGCTGCCAGAAGCTTTTATATACTTCTTTCGAAACTCGTAAGGCTGATTCGGTATTCCATAAGGTGAAAAAGCACCGGTAATTGCCAAATCATCTGGCAAGGCTTCTGTCATTATGTTATTTGTCTCAAAGTTTTGTCCGTTAAGCATGACATAATCACCTGTATAATCGCAAAGTAAAGGAGATATCGTAATCCATTTGTTATCATTTCCTACAACTCCGCTGTTCGTGACGGTTCCTTGGCCGAAGTATATTTTATTATCAGGGGAAAAGGCAACGGGACTGTTCGAGTTATCCCCATTACTGGGCAAACCCATAATTATATTTTGTCTTGTACCATCTCTATAAATTTTTGTGACGAAACCTCTATGAGATACGTAGATTACGCTGTTACTATAATTAATTCCGGAAAGGGGAATATTAAAGTTTTCTGCGATCAATTCCAAACGATTATCAATGAGCCGGAGCACTCTGGGATTTCCCGTAGCCAAACCGGCATCAGCAATCAGGAGATATCCATCTTCATCAAATACCATTCCTATTGGTGAATCCAAATCTTTTAAAAACACCTCAATACGGTAGCCAGAAGTAATATAAATATCCGATGGATTTAAATATCTTTCTAGTATAATATTGTCTTGACCCAGTGCGCAAAGCCTCGTTTTAGCATCGAATGGATACATTAACCTCACCCGGAATTTATTTATTATAATATATTCATTTCTGATTAAAATAGACTTTTACAGCTTCCATTCCTTGCGATACTTCAGCGGGGTCATTTCTTCCCTTGCCTTAAACAGGTTAATAAAATGACTGACATTATTCATACCGCATTGAAAGGTAATATCACTCACCGACATTTCGGAATACTTTAATAATTCTTTCGCATAATTAAGACGCAACATAATTAAATATTCACTGTAAGTAATTCCAAAAAACCTTTTAAACTCTCTGGAGAGATAATATTGGCTGAAGCCATAGTACTTTGCAAGCTGTTTCAACGAGATTTCCTCTTTAAAATGCTGATCCAGGTACTTTACCATACTTTTAATATAATCTGGCATATAAGAAAGGGATCTATGTTCACTACTATTATGAATTATCAATTCTGTAATTAATGAATTTATAAGGTTTGAACAGATAACCTCTGCATTCAAATCTTTTTTTTGGATCAAAGTAAGAATACAACGCATGTTTTCTTCCAGGCTGGAAGAATCTTCGAGTGAAATAATACGAAATCCGGGCTCAGTGAACACATTGTAATAACCGGGAGCACTAAGACCCTGAAAATGAATCCAGAGAAATTCCCACTGGTCACCAAGGCAGCTATAATGCTGATAATCCATGCAGCTAATATAGAAGGTGTCTCCTGGTTTTAAGATATATTCTTGATTCTTGTATTTTAAAAGTCCTGAACCGGAGATGGTGTGTACAATCAAATAGCTGTTTAAATTCTCTCGTTCCGTATAATAGGTAGGAAAGGTCTTAAAATAGCCAGCTTCCTGAACATAGAGATAAGTGTTCTTTGCGAGAATACTGGGGGTATTGATATAACGAATACTGTCATCGCTCCAATCGAAAGAAGCACTTTCGATATAGTTTTTCATAAATTAGTTCTCCTTGATAAGGTATTGATGAATTGGCACATGCTAGTTGCACTCAATTAAATAAATCATATCATATCATGCACAAAGATAAAACCACAAAAAACTGTTATTTCTCAACATAATAAATGGATGTTATTATTGATGGACAGGAGTATAATAGCATCATAAGTAGTGGTAATGCTAATAAAAAGAACTCAATACTAAAATGCAAATAGCTGTTATTGATTTTTGCAGCAATTAAAAAACTATAAAATAGGAGGATGTTTATTATGGAAGAGTTAAAGAAATTAAAGGCACCGAAAAAGGCTAGAATTGGTCTATATAGTGCAGGACTTCATGCCTATTGGGATCAATTTGAAGGACTAAAGGAATGTCTTCTTGAATACAATCAATTTTTAGAAAAGCGAATGTCTGAATATGGAGAGGTGTATAATTTTGGTCTGGTAGATACGGAAGATAGGGGAAGAGAAGCAGGGGAGTATTTTAATGAGAAGAATGTTGATCTTGTATTCTCCCATGCGGCAACCTATTATACCAGTGCATGTTTGCTTCCTCTGCATCAGATTAACAAGGCGCCGGTTATCATTCTTAATCTGCAGCCGGCACCGGAGATGGCCTATGACAAAACGGGAACGGATCGTTGGCTGGCTCAATGTGTGGGCTGTTCCATACCTGAGATTTCAAACGCTTTTAACCGTGCCGGAATTAAGTTTCGTGCCATCAATGGTTTATTGGGACTGGATTATACACCAAAATTCTCTTTTGCCGATGAGATCACAGTTGATCGTCCGGAGGCAATTCAGGCTTGGAAACAGATTGAGGAGTGGTGTTTGGCTGCAGGAGTAAAGCGTACCCTTCAGCATGCCAGATTCGGGTTCTTAGGTGGTTATTATAGTGGAATGCTGGATATGTATAGTGATTTTACCATGCTTCAGGCTCAAACCGGTATGCATATAGAGGTATTAGAAATGTGTGACCTGGAAGTTTATCTGCGCAGTGTTACGGAAACGGAGATAAAGGAGAAATTAGAACAGATTGAAGCCTTCTTTGAAATCTCCGGAGACTCTCCTTCTGATCCGATCGCGAAAAGACCGACACCAGAACAGCTGGAATGGTCTGCCAAGGTAGCTGTAGCTCAGGAAAAAATGGTGTTAGATCGCAATCTGGATAGTGTTTCTTATTACTATCATGGACGTGATAACTATTACGAGGAAATTCAAAGTGGATTTATTGTTGGACATTCCCTGCTGACGGCTAAGGGGATTGCATGTTCCGGAGAAGGGGATATCAAAACTGCACTTGCTATGAAGATTTCTGATATTTTGAATACGGGAGGAAGCTTCTGTGAGATCGTTGCAGCAGATTTTAACCGGGATACTATGATTCTTGGCCATGATGGACCGTTTCATTTTCTGATTTCCAAAGGAAAGCCCATACTACGTGGAATGGGAGTATATCATGGCAAAAGGGGCAGTGGTGTATCAGTAGAAGCGAAGGTTCAACCCGGCAAGGTTACCACACTTGGAATTACTCAGACAGGGGATGGTAAATTGAAATTCAATATCAGTGAAGGAGAAGCTGTGGATGCTCCAATTCTTCTGAATGGAAATACCTCCACCCATATCCGATTTGCCAGTAAGCCCGCAGAGTACATGGACAGGTGGTTCGTAGAAGCACCAACCCATCACCTTGCCTTGTCTGTTGGTCATAATGCAGGTTTGTTTACAAAGGTTGCACAGTTGATGGAGATACCTTATTCGGTTTACTAAGATGTTGGTAGATTGATGAACCTCGGTGGTTTTCGTGTAGGGATAAAAAGTATGATATATCTAAAATAATTTATTATTTGAATAAGAACAGGGTGTGATGCAATGATCAACAAGATGCATTACATCTTGTTTTTTAGTAAGTGAATATACTATAATTCTTTTATGAGGTGTATCCTTAGGAACTTTTTATCCCAAATAATACTTCTATTTGTTGCACAATATTAAAAAATATGTGATAATATTTATAAATCAAAATAACAGAGCAATAGCAGTTATGATATTTGGAATATATAACACAGGTGCAGCTCCTTATTATTAACAAATACAATGAAACGTCTGAAAATATAGAAAAGCAATAGGGTTGTTTCATAATGAGTATCTTAGTAAGGAAGAATGCAAGTCGAATTTGTAAATAACAACTTGTATACTTGTAAACAAGAACGGGAGTGATTAAGGGTATGAGAAGAATATTCTTAATCCAGGGAAGGTAATTGAACTGTAAGAGCGTGATGAAACAAGAGCATATGCTTCTATAACGCTTGAAACAGGTAGTAAACACTCATATAATGGAACGTAATATAGCTAAATGATTCCTTCTAGTATGAAAAAAAAAGATTCTGGAGGTTAGCAGTTAGTATGAATACTATAGTATTGGTTAATGGTAACGCAGAGAACATAAGTGAATTCTATCATGATGAACAAATATTATTACAAAAGCATTCTCATAATTTTATTGAGATTAATACAGAGGAAGATATCTATTCCGAGCAGGATTTATATGAAATATTCGTAAATTCAGGATACGAATTTACGGGGAAATTCTATGTAGGACTATGCTATGGTGTATTACTGGAGCCAGAAAAGGCAAGAAACATGTCTTATGAAAAATATTTGTTTCTCAAGTTTTCAATCTATAAAAAAATTAAAGAGATCTTCTGCTTATCAAAGACAGGCTTTGTTGTTAAAAAAGAGGACAGCTGCTGCAGCTTGATTGCTGTAATTCCCGATGAAGATAGAGAAGATTTTATAGAGAAATATGTTTTAAAATCTAAAGAAGTTATAAAGAATGATTTTGGAGTTGAGCTGCAGGTTGGTGTAGGAGAGATGACTCGAAACACCAGTCAGTTGCTAAGAACCTATGAAACAGCCAAGTACGCCTATCATCTATATTTTTTCGAAGAAAAAGATATTCTGGAATATAGCAAAATAGATAAAGCAGAAAGTCTGTCCTTTGATGTATATGAGGAGTTGCTGGAAGAATTATATAATTCCATCGTCAGTAAAGATAAGAATGTCTTTGAGAAAATTGAAAATATATTAAATGCAATTGAATATATCCATTATGGGAATAAAAATGCTGCAATCAACCGCTGTATTATGTTTGTCGGTGAGTTAGGAAAAAGGTTAAAGGATCTAAATCCCAAAGCGGCGAACTGGAGAATCAAGCAAGAGGAGAAGCAGGAAGAATTAAGATATCAGACGACTTTTCGGGCTGTGAAGAACATTATTATTGAATTCTATCAATATTTAATTCCAGTAATTTATCATAATGTTGACCAGGGCAGCGTTTATGAAATAGTTCAGATTAAGGAGTATATTCAGAAAAATTATATGCAGGACATTTCCCTGAGGGAGCTGGCGGATTTGACCTACGTAAGCCGAAGCTACTTCAGTACTGCCTTTAAAAATGCAACAGGTAAGAACTTTAAAACCTATCTGACAGAGGTTAGAATGGAAGAGGCACTGAAACTTGTGCTTAGAACCAATATGAAAACCTATGAGATTGCTGAAAGAGTTGGATACCATAATGTGAGATTTTTTGTTGATGCATTTAAAAATTCCTATAAAATGAGTCCGCTGGAGTATCGGAAATTACATGCCGTCAAGGTAATGCAAAAAAGTAACTGAACAAGATCCCTAGATAGATAAAGCCTATGATGAAAGACTGTAGTGTCATGAGACATTGCAGTCTTTTTTTGTCCTGGTTTTGTCATAATCACGAAAACTGGTATCCTAATCAAAAAAAACATAACATTCTTCACAAAAAACGTCATTTATGAAAAACGATTCATGTGGAATAATGGTACTAAAGTATTTGATGAAAGGTACGGCGATATAGTGTTATGGAAAAAATTAAACCTAAATTATTGAATAAACCAAAGAGGCTTCCTTCTAAGCTATCAATGAAAACGGCTAGTGTTGTGAATATGGTTAATAGCCTGGCAAACCCCGGTAAGCCACTGATTAACTGGTTTGAGGGATATCCGGATGCTAAGGCAGCAGTACATATAGTAGATGGCGAATATATAGAAGAGGATTCCAAAAGAGACATTGTTTTTGGAGGAACCATTAGTGATAGCCAGATTAAGGATTTAAAAATAGTTGCGTATCAAGGAAATGAGGGCGGCATCTATGCAGAAGGGTCAGGCTCCAGAGTTGTTGTCGATGGATCAACGATTAACCTTTCCGGCGATGGGAAAGGTGTCGGGGGTCCTGCCACAGGAGCTGCCACAAAAAATTATGCCGATCTGACCCTGCGAAATGTTATAATTGATTCCTATGGGAAAAGCCGGTTTTGTACCGTTGCGGAACAATTTAGCACATTACGTGCCTATGATTCACTGTTTATCTCTCACGGAGTGCCATATGGAGAAGGGTTTGCCGATGTGAAGGGTATAATGGCAACCCCGCCTCCAGCCCTTGAAATCGGAGGGAATTGCAGGACTCATTGCACCATGAGTAATTCGTACAGTTATTTTTATAACAGTAAGATAATTTGTGATGGATGGGGAGCCTTGTCCACAGAGACAGCTGAGGGCTTTGTTTATCTGGAAGCCAATGATTGCGATATCATTGTGACCAAGCAGGGCTATGGTGCTTATGCGGATCCTGACTGTCATGATTATTTTAATCGATGCCGCTTTGACATTGATGGCATGGCCTCTATTATTGGGGGTGAGGGGGATATGACCTTTACGGATTGTACGGTAAACTGTGCCTCCTATTTCAGCTTAATGCATTGTGTTATGGGTGTTCCGGAGGAGGTTGGCACCCTGATTGTCAAGGGTGGAACAATTCATACGAAAAAAGAAGTAGTAAAAATAAAGAGCCATAATGCTCAAATCGAATTTGTTGGAGCTTGTATTCGATCAGATTCAAATGTTTTGGTACATACTTTATGGAATGATGACCCTTGCGCAACAAAACCAAGTGAAGCTCCTTACGGAGTGAACGTCATTCTCAAGAATATGGATGTATCCGGAGATCTCCTTCATGAGGATCCGGAGCGTGCCATGTGGATTAGCTTAAATTCTACGACTCTTTACGGAGCCATCATAAATGGAAATCTGACGATGGATATCGGCAGTAAATGGACAGCCACTGCAGATTCCAATATTCTATTGCCAAACGAGATTGACCTGGCACAAATTGATGCGCTAAAAGGTGTAACAATTAGAGCCAGAGGAGGTCAGAACGCTATCTATGATTTGGCAGGTGGAGGAAGATTAATCGTAGAAGAATAAGCATGCTTTGATGAAAGGAGGGATTAAGGATGGAACTAGTTTTTAAACCGTTACATGTTGGAATCAGCGTGAATCATATGGATGAATCAATTGAATGGTATCGAAAGAATCTGAACTTTGAAGTTTTAAAAGATGACTACATACCGCCATTAAAAGCAAGAATTGTCTTTATTGCAAATGGTGACTTTGAAATTGAATTATTCCAGTATGATGAACCAAAACCAATTCCGCAGGAACGATTGACACCAAATTCTGATCTTCAGACCGTTGGAACAAAGCATGTAGCTTTTCAGACGGTGGATATGAAGGCTTTAAAGGAAAAATTCCTTAACAATGGTGTTGATATTGCCCATGAGGTAGTTATGGAAGGGAATCCGGTTATGTTTATCAGGGATAACTCGGGAGTGCTGATTGAATTTATTCAAAGGGGTTAAGTTGGTGCAAAGCACTTAACTTAAATGTAGCAAGTGAATTGCTTGTAGCGTTTTACGGGAATCAACTTGCTGATTCATCTTGAGAAAATTAAAGGAGGGTATTTTACATGTTTAAAAACAGGAAGTTTGGGCTTTACTCAATTTTATTTATGGTACTTGGTGTTGTATATATGTTCTTTTATTCAGGCTTGCAAAATGATCATATCAATATTTTGCAACCCTATCTGTCATCAACCTATGGATGGACAGACTTACAGATAACAAATCCTGTCACTTATGGTAGTATGCTTGTAATCCTATTCTATTTGGTATGTGGCGCGGCTTTTGTTAAATTTGGTGTTAAGAAATTCATGGTACCAAGTATGATAGTTCTTGGTTTGGCTTGCTGCGGTATCGCTTTTGCAGGATCAAATTATGCCTTATATGCAGTTAGCTTATTCTGTGTTCGTGTTTTAGTAGTTCCGCTTCAGATGGGTGGATTTATGCTTTGTGCGAACTGGTTTATAAAATACCGCGGCCGTGTCATGGGTGTTATTACAGCAGGTAGTCCTCTGTTCTCTGTTTGCGGAATTTCTATTTTAACAAAAGTTTCAAACAGTGTTGGTATTAAAGAAGCCTATATTGTAATGGGTGTTGTGGTTGTTGTAATAGGCCTCGTAACAGCGTTCTTCATGAAGGATACTCCGGAGGATGCAGGCATGTTCCCGGATGGAGCTGACAAAGCACCGATATCCGAACAGGATGACAGTGAACCGATGTCACTGAAACAACTTCTTTCTGAGGCTCGTGCTTGGCAGTTAATTATATCCTATGGTATCATGCAGTTCGTAATTAATGCAATGATGTCCTATATGGCAGTACGTTATATATCCTTAAGTTCCGAAGCAGATGTTCCTAACCTGTTTGTAGCAAAGGCTCTTCTGTGGTTATCAATTGGTGCAATTGCAGGTATTCCGATGAGCTATGTGCTGGGTGTGATCGATGATAAGATGGGATCCATTAAAGCATCCTTAATCCTTAACATCTTATTCTTCTTTGCAGTAATCCCGTTGGCAATTATGCCTGTAGGCGGAAGTGTTCCATTGATGGTTGTTTGGGCATTTGGTGTGGCGTGTATGACAGGTGGTGTTCCAACCATGCATCCTTGCGTAACTTCATACGTATATGGACGTAAGCATTACCAGGCAGCGAATAAATGGATTATGACGATTCAGGCTATTCCATTTGCCTTCTCTGTAGCATTCATGGCAGCATTTAATCAAGCCGGCAAGTTGACAACGGCATACTATGTACTGATGGTATTACTGGTAATTTCATTGATCACGATTTTAACCATGTGGAAGATTCCGGATGCTAATGCAGCTGACAGAGATTATAAATCTTCAAAAATAAATGCAGAGAAGCTTACAGCTGCAACTAAAAACTAACTTAAAACTTGAACTGAAAGCCTATTCAATTCATGATAACAAATTTGACTTAAGTGTAAATCTGTTGTATAGGGATAGGTCATCAAATTGAAAGGCGTGAAAGAGACTATGAAAACGAAATATGCTGTTGTGGAGCAGGGCAGGGTTTTTCTTCAAGAAAAAGAACTGCAAAAGCCAGGACCCGGGGAACTATTGTTAGAAGCGCATTATAGTACCATGAGCCCTGGAACCGAGTATGCACTTATGGCTGGATTCATCGTTCCGCTACCGACTAATATCGGATACAGTATGGCTGCAAGAGTACTTGAGGTAGGCGAAGGAGTAACTGACTTTAAAGTCGGTGATCCGGTAGTGACAACCGGTGAGCATGCTCAGTATCTTATTATGGATGAGTACAATGTGACTCCAGCTCCGGAAGGCATTGATATGGAGCAGGCGGCTTTCTTTAATCTGGGTCATACCGGAATGTATGCTGTTCGTAGAGCACAGCTGCAATTAGGGGAACCGGCCGTTGTACTTGGTCAGGGATTTGTTGGTGCTATTACTGCACAGGTAGCAAAGGCTGCAGGAGCACTGCCGGTTATTGTTACCGATTTAGAAGAGTCCCGCTTAAATATAGCAAGAGAGATGGGCGTTCATTATGCCATTAATACGAAACAGGATCCAGAGGGTCTTTCAAATGTGATAAAAAGTTTGAAGCGTGAAGGAGTTCCGGTGGTGTTCGAAGCAACCGGAGTACGCCAGCCTTTAGAGCAGGCCTTCGAAATTGTGGCTGAGCGGGGTCGTGTCATCATGATTTCTCAGGTGCATGGGGATGAAGCGCCCAAATATGATGAGAATCTGATGATGAAGGGTGCAAGTTTGATTGGAACCTATGTTAACTCCAAGCCGTTCAGGCTTCGCAGGGCGGATCTTAAGATTCAAGGCAGCTGGCCGCCTGTAATGGATAGTAAGCTGACTCGATATGTGAATTCTGATGTCTGGACTTCGGATGAGGATATTCGAGTATTCTTAAATCTGATCTACTATGGTAACCTTAATATAAAGCCGTTGATTAGTCATCGTTTTACCTACGAACAGATATCGGAGGCTTATGAACTGGTTTGGAACCATGATCCGAATCTAATCGGTGGAGTGATTCGCTGGAAATAATTGATGTATCATAATTCTTTAAAAAGGGCTGTTTCAAAACAGCCCTTTTATAACAAAAATTTACACGATTCGTGAATATCCACAATTATTTTGATAAATTGTGCTTAATTTTCAAAAATATGCTTGCAAAATTTCTATTTTACTTATAAATTAGTCATAGGAGCAAACTAAGAAGAAAATCAAAATAGTTGACCGGAATTGATT
The DNA here is from genome assembly GCA_023386815.1 of Bacillota bacterium. GTDB lineage: Bacteria > Bacillota > Clostridia > Lachnospirales > Lachnospiraceae > Mobilitalea. The sequence goes on from JAEWIZ010000008.1 coordinate 589,304, forward strand.
ATGTAAGTAAACTGGAGGATGAAAAAATGAGTAGTGGTGGGGTATTGGATGCATTAAAGATTGTATTACCATTGGTATCAGAAATAGTTGGGATAGACATGCAATTGTCGCTCTGCAACCGCACACATTCCATTGGAGTTTGGCAGGCAAAGACTTTTAGTTTGCCAGGTGCCGTAGAAGGAGCAGAACTTTCCTGGGACGTTCCGGCTCATCGAAATATGCTGGAGGCAATGAGAACCGGAAAAGGCTGTGTAAATATTCTTCCCAAAGAAATGTTGGGTGAGGCAATTAAAGGGATTGTAACTCCTGTTTATGAAGATGGCGAAGTTGTAGGTGTAATTGCCTGTGCAACCTCCTTAAAGGAAGCAGATCATATCCTGGAATCAACGAAAAGCTTATTTGCTAATCTAACCCAGACACAGGATGCTGTTGAGGAAATAGCAAATGGAGCAACCTTGTTGTCTGAGAAATTGAATAACATTAGCAATGCTTCTGACATTATGAGGAAGCAAGTGGATACAGCTTTAAAATGTGTCTCTAATATCCAGGCAAATGCTTCAAAATCCAATATTCTTGCTTTGAACGGCTCAATTGAGGCAGCCAGAGTGGGAGAGGCAGGCAGAGGCTTTGCGGTGGTTGCCAAGGAAATGGGAACCTTTGCAAAGGTGAGCGGAGAGACAGCGAAGCAGATTAATGATGTGCTCGCGGAGGTATCACAGTCCATTCAAACAATAACGGGAGAGGTGACTGAAGTAAATGGGGTTGCCATGCAGCAGGCGGCGTCCACCGAGGAGATCACAGCGACCTTAAGTGATATCACCAATCAGACATCTGTTATTGTAGAGTTTAATCAGAAAATGACGTCATAAGTGGAATAAATCTTCGACTTGAATATATATTTTAAATGATATTACGAAAATTAAAGAATAACCTTGCTTGATATTGGGATAAGATGTTATTATATTACAGGAATAAAAAACATATTCCTGTAATCTGGTAATCCAGGAATAAAAATGTATTCCTTTGATCTGGTGATACGAGTACAAGCTTATTCCTTAATTGAGATTTAAGCGAACGAAGCTAGTCTTTATCAGAAACAGGGTACAACTTATGATAACCAAGAATATCGAGAGAACAGGAAGTTTTGGATGGAGTGATAGAGTTTTATGGGAATCATGGGCGACAAAATTATGAGCAGTGAAGAAGTATATGCTGATTTATGCTTAAAAATAGAAAAATTAGTATATATGCCGGGAGATAGTGTCAGTGAGAATGATCTGTGTAAAACCTATGGTGTTACAAGGCATATCGTTCGCAATGCAATTACAAGACTAAAGGATCGAAAATTGATCACTGTATATCCCCAGAGAGGTACATTTGTTAGTCTGATCGATATGGGATTGGTCGAAGATGTATTGTATCTTCGGGAATCGATAGAGCAGGAGACGCTGCAGCGAATTATTGATAAGGAAAACAATGATGAACTCATCAAGCAGCTTTTAGATAATATAGCGCACCAAAAGAAGATTATCAGCGGTGAATTTACCATGGAGCAGTTTTATGAAGTGGACAATAGTTTTCATGGACTTATGCTGGAGGCAGTAGGTAAAAGTGATGTAATGAGCTTAATCACAGAGCATTATATTCATGTCAGACGCTGGAGAAACTTTGAAGTACGTAATGTAGAAAGACTGCGGGAAATTATTAAGGATCATGAAAATATAGTGGAGTCCATCAGGAATAGAAAACGTGTGGAAGGCAGAGAGAACCTGCATAATCATTTGGATACCGTTTCAAGGCTAAAGGATATTTTTAAGATTGCAGAACCGGAGTATTTTATTTTTCGCTAATTTTATTTACGAGAGCGCTAATAAAAAAGAATTTTGACAAAAGATAAAAATAACTTTACTTTGGTGAAGGGATTTGTTATTATTATATTTAATTAAGCTTGTCGACAAGTATACTAGTAAATCTCAGGAGGGTCATATGAGCGTTAAGTTTTTAGAAGGAGTTAAGATTGTAGAGTTAGCAACCTTTATCGCTGCTCCAGCGGCAACAAGACTTTTAGCAGATTGGGGGGCAGAGGTTATCAAGATTGAGGCAGCTGGTGGAGATCCTGTTCGATATGTTGGACCGGATAAAAAGATGCCCTTGGATCAGAATGAAAGCTTGGCCTATGATTATGAAAATGCGAATAAAAAAGGAATTGTACTAAATCTGAAATCAGAAAATGGAATGAAGGCTTTCCATAAACTGCTGGACGAGTGCGATATCTTTGTCACTAACTTAAGAACACAGGCATTAGAGAAGCTGGGAATTGATTATGAGACACTTTCTAAGAAAAAGCCGGAATTAGTATTTGGACAGATTCTCGGTTATGGACGCAAGGGACCCTTAAAGGATAAGCCGGGTTATGATTTTACAGCCTTTGCTGCAAGAGGTGGCTGGACAGGTACGCTTTATGAGAAAGGAACCTCTCCTGTAAACTGTGTACCTGGCATGGGAGACCACCAATGCGGTATTTATCTCGCTTCTGGATTACTGGCGGCATATATTAATGCACAGAGAACCGGTAAGGGTGATAAGGTAACGGTTAGCCTTTACCATGCTGCTGTCTATGGCTTGGCAACTATGATTCACTCTGCACAGTACGGTAATCATTATCCTATTAGCAGGGAAGACATGTTGAACCCTCTGCAGACTACATATATTACTAAAGATGAGGTATGGATTCAGTTAGCAATTCCTGAATATAATAAGTACTTTGCAAAATTCTTTGCTACAATTGGAATGCCTGAGCTGGCAAGCAATGAAAAATATGATTCCTTAGCTCATGTGGCTAAGAATCCTCAGGAGTTAAACCGCTTGATTTCAGCTGCGATCAAAGGAAAGATCTTGGAAGAATGGTCAAAGATCTTCGACGAAGCAGACCTCTGCTTTGAAGTTTGTCAGAGCTGGGAACAGGTGATTGAGGATCCTCAGGCTTGGGAAAGCGATGTTTTTGCAAAGCTTGATTATCCCTCTGGTCCAAAGGCGATGACCAGAACTCCGGTAATGTTTGATATGGCAGGACTCCCGGATTATGAAAAGGGGCCCCGTCTAGGCGAGCATACAGAGGATGTACTGTTGGCAGCAGGATTTACCATAGATGAGATTAAAACAATGAAGGAAAATGGTGACATAAAATAATGTATACCCTCGGAATCGATATTGGATCTACAACTTCAAAATGTGTCCTTCTGGAGGATGGCAATAAAATAATCGCAACCTCTTTGGTGGTAGCAGGAATCGGCACAAATGGCGGAACCAAATGCATGAATGAGGTTCTGGAAGTCAGTAAAGTCAAACGAGATGAGATATCTAGTATCATTGCTACCGGCTATGGACGAAAGAATTTCACAGAAGCAAACGGGGAATTAAGCGAATTAAGCTGTCATGCAAAAGGCGTACATTTTGCTGATCCCAAGGTCAGAACCATAATCGATATCGGAGGCCAGGATGCCAAGGTGATTCGTCTTAGTAATAAAGGTATTCTGGAGAATTTTCTGATGAATGATAAATGTGCAGCTGGAACTGGAAGATTCCTGGATGTTATGGCTACAATTCTCCAGGTTCCCATCGCAGAGTTTGAGACTCAAGCTAGATCTACAAAAGAGCCAGCGAAAATATCAAGTACCTGTACTGTGTTTGCTGAGTCGGAGGTGATTTCCCAGCTGGCTAACGGTAGTAAGGTGGAATGTGTTATTGCCGGTATCTGCAATTCAGTGGCAAGTCGAGTAGCGGGATTGGCAAAGAGGGTTGGAGTGAAAGAGGAAGTATTCATGAGCGGCGGCGTTGCAAGAAATGGTGGTGTTCGTGATGCATTGGAACGGGAACTTCAGGTATCCATTAAACATTCTGAATATTCCCAGCTCATGGGTGCTCTGGGAGCAGCACTTTTCGCATATGAAAAAGCGGAAGCTGTTAAATAGTAAAGTATAAGTGAAAATCAGTTCAGCAAAAGTGGTAAATAATTTAGCATAATTAATTTATAAAAGTTGAGCAAGTGGAATTCTTGCCGATTCATTGAAAAGCGCAGAGATATGCGCAGAGTGGAGGCAACCATGGGCGAAGAAGCAAAGCCGAAATACATACCGGATCCTAATTCTGCGAAAGCAAAGTTGGGGAAGATAGCGAAAGAGCATTATGATAATTTATGGATTGCAAAGGAAAAGGGTGAGATGATTGGCTGGTGTGCCAGCAACTTTCCTCAAGAGATCTTTCAGACACTTGGACTTACGGTCTGTTATCCGGAAAATCAAGCGGCAGCCATTGCAGCAAGAGGAGGCGGAGGACGCCTTTGCGAAATATCAGAGGGAGAGGGCTACTCCAATGATATCTGTGCATATGCCAGAATCAGTATCGCCTACTCCCAGGTAAAGGATATTGAGGAGCAGAATATGCCCCAGCCGGATTACCTATTATGCTGTAATAATATTTGTAACTGCATGATTAAATGGTATGAAAACCTATCAAAGGAACTGAATATTCCTATGATACTCATTGATATTCCTTTCAATCCTGATATAAAAGTATCTAAAGAAGAGATAGCCTATGTGAAAGGGCAATTTCTGGATGCCATTAAACAATTGGAAAAAATAACAGGTAAGAAGTGGTCTGATGAGAAATTTGAAGAAATCATGAAAATCTCCAATCGTACTTCAAAAGCCTGGTTAAAGGCAACGAGCTTTTGTAAATATAGTCCGTCTCCTCTGAATGGTTTTGACTTGATGAACCATATGGCGGTGGCTGTCTGTGCCAGAGGAACCGTTGAAGCGGCGGAAGCCTTTGAGCTTCTAGCTACAGAATACGAAGAAAGCGTAAAGAACGGCACCAGCACCTTCCGTGCAGAGGAGAAGCACCGCATCATGTTTGAAGGAATTGCCTGCTGGCCACATCTTAGGTTTACCGCAACAGAACTTAAATCCAGAGGGATTAATCTGGTTGCTACCATATATGCAGATGCCTTCGGCTTTATTTATGATGACTTTGATGGACTCATTGAGGCTTATTGTAATGTTCCGAATGCCATTAATCTGGAGCACGCAAGAGATAAGAGAACTGCACTTGTTAAGAACAACAAGGTAGAAGGCTTGTTAGTTCATGTGAATCGTTCCTGTAAGCTTTGGAGTGGATTTATGTATGAGATGAGCCGTCAAATCGCCGAGGAATGTAATGTTCCTCTCTCTACCTTTGACGGAGATCAAGCGGATCCCCGGAATTTCTCTGAGGCTCAGTATGAGACGAGAGTCCAGGCGTTGACAGAAATTATGGAAGCGAATAAGGGGGTAAGATAGTATGGCTGCATTACAAGACATCCTGCAGGAGTTTCATCGCATAGCAGCGTCACCGCAGGAGCAAATGAAACATTATCTTGCACAGAACAAAAAGATAGTTGTCTGTTCACCGGTGTATACCCCGGAAGAAGTGATACATTCCATGGGACTACTGCCCTTTGGAATCTGGGGAGCCGATATGGAGATTAAGGAAGCAAAGGCTTATTTTCCTGCATTTATTTGCTCCGTGATGCAATCCATTCTGGAGCTTGGAATAAAGGGGGCTTTTGACGGAGCCTCAGCAATTGTAATCCCGTCCCTGTGTGATTCATTAAAATGTCTAGGGCAGAACTGGAAATATGCAGTTCCGGGAATTGAATTTATCCCTATGACCTATCCACAAAATAGAAATACCACCTACGGCAAGGAATTTACCAAGGCTGGATATCAAAGAGTAATTGCAGATTTAGAAAGAATCACAGGCGAAACCTTTGAAGATGAGAAATTACATAAATCAATTGAGATATATAATATACACAACCAGGCAATGAGAGAATTTTCTGAATATGCGAAAAACTACTCTGTGATTACTGCGGCTGATCGTAATGCAGTATTTAAGAGTGCTTTCTTCATGGAAAAGTCCGAGCATACAGAACTGGTAAACCAACTGATAGAAGCACTGAAAGAGACTGAGTTAGCAGATGAAAAGAAGATTCGAATTGTTACTTCAGGTATCCTGGCAGATGCGAAGGAATTATTAGCGATTTTAGATGATAACAAAATACAGATCGTTGCCGATGACATTGCTCAGGAATCCAGACAATATCGTGTGGACTGTCCGACCGCGGCAACCTCGCTGGATCGATTGGCTGAGAAATTTGCACATATGAATAACTGCAGTGTGCTGTATGATGAGAATAAGGGCAGAGCTTCCTATTTGGCCGAAATGGCGCAGGAACATCAGGCAGATGGCATCATCTACGTCCTCACAAAGTTCTGTGATCCGGAAGAGTTTGATTATGTCATAGTAAAGAAAGTCTGTGAAGAAAAGGAAATTCCTTTACTACAAATTGAAGTTGACCGACAGATGGTAAATTATGAACAGGTAAGGACTGCAGTTCAGACATTCTCTGAAATGCTTGGTTAAGCTATGAAACTTGAGAGGATTATAATCGGAGAGCAATTTCATAATATTGTGACAAAACGGAAGAATCACCCGGCAATCACCTGGGATGGAGAAATCTATACCTGGGAGGAGCTGGATATCCTCTCTGATAAAATGGCGATTTCTCTGATGTATGAGGAGGTTGAGAAGGGAGCCCATTTTGCACTATGCGGAAAGAATTCGGTGGAATGGATCTGTGCTTTCTTAGCAATTGTAAAGGTCGGTGCGATTCCGATTCTGGTCAACCCTAACTTAAAAGAGCGGGAAGTGAAATCTCTATTTGACTATGCTGATGTGGATCAGGTCTATTACGATGACGTATTTGCTGACAACCTGACGGATAGCTTATATCGGAAGTATTTAAAGATATCCATGGCGAAAGGAATGTTGGAAGAGTTTCGAAAGGATTACCAGATATCCGAGGTAGAGAGACAAAAGCTTCTTGCCAGGCAAGCGAAAATAGAGACACAGGATAATGCTTGTATGCTATTTACCTCAGGCTCTACCAGCCGACCAAAAGGTGTTATGCTTACCCATTATCAGCTGATGAATATCGCAAGAGAAGCTACGGCGACCATGGGATGGACGGAGAATGACCAAATCTGTCAGGTGCTGCCGATGTTCCACTGTTTCGGATTATCCACAGGATTACTTGCCATGTTTGCGCATGGAGGTTCTATGCATCTATGTAGTAGTCATAGAACAGCTGTAGTCATGCAATGTATCGATGAAAACCGATGTACTGTTCTAAATGGAGTTCCATCCTTATTTCTGGCTATCCTGTATAGCAAGGAACGAAAACAGTACAAATTAAGCACCTTAAAAACCGGTATTATTGCAGGTTCACCAGTAAATCAAAGTGATTATATGACCATAGTAAAGGAGCTTGGGATAGAAGGCCTAGTGCAGTCCTATGGTCAGACAGAAGCGTCACCAAGCATTACTTTTACCAGTGTATTCGATCCATTCGAGTTACGCTGTCAGTCAGTAGGTAAGGCGATTAGTAACATAGAGCTAATGATTGCAGAGCTGGACACAGGAAAACCCCGGAAGCCTTATGAACAGGGGGAAATCCTAATTAGAGGCTATAATGTAATGAAGGGTTATTATAAGAACCCGGAGGAGACCCGTAGTGTAATCAGTGAAGAGGGATGGTTAAAAACCGGAGATCTGGGTTATTTAGATGAGGATGATAATCTTTATATCACCGGAAGAAAGAAGGATATCATTATCCGCTGTGGGGAGAATATTTCTCCAAAGGAAATCGAAGATGCAATCCGTGAATGTAAGTCCGTTATTCAGGTAAAGGTATTTGGCATGCCGATGCCGGTAGTGCAGGAAGAAATCGTTGCCTGTATAGTTACTACCTCTGAGAAAGACTTAACGGAGGAAGTGTTACGTGAACTATTAATAAACAAACTGGCAGATTACAAGGTGCCAAAATATATATTGTTCTTTGAACAATTTCCGGAATTAGCAGGTGGAAAAATAAATGTTCAGGGACTGAAGGAAGAGGCTTATTCAAGAATTCAAGTAAAATTATTTTGATTTGTAAAAGTTAATAACTTGTTTTATGAAATACCGCGACGTACGGAAAGATGAAGATGGTTTGTGAAAAAACGATACTCACAAGTCTTCATTAGAATGGAGGATAATAATGGTTTTTACGGAACAGCACGAATTAATTCGTAAATTAGCAAGAGATTTTGCACAAAAAGAACTGACACCGGATATTCTTGATCAGGTGGAGGAAACTGGGGTGTTCCCGAAGGAAATTCTGAACAAGATGGGAAAGGCCGGCTTCTTCGGTATCAAGATCCCAAAAGAACTTGGCGGTACAGGAGCAGATACCAGAGCCTACGTTATAGTGATGGAGGAAATAGCAAGAGTAAGCGCTGTGGCAAGCTTATATGTATCATCACCAAATTCACTGTCAGGTGGACCTTTACAGTTATCTGGAACACCGGAACAGTTGGAGAAGTATCTGCGACCGGTTGTTACTGGTGAGAAGATATTAGCCTTTGCATTAACTGAGCCGGGCGCTGGTTCCGATGCAGCCGGTATGACTACCACTGCTGTGCCAGATGGTGATTATTTTATCTTAAATGGCCGTAAAACCTTTATTACCATGGCTCCTTTCTCTGACTACGCTATCGTATATGCAAAGACAGATGTGACCAAGGGAGCAAAAGGAATTACCGCATTTATCGTAGATATGACACTGGAGGGTGTATCCTGTGGAAAGCCGGAGCACAAGATGGGCTTAATCGGTTGTGGTACCAGTGATATTATTCTTGAAAATGTTCGTGTACATAAAAGTGATATCTTAGGTGAGATGAACCAGGGATTTATTAATGCTATGAAGACTTTGGATATCGGTCGTATTGGTGTTGCAGCTCAATCCATTGGCGTTGCACAGGCTGCGCTGGATGAGACCATCAAATATGCAAAGGAAAGAAAGCAGTTCGGAAAGAGAATCGCTGATTTCCAGGGAATCAGCTTCATGATTGCTGAGATGGCAACAAAACTGGAAGCTGCAAAACAGCTGTTATACGAAGCTGCATATAAAAAAGACACAAATCAAAACACAACAATGGCTGCGTCTATGGCTAAATGGTTCGCCTCTGAAACATGTAATGAAATCTGTGCAAAAGCAGTTCAAATCCATGGTGGATACGGTTATATGAAAGAATACCGTGTCGAACGTCTATACCGTGATTGTCGAGTATTTACCATCTATGAGGGAACCTCCCAGGTACAACAGATGGTTATTGCAGGACAGTTACTTAAGAAATAGAAATGATAAGTGGGAGAACTATGATACAACGAAGTAAAAAGTAGTTCTACAATTTATGTCACTTAAGAGGTGGCGGAATGGAGATAGGAATGAAAGTATTAGTTTGTGTAAAGCAGGTACCGGATACCAACGAGGTTAAAATTGATCCGGTAAAGGGAACCTTGATTCGTGAGGGTGTTCCAAGTATTTTGAATCCAGATGATGCGAACGCGCTGGAAGCAGCTTTGGCATTAAAAGATAAAGACCCATCCATCCATATATCAGTTATCACAATGGGACCTCCTCAGGCTTCTGTTATGCTAAGAGAATGTCTTGCTATGGGTGCAGATGATGCGTATCTGCTGAGCGACAGAGCATTTGGCGGGGCAGACACCTGTGCAACCTCCACAACTCTTGCAGCCGGTATTAGAAAAATAGGTGATGTGGATATCATTTTTGCAGGACGTCAGGCAATTGACGGTGATACGGCTCAGGTAGGACCTCAAACTGCCCAGAGACTTGATTTACCGGTAGTTACCTATGTTCAGGACGTACAGGTGGATGGAAATACGGTTACCGTTCAGCGCCAGATGGAAGATGGCTACGAAGTGATTGAAGTTAAGACCCCATGTCTACTAACCGCTGTAAAGGAATTAAACGAGCCTAGATATATGAGTATCTATGGTATTGTTGAAGCCTATAAGAAGAATATTATCGTATGGAACCATGTCGATGTTAACCTGTCACCGGATGACTGCGGTCTGACCGCTTCCCCCACCCAGGTATGGCGTTCCTTCACACCTCCGACCAAAGGTAAGGGAGAGATGTTAAAGGGCAGCGTAAAAGAGATGGCAGCGGAAGTAGTCGCAAAATTAAAAGAAAAGCACGCAATATAGAAAGGCGGAGAACAATGGGCGTTAAAGTTATTAATGATAAATGTAAAGGCTGTACCAAATGTGTTAAGAGCTGTCCGTTCGACGCTATTACCATGGTAAATCGTTTGGCAGTAATCGGCAATGCATGCACCGGTTGCGGTGTATGTGTGGAAGTATGTCCTTTCGATGCAATTGAGAAAACAGAGGGACTGACAAGTAAGATAGATATTAAGGATTATAAGGGAGTTTGGGTATTTGCTGAGCAAAGAGAAGGCCAGCTTATGCCGGTTGTAATCGAGCTTCTGGGAGAAGGAAAGAAGCTTGCCACAGAGGTTGGCACGGAGCTTTGTGCTGTACTCTGCGGTGATCAGGTAGAGGAACTGGTAGAGGAATTGTACACCTACGGGGCAGACAAGGTATACCTTGCTGACCATCCGGAATTAAAGAATTATAGAACAGATGCCTATACTAAGGTAATCTATGAAGCTATTACTGAATATAAGCCGGAGATCATTCTTCTTGGTGCAACTCACATTGGCAGAGACTTAGGTCCATGTCTTGCAGTTCGCTGTGGAACAGGTTTAACGGCTGACTGTACGAAATTAGAGATCGACCCTGAGGATAAAAAGATAAAGCAGACCAGACCCGCTTTCGGTGGTAACCTAATGGCAACCATCGTATGCCCGAACCATCGTCCGCAGATGTCAACAGTACGTCCTGGCGTTATGGAGAAAGCAACGCATGAGTCGGATAGAAAAGGCGAATGTGTAAAGCTTTCAGTAGAATTTAAGGAAAATGATATTAGAACCAAGGTTGTTGAAATTGTAAAGAAAGCAACTGAGATGGCATCTCTTACCGAAGCGGAGGTTATTGTATCCGGCGGTAGAGGACTTGGAACACCGGAAGGTTTTGAATTACTAAAGCAGCTAGCAAAAAAATTAGGAGGAACTGTTGCAGCCTCCAGAGCCTGTGTAGATTCAGGCTGGATTGATCATTCTTACCAGGTGGGACAGACAGGAACCACCGTAAAGCCTCGTATCTACGTAGCTTGCGGTATCTCCGGTGCAATTCAGCATTTAGCTGGTATGCAGTCCTCTGACTACATTATCGCCATCAACAAGAATGAAAACGCTCCTATCTTTGAAGTAGCAGATTACGGTATCGTGGGTGACCTCTACCAGGTAATTCCTGCTATTATGGAGGAGCTAGATAACATTGCCGACAAGAATTAAGATATAGATTTCGTTAGTGCCCAGAAAGGCCCTTTGCTAGATGAGAAGCAAAGGGCTTTTTCTGTGGGTGAAATGTCTTATGATAATTGTTAAGAATCAAAATTAATAAATAGAAACGTACGTTCTTTCATTGTCGACTTATTCCAAATTTTATGATATACTGTCCATATGGGAACAGGAAAAGAAAGCCGATATTACTCACATTTATTGTTGTATTAATAAAATTATACAATAAAAAATGATTATTCCACACCAGGTTTCTTGTGTTGCTTTTTCAAGATAAATTAATTAATAATAAAAAGGTTTCAATAATAAGGGGCAATTGGCAATAGCTTCTGATTTAGATAAAGTTTTGGAAAGGAAAGGAAAAGATTATGGCGATTGAGAAGGTAAAAGAATATTTTAGAAATTATAATATGGAAGATAGAGTGTTGGAACTTGCAATGTCCAGTGCGACTGTAGAACTTGCAGCAGCCGCATTAAACTGCGAACCAAAGAGGATTGCGAAAACTCTTTCCTTTCTGGTAGAGGGACAGCCGATTTTATTAGTTACAGCCGGTGATGCTAAGATTGATAACGCAAAATATAAGGCGTGCTTTAGAACAAAAGCCAAGATGCTTAGCCCAGAGGAAGCAGTGGATTTGATTGGACATGCAGTTGGTGGTGTTTGTCCCTTTGCAATCAAAGATGGCGTTACAGTATATCTGGATGAATCTTTGAAACGCTTTGAAACTGTATTTCCAGCTTGTGGCAGCGGTAACAGTGCGATAGAACTGAACCTAGAGGAATTGGAGCAATACTCGAATTATCTTGCCTGGGTAGATGTTTGCAAAGATTGGAATTAGTTTATCTTATTTTGGGAATATTGGTATTGGCAAGGATAAATATATTGGTTATACTATGGAAGTATAGACAATTCCTGATAACAATAATCTGTCACTGAAAGTAGAAGCTAGATATTATTGCAAAATAAACGATGAAATAAAGTAGAAACATACCCTTAAACCAGGCGATTCATCGCCTTAGAAAAGTTTGTGCATGCGCTGTGTTCACAAACTTTAAAATCACACATCACAGCGCAGAAAAGAGGACAATATGTTAAATGAGTTTACAGAGAAGGTAAGTAAGATTACAAACAAGATTACGAATAAGGCACATGACACCTTTGATGTTGCTAAATTACAATCTGCCATTAACAAAGCAAAGCAGGAGATCGAAGAGAATTATAAAGAGATTGGCAAAATTTATTTTGAAAAATTTGCGCTGGAAGAAAATGAATTATTTACAGAACAGATTGCAAAGATCAATGAAAATAATTCGAAAATTGTAACCTTACAAGAGCAGATTAATCAGTTAAAGGGCGCTAAAATGTGTGATGGCTGTGGTAAGGAGCTAAAGCAGGATATGAGTTTCTGTCCATACTGTGGTAATAAGCAGGAAGAAGCGCCAGTAGAAGACGCGAATGCACAAGAAGTACATGCAGAAGAAGTTGCGGTAGAAGTTACAGTAGAAGTTAGCGAACCAAAAACAAAAGAAACTGAGGTGGTAGAGGCGGAGACAACCCCGATAACCGAGGAGTTGTAAGCATTTTAAAAGATAACACCTATTAGTTTATCAGATAGAGCTATCAGAAAACAGGTATGATACCGTTTTCTGATGGCTTTTTTTATTCAATCCTTATGGCTTCCAATAACGAGAACCGTTGGGCTCACGACATAATAGCCCATTATCAATTAGTTCTCGTCTGAGTATGAAATAATCTCCAAATGTATGCCATTCATCACAGATGGAGTTCACCTCTTTCTCGGTATAATTTCGCTTAGCTTCGAATTTTTTTGCTAAATAAGATAAAGTTGCAACTCTGAAATTCTTCTTTTGAGATAACTGGGTGATCTCGCCTCTATCATTAAGAAATCTACTAATATCAATCATTGATTCCACATGCATTCCTTCTTTCCATTAATTTTAAAAATCTTTTTTTCGCTTTTCAAATATTGCAGCTCTATCAGCTCCTTCATGCCTGTATTGTAATCCATTAGGTATGCAAGTTCAATAAACGCTTCGTAGAGTTTTAATAGATTAACAGATAATGAAATAAGCAATCTAAAAAGAAGAAAAAAGAAACTAATAATCAAACTATGTTGGTAAGGCATGAATTAAAAATATAATCTGCGTAATTACTATCAAAAGGAGCAAAGGTATTAACAGTTGATAATGTAATTGCAGAGCCTGTTGGTGCGGTAGCTATGTTTTTTAATTCTTCCTCCCTTTCTTGGATGTGTCTGTCAATTCTGCCAGCTTTAAAAATTCTAACGTAAGATGCAGTCGCATACGCTCGACCCCATCACTAAAATTAAGATGAAATAGCTCACGGATCTTATTCATACGATAAAAGAAGGTATTCTTGTGGATGTATAAATTCTGTGCACATAGGGTTGGGTTATCAATATGTAGTAAATATTCCCGCAAGGTATCCAGAAAGTACGTATTATTATTGCTATCATAAGCGAGGATTTTATGAATCGCAGGATGATAAAAATCCTTTAAATCATAGGTTTCAGAGATGATCTGGCCAATATGATAAAACATATAATCGGAATAAAAGTATATATTTCTCTCCTCTGAGATGATTTGTCGAAGCTCATGTGCCTTTAAGGTCTGCTCATAGAATTTTCGAATGTCAAGCAGGTTAGAGAAGCTGTTACTGAGTACACCGGTTAATTGATTAGATTCCAGGCATTCGTCCACCACACCGCCTTCCATAAAGGAAGAGATATCTTCCTCATTTTGTTGTACAAGTAACACAAGACGGCGGTTATAGATGGCATACCTTGAGTTTGGCAGGATGTGTTGCAGCTGATAGGCCAGAATTTGTGCTTTGTGATTAAAATCAGAGGCATCATTATCAAATATGGTAAATACATATAGATAGGGGAAGTCTGTCCAATTCAGCTGTTCCTTTCTAAGTCTAACAATTTTTTGATTCGGGATTTTTTGATCCAATAGTTCGGACAAGAATACACTATGCATGATACCCCGATTGTTCTTATAGAAGTCATTTTTTTGCATTTCCCAGGAGATTAACTGGCAAAAGAAGTTGAGAAATTCGAAATCATAGCTGGTAAAGGGATGATCATATTCCATCATGGCGATTTGAGCAACCTCAATTCCATGAATGTAGACCAGGATGGTCATCCAGCCATATTGTTCTGTTTTGGGCTTGTCATAGGAGGGGTATTTGGTGGCACGGAGCTTTTCATACAGCCTGTCCTGCTTCATACGTTGCAGGGTATGCTCCGTAATATATCCCACTTCCCGTTGTGTATCGAGGTCGGGTCTGGATTCAATCTTTAAACCATTATACATAGCAATTATTTTATAGCTGGTATCAATGATGATAATTGGGGATTTGACAAGCTTAAAAGCCTCATCCACCAGATACTGAGGGCCTTTGTTCATATTAGAGGCAACCATCATGTGATTGATATAACTGGTGTATTTCGTCTCTGCTAGAAATATTTCCGTGGACATGTCGCAAAGATTTTGAAATTGAATCGGATGGCTGGTAATTACGATATTACAATTGGGGAAAGAGGCAAGGAGCAAAGCCTCGTCGTAGCTACCATTTTGGTCATCCATGCATAAGAAATTCAGACGTTCTTCTGTAGCCAAAGGTAGAAGTCTGGAGAGTCGTCCAATATATACCATATTAGGTACTAACTTGCTGGAAGAGGGATAGGGACGGAAGGAATAAACCTGTTCACTGTCATTTATTGTCTGTAACCATTTAGGATTAACTGCCTGTAATTCCCTTATAAATTTACTTATTTCCATGAAATTCTCCTCGTTGTGTTGGAACACAATTATATGATAGGAAAGCATAATCAATTTGTATTATAAAACATTGTTATTTTTTTATCCATTATATACAATTAGTATATATATATCAATACCAAAAAGTATATATGTGCAACATGCACAAAAATTATGTTGTGTTTTCGACTAATTAGGAGGGAAAATCCTCCTAACAAAAAGCTTATTAGGAGGATTATAGAAATGAATCAAAGAGATGAAATTTATGCGATGCTAGTAGAAAGAGGAGCACCTTTATTTGGCAAGACAAAGGAAGAGATGAATGAGGATATGCGCTTTGTAGAAGATCTTAATGCAAAATCCGTACATTACTCCCAGATTACTACATTCTTAGAGGACAAGTTTGATGTTGAGATCCCATATATGAACTTTCGTCGTAAGAAGACAATCGGTGAAGCGGTTGATTACGTATGTGAGCTATTAGAAGATTAATACACTAATATATAATCTAAATAAAAACTGAAATGGAGAAGAGTATGAACGACGGCCAATATTTTACACTGAAAGAAGTGTTTCAGGGAGAAGAGATTGAAGCGATCTATCGTGTTGCTAGAAAGCCTGTTGAAAATCAGGAAGCAGTTGACTTAGCGAATAGCGAAGATCCTATGGCAAGAATGGGTCAGGGCTTCTGTCCTGCATTCAACCAGAGAGTTTATGAAGCAGCACCTGGAATTATCTGTGAACAGGATGTTGCAGTAAAAATGAGAGACGGTGTTACCATCTACACCGATATCTTCAGACCAAAGAATTGTACAGACAAAATTCCGGTAATCGTATCCTGGAGCTGGTTTGGAAAACGTCCTGGCGAAGGTATGTCTGAGTGGCAGATTATGGGCGTTCCACCTCAGACCGTTTCAAACCTTGCTAAGTTTGAGTCACCGGATCCGATGTACTGGTGCTATAACGGCTATGCAGTGGCAAACGTTGATGTTCGTGGTGCAGGTCACTCCGAAGGCAATGTACATATGTTTACCCATCAGGATAGCGAAGATGGATATGATTTTATCGAATGGATTGCACAGCAGGATTGGTGTAATGGCAAAGTTGGTATGGCAGGTAATTCTGGTGTTGCAATGCATCAGTGGAGAATCGCAGCATATCAGCCGCCTCATCTTGCCTGTATCGCTCCTTGGGAAGCTACTACTGACCTTTACAGAGAATCCATCTTTGAAGGTGGAATCCCGGCATTAAGCTTTAATGAATTTATTGCAGCTCAGGTAACAGGTAATGGCGGCGTTGATGATCAGGTAGCGATGGCACGTAAGTATCCATTAATGAATGGTTACTGGAAGGATAAGATTCCGGATTTCTCCAAGGTTCGCCTTCCTATTTATGCAACTGCGGGCTTTAGTCATTTCCATTTAAGAGGTTCCGTTCAGGCGTTTAGAAAAGCGAAATCACGTAAAAAATGGATCAGAATGCACAGAGATTTCGAGTGGCCGGATAGCTACAATCCTGATAATTTAGAAGATTTAAAACGTTTCTATGACCGTTATCTGAAGGATATACATAATGGTTGGGAACTTACACCAAAGGTTCGCATCGATGTTATGGATGCCTTTGACTGTGATTACCAGGTACAAAGAAAAGAGAACGAGTTCCCATTAGAAAGAACAGAATATAAGAGATATTATCTGGATGCAAACAGCATGACAATGCAGGATACACCGGTTGAATTTAAGAGCAGTGTAAGCTATGACGGTAATACGCAGGAAGCTGTTTTTGATATGGAGTTTACGGAGGATACAGAGTTAACAGGTTATATCTCACTTCACTTATTCGTAGAAGCAGACGGTCATGATGACATGGATATGTTCTTTAATATTCAAAAGGCTGATAAGGATGGTAATTGGATTCCTTGGACTACGCTTGGTGAGCCTCATCCAGGAGCTTGGGGTAAATGTCGTGTGTCTCATAGAGAACTTGATCCTGAGCTGTCCACAAAGTTCCAGCCGGTCATGGCTCATAAGAGAGAATTAAAATTAACCAAGGGCGAGATCGTTCCGATTGATGTTGAAATCGTACCTTCCAGCCGAATCTGGCATAAGGGCGAGAAGTTAAGAATCCAAATTGCCGGACGATATATCCGTGAAGGATGGTTTGAGCCTTTGGCATGGGATACTGATAATCATGGAAATCATATTATCCACACAGGAGGAGAATATGAATCCTACATTCAGGTTCCTGTCATTCCTCCTAAGTTTAGATCCGGAGATTATGTATATCGTTAAGAAGTAAATGTTATTTGAAATACACTGAGTAGAGATGAGGGAAGCAATCATGGTGATTGATACCGGTACTGATAGTTCAGATAAGTTGGAATTTTCAGATACCTGCAGGGTGAAAGAAGATCCTATTAAGGAACAAACGCTGAATAACCATTGATCGCTTCCCCATTTCTATGTGAACCTTTCAGCAACTCGGTTT
Organism: Bacillota bacterium; assembly: GCA_023386815.1. Classification (GTDB taxonomy): domain Bacteria; phylum Bacillota; class Clostridia; order Lachnospirales; family Lachnospiraceae; genus Mobilitalea. Next base: position 606,967 of record JAEWIZ010000008.1, read on the forward strand.
GGATGTGCAAGGACAGGATTAATGAGGAAAGCGCATTTTTCCAGCTAATATAATGGAGGATTTTCTACATACATGAAAGAATTCACAAAAAGCTTCAAAAAAATAATCCCCTATTTAAGAAGCACAACCATGGAGGCCATTGAATGTAATCCACTTCATGGAGAAAGATTGGAAATACCCGGAGAGAATTATATCATCGAGGTCTATTTTCATAGGGCTACTTCCAAGAATGCTCCAGTTCTTTTTGAACTACATGGAGGCGGCTTTGTTCTGGGGCACGCAGCGAAGAACGACGTATTACGCGAGCTAATCAAGAACCGGTTAGACATTCATGTAGTTGGAATTAATTACAGAAAAGCACCGGAATATCCGTATCCGGCTGCGATCATTGATGTATTAACAGTTATGAGATTTTTTTCTCATCATGCCAAAGAGTATAGCCTTGACCCTGAAAGGTATGCGGTAACGGGATATAGTGCAGGAGCCAATCTTGCAACCGTTGCCTGTATGAAGTCCAGGGATGAACTTACGTATCGTATTCGCTGCCAGATATTGCATTACCCCTTTCTGGACACTGTGGCAGATACCCAGAGCAGAGATAAGTATCCGGCGGATCTTCCCTGCGAAGTAATTGACGCGTTTGTAGATTTGTATACAAGAGAAGAGGAGCGCGAACTACCCTGGGTTTCCCCGGTGCATGCATCCAAAGAAATCCTTGTGGGTATGCCCCCCGCAGTGATATTAACTGCGAAAGAGGATGGCTTAAGCAAAGAGGGACTCCTTTATGCAAAGCTACTTGAGGAAGCAGGTGTACCAACAGAGGCAAAGGAAATCGAGTATGCTCACCATGGCTATATCGAGGATTATTACAATAAAGCTTATTTTGATTCCATACCGGAGGATACCAAGGCGTCTTACCGGGAAAATTTCGGTGAAGCCGCAGAAAATGCAATCGGGCTCACCATAGAACGGTTAGAGAAATATCTAAAACATGTGTATAACTTGAGTACAGAACATGAACTTGGACGATTATAACAGGTTCAAATATAAAATTGTTTCAGGGGATATGGTCTTGTAACCCGGCAAAGATTTTCTGCAGGAATGAATGTAGGATGAAGGAAAGGTTGAAAGAAATAAAATTAATAAACGAAGGGGGGACCGGATCCATGCTGGCACTTTCATGGCGATTTGTGCAATAGGGAGCATGGACATAAATATGAGTAACGATTTATTTGTAAGATTAGAAGAGCAGGCAAGAAAGAATCCACAGCGAATCGCCTTTCCTGAGACGGATAATGAGATGATACTTCGTGCGGCGCGAGAGGTTGTTGACAAGCAAATCGGTTATCCGGTGTTGATTGGTAATGAGGAAGTGATCACTGAATTCGCTGGTTCCTTTGGGATTTCTGTGGAGGGGTTCACCTTCTTTGATCATAAGAACGATGAGGTAAAGGAGCAGATATCATCCAAGTATATTACTGAGGATGATGCAAAAAGAGCCTTTAAGAGAAAAGCAAAGGATCCGGTTAATTTTGCAATGTTCTTATTAAAATTTGGTGAGGTGGATGGAGTTGCCGCAGGCCGCGTATACACCACAGCAGATGTTATCATCGCTGCTCAGGGGATCGTGGGTTTGGAGGAAGGCTTCCAGAATATCTCCAGCATGGGAATTTTGAATGTTCCAGGCTTTGATGGACCGGAAGGCCAGATGTTAGCAATTGCTGACTGTGCGGTTAATCCTTTACCGGACTCCGACGGGCTTGCGGATATTGCAATCGCTTCTGCAGATTCTGTAAAAACACTTCTTGGATGGGAACCAAGAGTTGCTATGCTGGCATTCTCAACTTGCGGCAGTGCAGAGCACGATAGCATTGATGTGATTAAAGCAGCGATTGATATGGTTAAGACAAGAAGACCGGATATTAAGATTGATGGTGAGTTCCAGTTAGACTCAGCAATTATACCTAAGGTTGCACTGAACAAAGTGAAAAGAGAAAGTGAAGTTGCAGGTAAGGCAAATGTATTAATTTTCCCGAACCTTCATGCTGGCAATATCGGTGTTAAACTAATTCAAAATTTTGCTCATGGTGATGCTTACGGCCCGATTCTGCAAGGATTTGCAAAACCTGTCAGCGATTTCTCAAGAAGTGCACCCTTGTCTGAGATGATGGGTAACATTCTCATGTTAATTATCCGTGCTCAGGCGATGAAGGCGAAATAGGAGGCAAAGGAATGAATAAAGCATATCGTATTTTTACCTTAAGTCCAGGTTCTACTTCCACAAAGCTTGCGGTATTTGAGAATGAGACCCTTGTGTTTAAGGCAAATGTTTCCCATGATCCGGAAGTATTAAAGACCTTTAAGGAAATTAAAGATCAGCTTCCTTATCGTGTAGAAACAATTTTAAATGAGCTGGAGAAAAATAATGTTACCCTTGAGAATATCGATGCATACGCTGCATACAGCGGTGGGCTGGCTCCTATGGTTGGTGGTATCTACAAGGTAAACGATGCTATCCTTAAGGATTCCAGAGAAGGTAAGACCGTAAAGCATCCTGCCTTACTTGGTTCTCAAATCATTGATGAATTTGCGAAAAAAACAAAGGTACCGGCATTCCTTGTTAACCCTCCGGACGTGGATGAGTTTCAGGATCTTGCAAGAGTTACCGGTATCAAGGACTTATATAGAGAAAGTCGCGTTCATGTACTAAACCAAAAAGAGGTTGCCATGAGATATGCAAAGGAGCTGGGCAAAAAATACGAGGAATGTAACTTCGTAGTAGCTCATGTTGGCGGTGGATTATCCGTGACTGCTCAGCGAAAGGGTAAGATTGTAGACGGCAATGATGTATTAAATGGTGATGGACCGATGGCACCGAATCGTTCCGGCTCCGTACCGGCAGTTCCTATCATTAAGATGTGCTTCTCCGGTAAACACACAGAGAAGGAAATGATAGAAAAAATCAGCAAGACCGGTGGTCTCCTTGGACATCTGGGTACCGATGATACTCGTAGGATTAAGAAGATGATCGAAGAAGGAGACGAATATGCAAAGCTTATCTACGATGCTATGGCATATCAGTTGGCGAAGTTCATCGGCTCCTACGCTGTTGTACTGGAAGGCCAGGTAGATGGAATTATCTTAACAGGTGGTGTCAGCAATGAACCATATTTTGTATCCAATATCACTAAGCTATGCGGTTTTCTGGCACCGATTAAAGTATACGGCGGAGATTTCGAGATGGAGGCACTTGCTTCCGGAGCAATCCGTGCCCTTAGTGGTGAGGAAGAAGTAAAGGAATACACAGGAATCCCGGTATGGACAGGGTTCGAATGTTATAAATAAAATAGGTTTTAAAAAGTTTAATTTATATATTTTTAAGGATGATTAAGGAGGCACGAAATGAAAGTATTGGGAATTTCAGCAGGAACTAAAAATGGTAACAACGACGCTATGTGTAAAGAGGCGTTAATAGGTGCACAGGAAATGGGTGCAGAAATCGAGTTTATCCGTCTGCTTGATCTTAATCTGGAGCACTGTACAGGCTGTATCGCTTGTGTTCAGGGATTAATGTCCGGTAAAGGTGGCAAATGCGTACTTAAGGATGACTTCGAATGGTTAAGAGACAAGATGTTTGATGCTGATGCCATTGTATTTGCTGTTCCGATTTTCGAAAAGGGCGCAGCTGGAATCTTTAGAACGATTACAGATCGTTTTGGCCCTAGAATGGATAAGGCTATGAACGTAGTTGGTACCAAGATTGCAGAAGCTACCGGCGGCAAAGCTCCTGACCAGAGAATCTTTAAGGATAAAGTAGTATCCTACATGGGAATCGGTGGTTCTGACTGGAGCACCAGAATTGCATGTGACTTTGAGATGTTATCTTTAATTCCTATCTGGAAAACAATTGATAATGAAGTGTTCTCCTGGTCAAAGTGCATCGTTATGGAAGATGACAAAGTACAAAAAGCTCATGAGATCGGTGTAAACCTTGCGAAAGCAGCAGCTAATTTGGAAGAAGCTAAATATTTAGGTGATCCTGGTGTATGTCCCCACTGCCACAGCAGAGAGTTCTACTTAAATGATGATTCCGCTAAAGCAATCTGCTGTCTCTGTGGTATTGAGGGTGACATTAAGGTTGTAGATGGTAAAGTAAAATTTGAATTTGCTCCGGAGCAGGTATCTCATGCTCATAACACTATGCCCGGTAAATTCATCCATTGCGACGATATTAAGGAAAATGAAGGCAAGTTAATGGAGTGGAAGAAAAATCCTTTGTTCAAAGAGCGTAATGATAAATACAAAGCTTTCATCACTGCTTCTATGCCTCAGTAATACTACATAGTGATTTGTTCCATAGCAAAAATGCAATTCAGGTTTTTGCTATGGGCATTCTGAGATCGATAATACAAGCAAAAATCAGTATGGATTTAAGCGAAAACAACGGTATCATTCAAAGGTAAGAAAAATTAAAATATTTAGGAAGACGGAGGTTCTTTTATGAAGAAGTTGGAAACACAGGTAGCAGTTATTGCTGCTGGCCCATCCGGTCTTGCGGCAGCAGTTCAAGCAGCTGAAGATGGCGCAAAGGTTATGGTGTTTGAAAAATCAAATGTTGTTGGTGGCGCTGCTAACATGGGTATGGGTCCTTTAGGAATCGGAACAAAACAGCAGCAAAGTCAAATGGTTGATATCAGCGTTGAAAAAGCCTTCAAGATGTTCATGGATTACACTCATTGGAGAGTAGATGCAAATTTAGTAAGAAAATACTTCGGTAACTCTGCAGCAACGATTGCATGGTTAGAGGATATGGGGCTTGAATTTGCAGGCGCTTACAAATACTTCCCGAAGTCAGAAGCTACCTGGCATATTGTTGCTGTTAACGGTGGAATCGGCCGTAATGGTGGAGCTATCATGAATAAGACTTTGATGGAAAGAGCAAAAGAATTAGGCGTTGAATTCTTTATGGAAACTCCAGCGAAGAAGATTCTAAAGGATGAAGAAGGCAAGATCTGTGGTTTGATCGCTGTTGACAAAGCTGGTGAAGAAATTGAAGTTAGTGCAAAGGCAGTTATCGTAGCTTGCGGCGGCGCTGGTGACAATCCGGAGATGATCAAGCAAAGAACCGGTTACACCTGGCGTGAAGATCTCTTTAGCTTTGCAATTCCTGGACTTAAGGGTGATGGTATCAACATGGCAGCGGAAGTTGGAGCGGCTACCACAGAGATGAGCATGGAAATGATGTATATTCTTCCTAACTCTGACTTTGGACCTGACTGTATTCCTGCAACCTTTATGCAACCTAACTTATTAGTAAATAACTTCGGTAAACGTTTCATGAACGAGGAAGAAATGCAAAATACTACCTTCTGCGGTAATGCTATTGCAGTTCAGAGAGGCAAAATTGCTTACTCTATCATTGATACCAGTATCTTAAAGGGTTACAAACGTAATGGCCTGGATGTAACAAACTTCGTACATCATCCGGAAAATATTGATGATTTCGAGCAGGTAGTAGATGACTCCATTGCTAATAACAACCCAGATGTAGTAAAAGCTGATACCTTAGAAGAACTGGCAGAAAAATTAGGAATTGATGTAGATACCTTCGTTGAAACTGTTGAAGAATACAATGATATGTGTGATTCCTATGATGAAACCTTCTTTAAGGATCGTCGTTTTATGAAGCCAATCAAAAAGGGACCTTTCTATGCAGGAACCTTCAGACCGGGGGCATATGGTACTCTGGGCGGCATCAAGATCAATGAGAACGCAGAAGTACTTGATGATGCGTGGAAGCCAATTCCAGGCTTATACGCAGCAGGTACAGATACATGTACAATTTACGGCGATAGCTACATGTTCTTATTACCTGGTAATACCATGGGCTACTGCCTAAACACCGGACGCTTTGCAGGAGAAGGAGCAGCAGCGTACGTACAAGAGTAAGGAAGGTAAATGAATGAGCCAGATTAAAATGATAATCGATGGAAAAGAGATTATCGCTGATGAGAATCAGACGATTTTGGAAGCCGCTTTGGCTAACAAAATATATATACCCCATCTGTGCTACCATGAAAACCTAAACCACAGTGGTGGCTGCCGACTATGTGTAGTCACCCAGGAAGGAGTAGGAGGGGTTGTAACCTCCTGCTCCACCAAAGTGGCAGAAGGCATGGTAATACATACAAAGAGTGATTTAGCTGAAAAGGTGAGAAAGCTTTCAGTTGATTTAATGTTTAAAACACATCCGAGTGAATGTACCGGATGTCCCAAGTATGGCAAATGCCAGTTAATGTCCATTTCCCAGTATGTTGGTGATACGGGACGCAGTTTAAGAGATCTGAAAATTCGTACCGGTGCAGATGAAAGTAATCCACTGATTCATCATGAGATGTACCGTTGTATCCTGTGCGGGCGTTGTGTCAGAGCATGTGATGAGATGAGAGACGTCGGAGCACTGAAATATGAAAAGGTAAATGGAAGACTCCAAGTAGTAGTGAATGGAGATTCCCTATCGGAGGCAGGATGCCGCTTCTGTGGTGCCTGTGTGGAGGTCTGTCCAACCGGCTCCATTCGCGATAAGGTTGGAGTAATAAAAGAAGGTGTATCCAGGGAAAAAGGTCTCGTTCCTTGTATCGATGGATGCCCTGCGAATATTAATATACCAAAATATGTTCGTTATTTAAAAGAAGGAAAATACACGGAGGCAGCAGCTACCGTTCGTGAAAAGGCTCCTTTACCGGAAGCTTTGGGATATATCTGTACTCATGACTGTGAGTTAGCCTGCAGACGTAATCATATTAATGGAGCTGTATCCATTCGAAACATTAAACGTTATGCTGCAAGCCAGGATGATGGTAGCTGGAAGGTTCATAGCTTCCAGAAGCCGAGTACCGGCAAAAAGGTTGCAGTTGTCGGAGCAGGTCCTGCTGGTCTTACAGCAGCATATTATTTATCAAAGCTCGGCCATGATGTAATTATATTTGAAAAGCTTCCACAGGCAGGAGGACAGATGACCTATGGAATTCCATCTTATCGTTTGCCAAGAGAAGTAATCCAAAAAGAAGTAAATGAGATTATCTACGACCGGATGAAGGTGGAATATAATTCTTCTGTTACCTCAGCAAAGGAATTATTGGAACAGGGCTATGATGCTGTATTCGTTGGAATCGGTACCCATGAGGGCTTGAAACTGCCACTTCCAGGTAACGATCTTCAGGGAGTCTATATCAATACAGAATTCCTGAGGGAAATCAACCTTGGGAACAAGCCTGTGATCGGTGAACGGGTAGTTGTACTCGGCGGTGGCAATGTTGCCGTAGACTGTGCAGGGTCAGCATTGCGTCTTGGAGCAAAGGAAGTCCATATGGTTTGTCTGGAAGCTGCGGATAGCATGAGAGCTAGTGAAGAAGAAGTCGAATGGACCAAAGAAGAAGGTATTATCATCCATAACTCAAAGAATTTTGAACGCATTGTTGGTGAAGCTGGTAAGGTAACCGGTTTTGAAATGACAAGTATCAAGAACTTTTACTTTGACGAGACCGGAAAAGCAGTTCTTGATAAGGTTGTGGACAGCTTAGAAACCATAGCTGCAGATACCGTCATCTTCGCAATTGGCCAGAGGCCAGCAGTAACGGATGCCTTTGGTTTGAAGCTTACAAGAGGTAATAGAATCGAAGTAGATGAAACAACACAGACCAGTATTCCTGGTATCTTTGCAGCTGGCGACGCGGTAACCGGTACTGCATCCGTGATTAAAGCAATTGCTGCCACACGTAAGGCAGTATCCCAGATGGATATCTATCTGGGCGGTGACGGATATATCGAGGAGCAATTAGCCCCGGTACAAGAACCTAATGGAAAGATCGGAAACTGGAAGAACTATGCCAAGCTTAATCGTACAGAACCAATTGTAGCAAGTGCCAAAGCTCGTTGCCATAATTTCGATCTGATGGATTTTGGTTTTGATGCAGAAAAAGCTCATTGCGAGGCAGACCGTTGCTTGCAATGTGACCTCCGCGCAAGAATTGCACCACAACGCTTCTGGAATGATTATTTGGAGGTGGAGAGCAAGGAGGTAGGTCAGAATGAGTAAGATAGTATTATGTAATTTTTGTGCAGATGATCAGTATTCAAAGATATCAAAGTATCTGCTTGAAACCCAGAAGGATAAAGTGATCCAGGGGATGAAGCAAAAGGCTGAGTTGATTTCTGCCGAAGAGCTTGCAGTTTTGATTCCAACAGGATGCACCGAAGAATTTGCACCGGAAATCACTGTTTACTACGCCCTGGAGAGTATGATCACTGCAAATGCTGGAGCGGCGATAGAAGTAATCAAGGGAAAATTACCAAGACCTACGGTTCCCGATACCAAGGTAAAGCTTACTGACAAGGAGCTGACAGTTATAACACCGGAGGAAGCGTATGCTTTGATCCAAGAAAAGGAATCAGGTATTGCTTCAAAGATTTTCTTTATTAATACCAAGAGTAAATCAGAGGTAGTTGAAGCTATTGTAGGCAGTAAGTTATCCGATATTCTGGAAGAGAAGAGTGTTACAGCCTCTGAGAAAAAGGGGATTTTATTAGGCGGAATCCGCGGTAAGTTTGTAAGAGCCCAAGAGCTATCCGAATACGTCATTGAAAAGGATAGCCTGTTCGATTCCATCACCTTCTTTGAGAAGGAAGAATGTATGGTAGAGGAGCTGAAAAAACTGGCTCAGTTAATTCAGAGTACTTCCTGCGGCAAATGTGTACTATGCCGTGAAGGTTCCCTTCAATATATGACTATCGTTGAAGAAATGACCGCTGGCAAGGCAAAGATGACCGATATTGATTTACTAAAGGAGATCAGTGAGGTCATTGAAATCGGAGCTTACTGCACCTTTGGACAGAAGATGCCCGGGTTGATGGTAACAGGTTTAGACCTGTTTAAAGATGAGGTTGAGGCTCATATTAAGAAAAAGAATTGTCCAGCCGGAGTATGTTCCGCTTTTGCTTCCTATTGTATCTTAGCAAAGCAATGTACCGGATGTGAAGAATGTCTGGATGCTTGTCCGGAGGATGCAATTGAAGGTAAGAAGGGCTTCATCCATATGATTAACGAGGATTTCTGTACGAAATGCGGCAAATGTGTGGATGCCTGTGACGAGGGTGCTATTATCAAGGTTACAGGAGTAAAGCCTAAGGTACCGATGAAGCTTACAAAAATCGGAAAGTTCTAGTACCAAAATATGTTTTCTCTATTTAATAACAATATAATAAGAAAAAGAAAGGGGTAATTACAATGGTAAAAAGAACATTAGAGGAATTAAAAGCGTACAATGCACCTGGTCATTTTGGAATGACAGCAATGCGTATTCATGGCAAAGAGGAAACCGGAGCAGAAAAGTTCTGGATGGGAGTATCCACATTCTTACCTGGCGGCGGAGCAGAATATGCTTACGAGGATAACCCGTTGGAGAAGGTATATTATGTATTAGAGGGTGAAATGACCGTTACCGATAAAGAAGGCAACAAATATGTAATCCATAAGGATGAAACAATCTCCTTTGCTCCAAATGAAGGTCGTTACTTAATCAATGAATCAAATCTGCCTGCTAGAATGTTAGTAATTATCAACTATCCACAGGCGTAATTGATCTGAATGACACGATTTTAAATTAATGAAAGCTTGTAAGCTTTCAGTTCTATCAGGAGGAAAAGCTCTCTCACAAAAAGCAGAGGGCAAAACTCCTGTGGAATATAATTGGGAGGAGAGCTTCCTAAACAGTAAATATTAGGGGAAAAGGTCTCCATATAAAATAGCAGGAGGTTTAAATAATGGCAGTTGAAAAACAATTTGTAAATAATTTGTTTGATGTATCAGGTAAGGTTGCCCTGTTGACGGGTGCTACTGGTGCTTTAGGAAAAGCAATCGCCTTTGGATATGGTTATGCAGGAATGAAGGTTATGGTTACCGGACGTAGCGATGATAAGTGCAAGGCTCTTTGTGATGAGCTTACCGCAGCAGGTATTGAATGTGGCTACTCTGCGGGAGAACCTTCCGTAGAAGCAGATGTTATTAAGATCGTAAAGGATACCGTTGCTAAATTTGGTGAGATCAATGTATTAGTAACTGCAGCAGGCTACAACCATGCTCAGCCAATTGTTGAGCAGG
>JAEWIZ010000018.1 GCA_023386815.1 Bacillota bacterium
ACTGTCTACGCTTAGCCCTGTCTGTTACCAGACAACACCCAAGACTCGCTAACGGTGGTTTGCTGGACCTTGCCGTACGGGGTTTCCACCCGCTAAACTAACCGCCCTTTTCTAGGCGCACTTAACCCTTTACTCCTCCAGCCGTTAAGCCTGCTATAAAAGATTTCTGATTCGCTAAGAAAATAATAACGATTGGAATGATGGATAAAACAGCACCTGGAAATAACATATCATAATCGTTACCGTATGGTGTTATCAGCGATGCCAATCCAATCGGCAACGTTAATTTTTCAGTCGTTCTAAGTACAATCATTGGCCAAACCATACTATTCCAGCTATTCATTGCCTGTAATATCATCATGGCACCAAAAGCGGGCTTGAGTAAAGGTACCATAATTCTAAAAAATATGCCGAACTCGGAGCAACCATCAATTCGGGCTGCCTCCAAAAAATCCTTAGGTATGCCGGCAGCTGATTGTCTAAAAAAGAAAATCGCAAAGGGTGATACAGCGAAAGGTAATACAACCCCTAGAACTTTATCAATTAACCTAAAAGTAATCATTAACTTATATAAAGGTAGTAAGAGTATCTCCACCGGTATCATCATAACCAATAAAACAATACCAAAAATAAAGTTTTTTCCTCTGAACTCATATTTAGCGAGTCCATATCCTACAAGTGAGGAGAAGAATAGAGACATAGCGGTATAAACACCCGTAATGACTATACTATTGGTAAACCACTTTAGGTATACACCCTCATGATTTACAAATAAGGTTACATAATTTTTTATTGTCATTATATCAAATTGGGGGTTTAAACTTAGTCCATTTCGTATTACCTCTTCCCCTGGCTTAAAGGAGGAAAGAAGCAAAAACATAAAAGGTGCAATTGTTAATAAGCTTATAATGAATAAGACTACAAAAGAAATATTTGTTCCCCAATTTATGTTTTTAACCTTATTAAACATCTCAATCACTCTCCTTTTTGAAAAATCCAAATAGCATTAATTGAATTAAATTGACCGTCATAATAAGGAGTAATAATGTTACGCCCACTGCAGCTGCTAATCCAAAATCCGCACTATTAAAGGCTGTACTATAAATATATCCAACCAGTGTTAAGCCTATATCTCCGGGAGAACGATAAGACCAGTAAGCAAAACTCTCTGCAAACATTGCAAAACCACCGTATACACTAATTGTTATAACGTAAATAATAACTGGTTTTAAAGAAGGTACGGTGATTTTAGAGAACTTATGAAGCGCATTGGCACCATCAATATCTGCTGCTTCATAAAGCTCATCCGGTATACTTTGTAAACCGGATAAGAAATAAATAATGTTAACTCCAAGCCATCTCCATACACAAAGGATGACAAGGGCAAACATTGCTGGGCCACCCGTTTGTAACCAGGCTAGGGGCTTAATTCCAAATATTCCGATAATTTGATTCGCTAAGGCTGTAGATTGTTCAGAAAATGCGTACCGAAAGAACATTCCTGCCACAATAACCGAGGTCAATGCAGGTAAAAACAAAGCAGACCGAAAAAAGTTTTTCCCTTTCAGAAGCTTACTATTTAATAAAGCAGCTAAAATGAGTGGTAATGGGATCAATATCGCTATCGTTAAAAGAGTATACGTAAAACTTACTCGTACAGCAGCAAAATAATGTTGATTCATCAGACTTTTATAGTTTTTTATCCCTATAAATGTAACATCATTAAAGCCTTGTATACTTTGAAAGCTCATAATGACAGATGAAATAATCGGATAAAGAAAAAACACCAGAAAACTTATTATAAACGGTAGCACAAAAAAATAGGGCACAATACGCTGTGAATTGTATGAACTTCTTAAAGAAAAAGTTTTTTTCTTTGTATTTTTTGGGCTGATTAATTCGGACTTCATGCAATCCATCTCCTTCTCAATATACAGAAATTCAGCTCTTTCAAGCTGAATTTCTGCTTTGATTGCTAATTATTATTGTTTCGCTCTTAATTCATTCGCTGCTTCTTTTAATGCTTCTTCTGGAGTTTGACTTTGTTCTTGTAGAGCTTTGAAAACAACATTCTTTTGAACTAAAGTCACTGCATCCGGGTATAATTCCTTAATTTGTGTTGGCCCGATTTCATCTTTTATTTCAACTAACATATCAAAGATGCCTTTGCCAAAATAAGCTGTAAACTCATTATCTGCTGACATAGCTGGATCGGACCATGCATCCCAACGAATTGGATCAAAGCCAAGTATCGTCCATGTTTTAATACTACCTTCTTTTGAAAGCTTCGCTTCTGCTAAAAATGCTTTCGCCAAATCTTGTTCTTTACTTTGAACTGTAACAACAGTACCTGTTCCACCCATACCTGCAGAACGGTTTCCGCCTTCTTCCCATAAAGGTAAAGGCCTGATTGCTATTTTGCCTTTTAGATCCGGCATATAGTTTGTGAATCGATTCATGTACCACATCGGCATCATAAGGGAAGCCGCTCCACCTTTATTCATAAATGCCCAATACTCTTCTGAATGATGGAAGCCACCGGGTGCCGGAACAGCAATTTTATCCTTATAAAGACCATCATATAAAAATTGTAAGGTATCGATATTTGTTTGATTATCAAGAATTACACTACCATCCGCTGCAAAGAAATCAGAGCCTCTTTGACTGATCAGCGGGTAGTAAGACCAATGTTCTGTAACTTCCGTTGTAGTCATAGGAATTCCTGTAGCTGCAACAACTTTCTTACCTGCTTCTACATAATCAGCCCAGGTCTTAATATCATCAATGTTAACGCCTGCTTTATCAAGAATTTCAGTGTTATAGTACATTACAGTAGCACCAACATGATAGTCAACACCATAATACTTACCATCCTTGGCATAATTGTCCATTCTTGACATAATGAGCTTATCTTTGATTGGCTCAACAACATCATTTAAAGGAACTAAGGCAGGATTGCTTCCTTTTAAATAGTTAGCAAATTTACTAATTTCTATGTCTGCTAAGTCAGGTGCACCTGTACCCGATTGCAGAGCGATTAATAACTTGTTGTGCATTTCATCATAAGGATACACTTCCGTCTTAAGTTCAATCTGCTGGTCAGGATGTGCTGTATTCCAAGTTGCAGCTGCATCGTCAAAGAATTGAATATGTAATTCATTAAATGTCCAGAATGTTAATTCTGTCGGTTTAGAGTCTGTTGCTTTCGAATCCGCTGGTTTAGAATCTGTTTGTGATGATTCTGTTTTGTCAGGTACTTTCTCAGTTGTTTCTTCCGCTTTGTTATTCGCACACCCTGTAAAGGATGTAAAAATCAAAGCAGCTACCAAAAATAAACATAATAATTTTTTCATTTTTGACCCTCCCATAATTTTTTGAAGTTGTTTGACTTCAAATTAATTATATAATGCCAGCCCCCACAAATACACTCAAACAATTTGACATCAACTATACAATTTTTAATACCATTGTGTAATATTTCTTAACTTAATAACTTAGTACTCTAATTTTTGTTCTTATACTCAATTTTTTTGTTCTTTACTCCGCATCATTTCCTCATACTCCAAAGGTGTCATATTTGTACTTTCTTTAAACACCTTAAAAAAGTAATTATAATTTTGAAAGCCTACTTGTTGAACAATATCTTTGATTCGAACATCTCCATTTTCAATCAGCAATTTTGCCTTCTCAACTCGTAATTGATTAAGATATTTTATGTAGCTTACTTTACACTCTTCTTTAAAGATGCGGCTCAGATAAGAGCTGCTAACATTTATATAACGTGCAGTATCCTCTAAGGACATATCCTTATGATAATTTTTGTGAATATAATCAATAGCTTTTTGAGTATAATCGCTATAATTTGAATTAAGGTAAACATTTTTCTTCATCAGTAATAGCAGTCTTAAATATATTTCCAAAATCCAGTTCTTTACGTCGATGATCGTATCATACTTTTGCATTTTATTGTAGGGTACCTCATTAGCAGCAAAGATTTCATCCATCTTAATGTTAGATTGAGTAGCCACTCGACTTGCAATATTAATAATCTCCGCTACAATCATGTGGGTTGAATTTGGATTGACCCGCTGTTCAATGACCCAGTCAAAAATTTCGTCAAAGGTCTTTTTTAATGTCTCTTCATCGTAGGTCTTCAGACAAAGAATAATGGTTTTTTCCTGTGCAGTGGTTAATGTCATAAATTCATTTTTTATTATTTTATCCGAGTCTTCCATAAATAATTGATCTTTACCTTTATAAAACTTTTCCTCTAACAAAAGATTTGCTTTATTATAGTATTGATTAATCTTTTGTAAGGTCGGACATACCGGACTTACGCCATAACAAGCTGTCAGATTAAGGTAGCGTTTAATTGATATTTTTATTCTATCAATAATTTGGTACATTTTATTATAAACATAAAGCATGCTATAAGCTTTTCCAAACGAAATGATAAAGGCGAATTTTCCTTGCTCAACATGAACAATATAGGCTTGTTTCGTTTCATTTAAAATTTGTTGAACAATCTCCATAAAAACATCCGTAATTCTCTTCTTAAGTTCTAATTCAGTAAATTTATCCTTTAAGAAAGAGTAATCATCAATTTCGACGACAGTTACGATGTTGTTTACCATTCCAATATTCAAATGAAGATTTTTAATCCCCTGCATTATTTCTAATGGATCAATAATCTCTCCATTTAGTAAATCGCGTAGAAACTGTTGGCATAAGTGACCTTGTGCCAACTGAAGCTTATTTTCAATTTTATGTTTTTCTTCCATGGCTTCTTGCATTTTGATAATCCTACTCTTGGCTAGTTCCAGCACGGATAGGAGTGTCTCAGAAGTAAGTTTATGCTTAATTATGTAGTCTACTGCTCCTAGTTTCATACTATCCTTAACATAATTGAAGTCATCATACCCACTAAGTGCTATCACTTGTATCTGTGGTTTATCTCTATGGATCCATTCAATAAGTCCCAAACCATCTAAAACCGGCATTCTCATATCAGTCAAAACAATATCAGGATTATGTAACTCCATCATTTCGATTCCATTTTGCCCATTCACAGCTTCTCCACAGATATCAAAGCCCATCTTATTCCACTCTATCATCATTTTTATATTCATACGTGTTAAAATATCATCATCAACTATTAATACCTTTAACATAAGTCCTCCAAACACTTTTATTCTTGGATGGGTAAACTAATCTCAATTGTTGTATATATATTCTCGAAGCTTTGTATCTTAACTCCGTACCTATCACCATAAACCATTTTAATACGATCATTCACATTTGATATTCCTATTCCACAAAAGCCATCATTTTTCTTTGATGGTTCTTGAAGAACCTCATTCATTCGTTTCTGGGTAAACCCAACTCCGTTATCCGTAACTGTTATTTTTAAATCATCGCCATCCCGAAATGCCTTAATTAAGATAAAGCCTTGACCATCTAAAGGCTCAATCCCATGAATAATCGCATTCTCTAGAATCGGTTGTAATAAGAAACGTAATAATTTAAAATGAAGGGTCTCGTCATCAATATCAAACTTCACCTTAAACTTATCATAATATCGAAACTCTTGGATCACGATATAGCTTTTTAAATATTCAAGCTCCTCTTCTAGGGTAATCCTAGTATCATTTTTACCGATACTTGCATTAAGCATTTGAATTAGCGAATAGATAAGCTTTTCTATATTCTCTGCACCTTGAATACTAGCCATCCACTTTATGCTATTAAGTGTATTGGAGATGAAATGAGGATTAATCTGAGCCTGTAATGCTAAAAGCTCAGCTTTTCGCTTCTCTTTTTCTTGAATTTTTGTTGTTTCGAGTAAATCCTTTATTTCTATTAACATCTCATCAAACCGATTGGCAACCTCAGATAGTTCATCCTGACTCTTATCTTCTATTACCACCGATAAATCCCCCTTCTTAACCAATTGCATCGTATGTACCATGTTTTTGAGTGGTACGGATATGCTTCTTGAGATGATTAAAGAAAGTAGAATGGAAAGCAGAAAACAAATAAAACCAACTGCTATCGAAAAGATTCCAATACGTCTGGATTCCTCATTTAAATATGTATAGGGTATCAAGCCGACCACGTACCACTGCGCTCGATCCGTCTTCGAAAATACTGCCAGATATTTCTGATCAAGGGTATAATTGAAGGAATTCTTTCCTTTTTCTATGCTATCTTGTATCCCTTTCATCAGTTCTGGATCCTGGTATGCTTCGCCTGCCACCAATTCAGGATTATTACTGGAAGCAATTATCCCGGTATCTGAAACAATAAATATTTTTTGTTTATGATCATCTATATTTTCATATATTTTTGAGAAATAGCGCTCATTCGTTCTAATAAGAATATAGCCAAGGGGCTCACCTTCCTCCATATCTTTTACTACACGAGCCAAATTAACGCCTTCACGATTTTCATTTTTATTTACTATTAGGTCTATAAAATGGACTTCATCCCGAATGTTGCTAGGTCTCCAAACGGGTGCTCCTTTCAGTTCATCACATTTTTTTAGGAGCTCCTTGATATAGCTCTCTTGATAGTTTAATACATTAGAACCCGTGCTCCCATATGCGACAATCTTGTCTAATTTTTTTGTATAGATAACTACATCGGAGACATCATGTAAGAAGCTAAATTTATTGATCAATTTATCTCTCAATTTTAATTCTAAATTCATTTTGTCCCACTCACTTAACTCATCATAATGAATTAGGGCACTTTGGACATCACTCATGAACATAATTTCTATACTGTCATATTCTAAACGCAACAGCTCTCGACTTACATTTTGTTGTATTTGTGCTAAAAGGTCTGTGGAATAAGTATTGATTTTAGTTCTTATGGCTTGACTTGATTTATTATAAGACAAGGCACCTGTAATTAAAGAAGGGATTAATGAGAGGACGATAAAGGCCGCCATCAACCGAGATTGTATTTGAGAATTACGAATAAATAGTAATATTTGATTAAATATGTGTTGCCTTTTACACTTTTTGAAATATTTCATCTTTTCACCTCACATATTATGCTTTTTGGCCTAGAATGAATATTTAACTTAATTATGTCATTAACAATACATTCTAAATTATACCATATACTACTCCTAATAACAAAAGGAGTTTTGAATGTTTCTAAAATATAACGATCTACCTAGTTAACATTCCCATCCATGTACCTCTTGCATATTCCCCCCAAATGAGTTATAGTATACTTCGCTGTAGACCCTCCTTGTGGGCTTAGCAGCACGTACCTCACGTCAGTTCGTAACCTTCCTGACGAAGGGATTATAAAGTCCCTTAAAACAAAACTTTCTGTATCGTCATTTCACTGAGTTTTATAGCGTGTTATTTCATGGAAAAAACGAGATTTTTATTTCGTCTCGTTTCATAGAGCGTCATATAAAATGGTGTAACAATGGTGTAAAAAACCATAGTAATTCTATAATACATAGAAGCTACTATGGTTTTTCTTTTAGATATTTTATTTACTTCATCATTAAACTACACGAAATTAAGCTCTTCTAATATAACCGAAGATATACTGACCTTTGCGTATTACACTACGAAGGTTATTACCGGTACTTACCACTACAAATTCATCAGCCGATAAATCTGTTTCTTTTAAATTAGAAATCTTTATCCAAATATTATATTTCATTCCTTTCCACGTCTCTGGATATTCATCGTCAGAACATGGTGCTACAGTAGGTTGATTATAAGAGACTATTTCTTCAACATCTGCAACATAAGCAATGTTGTTATCGATATACTTATTATTCATAGCAAAGTATATTTTTAAGTGTCCCAATTGAGCCATTTCATTATAAAATGCAACCTTTTCATCTTTCATTCCTGTTTTAAGACTATGCGTACTATACCAAGTGTGTCCAACATTATCACAATGGTTTTTATAAATTTTCATTGTTTCTATACCATCAATTACGTCACCGCTAACTGTTGTGGATTGCCCCAGTTTCATAAACAAAGAATCATTTTTTGATGCAATTGCATTTCTATCAAGTATCATATTTTTAGCCTCCTCAACATTTAATCGTCTTGATTTAAGTTCCGTATAGAGCTCAATATCAGTTGCCATCATATATATCTCTAACATTTCCGATAATGCTTCTTTAACAGTCACCCCCTTAACTTCAATAAAATCCCTAAACAAATCCTGTGTTACTCTAGATACACCAATTGTCATATAATCTTGTCTTGCCATAATTCATCTCCTTTTATATTTGTATTGTAAAAATAGGTATAGTCTGTTGCTTGCTTTTAGTCTATACCTATTTTTACAATGTGTCAAGTCCTTTTTCTATAATTTTTTCCAATTTATAAAATCGGTATAATTACAGTATTTTGAGAGACCTTATTAAGCTTATATATTAACTAGAAAAGCCCGGATATCTTCTGCATTTCTTCCTGCTTGGTATTCGGAAGGACATGACTATATAAATCCATTGTCATAGACAGATTGCTATGTCCCAATATGGTTTTCAGTACCTGTGGTGGCATCCCCCTTTCTATGCAGCGTGTTGCAAATGTGTGCCTAAAGCAATGACAGGTGATATGACCAATTTCAATATCGTCGTCTTTCATTATTTTTGTTATACGGTTAATCTCCGATGTAACTCTTTCTCTTGAAATAAAGCTACCGTCATCTAATGAAAAAACAAAATTGTTGTTTTTAAAGCTAACGACAGTGTTATTTTTTTGCTTATCATTTAAACGCTTTAAAAGATCATAAGATTTGTCGATCATTGGAATATCCCGTTTAGAAGTTTTTGTTTTAGGATCATCAAGCATAAAGCCTTTTTCCTCTGAGTAAATCAACGTATGCGTCACATGAATGATTTGCTTTTTTAGATCAACATCACTCCACATCAACCCACGTAATTCACCGTTTCTCATTCCTGTCATTAACGCTAACGCAAAGAAATCATATAGATAACTACCTTCTGCGTGTTTGAGGAATTGTACTTGTTGCTCAACTGTAAACACAGTCTTTTCCTTTTTCGCTTTCCCTCTTGGAATTGTAGCATTGGGTACCGGATTCTTTTGTATTATACCGTTCTTTTCAGCCTGTCTAAAACATCCATTGAGCATCGCTGAAACCAATTTGATGCTTCCGGTAGCAAAATCCTTCTTAGCAAATTCATTATAAAGCCTCTGGATGTGTTCTGACCGGATGTCACCAATCATTTTCTTTCCAAGTTTATTGCGGACGTAGTAATTATAATGTCTACCATAATTTTCATATGTACCGGTCTTAACTGTATTCTTTTTATAATCTGCCATCCAAGTATCAAACCATGAATTCAAACTTAAATTCTTAGCTTTAGCATAAATTCCATGTTGCAATTCATACTTCAAATCATCCAACTTCTTATTTATCTCCTTTAGAGTCTTTCCATAAACAGTATGGCGGTCGCCATGATATGCAAACCGTCCCATATAAGTACCATCCGGTCTTAATATAATTCCTTTCGGTAATTCTTTTCCATTCTTATCCTTTGCCATTTTAATCGCTCCTTTGTGATTATAATTGAAAGGACTACCCCAATATGTTAATATCTACATATAGGGATAGTCCTATGGTTAAAGGTTGGGTTAATGCTTTGGTCGGCGAATCCTAACCTTTTTCTTATGTTTAATGGCATTCATAGGCATCACCTCTTTCATAGTTAATTATTCAGCAATATCATCCAGATAATTTTGAATCTGCTTAACATTCCATAACAACCGTCTTCCTACCTGTATTCTTGCTCCGGCAGCTTCACCGATCTCGGTAGCCGTTTTTCTACCACAGCAAAGAATTTGCATTAATCCTATTGCATCAACAGCCAACGGCGTGATAGATTTATCATTCCTATCTACGGTATTATTCAAATTTGGAAACATGTACAAACAGTTATCTCTCACCGTAATCACATCCCTTTCGGTAACCGGCATCATTTTCTTGATTTCCTTTACCTTTTATTTTCTTCCGTGATTGATACGGACCAGAATAATACTTACAGGTCTTTTTATTAACTTTCTGAATACTTCCACTGTTGATGCAATAAATGTCGCCGTCCATTTTTCTTCCTCCTTTACAAAGTGACCAATCATAGGGTCTAGGTTTTCCTCGACGCCGCCGTATATCTATTATTGTACTGGTATTAGTTCCTATGGATCCTCTCATGCTATATCCCTCTCAGAGCCATTATAAATTTCTAGGAGACCAATTAAAGTACATAAATCAGATCCTATTTCATTCAATGATTTATTCTTATAACTAATAGAATAGGTCAACAAAATTTCTTTAAGTAATTCGAGCTTCTCCGCGGATATTCCCTGAGAAAACACTTTATGTAACAAAGATATAAATTCGTCAATTCGTTGATCTATAAAGCCTACCAATCCAATCTCATCATCACTGTTGCATAATTCCTCTACCATTGAAAAATACTCTAAGTTCTTTGCTGTAAACATAACTAATCCTCCATCTAATTTTAATTTACTCATTCTCAAAAACCATCAAAAATTATTATTATTGAAGTTTTTGGCTGTAAAGATTTTTATCAGAATCTCATCAAATCATGTCAAATTATTTTACATGATGTACCATATTTGCTTTTTCCCTTGTAAAAAAATTTTACAGATATATAAAGCATTTATGTTTTATAGATTGTAAAAAAAACTTAACAGATATACTATATATAGCCATCTATGACTTTCTTAAGGTGGCACATAGTTCTTCCAGCCCTCGCTAAAACGATACACATTTGCTTTCCTTAGGTTAGCATTACGTTGAACAACTTCAATAAATCCGGTATTAACAAGTTCGTCAACAACTTTTTCAAATGTGGGTCTGGTCATATAAGATTTATACTTGGAATATGGAAAAGTAAAGGATATATTACCACCACTCTCCATTCTCATATTAGTATAAATTCTGAATGCACTATTGGATAACGATCTCATAACCGGCGAAACCAATTGAGTATTAGCAATACGTATGTATCTTTTTTCTTTACCATCAGCGTTTAACGTTTCCCATGGAGAGAATGGAGTGATCTTACGCTTAGCCATAAATAACCTACTCCTTTTTCAGATGTTTATTACCATCGAAGAATGCATCAATCACTTCTTTATCATATAATGCCCGCCTTCCAATATGAATTACTGCACCAATTTGGTTACAGAACTCAATGGTTTTACTTCTTCCAAGGCCTAAGTACAACCCTGCTTCGGTAATATTCATCATTCTTTTACTTTTGAATTCCATATTTGACCTCCTCAAATATCTTCAGCTGTGTTAATATGTATCTATTTGTAAAGTACCTTACAGCTATCAGCATACAATAAAAATCATCAATAAAAATCGACAATTAAGAAGGAAAAATCATTACTTACTATTCTACTTTGGAGGATTAATTATGAGATATATAGATTTAGCCTGTAGCGGTATGATGGTATTTGTTGACAGATCACAATATCAAATACATTTTCCACATTCATTTATAGATGATGATATTAATACAAATGGGCTAGCCCAGCCTTTAAGTCCGGGATCTTTTTTAATTAAGATATTTAATATGGATTTAACAGGGATCGAAGAATCACTTTCTTATTTGAAAAGCGATCTTGAAAATATATCATTGGGTGTAATATCCGAAGAGATCATCGAAGATGCGTTTGACAACTATAGAGATACCGCAGCATCATTAATGCTTAACGATATAACTTTTGACTATAGCATTGCAGAGAAAGATATTTACCTCTTTTCCGAGCTCTTAGCATGCGAAGCTTTTGATAATATGGACTTAATTTCTAATAATATGATCAGGGTCTCTGACGACATTACTGACATAAGAAAATTACGACTTTTGTGCCATACTATACTACATACTAATCAATTAACCAAAGAAGCCGAGATTCTAATTCATCAGCAGATGCCACAGGTTATATATGAATGTAACAATAACCAGATACGCCAAGGCTACTATATTCGTTCTATATCCGAGTTGTTTGCAGTTGATGCATGTATGTACCTGTCATCTCCTTGCAAGATATGTTTTTGCAAATTATGCGGTAAGTACTTTATTAAATCTAATCGTAATACCGAAGCATATTGTACGTACCCTAATCCTCAATTTGAAGGTAAATCATGTATTGAGAAGCACATTAATGAGCCCGATTATAAAGATGAAATTACTAAATTAGTAGTGAAAGCTACTAAGACACAGAATAAATATTATGTTATTAATGGGGGTGATGAAAACGCCTCCTGTTGGGATTTGTGGTTCGATGAATTAAAACGGCGTGAAAATACCGCTAGAGTAGATCATAATATCATGCCATTAGAAACTTTTATTAAGAATACTCGCTTTAGTAGAATAGGCTTTTCTATAAAAGATTTCAGCGGTTACTGATCTATTTTATTAGTATAAGATCAATTTACAAAAACCATAAATGCTATTTATATTCCATCATGAAGAGCTCTGCAAATGAATTTTTTATATGATAAAAATAAGGAATATTGTATCAACACACATGACATAGATAAACCAGACTATCAAGATAAGATTTGTATCTCAATAATCTAGTTTTAGACTGGGTGCTCCTCCCGAATATAGATATTAACGCAGAAAAACAATCATGACCTTTCGAAGTAATATTCGACGTCAAGTTTCCTAGAGAGGGAGGTTCAATTGTTTTATAAGTCCTCTTCCAATTTAATTTTCAAATTTCCATGTTTCATTTATATCCTCTTATCATTAGATATATATTTTCACGACGACAATCATAGGCATCGCCTCCTTTCAGTTAAATAAGCATAAAAAATAAGCCTTTTAATGTCATGCTAAGGACATTACAATAGAACTATCATTATAGTGACGGGTGGGGATCGGAACTAGGATTACAAAACCATATTGATACCTAGACCTTCCCGGTAATTTTATATTTTTTTCGTTATATACGGCGACCTTATAAGCACTCCATACTTGCATCTTTTCCTAAACTAAGAGCTGTTAATGTTGCCTTATCCGGCAGCGCAAAATGTAATAACAAATACCTGTATATTACATATTTCTTTAACTTGGTTTAACTTCTCAAATGAACGCTCATTTGAAGTGTCATTGGAGATCCCCTCATACGGCCTATTTATTTGTTCCTATTACTCCTCATTTTGCAATATACCAAATATATACTTGAATATTGCATTGATCGCTACATAATAAATCCCTAAGTTTATCAGATACATGCGTACCTGTTTATTTATCAAGCCGGATTCCTCTCACTATATTTCGGTAGATAAAATAGATTTGAGAAGATCCATATAGCTTGGTTCAGATAAATCGGTCGTTGACAATTCGCCGCGAAAGGCTTTAGCTAAAATTGATTTCTTCATCAAACTAATCGCTTCTATTGCATCATTTATTTCATCTTTTATTTTGTTCTCAGCATCAAAAACAGCATCCATTATCTCGACAATTTTTATTTGTTCATCCAGAATGGGCATTTTAAAAGACAATTTTCTTAACCCTTGTATAGGTACTGTTAATTGAGCTGTTCCTGTTGCTATCTCTGTAGCTTTTTGATACATCATTTTAGATTGTAACACATACCATAAAAAATTTGTATTTACACATTTCGGTTTCAACAATGCCAAGTGCCTTTGAAAGCAAAAAGGTCTTTCATCATCAACAATTACAGGAATTCCATATGATCCAACTGTCGAGTACAACAAATCACCTAATCTTGGTTTCCTTGTTTCACTTAACTTATTATAATATTCTTCTGGTACATACCTTGTATTATCAAATGACAAATATCCTTCATTAATATTTGATATAACCAAAAAATGAATGCCTGTTTCACTCTTTGGAGGAGGCATATGATCACCATCATATATGCTAAAACAAACCGACTCTAATGTTCTTTCTTGCCAACTTTCAAGATTGATACTATTCCGATTTCTCCAGCCAGATGTCAGCTCACCTGATAATGCCTTGTTTAATATGGTATGCTTTCTCTTATTAGATATATCCAAGATATCACTGATAATATCTGCTGCTTTATCTAGCATCTCAAACAACTGCTCAATTTGTTCTACAATTCTTTGTTGCTCCGCATTTGGTGGCAATGGAATTGGGTACGTTTCAACATATTTGGGTTGAGCTCTCATTAATGATCCCCCTACACCAGAAACATTAGAAAGTAAGTATTCTCTAAATGTTTGACTTCTAAAATAATACATTAAATATTTGCTATTAATTACTTCATTACGTACAACAATCCATTCAGAAGAGGCTAATAATTGCCCCTTTTCATAGTCTTTTACAAGCCAAACCCTGTTTATTTTTGGATTAATCTTGCATATTAGGACATCATTTTTTTGAACCAATTGTTTACTTGAACCAATTTCACTGCCAGATAAAATCTCTGGATAATTCTCATCATAACTCGGTACGCTATACAATTCAAATACTGTATCACCCTTATCCATAGGGTTAATATTTTTAGATCTATATTCATTAATACCATTAACCGTTACCCAACACCAATTATCTGGCACTACATACGGCTGCGTATCTACAGGTAGCAACATTTGTTCCGGCTTATCATCTATATATATTTCTTTTACTTTCTTTGCCATTACTTATCACCTTCCAGACTCTTGAGCTCATTAACAACTCTCTGAATCAAATCCATTGCTTCTGAAAGCTTGGTAATGACTTCTTCACCATTTTCAATCGGATCCGGTAGATCATCATAATCCAAGATACTATCATCCTTTATAAGTCCTATATCCAAACTATTATTCTTTTCTTTTATCTTCTCTCGGGTAAAGCATGACCACCGTTCATCTACAACTTCACTTCTTTCATCTGCTTTATAAGCATTGATAAATCCCTCAAAATGCTCATACTTCAATGTATTAGTCTTACCGAAGTTAGGCATGTTCGTTCTCAAATCATAGACCCATACTTCCTTAGTATTATTATGATCTGTTACTCCCCTCTTAAAAAATAGCACATTCGTCTTAACCCCTTGAGCATAGAATATTCCTGTAGGCAGCCTCAATATCGTATGAAGATCACATTTATCCATAAGATCGCAGCGAATAGATTGACCATCACCATCGGCAAATAAAACGTTATCTGGAAGAACTACCGCTGCTCTTGCCGTTCCTGTATCTGTTCTTAAAGAACGATATATATGTTGTAAAAAGTTAAGCTGCTTATTGCTTGTTGAGAATGTAAAATCTTCTCTTGTCGCACGTTCTCCTCCCTTTTTTGTACCAAAAGGGGGATTTGTAAGTACAACATCATAATCTCTCATGGCTCTACCTTGATTAGATAAGGTATCACCTAAATATATCTTACCTTCGATGTCATGAAGCATGGCGTTCATTAAAGCAAGGCGGTGTGTTTCATGCACAAGCTCCCCACCGGTAAAGGCTTCATATTTCTGAAATGCCTGATCATCAGAAGATAAATCGAACAAATCGTTAGTATGTTTCTTAACAAATGCATCCGCTGCTATCATAAATCCAAATGTACCACATGCAGGATCATTACAGCGTTCTCTTGGCTGTGGTGCAACCAACTCAGTCATAACATCTATTAATACTCTGGGAGTAAAATACTGTCCTGCACCGGATTTCTTTTCATTCGCATTCTTCTCTAATAATCCTTCATACAGATTACCCAAGCCTTCTTCTTTGGCACTATACCAATCCAAATCATTAATACTAACAATAATCTTTCGAAGATTTGCAGGTTCTTCAATATTAGTTCTAGCACCAGAATAGATCTCTTTTATCCTACCAGATCCATTCTTTCCAAGATCGTTCAATAATGTTTCATAATACTCTTTTAGTTCAAGACCATCACGCTTTGCCAGCTCATCCCATCGATATTTCTCAGGAATATTCTTCTCCGATCCGGTTTCTTTTGACATTTTTAAGAATAAGATGTATGTTAACTCAGTTACATACTGATGATAGGTAATACCGTCGTCCCTTAATACATTACATAAATTCCATAGTTTCTGAACAATCTCTTGATTAGTCATTTCATTTCTCCTCGTATCGTAATTATGCCGAATACATATGGCTGTTAATTTCATCGATATAATTATCTAGTTTCTCACCAAACGCTTTATTAACCGCCCGATAACCACCTTTATTGCGAAATGCCTCTGCTTCAAAGGTTTCTTTACTTAGTACAGTTTCCTGCAATAATTGTTGCTCAATACGGTCAAGCCAGTTAATCTGCACCTTTGTAAGCTCTGGGTGGATTGTTTTTGTCGTTGCAATTGCTCTTCTTATCCTATCTTCCTTGCTAATAAGAGAATCCCCTAATGATTTTTGACGTATAAAACTTATTATATCCGCAGCAATATCCTGATTTGTCATTTCTCTCCATGCAGTTCGAAGCATAGTCTCATTAAAACTATTCCTCTCTAATTCCAACTTCAATGCTTTCAATGATTCTCTTGTTAATTCCTTAGGTCTATTGGTAACGATATTCAATGCAACTATTTCGTTAAGATGCGTTTCTACAAAATTACGGAATTCCTTCAGATAATCCTCTGGCTTCTTAACATTACCATAGCCCCTTGAATGCTCTCTTATAGCATCCGGTTCCGTACTAATGAACTTTGGATCATCATATCCTTCACCTCTTACATATTGAAAGGCTTCTTTATTCTTCTTGATCTGTTCAATTGCCTGATCAACTGGCATGCGTAATATAACATCGATAAAGGCTTCCGGTGATTGGTATCCAGAGAGTGCCTGAAACTGCCCTCTATTATTATCACTCATCTTTCTTTTATTTCTGCGCAACTTGGCAATAATCATATCAATCTGATTCTGTCTTGATTTATCTGATTCTAAAGTGTCTATACCATCTATCAGATCCTCAAATGTGTCTGTGGTTGTAGTAACAACTGGTTTCATTGTTGATACTGGTAACAATGCGTTATATACTCCAACAGCATCATATATTTCAAAATGCGTTTTGCCTATCTCTGGACACAATCTAGTAGCTCGTCCAAGCATTTGCTCAAATAGAATTCTGGAACGTATTCTTCTCATAAACACTAATGTAGTTATTTCTTCCACGTCAATACCGGTTGTAAGCAAGTCCACCGTTACAACAATGCTTGGGAAAGCTTCATTCTTAAAGCGCCTGATTGCCTCACTAATCTTTTTCTTATTCCCATTTTCTATAGATCCTGTTATTTTCATAATTGTATTTTCATCTACGCCCTGCTCGGTGTATATTCGTTTAAGAATCTTCACAATCATATCTGCATGAGCATCATCAACAGCAAATATAAGAGTCTTTCCTTTTTCATAAGGATCGATATCTTTTGCAATTTCGTTTAATACAGTTTCATTAAAGCTTTCCGACACAACACGCCTATTAAAGTCTTCTACCTCGAACCGAAGGTCATCCTCTAACTCAGCACTATTGGTGATCACATTAGTTACAGGGTCATAAACCGGTGGCGTATCACCCGCATGAAAAGTTATACCTTCTTCACTTAATTTAGTTTTAATAAGATGAGGTGCATCATGATCAACTAGATACCCGTCAACAACAGCTGTCCTATAATCATATGTGAATACCGGTTTCCCAAAAATCTGTGTAGTATGAAGTGCAGGTGTCGCTGTAAGCGCAATTTTGACCGCATTAAAGTAGTCAATGACTGCTCTATACTTACTGCGAAAGTCATCTTGATTTCGGTATAAGGTTTCATCTTCACTCATTTCCTTATCTAATATATAACCCCTATGTGCCTCATCTACGATAATAAGATCATAATCTGATACCCCGGGTAAAGTTCCCTCATTATACATTATACGCTTGACAAGACTCTGTACCGTAGCAATATGTACTCTGGTATCTTTGTCAAATTCGCGATCTTCGAGATCCTTAACATCATAGATTTGATTCAGAGTTAATAATTCCTTTAATCGAATCTCTTTAAATGTATCCATTGTCTGCTCGCCCAATGAAGTTCTATCAACCATATAAAGAATGCGTTTAAATCTTCCTGCATCAAGAAATCGATATATCATTCCAAGGACAGTACGCGTCTTTCCGGTACCGGTTGCCATTGCTAATAAAGCCGTCGTTTCATTACCTCTTATTGCTTCTTCTGCAGCTTTTATCGCTTCAACTTGATAGTAGCGAAGATTCAACCCATCGGGATCCTGTAACACCTCATAACCGGTGCTTACGAGTTTACGATTTGCTGCCTCAATGTCCTTCTCTAACTCCTGTACAATACCTTCAGGGCTTGACCAGCCAGATAATGCTTTCGGTGTATTAAAAGATTCTCTAACATCCAAAAACCAAATACCTGACATTTCTTCATATTGTTTCAGATAAGGTCTTCCATTTGTTGCGAATAAAAATGGTACCTTATAATCACCATAGGATTGAATAACATACTTTTCATGCTCTTTCTTAATATGCTTTGCATAATCTTTACACTGCCCATCGATAACAGCAGATATATTGGAATGTTTCTTTTTTGCTTCAACAACACCAACTATTTTTTCACCTACAAATAATGCATAATCAACTAACCCGAATTTACTGGTCTTAGAATCCGTCGGCCATTCTGCGATTGCCAGATTCCGGTTCCGCTCCGGTCTTGTCCCCTTAGAATAACGAAGTGATTCCGTATCTACTTCCCAACCAACACTACGAAGTTGCTCGTCGATAATCTCTCTGGTCTGAGCTTCAGTGAGCTTAATATTGGTAGCATTTTTATATGCTGCTGTCTTACGGTCACTAGATGCTTTACCGGTCTTTTGAATTTCTATTAACAGCTGTATTAAAGATCGGTTATTTTCTTCAAGATCTTTATTGGCTCTTTCTAGCTCTTCCATACTAATTGATTGATCTACCGGCACAATATACTCTTTTGATTGAAAACCATAGTCACCATAGGTCTGCATAAACCATGCACATAATTCATATGAAAGCTTAAGATTAGATAACGCCTGATCCTTCGAATCCATACCATTGTGAGTAGCATCATTTCGAGTTAATCTTAATACACGAAACGTATTATCAATTTCTCTTGGCAATAAATCATTCTGCTTTAAGATTTTAATCCGGTTCGCATGTGTATTATCATACTCTGGTTCCTTTAAGCCATCGTAAGCAAGCATGTATTTAGCAATGTGCTCTGCCAGCATACCTTGTTTGATCAATGAAGTATTTGGATCAGAATATAGATTTTTCTCAGCTAGCTCCCCCATTCGAGCTAAATCCGACCATTTTGATTTAAGAAATTCAAAATTTCCCATAAAATCCCCCTTATGAATCTTAATTTGATACAGTATCAATATACCAAAATAAAAATTCTAAATAATACTTATTCAACTTGCCAATTCCCGGAAATAGGCTGATTTTCTAAATTTACTAAATAAGTATTCCTTTAAACAATCAGGTGTATCTGCATATTGTGATAAGACAGACACCATATTATCTTCACCGATGTTTAAATTGACTTTGTGCCGTTTATTAAAATACTCTCTGTTTTTTTTCTTATTAGAATCCATAAAGACTTTAGTAAATACTTTAGGCATTGTTTGTTCGAAATACTTTCCTCTAATGCGTCCGATGGAATTGCATTTCAACCAACTTATCTCCTTTTGTATTTCTTCTTCGGATACTTTTACATAATCAGGCGTTAATTTCTCCAAATCAGCAATAGAAGTAACATCTTTAATTTTACTATATTCCTTCAATGATTTCAAATCAGGATAATTACCAGTATCATTCCTTTTATTTTTTTGTAATGAGTACCACGCATTGGCATATAGCATTGATTCTACAACACTATCTCTTCCTTCTGTAATTAATTTTATGGCTTTTCTCAAATCCTTTTCATCATTTTCATCTCTATCTGCAGACAATCCCCATTCACCAACTAATATGTTATGAATAGCTGCATCCGATATATAAAAATTTTCAATAGCATATGT
Organism: Bacillota bacterium; assembly: GCA_023386815.1. Lineage (GTDB taxonomy): Bacteria > Bacillota > Clostridia > Lachnospirales > Lachnospiraceae > Mobilitalea. The sequence continues at coordinate 20,041 of JAEWIZ010000018.1, forward strand.
AGGCGTAACATAAATATCATTATTTTTTATTTTACTTTTATCATAATCACGGTCTACAAAATACATTTTTATCTCATCTTTTTTTTCTGCAGTTTGCTTTTTTATCATATCATATATTTTTAAGACATTATCTTTATTATTACAAATATAATGTTCATGCTTATCTCCAACTCTACAATATTGATTAATTCTGCAGCAATAATATTTGTAATCATCTTTTCCTTCAAAAAAGCAGAAAATGTTTGTATCACTTCTCATAGTAATATAGTTTTGGAATATTACTTCTAGGCAATCAAGTTCATCATCCATCTCTTGTATTAATTCACACGACATATTAATCAACCCTCCAAAAATACAGCAAGCTCATTTGTATATTCCCTCAGTTCATTTTTATAAATGAAAGGGGAGTGTGTAGTAGCTACTAAAAGTCCTACCTTGCCTGAGTTATATATGTCCAACAAAAAATCCTTTTGCCATTTAATAGATAATGAAATCTCAGGTTCATCAATTATGCAAATACATGAAGTTGTTACATCTAAATACACCTTAGTAAATATTGATATTACCTGTTTTTCGCCTGATGATAATTCATCAAATTCGATCTCATCACCGGAATTATCCAAAACACCTATACTTAACATAGCCTCATCATATATCACTTTCTTATTTACTAAATATTTTGTACATATATCTGCAAATTTTCTCAACTTATCATCAAGCGCTTTTTGACTATCATATATTTTTACCAATCTATCTAGGTAAAATTTCAAGAAATCCTCATTAGGATTATCCATTTCGGCATTATTATTTACAAATGAGTTTAATTGTTCAATACTTTCTATTCTTGATTGTCCAATCCTCTTTATTATTACATCTACTTTATGTTTATCGATTACAGGGATATCCTTTACCAGCGTTTGAATACTAATACCTTTTAGTAAATCACTAATAATAGAACCATTCATTTCAGCATATGATGTATTTGCGTCATCGGACATTTTCTTCAATAATGATTTGATAATGCGCTTTACATCTTCCATTCCGAATTTTGCATAATCGGATATGTAATCAGGCCTCTCCGATCTATGATTCATAAATACTTTATCTACTGAATCTTCTATCCTTCTATATGTTGGATAAAATAATACTTCATCTGCTATTTTAGCTTTAATCTCATATAAATCTTTAAATATGTCTTTGTCTTGATTATAAATAATATCTTGTAATCTTCTAAAAATTCTAATACTCTCACTACTACTAATTCCTCGATTACGAGCATGACGATTCATAGTCTCATCCAAATAATCAAAATCAATATATCCACTTTTTTTATAGTCATAAGATAATTTATCAAATGCAGAATACGGTAAATACGGTCTTAACTCTCGAAGTAATTCGCTTATCTCATCGTTACTTTTCAAACTTAGATTAGATTTATCAATATAATATTTTTTATTATTAATATTGATTTCTATTTTATTAAATGGGATTGATATTAAGATTTCTCTGTTTCCTTTTAATATTGCAACGAGTAAATTAAGAATCGTAGTTTTACCACAACCGTTTTCAGACACAATTATCAGGATATCATTAATAAAATTAATTTTATAGTTGTATTTACCAAACAAACCGTATATTTTAATATACTTTAATGAAGTAACATTGGTATGTTCTTTTAGATTGGTTTTACCAATTAACTTGATTTCAACTTTCTTTACATCTTCTAATTCCACTTCAAATTGATTACTAATACTAATATTATTTTCTGCAAGAAAATCTACCATTTGTTCATTTGATAATCCGAAAATTTTAGCTAATTCGCTTACTTTTATTTTCACAATATTCCTCCTATATTTTTTAAATCAATTATACATGTTTTTACTGGGAACTTAAACCATTTTTTGTCTTTATTGTTAAAAATTCATGTTCTTTCAACATTATTATTAACACACCTATGCTTCTAATGAATAAAAGTGGTGTAAAAATGGTGTACCACTTGCAATTTTCCTCCGAATGCGATATAGTAGTATTCGCTGCAACCCCCTATCCATGGGCTTTCCAGCATTTAACTCACGTCAGTTCGTAACCTTCCTGACGTAAAACAAAACTAAAGGAGATAAGAATAATGAAAACTTCGAAAGTAACTTTTATCACAGAGGCTGCTGTTATTGCTGCACTCTACACCGTGCTGGTTCTGGTGTTCTCATTTTCCAGCTTTGGTCCAATTCAATTCCGTATTGCAGAGGCTTTAACTGTTCTGCCTTACTTCACGCCTGCTGCCATTCCTGGTTTAACGATCGGATGCTTTTTAAGTGCAGTAATTACAGGTGCTGATGTTCTTGATATTATTTTTGGTTCTCTTGCAACGCTAATTGCTGCCGTAATTTCCTACAAATTACGAAAGCATAAGTATCTTGTTCCAATCCCACCAATTTTAGCAAATGCCATCATTGTACCCTGGGTTTTAAGATTTGCTTATGGCGAAGCCCAACCGATCTATCTTATGATGTTCACCGTTGGCGCCGGAGAATTACTTGCTGCCGGTTTTTTGGGAACGGTTCTTTTACTTGCTTTAGGCCGCATTAAGCATATCATCTTCCGGAACCAAACTGACAAAAAATAATGCAACATAGAAAACAATCTGTTCTGTTCAAAAGTAAAACTATAGGAAAGCAGCTGGGAAATCTACTTTTAAGGGAATTGTATTTAGAATAGCTCTAAATACCCATATATACCCAATTTTAGGATTAAGTATTTACAGAACTACGGATTAGTGGTACTATTGTAGCGTTATCTATTTTTACATATTAGGGAGTTACATATGAATAACAGAAATGATAGTATATCAAGCAATCCAATAGATATCCCAAGCTTTATGAATAGTCGCGACACCAATGGACGAACGTCCTCCAATATACACTTTAGCTATGAAGAGGATTATGATAGTGATGCCTTTATTAAAGATGTAAATTCTTCTCTGGCAAAACAGGTCAGAAATGATTATCAGGAGCCCAAAAAAGCCTCCAGCAGCGGCAATAACAAGAAACGTCCTCGCAAGAAAAAAGGAGCTGCAAAGTTTTTCAAAGTAGCTGCCTCCATTTTGTTACTTTTTATCGCGGTTGCAAGCTTGCTCTTGTTTACAGATCCGGGCAGAAAGCTCTTAATTAATACGGTTGGTAATTATATTTACGGTAATTTATCTTTTGCTGCTTCTGATGATCCTTCTGCGGATGAAGCAATTACAGATCTGACACTGGATAAATCCGTTGTTAATATCTTGTTGATTGGTGTGGAGCAGATTGGTGGAGCAGAGAATACAGACTCCATGATGATTGCCACCTTGAATAAGGACGACCATTCCTTAAAGCTTACTTCTATCATGCGTGACTTATACGTCGATATTCCTGGTTATGATAAGAGCAAGCTTAATTCTGCCTTTGGTAAGGGTGGTATTGATCTATTGTATGAAACTATAGAGAATAACTTCGAGGTAGATTTAGATGGCTACTGTATGGTTAATTTTGAAGCCTTCGAAACTATTGTGGATATGGTTGGCGGTGTAGACATTACCTTAACAGAAGAAGAAGCCAAATATCTTAGAACCACCAATTATATTTCTAAAAAATCAAATCGAAAAGTGGTTGCCGGTGTGAATCATATGAATGGAAACCAGGCGTTAGGTTATTGCAGAGTACGTAAGGTTTCTACTGGAACAGAGAATAATGACTTTGGTAGAACGCAACGCCAACGAATTGTACTGGATGCTATATTTGATGAGGTAAAATCCAAGAATGTTCTCCAGCTAGCTATGCTGATGAATAGTGTTCTTAAAAATGTTGAAATACAAACGGATATTACGCAGAAAGAGTTTAACTTATATCTTAACGAAGCCTCCAAACTCAAAGTTCAAGCCCTTAAGACCTTCCGTATTCCTACCGATGGAAGCTATGATAATGAACGAGTTCCAATGGGGAAATATAATGTTGAGGTATTAGTACCTAAGGACTGGAGTATAACCAGACAGGAGCTGCATGATTTTATCTATGGTTCGACAGCCGAGGCATCAGCTACCGAGGGATCAACAGCAACAGAGGAATAGCAGATTAGGATTATATTAAATTATGTATATTAATGTTGGGAGTGTGAAACATCATATTCCCAACATTTTCCTTTATTATAAAGCCGGATCATGAATTCCTAAACATAATGCCTGATGAAGTAGCAATCATATTATTGTTATAGCCAAAGAAGCGAAGTACTATTGTTTACGGCCACGCTTCAAAGAAGACTGACCTACCCTAGTACTTCGCTCCATTTTATAGGATAGCAACACAACCTGTTCCTATCCTATGGATGCATGGCGCAAATTCAGCGCCTTTTATGAGAAGTTACAGCATAACGTCTCATAAACTTTATATTTTATCAGTATGACCAATTTATATTTTATAAATCACAATTACTTACGGTTCTAGGGAATGGAACTACGTCTCTGATATTACCCATTCCTGTGAGATACATAACACAGCGTTCAAACCCAAGTCCAAAGCCTGCATGTCTGGCTGTACCATATTTTCTTAGATCCAGATAGAACTCATAATCCTCTTTTCTAAGACCCATTTCATCCATTCTCTTTACAAGCTTATCGTAATCATCTTCTCTTTGGCTACCCCCGATAATTTCACCGATACCAGGAACCAGAAGATCCATAGCTGCAACTGTCTTATTATCCTCATTCATCTTCATATAAAAAGCTTTGATGTCCTTCGGATAGTCCGTTACAAATAATGGCTTTTTAAATACCTGCTCTGTCAGATAACGCTCATGCTCTGTCTGTAGATCACATCCCCAGGTTACCTTATAATCAAAATTATCATTATTCTTCGTCAGGATATCTATCGCTTCCGTATAGGTTACATGTCCAAATTCTGAATTAACTACATTATTAAGACGCTCCAGTAAGCCCTGGTCGATGAATTGATTAAAGAAATTCATTTCCTCTGGCGCATGCTCCAGCACATAGCGAATTACATATTTTAGCATTCCTTCTGCCATTGCCATATCATCCTTCAAATCTGCAAATGCAATCTCCGGCTCAATCATCCAGAACTCTGCTGCATGCCTTGTGGTATTGGAATTCTCAGCTCGGAAGGTTGGCCCAAAGGTATAGATATTCTTAAAAGCCATAGCATAGGTTTCACCATTCAATTGTCCACTTACGGTTAAGTTAGTCTCTTTTCCAAAGAAATCTCCAGAATAGTCAATATCTCCATCCTCAGTTTTTGGCAGATTATTTAAATCCAGAGTGGTTACACGGAACATTTCTCCCGCTCCCTCACAGTCACTTCCGGTGATGATCGGAGTATGAACATATACAAAATCTCTATCCTGAAAATACTGGTGAATCGCATAGGCAATCATTGAACGTACACGAAATACCGCCTGAAAGGTGTTTGTCCTAGCTCGTAAATGAGTCATTGTTCTAAGATATTCTAAGGTATGTCTCTTCTTCTGCAATGGATAATCTGCGGTGGATGCTCCTTCAATAGCAACCTCTTCCGCCTGAATTTCAAAAGGCTGCTTTGCTTGTGGAGTCGCTACCAGCATTCCCTTTACTATAACAGCAGAGCCTACATTTAATTTTGAGACTGCTGTGAAATTCTCTAAGGTATCATGATATACAACCTGAAGCGGTTCAAAATATGTTCCATCATTTAAAACCACAAAGCCAAAGGTCTTAGAATCTCTGACACTTCTTACCCAGCCTCCAACTGAGACCTGTTTACCAATATATTGTTCTTTGTTACGATACAATTCTCTGATATCTAATAAATCCATAATTATATACTCCTTTGTTAATACGATTAAGGTATTCTTATCTAGTATAGCACAAGTTTAAGATATTTCAAGGATCGCTGTTTTTGTTTTCTCTTGTGACTAAAGCGGTTAAAATATCCTTCTTAATCCTGCTTTTGCATTCCATAAAATTAACTGCTTCATTTATATTTTCCAAGGAATGAGCATCTGAATTAGTAATAATATTACACTGTTTCAGATACGGATTTCCCTTACTAATCCTCTCTAGGTTTCCATGGTTGGCCAGCTCAGCAGCTTGAAAATCTGCAGTCGGGGGAACAAATCCGAGATTAGATATTAAACTATTCGAATTCTTGTCAATATGAGCTGGAATATACACCCCTTTAAACTTCTCCATCAATGCCCCAAGCTCATCAAAGGATATGTTGGTTGCATTGATTAGTAGAAAAGGCTCTGTTCCAACTTGATTGTCCTCCTCATCATAGATCTCCTGCTTTCCAAAGGCTCGCTCATCATTGGGATAGCGCATCAGCTTTGAATATACATATTCATCAAAGCGAAGGGCATCTGCCAATTCTTCAAACAAACACAGCACATGTACCTCTTCCATGGTACAAAGCTCCATTCCCGCAATCGCTATCAGTTCGTATTCCTTTGCCCATTTCATAACTGCAGGACAATTTCTACAGGTATTATGATCTGTTATTGCAATGACATCCAAGCCTTTTAGTGCGGACATTGCGACGATATTTGCCGGAGTCATATCCTCATCACCACAGGGAGATAGGCAGGAGTGGATATGAAGATCGTAGGAAAGCTTAAGCATGCTGCTCCTGATAAATGATAAGTGCTGCATTAAAGATTGGGAGCTCCGTTGCTAATACTGTAATCCCCTGCTCCTTTGCTTTTTGTAAAGCGGGTTCATCCAGCTTGCTGCCTTCTGCAAGAATAATACAGGAAGCGTCTGCTAAGGAAGCGACCGCAAGGGTATTGATGTTACCCATGACTGTCACCCAGGCAGAATCTGCCGGCATCCTTCCCATGGCAATGCTCAATAGGTCACAGCAATAAGGGGCTGAAATCTCCCTGTCAGAACCCTCTCCATCATTTAATACAAGAAATCCACATTTCTTAATGAGATCAATAACCTTCATACTACCTCCCAAGTACCTCAGTGTATATTAATATCTGCTATTTTAACTAATTTTCATCAGCTATGCATCCCACAATTTTTATTATGTACTTTATATAGTTTTATCTTTATATAGTTTTATCCTTATTTATTCGTATCCAGTTTTAACAATTCATCAGTCAGCTTATGGATGTAATCACGAAGAATGTGAATGCATGCCTGTTCTTTTGCAACACCACGTACAATATCCTCTGCTAATGCTTTGCAGGTCGGTGCTCCACAAGAACCGCAGTCCAGTTTTGGAAATAACTCACACAACTCCTCCACCCTTGACATATTAGCAATGCTCTCCTTCATGTCATTACCAAGCTTAAATACCGGTTCATACTTTACCATATCTGTCCAATATGCATCCTCGCATCCACTATTAGATAAATGATTGCAAGCTACTGGAAGATATTTACGAAGTCTCTTTAGCTTCACCTTTGCCAGATATGGATTTTCTACTGTCAGAACTCCTCCAACACAGCCTCCTGCACAAGCATTCAACTCTATGAACTCAAGATCATCGAATTTTTGATCCTCCAGATCCTCCAGTATCTTAATAACATTCTCAATCCCATCAGCTGCCAGATAATTATCAGATAACAAACTCCCGGCTTCTCCACCGGTACTTCCCCAGCCAATACCGATTCGACCCGAGATACTGAGTTCTTCTACATGATCAATACTTTGCTTCATATAGGGAAGAAGAGCCGGATATACTTCTTTAATAGCCAGTACGCCGTCGATATCACTATGATCAATCCCTATCGGTGCCTTTACCGCGGTCATTTTGGCAGGACATGGGGATATAAAGATAATTCCTATCTTCTCCTTCGGAAGGCCCGTCTTCGCTACAGCTTTTTCTCTAGCTATCTTAGCTGCTAAATCTACCGGTGCGCAGATGGGCAGAAGATGCTCTATTAGGTTTGGAAAGCGAACCTGAATGAGCCTCACTACGGAAGGACAGGCCGTGCTTATGATGGGCCACATCTCCTTATGGTTTGATACGTAACTTCTTGAAAGCTCCGACACTAACTCTGCCGCCCCACTCACCTCATAGACTTCATCAAATCCCATTTTCTTTAGCGCCGTCAGAACAATATTAATATCATCCAGATGATTGAATTGTCCATATAAAGAAGGAGCTGGAAGAGCTACGGTGTATTCAAACATCTTCATTATCTCAAGTGAATCATAGGTTGCTTCCTTCGCATGATGGGGGCAGATACGGATACACTCCCCACAATCGATACAAAATTCCTTAGTTATTGCAGCCTTTCCATTTCTAACTCGGATAGCCTGAGTTGGGCAACGTTTGATGCAATTTATACATCCCATGCATAGGTCTTCTTTTAACCGAACTGATGTAAAAAACTTACCCATATAAACCATGCCTTTCTTAATAACCTGCAAGCTATCAGCATGAGCCTGTTAGCTGCAACGTTAATTGTGAATTATATCAGTCACTTTCTCCGATAATAAACCAAACCTGACTAGGCTATTTTTACTTTCATAGTCACCGTCGTTCCAACGCCAAGGACACTTTCTATCTTCATTTCATCCGTATATCTCTTCATATTAGGCAGACCCATCCCGGCTCCAAATCCCAGTGAGCGAATATTATCCGGTGCTGTCGAATACCCTGCCTGCATTGCCAGCTCAATATCTTCTATTCCTGGACCCTGATCCTTCAGTATCATCAAAATCTCTTCCGGTGATACGATTACCTCAATTGTACCGCCAAAAGCATGGATTACCATATTAATTTCGCCCTCATACATGGCAATAGCAACCTTCCTGACAATATCAGGATCAACTCCCATTTTCTTAAGCTTACCCTTGACACTACTGGAAGCTTCCCCCGCTCTGGTAAAATCGTCTGCGGGAACCTGATATGACATCACTATTGTATCCTTATTCATTTATAATCAGGACCTCCTCGCAAACCTTTTTCATAGAGCATTCCACAAGCAGAAAACATCCTATGTCCAGAAGTAAGGATTGCAATCTCTTTCTCTTTTGCCATCTCAATCATTCCCTCATCGGGTAATTTACCTCTAACAAAAACAACGCAGATGATATCCATCATCTCACAAGTACGTATTACCTGCAGATTACATAAACCAGTGAGCAGTACGGACTGATCTTTCATAAAGGCTAGCACATCACTCATCATATCTGATCCACAGGCTGTGTGCACTTCCCTGTCGCCCCATTCTTCACCGACAACGAACTCGGCCTTTAGTATTTCTTTGACATCTTTTATTGTCATAAAATCCTCCATTTTATGTGTAGAGCACCTTCAAAACCCCTTACACGCATGTTTGTGGCCGATTTTCGTTTCTGAGAGTACTCCGAACTACACGTTACATATATATGTTTATTATTATCATATTTACCACGATTTTAATGATTGATTAAGACACTGAACCGTTGAACATTTCAAAGGAGCTCGCAGGAACTTTTTTTGCCATTACGAGAGCTGTTGATGCATTTGCCATTAATGCTTTGTAATCTGCCGAACCTCGATGCATCGTAATTCCTATGCTTACTACCAGGCTATTCTTAGTATATTCATAGTTGTGGATTTCTCCAATCGCTTTACAGAGTTGGTTTGCTTTGTCATATATTATTTTGTCTGAGGAAACATTCTTAATATAGACAACAAACTCACTAAGACTAAGTCTCCCAATAATGTCACTGGTACGGAAGAAGTTCTTTAACACTCTTCCTACTGAGGTCATAATATTTTCCCCATCAATGGTATTTCTTACCTCATTAATACCTTTAAAATTCCTGATATCTATCATCATTAATGCACTAATTGAGTTGTCCGTTTGACTTGCAGCTGCTTCTTTCATCATTATTTCTGCAGAATCTCTTGTACATACGTTCGAAACATTATCATATTTAGGGATATGTGATATAGTCTCAGCTTCATTTGACTTTATCGCCATAAGTGATACCTTACCTACAACTTTATAGGGATTCCGGTTATCATCAAATATGATGGAAGCATAGCAGGTATACCAGGTTGGAATACCATCCTTCCCAATCAATCGAAGCTCAAATCTGACCTGTTTCCTTCCGCTCATCATACTATTGAAAATTGATACCACTGCCGGTAATTCTTCCTGGTGAATAATCTTTGTCTTTTCCAGCTTCTTACGAAAGCCTGTTATCACATTCTCTTTCCCAAAGATCTCACGGAATTGTTCGGAGAACATTAACTTATCCGTTGCAATTTCGTATTCAAAAAATAACTCCTTCGCGAGATCAGAAATAATCCGGTGATAATCATTGGTTTGCTCTAACTTTTTATAACCAACCATGAGATAGGTAATATCAACTGCCACACAGTAATAAATCGGCACTGTTTTCATACCGCTTTGGTAGGTCTCGTCTGTTTTTTTTCCTGAAATCATTACCCAATGGAAGCTTCCGTCCTGCTGTAATACCCGAAAATGGAAGTTAATCATATTATCCTTGCGATGCTTCTCATTAGCCAGTTGTTGAGTTAAATTGATAATATCAGCTGAATAAACTAAGCGTAGCAAGGAAGCTGGTAATTTGATACTTGTCCTGTCCGACACCTTCATGATCATGGAGAAAAACTTGTCCGTTGCATAAACAAGAGTTAGCATATCATCGAATGCAATCTTTGCAACGCCTCCCGGTACCGATTGTAATATTTGAATAAATTGTTGCTCTTCTTGTGCTTCCATGGTCTCGCCTTTCTGTACCTAATATAAGTTATTGGAAGTGGTATACTTCCAATAAATGGCGCTGCTTTTGCGCGGTTCATCTCGACTACAGGAACAGTACTTTGTTCCTGTAGTATTAGTTATCGGAAGGTGTACTTACTTCCGATAAAAGGCGCTGTATCTGCGCCGTTCATCTCGACTACAGGAACAGTACTTTGTTCCTGTAGTATAATAGTTCTATTATATATCAAAATGTATGTAAATTCAATCTTTTAATCCACATGTCCATCGTTGAAACCTACAAGGATTCACTAATCTTTTATTTCTATTTATACATCTTGCCTGTAGTTATTTATATATATACGTGGATACTTGTTAATTATTTTTGTAGATTTTTTAACACACTTGTGGTATACTGTCATTGTTTGTGTGGCGACACGATTTTATTCAAGGAGGTTTTATAATGGGAATGCAAAATAGTACAGTACCTTTTGCAGGAACAAGAGAGCAGGAAACTGCCCTTTTAAACGTCATCGCTGAGTATAAGGATGATAAAGGCGCTTTAATGCCAATATTGCAAAAGGCACAAGGAATCTATGGCTATCTTCCAATCGAAGTTCAGACCATTATTTCTAACGAGTTAAATGTACCGTTAGAAAAAATTTATGGTATCGTAACATTCTATTCACAATTCTCCCTTAACCCAAAGGGCAAATTCAACATTTCAGTCTGTCTTGGAACCGCTTGCTATGTAAAAGGTTCCGGTGATATCTTTAACAAATTCAAGGATTTACTTGGAGTTGAAGATGGCGGATGTACAGCAGACGGTAAATTTTCACTTGAGTCCTGCCGTTGTATCGGCGCATGCGGACTTGCACCCGTATTAACGGTTAATGAAGATGTTTACGGTAAGTTAACTGTTGATGATGTAGAAGGTATTTTAAAGAAATACGAATAGTATGATGACTGAAATTTCTCTTAATGTATTAGATATTGCGAACAATTCAATACGGGCTGGCGCTGGTTTGATTGAAATTACCGTTCAAATACGAAGAGATCTGGATGCACTAACGATAATCATCTCAGATAATGGAAGCGGCATGTCGCAAGAGCAGCTAACGCAGGTAGAAGATCCATTTTTTACAACTCGTACAACCAGAAGGATTGGACTTGGTGTACCATTTTTCAAGATGGCCGCATTAAGCACCGGTGGAAGCTTTAAAATAGATTCTACACTGGGAGTTGGCACTATAATAACTGCTGTTTTTGGTCTATCCCATATTGACCGAATGCCCTTAGGTGACATGAACAGCACGATTCATACATTAATTACTTTGAATACTCATATTGATTTCCTTTATACATATGAATTTGATGGAAATCGATTTACACTTGATACCAGGGAGTTTCGACAGATTCTAGGAGGCATTCCATTAAATTCCCCGGAAGTAACTAATTATATAAAAGAATACTTAAATGAAAATCAAAATGAAACAGACGGTGGATATCACATCTAGGTATCTTCGTCTCAGACTGAGGCAGGGGCGTGCTGCTTTGGTAATATGACATTAGAGATATAGACAAAAAGTCGTAAACCTCTGGTTTACGCGAGGGTTAACCATATATTTATAAATTAGGAGGAATCGAATCCTTCCTATAAATAAGTATAATGGGTTAATTTCTAATTTCCGGAAACCAACTTTTCCGGAACCGCATATTTAAATAAGAGAGGATAAATCCTCCTCTCTAGTAACCGTAAATATTTTAATTTAATTAAGAGAGGATAAATCCTCCTCTCTAGTAACCGTAAATATTTTAATTTAATTAAGGAGGATTAGCATGAAATCTCTAGAAGAGCTAAAAGCAATCAGAGAAAAAATGCAGGGTCAGATCGGAATTCGCAGTGAATCCAGCGACCAGACCCGTGTTGTCGTAGGTATGGCTACCTGTGGTATCGCCAGCGGTGCAAGACCAGTTCTTACCGCACTTTCTGATGCAGTTCAGACTAAGGGTATGACCAATATATCTGTTACACAGACCGGATGTATCGGTTTATGTCAATATGAGCCTATCGTAGAAGTATACGAACCAGGCAAAGATAAAGTAACCTATATTAAAATGACTCCGGAAAAGGCTCAGGAAGTGTTTGAGCAGCATTTAGTCCGTGGTCAGGTAGTTCAAAAATATACGATCGCCGAAGTACTCGGTTAATCTGAAGGAGGTCACACTATGTATCGTTCACATGTGTTAGTTTGCGGTGGTACCGGATGTACTTCCTCAGGAAGCGTCAAGATTATCGAAGCACTGCAGGCTGAAATTAAGAAAAATGGTCTCAAAGAAGAAGTTGCCGTTGTGCAAACAGGTTGCCACGGACTTTGTGCTTTAGGCCCAATTGTTATTATATATCCAGAAGCATCCTTTTATGCTATGGTAAAAGAAGAAGATATTGAAGAAATCGTTTCCGAGCATTTATTAAAGGGACGTATTGTAACCCGTTTGTTATACAAGGAAATGGTAACAGAAGAAGGAATCAAGTCCTTAAATGAGACGGATTTCTATAAAAAACAGCACAGAATTGCACTTCGTAATTGTGGTGTCATTAATCCTGAAAACATTGACGAGTATATCGGAACCAATGGTTACGAAGCACTCGGCAAAGTATTAACCGAATATACACCGGATCAGGTAATTCAGACCATCTTAGACAGCGGTCTTCGCGGCCGTGGCGGCGGCGGTTTCCCTACCGGCTTAAAATGGAAGCTTGCAAAGGGAAATGATGCTGACCAGAAATATGTCTGTTGTAATGCCGATGAAGGTGACCCAGGTGCCTTCATGGATCGTTCCGTATTAGAGGGTGATCCTCATGTAGTTCTTGAGGCTATGGCCATTGCTGGTTATGCAATCGGTGCAACTCAGGGCTATATCTATGTTCGTGCAGAATATCCAATTGCTGTAGATCGTCTTGAAATTGCTATTAAGCAGGCAAGAGAATACGGCTTACTTGGTAAGAATATCTTTAATAGCGGCTTTGATTTTGACGTTGATATCAGACTTGGTGCTGGTGCATTCGTATGCGGTGAGGAGACTGCACTTATGACCTCCATTGAAGGTAACCGTGGTGAACCTCGTCCACGTCCTCCGTTCCCTGCACAGAAGGGTCTCTACCAGAAACCTACAATCTTAAATAACGTGGAAACCTATGCTAACATTCCTCAGATCATCTTACATGGTGCAGAGTGGTTTGCAAGTATGGGTACTGAAAAATCCAAGGGAACAAAGGTATTTGCTCTTGGTGGTAAGATCAATAACACTGGTCTTGTTGAAATCCCTATGGGAACACCTCTGCGAGAAGTTATCGATGAAATCGGCGGCGGTATCCCTAACGGCAAGAAGTTTAAAGCAGCTCAGACCGGCGGTCCTTCCGGCGGATGTATCCCTGCTTCTCATTTTGATATTCCGATTGATTATGATAACTTACTGAGTATCGGTTCCATGATGGGTTCCGGTGGTCTTATCGTAATGGATGAGGATAACTGTATGGTTGATATCGCAAAATTCTTCCTGGAGTTCACAGTGGATGAATCCTGCGGTAAATGTACACCATGCCGTATCGGAACAAAGCGTCTTCATGAAATTCTTGACAAGATTACAAACGGTCAGGGAACTATGGAAGATCTTGATAAAATGGAAGAGCTTTGCTACTACATCAAAGAAAATGCACTTTGCGGCCTTGGTCAAACAGCTCCTAACCCAGTATTATCAACCTTACGTTACTTTAAAGATGAATATGTTGCTCACGTAGTTGATAAGAAGTGTCCTTCCGGCGTTTGTAAAGCCCTTCTTTCCTATGTAATTGATGCTGATAAGTGTAAGGGCTGTACCTTATGTGCAAGAATTTGCCCTAACAACGCAATTGAAGGAAAGGTGAAAGAAATTCATCTTATCGATCAGAGTAAATGTATCAAGTGCGGAGCTTGTATGGAGAAATGTAGATTCGGCGCTATCTCTAAGAAATAAGAGAAGTTTGCTGTAAAATAGCATCATTCGTGAAATCACCTAGTATTTGAAGATAGAGTTTGGTTGAAAATGAATCGTTTTCAACCTGTGATTAGAACTGTCATAGTATGACAGAATGGAGGTTGTTAATGGAAACTGTTAATATAAAAATAAATGGTATGCCTGTCGAAGCACCTAAGGGCTCCACTATTTTAGAAGCAGCTAAGCTTGCACACATTGATATCCCTACTCTTTGCTTTTTAAAGGACATCAATGAAATCGGTGCATGTCGTATCTGTGTTGTAGAAGTTAAAGGTGCAAGAAGCCTTGTAGCTTCCTGCATGTACCCAATTGCTGAGGGTATGGAAATTATAACAAATTCTCCTAAGGTTTTAGATTCTCGTAAAAAAACCTTAGAGCTTATCTTATCCGATCATGATAGAAAATGTCTATCCTGCGTACGCAGTGGTAGCTGTGAGCTTCAGACTCTTTGTACTGATCTTAGAGTGGAAGAAGAGGATCTCTATGACGGCGAACGTACTCGTTATGAACTAGATGAAACCTCTGCTCATATGGTTCGTGATAACAACAAATGTATCCTTTGCAGACGTTGTTCTGCTGTTTGTGAGTCTATGCAGGGCATCGGTGTTATTGGTGCAAATGAACGTGGTTTTGCAACTAATATCTCCTGTGCTTTCGATATGGGTCTGGCTGAGACCAGCTGTGTATCCTGTGGTCAATGTATCGCAGTATGTCCAACTGGCGCTCTCTACGAGAAAGATAGCACCGATGAGGTATTTGCTGCTCTTGCTGATCCTGATAAATTCGTAGTGGTTCAGACCGCTCCTGCAGTTCGTGCCGCACTTGGTGAAGCCTTTGGCCTTCCAATCGGAACTAATGTACAGGGCAAGATGGCTGCTGCACTTCGCCGCTTAGGCTTTGCAAAGGTATTTGATACTGATTTCTCTGCTGATTTAACCATTATGGAAGAAGCAACCGAATTGCTGGATCGAATTAATAATGGTGGTAAATTACCATTAATCACTTCCTGTTCACCAGGTTGGGTTAAGTACTGTGAACACTATTATCCAGATATGTTAGAGAACTTATCCAGCTGTAAGTCTCCTCAGCAGATGTTCGGAGCAATTACAAAGACCTACTACGCTGAGAAGATCGGTATTGATCCTGCAAAGATCGTTATGGTCAGCGTAATGCCTTGTACTGCTAAGAAATTCGAGATAGGCAGAGAGGATCAGAGCGCTGCAGGTATGCCCGATGTTGATATATCAATCACAACCCGTGAGCTTGCAAGAATGATTGACCGAGTAGGTCTGAATTTCGTATCACTTCCGGAGGAAGATTTTGATGATCCGTTAGGCAGATCAACAGGTGCTGGTGTACTCTTCGGTGCTACTGGTGGTGTTATGGAAGCTGCTCTTAGAACTGCAGTTGAGGTTTTAACTGGTGAAGAGCTTGCAAGCCTTGATTTCAAGGAAGTTAGAGGAACAAAGGGTATCAAAGAGGCTACTTATCATGTAGCTGGTATGGATATTAATGTAGCAGTCGCTTCCGGTCTTGCCAACGCAAGAGAATTACTTGAAGATGTGAAGTCCGGCAAGGTAAACTATCACTTCATCGAGATCATGGGTTGCTCCGGCGGTTGTGTAAATGGCGGCGGACAGCCTCAGCAGCCAAGTGTTGTTCGTAACTTCAATGATATCAGAGCACTTCGTGCAAAAGCTCTGTATGATATTGATGCTAACATGCCACTTAGAAAATCTCATGAGAACCCATCAATTAAGCTTCTCTACGATGAGTATCTTGAGAAACCAGGCAGCCATAAGGCGCATCATCTCCTACATACAAGTTATGTAGAAAGAAGTGTTAATAAAAGCTTTAAATAAGATATAACTATAACTAACGAAAGAACGTATTGTAGTTCCAATATGCAATACGTTCTTTTTTATAATCATTTATATAAAAGCTGAGCAAATCTCATCAATAAACTACAAATTCCCTGTACTGATTACAAAATAACCATTGCTATAATGGCATTCGTAATATAATATATATTCTAAATCCCCAGTAATAGGAATAAGAAAGGAGTACCTAACATGAAGATTAAATGGAAAATTGTGTTAGCTTTTATTATTTTATTGATAGCAATTATCACCTCTACCAACCTTGTAGTAAGAAGTTCAGTTACAAATCTGGTGGAAAATGAGAAGTCCACAGAGCTTGCAAACTACTCATCCCTGGGTTTATCTCTCATCGATTTACAATATCCCGGTAATTGGAACCTGGATGGTGATAAGCTTTATAAAGGCGATGTTCTCATGAATGAGAATTATGAAGTAGTCGATGATTTCTCAAAGAACACAGGAATCTTATCAACACTGTTTGCAATGGATACACGAGTCGCTACTACCGTAAAGGATGAAGCAGGTAAGCGACAAGTTGGCACAAAGGCATCTGATGCAGTAATTCAGAAGGTTATAGCAAATGGGGAGGCCTATATAGGAACAGCAAATATCCTAGGGCGCAATGCTACTACATATTACATTCCATTAAAAGACAACCAGGGCAGCATAGTTGGTATGTGGTTCGTAGGAATCTATTCCGATGATATAAAAGCAGCGATATCTGCTGCCATGATAAAAATCTCCATCTTCTTAGGAATCCTATCTTTGATTGGCTCCACTGTGACCTATTTTATTGGTGCAAGTATAGCAAAAGGTTATCTTGATATAAGGCAGAACCTACATAGCTTAGAGACCGGCAATTTTCATGTGCAATTAAGCGAAAAGTCTTTAAAACGAAAGGATGAGATCGGTGATATCTCAAGATCCTTCCAGCATACCCAAGCAAAAGTAAGGGATGTTATATCAACCATTAAATTAGAAACAGCAGAAATAAAAGCATCTTCGGATATCTTAGTGGATGGTGCAAACCATGTGAATCGTGACGTTGAAGAGATTTCTGCAACCACCGAGGAGCTATCCGCTGGAATGGAAGAAACTGCTGCATCTACAGAAGAAATGAATGCAGCCTCTCTTGCCATTAGTGACGAAGTAAAACGTGTTTCCAGTATGGCCAGGGATGGTCAAAATGTTGCTTCTGATATCAAATTCCGTGCTCAGAATCTTAAAGAAGAAGCCGTAGAATCTCAAAAAACTGCAATTGAGATGTATGATGCGACAAATAAAAAGCTAAGACAATCTATTCATAAAGCGGCTGCAATTGAAGAAATAAGAAACCTATCCCAGACCATTTTAAGTATTACAGCTCAAACGAATCTGTTAGCCCTCAATGCTTCTATTGAGGCTGCCAGAGCCGGTGAAGCAGGCAGGGGTTTTGCTGTTGTGGCCAATGAAATTAGTAATTTAGCTCATAATTCCAAGAATGCCGTTTCTCAGATTGAAGCAATCAGCAATGACATATCAAATGCCGTAAAGGACATCGTCTCTGATTCAGAAACCTTATTAGCCTTCGTGGATAACAAAGTGATAAAAGACTATGAAATACTCGTAAAAACCGGCGAACAATACCATAGTGATGCCAATACGATTGATGAAATGGTAAATGAGATCAAAAATTCCGCTCAACAACTGGATGAATCAATTTCTTATATTCAGCAGTCCATTCATGAAATAACTTCAGCTGCAAATGAAGCCGCTCAAGGCTCCACTGATATTGCTGAAAGTTCAACTGCAATTTTCAATAAGACTGACGAAGTGCTTGAAAAAGCAAACAGGAATAAAGACATTGCAGAAAAACTAGATTCATTAGTCCAGTTCTTTCAGGTTTAACCTATGTTTGAATAAAATTAAATATGCGGGATTTGTGGGTTACTAAAGATCTCCTCCCGCTCTCAATGAGATTAGAAATGAAAAGGCACCTAACATTAGAGATTTCCGCTGAACCTCTGATGTTAGGTGCTTCTTTTTAATTTACACCCACTTATAATTATTCTGCATTTTTATGCACTTCTTTCTCCGATAAATTAACAAAATTATTGACAATAAAAATATTGCTAGTATAATGTATATTATTGTTTACTTAAACTAAACTTAAAGTTTATTCTTAGTAAGAAACTGATAGCTTTCAAAGGTCTTACATTCGCTAATTCATTAATGTTATGGCCGCATTAAATAAGATGGTCAGGAATGGGTATTATTATGAATATTGGTTCAAAAATCAAAGAATTAAGAATACAAAAAAGTTTAACGCAGGAAGAGTTGGCTGACCGTGCAGAATTATCAAAAGGGTTTATCTCTCAATTAGAACGGGATTTAACCTCTCCTTCCATTGCCACATTGGTAGATATTTTACAGTGTCTTGGTACTAATCTCGAAGAGTTTTTCAGTGGAACCTCAGCCGAGCAGGTCGTATTTAAGAAAACTGATTATTTTGAAAAATACGATGCTGAATTAAGAAATGAAGTAAAATGGATTATCCCTAATGCGCAGAAGAATATTATGGAACCCATTCTTCTAACCCTTGATGCAAATGGTTCAACCTATCCGGATAATCCCCACGAGGGTGAAGAATTCGGCTATATTCTAAACGGTAGTATCACCTTGTATATCGGTAATCGCTCTTACAAGGTAAAAAAAGGTGAATCCTTTTATTTTACCGCTAACAAGCAACATTATGTAACCGCATCCGAAAAGACAGGTGCTACCTTGCTTTGGGTATCTACACCCCCAAGCTTTTGATATATTTAGGAGGTCAAAGCCTCCAGAAGGAGTCTTATGATGAATGATAACAAACTAATAAATCTAGTTAATATTACGAAATCCTATGATAATACAGTTATATTAGATGATTTGAATCTCTATGTCAGGGAGAATGAATTCGTTACACTGCTTGGCCCTTCCGGCTGCGGCAAGACCACAACCCTTCGTATTATCGGCGGTTTTGAGACTCCTGATAAAGGACAGGTTGTATTCGAAGGCAGAGACATCACAAAGATGCCTCCAAACGAACGTCAGCTCAATACTGTATTTCAAAAGTATGCATTATTTAACCATATGACCATAGCTGAAAATATTGCCTTTGGTCTGAAAATAAAAAAGAAAAGCTCAGCTTACATAAATGATAAGATTAAATATGCCTTGAAGCTGGTTAACCTGGATGGATATGAAAATCGAACTCCAAATTCCTTAAGCGGTGGTCAACAACAAAGAATTGCCATTGCAAGAGCTATTGTAAATGAACCAAAAGTGCTTCTGTTAGATGAGCCCCTTGGTGCTTTAGATCTTAAGCTTCGTCAGGACATGCAGTACGAACTAATACGCTTAAAGAATGAGCTTGGTATTACCTTCGTCTACGTAACGCATGACCAGGAAGAGGCTCTTACCATGTCAGATACTATCGTAGTAATGAATCAGGGTTATATACAGCAAATCGGAACCCCTGAGAGGATTTATAACGAACCTGAAAACGCATTTGTAGCTGACTTCATCGGAGACAGTAATATTATCGCTGCCACCATGGTGGAAGATCGGTTGGTTAATATTCTTGGTGCTAATTTCCCCTGTGTAGATGATGGCTTTGGCAAGCAAAAACCAGTGGATGTTGTTATACGACCTGAGGATATTGATTTGGTTAAGCCTTCCGAAGGAATTATTACCGGTAGGGTAACCTCACTGATCTTCAAAGGAGTCCACTATGAGATGGAGGTTATGGCAAACGGTCGGGAATGGCTTGTTCATTCCACTGACTTATGTGCTGTTGGAACCGAAGTTGGAATCAAGGTTGACCCCTTTGACATTCAGATCATGAACAAACCTGCATCTGAAGATGAACAAGCAGCTGTAATTAGTGAGTAAAACAAAACCCTAAACTATTGAATAAGGAGTTGTGTGTTCTATGAATGACACCAAGCCAAAGCTTAATCCTGCTACAGAGTCTGGATTAATGCTTCCTCATGCCAATCGAATAAAGTTACTTTCTTTCCCCTATATTCTTTGGATGGCAGGATTTATTATCATACCGCTGGTTATGATACTTTATTATGGGGTAACCACCAAAGAAAATCATTTTACATTTGATAATATTGCAGCGATTGCCGAGCCTATTTATCTACAGGCCTTAGGTCTCGCCCTGCTTCTATCCATGATCAGCACTGTTATATGCCTAATTTTATCCTATCCCTTATCCATTATATTGAATAGTATTAAGTTAAAAAGTAACAGTCTGATTATATTTATCATCATTCTTCCCATGTGGATGAATTTTTTGTTGAGAACCGTTGCCTGGCAGAACATATTAGAGAAGACGGGAATTCTTAATACCCTGCTCGCCTTTTTGCATCTTCCAACAATTAATATTATTAACACACCTGCTGCAATCATATTAGGCATGGTATACAACTACCTACCCTTTATGATTTTGCCTATTTACAATGTATTAATTAAAATCGATCAGGATGTTATTAATGCAGCTCGAGATCTGGGTGCAAATTCTTTACAAACCTTTATGAAGATCATATTCCCTCTTAGCCTTCCCGGTGTTATTAGTGGGATTACCATGGTTTTTGTGCCATCCCTTACTACCTTTGCCATCTCTTCTATTCTGGGCGGCAGTAAGATTTTATTGATTGGTAATGTCATTGAGCAACAATTTACTCTTGGTAATTGGCATGCCGGTTCCGGTTTATCACTGGTGCTCATGATCTTCGTGCTCCTTTGCATGGCCATCTTATCAAAATATGACAAAGAATCGGAGGGCAGCAATCTATGGTAAAGAATTTTTTTAGCCGATTCTATATAGGTATGATTCTACTCTTTCTCTATGCACCGATTATCATTTTGATTGTCTTATCCTTTAATCAGTCAAAATCAAGAGCAAAATGGGGTGGCTTCACCTTAAAATGGTATACGCAGTTATTTCAAAACGATGATATTATGAGAGCATTGTACACCACACTAATCCTAGCCTTTGTCTCTGCTCTGATCGCTACAGTCATTGGAACCGCCGGTGCCTTTGCTATCAACAGCATGAAAAAAACTCCTAGATTTATTATGATGGGGGTCACCAATATTCCCATGCTGAATGCAGATATCGTAACTGGTATTTCCTTAATGCTGTTGTTTGTAGCTTTACGTTTTACTCTGGGCTTTACCAGCGTTTTACTTGCACACATAACCTTTAATATTCCCTATGTTCTATTAAGTGTTATGCCTAGGCTCAAGCAGCTAAACCCTAATACCTTTGAGGCAGCTCAAGACTTAGGAGCTTCACCAGTGTATGCCTTTTTTAAAGTAATTCTTCCTGACATTTTGCCAGGAATAATATCCGGGTATTTCCTTGCCTTTACCATGTCACTGGACGATTTCGTTATCACTTACTTTACAAAGGGTCCTGAAATCAATACCTTGTCCACAAAGATTTATACAGAGGTTAGAAAAGGAATTAAGCCGGAAATCTATGCTTTATCAACGATTATGTTTGTTGCCATACTGCTTCTCCTCGTCCTAATTAATCGCAAAAATGCCGACAAGCATGTACCAATACGTAAATAATAAACGAAAGGATATGACAATGAAAAAAATAGCAGCACTACTAATTACACTAACCCTTTGTAGCATCCTGTTGTTGGGATGCAGTGAAGACACTTCCGAGAAAGTATATGTTTACAATTGGGGAGAATATATGGATCCCGACGTACGTGACCTATTTGAAGAAGAAACCGGAATTAAAGTCGTTTATGATGAATTCCAGACGAACGAAGAGATGTATCCAAAGATCAAAGAAAATGCCGTTCAATACGATGTTGTTTGTCCTTCCGATTATATGATCCAAAAAATGATTGAGGATGATTTACTGGCTGAGATAGACTTCAGTAATATTCCTAATTTATCAAATATCGATCAGACTTATTTAGACAGCTCAAAGAACTTTGATGCAGAAAACAAGTACAGTGTCCCTTATTGCTGGGGAACTGTCGGTATTTTATATAATAAAACAATGGTAGATGAACCCATTGACAGCTGGGCTTCCCTCTTTGATGGGAAATATTCCGGAAACATCTTAATGATTGATAGTGTCCGTGATGCTTATGCCATCGCTCTTAAATATTTAGGATATGATTTAAATTCTACTGATAAAGCTCAGATTGAGGAAGCAACCAAACTGCTTCAATCACAGTATCCTCTGGTTCAGGCTTATGTAGTTGATCAGGTGCGTGATAAGATGATCGGCGGTGAAGCTGCACTCGGTGTCATCTATTCCGGTGAAGCTATTTACACCAAAAGAGAAAATCCGGATCTGGAGTATGTAGTTCCAAAGGAAGGATCTAACGTATGGATTGACGGATGGGTTATTCCGAAGAACTGCAAGAACAAGGAAAATGCCGAAGCCTTTATCAATTTTATGTGTAGACCTGACATCGCATTAAAGAACTTTGAATATATTACTTATTCTACACCAAATAAGGCAGCTAGAGAGATGATTACCGATGAGGATATTAAGAATAGTACTGTTGCCTTCCCTGAACAAAGTGTACTGGATCGATGTACTACCTTCTCCTACCTTGGGGCTGAATTAGAAACTTTCTATAATGATGAATGGAATAAGGTTAAGTCAGGTACAAATTAATTTAATCACAAGCAATTTACAGAATAGTTTTGGTGGAAACACCGAACCATTCTTTTATGTGTGCCTGGTGAGCACACATAGAAACAGCTCCCCTTGGGAGTGGGAGCTGTTTCGTGCTGGGAACAATATATAAGGGGGAAAGTATATATAATGAGGGATTATATATACCATGTTGTAAGCATTTTTAAATCAACTTTGAACTTATGAAGTATCCTTCATCTATAACTCTATTATATAGGTAAACTAAAGTTGATGTTGTAGCCACAGCTACTTTTATACAAATATTTTAAATTAAGTTAGCTACTAACAAATATTATTATGTATCCAACTTTTGATATTATGCAAAGTATCGATCTAATAAACCTTTGAATGCACGTCCATGTCTTGCTTCGTCCTTAGCCATCTCATGTACGGTATCATGAATCGCATCCAGATTTGCTGCTTTAGCACGGGTTGCTAAATCTTTCTTACCCATACAAGCGCCATTCTCAGCATCTACTCTCATCTGAAGATTCTTCTTTGTACTGTCAGTTACAACTTCACCAAGTAATTCAGCAAACTTTGCTGCGTGCTCTGCTTCTTCCCAAGCAGCTTTCTCATAATAGGAGCCTACTTCTGGATATCCCTCTCTGTAAGCTACTCTTGCCATAGCTAAATACATTCCAACTTCAGTACATTCACCCATGAAATTGTCTCTTAAGTCTTTTAAGATATCCTCGCTAACTCCTTTTGCAACACCTACTACGTGCTCATCAGCCCAGAACATTCCTTCTGACTTCTCAGTGAATTTCTCACTTGCTGCTTTACAAATTGGACATTGATCCGGTGCACTATCTCCTTCATGTACATAACCACATACCTGACAAACAAATTTCTTCATCTTGCGTATCTCCTTTAATGTCATTTTTTCAATATCAGTAATAATAACTGTTATTATAGTACAATAAATGATAAGATTTGTCAATAGGCAATTACAATATTTTTTTATTTTATGATGCGGAATAGTAATCTGTTAATACCATAAAAAGGTGAACTGAAGGATCTATCAGTTCACCTTTTTGCTATTTATGAATTGTTTCAATTTTCACCCAGTTACCTTTTGTTACTCCTTATGCATACAGTCCGGACATACCCCATAAAAGTAAGTCACATGTCCCTCTACTTTACCTTCAAAGCCTGCGCCTGCAATCTTATTGATATGATCAATAGACTCCATCTGTATATCATGTACTTTACCGCAGTTATTGCAGAGGAAATGATAATGAGGCTTGGTTTTTCCATCAAACCGGTCACTTCCATCCTGGCAATTCACCTTGATAATCTCTCCTTGCTCTGCCAGTAGATTCAGATTCCGATATACGGTACCCAAACTAATATTAGGATATGTTGCTCGAATATTCATGTATACAGTATCCGCGGTCGGGTGTTCATCTGTGTGCGCGAGATATTCCTTAATCGCTTCTCTTTGTCTACTAAATTTGTTTACCGCCATAGCCACATCTCCTATAAATAATAGTAATTATTATTATAAATGTCTTTTCTTCATTCGTCAAGCAAAAGCTTAATTTTCTTCTGTACAACACAAAAATACTGCGTAACTTTATCAAGCTACGCAGCAACTTCTTAGGGTTAATTTAATCTTCTATTTTCCAATGGCTTTCATATAACGCATCAGGTTATCAATGGTTAAATATAAATCTTCTTTTGCTCTTTTCCTGGCATCTTTATATTCCACGGCAACACGATTGATACTAAAAATACCGCTGACTCCCTTTTCATAAGCTTCCTCTATCCCGTCTCCAATATCGCCCACGACAGCGATCAACGGGACATTTGCCTTCTTTGTTCTCTTTGCTATTCCAATAACTACCTTACCTCGTATGCTCTGGGTATCGATCTTTCCTTCTCCGCTGATGACATAATCGGTACCATTTAATAGTTCATCGAACTTCACGGTATCAAGCACAGTGTCAATGCCCATCTGCAAGGTTGCTCCAAAGAAAGTTAACATTCCAAAGCCCATTCCTCCAGCGGAACCAGCACCCTTGGCCTCTGCCATTGACAGGTTCAGCTCTCTTTGCAGCACCTGATCCAGGTGCTGTAAGCCTGCATCCAGTTCTTCTACCATTTTAGGAGTTGCTCCTTTCTGAGGTCCGAAGATATAAGCGGCACCTTTCTCTCCATGCAAGGGATTATCTATATCACACATAGCAATCAATTCAATTCCCTTTAGGGAAGCATGGAGCTTTGAAGTATCAATATGTTCAATATCCCTTAGAGTACCACCTACCGGGATAAAGGGGTTGCCCTTCTTATCAAGGAAGACAGCACCTACAGCTGCTGCCGCACCCACTCCCGCATCGTTGGTACAGCTTCCGCCCAGACCTATAATAAGTTTACGGCATCCACGGCGAATTGCGTCCTCCATCAGTTGTCCCACACCGTATGTGGTGGTTTTTGCAGGATTTTCTTTTCCTTCTACCAGTGGCAAACCAGCGCAAGCTGACATCTCAATTACAGCAATATCCCCATCGCCAACAATGCCGTAAAATGCCTCCATTTCTTCAAAATAAGGCCCTTTCACTGTTACTGTTACCTTCTCTCCCCCCATTGCTCTTAAGAATGCATCTACGCTTCCTTCTCCGCCATCCGCTACCGGTATGGATATAATCTCCGCCTCCGGTTTGTTCTTACGTATTGCTTTCTCCATAATAGAGCATATTTCCTCCGAGCTCATTGTACCTTTAAATGAATCTGGGATAAGTAAGATTTTACTCATCGGATAACCTCCTTATTACAAATGGGACGGCATACTCACCGTCCCATGACCGTTGATGATTTGTTACTTCGCTACGCCAGCTATATCATAGTTGCATTAGAATATTAGTGTTAATAGGAATATCTCTATGATAGCAGCAACACCCATAACCAGAGTCATGACCGTCTGAGTCTTATATCCCTTATCTGGTGTCATGGCACCAAAGTTGGTTACTACCCAGAAATAGCTGTCGTTAGCATGAGATACTACCATCGCACCTGCACCGATTGCCATAACCGTAAGAACGGATAACACTGGTGTGTTCAGTCCAAGCACCGGAAGCATAGGAGCAAGAATACCCGCTGTTGTGGTAATTGCCACGGTTGAGGAACCCTGGGCGGTTTTTAAGATTGCTGCCAGTAAGAATGGGAAGAAAATTCCAATCGCCTGAAATACGGTTGCATTATCTGTGATAAAGGTCACAAGTCCTGATACAGCAATCACCTTACCAAGAACGCCGCCAGCTGCAGTTACAAAAAGAATCGGTCCCACAACCTTAAGAGTTTCATTGGTTAATTCATAAAATTCACTCATTTTCTTTGCAGAAGATAATGTAATGACGCCAAATATGGTTCCTGCTGCCAAAGCGATAATTGGTGTACCAAGGAAGGTAAGAATCTGTGCAAATATACCAGTTACCTTCATCATAGCCACAACAGAGGATATTCCCATTAAAAGAATAGGAACGATAATCGGAGCTAATGACATAATTCCGTTAGGTAATTTACCATAACTCTTTACTAGTTCATCATAAGATTGCACAATTTCTTCATTATTCATATCTGCTTCATCATTGGCCTTAACCTTTTTACCAATGTACTTTGCATAGAAGTAACCTGCTATTAAAGGAAAGATGGAGCAAAGAACACCCAAACCGATTACTAATAAAAGATTGTCACCGACACCAAGCGTATTTGCCGCTGCGATCGGTCCCGGAGTAGGAGGGATCAGTACGTGTGATACATATAAGCCACCTGACAAAGCAACTGTCATTGCAACACTGGAGGACATTGTCTTTTTGACTAAGGCCTTACGAATTGGATTCAAAATTACAAAGCCACTATCACAGAATACAGGAATTGATACTACCCAACCCATAATCAGCATAGCCAGCTCAGGTCTTTTCTTACCTACCAGCTTAACCGTCATATCTGCAAGCTTTAAAGCGGCACCTGTTTTCTCTAAAATTGTACCAATTAAAGCACCCAGAATAATTACAATACCGATACTGGTAAATGTACCACTGAAGCCTGCACCGATTACGGTAGCCAGCCCCTGAGTCTGAACAACACCGTCAACTTTGATATCCGTTAATGGAATTCCTGCCACCAACCCCAATAGCAGTGATACACTCATAATTGACAAGAACGGATGAATCTTTAGCTTTGATATTGCAAAAATCATAAGTATAATAGCGATAACAAAGGCAATAATTAATGAAACACCTGACATAACAAATACCTCCATTTTTTATAATAGAAAACAAATCGTTTAATGTATCCCCATTATAATTCTGTGGACTAGTAAAATCTATGTTACAGAAACCAAAAAAACCAATCAAATATTGTTATATTGTCCAATTTGATAAAATTATACATAATTATTTTATACATTTTCACTAATAGAACATCTTATCACGAACATCCTGGTAAAAGTGGATGGCGTTGTAAAACAAGGATGAATACCGGATAGATCTGGGATCGTATCCCGTTCTTTCTTTAATCTTATTCAGCTTGTATTGAAGTGTATTCTTATGGATAAACATCCGATTAGCTGTTGCTGCGATAGAGCCTTCCTCTTCATAAAAGATATTTAATAAACCGATCCATTGGTTAATCTCCTCCAAGGTGCAGTCCTTAAATATCCGAAAGATATACTCGCGTTTAATACTATCTGTCAGCTCACTCTGGAATATCTCCATTGAGATACTGGCATATAAGCGAATACTTTTTTGAGGTGATCGAATCGAGGTCTTTAACGCTTTGATTGCTTTGATGACACTACTATGAATCAGAGTATATCCTTCACTGCCAGCATCAATGCCGCAGAAGAATTTAATGGGATGCTTTGACTCAATATCCTTTTTCATATGTTGCGCAAGCTTTATCATCTCATGATCTGAGCATTCCGGAATAGCACAAAGAAGCTCTACACCACTCTTTAGAAAATGTCTGTTGCTATCTTCACGCATCATGCCCATAATCATCTTCTCCGCATCATCGATCATACGCTGTGCATCCTCATTCTGCACTTCTCCTGTAAGAAATGAAACTGCCATAATTCTTCTTGGAAGCGTAATATCAATCTGCAGGGCATTCCCTTGCTGCACGAACATAGGAGTGATATTCTTAGCCTCACCGAACATCCATTCATCCAGATAACGTTCTCTGATACGCTTGTCAATATCCTTCTGCTCTTTATAATATTGATCCAATAAAAGGATCTCAGTCATTTTCTTAAGAATCTGACCGTATTTTGCTACCTCGTGATAAGGTCCTGTTACACCGATAACACCTACAATCTCATCCTGGAAGTTAATGGCCAGATTAAGCCCTGGACGTGCACCTTCATATTCGCTTTCATTTTTTACAATTACCTCTTGCAGCTTATGGTCAATTAGTTCTTTCGCAGCGGCATGAAAAGTACCGATGCGATTGATATCACTACTGGCGATAATGATCCCATCCGCATTCATCATGTTGATTTTCTCACCAATAATCTTGCTGATTTCCTCTACAATATAGGTTGCGTTACGCTTGGATATATACATAGAAAATACCACTCCGCTTTCTAAGCTATTCATATTCAAAAGTTCTGTATGTATCATAATTCTCTTAAAATATAGGAATGCTAAAATTATAGCACAGATCCACTATAATACAATCAGCATGTTTTCTTCCGTGATTGAAAACCGTTACCCATACAGTCCAGATATTCATATACAATACTTTCCTTGACTGGTAATTTCATTAACTTTTTGTTATCATATTGAGGAATCATATCTTTTTTGTGGTATCATGATTACATAGGTCAAATTAAATACTTCTGTGAATTCATAGATTTTATACCCATGCTCTTGGAGCTGCTGCGATGATATGAGCCTGAGAGTATAAAACACCTGACCATATGAGACTCTAAGATAAATTATTAGATTAAGGAGGGCTTTTAGAAAGAAAATGTTAACTTACTTACGAACTTATCGAAAGGAAAGTATCCTTGCACCGCTTTTTAAGATGTTGGAGGCTTCCTTCGATTTACTGGTACCGCTCATTATGGCCTCAATCATTGATTATGGCATCGCGGGCGGCTATACTAATTACATTTTACGCCAATGCGGCGTCCTCCTGCTCCTGGCTGTGATTGGTTTGATCTGCAGTATCACTGCACAATATTTCGCTTCTAAAGCTGCAGTCGGTTATGCTACCAACTTGCGCAGCGCCTTATTTAAACATATTCAATCTCTGGGTTTTTCTGAGATGGATACTCTGGGAACCAGTACATTAATTACTCGAATGACCAGTGACATTAATCAGGTGCAAAATGGTCTGAATCTGTTTTTGCGTCTGTTCCTTCGTAGCCCTTTCATTGTTATCGGCAGTCTGGTTATGGCCTTCCGTATTAACCGTCAGGCTGCACTAATCTTCGTTGTGGTAATACCTGTCCTTTGTATCGCTGTATTCGGCATTATGCTGTATACAATGCCGCTCTATAAAAGAGTCCAGGAGCGCTTGGATCGGATTCTGGGAATTACCAGAGAAAACCTGACGGGCACTCGGGTAATCCGTGCTTTTGGCAGGGAAGAACATGAGACTAAAAGGTTTGAGGATATTAATGCACTTCTTTGTAAGCTTCAGCTCAAGGTCGGAGCCATATCCAGCCTCATGAACCCTGTTACCTATATCATTATTAATATAGCCATAATTGCTATTCTTTACACCGGTGCTGTGAAGGTAAATGTGGGATCTCTACAGCAAGGTGATATCATCGCACTAATTAGTTATATGGGGCAGATACTGATTGAACTAGTTAAATTAGCCAATCTGATTATTCAGATGACAAAGGGAGTTGCTTGCGTCGGAAGAGTACAAGCTATCTTTAAAATTCACTCCGCCATGGATTTCCCTGATACAAAACCCATCAACTCAGAAGCGGCTGAAGCAGTTCGCTTTGAACAGGTATCCCTTGCCTATGCAAATTCTGGTGAGAATAGCTTAGAGGCTATTAACTTCCTCGCGAAGCCAGGTCAGGTTATTGGTATTATTGGTGGAACCGGCAGCGGTAAGTCAAGCCTTGTGAATCTGATCCCACGCTTCTATGACGCAACGAAAGGCAGCGTAAGGATTTTCGGAAAGCCTATTAAAGAATATCCCCGGGAGGAGCTGAGAAAAAAGATTGGTGTTGTTATGCAAAAAGCCCAATTATTTCAAGGAACTATTCGCTCTAATCTTCTTTGGGGTAATGAGGATGCCTCCGAAGAGGCTTTATGGAATGCTCTGGCTATAGCCCAAGCAGCTGACTTTGTTCGAGATAAACAACAGGGACTGGATCATCCTGTAGAGCAGGGCGGAAGAAATCTTTCAGGTGGACAAAGACAGCGCCTTACTATAGCCCGTGCTCTTGTTAAAAATCCTGATATTCTTATCCTGGATGATAGTACCAGTGCTCTTGATTATGCTACCGATGCTGCACTTAGAAAAGCTTTGACAGGTCTTATGGGTAGAATGACTATCTTTATTGTAAGCCAACGCACCTCCAGTATTCGTCATGCAGATCAGATTCTGGTTTTAGAGGATGGACAATTGGTATGTTCAGGAACTCATGAGGAACTCTTAAAAACCTGTCAGGTCTATCAAGAGATCTATGAAAGCCAATATAGAAAGGCTGGTGAGTAAGTATGCCACAACCTTCAGCAAAACTAAAGAAGTCACGTCAGGTAAATGATTCTCTTAGTAAAACCAAAAGCCGGGTCGTTTTCCAGCGAGTACTAAGCTCTTTGAAACCATATCGGGGCTTTGTTTTTCTTAGTATAATCCTGGCGGTGATCAGCGTTGTCACCCAGTTATTTATTCCGGTTTTAACAGGTCAGGCTATCGATCTAATGCTTGGAGTTGGTAAAGTAGATATCACCGGAATCATACCCATATTAGGCTTCCTTGCAATTACAGCTGCTCTGTCCGGAATCGCTCAGTGGCTCCTTAGCATTGTTAATAATCGTATTACCTACGCTCTTTCCAAGGATTTAAGAAATCGTATGATGAAAAAGCTGCAAAAGCTGCCTCTCTCCTACCTGGACTCCCATTCCTCCGGGGATCTGGTTAGCCGGATGATTGCTGATATGGACACTTTCTCTGACGGTATTCTTATGTTGTTCACCCAGTTATTTACCGGTATTATGACAATAGCAGGCATTCTCTTCTTTATGTTATATATCAATGCCACCATTACCTTAGTGGTTGTAATTCTAACACCCTTAAGTCTCCTAGTGGCAGCATATATTGCCAAGCATAGCTACCAATATTTTCAAAGCCAAAGTCGCGTTCGCGGAGAACAGACCTCTTTGGTCAATGAAATGATTGAGGGGCAGAAAGTAGTTCAAGCCTTTGGCTATGAAGCAAGAAGCCAGGAAGCCTTTGATGCAGTCAATGCCAAGCTTCAAAAGATAACACTGAAATCAATCTTTTACAGCAGTATCACCAATCCTGCTACCCGTTTTGTTAATAATATGGTATACGGCGGAGTAGGTCTGGTAGGAGCCTTATTTGCTATTGCTGGAAGTTTATCCGTAGGACAGTTGAGTATATTTTTAAATTATGCCAACCAATATACCAAACCCTTTAACGAGATTTCAGGTGTTATTACTGAGCTGCAGAACGCCTTAGCTTGCGCCGCTCGTGTCTTTGAACTTTTGGATCAACCGGAAGAGGTTCCCGACGTTGAGTCTGCAATCCAATTAGTTAGCAATGGTAATGTTACGATGGATCATGTTTTCTTTAGCTATACCCCCGAGCAGGAGCTGATTCGTGATTTCAATCTATCGGTAAAGCCCGGGCAGAAAATCGCTATTGTCGGCCCCACCGGCTGCGGGAAGACAACTCTAATCAACCTTTTAATGCGGTTTTATGATGTAAATAGCGGTTCTATCTCAGTTTCCGAAATTGATATTCGAAAGGTGACCCGAGATTCCCTGCGAAGTAACTATGGTATGGTACTTCAGGAAACATGGTTAAAGGCAGGGACTATTAAAGAAAATATTGCCTATGGGAAGCCAGAGGCTACCGACGAGGAGATCATAGCGGCTGCAAAGGCTGCCTTTGCTCATAATTTTATTAAGCGCATGCCAGATGGCTATAATACAGTAATCTCCGAGGATGGTGGTAATATCAGCCAGGGTCAGAAGCAGCTGCTATGCATTGCCCGTGTTATGATTTGCTTCCCACCGATGCTTATCCTCGATGAAGCCACCAGCAGCATTGATACACGCACAGAGGTGAAAATTCAGTCCGCTTTCTCCTACCTGATGAGGGGACGCACCAGCTTTATCGTTGCCCACCGTTTGTCCACTATTCGTGAAGCGGATGTTATTCTGGTAATGGATAAGGGTAATATCATGGAGCAGGGAGATCATGACAGCTTATTAAAGAGCGGAGGCTTCTATTCTAAATTATATTATAGCCAATTTGAAGAGACTCAGAACAATTCTTAAGATATAATCCTTCCAATTCATAAGAAAATATAATCAGATTCACCGTATTACAAAAGCCGCATGAAAGCAAGTAACACCTGCTTTCATGCGGCTTCTTTCATCATAGCAAATCAGCTAATTGCCGTTTTCTTTGATTAATTATTTTCTATTTGCTGGCTCGATATTAATACTCTTACCTTTAATCTTCGCTGTCTTCATTACCTGAATAACATCGGATGCATATTCTCTGGGAACTTCTACGAAGGTGTACTTATCATACATATCGATAGAACCGATCAGCTTACCTGGCATACCGGTTTCTCCTGCAATCGCTCCAAGGATATCACCCGGTCTAACTCTTTGGTTCTTTCCGAGGTTAACGAAAAGTCTCACCATACCTGCTTCAGCACCTGTATCTCCAAAGTCTTCTGACATTCGATCGTCATCTGCTTTATTGCTTTCATCACCCATCATCAGCTTCAAGAAAGCTGCAGCTATATCAAGGGAGGTAAAATCTTCATCATTCACTCTCTCTTCAATCAGGTTTACCATCTTGCTTAAATCTTCATTTTGAATGATAGATGTAACTTTATCTAGTATTTTCTCTGCTTTTACTGCTGTCACATCATTGATGGATGGGATTGGTTGAGCCTTAATCTTAGTCTTGCAGTATCTCATAATATCTTTCAGCTTATAGATCTCTCTGCCTACTACTAAGGTAAACGCTCTGCCCTCACGTCCGGCACGACCAGTTCTGCCGATACGATGAACATAATACTCATCATCCTGAGGTACATCATAATTAAATACAGCTTCTACATCATCAACATCAATACCTCTTGCCGCTACATCAGTAGCAACCAGTATTTCTGTCTTTCCATTACGGAAGCTATGCATTACTCTGTCTCTTTGTTGCTGCTTTAGATCACCATGCAGTCCTTCTGCAAAATATCCTCTTCCCTGTAAAGCTGAGGTCAACTCAT
This sequence comes from Bacillota bacterium, assembly GCA_023386815.1. Taxonomy (GTDB): domain Bacteria; phylum Bacillota; class Clostridia; order Lachnospirales; family Lachnospiraceae; genus Mobilitalea. The sequence continues at coordinate 53,819 of JAEWIZ010000018.1, forward strand.
CTACCTGCTTCTTAGTGTTACAGAATACAAGACAAAGCTTTGGATTATACATATCAAGAAGTCTTGCTAATACATCTTCCTTGTTTCTTTGGGAAACTTCGTAGTAGTATTGCTCAATCTTCGGTACTGTCAATTCCTTCTTAACTACACGAATCATCTGTGCGTCCTTTTGATAGGTTCTTGCTATCTCAAGGATTGGCTGAGGCATTGTTGCAGAGAAAAGGATGGTCTGTCTTTCCTCCGGAATCTGGCTCAGGATGGTTTCGATATCCTCACGAAAGCCCATGTTAAGCATCTCATCTGCTTCATCAAGAATAATCGTATTTACCTGATCAAATTTTATTGTTTTTCTTCTCATGTGATCCATTACTCGTCCAGGTGTTCCAATAATAATCTGTACTCCTGATTTTAAGGATCTAATCTGCTTTGAGATTTCCTGTCCACCATACACAGGCAGTATTTTGATTGCATGCATGAAATTAGCAAGCTTTCTAATCTCTTCCGCTACCTGTATTGCAAGTTCTCTGGTTGGGCATAATACAATGGCCTGTAAATGTCTTTCTTTTGGGTTAATCTTCTGCAGTAAAGGGATACCAAACGCTGCTGTCTTCCCCGTTCCTGTCTGTGCCTGCCCCACGATATCCTTACCCTGTAAAATAAACGGGATTGCTTGTGCCTGAATCGGTGACATCTGTTCAAATCCCATTTCTTCAACTGCACGAAGAATACTGGGATTCAGTTCTAGTTCGTCAAATTTCGTCAATTCCATTCTAAATTCCTTTCTTACTATCTCTAATCTTAGATCATGAACTCCGTTCATGATCTCTTGCTCCGATCGGAATTTGCAAGCAAGCTTGCAATTCCTCACTACGCTTTCATCATATCATTTCCACTCACTGCTTACCCTATGTATGCTTTAAAGCCAGTTGAAAGATATAATCATCATCTATCGATTGTAAACCCACTGTCATATTCATAAAAGAGAATTCCTTCATTCACTGAATTCTTTCCTTCTCTTTTCACCTTATGACTATCTACCGGCTAAACATACCTATATAGTTTTAGTTTTCACTAAGACATTCCGTAAAAAACAGCTCTTAGTCCGTCCGGGCTAAGAGCCGATTCATTTTAAAATATCGCATTTATTATGAAACAGATACTTTGCGTAGTATAACATTGTATTACTTTCTTTGTCAAGCAGTTTTCCATGCTACTATGTTAAAGAAGGGCTTTTTAGGACTTATCTCCTTTTTTCCTGTGCCTGATTTTTAGACTTACCACTACTCATTTTCGTATTAACTGTTTTTTGTTTTTGACTTTTGGCTGTCGTCTGTTTCATATTTTGTCTTGGATTTTGCACATCCCCATGCTTCCCATTAAGTTTTGAGTTATGCTTTGAACTTGGTTTTGTTCCTGATTTCAGATCTGACTTTTCATTTCTTTTACTTTGTTTTGTATCAGGCCTTGTATCTGGCTTAGTACTCGTCCTATTTTGCTTCGAGCCCTGTTTTACCATAGTTCCCGCGGATCTTTCCTTGATTACCCATTGTTTCTCCTTGGAGAATTGTCTTGGACGAACCAGACACTTCTTATCAAACCCGATAAGATCCATTCGGTCAGCTTTCTTTAGAGCCTCCACCACCAGATCATAGTTCTTGGGATTGCGATACTGAATTAATGCACGCTGCATTGCCTTCTCATGGGGGGATTTTGGTACATATACTTCCTTCATCGTACGTGGGTCTAATCCAGTATAATACATACAGGTTGATATTGTAGACGGGGTTGGATAGAAGTCCTGTACCTGCTCCGGCATATACCCAAGATCTCTCAGATATTCCGCAAGCTCAACTGCTTCCTTTAAAGTAGAACCCGGATGAGAAGAGATTAAGTAAGGAACAATATATTGCTTCTTATCCAAGCTTTCGTTTACCTTCTTATATCTTGTCTGGAACTTCTCATAAACGGAATTTTCCGGCTTTCCCATCAGCTTCAAAACGTTATCACTAATATGTTCCGGAGCAACCTTTAACTGTCCGCTTACATGGTGTTCACAGAGTTCCTTAATAAAGGTGTCATCCTTATCTGCCATCAGATAATCAAACCGGATACCTGATCTGATAAATACCTTTTTTACATTTGGCAGAGTTCTTAGTTTACGAAGAAGCTTCAGATAATCGGAATGATCTACCTTAAGTCTTTCACAAGGATTTGGATAGAGACACTGCTTATTGATACAAGCCCCTTTCGTTGCTTGTTTATCACAGGCAGTATTCCTAAAGTTAGCGGTTGGGCCTCCAACATCGTGAATATAACCCTTAAAATCCTTATCCCAAATAATATGATTCGCTTCCTGAACAATGGATTCATGGCTTCTTGTCTGCAATATCCTGCCTTGATGGAAGGTTAGTGCACAATAATTACAGCCTCCAAAGCAACCACGGTTACTGATAAGACTGAATTTCACTTCCTCGATCGCTGGAATTCCACCCTGCTCTTGATAGGAAGGATGGTAGTCTCTCATATAGGTTAGAGAATAGACACGATCCATCTCCGCCTGAGTTAGGGGTTTGGCGGGAGGATTCTGCACCACATATTCATTATCTTTGTATTTTTCCACTAACCGTTTCCCGGAAAATGGATCGGTGTTGCAATATTGTATATAGAAACTCTCAGCAAACTTGAACCTACTGCTTAGAATGTCCTGATAGGATGGTAATTCTATCGCGTCATAAACTGAATCCAAATTTTTAGCCTTGAAAACGGTACCATCTATAAAGGTTATATCCTTCACGTCTAATCCGCTATCCAACGCTTCTGCAATTTCAACAATGGAATGCTCGCCCATTCCATAGGAGATAATATCTGCCTGAGAATCTAATAGGATAGACCTCTTCACCTTATCACTCCAATAATCGTAATGGGCGAGCCTTCTTAAGCTTGCTTCTATTCCACCGATAATAATCGGTACATTTTTATATTGCTTCCGAATCAAATTGCAATATACTGAAGTAGCGTGGTCAGGCCTTTTTCCCATAATTCCGCCAGGAGTGTAGGCATCCGTCTGCCTTCTCTTCTTTGCAACGGAATAATGATTTACCATGGAATCCATATTCCCACCGCTCACCAGAAAGCCCAACCTTGGCATCCCAAGAATGTTAATGCTCTCGCTGTCTTTCCAATCCGGTTGAGGTATGATTCCAACCTTAAAGCCGTGGCTCTCCAGTACTCTGCTTATAATAGCTGGTCCAAAGGAGGGATGGTCTACGTAGGCATCACCCGTCACATAGACGAAATCGCACTGTTCCCATCCTCTTTGTTCCATATCCGTCTTATTGATCGGTAAAAAATCTCTTTGCATGCTCTTCTATCTTTCTATTCGTAAGCTACATCAGTATTTTCAACAACTAAATCATACGCCTTTTGCATGGTTAAGCTATATTTAATCTGTGATTCTGTTACTTTCTTAAGCAATTCTTCTTCACTTGTTACACCATAGGAAGACATATAATTAGCAACTGCATCTTTATACTCTTTATCAGTCAACTCTAACTTTTCTGCTTGTACAATTGCTTGAAGCATTAAATCATATTTTCCATAGAAATCAACCTGCTCTTTAATATAGGAATTAAAATCATCCTGAGTCATACCCACATACTCAATGTATGCATCTTTTTCCATTCCATAATAGGAAGCTTCCTGTTCTACCTGATAATTAATTAAAGTAGTATAATAATTTGTCAAAGTCTCAGGTACAGATGTAATGGTTGAGCTGTCGAGGATCGCTTGCATCACATTATTTGCCTTCTCATTATCCATGGTAGTCTTATTGTCAGCTTCTAACTGAGTACGAAGTCCTTTTTTATACTCATCAATTGTTTTATATTCCGTATTAGATGTTACATATTCCTCACTTAACTCAGGAACAACAGATACTTTAATAGAATTAACAGTCACATTAAATACTACTGCCTTCCCTGCTAAATCAGCAGAGGAATAATCTTCAGGGAAAGTGAGGTTTAACGCTTTTTTCTCCCCAACTTTTGCTCCGATCAATCCCTCTTCAAAGCCTTGAATAAAGGAACCGGAACCGATTTCCAAATCATATCCCTTTGCTGTTCCGCCATCGAATGCCTTTCCGTCTAATAAACCTTCATAATCAATATTAACAATATCGCCCTTTTGCACAGGTCTATCTTTTACTTCTTCCTGGGTAGCGTTTGCTTGAAGGTCTTCCTGTACCTTTGCATCCACATCCTCATCTGTTACTTCCAGCTTAGTTACAGTTACTTCCACACCTTTATATTGGCCAAGTGTGATATAATCGCTAGCTACATAATTCTCTATCTCCGGTAAAGTAGGTGTTGAAGATGTATCCTCAGCAGCTCCTGTTACCGTTGGTGTAGCTGTAGCAGAATCCAAATCATCGGAAACGCTTTTCTTACCACATCCAGCCGCCAATAGCATTATACTTAACCCCATAATGATTAACAATGATTTCTTCTTCATTTTATAATGTCCTTCCTTTTCACAACAGCAAATATTCTGTATACACACAGATAATACAGTACTATACTCCGTTATACCATATTTCAAAAGAAAAGGAAAGTAAAAATCTAGATTTCACAAATATTTCATTATACTTAAATTATTATAAAATGGTATCTTGTTTATCCATCAATATCAGTAGAAACAGAAAAAGAAACAGAAAAAACTGATGGATCACAAACTCCATACTCTAGAGTATATGATCCATCAGCCGTTATTCTTTCTTGTTTATTAGGTTACCTACTTTGTTACATTAAATTTTTTCAAAACGGTCTACATCCGTAACAAAAATAGTAGCTCCGCCTACATTAACTACAGTATTCATGGACGCATATTCCGCTGGTCCAACAGGGTTGGAGATAATCTGCTGCCTTGGTCCGCATTCCTTCTTTACAATATCTATTACGCCATCCACCTGATCCTCTTCCGTACCAATCATTAAAGTAGTATTTCCCTCTCTTAGGAACCCACCTGTAGAGGCAAGCTTTGTTACATAGAATCCTTTCTTATTCAATGCTCCGATTACGGATCCACTGTCAACATTACGAACAATTGCATAAATAAGTTTCATACGTATTCTCCTTTCTATGATAAATTGGTACATATCTTTTCAAAGGCTACCCTTTTACTTCCGTCTTCTAAGTAAATGATACCACAATACTCAAATTTATTTTTTCCAAGAAGCCTCTGCATGGATAAGTTTTTTTCATGAGTATCTACTTTAATACTGGTTACCCCTTTATCCAAACATATCTTTTCAACGTAGTCAATGATCTTCGAGGCTAACCCTGTGCCCTTATAATTTTGGTTTACTGCTATCCTGTGGATTACTGCATAGTCGCTATCACTCATCCACTGTCCCTCATAGATGGATTGATAGGTCTTTTCACCCTGGAAGGATAACACCGTCGTACCAACAATATCATTGCCGTCGATTAAAACATAACTCTCCTTCTGATCAATATCCCTGCTAATAATCTCATAGTTGGGATAGTTATTCTGCCATTGATCAATGCCAGCTTCTTTTAAGGATGCCTGAGCCTGTTTTATAATAATTAAGATATCCTCAATGTCCTCTTTTACTGATTGTCTGAAGTTCATTTCAGCTCCTCGCTTCTTCTATCGATGTATAAGATTGTGATACTTTAAATATAAAATTTTATTGTTTATCCGTCAAGCAGAGGTTGGTAGAAAAGTCAAATTTTTCACTCCAAACAGCTACAAAATATAATTCTATTTTACAACATTTGGCTGTTGCTTGTCATTTATTTTTTCAATTTTTTATAATATTTTTTAAACAGTATGCCCTTTCCTCCATAATAAAAACGGAGCTGATAAGAAGTAAAACTTCTATAAGCTCCGTTCTGCCTTTCATATCTATGTCTACCGGTCTAATTCTAAATAATTAATTATTTTCTTACATCTTTCAGGATTTTTCCTACCTGAATCATCAGTGTAGGAATAAATGCCAAGAGATAGATCATACCTAACTGTATCCCTGTTAACGGTGCAATGGAAAATAATTTCTGAACCACAGGTATAAATAACACCAGGTTTAATAAAACCAAACCTGATACAAAGGCCAACAAACTGTACCAGTTTCTTGAGAAACCAATGCGGAAGATGGAATGTATGCTACGACAGTTAAACCCATGGAATAACCTTGCCAGTGTTAAAGTAGCAAAAGCCATCGTACTAGCAACCGCCTCAGAGCCGGAGTTAAGACCCAGATGGAAGGCTATCATGGTACAGATCGCTATTAATCCACCCTGAAGGAATAAGGTAGCAAGGAACTCTTTGTTTAGTATGCTTTCCTTCGGATTTCTTGGCTTCTGGGAAAGGAGGTTCTCCTCCGGTGGTTCCATACCAATGGCAATGGCCGGCAAAGAGTCGGTTAACAGGTTAATGAAGAGTAAATGTACCGCATGGAATGGTACCGGTAAAGCAAGGATGGATGTATATAAAACACTTAAAATACCTGCCATATTACCGGATAGGAGGAATTGAATTGCATGTTTTATATTTTTATATACATTTCTTCCATTAGCAACAGCCTTAATAATCGTTGCAAAATTATCATCCGATAATATCATAGCCGCAGCATCCTTGGATACTTCAGTCCCGGTGATTCCCATAGCAACACCGATATCCGCTTTTTTAAGAGCCGGCGCATCATTAACACCATCACCGGTCATCGCAACGATATTACCCTTTCTTTGCCAAGCGTTTACAATTCTAATTTTATTCTCGGGAGATACACGGGCATATACAGATATTTTCTCAATCTTACCATCTAATTCTTCGTCTGATATGGAATCGAGTTCTGTTCCTGTCAGCGCCAGGTCTCCATCTTCAAAGATTCCTATCTGTTTGGCTATGGCAACAGCGGTTATCTTGTGATCTCCTGTAATCATAACCGGACGTATCCCCGCACGTTTTGCATCAGCAACTGCGGCTTTTGATTCTTCTCTTGGCGGATCTACCATAGAAATCAGTCCAAGGAAGATGAAGTCTGTTTCATTTTCGAGTGTTAAGTTATAATCATCCCCAACCTCTTTGTATGCGAAAGCTAGAACACGAAGTCCATTTTCAGAAAACTCCTGATTCTTGTTAAGAATATGGTCGCGATCCTCTTCCGTAATATCACGGATTCCTTCTTCTGTTCGAATCCGTATGGTACGATTCAGCAATACATCAAGAGCGCCCTTTGTTAGAATCGTAGGGATTCCTCGAAGCTCATATTTGGTACTCATCAGCTTTCGATCCGAGTCAAAGGGAAGTTCACCCAGACGGGGCATCATATCTCGAATTTCTTCATCCAATACTTGAATTTTTCTTGCCATCTCAAGTAAAGCGTATTCTGTCGGATCACCAATGGCAATTTCATTATGAATTGTAGCATCATTGGTCAGGATTGCATCATAAAGTAAATAACGGTGAAGCTGGTTTTTTAAATCAATTTGATCTATGTTTAACGTTTCATTGTTAATATAAACCTGTTGAACAGTCATCTTATTCTGAGTTAGAGTACCAGTTTTATCAGAACAGATCACCGATACGCAACCAAGGCTTTCCACTGCCTTTAATTCCTTAATGATGGCCTGCTCTTTCGCCATCTTCTGCGTTCCCATCGCTTGTACTATGGTTACGATGGAGCTTAATGCCTCTGGTATTGCAGCTACGGCAAGAGCCACAGCAAACATCAGAGAATCCAGTATGGGCATCTGGCGAAAGACACTAAGCAGGAATACCAATGCACAGATAATCATAATGATAAAAGCAAGTTTTTTGCTGAAGTTATCCAGACTCACCTGAAGAGGAGTCTTCTTTTCCTTTGTATCATTCATCAGTCCGGCAATCTTACCTATCTCTGTGTTCATACCGGTATCTGTTACAATTACCATAGCACGCCCATAGGTGACTAAGCTTCCGGAGAATACCATATTGATTCGATCACCAAGAGGAACTTCTCCAGATAGGGTTTCATCACCCTTATCTACATTGGTGGATTCACCTGTCAGGGAGCTTTCATTCACCTGAAGAGAGTAATTATTCAAGATTCTGCCGTCTGCGGCTACTAGATCTCCAGCTTCTAAGAGAAGAATATCACCTGGTACGACTTCTCTCGAGGGAATCTCTGTTTTTTTACCGTCTCTTAGGACTTTCGCATTCGGCGAGGAAAGTGACTTTAGACTTTCCAATGATTTTTGTGCTTTCTCATGCTGAATTGTACCAAGCACAGCATTTAATATAATAACTGCAAGAATTACGATGGTACTCTCAAGATTACCTGAAAGCATGGAGATGGCAGCTGCAAAGATAAGTATGATAACAAGAAAGTCTTTAAATTGCTCTGCAAAAACCTGAAGCATGCCTTTTTTCTTTGCTTCCTGCAGAACATTATCACCCTTTTCTTCTCTTATCCTGCCTGCCTGCTCAGAAGACAATCCTTCCGTAGTGGCATGCATTTGCTGTAGAAGTTCATCTTTCTGTAACTGATACCATTGTTTCATTTTATCCTCCTTTTTTCGGGGAAGTAGTTCCAATCCTGCTAATATCCGGTCATTTAGATCATATATTTATCTTCACCTCATGATATTTACCGTAAACACACCTACTTATGCAACAAAAAAAGACTTTTAAATGGGGCTATACGGAATTACCTCCGAAAGCTCCCTTTAAAAGTCTTGTAACCATAAGATTGGCATGCACACCCAGGTTTTAACACCGCATTGTTGGATGACGCATTTAAACTACTCCCTTTTAGCTAGGTCATATTATCTGTATTTAACTAGAGTGTAATTATATTGGAAACTCAGGTTGATGTCAAGCCATTTCTTAGTTATGAAACCCTTTTAATGGAATTTTAATAATATAAATCCAACTACTCTTAGTCAAATGATACAATAACAAAGCCATTATCATTGCAACTATTCCTCTATCGTTTTTTCAGTCTTTACAATCTTGGCGACAAAAATGATCATAAACGAAAAGGCACAAGCCACAACCATATGAAACCGCCGATCCTTTGTTGGTTACATTTATTGTGTCTTGTACCTCTATATCCTGTTTACAGAATTCTTATACCTATAACTATAATAGCGAATACAAAGCTTACTTCACTTGTCACATTCCATAACGCTATCTCATCCTTGCCGCAGAAGAGCGATCAACTACAGCTTCTCCACACCAAGAGTTACCTCTTCGCCATTCAAGCTCCACTCTTTTGTGTAGCCCTGTACGTTATCAAGCAATAACTCCTCTGCGAGTACTTCTGATTTGATATGGTCAGCATTGCGTTCCATGATTTCCTTGATCTTAGCATTGCCGGTCTGAGATACACGGATATGATCCATCACCTCAAAACCTGCTTCCTTACGCATGGTCTGAATCTTACTGATAATCTCGTTTACAAAGCCTTCTTCGATTAACTCCTCTGACAGATTCGTATCAAGAACTACGGTGATTCCATGATCCGAATCAGATACGAAGCCTTCCATCTGTGCTGCTTCAATTAACAGGTCATCCTTTTCAAGAACTGCTTCTGCGCCGTCAAGAACAATCTTTAACTGTCCGGTTGCATTGAGTTCATCCATTGCAGCATTCCCATTCAGTTCAGAAAGAAGAGTACGGATTGCACCAATCTGCTTACCAAATTTCGGTCCCAAAGTCTTAAGCTGAGGCTTAAAGCTATAGGAGGTGAAGTCTCTTACATCCTGTGTAAATATAACTTCCTTCACATTCAATTCTTCTGCAATAATTGCAGTATAGAAGGAGGTAAGCTCTTTCTCTGCCTTTACATACATCTTGCCAATCGGCTGACGATTTTTAATGTTAGCAGCATTTCTGCAAGCACGGCCAAGTACAACAATATCCAGTACTTCTTCCATGTTTACTTCTAATTCAGTATCAATCCACTCCTCTTGATGGGTAGGATAATCACATAAATGAATACTCTTAGGAGCATTCTTATCAATCTTAGCTACAAGGTTCTGATAAATATCCTCTGTCATAAATGGAATAAATGGAGCTGACAGCTTGGATACGGTAACCAGTGCAGTATACAAGGTCATATATGCGTTGATCTTATCTTGAGGCATATCCTTTGTCCAGAAGCGTTCACGACTTCTTCTAACATACCAGTTGGAAAGCTCATCAACAAAGTCAGCCAGAAGTCTAGCGCCCTCTGTAATACGATAGTTATCCAGTTGTTCATCCACATTCTTCACTAAGGTATTCAGCTTGGATAACAGCCATTTATCCATAACCGGTAATTTATCATATTCCAGTTTATACTGGGTCGCATCAAAATTATCAATATTAGCATACAGTACAAAGAAGGCATAGGTGTTCCAAAGGGTACCCATGAACTTTCTCTGACCTTCCGTTACAGCTCCGTGATGGAAACGGTTCGGTAACCATAGTGCGGAGTTGATATAGAAATACCAACGGATGGCATCAGCGCCATGCTTTTCAAGAGCGTCAAAAGGATCCACCGCATTACCCTTAGATTTGGACATCTTCTGTCCGTTCTCATCCTGGACGTGTCCTAATACAATTACGTTCTTAAACGGTGCCTTTTCAAAGATCAGAGTTGAAATTGCAAGCAGGGAATAGAACCAGCCTCTGGTCTGATCAACTGCCTCACTGATGAAGTCCGCAGGAAAATTATCCTCAAAAACATCCTGATTTTCAAATGGATAGTGCCACTGTGCAAATGGCATAGAACCAGAGTCATACCAGCAATCGATTACCGGTTTCACACGAGTCATCTCTTTGCCGCACTCTGGACACTTAATCGTAACTGCATCAATAAATGGTCTATGAAGCTCAATATTGTCTGGACAATTATCGGACATGGACTTCAACTCTTCTATACTTCCAATACAGTGACGGTGTCCATCCTCACACTCCCAGATTGGCAACGGAGTTCCCCAATAACGATCACGGGAAAGTCCCCAATCCTGAACATTCTTTAACCAGTCACCAAAGCGTCCCTGGCCAATGCTTTCCGGCATCCAGTTAATGGTGTTGTTATTTGCAATCAGCTGATCCTTTACTGCAGTCATTTTGATAAACCAGGATTCTCTTGCATAGTAGATCAAAGGAGTATCGCATCTCCAGCAGAAGGGGTAGCTATGCTCAAACTTCAGAACCTTGAATAATAAGCCCTTTTCGGCCAGCATTTTCATAATAGGTTCATCCGCTGTCTTACAGAACATACCTGCAAAATCGGTTGCTTCGGGTCTAAACTCACCTTTACCGTCAATTAACTGAACAAAAGGTAGATCATAGTTCTTACCTACACGGTTATCATCCTCACCGAAGGCAGGTGCAATATGAACCACACCGGTACCATCGCTCAGAGTTACATAATTATCGCAGGTTACAAAATGTCCCTTTCGATCAAGTGTTGCATAATCAAATAATGGCTCATATTCCATGTATTCCAGATCCTTACCAACGTAGGTCTGCTCTACCTCATAGTCGCCCTCGATCACACTTAAAAGTGCCTCGGCAAGAATATAGTGCTCGGTACCGACAGCCACAGGAGCCTCAGTCTCATGATTATGAGCATGATCGTGATCATGTCCGCAGCCACAGCTACCATCCTTCTTTAATACATTTCCCTTTGCGTCAACAGAGACTTTTACCTTTACATAGGTCTCCTGTGGATTCACACAAAGTCCCACGTTACTAGGTAATGTCCAAGGGGTTGTGGTCCATGCCAGAATATATTCATCCGCGGTTCCCTTTACACGGAATTTTGCGATGACAGATTTCTCCTTAACATCCTTATAGCCCTGTGCCACCTCATGACTGGAAAGAGGAGTTCCACATCTTGGGCAGTAGGGTACAATTTTAAAGCCCTTATAAAGTAATCCTTTCTCCCAGATCTGCTTTAGGGACCACCACTCAGACTCAATATAATTATTGTGATAGGTCACATAGGGATCATCCATATCAGCCCAGAAGCCAACGGTACCGGAGAAATCCTCCCACATACCTTTGTATTTCCATACACTTTCCTTACATTCCTGTAAGAATGGCTCCAAACCATATTGTTCAATCTGTTCCTTACCATCAATACCAAGTTTCTTCTCTACCTCAAGCTCCACCGGAAGTCCATGGGTATCCCAGCCGGCTTTACGAAGAACCTTATATCCTTTCATGGTTCTATATCTTGGGACGATATCCTTAATAACTCTTGTTAATACATGACCGATATGGGGCTTACCGTTTGCGGTAGGCGGTCCATCATAAAAGGTATAGGTTTCACCATCCTTACGCTCATCTATACTAGCTTCAAAGATGTTATTCTCCTGCCAGTATTTCAATACTTTCTTTTCTCTTTCGACAAAGTTAAGATCCGTAGACACCTTATCGTACATATTTACAACCTCCAATTTAATATAATATTAGGTTTAGGAAGGAAGTCCTTCCTCCGTTTTAAACGTTACTTTTTGGTTAATTGCGAAGCTTCAAAACAGCTGTTACTCACTGTCTATATTGTCTCACAATTGCTAAAAAAGTTGCTTCATTTACATATCTTTTTGATAGCAATAAAAAAGCTCCCATCCGAAAAAGGATGAGAGCGTATGCTTTCATTAACCACCTTGTTCACGTACACTGTCTGAACTTAGACATTCATACATTATCTATATAACGGTAGATACCGGCTTAACCTACTGAGTCAGGATAACCTGCCTTTGGGTCTTGCAACTCAGGAGTGATTTTCCGTCATCTGCTACTCATACCAGGCTTCCACTATCCCTGACTCGCTGCAAATTTCACAAAATGCGTACTCTCTCCGTCAACGTTTTATCAATTTTGTTTATCATAGTATATAAATTTCACATTGTCAATAGTTTTATAGTAAGTAGACCAATCGATTACCTGCCATCAATAAAATATCCCACTGCAGTTCATATAGAATTGCCTTGGGATATTTTTAAACTTCCCCCGTCACATATTATACAGCTGGATTCTGCTAAGATAATTTAAAGGCTTACACCCTTACTCCTCTACAGTTACCTTAATTTTTTTATATACTCCGTTCTGTGCATAAGCATACACATAACAGGTTCCTTTCGCTTTGGCCAATATATTGCCATTTTGATTTACCGTTGCAATCCCCTTGTCGGAGGATTCATACCGGATGTTTGCTGTATGTGCCTGGTGCTTTTTCCCTTGTGGCATAACCAATTTACAGGTCACCACCTTTGATTTTCCTGTGGATAGTATCACCGAGCTTGTATCTGCTGTTACCTTTATCGGATTGCCCTTAAGCTTACTCCAAGTAATCGCATGCACTACTCTTGAGGTCGAAAGAATAACCTTCTTTCCATCAATGATTTGGTAGGCTTTAACCTGGTATTTATAATAGGTTTCTTGTTTTAAATTCTTGACTGTATAACTTGTGGTATCCGCTGATACTGTTTTGAGTTTTGTCATCGTTTCCCCACATTTTCCACCGTAAATCAGATAGCCGGTGGCGTTGGCTATTTTCTTATAGGTTAAGGTCTGAGAAGTCTGATCTTCTGTTACTTTCAGCTGCAGATGATAAAAATCATTTGTACTCTGGATTTGGCTGGTGTCCAGGCTCTGGTTGGTATTCTGATACACCAGGGCATAGGTTGAGAACCGATCCGTTTCAAAGGTGAACCTATGAGTTGCACCATCATAGGTTCCTTCAATCCTGCTTGCTTCATTGTCATGCACACGAATGATATAGAATGACCTAGTTTCTGTTGCATCGCTATTCCATAATAGCTCCGGTACCTCAATGCTGACACTGATCTTACCACTAGTTTCGGTGATTCTTGTTTGTTCCTGGTTTCCAATCTGTTTAAATAAGGACATATCAACATATAGAACCATTGCATTGCCATCCGTATTCGATGAAGCTAGTGTCTGATGAATCAGTTGCTTTTCCGTTTCACTGACTGATGCGCTAATATCAGTAACCTTGAAAATCACCCTCACATTTTCTCCCTGTGCGACCATATTCTGTTCCTCAACCGTTAGAACACTTGCGCTCAGTTGTGCACTGCTGTTATTAATCGTCGCCGGCGGCGCTCCATCAATTTGCTCCTGTTTCATTTCAACAGTTCCTGCTGATTTTACTGCAGTATTCTGACCACTATCCGTAAACACTGGTACCGTTTGTTGTGTTGCGGCTAGCAATGTGATAGCTGTATTCGCTGTTGGTGTTCCGGCAACCTCGATCTGTGTACTGTTCATTCGTGTTACTGTGATTCCATTGCTGTTTAAAGAGGAATTGCTGTTGTAACTCTCAGGAAAATAGTAGCCGCTGTCAGCTGTATACACAACACTTACCATGGCTCCCGTAAGGCCAGTCTGACTTG
>JAEWIZ010000020.1 GCA_023386815.1 Bacillota bacterium
TTATAACGGAAAGGTGATTTTTTTGTATAACAAAGGGCTTACCACCCGCATAGCAGGTGGATTTTAGTTTCAAATGTCTACACGCTGCGCAGACATTTTCAACAGGCTAAAGCCGTATAAAAATTAATGAAAAAGCTCACATGCAAAAGAGCTTCGCACGTGAGCTTTTCAGATTCATAGCATCAGAAAATTCGCAATACTGTTATCACATCATAAAATATATCACTCTGCCAGCTTATAAATCTCAATAATATCTTCTTTGGTAAGCGGAATATATGATGCTACCGTTTTTTGTCCGCAATTCGTTGATTTATCCGCAATGGCTTCATAATCGGAGGCTTCAATTCCAAGTTCCTTCATCGTAGTAGGCATACCGATTTGCTTAAAGTAATTTTTCATGGTCTCAATTCCACGAAGGGCTGTTTCTTCCGGATGATCATGGTTCATTTCAATACCCCATACTCTGTTTGCAAACTGGCAGAATTTTCGTACATCGTACTTATATATGTATTTAGCCCAAGCCGGGAATAAAACTGCAAGACCTGCTCCATGTGCAACCTGATCAAATACACCACTGACATCATGCTCCATCATATGAACCGGGAAAAAGGTCACTTTACCACTGCCTGTAAGACCGTTGTGTGATAAACTGGAAGCCCATATCAGAGTTGCTCTCGCCTCATAATTATCTGGCTCATCAATGGCAACCAAGCCCGCATTCTTTACGGCTACCAAGATACCTTCCGCGATGCGGTCAATTAAATCATTATCCGCATCAATGGTGAAATAGCGTTCATAGGTATGCATCATTGTATCAACAATTCCGCATCCAGTCTGATATCTATCCACAGTATAGGTAAGCTCAGGATTTAAGAAGGAAACCAAAGGTCTTAAGGTATCATGGTCTAAGTGTCTCTTAAGCTTTATATCCGGGTTTGATACTACAAGTGAATTACTCATCTCACTTCCAGCTGCTGCAAGAGTAAGTACAACACCGATTGGGAATTGCTTGTCAGGCATCGTCTGCGTTAATATCATCTCCCATGGGTTCCTGTCATTGGCAAGACCCATGGAAATGCTTTTTGCTGAATCAATAACGCTTCCGCCGCCTACTGCTAATATAAAGTCTACACCTTCTTTTTTACATAATTCAATTCCTTGAAGAATTAAATCAATCTTAGGATTCGGTGCAACCCCTCCCAACTCAACATACTGAATATTTTCTTCCTCTAATGTACGTACTATCCGATCAAACAATCCTGACTTTTTAATGCTTCCACCACCATAATGAATCAGAACCTTATGAAAACCATAATCCTTTAAAACTTTACCGATCTTGCTCTCTGCATCTTTTCCAAAATAAACTTTTGTTGGTGTAAAATACTCAAACTGATACATACGCTACCTCCTAATTCGTTATTATGATTCATTTTTTTAGTTCAACCTTTCATTACTTTCGTTCATTCTACGATCTCCTATGCACTTCCGTAACTTTGGTAAGAACGTCAATTGATTTTTCTATGCATTTATATTACACTTTCAAATAGAGCTTATCTATTATCAATCTGCCTTAGAAAAGGAGTGTAAAATATTTTGAATATTAAGGACATGGCAAAAATCGCTGGTGTTTCTCCTGCAACTGTTTCTATCGTATTAAACAACAAAAAAGGTGTCGGGGAAGAAACACGGAAACATGTTTTATCCATATTAGAAGAGTATAACTATACGCTTCCAAAGAAGTCCAATAATACTCCAAAAAATGTATTATTTTTAAAATATACAACAAATGGTATGATTGTTGAAGAGAATACCGGTTTCGTATCTACGATTATGGATTCTATTGAAAATGATTGCCGTAGCCAAGGCTATAATCTGAGCATCATTAACTCGGAAAATTGTTTAGAGGAGACTCTTCAACATATTGATTATGACAATTACGAAGGAATCATTGTTCTCGGTACTGAATTAGAGCATTCCTCTTATCCCTTGTTAGAGAAGATACCGATCCCCTTTCTCGTCATCGACAATGTAATGCCTAACTTTGACTGTAACTGTGTAGTGATCAATAATCGGGAGAATGTCTATCATGCAATATCTTACCTTGCTTCTCTTGGTCACAAGGACATTGCATATCTTAGAAGTAATATGAGTATTCAAAATTTCGATGAACGTAATCAGGCATTTCACGATTCCTGCAAAACCTTGGGTATGAATTTTAAACTGGAACATGAATTTTTATTAACTCCAACCTTACTTGGAGCCTATGACAGCATGAAAGAATATCTGTCTGAGGGAGCTACTTTACCAAGCTGTGCCTTCGCTGATAATGATACGATTGCAATTGGAGCAATGAAAGCGCTAAAAGAATTTCATTATAAAACTCCAAACGACATTTCTATTATCGGATTTGATGACATACACTTTGCTGCAGCTTCATCTCCTGCTCTTACTACCATGAATGTACCTAAAAAAACAATTGGTTCGATTGCACTTAGACAGCTTCATAGCTCAATTGCAGATCCATCTTTTCACAATATCAAAACTTCTGTTGGAGGAAAGCTAGTGATACGGCATAGTACAAAGGAATTTAGTAGCAAGATGGATCAGCATGACGATTCCCTTTCCATGAATTAACACTATTAAATGCCACAAGAAAGCTGTGGCATCTGATAGTGTTCTATGCTGTTATTGTACTATTGTACTGATGCCTCGAAAGCTATCATGATGAGCATTGCTACAGCTGCTCCGGGATCCTCCAGAGTTCTGGATGCCTCTCCTCTGGTTGCCGCTCTGCCATGAACTGCTACCATGGTAGTTGTATTCTTAAAACCTTCTTCCGCTGCTTCTCTAGCCCTTGTTGCTGCCTCCGCTAACGTATTACCGGAAGCCAGCGCTGTCTTAAGCGCTTTCACAGCCGGATCTAAACCATCTAGAAATGTTTTTTCTCCGACCTTAGCTTTTCCCCTGTTTTCCACCCCTTCTAAATAAGCCTGGAATAGATCAGCAATATCACCCGGTTCCAACTGCATTTTGCCTTTTAATACTTTACCGGCCTGCATAAGCCCGGATGCCATCAAAGTGCCCATCGTAGATGGTACCGCAGTAGACATGGCTTTACCTGCATTATAGAGTAATTTACCTGCATCTGGCTCTTCACTGTCAGCAACTGCTTTATAAGCTGCAACAAAGCCATCGCTCATCGTAAGCCCTAAATCTCCATCACCTACTACACTATCCAGCTTGATTAGATAGTCTCTGTTGCTGCACATTATATCCTGTATTTCTTTCAAAAGACTAGTAATATATACTCTGTCCATAGTACAACACCTCCTATAGCTGCACAAAGAAAGGTGTTTGTGCCGGTGCATCCAGGTAACCTTTTAACTCATCATCAAGTCTTAATAAAGAGATTGAGAACCCAGCCATTTCAAGTGAAGTAGCATATTCACCGATATAATATCTATGAACTTTGATTCCTCTTTCTTTTAAGTACTCATCAATTCTTCTTGTGACAATGTATTGTTCATCAAGCGGAGTTGCTCCCAGTCCATTTACTAGTACTGCTACTTCATCACCACTTACATAAGGGATATCACTAACAATTTTCTCTAACATTTCATCTACAATCTGGTCAGCGGGTTCTAATTTGCCACGACGAATTCCTGTTTCACCGTGAATACCCATACCAATTTCCATCTCATCTTCCGCTAGATGAAATCCCGGCTCGCCAACACGGGGAACGATACAAGGAGTTAAAGCAACACCCATCGTTCTTACATTATTCGCTGCTTTTTCAGCGACACGCTTTACTTCGTCCAGATCAAGCATAGCATCTGCCGCTGCTCCAGCGCATTTGTATACAAAGAAGATACCAGCAACACCCCTTCTGGTGTTCTTTTCTCCTTCTTTTGAGGGTCCTGCAGACGCAACATCTTCACCAGCTACCACACTGAGCACACGAATATTCTCTTCAAAATCAGCCATCTCAGTTGCCATATCAAAGTTAAAAATATCACCGTTATAATTGCCATAGATATATAATACTCCGGCACCAGAATCAATCTCTTTTGTAACTGCTAACATTTGCTCTGCACTTGGTGACTGGAATACATCCCCAACAGAGCAGCCATCTAACATACCTCTACCAACATAACCTAAGAATAGAGGTAAATGCCCTGAGCCGCCACCGGTTGCAATTCCAACCTTTCCCTCTTTCTTATTTGCTGACACCAAACAGCGTAGGTCGTCACCTGTATAGGTTATTAAATCAGGGTGTGCAATGTATAGCCCTTCCAGCATTTCATTGACATAGTTTTCTGGTTTGTTAATTATTTTCTTCATCCTTATGCCTCCTATTTTTGTAATTTATATTTGAATTTCAAATTGATCTTCCGGTGCATATTCCACAACAGTGCAATCATTAAAATAAGTACGTTCTGGTAACGCAATTAAGATATGTACTGTGTCCTTATGAACAGGCAGAGCTGCCAAATGCCAAACTCCGGCATTCAAAAATACAAAAGTGCCCTTTGGTACGATAAATGCTTCTGTTAATTCCGGTACCGGTTTATTCGAAGGAGGAGCAACATGAATCACTACGTCATCATCTAAGGGCAGTACTCCTTCTCCTGTATAGTTATGATATTCAGCTGACGTGATAACCATAGGCTCTTGCTTATCAGAAACTAAGGTTGAAAATGCAAGC
This sequence comes from Bacillota bacterium, assembly GCA_023386815.1. Classification (GTDB taxonomy): domain Bacteria; phylum Bacillota; class Clostridia; order Lachnospirales; family Lachnospiraceae; genus Mobilitalea. Next base: position 4,706 of record JAEWIZ010000020.1, read on the forward strand.
GGCATATTCCCGGATACCGGAAAAAGTACACCATCATGATAAAAACTTCCAAGATGATTGCCCTTTGGCTCTAGCATATTGGAAAAGGTTCCATAGAAGGAAAAGTTCTCTTTACTGATTAACTGTGCTTTTAATGTTCTCATATGAACCACCATACCTTTCTAAATCATTCACATTATCCCTCTTGCTTTGCTAATTGCTTTTTCTCTAAGATACGTGCCCCTACCATAATTACAATCAAAAGAATACCCCAGACAAAAGTCTTAATAAAGGAATTAACTCTTAATAAATTAAATGCGCTGGATATCAATTGTAATACAATAATAGATAGAGTTACCCCGCCTACCTTACCATAGCCACCGTTCGGATTGGTTCCACCTAATACAACAATCAGTAAGGTTAATAACGTATAAGAGGTTCCGTAATCGGATTTCGCTGAATTATAGTGGGAAGCCATGATAATGCCACCTATGCTGCCAAATATACCGGAGATTCCATAGGTAAATATCGTTGCTTTTAGATTATTGATACCCGAATACTTCGAAGCAGTGGCATTTGTTCCCATAAATTTGACATTCTGCCCGTAAATCGTAGAATTTAATAAGAAGCTGGCAAAAATAACAACGATGATAAATATGATCAAAGCAATCGGAATACCTAGTAGAGTACCATTTGCTATCACACTAAAGGCAGGCGGCAATCCAGTAATCGCCGGTCCCTTGGTGATTAAAAGTCCTAGTCCGGTATAAAGCTGCAATCCACATAGAGTTACAAGCATGGGCGGAATCTGCATGTATCCGATTAAGAATCCGTTAAAGGTTCCGCATAATGCACCCACGACCAGCGCTGCAAAAATTCCTGCAATCATAGACGAATTGCTGCCTCCTAGTTGTATCATTACAACAGAAGCAACAATGCCTGATAAATTAGCAATACCAACTAAGGACAAGTCAATACCACCGGAGATCATAGCTAACATCATGCCTATGGCAAGAATTCCAAATTCAGAAAATTGTATTCCCATTCCCTGAAGGTTTGTAATGCTTAAAAATGTTTTTGGAGCCAATATACTCATGATCGCAAAAATAATTACTATGATTCCAAATAAAGTCGTTGTATTTCTGTCTATACTTTTTAAGGATGTTTTTATTTTATTCATTTTCCCTACCTCCTTAAATCTTTGTACTATTAGCAATTCTTTTTGCACGAATAGATGTAATTGCCGTACCAATAACAATGATTAAGCCTACTACGAACGTTTGAAAATGCGTCGGGATACCCAACATAATTAAGTTGTTTTGAACAAGGCTAATTAATGTTACACCCAGAACCGTTCCGATTACGGTTCCATGACCACCTGTTATTCTGGTGCCGCCAATCACAACCGCTGCAATAACCATCATCTCACTCCCCATAAGGACCTGAGGGCTTGCCTGTCTCATTAATATCATGTAGGTCATTCCACCGATCCCTGCCAGACAGCCAGAGGTCATATAGGTAATAAATTGAATCCGTGTTACATTAAAACCTGCAATTCTTGCCGCATTTTTATCTCCTCCAATGGCATAAATACCTCTTCCCAGCATGGTATGTCTTAATATAATATGACCACCAATGCAAATAACAATCGGTAGTAAGACTAATACTGTCATAGAATATTTAATACCGTTGGCATTCGTATAGGTAAATAAAAATATCTGAGAAAGCTTATCTACATTTGTAGGAATATTAGATATCTCATTGGTTCCTAAAAATGCTAAGGTACCTCCATTCACTGCACTACTGACTCCTAATGTAGCGATCAAGGGTAAAATCTTGAACTTAGCAATTAAAATCGCATTTATGAGTCCAAATGCAGTTCCTATCAGCGCAGCCATAAAAAATGCAAACAAAGGGCTGTCTATGTTTAGAGCCAACATTATATTCAGAGTTCCGTATAAAGAAATACATGCTACTGCGGGGAAGGAAACATCAATTCCTCCTGACACAATAACAATCATTTCAGCTACCGCAAATATCAGAGTAACCAGCATGGAACGTGTCAGACTGATCAATGTAGGAACACCGACAAATGCACTATTTACACAACCAATGAGTATGGCTAGCCCTGCAATTATATATATAACTATCATTTCATTGGTAGTTAATATATGTTTCGTCTTATTTATCATACTGCACTCTCCTTACTCACCGTTTACTAATTCAGCCAGCGTTGATTCATTGTAGTCTGCTGAGTTAATCATGCCTGATATTTTTCCGTTCTTCATTACAATAATTCGATTACAGTTAATAATTAGTTCATTCATATCGTCAGAAATAATAATAATTCCCATGCCTTCTTTCGCAAGTTTATGTAAAATACCATGGATATCTGCTTTTGCACCAACATCCACTCCAACGGTAGGGCCATTGAGGACTAAAAGCCTCGGGTTAGCATTCAACCACTTAGCGATTACCATCTTCTGAGCATTGCCGCCGGATAAGGTTCGAATCTGCGCATTCGGAGATGGTGCTACACATCCAATTTCTTTGATCCACTCCTTTGTGTCCTTGTACATTAATGCACTATTAATTCTTCCTTTTTTAAAATACTTTTTAATTGAGGCTGCTACGGTATTATTCTGAATCGAAAGATCCAGGAATAAACCTTGGGTAAGTCTGTCTTCCGGTACATAACCGATCTTTTGGCTAATGGCATCCGCAATGGATTTAATTCTGATTTCCTTCCCATGCAAAAATATCTTCCCGGAGTCAGCTGGTGCAATGCCAAACAAGGCGTCTCCGATTTCACCACGCCCAGAGCCTAGAAGTCCAGTAATTCCCAGTACATCGCCCTTATTAAGTACGAAATTAACATCTTCAAAGGACCCTTTTCTCGTATAATTCTCAACACGAAGAATTTCTTCCTCCGACTTTTGAGGACAGTATTTGCTGTCTACGATATCTCTTCCTGTGAGGTTTTTGATGAACTTCGGCCGATCGAATTCACTGATCGGGCCGTGCGCTACGCTTTCCCCATTCCGGAGTATTGTTAAGTAATCTGCTATCTCATATATTTCATCTAATTTATGGTTTACGATTACAATGGCAAAGCCTAAATCCTTTAACTTGCGGATAATAATGTTCAACTTATCTACTTCTTTTGCCGTTAAAGCAGTTGTCGGCTCATCTAAAATCAAAAGTTTTGCATCGTTAATAATTGCTCTGCATATAGCAACCATCTGTTTATTTGCTACCGAGAGCCTTTCAACCTGCATATCCGGATCCATATGAGCGCCAATCTGTTCCATTGCATCTAAGGCAATCTTATGTGCCTCTTTCCAATCCATCCGTTTGGCACCGGTCATTAAGGCTCGGTTCATTGCAATATTCTCTGCTACTGTCATATTCGGAAATACTGCAAAATCCTGATAAATAACCTGTATACCATATCTAATTGCTTCAATAGGAGTAATTCGGTCAATCTTTTTACCATCAATATAAATATTTCCTTCTGTTGCATCATGCACACCGGAAATAACTTTAATTAAGGTTGATTTTCCTGACCCATTCTCACCGGCAAGGCAATGTATCTCACCTTTTTTAATTTCTAAATCTACACCTTTTAGAGCTTTTACTCCAGAAAAGGATTTTTTAATTCCTTCTAATTTAAGAACCACGTCCGTCATATTTATCACCAGCCTTGTTCATTTAAAAAGCACGAACCCTTTCAGAAATTTTTCAAATCCCAAAGAGGTTCGTACTTATATAACAGATTTAAGCTATAAACTTACCCCGATTTATGTAGGAAACAAGATGAATCAGTAAACAGATTCAGTCATGAATTAGAAGCCGTATGCAGGATCATCTACGTTATCTTTATTAACATCAATCCAAGCCTGACCAGTAAGTACTTTATTTTCTAATGTCAAATTGCCATAACCTTCCACACCCAAATCCAAGCCTGTATCAATCTTTTCACCATCTAATACTTTGACTGCAAGCTGAATCATTGCTTTCCCTGCTAAAGCCGGATCCCAGAAGGAAATTGTATCAATGGTTCCATCCTTAACATATTTGCCAGCAACAGAAACTAAGGAAGTTCCAACTAAGCTAACTTTTCCCTGTAATCCTAATTCTTGTACTGCAAGAGCAGCGCCTGCGATATCAGGCATTGCAGAGCCTTGAATACCAGTGATGTTCGGATTAGCGGTTAGCGCTTCTTTTACTTTGTTGTAAGCGACAGACTGATCATCCGCCGTTTCAATCTTATCACCATACTGTTTCATTTCCGGGAACTTTTCTTCCTGTAATGCTTTTCCTGCATCTACCCATTGATTATGAGAAGCTGAAGTTAAGGAACCAACGGTAAGTAAATATTCACCTTTTCCACCGGTTAATGTTCCTAAGCGTTCCATGAAGTGTCTGCCATATTCTTCGTTGTTAAAAGCTTCAATATCATAATCTATGTTTTCCATATTAGCCGCTTCGTGTGTGATTACCACAATACCAGCTTCTCTAGCCTTCTTTAAAACCGGCTCCAATGCTTCTGTTGAAAAAGGAACTACACAGATAGCATCAACACCCTGCGCGATCAAGTCTTCGATTGCCTGTGCCTGAAGAGCACCGTCTCCTTCGGATGGACCGGTATAGAAGGCATCCACACCTGTTTCAGCTGCATATTCTTTTACTCCGACTTCCATTCTCTGGAACCAGGCAATACTAGTTAACTTCGGAACTACTGCGATGGTATAACCATCCTTTGTATCTGTTGTTGCTGCAGGAGTTGTATCTCCAGCTTTTGTTTCTTCTGTTTTTGTTGTTTCTGTAGCGTTATTTGCCTTGTCAACCGACCCACAAGCTGCAAGCAAAGATAACGACATTGTGCTTAGTACTAATAAAGAAATCGCTTTTTTGAATACTTTTTTCATAAAAACCCTCCTTAATAATAATAAATATTGCTTTTTCTGATAATAGTTTACTAATCATTTACTAAACGATTACTAATGTTTTATTGCTTATTAGTTACGTTATACGTGGGGATTGGTAAATTTTATCGTTCAGCATAGAAAAATTATACTCTTTCACTACTATATTGTCAATATACTTTATATACTTTTAATATTTTTTTTGCTAATTGCCATTATATTTTGTTAATTATGTTTATTCATTAAAAACCAATATTATATTTTAATTACTAAACAGTGCTAATTTTTGTTTAGTAATTATATAGCCTCGTAGAATACTGGTATATTTCGTTGAATATTGTATCTTTGGCCTCAATATCACCAGATAGATTAGTGCCACACCTAGGATACAAGGAAAGAGCACCAATCTTAATTGATTGATGCTCAAAACTATAAATCATATTTCATTTTATTAACTTCTTAAGATCTTCTCAATAGCATTTAACTCATCCTCGCTAAAGTCAAGCTTTTCTATAATCTTTACATTATCTTCAATTTGCTCAACCTTACTTGCACCAATTAGTACTGTAGTTACTCGATCCTTTCTTAATACCCAGGATAAAGCCAGCTGAGCAAGCGTCTGTCCTCTTCCCGCAGCAATTTCATTCAGTTTGGAAACCTTATCAATCACCTCCGGTGTGATGGCAGAGGATTTCAAGAAATGGTTTCTGGTAGCACGGCTGCCTTGTGGTATACCATGGAGATATTTATCCGTAAGAACACCTTGAGCCAGAGGACTAAAGCAGATACAGCCAGCTCCTACTTCCTCTAATGTATCCAGTAAACCATCCTCCTCCACCCAACGGTTGAACATACTGTAGCTTGGCTGATGGATCAAAAGCGGAGTCTTATTCTCTTTCAGAATCTGCGCTGCCTTTCTGGTTTCAGCAGCTTTATAGTTTGATATTCCCACATAAAGCGCCTTACCCTGCCTTACGATATCAGAGAGTGCTTCCATCGTTTCCTCCAGCGGCGTGTCAGGATCCGGTCTATGATGATAAAAGATATCTACATAATCCAGATTCATTCTCTTCAAGCTTTGATCAAGACTTGATATGAGATATTTTCTTGATCCAAAATTGCCATAAGGTCCTGGCCACATATCATAGCCTGCTTTGGTGGATATTAATAGTTCATCTCGATAAGGACGAAGATCACTGTTCATGATGCGTCCAAAGTTCTCTTCCGCCGATCCATAAACAGGGCCATAATTATTTGCTAAATCAAAGTGAGTGATTCCGCTGTCAAAGGACTTAAATAATATTGCTTTCTGATTCTCCAAGGAATCAACAGAGCCAAAGTTGTGCCATAAGCCCAGGGCAACACGGGGCATTAAGATCCCGCTCTTTCCACATCTTGCATATTTCATTTGATCATATCTTTTTTCATCTGCTTTATACATATAGCTCCTCCAATACAATTTAATTAGATAGATAACAGCAAAAAGAATCCTTTCCAATTATCTATTATCATAGTTACAAATAGTATTCATAAAATAATCCGTTTCCATAATTTAATTATGTAAATTATTGTAAATTGGTTTAGTTGGCAATTAGATGCTAGTTTATTCAAGGATAATTTATGATACTGATATCATTATAGTATTTACTTGGAATATTTGAAATGTCTGGAAGTGACCATAATTGTCTTATAACGACTTATTGCATTTTTTATTTTTTTGTGTTATTTTTGTCCTATTACCTAGGATTGGAGTGAGCATGCATGTTTTACTGTCTCGATAATGAACTACTGCCACAGATTACACATATGGGCAGAAATGTAACAAAGCCGGATTGGAAGCATGTCCAGAGAGTTTGTAGTGATTACGTATTATATTTGGTCAATGACGGAAAAATGTTTATCAGTGAAAATGGTGCCGAGTATGTATTAGAACGAGGAGACATGCTGTTGCTGGAACCGGATAAGAGCCATGTTGGATTTAAGGAGCATTTCTGTGATTATTACTTCATTCATTTTAAACCTAATGTTTTTACAATCTTTGATTGTTCTAAGATCGATCAAATTGAACGAATTATCACGGAAAATCGAAGTGAGTTTTATAAATGCAGTACCATGAGTGATGAGCTTTATAAGAAGACAAAGCTCTTTATACCAAAGGATATCAAAATCCATGATACCAATGTATTTACTGAGCTTACTACAAAAGCCGATGAGGCAATTACCTCCATTTATCACATGTCACAGCACTGCAAATTAATCTGTTCCAGTAAATTCATTGAGATACTAGCAATTCTTTCTGACTATTTTTCCGCAGAAAGGCTTAATTTTAGGGATGATACTGTTGTTAAGCTTAGTAAAAAGGTGGAGGAAGTAATTGAATTGATTCATCTGGATTATGACAAAAAGCTGACGGGTGAAGTCATTAGCGAGAGGTTGAATCAAAACTATGATTACCTGAACCGCATTTTTAAAAGGCAGATTGGTATCACGATCTTTGAATATCTGAATAATACCAGAATTGACAAAGCGAAGGAGCTTCTGGTAAAAGGAAATTTAAAATCCTATGAGATTGCTGCTTCTGTGGGGTTTTGCGATGAGTATAGGTTTTGTAAGGTGTTTAAGCAGAGAGTTGGTATTTCACCGAAAAAGTATTCTAGGTTGATGACATAAGGGCTATTTAATACTCTCCTCAGATTTCCTTAAAATATCAGGAAAATACCACCTATAAATATACCTTTAACTATTCTTAGCTAGTTCCTATCTTACAGTTTAGGAACTAGCTTTTCTGCACGTTCGCATCAAAATCAATATCATACTTTATTCCATGACTAAAAAGAACTGCATCCGTTAATCGAATACATAGAATAATGGTATTTGGGTCACTTTCATCGATATGCCCATTGGAATACCAATCTGAAAATACTTTTCTCAGCTTTCTTGCAATGTCTGTGTTTCGCTCATCGCAAACATATCCCATATTAACACCAACACCATGAGCCGTAAACCATTCACCACATAACGCAACCGTAGAATTTGCTTCTATCTGTTTTATTTTATTTGAAAGCGCGTATGTGACCGCGTAAAATGCTCCGTCTTCATAATAGCTGTTTACAATTCTAACAGCAGGTATGTTGCCATCAAGGGTAGCGAGTGAAATAAGTGTATCATGACCGAATCGTTCCTTCATAACTTCAAGTGCATTGGTAAGCTCCGTTTTTTCCATGCTTTTCCCCTTTCTATTTTATAATAACTATGTGTAATGATTATAGCATCAGGTAAAACCACTCTAAATCCTAGGATAACAGCTCATTACTTCTTTGAACCGTTCCAAGCCTTTTTCCATTACCTCCAGCTCTAAATTACCAAATCCGAAGATAAGCGTGTTTGTTTCTTGAGACGGATTTTGGTGGTAATCCGTCAACAGGTCAATGGCCAGACCATTTTGTAAGAGTATTTCCGCAAAATGTGCATCAAAGCGATAATTCATAAAGGTGACAGCAATATGGAGTCCTGAATTTTCCCCATTGATGTTGATTTCATCCTCAAAAAGCTCCTTAAGCCTGTTTGTGATATATAACATTCTCTTTTTGTATATCTTTTTCATTTGAAAGATATGTTTCGTATATTTGGAAGAGGCTATAAATTTATATAATGCAATCTGATTTACTAAGTCAATGCTTTTTCTCAGTAAAACTTTTAATTGCATGGCTTCCTCTAACAAAGCTTCCGGAATTACCATATATCCCAATCGTAAAGCCGGCATTAACGTCTTACTAAAGGTTCCAAGGTGTAACACATGCTCAGGGGCAAGCTGATATAATGAATTCACCGATGCTCCTTTATAGCGAAATTCACTATCATAGTCATCTTCGATCAGATAATTCTGGTTTCTATGAAGCCAGTCACAGATGATCTTTCTTCTTTCGAATGAAAGAGTTCCTCCCAAGGGAAACTGATGTGAGGGTGAAATGCATATTACAGAAGCGGGTTCATCCTGAAGCTCTTTCACAGCTATGCCTTCCTCATCTGCTGAAATTGATTTCATATGCTGATATCCCTGCAATCGAAAAATATCCGGAATGAAGGGTACCGTAAATTCTTCATATAAAAAGTTCGTACATCGGTTACGAAACAAAAGTGACAGAAATTCCATAGCATCCGATGTGCCTGAAGTAATGATAATCTGGGAGCTGCTACAGCTAATGCCTTTATAATTGTGCAGATAATCCGCTAGCTCTATCCTAAGAGGTTGATATCCAAGAATGTGGCTATAGCCACATTCCTGGAATGTCATATCAAACATGCTCTCCTTCAGATAACCAGCCCATACGTTTCGCGGAAAACTTCGCAGATCAGGTATCCCGCATTCAAACGAAATAACATCATTTAACTTAGCGGGTTGATAAATCTCCTTTTTCATTTTTCGTTCCTGAATCGGTTTTATCTCCAAATAGGAAATAAAAGTCCCCTTTCCCTTAACCACTTCCAGATAGCCCTCCGAAGTTAACTGCTCGTATACTTCTACCAGTATATTTCTTGCAACACTGAGAGTATCAGAAAGTATTCTGGTCGAGGGCATTTTAACACCCGCTTTTAGCTTGCCGGTAAGAATATCATTGATTATTGAATCGTAAATCTGCTTTTTTAAAGGGACTTTGGAATTCCTATCAAATTTAGCAAACATACCATCTAATCCCCTCATGCTTTTATAATATCATTTACTTCATCTACCTGTCTCTTAGTTAAAGGCCCAAATTCAAGTGCCTTGATGTTATCTTCCACCTGCTTTACATTCTTGAAGCCAGGAATTGGTACCATATATGGACTTCTTGCCCAATTCCATGCCAACGCTCCCTGCACCATGGAACGACCATCGGAAGTGATAATCTCTCGAATAGCTTCCAGTTTACCAAGTAATCTGCTATTGGGTACTCCTTGATCAAAGTAAATCATCCAATCTAATGTTCCTGAACGAATATCATCTTTCGGTAATTTGCTGTTTAAGTCATACTTTCCTGACAGCAAACCCATTGCCAATGGCTGCCTATTTAGTCCCAGAACTTGATGTTCATCAATCAGCTGTATCATTTCCTCATTATTAGCAAATATATTTAAGTCAAATTGGATAGTACTACATGCTTGATACTTCAAAATGGCCGCAGCTTTTTTGGGTGAATCCGTACTCCAGCCGTAGCTTCGGATATCCCCTCTTTCTCTTAGAAGTTCAAGAGTCTCTACTACATCATCAATTTGCTCTATTTCTACCGACTGTAAATGGAGCTGATAAATATCAATGTAATCGGTACGAAGTCTTCTTAACGAATCATGGCATTCATTTATGATAGATTCTCGTTCAAAACTTTCGCCCCTGCCTTCTTTCTTTACTTCATCACATGGATATCCAAACTTAGTAGCTATGACTATTTTATCTCTCACCTCATGCAACGCTTCTCCAAGTACTTTTTCGCTATGCCCATAACCATACGTGGCAGCCGTATCAAATAATGTGATTCCCCTCTCATAGGCATGTTTCAGAGCTTTAATTGATTCTTGATCGTCTACAATCGACCAGCCCAGCGGAACATCCTTTGGTCCCCACGCACCTCCGATCGCCCAGCAACCCATACCAAGTGGTTGTATCTTTTGATTTAGTTGTTTGTTATATACCTCCATATTCTCTCCTTCCCCATTTATTAGATTCTGGGTAGAAAACAGAAAACATATTCTTCTGCTTTCCATCCTTCTTTCTTCCCGTTATACATGCTTATAGTCCCAGTGTCTATTAAATGGTAACAATTTTTAATAACATAATAGCTCCAGTTTCTGGTTTATTCAAGAGCCATGTTTTAATCTATTTTAAGGAACCACTCAATATTATGTAATTATCAAAACGAAGAAGTCTTTAGCTACCACACAATATTGAGCACCACGAAAAAGGCAAAGGAATCTTTATCTTTTCCTTTGCCTGTATCCTTGATACAATTATTCAATTTTCCTATTTTTCTCTTTTTAACTTAATGTTATTAGCACTAAACCAGCCCTCTATTTATTCGCAAAAACAGCCAAGGCCTTTCTCACATTATTCTTCATCGCCAGATATCCCCATTCCACAATATCATGGTAATAAACCGGGGCATCCTTATCCTCCTCGATAATCGAATAATAACAATGATAGTTGGCTCCCTGATAGGTTAATGGGAACATCTTCAGATCAAATTTCTCCTTAATCTTCTCGCCGCCTGCCTTTGCCATATAAGTATAGTAATTAATCTTACGTACACCCTTTGAAATCACGGTGCGATAATCTTCGTCACTTACACCTGAGCCGCCATGCATAACGATTGGGAGCTTTACATTTGCTCTCACCTTATCAAGAACTGTAAAATCCAGCTTTGGCTTCTGTAAATACAGCCCATGAGCCGTTCCAAAGGAGCAGGCCAATGCGTCAATACCGGTAGCCTCTACAAACCGCTTCGCATCCTCAGGGTCTGTATAAACTTGCGCTGGCTCAGGTTCATTACTTTCGGTTTTATAACCAAGTTCTCGTTTTCCCAGAGTTCCAATCTCAGCTTCTACAGAAGCACCCAGTCTTTTCGCCATTCCTACAACTATCTTTGTATTGGCAACATTCATGCTATAATCCAAAGCAGATCCATCGTACATTACGGAGGTGAAACCAAGACTAAGAGCTTTATTTACATACTCCAGACTCTCACCATGATCCAAATGTACACATACCGGAACCTTAGCAGCTTTTGCTCGTTCAATCATAATCGGACCGATAATGGAGATTGGCATGATGGATTCATGAACCTCAGCATGCATAATGATGACCGGAACATCCAGTTCTTCTGCTGCATCGATTACTGCCATGATGCTTTCTAAATTCGGCGTATTGAAAGATCCAACCGCAATATTTCTTGCCTCTGCAAGGCAAAGTATTTCTTTTAAAGTAACTAACATAGAATCATCCTTTTCTTTCGATCATTATTTTAACAGTCTCTCATTAACCTTGCATTTGTTCTATGACCTTTTTACGGATAGCCTCAATTAAATCCTTGCTATCCACTTGACTTGTCAGAGCTTGGGCTTCATTACTGCAGTTATAGCAGCCTGGCTTTCCTTCCTTCATTCGCAAACACACGTTAGATGGATGCTTTTTCGTAAAGCCGTATTTTACTCTTTTACCAAAAAGCTCCCGTTCCTTTGTCTGATTCGGATTTTGGCATAACCCCAATTCTTTACTCCGCGCTATCGTTGTCGCGTACAATTCCACAGATTCCAATTTGTTATAGGCAGCCTCCAGGGTCTCCCCAAATGCCAATACACCAATATCACCGCATAAGACTGCATCAAAATGCCTGATTGCTTCCGTTAAATCTCTGATCTCTTCCTCCGTTGCCGCCAGTCCCTTTTCAACATAGGGAATGCAACCGGTGCAATTAATCGCTTCCAGGGTTGCTCCTTTGGTTAATGGTAGTCCTGCATTGGCAAAGGTTGTTGCATTCATTGGATATGCATGGATTACTGCCTGCATCTGTGGTCTTTCCTTGTGGATCAGTAAATGTGTCTTAACTGCAGAAGTAACCCTGTACCCATTTGCAGATTTGTTGTTCCCATCCTGATCTACCAGACAAACAGAGCTAAGTGTCATAAAGCCTTTATTTGTTCCTGTTGCCGTACATAAAAATTCCTTTTCATTGACCTGCACTGATATACTGCCATCCGTGGAAGCCAGCAGCCCTTTTACATACAGTCGTTTTCCTGTCTCCAGAATCTCTTTTTTCAACTCTAATTCTGATTTCATATTAGCATTCACATCCTTTACTTTATAATTAAACGCTCCGATTGACTAATCCGCAGTATTAATAACAATCTGTTATTAATACCATTAGTCCATCATCTTAATTCGAAGGCTGTATTCCAGGCTTTCTCCCGGTTCTGCAAACTTTAGCTTTCCTTCCTTACGCATTACATCCCTACCATCGGGATAGCAATTGCCCGGTTCCAGTCCTAATACATAATCCCGGTACCCCATCATCTTCCACTCCGTAAAGCAATCTAATTGCTTAGGATCAAAATGAATCAGTAAACCTACCCCCAATTTCGGCTGATAAATAGATGCCACTCCAACATCCTTGCACTCATGATAGTAACATTTCTCTTCATACTGCTTCTGCGGCTTTTCCATGCGCATCCAATTCTCAAGATCTGCGGCAGCATGTTCATTCCTTGGAAGTACTTTGTCAGATGAAACCTTCACGATACTATCTTCATCTAGAAGAGGATAACCCATGTTCATGTGATAAAGAATTTCTACCGGAGTTCTTACATCTCCTCTATTCTCCACTCTATCCTTAATGGTGAACTCATTCTTTTGCAAACTTACACGGATTTCACGTATCAGCCTTAACTTCCTTGCAAACAAGCCCTCATCATTCACCTGTGCATAGACTACAAGCTCCTCCCCTTCATTTCTCCAATATACCTGCTCCGCCGGAGTATTTCCGATGGAACCGTGCAAGGGCAGTTCTTCCCCTTCATCGGTGCAGGGAGAGCCAACCGCTTGAAGTCCGCAAGTGGTTAAGAAGCCTGCGGTAAAGGATTTTAAAAAATTAGCTCCTGTACTTTCATAGTATGCAGGTGAAACATAGCCGCAGGGTGCCATATAGCTCATATTAATTCCGCGGTAGGTTAACCTTGAAATATCTGCTGCGCGATCCGGCGATATGGTCAGTTCTAATCCAAGACCGTTACGAACCTGCAGTAAACGAATTCCGTCTCCTTTTCCGCCGACCAAACGATATTCCTCTACTCCATAGACCTGTGAATCATGTCCGATATATTCCTTCATAACAACCAGCCTTTCTCTCTATCCGGTAATGACTCCCGGGCATTTCCTAAATACGTTATAAACACTGTTAGTCCGTTATCCTAAGATACTTCCCTACAGTTAAATCAACTTCTATGTTTAATAACAATCTTTCGTGGTATTTTCTTCTTATATAAGAGGCCTTACTGCCCCGTATAAGCCACGGTATTTTTCATACATCTCTAGATACATCTGGTGCTGCTCTTCTCTTGGATAATAGTAGGAATCAATCTTTACCATATGTTCCTTAGCATCCTCTAAATCCCGAAAACACCCAACCACGATTCCCGTCAACATGGCACTTCCTACCGTTCCTGCCTCATCGGATTCCAGTGTCGCCACAGGAATTCCAAGTGCATCCGCCTTCATCTGCATCCATACCTTTGAGTGAGCTCCACCGCCGGTGGCATGAAGCATCTGATAATGGATACCTGCCTGGGATAGCCTCTCAGCATTTAGCATCATTTCATATACCACACCTTCCATACAGGCTTGATAAATATCATTTACCGTATGAGCTAAGGTAAGACCAACCATTGCTCCCTTCGAGCCAATATCCATGTAAGGAGTTGCTGCACCTGCGAAATGGGGTAATACCAGAATTCCTGTTGGCTCGTCCTTTTCCTTCTTTTCCAGCAACTCAAACACCGATTTACCTGATATCTTTGCATCGGCTGCCTCCTGCTTTGCTAAGGTATTGATACACCAGGAGATTAAGGATCCTCCCGTATAGGAAAAGGCATAGCATACATATTTTCCTGGAATAATGTAGGGTACAATGGAATAATTTCCGTCAAACATCACCTTATTTTCTGGGATTTTATCAAATACCGGAGTGATACACTCTACCGTACCCGCCCCGTCTACTGCTTTGTCACAATCAAAAACCCCGGAACCGATAGCTGCTGCCACCTGGTCATGGCTGATAGATACTATCATTGTATCCTCTGACAGACCCGTCTGTTTTGCTATCTCCCTTGTAACCTTTCCTGCAGCAGTACCTGTGGGTACCGGTCTGGAAAATAAGTTCTTTGCAATCCCGGCAGCTTCAAAGATCTCATCACTCCAATTTAGTCTACGGATGTCAAAGGCCATGGTACGGGAGGCCAGGGAATAGTCAATCTGGGAGATTCCACTCAGTAGATATACGATATAATCCTCCACCAAAAATACATGTCTTGCATCCCGGTAAATATCCGGTTTATGCTTTTTCACCCACATGAGCTTTGCGATACTGAACATCTCGTGAGGCTTTAAGCCTGTGATATTCGCGATTGCTTCCTGCCCCAGCTTTTCCACGAGTTCTGCACATTCCTGTGCGCCCCTGGGATCGGTGTAAAGCATTGATGGTAATAATGGAATCCCTTCCTGATCTGTGATGACAAAGGTTTCACCAAAGCTTGTTACACCAATTCCTGCAATGTCAGGGTATTTGGCTGCCATGACTTTGATTACTTCAAAAACTCCCTCTCTGATGGCAGAGGCGTCCACTTCATGCTCACTTTTCCCACGCTGTACCGGATAGTCACAGTACGCTTTCTCTAAATAAGTCCCTCTTTCATTAAACACCGTCAATTTACATCCGGTGGTTCCAATATCAAGACCTGCTATCTTCAAAATCAACCTCCGTTCGCATCAAGAATTCCTGCTTTCATCAATCAGTTATTTAGTCTATGGATACAACATCATAATTCAAATAGGTCTTGAAAGCCTCTTCCAATGCCCACTTCATATGTCCGACACCGATGGAGGTATGATGCTTGAAGCCTCCTCTTGCCAATCGAATTAATTTGTCTTGAAGCTCTGGAATCTCAGCAACTCCGGCGCAGCCAAAGAATCCATCTTCGATGACGTCATCAGTCATACTGCCTTCACTTGCATAGATTGTTAATTTGCCATCTTCCGTCTTGCAATTAGAGAAGGTCATCGGGAATGATTTAATCCGGCCTTCGTTAGAGCCCCAGCCTGAACCCGGATCATCTTTTGCAAACATCTTATGTTCGGTTACGGTTCCCTCTCCAGCCATTAACGTCTGTGCTACCGGTCCGCAGTGGAACAGAATAACCTTATTCTCGTCATTTCCATAATTATTGTTCCAATCAAGTACCGTGGTTGGTTCACCGGAAGCCAGATTCATAGCACGCATTGTGATCGCTGAGCATAAATCAATCTCACAGGAAGCCACAATACCTCGGTCGTTGAGTTCGCTGAGTAATACACAAGGACAGACGCGAAGAATCGTCTCCATTTCATTCCAGCAACGAAGGGTGATAGCATCCAGGTTATATTTTTCTATGTATTCGTCAATTACGACACTGATTTTAGCGAGGGTTAATTTATTCTTTAATGGCACCAAGGTAAAGTTTGTGTAGTTCTCCAGTCTTGTTACCTTATCAAGTACCTTCTGATCATCATCCTCCATCTTCTGCACCAGATAGATCAGCTCTGACAAATCAAAGGATTCTACATTGATACCGTGCTTTTGTAATGCAATTTCATCAAAGCGAACGGTTTTAAAGGCTGTTGTTCTGGCACCGATACAACCCACATTAAATCTCTTCATACCATTTACTACACGGCATACCATGGCGAATTCTCTTAAGTTCTCCGCGAAATCTACAGAAAGGGGATGAACCACATGGGGTTTCATAACAGTAAAGGGAACCCGGTACTGAGTGAATACATCTGTTACGGAGAATTTACCGCAATAAGCATCTCTACGGTATTTAAAGTCCATCTTCCCGATTTCATCCGGATAAGCTTGCATTAAGATAGGAACTCCGGCATCCTGTAACGCGGTGATTGCACCGTTTTCATCAACGAAGATTGGCATACAGAAGATAACACCGTCATATTGTCCCTCATGCTGCTTCAGCCATTTTGCATAAATACGTCCCTCTTCCCTTGTTTCAACCGCGCCATATCTGGTTGCATTTACATCCATCATGATGTAATCAAAGCCAGCCTCCGTCACTGCCTTTACCATCTCGTTACGGGCATTCAAGATTAATTCTCCTGGCATAAAGCCTCTGTTCCCAAAGCATAAAGCAAATGTTGTCTTCTTCATTCTTTTCCTCCAATTCTACCGCCTTGAGCAGTATCCTTCTTTGTTAATTTCGTTGTTATAATTTCTTTATCATACATTCTTTTACACGTTCTTTTTAATACATTGTTACTAACCCACTTGGGGTGATACCTCATCTTTTGATCAGATATTTCTGCTTATAATCCTATCTTATCGAAATCCATGATCACTTTATATGGGCTTTTGAACATTTTACTTTGATTTTGTTCACCTTAAGAAATCATATTAATATTTTTGTACCTGGCAATTATCTCTTACTTCTTTTCACTACCGATGATTTGGGGACTTTTTCTTTTCCGAACCGATTTTTATCTAAAGATAAAAGTATACTTTGTTTTTGATTTATCTTGTGGTAAAATCATAGCTGTATTATAAATTGCTGTATCCGTACATCTCCCTGTTCCAACACAACTAATTAAAAAATCCTTTGTACGTACATAGCAGTATTCGAACATATCCACTTTTAAACTAACCTGTATTAGAACATATCTGCACAAGACATATCAATACCAGAATAATCCTTAGAGAACCGGAGGCCTACACTATGGTATTTTCATTTGATCTGAATCGATTGAATCAACTATTAAAGGATTTTTATATTCTTACGAAGATTCGAATTACGGTCTTTAATTCTGACTTTATGGAGGTTGCTTCTTATCCAGAGGAACGGGCTTCCTTTTGTAATTTGATTCGTACGGATGAGAAAGCCTTAAAAAAATGTATTACCTGCGACCGTGAGGCCTGTAAAAAGGTTAGTAAGCTTCATGTGCCTTACATCTACCAGTGTCATGCCGGACTAACGGAAGCCATTGCCCCAATTCGATTAGGTAATATTCTGATTGGATATTTATTTTTCGGACATGTCTTTCCTTACGAAAGCCATGAGATTGGATGGAAGAATATTAAAGATTTGTGCCGAGAATACCAGCTTGATATGGAAAAGCTTAAGGCTACATGCTATGATCGGCCCATAACCTCCACAGACTATGTGCTTGCAGCATCTCATATATTGGAGTCCGTTGCTTATTATCTCTGTCTGGAACGAATGGTGGTTATGAAAAATGAGGCTTTGCCGATCCAGATTGATACTTATATTACCGAGCATTTGTCAGAGGATTTAAGCAGTCAGCATCTGTGTGAGTATTTTAAGATTAGCAGAACACACCTTTATCACCTATCAAAAGAGAATTTTGGAGTTGGGATTGCTGACCACATTCGCAATCTTCGAATCAAGAAGGCAAAAAAGTTATTATCCGACCAACCGGATATCAGTATCAGTGAAGTTGCCTCCGCTTGTGGCTTTGATGACTACAATTATTTTATCAGTATGTTCAAACGGGTGGTTGGGATGCCCCCAAAGCAGTATATGAATAGCATCCCTCCCTCTAATTGGGAGTAATATATAGCTAGAACGCAAAATAAAGGCGATCAATAATTGACCTTGCTTGATCAATTATGACCGCCTTATCTTTCAACCAAACCAAAAATCAAAACCAATTTATAAAATCAAATCGCTTTATCACCTCCCAGTATCATCCGTCTCGGTCACCAGTCTTCCAGCCTCAATATCTGCTGTTTATTCAACTTAATTGAAGAATGCACGAAAAGGAATCTGTTTTCTAACTATCAATGAACTAGCCTACTAGCCCTATATTATAACTTCTATCTTTTCAAACCACTCATTGGGTGATATATTTATCTTAGAAAAGGAACAACCGCCCACAAGGTGGTTGACCAGATGAACAGAATTTCCACCCGTACCGGTCAAGTAACAGGGTGGTTTTTCTATGTTAACTACTTACAAAACGTAAAAACGAATGTAAGAAATACCATTAGGAATATACCAAATGCGGTCTAATCATATAAATTTATATTATAATAAAAAGAGTGTGCTGTAAAACCATCATTTTAATAATTTTACACCCTATATTTTACTATAATTAGCTGGTATTCAGAAAATCCCAGTTATCCAACTCTTCCGTATTATTTCTGTAGAAATTTGATCCTATTGCACTGTATTATCTTAACGCTCCATATAATCTTATACTCCAGAATACGCTGAGAAACCACCGTCCACAGGAATTACAATACCATTCACAAAGCTGGAGGCATCCTCATTTACCAAGAATAACAGCGCTCCCAACAGCTCCTCCGGTTCACCAAAGCGGTTCATAGGGGTGCTATTTATAATCTTCTCTGCACGAGGTGTAAAACCTCCGTCCTCTGTCTTAAGAAGCGCCTCATTCTGACTGGTCACAAAGAAACCAGGTGCAATGGCATTCACACGGATACCAACCTTGGACATATGCACCGCAAGCCACTGAGTAAAATTAGAGATTGCTGCCTTTGCCGCGGAATAAGCTGGAATTTTGGTCAGCGGTGTATAGGCGTTCATGGAGGATACATTAATTATAGTACAACCCTTTCGACCAATCATGTCCTTGGAAAATACCTGGGATGGAAGCAAGGTTCCAAGGAAGTTAAGGTCAAATACAAAGCGAATTCCCTGTTCATCCAAGTCAAAGAAGGTAATAATATCCTCTGCTTTATCTGTTAAATCTTCTGGGTACAGGTATTCCTTTGTGGTGGTGCCCTTCGGGTGATTACCTCCGGCTCCGTTCAGCAAAATATCGCAGGCACCAAGCTGTTGAAGAACCAGCTCATGAGCTTTGTTCAGACTTTCTTTGCTAAGTACATCCGCCTCAACACCGATGGCAATACCCCCTGCTGCCTTTACCTCGTCAGCCTTTCGCTCTGCCTGTGCCAAATTACGATCGAGGATCGCTACCTTGGCACCGCAGGCTGCCAAGGCATCTACCCAGTATCCACCGAGTACTCCAGCACCTCCAGTGACAACAGCTACTTTATTATTTAAATCCACCAAAAAAGGTAATTTCATTCTTCTCATTCTTCCTTTCATTTTTATATCTAGGATAACAACTCTTTTTATCTCTAGGATAATAACGCTTCTGTCAAACTCTGATTCCTATATTAAATCATGTCTAGCTCTTCTATAATCAGTATCTACACTATCCATATTCATTTCAACTACACATTTCTTATAATAAATCCAGAGAATGGCACTAACTGGTTTCTCTATTTCACTTATACTACTTACTTTACCGTCTTCTCAAGAGTTTCCCAGATACCTGTCAGATACATTGCTCCCAGTGCTCTATCATAGAGCCCATAGCCAGGTCTTCCGGTCTCTCCCCAGATCATTCTGCCGTGATCTGGACGAACATAGCCGGTATAATGATTCTTATGAAGCGCCTTTACAATTTCCACAATATCAAGGGAACCGCAAGGAGAAAAATGGGCACTCTCTTCAAAGCTTCCATCCTCCAACAGCTTCACATTACGGATATGCATAAAGTGGATTCGTCCCATAGCTGAATATTTATCTACCATTCTTACAATGTCATTGAAGCTGCCGCTTCCTAAGGAACCGGTACAGAAGGTAAGACCATTGTATTTACTGTCTACCAGCTTTAGAAAACGGTCTAAATTCTCTTCGTTTGTAATAATTCTTGGTAAGCCGAAGATTGGATAGGGCGGATCATCCGGATGAATTGCCATCAGTACTCCGCATTCCTCCGCTACCGGAATGATCTCTTTCAGGAAGTATTCCAGATTAGACCAAAGCTTTTCTTCATCTACCTCTGCATATTTGGCAAAAATATCCGCCATCTGATCCTTGGTATAGCTGCTGTCCCAGCCTGGCAGTGATAATTCTCCGGTTAAGGGATCCATTTTTTCCAGCTGTTCCTTATAGTATACTAATGCTGTAGAGCCATCCTCTAACTCCTTGTCAAGCTGAGTACGGGTCCAGTCAAATACCGGCATAAAATTGTAGCAGATCACCTTAATTCCTGCCCTTGCCAATCTTCTGATATTCTCTTTGTAATTCTGGATATATTGCTGTCTAGTCGGCAATCCCAGCTTAATATCTTCATGAACAGGTACACTCTCGATTACTTCATAATGCAGTCCTGCCTTTTCTACCTCTGCTTTTTGTGCCTGAATACTCTCTTCACTCCATACCTCACCAACCGGTACGTTATAAATTGCAGTTACAATACTGTGCATGTTGGGAATTTGTCTTATATATCCCAATTTAACAGCATCATCTGCTCCATACCAACGAAATGATAACTTCATACTTATTCCTCCATTCCTAAATACTTTATAATATTTTTATAACAAATGTCTTCTACAATACTTGTCAGTACCTTTTTATCTGAATCGAACTCACCGTTATCCACCAGTTCGCCGATATAGTTACAAAGAATTCTTCTAAAATAATCATGTCTTACATAGGAGAGAAAGCTTCTGGAATCCGTCAGCATTCCTACGAAATCTGCCAGCATCCCCTGATTCGCTATAGCTGTCAGATGCTTGCTGATCTCCTCTTTATTATCGCAGAACCACCAGGCAGGTCCAAATTGCAGCTTACCGGCAATTCCATCCTCAGCAAAACAATGAGGCAGGGCTGACAACACCAGGTTGTCCTTAGAGTTTAAGGTATATAAGATGGTTTTCGGAAGTCCTTTTCGTCCTTCCATCTCATTAAGCATCTGCGCCAAAGGCTCCATAATATTAAAATCATTCATGATATCATAGCCCGCATCTACACCAAGTTGTCCAAATCGCTCTGAATTTGTATTGCGGTAGGCTCCGATGTGCAGCTGCATCACCCAACCGACTCTGTGGTACTCGTAAGCTAGTAACACTAAAGTGTGCTGTTTGAACTTTTCTGCCTCTACCTTTGTGATCGGAGCTCCTTGTATTCTTCTTAGGAAAATATCGCTGATCTCCTCCTTCGAAGTTGGAGCATAACTTAAGCTTTCCAGTGAATGGTCTGACAGTAAGCACCCATTGGTGCAGAAATATTCAATACGATCAACAATCGCCTTTAAGAAGTCAGAGTAAGTATGAATGGAAAGCCGTGTAACTTCGCTAAGACTAGCGACATAATCCTGAAATCCATCCTTCCCAATATTGAGTGCCTTATCCGGCCGAAAGGTGGGTCGTACTGTAAAATCCAGCTTCTTCTCCTGGCGGATCAAATGATGGAAAGCCAGGTCATCTAAAGGATCATCTGTAGTGCAGATCAGCTTTACCTTGGATCTTTGAATCATTTTAACTGGTGATAATGCTTCCTGCTTAATTTTGTTATTACATAGGTGATAGATTTCTTCCGCATTGCTTTCCTTCAAAAGGGGTTCTACTCCGAAATAGGTTTGAAGCTCCATATTCGCCCAGTGATATAAGGGACTACCGATTAATCGTTCACAGGTTTTTGCCCATGCAGTAAATTTTGCTAGATTGCTGCCCTTCCCTGTGATTAACTCCTCCGAAACCCCTGCATAGCGCATTGCCCTCCATTTATAATGATCATATTTTAACCATAGGGCAGAGATATCTGAGAATACTTCATCCTCATATATCTCTTTTGCGGAAAGGTGGCAATGATAATCATAAATCGGAGCACTTTTTGCAACATCATGATATAACGTTTCTGCCGTCTTTCCTTTTAGTAAAAAATGATTGCCAAACATAGAATAATTACTCCTTTTCCTATTATATATTAGAAGTTTCATGTCACTTCTGAGTTAATTGTACTGTCATTACATCGTTAATGACTTACAGGTTATGTTATTTATTATTTACAATCGTAATTATAGCAGATGGATCGTGAAGACTCCTATGTTTTAAATGCTATTTGACTTGCAAAAATTGCTGTGATAAAATGCAAATTAAGAACCAAATAATTCAATATTCTATTTTTAGCTCCAATAGCCGGGATGTACTACGCATGAACAGCGCCTTTTATCAGAAGTTAAAAGATAATTTCTAACACCTTTACTACGCAATTATTTGAAAGGTTATGGGTTTTTTATGAAGAAGAAAACAACGGTCTATAGCACTCGCCAAACGATGCTCACCAATGATTATGAGATTTTCCATTACTCCGATCGGGGTCTTGGCAAGGTCAGCCTGCATCATCATGATTTCTATGAATGTTATTATTTTATCTCGGGAGATGTTACCTATGTGATTGAGGGCAAGTCCTATCAACTGATGCCCGGAGATATTATTTTGATTAATTCCAAGGAGCTTCATCAGCCCATTATTAATAATCGAGATGTTCCCTATGAACGTATCGTCATATGGTTAAATAAGAATTTTCTGAATACGCTTTGCAGCGAACAAGCGAATCTAAAGCGTTGCTTTGAAGACGAGGAGAAGGAGAATGTAATCCGAGCTGATGTGGAAGCTCAGCAGAGCATTCGCGCCATCTTAAATAAACTGTTAAAGCTTGAGGGTTATTCCGGAATGGGTCTGGAGCTTTTATACCGGGCATATGTTACGGAGCTTTTAATTCTGCTGAATAATATGCTGTTTTTTAATACGGAGCGTATTAATATCAGCTTTGAAAAAAGCAACCTGATCGAGGAAATGATCGAGTACATTAATGCCCATCTGGAGGAAACAATTACCATTGAAGATTTGTCCCAGCAATTCTATCTTAGCCGATTCCATCTGTTGCGGGAATTTAAAAAGTATTCAGGGACAACCCTCCATAAATTTATTGTTCAAAAGAAATTAATCCTGGCAAAGGAATTGATTCTTCAAGGCATTCCCATTAACCAGGTATATGAACAATGTGGCTTTGGGGACTATTCTAATTTCTTTCGAGCCTTTAAAAATGAATACGGTGTAACTCCAAAGCAGTTCTTCCAGATCATGTATCAATCCGAAGGCAATGATCCGAAGTAATCATGCTAAAAATCCTTATTTTAAAGAAAGAAAGCTCCAGCAGCCTTACCAAATGGATGCTGGAGCTTTCTTTCTTTAGACTTTCTATTCCACACTCTTTAAGGCTTCAACCATATTGATCTTTCGCAATGCCTTATCGGTTATCTTATTTACTAACAAGGTGAATATCATGGTCAGTACCGCTGCAGCCAAATATGCAAACAAAGAGACCCGAACATTAAAAGCGGTATCAGCAATACTAACATTCGCTAGTATTGCATAGGTAATTCCATAGCCGGTAGGCATACCGAGCAGAATACCAATCAGTGTAAGAATAATTGTCTCCTTATTAATGTAAGAAGCCACTTCCTTTGGTTGGAAGCCCAGTACCTTCATGGTAGCCAGTTCCCTCTCTCTTTCGCTCACATTAATATTGGAGAGTGTGAACAACACGGTAAATGCCAATACTGCCGACATGCCAATCAGGAGATATACCACCATGTTTACGATTTTCTTCATATCCCCAAAGGCGTCTCGTAGATGCTGGCTGCTACTTACGGTGAGAATTCTCTTATCTTTTGAAAGCTTATTCAACCAGCTTTCACCGTCCTCTTTTGCAGACAAATTAAGTAGGTAAGCAGTACCGTCATAGTCCCCAAAAGCTGCCTGATAACAGCTTTCACTGACATAAATATAATTACCCGCATTGTTAACCGTGACAAAGGCTACCGGAAAATCATATTCCAGATTATCCTCATTTTGTAAGGAGACCGTATCTCCATTCTCAATCTTTAACTGCTTTGCAGCATTTTGCGTAATCACAAGGCCATCCGCAGGGAGGCTCATTTTCTTACCTGTAGAAAGATCCTTGAGATTAACATAGGAGCTTAAGTCCGCCTGATCTGGAATTACCATAACGGTAATCTCCACACTGCGACTATCCTTCCAGAGTGTCAATGAACTAATCTGCAATTGCAGGTCATCTGCTACCATGCCGGAAGTCTTCCATTCCTCCTTCAGGGCACTTCTCTCCTCAACTGTTAAATCATCGGTTACAACAACTGCATCGTATATAGTTACTCTGTCAAACTGATCGGACATGAGCCCGCCTACCGTATCCCGGACACCGAAGCCCAACACAATTAACATCATACATCCAAGTATGCCTATGATTGTCATAAGTGCCCGCTTCTTATATCGGAACAGGTTTCTGCAGGTTACTTTATTTAAGAACTTGAGGCGTTTCCAGATAAATGGGATACGTTCTAGTAAAATACGGCTTCCCTCCTTCGGAGGCTTTGGTCTCATAAGTTCCGCCGGACGTTCGTGCAGCATCTCAGCACAGGAGAAGATGGTTGCGCCTACAATTCCAATCAGAAACAGTCCAAAGCTTCCCAAGCCATAGGCAGGATAATAGGATAGCTTATAGTTAGGTATCACATAGAGGCGGTTTGCAATAACACGAAGCACCTCAGGAAGCCCCCAAAAGCCAAGTACATTTCCAAGAATTCCACCAACCCCACATGCCAGTATTGCGTAAACGAGATATTTCATACTAATCTGATGCTTGGAATAACCAAGGGATTTATAGGTACCAATCAGAGAACGATCTTCCTCTACCATTCTGGTCATTGTTGTTAGGCAAACCAGTACTGCTACCAGGAAGAAAATAATCGGAAAGGCCTTGGTTACCGCCTCGATAAAGCCAATATCGTTATCCAACCCGGAAAAGCTATCATTATCATATCGATCCCATACATACCATTTTGCCTCACCTATTTCAGCAATGTCGGCTTTCCCATCTGCAATCTTTTGCTTAGCATCCACAATAGCACTCTGATACTCTGCTTTCTTCTCATCTAATTCCGTCTGTCCATCCACTAACTCTGTTTCTGCTTCTGTTAACTCCTTCTCGGCATCTTCAAGCTTCTTTCGGCCATCATCCAGTTCCTCTTGCTTATCGTTAAGCTGCTGTTTGGCTTCTGCTTTCTTTGTATTCAGCTCTTTCTGGCCCTCTAACAGCTTTATTTTTCCATCCTCAATTTCCTGTCTGGAATCTGAGATCTGTTTTAATGCTCCTGCCTTTTTTGCCGCAAGAGTAGCCTTATTCTCCTCCAAGAGATCCTGGCTATAGTCTAAGGTACCCTGCAAGACTGCTAGAGAAGAGAGGTTCTGCAGCTGCTCCTCTGTGATGGTAGCCCCGCCCATTACAAAGCTACCTGCCAGCTTCTGCGTATCTGATTGAAGCTTAGCCATTGCTTGTTGATAGGCATTTGTCAGGTCACTGGAAGGTGTCCCGCCCTTCTCACTGGCTAACAAATATGGGGCTGCTGATTTCCCGTCTGCTACCATATCCGCCCATATTGCCTGAGTCTCCTTACTCTTCCAAATGGTCTGTGCTTCCTTTGATAAGGATGCTACCGTACCGGATAATCCTGCTTTGCCTTCGGCCTTTTTCTGATCCAGCTCCTTCTGATTCTTAGACAACTGCTGCTCATAGGATGCAAACTCCTTTAACGCTGCAGCTTCCTCAGTATTAAGCTTCTCCTCACCTGCCTCTAACTTTGCCTTATTATCATCTAATTCCTTCTGTGCAGAGCTAAACTTTTCTTCAGCGGTTTTCTTAGCCTCAGTTAATGCCTTCTGTCCATCCGCAAGCTTCTCTTTATTCTCCTTCACCTCGGCTAGACCCTCATGATAGCTATCCCAGCCATCATTAATTTCAAGCTGGGCATCTGCAAATTTTTGGTCTGCCTCCGCCATTTTCTCTGCTAACTCATCCTCTGCATCGGCAAGCTTTTGATTGGCCTCTCCCACCACCTGATCGTATCTGGCCTGCTGCCTTTCCTCCACCTGGGTGCTCTTGATCTTTGCAGCAACACCTTCCACCAGCTTTTGGTACTCCTCGGAGTAAGTATCCAGTTCCTTTGCACCGTCTATTGTTAGATATATTGTGCTGATTATATCACTGTCAATACATCCATCGATCGAAAACAACAGATAATCACTGCTGCTTGTAGAGAAAGAAGAATTCGCAAGACCTTCGTCTTGATTAGAGATATCAAGCGGGCTAAGAACCAGGGCGGTAATCTCATACTCTGTCACTGCCAGCTTTGGGGTTGAAGAATCATCCTCAACCGTGATATCCAGATCTTCTGTTTCCACATTAATTTCACTTGTATCAGAGGCTGTATCTGTTATCGTATTCTCATCTGAACTTTTGTTACCTTCTGTATTGGAGTGAATGGAATCTGGAGAAGTTTCCGACGTATCAGCTTCCTCATCATCCTTTGAGGCTTCCAGGGTTATTCTATCCCCCAGCTTTAACCCTGTATCGTGGAGGAATCGCTCCGTTACTGCGATTTGTCCGGCCTTATTTGGCAGCTTGCCCTCTAACACATAGGGTGCATTCATCCCTCCTGCATCCAGAGTGGATAAGCTTGCTAAAAGTAAGCTCTCACCATTTTGTTTTAGCTTCACATCCATACTATAATCGCCATAGGCTTTGCCCACACCATCCACCTGGGATAACGCCTTAAGATCCTCATCCGTCAAACCAAGTGTCGATGCAATCTTAATATCATAGGTGTTCTGTCGGTCATAAAATCGATCTGCCGAATCGAATACGTCCATACATCCTACGGTAAATCCGGTAAATACTCCGGTTCCCAGAGCCGCCATTGCAACAATAGCGATAAATCTGGATAGATTCTTTTTAATAGTACATTTAATATCCTTAATATAAGCGCTTTTTTTCATGATCACCACTCGATTTCTGAAATATTCACTGGCTCCGGATTAATGGTCATATCAATGACCTTACCACTTTTGAAACGAAGAACTCGATCCGCCATTGGCGCTATGGCGCTGTTATGGGTAATAATAATCACCGTGATACCATGGTTCCTACAGGTATCTTGAAGAATCTGAAGTACCTGCTTACCAGTAACGTAATCCAGTGCTCCAGTAGGCTCATCACATAATAAAAGCTTTGGGTTCTTTGCCAATGCTCTTGCAATAGCCACTCTTTGCTGCTCACCACCGGATAACTGAGCTGGAAAATTATTTATACGCTCCCCAAGCCCTACATCCTGCAGTGTCTTAACAGCATCCAGGCTGTCCGGACATATTTGAGCTGCCAGTTCCACATTTTCCAGGGCAGTAAGATTGGGTACCAGATTGTAGAATTGAAATACGAATCCGACATCATTACGTCGATACTGGCATAGTTGGGACTCTGTGTAATGAGTGATATCCTTTTCATCAAATAGCACAGTGCCTCTCGTTGCTGTATCCATTCCCCCAAGTATATTAAGCGCTGTGGTTTTGCCTGCTCCTGAAGATCCCAGAATCACCGTCAGCTCTCCCTTTTCCACGGAAAACGAAGCAGAATTAAGGGCACGCACCATATTTTCTCCTACACCATATTCTTTATATACATTTTCAAATGTAATAAACGACATTATCTTTCCTCCAAAAATTTTTCTTCAGATCTAATATGTATTGTATTTCTTTCTCTCCGTAATATCCCTTCATTAAATACGATTGAAGGAAAATGATTAATATTTTTGTCTCGTTGATATTATAGCTTTTATTTTATAAGGTATCAATTAACAATTAAGTTAATCTTTATTAAATAAATCTAAACTCACAAAAAAACATCGCTCAAGATACTCTCTCTTGCGATGTTTTTACTTTTATTCTAGATCAAAATTTGGTTTAAACAACTTTCACACTACGAAGCGCATATTCGCTATAAACCTTTTTTCCGCCAACATATCGATAAGCTCTTATTTTGAAATAATAGGTTTTCCCCTTGCTTAAGCCTGATTTTGTGTAGGAAGTGTTGGAGGTAGTAGAAACACGAGTGTACGTTCCACTTTTTGAGGAGGATTGGTATATTTCATAACCACTTGCTCCACTAACTGTATTCCATTTAAGCTTAATATTACTATTACTATTTGAAACAACATTCGCTGCCGGCGCAGGTAGGATCGGCGCTATTCCTATCACATCGGAGTAACTTCCATAAATCGTCGCAGGGCCAATATAATTATACGCTCTAACCTTATAATAATATGTTTTTCCTGTTGTAAGCTTCGTGTTAATATAGCTTGCATTTTTAGTCGAGGCTATGTTTACAAAGGAGCCATATCTTGATGTTGATCGATACACTTTATACCCATAAGCACTTGCCGGTGCTTTCCAGGAAAGCTTTACACTGTTATAGTTAAGTGCCGTCGCATTGACCGGTGACGCCAGCTTAAGAATTGCGCTTACATTTGATTGATCGGTATGATAGAAAAATGCGGTGGCATCAGTCATACTCGTTTCATAAATACTTCTCGTATGATACACATCTCCATATCGGTAAACCTGATTATCGCAGATATTCATTAAGGTCTTCTCTTTATTCGCCCATCCCATAAATATAAATACATGGGTTGAGTGTCCACCCAGTAAATTACCATATTTATCCGTTGTAAAACCAATATCACCGGGCTGCATTAGCTTAAGATTCATTTCTCTTTTCCAACCTCTGGCAACCAAATGATCTTCCACCTGATTGGTTCTAACAGTGGAGGTTGGTATCTGCAGTCCTAATCTTCGAAATGCTTCACTAACCGTAATTGCACAGGTGTTGCTTGGATCTCCATAATGAAGCGCAACTGCCTTTGAGAATACACTATTTCTATTATTTTGGCTTGACATGTATAAAAACAAGGTTGATCCTATACTCTTGTTTAAGGTTTTTACCGAAATCGCAGGTGTTAAATCGCTATAGAACGTCTTACCATTCAAGGTTTGATATGCTCGTAATTTATAGCTATATTTTGTACCGGTTTTTAACCCACTATCATAAAACTCTGTGGCATTAATGGTTGCTATTTTCACATAATCATCATTCGCTACCTTATATCGATATACTTCATACCCCGTGACACCTGCTACATTTTTCCAGGACACTTTTACCTTATCATAATCTTGCGTACTTGCAATTTCACCAGTTGGTACTGCAATAGGATTTATGATAGTAGTACTACAGGTTACAGTAAATGCTCCATCCTCAGTAGTCGCGTTTATTACCGCATTCCCATTCTTTAATGCCGTCACCTTTCCTGTGGAATCAATCGTTAGGACACTTGGATCGCTGCTTGTCCAAATAATATTCTTATTTGCGGCCTCAGCAGGAGATACTGTAGGTACCAATGTCATCGTTTCTCCAACCATTAAGGTTGCAAAATTGATATCTAAGGTAATTCCGGTAACCGCTGTACCCGGTGGATATGGTGAACCCTCCGTATCACGAGTATAAGCTACTGTTGTCATCCCCTGCCAGGTAGTACCAAAGCCGGTTTTGTGCGGATCATAATAAATGATTAATTCAGATGGGCAGTTAACAAAAACCTGATCACCGCTATTAGGAGCAGCTCCCATAAATCTTATGCTTGTCAAATTAAAACAATTAATAAAGGCATTGTTTTCTATGTATGTTATGCTATCAGGGATAACGATACTAGTAAGGGTTTTATAGGAAAATGCACCCTGACTAATTCCTACCACAGTATAACCGTCTATCTGCCGAGGAATAATTAAGTTATTATCCGTCCCCTCGTAGCCTGTTATTGAAATTCCAGCTTCCCTTATGTTATATGTAAAACCACCTGTATCCGCTGATACAGCATGGGGATTTTGAATTAGTATAAATAAGATAATCATTGTGATACAGCGCAATAAAAATAGGATTTTACGATTCACTTACAGCTCTCCTTAAACGTTAATAGATATATTATCTCATATTAAATTTGGGATTTTAACATGTAAATATATCCATTTAATCGGAGGCCTTATTATCTAATGATTAATGTCCCAGAGCCTTTTGAATCATCACTCTGGTCTTAAGTACATCCTGAGCCAATATATCAATTCGTTCATCTGTCATGCGACCCACAGGTGCAGAGATACTAAAAGCATTATTGGGTATACCGTTATGATTCTTGATACAGGCAGCAATGCATCTTACTCCAAGCTCATTCTCTTCATTATCCAGTGCATAACCTTTTTTCCTAATTTCTATTAGTTCTTTTTGAAGCTCCTCAAATTCAGTAATTGTTTTCTCCGTTTTTTTCTCAACCACACTGTTATCCCAGATATATTTAACCTCGTCATCTTTCATCTCTGCCAGGATAGCTTTCCCAACTGCCGAGCAATATAAGGGTCTTGATAAACCTACCTGAGATGCCATCCGAATAGCACTTTCCTGAGGATAAAGGGGGGCAACCTTGTCCAAATAAAATACTTCCGTTCCTCTTCTTTGCACAAAATGCACGGTTTCTCTGCAGGCATTGGCTAACTCTTCAATAAAAGGACGTACCTTTGCTATCAGATCAACCTTGGACAAAACTTTACCGGATAATTCCACAACCTTAAATGAAAGCATATATTTTCCTGTTTCTTCATCTTGATACGCATATCCCATACAGATTAAGGATAACAATAATCTGTGTACCGTACTTTTGTGCAGCTCTAGCTTGTTGCTTAATTCTACAAGACCGATTGGACCTGTAACTGCCAACATCTCAAGTACATTAAATATTCGTTCTGCAGCTTGAACCGGATTTTTAACATCATTTATTTTATCAGTCATCTTTTATTCACCCTCTTAATCTCGTTTTTCTAGGACCGTTCGAATACGTCTCCTTGTACCAGATTTTTATGATACCTGTCTAAAATTATAGTAACAGTTATAGAAAAAAAACACAATAATAAGCTCTTGACAAATTACTATATCAAACTTATACTCAAAATACAATATATTTTGAAACCAAGTTTCACATTATGAAACATTCAATTGTAATTTATAACTACCAATATAATAAAAGATTAAGGAAAGGATAATATGATGCTAAGCAAATGAGCAGATCATATGGAGAAAATTATGAATGAGATTTTAGAACGTATTTCAAAA
Organism: Bacillota bacterium; assembly: GCA_023386815.1. GTDB lineage: Bacteria > Bacillota > Clostridia > Lachnospirales > Lachnospiraceae > Mobilitalea. The sequence goes on from JAEWIZ010000020.1 coordinate 36,301, forward strand.
ATCGGAATTGTACCCGTAATAGCCTTAGAAAATTCAGAGGATGCGGCACCGTTGGCAAAGGCTCTCTGCGCTGGCGGACTTCCTTGCGCTGAAGTTACTTTTCGTACCGCAGCTGCTGAAGATTCCATCCGTATCATAGCGAATGAATTTCCGGAAATGTTAGTAGGCGCTGGAACAGTCTTAACAACCGACCAAGTGGATCGTGCCATCGGTGCAGGAGCTAAATTTATCGTAAGCCCCGGTTTAAATCCTAAGATCGTAAAGTACTGTGTTGACAGAAATATCACTATATTGCCAGGCTGTACAAATCCAAGTGATATTGAGCAAGCAATTGAACACGGTCTAGAAGTAGTGAAGTTTTTCCCTGCAGAAGCAAGCGGTGGTTTAAATATGATCAAAGCCATGGCTGCACCATATACAACCATGAAATTCATGCCCACCGGCGGAATTGGTCCGGCAAATTTAAATTCCTACTTGGATTTTCGTAAAATAATAGCCTGCGGCGGAAGCTGGATGGTAAGCAATGAATTAATTAAGAATAAAAATTTCGCTGAGATCACTTCTCTGACCAAGCAAGCCATTTCTTCTATGCTTGGATTCAAATTAGCTCATGTTGGAATTAATATGAATAGTGAAGCTGATGCTGATACACTAGCTGATACTTTTGAGCAAATCTTTGACTTCAAAAAGGACGAGAAAACCTCTTCTATCTTTGCAGGTAGCGGACTTGAGATCATGAAAACACCCTACCTTGGGACAAATGGCCATATTGCTATTGCTACTAATTATATAGAAAGAGCGATCTATCATTTAGAAATGCGTGGATTCCAGGTTGATATGGAAACAGCGAAATATGACAGTGCTCACCAATTAAAAGCGGTATACTTGGTTGGCAATTATGGTAATTTCGCATTACACCTGGTTCAAAAATAAATATAAACTCACTTCCAACCAGAAGCTTCCTCTGCTGTAGATATATGAGGGCTTTAGAAGCTTCTTACTACCTGATTATATGAATATTAAGGAGGACTACTATGTCTAAAAGAGTAATAACCTTTGGAGAAATTATGCTGCGCCTTGCTCCGGAAGGCTACACCCGTTTTGTACAAGCGGAAACCTATAATGCAACCTACGGCGGTGGCGAAGCAAATGTTGCCGTATCACTGGCGAACTTCGGCTTAGCTGCCAGCTTTGTTACCAAGCTTCCTGCCAATGAAATCGGCCAGGCGGGAGTTAATTCCTTAAGAAAATTCGGGGTAGATACTACCCATATTACACGCGGCGGTGACCGTGTTGGTATTTACTTCTTAGAAAAGGGTGCCAGCCAAAGACCGTCAAAGGTTATCTATGACCGTGCTGGTTCCTCTATCTCCACAGCAGCAAGTGAAGATTTTAATTGGGAAAAGATCTTTGAAGGTGCAGACTGGTTCCATTTCACCGGAATCACTCCTGCTCTAGGTGACAATATTGCAGCCATCTGTCTGGATGCTTGCAAATATGCCAAAGAAAAGGGAATTACTATAAGCTGCGATTTGAATTACAGAAATAAGCTCTGGTCAAAGGCAAAAGCAAAGGAAGTTATGAGTGAACTCTGCAAATACGTGGATGTATGTATCGCCAACGAAGAAGATGCACATGATGTATTTGGTATTAAAGCAGCGGATACCGATGTTACCACCGGTAAGGTAAATCATGAAGGGTATAAAGATGTTGCCCGTCAGCTAACTGAACAGTTTGGCTTTAAAAAGGTTGCAATTACCTTGCGCGAGTCTGTATCAGCAAATGATAACTATTGGGCAGCTATGCTGTATGATGGTTCTGATTATTATTTCAGCAAAAAATACTTAATGCGTATCGTAGACCGTGTTGGTGGCGGAGACTCCTTTGGTGCAGGATTAATTTATGCTTCCCTAAATGATTTTGCACCCCAACAGGCGATTGAATTTGCTGTTGCTGCCAGCTGCTTGAAGCACAGCATTGAAGGTGACTTTAACCATGTTTCTGTTGATGAAGTATTAAAGCTTGCCGGTGGAGATGCTTCTGGACGAGTTCAGAGATAAATATTTAGATCATTTTCAGAGATAGGTCTTAGAAATAAGATTTAGATTTTGTCGAAAAGTTATTATATATAGATTTTTGGTATATAGAAGGAGCCCATACCCACTCCTCTTATAACAGTCCTTAAGCACAGTTCGATCCTTGTGCTTAAGGACATTTTTATATGCTATACTACTCATAGCAGTTAATACTGCTGGCAATCGTGCTACAGGGTGGTTGACCTCTATTCTACATAGAATGGAGGTGATGCTGATGAAACATTTTGAATTCAAAGATTTAATGTCATTTGGAATGTTCTTATTAGCTCTTTTAACCTTCATCTTACTGATGATACGTTAATACAATAAAAAACCTTCCCTGTACTTTGCCCAGTGCGAGAAGGTTTTTAATCTACATTCGGTCAACCACTCTGTGGCGATTGCCTCTACTAACTTTATTATATCAAACTTTGATAAAATATCAAGCTAAATATGCCCTTATACATTTAGAGGTTATACAGTCTCGTATAAATAATCCTTTTTCTACTCATTACATCTCAACGGCATATTTTTCAAGTCAACAAGCCATCTTTTTCTATGAAAATGTTCACCCTCATATTTACGAAATCCTATACTAAACTTTAAGCTTTCCGTACGGCGTAATAATTTCAATACAATTTCATTTTCACCCTTTTTCATATGTACAATTTGATAGTTATTATAAGGTGTCCATAAACGTATCTCATCCTTCCAAAAGACTTCTTCTTGATTGATCCATAAAACAAATCCATCATTATTCCCGATGACAACCCACACATCGCGATCCTCAGGTGAAACTATGACCTGCCTTAAATATAAACACCCCTGACCTTTAAATGTAAAGGCTTCATCCAAAGGCAACAAATCTTCATATGCATTAATCGATTCAACATCATTTACTGCAAACTCTTGTGCAAAATCTTCTTCATTAATGTATTCTCGTTCTAGATATACGGCATTGTTTACCATGCACTCCAAGGTTGGTAAATCACAACCCTCTCCATGGGGAGACGGTAAGCCTGCCGGATCCTCTTTTTCCATAGCCTCAAAATAAGGTCCGATCACACTCCAAACATTTGCACCGCAAATCCCAAATTCCTTTATGATTTCCCCAAAGGACACTCTCAGAATGTTCTTATCCGCCAATTCCTTTATCTGGTCTCCGACTTCGAAATAAAGAATAATATCTTCCACCTCATAGGGCTTTATCGATACAGTAATATGATTGTTTGAAATGTTCCATCCCTCTGGGATTTGAGTAATCGAAAGGAGTTCATTTATCATCTGATCTGTATTGTTTTTCAAGGTAATCTGTACCTTACAGGAATCTTTCATTCCCAATGCTGGCATTCCTAGATAATTAATTTCCATAGCTATAACCTCTGATTTCTTATGGAAATCGGAAATTACAATTTCTTTGGGGATCTGATGTATTCGATTGTTCTCTATAACATCCACACCTAATCCTATAAGACAGGTTTCCTTTGCCAATTCCCATATGGAATTATTATTTCTTTTCACATCAATTCCAATGACAAATGTGTCTCCCACCATTTCCTTTAAATTCTCTGGAATCTGATGGGCTCCCAGGATAATTCCTAAAATAGCACCCACAGTCGCGCAAGTGCAATCCGTATCATAACCGCAACGAAATGCAATATTAATGGTCTTATCAAGGTCCCCTTCGCCGTATAGAAGAGCTAAAATTACAATTCCTAAATTTGTAATTGAATTGGTAAAGTCAAAATGAGCATATTTTCTCATCAGACGAGTTCTTGCTTTTTCCCAGTCTTTATTTTCTTGCTGATAAATTTTAAATAAAAGTTCAACACATTTTCGGGGCTCTGATCCCTCTGGCAGAAAGTCTATCTGCCCTAAGACTAATGTCCGGATATCATTTTCAAAAAAAGCGGCTGCTTCTATCGCTGCATAATACTGTTCAATCCATACCGAAGCATCTGCATGGTCTAAGACTGCATCCATATAGGCATAGGATGCGGCTTTTTCAGGAATCCCAGGAAAAATCATCCCCCAGATCTCAGACCGAATAGGACAGCCTTCTCCTTCTTTAAATAGTGGATTATTGAACCACCCACTATAGGGAGGCAGGATCCCTCTTTCGTAGTTTTTAAGAAAAATTCCATATTCACTAAAAGGATACCAACACTGCTCCTCCCAAGCATCTGCTAAATCTTTTGAATTTATATGAATGCCTTTTTTTTGAAGAACCTCTAACCATAGAAGTTGAAGATCCAAATCATCATTTGGTAAATCAGTTCGTAAAACCTCACTATAGTGTTCATAGGGAATCAACTTCTTAAATCCCTCTACTGGTGCCCCAGCTGCACCACCGAGACATTTTCCAAGCCAACCACCGTACACTTTATCGAGATATTCCTGATAAGTCATATCCTTTCCTCCTCTATCACTATTTTAGAATTGCACCAGCAGAAAACGTCTTTTCAACCTGGTTACTGAAAAATACAAATAATAAAATTGGTAAAATACTAGTGATAACCATTGCTGCAAACATACCACCATAATCTGTTCCATACTTTCCAGAGGAATAATTCATCAATGCAATCGGTAAGGTTTTATTCTTTTCCCCACTCATCAGTACAAGGGCGTATATAAATTCATTCCAGCTGTTGATAAATGTATTTATGCACATAGTAGCAATGGCCGGTCGAATAATAGGTACAATGATTCGAAACAGAATCGTGAAAATTCCTGCTCCATCCATAACGGCCGCCTCTTCCATCTCCATAGGAATCCCCTTCATAAAACTACTGGCCATTAAGGTAGCCATTGATATATTGAATGCAGATATCGTTAATATTAATGACAAAGGATTATTAATTAAATGCATCTGTCTTAACAACATAAAAATAGGCACGATGACGATTTGCGAAGGAAGAAGTATCCCTAGTGTAACAATACCATTTATTTTTCCGAACCATTTCCATTTCATCCTGGTTAACGCATATGCTAGCATAATTGCAGAAACTACGGTTAATAACAAGGTGAATCCTGTTACAATAACACTGTTAAGAAAATATTTCAAGATCTCTCGATTGAATAAGGCATCTGTATAATTTTCAGTTTTCCAGTAAGAAGGTAAACCAAAGGAGCTTCCCGTCATAATCTCTGCTGTATCCTTAAAGGAATTGATAAACATCCAAAATAAAGGATATACAGACGAAAAGGCACATAGTCCAAATATAATTGTTAGTGTGATTCTTATCCATTTCTGTTGTATTCTCATTGATTTTGCCTCCTAATCTACACTTCGCCCTTTTTTGAACAGCCAATTAATTACACCCAGAATGATACAGGTCTCTACAATCACCACAATACCTACCGTTGCAGCCAATCCATATCTCTGATTTGAAAAGGCCTGACGATACATATACATCATAACCGTCTGAGTCAGATCTCCTGGACCTCCTCCAGTCATGATATATACTTGTGGAAACGTGAATAGTCCCCCAATAGCAGAAATGGTAATACAGGTTTTAGCTACATCCTTTAGTAAAGGTAACGTAATATGATATACTACCTGCAAAAAGTTTGCCCCATCCAGTTGAGCTGCCTCAAAATAACTTTCCGGAATTGCTTTGATTCCAGAATAAGCCATTAGAAGATCCATTCCAAACATCCACCACATACCCACAATAGCGATGCATATCATAGCAGTATTTGAATTAATTAACCATTCATTTTGAAGGAAACCAAGCCCAATGTTATCCAAAAAACTATTCAGCAGTCCCCAATCAGCATGGTATATCGTTAACCACAGCTGTGAAATTACCGATATCGAAAGGACTAAAGGGATTACAAAGGCCGTTCTTAATATCTTCTGTGTTCTCACCCCTAAAGTACATAACAAAATGGAAACCGCAATAGCTAAAATTGCATTAAAAATAATAGCTAAGATACATAAACCGATGGAGGCAAAATTTGCCCTAATGAACGCATCATCCGTAAACAATTGTATAAAATTTTTTAATCCAATAAACTTGGCAGGTGTAAGACCATCAGTTTTTTGTAACGACATCATTATAATGTTAAGGATGGGGTATAATACAAATGCGATCAGCAACACCATGGCAGGAAAACATAGTAAAAAGATATACCGTTTATTTCTAAGTAATTTCATGCTCTTTGCTCCTATCTTTATCTATGAAAAAAGCCTTCAGGAAATCAGATTTCCCTGGGCTTTTTCCATAAGACATCTCTTATTCTTCTAATGCGGCTTTATCCATATCTTCCAGATAATTCTCTACCGTATAATCTGAAGTATTTGTCATGAATTTGCTAGTTGACTGCATCACTCCAGAAGATGCCGCTGCGGTTGGCATAACATCCTGCACCAATCCATACACGAATCCGAACTTTTGCATATCTGCTGCAAGCTGTGCTACTGGTTCTGCAAATTCTTTGCTATAATTCCAACCCATAGCATCTGATTTATAGACCGTAAAAGGATTACCTTTTTCTTCATATACATATTTGCATCTAAGTTCTGCTACTGCTTCACAAAGCGCTGCAGCTTCTTTTGGATGTTCTGTACCTGAATACACCATCATTCCGGAGTTTTGTTTTACACCTCCAGCACAGTTTTTACCATATAAATCCACATCTTCATCATTGATGACCGGATAATAGAAATATCCGAAATCTTCTCCCATCTTAGCTGCGCCGGAAGCAACTGCCCAGGAGCCATTTGCCATCATTGCTGCTTTTCCTGTTTCAAATAAAGGCAGAGCTTCATCGATACCAGTTAACGCAACATTTTTTGAAAATGCTCCTAAATCCATTAATTCTTTCATAACTCCTGCTGCTTTTGTATAGGGTTCATCCGAGAATTTTGCTTCGCCGTCAACAATCTTCTTGGTAATTTCAGGATCAATGGAATATGCAAAGCCTTCTACCATCATTGCTGCACACCATCCATCCTTTGCACCAACAGAAATTGGAACAATGTCTGTCTTTGCCAAAGTTTCTACCACCTGCTTCAACTGCGTAACGGTTTTCGGCACCTCTAGATTATTTTCTGCAAATATTTTCTTATTATAAAGGATAATTTCATATGAAATATCTTCAAATGGAACTGCATATACATGACCGTCAGCTGCCGGTAGTTTTGCTGATGGTATTACTTTATCCCAATATCCACTTGCATCCAGATATTCATCTAATGGTAATGCACTGCCAGATTCCAAAATTGGACTTGCCCAGCTTCCGCCACGTTCCCACCAAACGTCTAGTCCTTCACCTCCAGCAGAAATCATAGTCCTGATTTTTGTTTCATAAGTTTGGGCATCTCCAGGTACCATTTCAAGCTCTACCTCAACATTTGGAAGAACCTCCGGTAAATGTTCCATCACATAAGCCATCTCTGCCTGTACATTCTCATCTGTGTCATTAAATAGCATGTTTAACTTAACAACTTTATCAGAATTCTCGCCTTCCTTATTTCCCTCTTCTTGTTTGTCAGAATTCCCCCCATTATTCAAAGCCTCATTACTATTACTGTTGCCGCAAGCCGCCAAAGAAATAGTCAGCATCACTGTCAACAAAATACTTAATACCTTTTTCAACTTTCTCATTATCTTTCCTCCTATTTTTTTCATACAGATCTGATATAGGTATTCTATTTTATTTTTCTCATTATAAAAATGGAATTTTAAGACCTGATATGGAAAAAAGAGAATGCTTTAGCAAAAGTTCTATTTTTCCCTATTATTTTATTATATAATGAATCTATCAGAAAACCAGAGAAAAAGTTGAGGGAATGCCATGAAACTCCGAAAAGTGTGGAATTCATTAGTTTTAAAAAAGAAGATGCTGTTCCTTTTCTTACCGTTGAATATCTTTTCTGTTCTTTTAATTTTAATTCTTTCTATTTTATTAATTATTCAAAATGGAAAAAAAGAAATGATGCAAAATTCAATGGACAAGCTTATTTTAGTAAGTGACCAGACAGACAGGATCATTAGTAATATAAAGTATAATATTAAGGCTTTTTCTACCAGCTCCGCCTTGCAAAAAGCTATTTGTGCAGATTATCCAGATAATAATTACGGTAACTATATGTTTTCAACTTCTATGCATTCTTCCATTTACAATGTCACTGATATTGCAAGCCTAATCTCTAGTGGGTACATCCAGACATATGATGGAAAAGTTTTTAATATTAAAACGGATGAAATAACTACTCCTACAGAGGAAATGAATGCGTTATACGATGTCATCACTGCTGAACATGGGCAGATGATTATAAAAACCTCCCTTGATTCCAGCGGTATTGCTGCCTTCAATATTTCCAAATCATTAATTGATATCGATACTGGTATTTGCCTGGGTATTCTCTCTTTCGACATTAAAGAAGAACTCTTTTATGATGCTTATAAAACCATAACAGATGGATATAACGAATCTTTCTTTCTTTGTGATAAAGAGGGACGGATTATTTCTTCCCAAGAACGTTCCCTGCTACAAACAGATTTAAGTCCTGATATCTGGACACAAATAAGGGACAAAGCCGGCAGCCCTTCTCACTTATCCATAGATAGTGATAAAAACTTATTACTGACACAGACTACTCAAATAGGTTCCTTCCAGGTAATTTATATTACCCAGTACTATAATCTCTATAAGGAGGCTTTAAGTCTTGCCTTATTGCTAATTTTCATTGGACTCCTAATCATCACGATAACCATCCTATTATCTCAAATTCTTGCCAAAAGTCTTGTAAATCCTATTATCAAGCTTGCTCACTATGCAGAAGCAACAGGAAAAGGTAATCTAGGGGTAAGTGTTTCCATTCGTTCTGATGATGAAATTGGATTTTTAGCTAACAGCTTTCAGAATATGAGTAATAATATACTAATTCTAACCAATCGAATTTACAGTGAGCAGAACCAGAAACGAGAATACGAACTCAATCTAATGCAAGCTCAGATAAATCCACACTTTCTATACAACTGCCTAGATAGTATTAGTAGCCTGGTACATGATAGCCAAAACGAAGTAGCTACCAGTATGATATATCATTTAGGGCAGTACTACCGCGGAATCTTAAGCAAAGGTAGAAACCTCATTACGATACGGGAAGAAATGCAGATAATCAGAGACTATCTCGAGATACAGCTGATTAAAACGCCTTCCTTGTTTACATATTCAATTAGAATTGAGGAAGATTTAAAGCAGTTAAAAATACTCAAAATGTTGATTCAGCCAATTGTGGAAAATACTATTATGCATGGATTTTTAGGGTATACGGATCATGGAACGATAGATATAGAGGTCACTTCCTCTGAGAATTTGATCTACATCATAATTACTGATGACGGAAGAGGAATTTCTGAGAGTACCCTATCTAATCTCTTCATCCCTAATCAGTTTGCGATACCAAAACACTTCGGTCTGCAAAATGTGCAAGATCGTATCCAACTAAAGTACGGTGACATGTATGGCCTTAGTATAGATTCCATGATAAATCATGGAACAAAAATAACTGTTCGTTATCCCAAAACATATTGAAATAAAGGAGTTGTGTCTATGTATCAAATTATGTTTGTAGATGATGATCCCCTGATACTTCGTCGTCTGCATCAAATTCTAGATTGGAAATCCCTGGGCTTTGAGATACTTCCTGATGCAACTGATGGTGCTATTGCTCTTGGTCAGCTCAGCAATTTTCAGCCTGATGTAATGATATGCGATATTAATATGCCAAATATGGATGGGCTTACTCTCGCTCAAAAGGCCCGGGAAGTCTATCCCTCTATGCATTGCATCATTTTAACTGTAAACAACAGCTTTGGCTGTGCCCAACAAGCTCTTAATATTGGGGTAGACCACTATCTGTTAAAACCTATCGATCCAACAAGAATTGAAAAACTGATTCGTACCATTTGCAATCAATTAAATGAGAACAGGCAAAAAGATCAATATGTATCTAACCTCTATCATAAGGCTCTAATCAGCGAAAAAATGATTCGTGATAAATTTCTGAACTGGGTTGTCTCAGGACGGCATCCACTTTCAGAAGATCAATTGATAGAAAAATTTGAATTTTACCAAATCCATTTAAACTCCAGCGAATTCCAGATTATATCCTTACATATCAACCCGCTCCATGAATATATTTTAGAAGAAAACAACATCGAAGGCCTTTTAAGAAATGTTTCTCAACAGCTGGAAGACACCCTATGTAACTATCCTAATTGTGTGGTTTTTGGTGATCAATTTTATAATCTTAATATTTTAATGGGTTTGAATCCAAGTAATGTCTCTTATGCCCCCAATGCTCAATTTATCTGTCAAATCATAAGGGACAGTCTCTTGTTCAACTTAAACCTGTCTGTTACTCTCTTTTACAGCCGTGCTTATTCTGGATATCAGAATATTTATAGGTGTTATTATGATACTAAATTTTTAGCCAAGTATACAGAAGAGATTATGGATAAGGGCATTATCTCTTACGAGGAATATGTTCAAACATCCAAAAATTCCTCGATTGACTTAGACAGCATACGATCTCATACCTTGAAATATCTTCGTACTGATGCACTGTCATCTCTAAAAGGTTACGTGGACAGAATTATTTCAACTTATTCACCGACCAGAACGAACATTGAAAGCTTCAATATGCTCAAAATTGATTTTATTCTGACTGGTATTATGTTTCTCCAAGAAAATAAAACTTCAGTTTCTGATATCTTTGATAAATGCTTTGATCCACTTTCAGAAATGATAGAATGTAATAGTGTAACTGTCTGTGTGGATTTTATTAATCATTACTATTCTCATATTTTGAGTTATTTGCGTTCCAATAAAATTTCTTCTGGAAGACGACTGGCTGAAAAAGCAATGGAACTCATTGAAATTAATATCTCTAATCCAGAACTAAACGTGAAATGGTTAGCTTCTCAGCTCTATGTAAATGACAATTATCTAAGCCGCCAATTTCACAAGGAAATAAACCTGCCTTTAATCAAATACCTAAATAATAAAAGACTGGAAACTGCCAAAAATTATCTTGACGAAGGCTATCAAAATTTACAACAAGTATCTCAGCTAACAGGATTTGCAGATCCTCTCTATTTTAGCAAATGTTTTAAAAAGCAATTCGGAGTTTCTCCGTCTAAGTATATCTTATTTCTGCAAAAATAATAGATCCAAATAGAATGAAAGCATTCCCGATACCTGTGTTACCAGCCCAGATATCAGGAATGCTCCTAATCACAAAACCTCCGCTAGCCCTCCGGACAACATCTTTACATAACAACTCTCTCGTATTCAATTAAAGTCATATTATCATTGATATTCGCTCTAGCCCCTGTCGCTGTAAATCCCATCTTTTCATACAAATAACAATTCCTCTCTTCTTGCAAAATTGAATCCAGTTGCCATGACACAGCCTCCGGATATATTTTAAATAGTTTTTTAAATACATTGCTTCCAATGCCTTTATTCTGAAACTCAGGTATAATAAAGATGGGTGCAATTCTAAACACCCCATTCTCTCTATGATTAATTCGAACTCCTCCTACTTCATCGCCGTCCAAACTGATCACGTAATATTCGGTATCCTCCTGTTTCAGTTGTTCAAAGACCTTATCCATGTTTTCCGTTGCAGGACTCATCTCATCATCATGATACTTTTCATACAAGGGAAGAAATGCCTGATACTTTAGCTTATGTATTAGTTCTACATCCCTAAGTCTTCCTAATCGAATTGATACCTGTTGAGTTACTGCTTTCTTACTCATATTGATCTCCTCTCCTGCATTGTCCATGTTTAACATGGAAAAAAAATCGCACCTAACATCTATCTATGTCCGGTGCGATTAAGGTAAATTCAATCTATAATTCTATGAGTTCTTCATTATGAATCATATCTTCTTACATTTTAGCACAGACATATAAGACCTACCGGCTTGTATCTGTGCGAATAGAAAGTTCTCTATAAAGAGAATTTCAGCAGATTACAAGCGAATACGTCTATGGTAATAGTAATATGAAATTGAATGTAAGTTACGATTCATTCGAATGCCTCTTTTATATTTTTTTCAAATATTAGCACGAAATACTTTGCATGTCAACTTTTATTCATGATTCATCCAAAATAATCGGATAAGCTACTGAATTATTTGATTTCACTTTCCTTCACTCTTTTATCCATGCTCTGATGAAGCTTTAGCATAACGATTCTCGCAATAGGTTGTGCAACAAGCGCTTCAACAACAAAGGAGATCGCAAAGTTTCTTGACCATTTGTAGAAGAACTTGAGAATTGGTTCCATACTTACATTTCTACTACCAATCCAAGTTCCAATCACAGTCAAAAAGATAGACATAAAAAACACGGAGCATAATATATTCACGACGATATGGGCTCCAAAACTATCATCTTTCTCCACAATGCAGGCGGTTAACCATTCAGCTGGTTTATAAGTTAATAATACCAAAGCAATAACACTAATCCAAATAAATGGTATGATCGTAATTACCTTGGCCCATACCTGCAGATGAAACCCGAATTCAAAGCATGTAATCAGGGGGGCAATCATATTAACTGATATGATTGATATAACCGCCATAAATAGTGTAAATTCCTTCTTGTTCCGTGGTAACTTCATGTAAAATTCCATTTTTAAGTTCCTCTTTTCCTGTTGATTTTAGTAATTTAAAAATATTGCACAAAAAAGTAAGCGTGAGACCCCAAGGAGAAGATCTCACGCTGAACAATTATACGCGCCAATATTTATCTTAATCTAGTATAATAGTTTAATAGCATTTTATCAAATGTGCAATTTTGACAAACTTTATTAAGTATGCATCAAAGAGTTATCGTAAATGCACGATAAGGTTTTACTTTATGAGACAGGTATGCTATCTCGCAAGCATAGCGCCCCATACCCAAGCGTCCGATTTGGATAGGCATTCTCTATTCTTAGCGGTCTAGCCCCATTAATTAAATACGCTTTTAGTTTTTCTGCTTGTGTCAAGTAAAGACTAAAAAAAATTGATATGTTTTTTCCGTTATTCTTATCAACTCACCAGAAAAGACAAGTACCCTGTATTCTCTGGTGAATTGACAATTACTCTGTTATTCATTAATAATTTATGCAAGTGTGGCTGTCCACTATTACTGAAGCAGCCACACATTTTCATTTACTCTCCCCCGTGCATCTCCAGTAATTTATGCTACTGAACGGGAAACATGTAAGACAGGATTGATATCTCCTCATAACACTTCATACTCTAAAAAAAGCATGTTTGTCCCGGCGCCACCCGGCAGGCTACTTATGTTCACCCGAAGTTTCATTATCCATCAAAGCTTTGCAATGCGTATCAATAGCATTACATCCACCCTAGCTCGCTAAATACCTAATCGATATCTTCACGGCAAGCTCTAGGCAGATCACATAACTCACAGAATCCCTAAATCATTCCTGTTTGTTACTAAGTGTGTTTGATTTTTGTCTCTTACACTCGATATGTAGTTTTCAATGTTCAAATGCTGATTGCTTCAGTCACAGGAACCTTGATCCGACCTTCAACTTTCAGCGGGAGGAAATTATTATCCCTCTACTTATAAGCCGAAAAAATGGGGTAGGTGTTTCAGTATTAAATTTATTTTATATATTCGTTGGTATTACAAACGAACAGAAATAATATTATTAAGAAACAACCTGGTGATAGAGACGTTGTTAATGATATTTCTTATTCTTTTCTTTCGTGCTGTGTCCCACAAGTCTATATACTGCTTTAACTGCAACTTACAACCACGAATTTCCTTTCGTATGGCTTTCTTTGCCTTTTCTTCCCATTGCTGGCAGAAGGTTGGTGAAGAACTTTCTATACTTATTCTTTGTGTGCCTTGGTCTGAATATATATCCCAGAAAATCGAATATGTATATTTATGATTGCTTTGCGGGCATCATCTTTGTAGGGTATACCAATAAATGGTGGTAACCACTTTCAGTGATACCACCATTTTATTTATTATATCAGGACATAAGTCTTGCCTTTTCATTTGATTAAAAAATGTAGAACATACGTTTTTACTTAACTTATCAAAATCCATTTCTAAATCCATCGGGCAAATCCATTGTCCGTTATTTGCACTTGTGTTTTCCCGAGAATACCATTTCCAAATAACCTCTCTGTAACCCATGCAGTCCACTTTCAACCTTTCGATAGTTCTCCACTCTTACATCCAGAATTTAAAATTTCTCTTGTATATCCGTTATTTTCTCTGACATTCTGCAATCTATTTCCTATCTGTATTTCATATCCTTTCTCTTATGATCTGACCTCGCATTTCTATAATAATAGCAATACAAGGATTTTTACAACAAATAGCATGGAATCTATGTGCATTCGGACACAGATAAGTCTCATTGATTCAACTATTTAAATGGAAATGACCCCAATGATGATAAATTATATTGTCAGTCAGGTGGATGTTATGGCTAAAGGCTGGAGGTCGAGATCCATATATCATTTGTGAAGCACTGAACTTCAGAATGCACCATGTGGACTCGAAACAATGGTTAATAGCTTATTACTTTTACTAGTATTCTTTGAGTTATACAGTAAAGCCGCTTGTGGACTGTGATACACGATTTATCCCTAATCTTATTTATATTATAATACGCTCCACATTACTCATATCAATGACCTCAATTCTTGTCCATATTTTTTCTTGATCTGGTTTTATTCCCCCAGCCAAATAATTATACATAATAATAATCGGATCATGTCCTTGACCAAATGGATTTTGCCCAATTACACAAGAAACCACTCCTTTCTTAATATAACTATTTGTTTCCTCATCAGGATCAAACATAATCAATTTAATCCGTTCCGCCAAGCCACTATCATATATTGCTCTGGCAATATGTATTTTTTCTCCAGGAACATAAATTCCTATCAAATCTTGATTATTGTTAATGTATTCCCTAACAGTAGAATAATTCTGCTCCATATCCTGACTTAATATCAAATCCTCTGATATCCTTATATCAAGTTTTGCCATCTTTAATCTGTCTTTAAATCCCCTAATTCTATCATCATAACTTGTATGTTCATATCCGATAATCAATATCTTTCCTGCTCCAGTAACTAGTTTTACCATTGCATCACCAGCTATTTTACCTGCTTCATATGGATTCTGCATAACACAACATAAGCGCTTGCAGTTACCCAAAAAATCGTTATTATAGGTTATAACTGTAATTCCTTTTTCTATCGCTTTATTTACAACTGGTAGTAAAACATCTCCGAATCCAGGAATACATAATCCATCATAGTGTTTATCAATACTTGTTTCAACGCACTTGATAATATTATTGATCGGATCACCAGTACTATCAAAATACATAATATCAATACTTGTGTTCTTATGCTTTAACTCTTGAATAGCATATAAAGACCCCTGATGTACTGAATGAAAAAACTCTCCTGATTTCGCCGTAATAACTGCAATATGCAATTTCCTATCTGGATTAATTCCAACGGCGTGTACACCAGTATTAAACATATATATATCCCTATTAATTCTTTCCGAAAAAAGATTTAAAGAGCTTATCGCTATTTTAATATCTTCTACGGTTGCAAGTCCTTCTTCTGATATTGCAGCTACTTCTGTAATGTTATCTGATGTATTTAAAGATACCTCCAGAACCTTCTGGCTTTGTTCAAAAGTTTCACTGGTTAATTGATTAATATTGGAAACCTCTTGTATTACCACATTAATCCGATCCAGTACTTTATTATTTCCTCCCAAGATATCATCAAACACTTTATTCGTTTGGTCAAAAATTTGATTCCCATAATTTAGATCTTGAATACTATTATTGATACAACTTTCAACATCGTTGCTGTTCTTTAAGATTGTTGAAATAATTTCTTCAATTTTTTTAACTTCCATTTTGGTAGTTTCAGATAGTTTGGTTATTTCTCCTGCTACAACTGCAAAACCTTTTCCTGCAGAACCTGTTCTAGCTGATTCGATTAAAGCATTCAATGATAATAGATTTAATTGGTTGCTGATTTCTAAAATAAATTCAGTTACCTTCGTGATTCCCCTGATACTACCTCTTAATTCCGTCATAAATTCTTGGGACTTTTTCATATTACCTGTTATTAACGATATATTATCCCCATATTTATCAAGATATTTTTTCCCTGTCGATGATTTTTCACTGGTATCGGTTGCAACCGTTTTTACTTCACCTATGCATTTATTTATACTATCAATGCTCCAACATACCTTTTCAATTTTTGAAACAGTATCTTTCACATGTATCAATTGACTTTGAGTATTGGTTGATATTTCCTGAAATGATAATGTCATCTGTTCATTACCTTGGTAATATAGATTCATATTATTTGATGCTTTATCAATAGCATCTGATAAGGTAATAACATTCTTTTTCGTGTTCTCTACAAAGGATAATAGGTTTGACTTCATAATATTTAACGCACTTGCAAGAATTCTGTCATCTCCTTCATCATCAACTATAATATCGTTGATATCCAACTCACCATTTGACAAATATTTTGCTGTTTGAATTAAATCTTTGGAATGCACAGATTTTTTATAATAAATTACTACTACCTGATAGATTCATCCTCATTTGTAAAAGCATTTAAATTACGTTTTCATATGCTCCCAAGCCAATACCGCAAAACTCATATTCAATTATCTGAATCCGAAAAACAGATTGAAGATCAATCAAATAACATAGATACACAGCTAATTTCCTATCTACATAATTATGAGGTAAGTGATATACTAATTAAGTATTCCAAGCCTTCCATTAAGAAAATTGAATTCGAATTAATAGATACCAATCATAAGAAAAGAAGGTTAAAGCATAATTATAAAAAAATTTTCCCTAATTGCGATTCAGCTACTTTACTTTATAGTAACATGCAACAGTATATCAAAATCTTTCAGCAAGAAATCCATTTTAGTTATATTTATTTATCTGAAATTTTTAGAGAAGAGATTGGAATTTATACGGAACATTCAACAAGTAATGAGATTTATAATTTTCGTAAAATAGATATAATAATTAATTTCCTATTGTCCATTAATCTGAAACCTATTATCGATTTAGGACAATTACCATCGTCATTATCTGATAGCCTAAATAAGGTTGAATACCCTATGGCTATAACAAGATGGAGAAATTTAATCAAAAATACTATAGTTCATTTTATTGATCAGTATGGTTTGACAGAAGTTGAGACCTGGCAATTCTATACATCAATAAAATTAATAAATTTACCATCTTCACTAAATCAACCTGATTTTTGCTTTTTTTACTATGAGACTTACAAAACTGTTAAGTTGTGTAATCCAAAACTTTCTTTTGGAAGTTCTCCTTTAGAGTATATTAGTTATTCCACAAATAATAGCTTAGTAAAATTTTATGAATTCTGCAGCAACTACAATTGTCATCCTGACTTTATTCATTTTATTCATTATCCAACAGTACCTGTTCTTGAAAACGAAAATTACATTCAAAAAAAACATTCCGTAGAACTTCATCTAAATACTGTGATCAATAATATAAAAAAATATCTTAATCAAATTGGTTGGGATAAAAAGCCTCTTTATTTATGCGAATGGGGTTCTACAAGATATAAAAGCAAACTCCTTAATGATACAATATTCAATGCAGCATATATCACGCATACAGTTTTACAAAATTATGATTCGTTGGATGGTTATAGTTATTGTAACTTCGTTGACCTTCCATTTCATCAATATCAAATTTCAAATTGTTTTTATGGAGATACTGGATTAATAACACATAACGGTATTAGTAAGGCCTCCTACAAGGCTTTTACTTTACTTAACCATTTGGGAAACTATCTGATTTACAAGAATCAGGGATGTTTTATCACACGAGAGAACAATAAAATAAAAGGTGTTTTATATAATTATAAACATTCCGTTATCAATTTTTTAGACTTGTTATCTAAGGAGCAAGAAAAAGTATCAGTTCCTGTCAGTGGTCACATTAACTATCCGTCAGATACAATGGAAGGTCAGGCTATAAAATACGATATTCCTTTAAGCGGATTAAGTTATGGAAAATATTATTTAATTGAGATTATTCTTAATTCTGAATTTGGAAGCTCTTTCGAAAAGTGGAAAGCTCTTGGAGAATATCCATTTTTACATGAATACGATATTGCTTATTTAAATCAGATTTCTATTATGGAACTATTACGAAAAGAAATACATACAAATTCAGGCATATTTAATTATACCCGTGAAGTAAAACCTTACGAAATTCGATATTTTGAATTAACACCAGAATAATTATAAGATATAGGCGAGTTACAGCATGATATGCTCCCCTCTAGTTAAACAAGTAAAATGATAAACACTTGACTCACCTAAAGGGGAGCATATTAACTCAGTCTATTACTGAACCTCACCAAGACACTCTACTGATGGTTTGCTGGACCATACCAGACAGGATTTCCACCCGGTAAACTACCTGTCCTTTTTCTAGGCGCACCTACTCTTTCACTCCTCCGATCGCTATCCCCTTGATAAAATATTTCTGAAAAAAAGGATACAGCACCATAACCGGAATTACACCTATTACTGCCATCGCCATCCGAATTCCTGTTCCCGGCATTTCACTTTGGCTTAAACTAGTGCTTGAACCAATCGTTGCAATTGCGCTGATATTATTGATAATACTGTTTAACAATATCTGCAAACTATATAGATTTACATCATTAATATAATACAGTCCATTTGTCCAATCATTCCAATACCCAAGACCTACCATAAGGCCAACTGTTGCTAGAATCGGTGCCGATAATGGCAACACCACCTTGCGGTAGATAAACATTTCTCCTGCTCCATCAATTTTTGCTGCTTCAATGAGAGCAGGATGAATATTTATTGCAAAGCTATTTTTAAATAGCATGATATAAAATCCATTAAATAGCAAATTAGGGAAAATCAATGCCAAAATCGTATTCTTTATGTGAAAAATCTGGGTCCACATCAAATAGGATGGAACAACTCCCCCATTAAATAACATCGTTATAACAACTAAAAACGTTACGATTTTATTTCTTGGATAATCTCTTCTTGAAAGAGGGTAAGCAAGTAACGGACTAATTAATAGACTAATAGCTGTACCGACTATCGTAATAAAGATTGTGACACTATAAGATTTTAATATCTTCGTTCCATTTGAGATAAACAGATATTGATAGGCATATGTACTAAAATGGTCTGTAAAAAAATTATATCCCTGAGACAATAGATACTTTTCATCCGTCAGAGAGGATGACAGCAATAAAACAAATGGCATAATTGCTAGTAAAGAAAGAATTCCCAGAAAAATCATAATAATAAACTGGAAAATCCTTTCATTGATTCCTTTCACACCTGTTTCCACCTTGTAATCTCCTTTTATCTAAAATAAAGCATTTTCATTATCGAGCTTACGAACAATTGAATTAATGATTAAGATTAAAATAAATCCAACGATAGACTGATATGCACTTGCTGCAGAAGCCATCGAAATATTGTTTGTTTTCATCAAGCCGTGATATACATATGTATCGATGGTTTGCGTCACTGAATAAAGTGCACCGGAATCCATTGGCACCTGATAGAACAAACCAAAGTCAGAATAGAAGATCCTCCCTACTTGAATCAACACCAGAGTAATGATTGTTGGCTTTAACAAAGGAAGCGTAATGTTAATGATTTGTTTCCATCTTCCACAACCATCCACATAGGATGCCTCATATAAACTTTTATCAATACCGATGATGGAAGACATAAACACAATAGAACTATAGCCAAGTCCTTTCCATGTGTTTACAAAGATTAAGATTAATGGCCAGTATGCTTTTGTTGCATAGAAATTAATCGAATGTTCCTCCCCTAACAGCTGCAGGTTAATCCACCCTGACGAATTGCTGATAAATCCATAAACAATATAAGCAACGATAATCATCGAAATCAGCTGTGGGAGTAGTATTGTCGTCTGGAAAAATTTTTGGAGCTTTTTTGAGAAAATCTCACTTAAGCAGATCCCAACTACGATTCCCATTACATTCCCCACAATAATAAACGCAAGATTATACAAAATGGTGTTTCTTGTGATTATGAAGGCATCATTTGTGGCAAATAAGTATTTAAAATTATCGAATCCAATCCACTCACTCTTCCATAAACCCACAGCAAAATTGACCTTCTTAAACGCTAAAGCGATACCAATCATCGGCAGATAATTATTAATTATTAGGTAGATCAGCCCCGGTAATACCATCAAATCAAGAACTGATAATTTTTTTGATCGGAAAACATATTTTTTCAAAATCCTATCTCCTTCAATATAATTAGATCTAATCCATTTGCAGTCATGATACAAAGCAAAGCACTGTTATCAAATCATTGGTGAATGCTTCAACACAATACTTGTTTTTATCAAATTTAAGGAGATCATGTGATACAATGCACCATCACGCAGCTATTCAACGCCTATCCTTTAACAGTGCTTTGCATTATATCATCCTGCAATTGGATTATCCTCTGGATGCTACCACTCAAATACTTTCTTCAATTCAGCATTCTGACCCATGTCACCGTATACTTGTTCCAGTCCCGGAACCGGCAATGACAACTCCTTTGCATCCAAAACTAGTATCCAATCATTATCTTTTCCAAGTGTTGGTGTAGTTACTTCAATCCAATCGTCCGTGCAAACGACATTCATCGGATTGGTTGTTTGTACATTACTGAAATCATAACATTTCCCATCCTTTGGGTTAAACCACCATAAAAGGAACTCGTTTCCGTCCATCTCCTTGATCCAAATCTTTTCTTTCCCTCCACTTGGGAAATAGATGCATGCAAACTTCCCTTCTATTTCTCTACAAGCCTGCACATGTTCATCAAGAATATCATTCTCTTTGCTTTGTTGAATCAGGAGCATCTCCTGTGCCGGTATACAATGACTCAAATCCCTTGATTCAAGAAAATCCCTCAGAACTTTAATTTGCAAGGATCCAGGGCTCTCCAAAGCCTGAAACCAGGTATGGGTACGAACCTGATCTTTCTCTTTTTCGGATACCATGCACCAGACACAGGAATGGCCATAGGTATGACCGAAAGAACCTGCAAAAAGACTCCAATACGCTCTTTTTCTGACAATTCCTGCCCCATGAAATTCTTTAATAACCGGCCAGCTTGTCGGCATTAACTCATAAGCCGGCTCTCCGTCCCAAACAGGCATTCTTTTATTTCTGTCATACTCCTTTTTCACCATTTCATAATTTTTTGGATGCAGACCGTGTCCGGATTGGAGCATAATAAAGCTAATCCATGCCTCTTCCTCCGTCCAATATGACATGGTGGAACACTCTCCTGTTTGCATTTCATAACAAGAATGATAAGTGATTAATAAATCTTCCCAAGCTTTATCCGGTTGATTGTATTTTAAGTCCAACCCAGTAATACCCTTAGCGAGACCTTCCGCCATTCTTCGCCAGACATCTTTATAGCTGATGCCGAGATGAATCGGCTGACGATCTCC
This sequence comes from Bacillota bacterium, assembly GCA_023386815.1. Lineage (GTDB taxonomy): Bacteria > Bacillota > Clostridia > Lachnospirales > Lachnospiraceae > Mobilitalea. The sequence continues at coordinate 57,985 of JAEWIZ010000020.1, forward strand.
ACCAAGACACCATATTACGTTTTTTCTATTCTTATATCGGTTCCCAATCCAATATCCGTATTCATAAGCATTTTCTTCATGAACCGTTTTCTCATAAGTCCGACCAGACCAGCAATGCCCTACGACGAGCTGTCCCCAGGCTGGTAGTAGAAGAACATGAAAATCATATTCCTCCGCTTTATCCAGAATAAAGTCTAAGTATGTAAAATACGCTTCATTGGGAGAGAGTAGGTCATTTTTATTCAATGCTCTTGTTCCGGCAGGATTACGCATTTCGATATCTTGTTCAGGATCCAGAGCCACAATCTGCAAAACAGTAAATCCCTGACTCTTCCTCTTTTTCATATAGTAATCAACATCATCCCATTTTAAACGCTGAGGCATGGTCCATGCTGTATCTGCAATCCAGATAAATGGCGTTCCATCCTCCATAATAAAGTATCTCTTATTCGTTGATATTTTTAATTTTTGCATTTTCTTACCTCATATTATTTGTAATTAATTAGGTTTTGCGAAACGCTGGAACTCACATAAATAGGGGTTATTTCTTTTTACAAAAGAATAAACTCCTTACCGACTTATGGTAAAATTGAAATTACATAGCGCTTCATCTATTCTTCTAAATTAATAATCAAATTTTATGGCATATCCGGAAATCGGATATGCCATAATCTATTGATTGCTCAACGTTTATTGTGCATCTCTCCATGCATCCAACTGCGTCTGATACTCAGCTACTAATTTATCGACACCAACATCTTTTAGCTTTTTAATAAATTCATCATAATTATCCGTTGTTCCACTTTCTAATCCTGGTGCATATTCACTTACTACATTACTGATCGCTGTCAGTTCATTCGATATGTTTGAAGTATCACAAGAAAAACCTAAAAATGGTGAAACCGGCATAGAATCTGTATTTGCCTTGGAGACCTCTCTTTCATCCGCAGCTGAATCCCACGGATATGCGATAAAGCTATTGCCCCACAGGAAATCGGAGGAGTGATATGCCGCATTATCCATCGTAACACCCTCTGGGAAGTTCGCTACCCCATCTGTCACAACATAATCTCTGCCTTCAATTCCCCAACAAAGTGTATTCATAATGTCTTTATTCGTATACATTAGGTTCAGGAATTTTACTGCTGCTTCCTGCTCCTTTGCACATACTGGAACTCCCCAAGCGAATTTGGTTGTGGCTGCAGTATTTAACATAAAGGGCGTAACTTGCTTTACAATCATTTCATGACCTACCAATGCTGACTTGTTCGCAGCTATATTTGTTTCACCCATACAAACATTACTAAAGGTAACATTACTTTTTAACAATGAATCTGCTGTCTCTTTTGAAGTTGGAGCATCTTTATAAACTAAATCTTCCTGATACCATTGACGAACTCTATCAATCATCTGCTTATACGCTGTCGTTTCAAATAGGTTCATCACCTTACCATTTTCATCGCAATAAATCACTTTACTTGAATCTCCCAGCGTATCAAAGGTGTAATTCTCTGCAAAGTTATCCGAACTGAAATCTGCTCCGCCAAGAATCATTACATTACCTGCTGTATCACCGTTTGATATACCGGCAATATCATTTTTTGCAGTAACTGCCTTCATAATATTCTCAAAGTCTGTCCAAGTTTTCATATTATTGAAAGAATCTAACTGACCAGCAGCTTCTACAAGATCCTTCCTGGCTGTAATATAACCGTAGGACGAAAGATCACGATATACTGGCAATGCATATGTATTACCATTCACTGTTGTACCTTTGACTAATTCTCCAATTACACCAAGTGTTTCTGGTGCATATTGTGTCAATAAATCATTTAGCGGAACCAACTGATTTTGCGCAACAAGTGTATTAAAGCTTGCTGTGGGAATTGGAGTTAATAAGCAAAGGTCTACTTTTTCATTTCCTGTAATTGCCAAACTCAATTGTTGCGCATAGGAGCCGACTTCCACATAGGTTAAAGTTACATGTGTATTAATCTCTTTCTCTGTAATTGTATTGACTGCATCTTCTACTGCATTTTTCCCGTCTCCCATTGGTCCCAAGGACATAACCATTACATTAATCTCAGCCATGTCTTCATTCTCTGCTACATCTGTTACTGTTGCATTGTCATTGGTATTAGCTACATTACCTGTCGTATCATTACTTTCTGATTTGCCACAAGCTCCTAACATAGCTGCTGCCAATATCATCACCATAAAAAGTGCCATGATTTTTTTGAATTTCCCCATAAAAAACCTCCTAAATATATTTTATTAGCGTATTAGAATTGATCTAATAACTATAATTAATTATAACCACTCTTGCCAAATCACGTAAATATAAATATAATAATATATATTGAACTCAATTAATATTTCAAAGGATGATAAATTAATGAATGAAACGTTCGAAAAATTAATAGATGAGTCTGGAACTTCAAATCAAATCCTTCCACTTTCACTTAATGGTTTTCTTGTCAATAATAAACAGGATCCAACCAATCGTCCGAATGGAACCCCATTTAATCAGTGGATCCAGTGCATAGAAGGTTCTGGTGAGCTCATATTGAATAGTCGAAAGATGCTCATTAAAGAAGGTCAGGGAATCTTTTTAATCGCGAATACTCCTCATTCATATTATGGTATTACCGATCCCTGGATTACACAAAATTTTAGCTTTAGCGGCTCTATATGTGATCAAACGCTCAAAACAATTGGTCTTAAAGAATCCGGTGCTTACCAGGTAACCGATTTAAATATCACCCATAAATTTATTCAGAATATCCTCATGTATCAGAAGATGAAACTTCCCCTCTTTGATCGTCAATGTTCAAAGGAACTTTATACATTCTTAATCGATTTGTCCTTTGACCTTAAAATAATCCGAATATCAGAAACGGCTATGGAAAATAAAATTCTTGGAGTCATTGATCAATACCTAATTGATCATTATTATGAACCTATTTCACTTGACGTATTGGCAAGTCTTGTAGATATCAGAAAAGAGTATTTATGCACCTTATTTAAACAGCATATGCATGAGACGATTTCCCACCATCTCCAGAAAATAAGAATCGCACATGCCAAATTTTATCTGATTAATAATCTGGAAAAGACGGTGAAAGAAATCGGTGTTTTATGCGGTTTTGAAAGCACCAGTTATTTTTGTAGGATCTTTAAAAAATTGACAAATTGTACGCCCGATGAATATCGAAGGTCTCATTAATGGAAGTTTATTTGGTTTCTATCACAACCGACTATATATGCCATTGTAAGTTCTCCAATACATTCTTGGTATCTCAATTTTAACATATATCCCATTTTAATACAGTCTGACGTACGGTTCCGTATACGGGATTCCTTAGATTAAACAGACTTGTTTATAGTAATCCGTAAAAAAAGGAACAGTGTCGGATAAGTCAGAGCCCTTACGAGCCCCTTCTCTCCTAAGAACCGTGCATGAAAGTTTCCTTTCACACGTCTCACGCATCCTTAACTTTCAATTTTGTCATCAGTGTCAGGTTAGATTTGAAAGCGGCAGTTTCTCTATATGCCTTCCTTTTCGCTAAGAGTCGTTCTCATGCTGAAGACTACAGTCTCCATAAAGTGTTATCCCAAAGATAGATAGAATTACGGTAATGAATCTCCATATGTCCGGAAAGAACAAAATTAATTCTGGATATTTATGCCAGTGACTCTGTTGATCAGAAGATTCAATCAGATGGATGTTTGTTGGTAAAGACTCTTGCTTAAACATAGATAATTCCTCCCTAATGCTTATATACTATCTAGAAATTTCCCTTCCTTGATTTATAAGACTTTGAGATTCTATTTAAAAAATGACCATCATCGGACGGTCATTTTTTATATTCATCATTGAAATCAATTCCTTAATCGATTACCAGCTTCTTCTGTGCGCTTTTCTTTGCAAATGCAACCAAAGTTCCTAGAAGTATGGACAGAAATGCTGAAGCTAGTACACGATATTCGTCAGGTAGCAGGAATACAATAGTATGGCAGGGAATCCAAATCAGCAAACAGTTCTTGATCCATGAGAATCGAACCAGTGTCTGCCAGTCTACACGCTTCACCATAGCTTCCACCGTAATTTTGCCGCCGTTCTTATCCACATGTTTCTCTATGATCATATCCACTAGCATATCCATGAACTTGTGATATACATACATCATCGGGCCAAAGGTTGTATTCATAATGAAGCTTCCAAAGAAAGCCAGTGCCAATTTAGATCCTTCAAATGGCAATCTGCCGCTTTCCATTGCACCGCCAGCTCCAGCGAAAAATACAGTAAATACCAAGGTAATCATCATACCGATAATGCCCCAGACGATTGCCTTGAGAAAAAATCCCCTAGGGAACCGCCATTCACCAGTTGTAATCCTTCCTCCGAGCATATCACCCATGGAGGCAAGAATGAAAAACTTAATAAATCCGCCCAGATAGGCATGAACTGTTGTGAATGCAAGAAATGCATTACGTGTTGTCGGTATCGCTAAAATCAGTATCCATACCAGGAGCAACGCTCCCCATATAATATCACCTAAAAATCTTTTCATTTGAATACTCCTTAATTCACTTTTACTTTTTATATTTATCAATCGCCACGTAGGACAAGGGATTCATATCATTAATATTTTTTTAAATCAAACCGAATAAGGCTGCATTACCTTTAAACATGGGTCAATCATCAATTCGGCCTCTGTAAGACTCTGCACTTCCTCTACTGTTGTACCTTCGGCAATTTCCTTCAGAAGGAACCCCTTATTTGTCACCTCGATCACCGCTAATTCCGTTATGATCATATGCACTCTCTTGACGGCAGTAGGGGGAAGGGTTACCTTCTTAAGCAGCTTTGGTGCACCTTTCGCTGTATGTGTGGTAGCAATAATTACTTTTTTTGCTCCTACTACCAAGTCCATGGCACCGCCCATACCCGGTACCATCTTACCTGGTACGATGTGACTTGCTAACGTTCCCGTCTCGTCAACCTGAAGTGCGCCAAGTATAGTTACATCCACATGACCTCCACGGATGATTCCAAAGGAAGTGCAGCTATCAAAGAAACTTGCTCCTGGAAGTGCATTTACAAATTGATTACCCGAATTAATACAATCCTTATCTTCGGTACCTGGTTTGGATAACTCGCCCATACCTAAAATTCCGTTTTCTGATTGAAGAGTGATATGTATATCACTAGATAAATAGTTACACACAAGAGTAGGAAGTCCAATTCCCAAGTTAACTACATCGCCGTCATGTAGTTCTTTTGCAACTCTTGACGCAATAATTTCTTTTTCGCTTGCCATTAGACTTCACCTCCGACAATATAATCTACAAAAATTCCAGGTGTCATAACATAATTCGGATCAAGTTCTCCAACCTCTACGATTTTCTCTGCTGCTACAATAACAGTTTTCGCTGCTGTAGCCATCATTGGATTGAAGTTTTTCGTTGTCGCATTGTAATATACATTTCCTGCTTTATCAACAATACTACCTCTAATTAATGCTACATCTGCTTTCAATGGCATCTCGATTAGGTACTCAACCTGATCTAACGTAATTTTCTGCTTTCCCTTCTCTACTTCTGTTCCTACTCCTGTTGGTGTAAGAACACCTCCCAGACCTGCTCCGCCTGCACGGATTTTCTCTGCTAGTGATCCTTGTGGTACCAATTCAACCTCTAATTCACCTGCTACCATCTGTGCGCCGGTAACCGGATTTAATCCGATGTGAGAGGCTGTTAATTTTTTAACCAATTTGGAGTCAATAAGTTTTCCTATTCCTCTTCCTGGTACTCCGGAATCATTTGCAATAACATGTAAATTCTTAATTCCCTTTTTCACAATCTCATCCATTAATATTTCTGGCGTACCACAGGACATAAATCCACCAATCATTACTGTATCGCCAACCTGGAGGAAGCTTATCGCTTCCTCCGCTGAAATGATCTTATTTTTCATAAACACCTCTTATCTTTCCAAAATCATGGCGGTTCCCATTCCCCCACCGATACATAAGGAGGCGAGACCATGTTTTGAATCCCTTTTTTGCATCTCATAAACTAAAGTGGTAAGAATTCTTGCACCGGAGCATCCAATCGGATGACCAAGAGCAATTGCTCCACCATTCACATTTGTTTTGTCAGCATCAAAACCTAAGTCTTTACATACACATAATGCCTGCGAAGCAAATGCCTCATTTGCCTCTACCAGGTCAAGAACGTCGGCTGTAATATTAGCCAGCTCCATAGCTTTTTTTGAAGCAGGAACTACACCATACCCCATTATGGAAGGATCTACACCTGCTGATGCATAGGATTTAATTGTGGCCAGGATAGGTAGACCAAGGCTTTGTGCTTTTTCCTTAGACATTATTATCATCATTGCTGCGCCGTCATTGATACCTGATGCATTGCCTGCCGTTACCGTACCCTCTTTTTTAAATGCAGGAGACAGTTTTGCTAGTTTCTCCATAGTTGTTCCAAAGCGTGGAAATTCATCCGTATCAAATACAATTGGATCTCCCTTTCTCTGTGGTATAACCACAGGTACAATTTCATCCTTGAACTTTCCGCTCTTAATTGCTGCTTCCGCTCTTTGTTGACTTCTAGCTGCTAACTCATCCTGCATTTCCCTGGTGATCTGATACTTTTCTGCTATATTTTCCGCTGTAATACCCATATGGTAATCGTTGAATGCATCCCATAAACCATCATGAATCATGGAATCGATAATCGTTTCATTACCCATTTTCATTCCGAAACGTGCTTTTTTGAGTACATACGCAGCATTACTCATACTTTCAGTACCACCCGCTAATACTACCTCATTGTCCCCTGCTTTAATGGTCTGAGCAGCCAAACTGATTGCTCTAAGCCCTGAGCCACATACTTTACTGAGAGTCATTGCAGGCACTGTCTCAGGAATTCCTGCTTTGATTGCTACCTGTCTAGCGATATTCTGACCATGTCCTGCTGATAGAACATTACCAATCACAACTTCGTCAATAATAGATGGGTCAATCCCAGCTCTCTTAATTGCCTCCTCAGCCGCGATCTTACCAATATCTGTTGCAGTAAGATCCTTTAAGGCTCCGCCTAAACTTCCAATTGCAGTTCTTACTGCTGAAACGATTACTACATCTCTCATTCTTCTGCCTCCTTAACTATTTAACAAACGCAACCTTGAGGTCACTTAATATTACTTAAAAAGTTCTGGATGTCTTGTATTTAAGTTCTTAAGTCCTAAGATCTGTCTTGTCTCATCCGGAGTAGCAATTGTCTTACCTAATTCAGCTACAATTCTCTTCGTTCTCTCAACAAACTCAACATTGGATTTTGCAAGCTGACCCTTGGAGTAAAGAATATTATCTTCCATACCAACACGTACATTACCACCAAGTGCTAATGCAGCGTACATAATAGGAAGATGTCCTTTACCAATACCAAGTGCTCCCCAGGTTGCATCCGGTGGTAAAAGGTTAACCAGGAACATCAGGTTCTCAACTGTTGCTGTCATTCCGCCGGCAGCACCAAGTACGAATTGGAAGTTCAAAGGTCCTTTTAAGAAGCCTTGCTTATGTAAATGAAGTGCATTATATACCATACCTGCGTCGAATACTTCGATTTCCGGCTTAACATCATGCTTTTCCATCTCTTGTGCGAGCTTTTCAAGGAATTTTGGACTATTCTCGAATACGCAGGAATTCTGCCAATTCATCGAGCCGCAGTCATAGGATGCAATCTCCGGTCTCAGACCTTGGAACGGTTTCATTCTTATCTCATCGGATAAACCGATACCACCTGAGGTTGTAAGGTTAACAACGATGTCACAGCTTTCTCTTACAATATGTACTGTTTCTGCAAATTTATCATAATCCATGGAGGCATTAAAATTGTCGTCTCTTACATGGATATGAGCAACAGAAGCACCCGCCTTACAGCAGGCAATTATCTCATCTGCTTCCTCTCTTGGTGTTAAAGGTACATATGGTGTATTTTCTTTCTTTGGCCAAGCTCCGGTACATGCTACGGTCAATATTACTTTATCACTAGGATTTGGCATAATTTAAAATCCCCTTTCTTTGTATAATCCGGATTGCTCTAGATTACTTCATATAATATATTTAATCCTGAATAAATTAATTTTACGCTTCGCAAGCAATTGTATTGTAATTAAGAATAGGCTGTCACATAGAAGTTTTTATATGTAACAGCCTTTTTTTCTTGCATCAGCAAAATGACTGAACTTTAGATTGCACCAAAGGTGTAAACTCGATCCGGAACATCATTCAGATCATCTTCATCGATTTCAGCAACGGCACGAACCATGGATCCATCTCCTAACCACCAACGGATAGGGAATGCCATGAACTTGAATCTCTTACCAACAACCTTATCCAGGTCACCGCCAAGATTTTCGATACCTACGATGCCGTTACCAAGCATATATTTATGGCATGGCTCCCAAGTTCCTTCCAGTCCGTGTCTTTCAAGCTTTCCGTAAGCTTCCATGTATTTTTCCATACCGAATGTCTTGATGTAGGTTTCTTTATTGAATTCCGCAAATGCCTCAATGCCAAACTGTTCGATGTATTCATCGGTGATTGGCTTTCCGGAATTACCATTCAGGTTCATTCCAAGCGGTCCGCCGTTCTTACCCATTGTGGTATGTAACGGATGATCCAGTGCCTGCATATCCATTGCCACACATTTAGGCTGATATTTCTCAAACCATTCGCCTGCTTCTCTACCAGTTCCACAGGAATAGTGATAATATTCTCTGGTATCGTCAAATTTCAAATGCATACCAGTTCTTAAGCATACAACCATGCCTTTTAATTCTTCTGTTTTGATATTGGCACGTTTACAAGCATCCTCAAGGTGGGAAGCCTTAATCAGTCCCCAACGCTCTACCTGGATGTCCAGACAAACTGCATCACCATAGTATGCATCTGCTGGCATTTCATGTGTGTAACGAGCACGTCTGCCATCAAACTCATATTCCATTACGTGACGTGGTGCATCTGCATGTGTACCGCAGTGCATAACAACATCGATTTTCTGAGTTAAAACACCACTCTTTGCAAGGTTATGCATGGTATCAATTTTAGGTTTTGCAAAATATGGCCATACCGGAATATCAGCATGGAATGGATGTGTTAAATCTACTACTACTTTCTTTCCCATTTTTCATTTCCTCCAAATTTATCTTTCATTTTATAATTAACTAATCAAAATGATTTTTATTGTTTATTTCTAAGATCATTTTTTTATTGATTATTATTCCGCGATTTCTTCTTTTTGTTTTAATTTCCTGAGTATAACGTTAACTAAAGTATGATAAACTTCAACCTATACGTTGTAGATCATTTTGATTAGGTATTCATTTAAATCATTCTTGGATTTCTCGATCTGCTCCGGTGTCCATTCCTGGAAGCCTCGGCCTGTCTTAAATCCGATATCACCTTTCTCCAGCTTTTCACAAAGCATGGGAGATGGTTCTGTATCTCTACATAAATCCTTGAAAATATAGCTGTGAATATTGTTGGTTAGATCCGTTCCGACCATATCCACATTCTCCATCGGCGCTAGCTGTGGAAGTCTAAGACCAAAGCTGTTACGTACCGCTTCATCCACGGTAGCTGCATCAGCAATACCCTGCTCTACGATGTAGATTGCTTCTCTCCAAAGTGCATGCTGCATACGGTTAGCGATAAATCCTGGTACATCCTTTAGACAGAGTACCGGTTTTTTTCCAACCGTACGAAGGAATTCCATCACCTCATCAGCAACCTCATCCTTGGTGTAATCAGACTTTACTACTTCCACAAGTGGAATCAAGAAAGCCGGATTCCAGAAATGGGTTCCTACTAAACGCTCTTTATGAGCTAAATTGGCAGAAATCTCAGTAGGACTAATCACCGAGGTATTGGTACAGAAGATAGTATCTATGCTGCAACGTTCTTCCAGCTTAGCAAACATATCCTGCTTAATATCCAGCTTCTCAAATACACATTCAATAACTAGATCAGCTTCCTTGATTTCAACGATCTCCAAATCAGTTGTAAAGCTGACTCTGGATACTCGTTTATCCACTTCATCCTCAGATATGATATTCTTATCCACAAGCTGCTTAAACGTACCTTTAAGTCCTTCACTGAACGGAGAATCATACATATCATAAACTGTAATCTTTAAATCCTCACGAACGGACAATACATGAGCAATACCCTTCCCCATCATACCGCCGCCGCAGATTAAGACATTCTTAATTTCCTTCATCGTACAGCCTCTCTTATTCACTAATTAGCCCAATATCCACCTTCAGTTGCTACATTTGCACCAGTCATGAAATCACTTGCACTGGAAGCAAGAAAGATACATGGACCTACGAAATCTTCCGGCTCGCCAAGGCGTCCTACTGGGAGACGTTTTAAGAAGTTTTGATATACCGGGCTGTCTGGATTGAACATCCATTCTGTTAACTCTGAACGGAATACGGTAGGATTAATGGTATTTACATTAATCTTATATTTTGCTGTCCACTCACAAGCAAGGGACTGTGCCATAAGATCGATACCAGCTTTTGCTGTACAGTAGCCGGTATAACCAGCCATACCCATCTTAGAACGTGCAGAGGAAACTAAGATTACTTTTCCACCCTTGCCCTGATCAATCATCTGTTGACCAACATATTTACAGAATAACCAAGTAGCCTGAACATCAGAGTCCATGATTTTCTTCCACTCAGCTAAATCCTGCTCAATGATTGGCTGTGCATGGTTGTAGCCTGCAGCAGTTACTAGTACATTGATTTCACCGAATTTTGCAACGGTATCATTTACAATTTTGATAACATCAGCTTCTATGGATGGCTCACCTGCTGAGTAACCACATTCGATACCTGCTGCTGTTAATTCATCACACAGAGTTTTACATTTCTCCTCGCCACGTCCGGTTACCATAACCTTCATTCCTGCATAACCATAACCGAATGCGATTGCTTTTCCTAAAGCACCGGTAGCACCTGTTAAAAGTGCAACTTTTCCCTGAACATCAAACAAATTATTAACAAATTGTTTTTCTACTGCCATTATGTATTTCCTCCTCGTATTTTGTATAATTTGGTCATATGCCTGTAAGATACTATTTCATTCTTTATCCTACAAATATATAAGTGTCCGACAATAATTCTGATTAGGCCTGTGGATAATTGATGATAACTAACATCCTAGCAGGTTTGTTGGATTCATTAATTAAGTAGCGTCCTTCGTTTGGAGCAAAGGAAATTGTTTCATCCTTATGGATCACATATTTATTGCCTTCTTTATCGGTAACGGTCATTTCACCTTCCAAAACATAATAAACCTTTTCCAACGGGTTATCTTCGTAGGCATATTCTGCGCCGCCGCCCGGCAGGAAGGTAGATACGCCCATCCAGAACTTTTCTGCTCCGGTTTCCTCTTTTCCATGAATACGCATTGCTGTCATTCCAAAATGACCAGGTGCATTGTAAGCCTTTAATTCCTCAAGTGATTTCTTTACCATAATAAATCCACCTTTCTTAAATTACTTAATACAAATTATTTTTATTTCACTGATCTGGCTGTTTTAATCTGATCAGTTAATAACGGAAGTATCTTATTCAAATCTCCAACAACACCGTAATCAGCAATATCAAATATTGGCGCTGTCTCATCCTTATTAATTGCTATAATATAGTCCGATTCCTGCATTCCGGCCAAATGCTGGATGGCACCGGATATTCCGATAGCAAAATAAACATCCGGTCTAACCGTCTTTCCTGTTTGTCCAACTTGGATATCCTTCTTTACCCAATCAGCATCAACACATGCTCTGGAGGAACTTACTGTTCCGCCGATAGCTTCAGACAGTTCTTGTAACAGAACGAAGTTATCCTTATTTCCAACTCCACGACCACCGGAAATCAATATTTTAGCATCTTGAATATCAACCTTACTGGTTTCTTTCTTGATAACCTCCAATACCTCGACATATTTATTGTTTTGAACAAATTCCAATTTATATTCTATTACCTTCGCCTGTGCTCCAGAGATTTTTTTAGTTTTCTTCATGACACCAGGACGTACTGTTGCCATCTGCGGACGATCGTTGGGGCAAAGAATCGTCGCCATCAAATTACCTCCAAAAGCCGGACGGGTCATTCTCAAGTTCTTGGTTTCTGAATCGATCTCTAACTTTGTACAGTCTGCAGTTAAACCTGTCTTTACTCTGGCAGAAACTCGTGGGGCAAGATCTCGCCCTATAGCAGTCGCTCCATATAGTACAATTTCCGGTTTAAACTCTTTAATAATGCAGTCCATAGCATATGTATATGGTTCTGTGGTATATTCCTTTAACGTTGGATCATCAACAACAATCACCTTATCTGCACCATGTGCTGTAATTTCGCTTGCCAATGAGCTGATATTACTTCCCAGTAAAACTGCTGTTACGTCAGTCTCCAATTCTGAAGCAAGTTCCTTTGCTTTACCGATTAATTCATAAGATACATTTGTGATGATAGCATCCATCTGCTGAACATATACAAATATGCCTTTACATTCTTCTAAATTCATTCTTACCTCCTTCATTCCGCTTCACAGCATGTACTTAACTTTCTATAGACTTAAAAAATAAATTTTTCTTTCAATTTTTCAACTATAGCTTCTGCTGCTTCTTGTGAATCTAATTCAGTTTCTTTAATTCCAGCTGCTTTAACACTAAGAGGCCAAGACTGTGCCACTTTTGTAGGTGATCCTTTTAATCCGATTCGTTCATCTTCAATCTCTAAATCAGAGCGGGTCAAAACGGTGATTTTTCTTTCCCTAAAAGCATCAAAAATACCCCCTGGGGTCATATAACGGGGCTTATTCATCTCTCCTAATGCAGTTATTAAACAAGGCATCTGAACTTTAATCATGTGATATCTGTCTTCAAATTGACGTTTTACAATGATGAAATCATCCTCAATCCTAATATCCTCAGCATAGGATACATTGGGTATTCCAAGATGTTCTGCTATCTGGGGTCCTACCTGTGCTGTATCACCATCGATAGCCTGGCGTCCTGTTATAATTAAATCATATTCTAGCTTTTTAATGGCTGCCGCAATGGTGGAGGAGGTTGCCAGGGTATCCGCACCACCAAAAGCACGATCTGATATCAGATATGCATGATCTGCACCCATAGCCATTGCCTCGCAAAGTACCTTATCAGCCTGTGCCGGTCCCATGGATATCACTGTGACTTCTGCACCTGTCTTATCCTTAAGCGCAAGTGCTGCTTCCAACCCAGCCTTATCATCCGGATTCATGATGCTTGGAACCCCTTCACGGATCAATGTTCCTGTCACTGGATTAATCTTAACTTCGTTGGTATCTGGAACCTGTTTAACGCAAACTATAATTTTCACTACAACACACTCCTTATCTATAATAAACTTGCGGAAATAACCATGCGCTGAACCTCTGAGGTTCCTTCATAAATTTCCGTGATTTTTGCATCACGCATCATACGTTCCACTTCATATTCCCTTGTGTAGCCATAGCCACCGTGGAGCTGAACTGCCTTAGTAGTAACCTCCATAGCCACCTCAGATGCATATAATTTTGCAATAGCTGCTTCCGTAGAGAATTTCTGTTGTGAATCCTTTGCAATAGCTGCACGATATACCAGCAGTTTCGCCGCTTCAATCTTAGTAGCCATATTTGCTAGCTCAAATTGAGTATTTTGAAATTGCGAGATTGCTTTTCCGAATTGTTTTCTTTCTTTCACATAAGCAATGGTAGTTTCCAGAGCACCTTCCGCTATTCCTAGAGCCTGGGCTGCGATACCGATACGACCTCCATCCAAGGTCTGCATAGCAATGCCAAAGCCTTTGCCCACCTCACCAAGAAGATTTTCCTTGGGGACAATACAGTCGGTAAAGATTAATTCATAGGTGGAAGATCCACGGATACCCATCTTTTTCTCTTTCGTTCCAAAAGTAAATCCTGGAGTTCCCTTTTCTACGATAAAGGCAGTAATACCTCTGGTACCTTTTGATTTATCTGTCATAGCGAATACAATATAAATATCTGCTTCCTTGCCATTGGTAATGAATATTTTACTTCCATTCAATACATAATGGTCATCTACTAACACTGCTTTCGTTTGTTGTCCTGAAGCATCCGTACCTGCATTTGGCTCTGTTAATCCAAACGCACCTAACTTTTGCCCATTCGACAAGGGAATGAGATATTTTTCTTTCTGCTCCAAGGTTCCAAATTTTTTAATCGGTTCTGCACAAAGGGAAGTATGTGCAGAAACGATAACTCCTGTTGTAGCGCAGACCTTGGATAATTCCTCAACGCACATAACATAAGCAAGAGTATCGCAACCCTGCCCACCATATTCCTTTGGAATTGGGATACCCATGAATCCAAGTTTCTTCATCTTATTGACCGTTTCACTTGGAAATTCTTCTGTTTCATCTACCTCAATAGCAAGCGGCTTAACCTCTTTTTGTGCAAAATCTCTGAACAGAGTTTTTAACATCTCGTGTTCCTTACTTAATGCAAAATTCATGTCATTTCCTCCATTTAAACCAGCAAATTAATCATATTTAATTATGATAATCGTAAAATCCTTTTCCTGATTTTATTCCTAATTGTCCTCCACGAACCATTTTTTTCAGGAGTGGGTGTGGTCGATATTTTGAGTCACCTGTTTCATGCTGTAATACCTCCATTATAGCCAGCACCACATCAAGTCCTACCAGATCGCCTAAAGCCAACGGTCCCATAGGATGATTTGCTCCAAGTTTCATTGCATTGTCTATGCCTTCTACAGTCGCAACTCCTTCAGCATAAATTCCAATTGCTTCATTAATCATAGGCACTAATATTCTGTTTACTACAAATCCCGCGGCTTCTTCTACTTGAACTGGAATTTTCCCAATTCCTACCGAGATTTCTTTGATCTTATCTACTACCTCAATTGGGGTATTCAGACCTGCAATCACTTCTACCAGTTTCATTACCGGAGCAGGATTAAAAAAATGCATTCCGATAACCGGTCTATCAATTTCTGCACTTATCTCTGTAATGGATAAAGAAGAAGTATTTGTAGCAAAGATACAGTCCGTTTTACAAATTGACTGTAACTCTTGTAAAGTTTGTTTCTTAATCTCGATATTTTCTATTGCTGCTTCAATTACCAGGTCACAGTCCTTACAAATATCTTTAACACCTGTTGCTATCCTATCTAATATAACATCTACCTCTGATTGCTGCAGCTTACCTTGAGCAATCCGTTTTTCAAGATTTTTATTAATTCTCTTTTTGCCATTCGCAGCAATGACTTCATTAATATCACATAAACACACTTCATAACCCTCTGTCTGTGCAAAGGCTTGTGCTATTCCGGAACCCATGGTTCCCGCTCCTATAATACCTATTTTCATTGATGCATCCATACCTTTCTACTTTAATCATGATCAAAATGAACCATTTATGCTAAATCATGAACGATGAAGGTTAAAAATATTTATATTTCCTAGTATACATTTCAAACCTTTACCTTATTTATTTAAGAAGGCTTCAACTTTTCTCTTTTCTAAGAAGGCAGCCATCCCTTCCGACTGGTCATAAGTTTCAAAACATTCACTAAATAATCTTTCCTCAATGGTAATAGCTTCATCCATATCAGTATACAAACCATCATTAATTGCTTTCTTACTGTTGCGGACTGCTATTGGAGCGTTATTTGCAATTGTTTCTGCCAACTTTTTAACCGCAGGCATTAATTCTTCCTGAGGGTATACCTTATTAACCAAGCCAATCCGGTATGCCTCATCTGCTTTGATATTTCTCGCTCCAAATATCATTTCCTTGGCTATTCCTGCTCCAACAATTCGAGCCAGTCGCTGAGTTCCACCAAAACCGGGGGTGATACCAAGTCCAACCTCAGGTTGTCCAAATATTGCATTATCGGAACAAATTCTGATGTCACAACTCATACATAATTCACAGCCACCGCCTAAGGCAAAACCATTAACTGCTGCAATAATTGGTATTTGAAATGTTTCCATTTTTCTGAACAGATCATTCCCTCTTTTGCTAAAAGCTTCACTTTCTATTTTGGAAAACCTGTTCATTTCACTGATATCAGCTCCAGCAACAAAAGATTTTTCACCCTCACCGGTTATAATCAGTACTCTCACTGTATTTATATTAATATCATCTAGAGTTTTATTAATCTCCTCAAGCAACTTGCTGTTCAATGCATTCAATGCCTTTGGTCGCCTAATCGTAATAATACCAATTAGCCCTTCTTGTTCGTAGGCAATAAACTCCATTGATTGGTTTTTTTCCATAACAACCTCCCATAGGGCGTATTAATAGAAAGACAAAAATCCAGGTCGGATTTCTGTCTTTCATTAATTATAATATAAAACTGTTAGTTTGCTGCCTTTCCAATGAATTTGTCATTAGAAAGTGCCATAAAGACTAATCCAATTACTAAAACAACAATGTCCAAAATATACATTACTGCGAAATTTGCAAAAAATCCTGTCATCATTATACCGATACCTGCGAATATCTCAAACATGGTACCAATAACCTGATAACCAGCATTGTAATCCCAACGTCCATACTTTGTTGCTACATAAGATGGAAGAAGGTTACACAGTGCTCCCTGTGCCATAAAGATAATAACACCTGCTATCCAGCAGAATATCGCTCCTTTTGGCATTATTAAAAGGAATAAAAATCCAATTAAAAGTAAGATGAAATATCCGACAAATGCTTTTTTTGTTCCAATTTTTTGATCAATAATTCCAAAAATAAAGCTACCAATTATCCCCATTATTCCACCGACTGCAAAGACTGCAGTTGCCATTCCATAGTCATAGCCGTAAGACATCATCGCTGGGATTGCAGATGCAATATAACTCATAACTGCCATAAATGCGAAACCGGAGCCAAGTCCAATAAACCAGGTATCTTTATCTTTAAATATCTTTCCAATGGTGAATGTAGTCTTGTATTCTTTCATTAAATACAAGGTTTCTTCAAGTGCAGCTGCATATTCAACCTCACCATCCGGAAATTCTCCTGCTTCTTCCGGGTTGTTTTTAATTCCAATCAAACCAATGATTCCAACAATAACCATGATAGCAGCAACAACAGCCATACCGTATCCAAGACCTAATGCACCAAGAAGTTTTGGCATCATCGGCACATATACAAAGTTCATAGCTACAATACCCATGGTTGTAAATCCAAGAACGATACCTTTCTTTGTCGGCCACCAGTTTGCAGTCAGTGTCATACCACCGTTTTTCTCATAACCACCGCCCAGGAATCCTATAATCAGAATATCTAGAAGAAATACCGGCAAACTCTGGGTAAAACCAAATAACAGTAACAATGCTGCCGAAATAAACAATGTAATGACTGTCAGCATTTTGGGGCCAATTTTACGGGTCCATTTTGCCAGTCCCAATATTCCGAATGCTTTCAATATACATGCGAGACCGGATACTGCATTGATAACGTTAAGATCCCATCCACGAATTTCAGAAAACATTGGATATACTGTATTGTTGTTACCTCCGATGATGCTGGTTCCAATCAGGAACAGTACCGCCGTATAAAACATCATTCCTATCTGTTTTGATCCATACCACTTTGAATTTGTATTCATCTTTACTTCTTTGTTCATTTGCCCTTCCCCCATTTTCTTTTCAGTAATAAAAATTCTCTCATTTTATAAACTCCTTACTGTGTCCCAATACACAAAATTAATATAACTAACGCACGATATAAGTTGTATGTAACAAATGATGTGCCTTCTCACTGCCTGGCTCGTCCAAATAATTTGCATACAGCTCTTTGATAGCTGGATTGTCATGAGATTTACGATATTTACTATTCTCATCGTTACGATAGAGTGCTGCTGCACGAATTTCTGGTACATTTGATAAAGCATGAACTGCTGCTGACTGATGAGGTTGACCACCACCGTTCACACAGCCGCCTGGGCATGCCATGATCTCGATAAACTGATAGTCCGCTTCACCGGCTTTCACCTTTGTCAGAAGTGCGTTTGCGTTCGCCAGACCGGATGCAACAGCCACCTTGACGATCGTTCCACCAATATCTACAGATGCTTCCTTGATACCATTCATACTGCGAACTGCATGGTACTCTAATTTTTCTGTTTCTTTTCCGGAAATCTTCTCTACGGCCGTACGAAGAGCAGCCTCCATAACTCCTCCTGTCACGCCAAAGATAACTCCTGCGCCGGTACCCTGTCCAAGTGGGTCATCAAACTTGGCCATTGGATTCATCGCTTCCAGCTGGATCTCTGCATCCTTTAACAATTTTGCAAGCTCATTGGTCGTTATTGAAATATCCACATCCGGTACTCCTGCACCATTTTCATCCGCTCTTGTAATCTCAAATTTCTTTGCTGTACATGGCATTACACTTACCACTACGATGTTCTCTTTATTAATGCCTTCCTTTTCAGCAATATAGGATTTTACAATAGCCCCCTGCATCTGCTGCGGAGATTTACATGTTGATAAATTATCCAGCATATCCGGATAAAAATGTTCTGCGTATTTGATCCATCCTGGACAACAGGAAGTAATGAGCGGAAGTACTCCGTCATGTTGGATTCGTTCAATCAGCTCATTAGATTCCTCCATAATGGTCAGATCGGCCGCAAATTTTGTGTCAAATACTTTGTCAAAGCCAATCCGCTTCAATGCTTCTGCAATTCGACCTTCAACATCTACACCAATCGGGAATTCAAAGCACTCGCCAAGCGCTGCTCTGACAGACGGAGCCACCTGAACAACGACATACTTTTCAAGATCAGCTAATACCTTCTTAACTTCTTCAGTCTGATCCTTTTCTGTTAATGCTCCAACAGGACATACAGCTACACACTGACCACAATTTACACAACTTGCTGCCGCAAGCCCTGCCGGCGAGGACGGTGTAATAAGTGTATCCAAACCAGTTCCTGTTGCTGTAATGGCAGATACTGCCTGCACCTTTGCACATACATTAATGCAACGCTTGCAGCGAATACACTTGTTATTATCTCTCACCAGAACCAGGGATGATAGGTCTAGCTCTTCCAGTTTCTCTTTCGGAAGATCCGGCTCATCTGTAAATCCATACTCATGCAATAGGTCTTGAAGTTCACAACTTGTAGATCGTAAACAATACAGGCAAGACTTGTTATGCTGAGCAAGAATTTTCGCCAAAGCAGCCTTACGTGCTTCAATTACTGTTGATGAATCGGTCAAAATTTTCATGCCATCTTTCACTCGGGTTGTAGACGCATTTACAATTTCTCCGTCTACTTCAACAACACAGACACCGCTATCATCAATGTCCATGATCCCTTTTAAATAATATAATGTTGGAATATGTACTTGTTTGAACTCCTGAAGCAGCTTTAACGTCTCTAAGGAAGCTGCAAGGATTGAGATCCCTTTTGTCACAGAATAATCTCTACCATTAAATTTAATTGCAATTTTGTCCATCTATCGCTCCTCCTTAATTCTCAACAAAGTACTCTTCTACATGACCTTCCGGAATCTTGTATCCTTCTGGTCTGATCGGATATCTCCACATTGGAATATCCTCTGTAAAAAGTTCCATCTCACCATCTGCACCCTGTTTAATGTTAATCCATTTTAGCCAATTCTGATCATCTCTTTCAGGGTAATCTGTACGATAATGAGGATACATGATACCACGGGACTCTTTTCTCATATCTGCTGAACGATATACCATCTCCAGACATAGAACCGTATCCGTTACCTCCAGACACTTGGAAAGTGAATGTGGATCATCTGCGGTGAGTTCCGGAAGAATTTTCTTCATCTCCTCAATATCCGAATAAACATCCTGAATGACTTTTTCACTCTTTGTAATGGCTTTATTAACATCAAAAATATAGCGTTCAATCATGTCAAAGATTTCTTTTGGTTTATGAGTCGACTTTCGATGTAATGGCGCGTAAATCTTTTCTTTTAAAGCTGCTAGCTGTTCCAGGTTGATCTCATCAAATGTTGACTCAGATGCATATCTTGCCATACTTGCCCCTGCCATCATACCTGTTGTAGATGCATTTCCTACACCATCACCACGGGTCCAGCCAAAATAGGCATTTCCCTGGGTACTAATCTTGCCTGGTGCCCACAGACCTTCTACATCTGTCCGAATCTCTGTATCAACCTTAATCGGCTCTACCTGGATTACCGTCTTGATGGTGGTCTCCGGAGTGTCTCCTACTTCACCGAACGAACGGATTGTTTTCTCAAACACATGCTCTTCCCATTCCATTTTATCCCGGAGCATACGCATTACATTTTCATCCATTCCCTGTCCACCGATGATCGCCCGAACTTCATCCGGATGCTCTAAATCGCACCATAGAGGACTATTGCCTAATTTAACTTCCTCCAACATGCCTTCGACCAGCTGAGGAGTAACTTCCCACTGTTTTTCACCGATATATTTTTGGGTAATATTCTCACCCTTACTATTGCAGATTAAGTTGAATCCGCCATAGATGGGAGTATTGTTTTTCTTAAATACAACATCTATCTGCGTTGAGAACTCAACGTTTCTCATGATCGCACCAGCACGATATGCCGCACCAACACCGGTACCATAGCCCATGAACTCCAGTCCAATCTTCTTGAAATGGCAACCCTGTGTAGCTAGCGCTGTTGCTTTTGCATGGAAGATTTTGCAATCACCATGATCCATATCAAAGCCAACCGCACCAATGACTTTTCCCGAATCATTGGTAATCAGCTCAAATAAATTGACACGACTCAATAGACGAACTCCAAGCTTTAAGGCAAAATTTCGTAAGGATACACAGGTGTTAATTTCAATACCTGACATATCTAAAGCACCTGGAATAAAATCAAATGGTTTTACGTTTCCATTTTCATCTACAGACACTTTAACTCCACAATGATGCATATATTCAATATTATCTCTATGTACTTCCAGATACTTCTTCAGAAATTCCTGATCATTCATATATGGTGTATGTGCATGAACAAGGTAATTCATAGCATTCATAACCCCATCCTCATTGTGTGAGGTTGCTCGAATACCATTGCCGGCTTTTGTTGCCTGACCGTTCCAACCAATAATGCCTTTGTCTACGACCAGAATATCCAGATCCGGATTTGTCTCTTTGGCTTTGATGGCTGTAACCAATCCAGCCATACCACCGCCAATGATCAAAATATCAGAAGTATATAATTCTCCAAAATCTTTTACGCTTGCCATACTTATTCTCCTCCCATGATATCTTCATCATTAATCAGACCCGCACTATACTCCAATGGATCCACCTGTAAAGTATTGATGGGATAAATATCAATGACATTATTAAGACAGGCCATTTCGCATTGAAAGCATAAGACACATTCATCCGGATACTTTGGATATGCATGCTGGTGTTCTTCATTCCACTGCCATACGTTTTCCATACAACGACGGACACATCTTTTACATCCGCAACAACGCTCTGTGTCCACAGTAAACTTCACGCTCTGTTGCTGACCCTTGTTTGTAACAACCATAAAAATACCTCCTAGTATAATGATTTCTCAGAATCTTTTAGCTATGATTTCGCTGGCTATCAGATTCCTCTTTTTTATTAAAACACACCACTCTTTTTGCCAATAACAATTGACAAAACCATAAAAAAATGTGTCAGGCCGCGACCTTATTTTTTTCGATTGGAGTGTTTTATTTGTATCCAGTTAATATTGGTGGCTATATCGCCTAAGCGAACTTTGTTTTGAACTACTTTGTATATTTTTTGACAATCAAGCCGTGACGTTGACATAATTTAGCAAGGGCATACCTATCTTTTATAACCAATAGTGACCGCTACGCTTCTCCTATTACAAAGGCATTGGCAAACTCTTTTGTATTTGTAATAGAAACATGTATTGCAGTGATTCCCTGAGCCTTCGCTAGATCCTGCGCTTTCCCATATAGGTTAACAAAGGGTTTTCCCAGGTCGTCCCTAAGTACCTCGATGTCCCTTAGTTCAAAGTCGCGAAAACCAGTTCCAAACATCTTTGCCACTGCTTCTTTTACAGCATAGTTATCTGCAGCTTTTTTCTGATCAGATTGAATTAGCTTAATTTCTGGTTCTGTAAAACACCGCAGCATAAAATGTTCTTTTTGACAAGCCAGTACTACACGGTGTATTTCCTCCAAATCCACTCCTATGCCGGTAATCACATGAACCTCCTGTAGATAAATTAATCGCTTGGAATCTTTAAGTCTTGATTTCGATATACTGGCGGCCAGTCTACCAGAGCTTTGTTGTTGAATTTTTTCAAAACTCCATTACTAATAAAAAAGAAAACTCTTCCTCTGAATATCCTTGTATAAATAGCTTTTCTTCCCGCTCTTCATACTGTAAAACAACTTCCTGCCCTTCTTTCAGTTCTTTACTATATTGAACCCAGATAGACTGCGGTATCTTTTCTTTCAAACTGCTGCTTTCCAATAGTTCTTCTGCCCAGTCCAAGTAATGTGTGTTATTCAGATGACCATTTTTATCAATTTCTTCTGCCTGTACGAATCGTACCACACTCTTAGACATCGTCTTAGGAAATGGTATCTGCATCTTTGGCAGCTCTGGTTCCCCATTCACTACAATAGCCGGTACATCGCTCAGTTTATCCATCGGCTGAGCAAAGCCTCTGGTCTCACTGTCCATCAATATAAACAACGAGGAAGCGCAGACCATGGGCTCGCCTGTTAGCGAATAGAAAGCATATTTTCGCGGATACATGATACTCTTCTTGTTACCCGGCCATACCCGAAGTATTATTTGCTCCCCCAGTGTTGGTAGACGTTGAATGTGAATGGTCGTCCATGCAATTACCCATATTTTTCCTTCTGTTTGCATTTCCTCCCGGTTCAATCCAAACAGGCTTAATTGCTGCTCAGTTATCTTTTCCATTTGCCTAGCCAGTTCACCTGACCGTATACGGCCAGATGAATCCATCATAGCATCAGTAATTTCTATTGTTTTCTGGTACATACCTGAGGGGCAATTATTTGTATATTGCGGAAATGTCATAGCTTCCTCCTCGATTGCCACTATTCAAAATCGAATCCATCCCAAACAGGCTTTCCTGTATATTGCTTTACTTCCTCTTCACCACCAAGTACCCTGATTGCTCCGGAAGCAAGCGCCTCTGTCTCATAACTACCCGGATATACATAAACCGGTGCGATCCAATCCAAATCTTTTTTCAGTTGCTCAACTAGAGTTTTATCATTGGCGAGCCCTCCGGTCATTAAAATGGCATCCACATGTCCCTTAAGTGCACCCGCCATCATGGCTGCCCATTTTACCATCGTATATTCCATGGCATCCAGAGCAAGCTTTGCCATCTTGTTACCGGCCGGAATCAGTTCATTTCTGATTTTCCTTAAATCATCCGTTCCGGTCAGTTCCAAAAGCCCTCCTTTGCGAGTACACAGCGTATTGATTTCGCTAATGGACATGCCACGTTTCATCAATGTCATGACATCATCAATACATAAATCACCGGTACGATTTGGGGAAATCGGCCCCTGTCCATCACCAATGCGGGTCTGATCGATTGCTTTACCTTGGCGATGAGCGGCAATACTGATACCGCCACCCATATGCATGATGACATAATTACAATCATGATAACTTTTGCCCTGTAACTTGCTGTGGTGAATGGCAACCTGCTTCATATTCAGCGGGTGGGCATGAGATGGACGATACAATCCCTTTACACCGGTCATTCTAGCAACATCACACAGTTCATCGGTACTCATTGGATTTACGAAATATGCCGGTTTTCCCAACTTATCCGCAATACGTTTTGCAAGTACAATACCCAATGTTGCCGCATGATGGATTTCTGCCGCATCATTGTACGCATGATCATAAGCTAGATCATTAATCCTATATGTACCACCTTCACAGGATAGTACCCCTACGCCACGTCCGGAAACAGCATCGATTGTGCTAAGATCCACTTTGGCCTCGGCAAGCATATCCAGGATCTTATTCTCTCGAATAGGTGCCTGATCTCCAAATGTTGCACATCCATCAAAATCTTCCGGCTTTGTATCTACATTCAGATCAAGAATAATTCTCTCACCCTTTACCAGACCAATTTTTGTACTGGTTGAGCCTGGATTTACTGTCAGTATTGTATATTCAGCCATTTTTCCTCCTACTTGCCATCACTTGTAGCCACCACACTACAAAATGCAATATTGTCATAAATTCGCTCCTCGGTGTCACCACGCGAGCAGTCCAATACTGGTTTTCTAAATCCCTGATAAATCGGTCCATAGCTGTGTCCTGGCGCAAATTGCTGAATCAGCTTCGTGGCGATATTACAAGCCGCTGCATCCGGGAAAACTAAAACATTTGCCTGTCCCGCAACCGTGCTTTCCCTATTCACTTTCTTTTCGGCAACTCGCTTAACAATGGCTGCATCTGCCTGGAATTCCCCATCAATTTTAAGATCTGGGCGCATTACCCGGGCTTTCTCTAAGGCCTCACGCACCCGAAATACCGAAGGGCTGTCACCACTTCCACAGGTGGAATAAGACAGCATTCCACACCGAGATTCACGCCCTGTCAGGACAGAATAGGTATGACAAGAAGCTATTGCGATACTTGCCAATTGGTCACTGGTGGGTTCTGTATTAATTGCACCATCTGACATCCCAAAGATATTACCCTGTGCTCCTTCAAATCCGTCAATCTCCATGATCAGCATAGCAGATGCCGAAACCACACCATCCGCCAATCCAAGAATACCGGATGCCACCATCACAAACTCCGTAGTTGTGGTATCGAGTCCACCAAAGGTACAGTCTGCATCTCCGATTGCTTCCATAACCAGAGCCATGTACAGCGGAACACCAATACGGCTCGCAACATAGTTCTTGCCAAGGATCTTTTTGGGTAATGCCGCATACTTTTCGATCAGTTTCTCTTGATATACGGTATCCGCTACATCGGCCAACTCTACACCTGAAAGATTAATATTATTTTCAGCAGCTACTTTTTTACATTCCTGGATATCACCAACAAAAATAATCTCCGCAATTCCATCAGCCGCAGCTCGCACAGCAGAACGCATCATGCTTGGATTGGTACACTCTGGAATCACGATTCGCTTTCTATTTTGTCTGGCTTTTTCATAAATTGAATCTATAAATCTCATGTCTTATTCTCCTGCAATTTAACCTAGTATTTCTTTTACTTTTGCA
The DNA here is from genome assembly GCA_023386815.1 of Bacillota bacterium. GTDB lineage: Bacteria > Bacillota > Clostridia > Lachnospirales > Lachnospiraceae > Mobilitalea. The sequence goes on from JAEWIZ010000020.1 coordinate 83,355, forward strand.
ACAAAATCTCCAATCGTAAGCAACTTTGCCGCATCTCTCAGATCAATAACAGCCCCTAGCACCTCTTCAATATTAGAGATAAACGCAATCATTAGTAAAGACTGATTGGACAACTCATTGCGAATATCAGTGTCAATAGTAATAGTTGCCTGATCAACTTCATAAGTTTCTGCAGCACATAGGATAACTTGTTCTTCAATATTCATTTTTCTATTCTCCTCTTGTATATCATTAGTTCTTATTTATCTAGTTCCCAGCAAACAATTTTAAAACCGTCTAACTGTGCAATCTTTGGTCTTACCGGTAAAGGCAGCTGTGGTGTCAGTTCCGGAACCTCTTCCGGCTTAATGCCCAAAATAGAACTATTGACTGGGTCGCTATTCTCAACCTCGACAACACCAACTACGCGGTCACCGACCTGTTTGTCAAAGTCCGGGTTAGAACCATGGGCACCCACTGCCAACAGATGGGTGACCATTCCTTTTCCCTCAAAATTTACCCATTCTGTATCCAGATTTCCGCATTTATTGCAAGCAAGATATGGAGGGTATTCTACATGACCACATTTTGTACACTTACGCGCAAGAATTTTCCCTTCTTCCAGTGCTTCATAAAACGGTTTTACAATTCTTTCTATTTTTATACCCATTATTCCGCCTCCTTAGCTATTATTTTTTAGAATAGTACATGTCAGATTCTGTCCGCCTCCGAAACCACGCAGCATCGCATGCTTGACCGGATGTTTCACCTGGGTAGCTCCCATCTCACCACGCATCTGTCTGACAGCTTCTACATAATCTGCCACGCCAGATGTACCATGTGCATGACCATACTGGCAACGACCGCCGTTTGTATTAATCGGCCGATCACCTTCAAAGTTTGTCCGGCCTTCCTTGAAGTATTTCCATCCTTCTCCTGCCGGCAAATATCCACAGGCTTCTGCGCCCAACATCTGTGATGTCATCCAAAAGTCATTCACAAGGAACAGATCCATATCAGCACCAGTCAGACCTGTCAAATCACTTACCTGCTTATAAGCGGCCTCTGTAGCCCATTTCTCCAAATATGGAGTCCCCCATTCCAGACAGGAATGTCCAATCCCTAGTACTTCGATTGGATGGTCTGTATATTTGTAAGCCATCTCAGTCGGGCATACAATAAAGGCTGCAGCGCCGTCACAACGCTGTTCAAAATGGCTGGCACGTAAATATTTCCCTAACTTTGGATTAAATTTAGAATGTAAAAATGCCTCCGCACTATCTAATTTGAATTTGTGGGCCAAATCCTCATAGGTATCCTTACTCAGGCTCAGTGGATGAAGTGATGCGCTCCGGCGGGCATTGATTGCCATTTTGGTAAGAACGTCATCAATTTCATTCTCAATACCGTTATCCATAACATAACGATCCAGCCACCCTTCTGTTCCTACCGATGTAGCACTGTTCGAAAACAGGGTATAATCTCTTGGCTGAACGGAACATAGTGTTTCATGAAACATCTGATCTGTACCGTAACGCCGCATAAAAATAGGCTTATCCGGCTCAGCCGCAGAATATGACATATCACATGCACCAGATAAAACGATGTCATATGTACCAGCAGCCACATAATTAACCGCCTGCTCCAACGCTACGTACCCTGTACAGCACGCCTCACTATGGTGAGCTGAACCTTTACCTTTCATACCGAACCAATTCGCTACATGCATATTAGCTGAACCAAAGTTACTCTGCCAGCCTGGACCAGCCTGAGCATGGATATAGAAATCTACTTCTTTCGCTGTAAGGCCCGCATCCTTCATAGCTTCAATTGCTGCCGCACCGAACAGTTCCCCTTCGCTTAATCCTTCTGTATCCTTATTATCCTTCGTCAACATAAATGGAGTCGCACCGACTCCGATGATGGATACACTTCTGCTATAAGGCTTCAGCGGTTGAATATCAACCTGATAATTTGTCATATTAAATCCCCCTAGTATTATATTGGTGTAGTCATTAAGACTACTTGGTTAATAAGTTTCTATATCAGATAACAAAAGAAGATCAGATGTTATCTTAGTAATTACCCTGTCTGACGGTTCCCTAATAGACTCCATGCTTTACATAAAGTATAATTCGCTTGGATAGGATAAAGAATGTATCTCTCCTTGGGAAGTCAGTTCCTACTGGCTCATACCTACGAAAAAGTCAATTAGTCCATTCAATGAGGTTTTATGATTCGGCTGGTTGGGAGCCTCAGGCTATACCCGTATCACATGCTAGGTTGTGTACTCATTTGATGGAATTGGATTCCTATCTGAAAGGATTATTGCTCATGTTAAACATTTTATTTCAAGATTTATTTCTCTCGGTCGGTATTGATGTTGGTGCAGACTTCAGCTGGATGTCTATCGCGCTACCTAACCAGACCTTTGTAGGAAAGCCTTATAAAATCCTACATTCTGATCTTAATTCCTTAAGCTTAGCTGTTTCTAAAATAAAAGAAGCAGAAGAGCTGTATTCCTTAGAAAGTCGCATCTTTCTGGAATCCACGGGAATTTATCATTACCCACTCTTCTGCTATCTTCGTGATAAGGGTTTTAACTGCTCAGTTATCAATCCTATCATCACTAAGAATAGCACAAACATTAACATTAGAAAAGTACATAATGACCGCTTTGATTCTAGAAAGGCTGCCTTAGTCGGATTAAAACCAGATATAAAGGTATCCCTTATGCCATCAGACCTCGCTCTTGATTTAAGAAATCTTTCAAGGGAGTATTATGATCTGATGGACAACCGCTCTGCTTATATTAATAAGTTGCAGGGCGAACTGCGAATGGTATTTCCGCAGTATTTAAAAATCTTTTCGAAAATAACTACGAATACATGTCTGACCTTATTGGAAAAATACACATCGCCAAAAGCTTTTCTAAGTATTTCAAAAGCTGAGATTGTTGACTGTATAAGGTCTACTGCTAGGTTTGGACTTACATATGCTGAAAACAAGTATAACGCCATAATCCAGGCTGCAACTGACGCAAACACCTTTGGATATTCTGTAGACAGTAATTTCAAGCGAATACGCCTGTATATCCGTTTTATCAGAAACTATGATATTGAAGTAGCATCTGTTCTTTCTGAAATGCATAACCTAGTTGCTGATAATGAAACTACCGATTTTGTAAAACAAATCCATCTAATTGAATCTTATAAGGGAGCCGGTTTTTTATCTGCTGTAAGCCTGATGAGCGAAATCGGTGATTTTTCAGCATTTCATTCACCAAAGCAACTGTTTGCTTACTTTGGATTGGATCCTGCGGTAAAGCAATCTGGAAAATTTGAAGGCACTAAAATTTCTATGTCAAAACGAGGTTCCAGGATTGCCCGAAGAGTCCTTCATACAATGGCCTTAATAAGCATCAGTAAGAACCGTAATGGATCAGCTCAAAATCCTGTATTGCGTGATTATTATATTAAGAAATGCCAGTCAAAGCCTAAAATGGTTGCCCTTGGTGCTGTAATGCATAAGGTCTGCAACATTGTATTTGCAATCCTTCGGGATAAAAAAGAATTTACAATCATCACACCGGAAGAACATCAAACGAATTACTTAAAAGCTAAATGCGATAAGGCTGCATAAAGTAAATCCATAATCAGATTCTGGGTTTTGGGGTTATTCCCAAGGGTTTATTAAAGTTACCCTTTTTCAATTCAAGAAATATCAAATATTTTTGGATTTAACTATTGACATTTCTTAGCTGGACTTTTTTACTATGTATACATATATTAATTATAGAATTTTGGGACATAATTATTTAGTATAAATACACGGAAAATCATTACTCATTTTCTACACTGGTATAGAAAAGTGTTGTTTTTACATTTAGAATATAGTATACTTTTTGTAAATTAGGACAAAGAAAGGGGATCCGCTATGTACATTGGATTAAAAAACATTCAACACCTGTTTGCTTCCTTTTCCACTCAGTTGATAAATTCAGATGGTATTCATTGCCTCACCGGCTGGACGAAGCTTACCGATGAGCCCAGACCATTTACGGAACATCTCTTATATGTTTGCGAATACAGTGAAAAGTTGGATTTATCACTGTTTACAGAAAATATACATGTGCTGTGCATCGTAAAGGACGGAACGGATTTCACAGCGGTTGCTGAAAAATTCCCTTCAGATTTAAGTCTTTTACTGATCGAAAATCCCCATTCAACCCCCATCTATTCTGAGCTGCAACGGTATTTTAATATGCAATGCGGCATCGGCATGTTTAGTCAGACTCTATTGGATTTTCTGGCCTCTGGAGATGACCTGCAACCGGTGATCGAGTATGCTTTTAGTATTTTTAGAAATCCGGTTTTTTTATTCGATCCCAACTATAACCTGATTGCAGCAACCTGGGAGGCTATAGAAAAACTGAATATCCATGATCAGGTAGTTTTTACAAAACGATTAGGCGATCAGGATTTCGAAATGGTAAACCGACAAAATAATATACACAATAAAGTTCGGAAAAGCGAAATTCCAATTAAGGCCTATAACGAATTTCTTGGATATGAGCAGATGTATTGCGCCATCAATACCCAAAAAGATTTGGGACATATCGTTGTCTCTGCTGTTAACAAACCTTTTGATCCCATTGACACTGAGTTTATGTTGATGTTAAAAAAGTTTGTTGGTCTACAACTAAAAAAAGATTCGTTTATCCGCACTTCGAGAGGTTTCAATTATGAATATTTCTTGAAAGAGCTATTGGAGAAAAAAATTGCCATCGATTCTACGAATACCTCGCAAATGCAATATGTAAACAAGGAATTTACTGGCAATATGTATTGTATGGTCGTAGAAACCGCTCGAAGTGCTTTTACTGTAAATACTACTCATATGCGAAATGTGGTAGAAAGCAGATTCCCAAATTCTAAGACGATTATTTACAACAGTCAGATCATTGCTATTCTGAGCATCAAAACTAATCATCTGATTCCATCAGAATATTTGACTGCCGCTAAGAATATCTGCCAAGAAAATGGATTATATGCCGGATTAAGCAACTGCTTCCAGAACATTATGAAATTTGAGGAATATTACAAACAGGCACTACGTGCTATTGAACTTGGTATTTGTGAAATCAATGAACCGGGATTGTTCTGGTATAAGGATTATTATTTAGAGCATGTAAAAAATATCTTTACGCAGAAAGAATCATCAGAAACATTTTGTCATCCAAAAATGAAATTCTTGATGGATTACGACAGAGAATATAATTCGGAATTGGCCTATACGTTATATATGTATTTGATTCACGAACGTAATCTGACCGCTGCCGCTGAGGCCATGAACCTTCATCGTACTTCTCTGGTTTACCGTTTCAAAAAGATCCAAGCTCTTTTAGGTGAATACTTCGATGACTATAAAGACCGTATGTACTTGATTCTTTCCTATGAAATGAGTAAAGAAAACCAATAAGATTAAAGAAATGATTTGAACTACTACCATGATATACCAAAGGGGCTGTCGCACTGGCGGTTTTTTAATCGCCAGTGCGACAGCCCCTTTGATGAGAAAATCACTTCATGCTCAACAGGCTAAAGTCCATAAAAAAGGAGACGCTCTCACATCTTCATAACTTCCTCTAGCACACTCATAATATACATTTATTGTAGTGTTTATTTTTCTCAATAATCTTCCACAATGGGGACAATAAAAGATACCTTTTCTTCTGTCTTTACCCTTTAGAAGATCTCTTTTTTCGCTTAATGGCATCATTTTTCGTTGTTGACTTTCGTAATGATCCCCTCATGGGTAACCTCGACGATAATCCAGTTTTCTCTATCCACTTTTATGTTATCTGTCTTAGCAATATTTGTTCGAACACGTACATTACCAACCATATCACCAGCATACCTTTGGTCTCTCAGTATCTTTATTACTTTCGCTGATGTCCATATTGTTTTATTATCGATGGGATAATTAACGCTTTTTATAGGTTTTTGCATACCAAGCAGGTGTCATAAAATGAAATTCATTCAGCTTTTTTTGCAATCTGAACACTATAATATTATTAAGATACAACCTGGTGATTGAGATATCTTTCTATGATGTGACATATGGACATAGTCCAAATAATTCTTTTTTTGCCATCACGGTATCCTTTCTGATACTGGTATCGTTAAATATCGTACTTGCATTCATAATCTCTTAAGTTATAATAACACCTGTAAAATAAAAATACAATAAAATAAAAATTGGAGGACTTATTTGTGAATGAAGTACTAAATTACTTGAAATCCTGTGGAACCTTTTACATTGCAACCGTTGAAGAAGAGCAACCTCATGTAAGACCATTTGGAGCAGTCTGCAAATTTGAAGGCAAACTTTATATTGTAACAAATAATCAGAAAAACGTTTATGCACAAATGCTGAATAATGCAAAAGTTGAAATCTGTGGAATGTCAAAAGGAACTTGGATCCGCATTGAAGGAAAAGCAATTCATGACTCTCGCCGTGAAGCACGAGTAGCTATGATGGATGACAACAAGGCAAGTCTTAGCAGTATGTATACCGTAGATGATAACCTGATGGAAGTATTGTATTTAGAGGATGCAACAGCAACCATCTATTCTTTCACTGGGGAACCTAAAGTTATCAATTTTTAAATATCACCATGACGGAATGTGAAAACATCAGCCGACTATCCAAAAAGAAGCATCCTGTCAGATTATAATTTTACTGATTCTATATCATAAAAGCCGTGGAAGACAGCGGCTTTTATGATATAAAATCTATTTTAAGACCCTCATCAGAGGTCTCCACCATTCCATCCATTTTCTTATTCATCTTGAAGAGTTTCCAATAATTTCGCTCTTTGCCTTTTAATCCGCTATGACATATTAATTAAATTGTATCTATCACTTAAGAAAACTTGCTTGTAGCAAAAAATGAGCCACTTTACAATGAAACAGGTAATCTAACCTGCTTATATATAAAGTGGCTTAAAAAACGTATATATTTAGTATAATTCTCTCTGACTAATTCTTTAGTTTAAAACTATTGTGAATCCGTATTAGCTTATTTGGCCGGCACTGTTGTTGGAATAGCCATTTCTGTATTGCTTGTTTCTTCTTCCACTTTTGGAGTTTCAGATTAACCATCTACATAAGCAACCCTTGATTGATTGCCAACTAATAACCTTTACTAAAAAGCTCTTATTTCTAACATATAAGTCTCATATTTATTATAATCGTTTATCACTTTTTCACCGTATTCCATCACAATTCCTTTACCCAGCACTCCTATGTTCGAGTAATCTTATTAGTTGTTTTCCTATATCCTCAAATCTCCAAACCACTGATACATCCACATCCGTTGTAACAATTACCTTACTGGCAAACTCTGAAATATCTGAGTAAGAAATTTCTTTCATATTTTTATATTTTTCTATCAACTCTCGCATTTTCTGTTCCAGCTGATCTTGTTCTTCCTTGCTACCAATATCATTTGCAATTTGCACCTTTTTCGATTCTAATTCATCTATTTGCATGGTGATCTGTTGCTTCCTAAGAATATATTCATCTTTTGTGATTACTCCATCTCTATAACGTTCATATAGGCTCATCTTAGATTGCATTAATTTATTAACTGCTGCATCCACATCTGCTGCTGTCATGATTGTCTGGGACTCTTTCATCTTCGTACGTTTAATTTCACGTATAAGTATTTCACCTTCAATCAGTACCTGCATATAAGCTCGGATCATATCAGTTATGATTTCTATCAATCTCTTTTCAGATACCCGAATCTTTGTACATTCTGATTTTGGCTCATAACTTCCTCTAGCACACTCATAATATGGGTTTATTGTAGTATTGGTCTTTCTCAATAAACGCCCGCAATGGGGACAATAAAAGATACCTTTTCTTCTGTCTTTGCCTTTTGAGGGGTCCTTCTTGTCACCTAAAGGCATGATGTCGTTGTTGACCTTCAAGAAAATATCTTTCGCTACAATTCCTTCGTGGGTACCCTCTACAATAATCCAGTTTTCTCTATCTACCTTTATATTATCTGTCCTAGCAATTTTAGTACGAACACGTACATTGCCAACCATATCACCAGCATACCTTTGGTCTCTCAGTATCTTTATTACTTTAGCTGATGTCCATATTGTTTTATTATCCATAGGATAATTACGCTTTTTATAGGCTCTTGCATACCACGCAGGTGTCATAATATTAAGTTCATTCAGTTTTTTTGCAATCTGAACACCATTCAAACCATCCAAGGCATATTGAAAAATCATCTGTACAATAGGAGCTGTCTCTTCATCAATAATCAGCTGATGCTTGTTTACCGGATTCTTCTTGTAACCGAATATAGCTATTGGACTTATGTAATCTCCTCTATTCTGCCTGCTTTTAATTCCACTCTTTACCTTCTTAGATAAATCTTTAATATAATAATCATTGATTAGATTCATCATTGGAATTGTGATTCCTTCAGAAGAATCCAATTCATTACTATCGTAGCCATCATTAATAGATATAACTCTAATCTGTAGTTCTGGGAATATTTCCTCCAGATATTTACCAACTCCAAGAAAGTTCCTGCCAAATCTAGAATAATCCTTAAATATGATAGTATCTATTTTTCGGCATTCTGCATCTGCTATCATTTTTTGAAAATTCGGCCTGTTAAAGTTCGTTCCCGAATAACCATCATCACAATACTCTATTAAGTTACTATTCAAGAATTCTTTTCTTCTTTTTAGAAAATTTTCTATCAACTTCCTTTGATTAGAAATGCTGTTACTTTCCTCTTTCATTGTCCCATTTTGGTCTGAGCCTACGTCATAATCTTCATCTGACAATCTGAGATAAATACCTATATTTCTACTTAATCTTAGCATTGAAATCACCAGCCCTTTGCTTAGCCAACTGAATTGTTTTCTGGAATTGGTCCATGCAGTTCAATGTTATACCAAGTTGACCATCCTGATATACAATTACTCTACTGATAAATGCATCTACCATCTCTTGGCTTAATTCTTTAGCTTTTCCGAGTTTTAATACCCTATCATCCCATTCCTTACTGATAACGTATTTATCTCCATAGCTTTTTATAAGTTCTTCTTGTAAGCTAAGTCGTGCATCTATATCAGAAATTTTCTCTTTATACTCTCCCGAAGCATAGATATATTCTTCTTGATCAAGCAGGGATTCCGTATAGTCCTTATATAAACCAGCTACCAATTCAATATAACGTGCTTTTTCAGCTTTTAGCTGATTTAACTCACTTTTCAGTTGGCTACTCTTCTTTATTGCTGTTTCACTTCCATTTTCTTGTTGTAGGTACTGCATGCTATCAGTAAACAAATTCATGTGTGATTTTACAATCTCGAAAACTGTAGTTTCTACAACTTCCTTCTTAACACTTCTTTGCACACATTTATGACCATTTGATTCAATCACTGACCTACATCTATAGTAGAAATGAGTTGCTCGCTTTGTTCTACTAATTCCAATCGTCATTGCACGATTACAATCTGCACAATATATCTTTCCTCGAAACAAATTCAGCGTAGGTTCTTTCTCATTATCGGTTAAAATATTATTAAATTTCACTCTCCGTTTTTCCACGATGTCTTGCACTCTATCAAAGATTTTAACAGATATAATGGCTTCATGAGTATCTTTAACAATAATCCACTCATTTTGTGGAGCTTTATACTGTTCTTCCCTCCTACTTAAGGATTGCCTGTGAACTCCTTGAACCATATGACCAAGATACATTTGATTTTTCAACATTTGTGATATGGTTCCTCTGCGCCATATCATGGTCCTATATTTCTCCGCCTTCACCAACCTCTTTTTGTACCGGTATGCAAAAGGAGATAGAATATCTTCTTCATTTAATGTCTGCGCTATTTTACCATCACTGACACCTTCAATCTTCATACAAAATATTCTTTTTACAACTGGAGCAGTTTCTTCATCAACAACCAACTGATTGCAATTACCATCTGCTTTACGATATCCATAAGGCGCATTTGCCCCAATATATTCTCCGTTCAATTGTTTTGTACGGAAGGCTGATGTCAGCTTCCTTGATAAATCTTTCGAATACTGCTCATTCATGATATTTCTTAATGGAACTGATATACCATCCTTTTCACATTTTATATCTGCACTATCATAGTGATCATTGAGAGAAATAAATCGAATTCCATAGGCAGGAAATAAGGATTCCATATAAGCTCCTGCTTCTAGATAATTTCTTCCCAGCCTAGAACCATCCTTTACGACAATCGCCTGGAACATACCAGCTTTCATATCAATTATCATCTGCTTAAATGCCGGTCTATCAAAATTAGTCCCTGTAAAGCCATTATCTGAATAAACCTTATACAAGACCAGATCTTCGGAATCGTTCACATAGTCCATCAGCATAGCTATCTGGTTCTCGAGAGAACTATCATCCTCATGAGACTTTCTTGCATAAACAGCTGTCCCTATAGTCTGTCCCATAGCTAGTTCTATGTTATTTTTTTCATCTATCCCTGTTACAATTCGAGACTTTCTAGCCATACCTTATACCCCCTTTTTCATCAGTAGCAATTCCTTCGCATTCATAATGTACTTAATACAAGCATTATATTTATCTTGAAATTTAAAGCGTATTCCAATCCTTCCGTCCTGATAAATATAAATTTTATCTATTAATTGATTTGCAATTTTTCTCGTTACCTGTTTAATATTTATATGCTCTTTATAGATAGATACCCATTTTACTCGCTCACCTTTATCATTATATATCTGACCAATTTCTTCTTTCAGATGTCTTATGGCCTCAGTTGCTTCGTCAGCTCGTCTTTGATACTCTTCTTTTAAATACAAATACTCCTCTTTATCAATGATGCTTTCTCTGAGGTCTTCATAGAGAGAAAGCTTTAATTTCTTGCATTTATCAATTTCTTCTTCGTTCCAAAGGATTCGTTCATCCAGTTTTTCAATCTCTTTCTTCTGAAATTTTTTGGCAGACAATTCATTCAACATTTCATCTGCATTCAATACAGCTGAGATATGTTTCTGTAATGTATTCAGAATTGTTTGATTTAGTATTTCCTCTTTCATAGCATGAGAAGAACACACTTTACTATTTTTCTTATTATTGGAGCAAACAAAATATACATATTTTTTTTGATTGGCTCCAGGTATCGTTTTTCTTACCATACTATGCTTACAATCCCCACAATACAACATACCAGCATATGCATATACCCGGCTTTCAGTAGGAGCGGTTCGTGTATCTCTGCCTAAAATCTCCTGGACTCTGAGAAAATCCTGCCTATCAATGATAGGTTCGTGTGTATTTTCTGTTCGAATCCATCCAGACATATTATTCTGACGAACTCTCTCTGATCGGTAGGTAGGTTTTGAACGTACTCCCTGAATCAACGTACCTATATATACTTCATTTTTTAGAATTCGTGATACAGTCTGAGCACACCACTTTGCTTTGGCATTCGTCTTAAAACTACATTGAAAGTTAATTCCTTTCATTCTCTTATATTCCATAGGAGATGGAACTCCAATAGAATTCAATTTCTCTGCAATAAGAGATTGATTCATACCATCTAGTTTCCAATTGAAAATATCTTTTACTACGTTAGCTGCGTAGTCATCAATTACCAGAAGATTTTTATCTTCCTCGCATTTTTTATAACCAAAGGTCGTGAATGCCCCGGTAAACTCACCTTTTTTACGTTTTACCTCTAGATTAGAACGAATTTTGATACTAATATCTCTACTATATGCATCATTCAATAGATTCTTAAAAGGAATAATAATATCCTCATCTAGTCCTACTGCATTTAACGAATCATAGTTATCGTTAATTGCAATAAAGCGTATTCCTTGGGAAGGGAATATCTCCTGAATGTATTCTCCAACTTTCAAATAGTTTCTACCTATACGAGATAAGTCCTTAACGATGACGCAGTTTATTTTCTTTTCTTTGATATCTTGTAATAATAGTTGAAATCCCGGGCGATTAAAATTAGTACCTGTATATCCATCATCTTCTCGAATGGAATGTACCCTTATTTCCGGATGCGAAATAAGAAACTGTTGTATCAGTTCCTTTTGATTTGAAATGCTGTTGCTTTCGTACTTACTTCCAGTATCGATGTCACCATCTTCTTTTGAAAGTCGCACGTAAATATCAGCATCATAGATAATTGAATTGTTATCCATTGTGCACCTCCATAATTCTTTTCACTGTTGTCAATGAATCAAAGAAATATGGAAATCCCACAAAGTTTAGTCCTCTTACACATTAACATAACTTTTATGGGATTTCCACAATATTTTATGTATTTAATAGTAATTTTTCAAATCGCTGTTCAAAGGTCACATCCGTATCTTCATATTCTACCTTTACTACTACATCTCCAACACGAAAACAATAAGGATTATCCAGCTTCTCAATAAAATCAAGTATTCTGTCCTGTAGAGGTAACGTATTATCTACAATGACCATTCTGATATCCACCAATTTTTCCTTATCAACTGTACGGATATCAACATTTTTCATTTTGTTTAATCTTTCTTCTATATCAGCAATTCCCATTTTATCGACCTCCGAATACTACAGAATATTCATAACAGCTTTTCCACTATTCATAAAATCCGTCAGTTAAGCATTTCTTTTAACTTTGTTAAAATTCTTTCATGCTGACGATAAATCCTGATCAGCGGAGCATTCCATTCCTTAGAAAGTGATCGAAGAGATTTACCTTTATAATAAATTTCATTGATTAGCTTTCGTTCTGAAATATCCAATTTTCTCAAAGACATCTTTAACTCTTCAATCATGTATTTAATCTCTATTTGCTCTTCTATAGATAATAGATTTTGATTACTCAATAATTCCTCACCTGTCATATCTTCATAGTCCAGCCCATGATATGAAAAGGTTCCCTTTAACAAATCCCTTTCCACCTGATAACGTTCTCTACGTTCCATGCGGTAATACTCTTTATAAACTTCTTCTGAAACTTCAACTAGCGTTTCATCAACTCTTATATATTTCTTTATCATATCCACTTTCCTCATGTCTCACATCCATTAGCACGCATCATAGTTACAGTCAATTACTCCTTCATAGATAGAAATGAGCTTTCCTCCTACGTAATGTACCTGATCAAGGAAGTGTTTCTGTTCATCGATATCATCGGTAATATCATTTATGCTTCTAATAAGTATCAAGCTACATTTTCCTGTTTCTATAACATCCATTAATGCATTAATAACCGGTCTGTCCACATCAAGGTCAGCCTTCTGGTCAACTATGACATCCATTAGTTTTAGTTTATTTCTATGTGCAAACTGATACATCTGGGCGCTCATATCCATAACTCTTAAATCACTTTTACGTGATTTAATAAATCCAATTGCCTTTTCATTTTCTAAAATCAATCTCATCTCTAAGTACCTGTGCTTTCATAATATTTGAGTTACTTTGCGCGCTTGTGACTCAGTTTAAAGTTACGAACCAATTTGTTTCTTGGTTATGTTACTATGATACTTAAATCCCCACCTATTCAACACCGCATAGATTGGGTAGTTACCCCCCGCCTTTTGGGTAGGGAAAGTCAGATTTATATTTTTTCTATAATACCCTCAAGAATTTTTAATGCTAACTCCTGCTTATCAGATGGTATAGACTCAAAGGCTTCTACTAATCTTTGATTCATCATTGTTGCTTCTCCTACCGCAAGGTAACCAATCGTAGTACCCAAAACGTTTGCCATTGATAGCAATGTTTCAACCGTAGTTCCATTGGTTCCTGCTTCAATCTTTGCAACTGTCTTAACACTCATTCCTAATTTTTCAGCAAATTGCTCTTGTGTCATGTTTCTACACTTTCTTAATTCTTTAATTCTCTTTCCACTTTTAATAATGTCGTAATACATTGCGGCTCCTCCTGATCTACCAAAAAGTCAAAAAAAGGAGCCGATATTATCGACTCCTACTGCCCGGAAGAGAGTTGGCACCTGAAAATGAGCATAAAAAAATCCCCGAACCATTGTTAAATGGTTTGAGGATCTCTAATTTTTTCTATATTCTATACAAAACCGTCAGCTTTACTGACGCTCATATCATATATTTAATACCAAACTAACTCCATCATAAGGAGTATATCATGGCACTTGTACGAAAGCAGTACGCGGACAGTCCAGATTTCGTATGAATTTAATCCGTCATTAGTCTTTGATATATCCATCGAAAGTCTATGAAAAGTCCGTCAAAAGTCCGCCAGAAGTCCGCCAGAAGTCTATCAGAAGTCCAACATACACAACTGCTCCTTTGTCTTTTCTAGCCTATATATCCAACGACTGGTATTGTCAGCTCATTCTTAGTACTATTCACCTTTTTCATGTTAGGAATGATAATCTGCCATAAACAGTAGCCGAAGACCTTTACTGCATCTTTTTTATATTTATAGTAGGTGCTCCTTGAGATATCTAGTTCATATAAGATATTCGTCTCCTTTATCTTGTCCTTAGTAAGATAAGTTTTCTGTAAAACATTAAAATAGCTTTGACCAACAATAGGATAATCTTTTACCTTTAATATAGCAGTCACAATTAACTTAGCCATCATATGAGTTTCTTGGTTGGCTTCTAATTTTCCCTCTAATTTCCCCATATCCATCCTATAATCGAACTTATCCAGAATTTCAACTGCATAGGACAGATCTTCATTCATAGCTGCTTTACATTCCTCATCTAACTCTCTAATATTACTGTCAATTGTCCACAGTACATGTTTAAATCCATTTAACAACTGTTTTGCTTTCTGAAATTCCACATCAGAAATTCCTCCCGGAGCAGTCATATACTTTTCAACTACAGCCATGATTGGTTCATCTTCATCACCTACATTTACAAAATAATTTGTTAATACCATATTACGTAACCTCCTAGTCAAGTAACCTTCCCGTCATGATTGACTTAGCCAAATAATCCTCAATATTATCCTGCATAATCACTAATTCTCTAATCTTCATAACCTCCAAAGGATAATGCGCCTTCTTTAAATCCAATGGGATGCTTTTTAAATCATTAAAAAATTAAACCTACTCTCCACACCGTCCTTCGTTTTTTCTTCCACAAACCACATATTGTTAACTTCATAATACAAGTATTTATCCTGTCCGCATATCTGGCAGGTATATCTCATTCTGACTCCGCCTACCTTTAAATTGTATTATTATTTCTGAAGTTTATTAATTGTTAATCAGAACTTTTCGTGCAAAATCTATTGACGAATCAGAAGTTGCGATATATACTTAATCAGAAGTTAACTTATGAATATGATTATATTAACCATTCAGAAGATTGTCAATACATAATCAGAAGTTGTCAAATATTCCCTAGAAAGAAGGTATCTCTATGACTTTTGGAGAAAAAGTGAAAGAAGCAAGAATATTAAAAAACCTATCACAGACTGAGCTCGCTGCAATTACCGGAATTTCAGAACGTTCTCTTTACACATATGAACAGTTAAACACCATTCCCAGAAAGAGTAATCTCAAAAAATTAGCTGATGCACTGAATGTTTCTATCTCATATTTAATCGATGAGGAAGAAATAGATACACAAAAAAATATGGATAAGGAAGAATTTATTGATCAGGTTAAGGACAAGTATGGATATAAAGGGGCGAAAGAAGCCCAAGATGTTTTAGAACGTGCCGGTGCATTGTTTGCAGGTGGCGATTTAGATGATGATGCCAAAGAAATATTTATGCAATCATTAATGCAGGTTTATATTTCATCAAAGAAGGAAGCATCAGAGAAATTTTCTAGAAAGAAAAAAACAAAACCACCGATTGACTAGTCCGTTTTATCGTACAGCTTATTTCGTATACTTCTTATGGGTTGAAAACAACCGTGCGTTTACGGCAAACCAAAAACAAGAATTTGTCAAAGGAAGTGAATCGAATGGCGATTGATTTTATTGTAAATCAGGTAGAAGCTTTGGTAAAGAAGGCTCAAAGTCGAGATCCCTACATTATCTGCAATACCCTTAACTACAAACTTCACTATATGGACTTGAAGCAGCGTTTAAAGGCTTATTATTTTTATCAGTCACGCATTAATAACATTATTATTGATGAAAATGTAATTGATATATTTCGCCCAATTCTGATAGCTCATGAATTAGGTCACGGTACATTACACAAAGAGATTGCAATGATGTCAGGCTTTCAAGAATTGGAAGTTTTAGAAAAACGTGCTGATAAACCATTGGAATATGAAGCCAATCTATTTGCTGCCGAGCTTTTACTTGAAGATGAAACGGTATTAAAACACTTAAATGAATATACATTTTTTGAGACTGCAAGTATGCTCAATTTACCCGCTGCTCTCTTAGATTATAAATTTGCGATACTAAAGTCAAAAGGGTATAGGATTAATTCGATGCAGATTGCAAAATCCTGTTATCTCAAAGAGGATCTAGGAGCATATGGGGTTGATAATTACCATATTTTCTAATACCGATACCATTTATGGGATGGCTGAAGACTAGACCAGGAGGATAGTGCTCTTCTGGTCATTTTCTCATTTCTGTAATAAAAAAGCTCCTCCAGCGGCATTTATCTAACAATTTAAGCTACAAAACATTTGGGGGACTTTTCTTTCTACCAGTCCAGCCCATAAATCTAGCTCATTGTTTCATTGAAAATGAAGTATTATAGCATAATGGGCGGTCGCCTGCTAACTATCTGTCACGCTCTTTTGTTGCATCTAATTTCCTATTACGATAATAATTCATTACTCGATAGTCAATCGCGTCCTTCATATGTTCAGCAAAGACATCCAAGCTAGATGCTTCTGTTAAATCCTCTGCCAAAGCAAGCAGTGCACCGTCTTTCTGCCCGAAGAAGTCTCCATGTGTTTTCAGCATGAAATGAATGGGGTTGTCCTTAGCCAGTTTAATATACCTTCTACTATCCCAACTTTCAAAATTATTTGTACTTTTATCCCTTAGCATATCCACTCTATTCGAACCTTTATGATAAAACTCATAGAAGCTCTGATAAACATCCTCTTCATTTACTTGCATCTTAACACTTCCATGATTATAAAACGCAAGTATTAGTGGCATCTTATATGTCTTTGACATACTTGTGGTTTCAATCATGTTGATGAACTCTTTGCCCCGGCAGGAACATAATTGTTTTTCCTGTTCTGATAGGCAATCCATTTCTTCAAGGAAATCAAGGTATCTCAAAAACACATTGAATTTGCTCTTTGACCTCATACTATCATACAAGTCAGAATCCATTTGTATAAACAATTCCATTCTGGAGGGAATATGTCCTAACTCATCTTTTATCCGATCAAATTCGTATCTTATCCTCTCTTTGAAAGACACCTCCTGTTCTGCCTGCCTCTGAAAAATATCAATAATATGAAAGTCAAAATCCACATTGCATTCTTCTGGATATTCAAAATTAGTAATATTATATTTCTGTCCACTATTAGCTGCGGGATTCATATTACTTAAAAATGTCGGTATCAATTTTGCATTCTTATAATTTCCGATAAAATCAAGTACGTTTAGATACTCTTTTCCCTTATTTTTTCTAAGTCCTCGACCTAATTGTTGCAAAAATATCGTAGGAGACTGTGTTGGTCGCAAAAACATTACCATGTCAATATCTCTGATATCCAAGCCTTCATTGAACATGTCTATCGAAAAAATAACTCGAATTCTTCCCTTTAATAATCCCTCTACAGCTTCTTTTCTTTCTGTGTTATATTCTCCTTGGTTTCCGCTGTATAAGGCAACCGCTGGTATTCCCACCTTACAAAATTCACTAGCCATATACTCCGCATGTTGTTTCGAAGAGCAGAAACCAAGCGCCTTTTTTGTGTTATACTTTTGATAATGTTTAATAATCAGTTCACTTCTTAAGTGAATCATCAACGCAGTTTCTAATTCTTTATCATTATATTTACCTTGAATAAACCGAATATTATCATAATCAACTGTCTCATCATAAATTCCAAAGTAATGAAACGGAACTAGCCAGCCTTTATTAATTGCCTCTTTTAATCGCACTTCGTAAACAATATTATAGTCACACAGCTCAAATACATTTTTAGAATCCAATCGTTCTTGTGTAGCAGTAAGACCTAGTAGAAATTTGGGCTTAAAGTAGTTCATGATATTTTTGTAATTTCCTGCTGCCGCATGATGAAACTCATCAATTACAATGTAATCAAAAGCATCCCGAGCAAAATACTTTTCGTTTAGATATTCTACTTTTCCAAGACTTTGAACCAATGCAAATACAATCGCCCTATCTGTGTCTTTTTGATTCCCAGCAAAATAACCGTAATTATCTGAATGTCTGATGTTATAAAAGCTTTCAGCTGCTTGCCTTAGGATTTCTTCTCTGTGGGCAACAAACAAAATTCTCTCATACTGTTCCGAGTCAAAGACCGCAAGATAGGTTTTGCCTATTCCCGCTCGTGTCAAGGGTGTGACGAGTAAAAAATGATTTTTTCTTTGGAAAGCTGCAATGGCTTGCTGCTGTTCCTTTGGTATCCATTTCTGGATAGGTTACCTTATTTAATTGTCTCGATTCCAGGTAACCTGAAATCAAATACGGTAGCGGGGTGTGATTCCCGCTTTGCAATCGCCTGGTGGCTACACCGCTGTAATATTACAATGAATCTTATCTAAGCTTATAACATATTTCCCACCTTAATTCTTAAATTTACATCCTTCTTCCTGCTATTGAAAATCCTCCATTATAATATTGATAAACAGTATTATATGGTCCAAGATTCTTGAAATCGATATCCTGATCAAAATAAACCGGTTTTCCTATCTCAAATTCTGGATTTCTATTCCATTCCTCAACATAATGTTTGTTAATCACATATTTTATTATCTCTCCATTATCTACGAAATAATATCCAACTAATTGTTGTGGAAATATCGCATATTTCAACATTATTTCACTATGATGATTAGAAAACCATTTCAGACCATATTCTTCCAAAATGCAATTTACATATTCAGTTTTCTTATATGTGATTCCTTCTTCAATTTGGTTGACCCAACTGTCCATTATCACATAATACCTGTTTCTTCCCTGGTATCCACCAAATCTTTTAGCTACTCGAAATCGTTCCAAGCCATAACTACATGATATACAGGGCGTAATTTTAGCAAACTCTCTAACTCCCATTGTATGAAAAGCATATATCAACCATTCTTTTAAACATAATAGTTTTTCAAAATTTGTTTCACTTACAACACTATTAATTAACCGTTCTATTTTCTCATGAACATCCCCATCAACGTAAAGTACATGATACTTAAAAATCATTCTTTCCAAATACCTAGCATATTTGTGAATATAATCTATCATCATTTCTTTGTTTACTACATTCGGATCACAGAACTCTCTTAGCGTATTAGTCTGACTGTCTAAAAAGGCATGCATACTTTTTTCGCCCCAATCAAACAAAATTTCAGGATGAAAAACAATATCATTCAATGCTGTACTTCTGCCTTCTCCTCTTGCTAAGTTAATAATAGAGGGATTAACTATCGCATTATGTAGTTTTTGTTTCAAGAATTCATCGGTTAGATTGCGAATTTGTCCATCTGATGATTCAAATCTCGGTATATTATCTATCATTTCTGCTGGTGTCATCCACATTATATTCCCTCCAATCTTTTTTATTATATTGTTTATTTAACCCTATTATCCTTGGTAAACTTTTC
This sequence comes from Bacillota bacterium, assembly GCA_023386815.1. GTDB lineage: Bacteria > Bacillota > Clostridia > Lachnospirales > Lachnospiraceae > Mobilitalea. Next base: position 103,159 of record JAEWIZ010000020.1, read on the forward strand.
GTAATTTTGTATATATCCTTTTAATTCATCAATTGAAGGAATATCTTCATTCAAAGCCCTCGCTCTGTCGTGTACCCAAGAAGAACATTCTGACATACCCGTTTCTAATTCGGTGTACAACATTGTAGAAAAAGGCGCTTTTTTTAGCCTTTGTGTTTGAACACATGGATTATATCTTTGTATGGCATCATTTAGTAGAATTTCTTCAACTGCTCTCTCCCAGCTTTCCCTTAACAACTCACACCACTCTTTAGCTTTGTAGAAATATGCATCCGTATCTCCAGACTTTTCAATTGTCTCAATATCTTTTAATTCAGCATTTAGTTTCTTAATTCGATCTTTTACATTCATACCCTGCCATGGAATTGCATAAGCAATATTTCCCGGTACTCCTGCTACCTTTCGTATGGTTTCCTGTTCATATTGAACTTCTTGCTTGTCCGCAGTTGATTTCATTTCCATAAAAAATGTAATATCGTGCGTAAAAATTACAACTTGTCTTCTAGTCGATTCTTCTAATAATCGTTTTGCTATTGCATTTCTTCTTTTATGGTCTAGCGAACATACAGGATCATCCAATACAATGGCAATATTCTTTGAATCCATCTCAACCTCTGTTAAAAAGTTTGCCACAGCGATTGCTTTTTGCTCTCCTTCACTCAATATTTTCCCAGGGGCTAATCCCTTAATTGAAAGTTTCTTAAGCGTAGTTCCCTTGCTTCCTCGTTGTACAATTTGAGCATCAAATTCAGCATTCAGTTTTTTACATTCACTGGCGAATGTCGTTAAATAATCATCTGTGACATATTTATCAAAAAGTTCCGTTTGCTTACTTGTTATTAACCTTTGTTTAAACTTATTCTTTGTTGCCAAAGCCAACCATTTCATATTCTTTATATGTTGCTCAATAATTGGTATCAAATCGTTAAGTTTTTTTACATCTAAATAGTTCTTTTCCGTTCCATTTAAAGTGTCTATGTTTTTTTGTATTTCGCCATAGTTTAGCTTTTTTTCTTTTTCATCGATTGCTGTCATAGCCTGATTTATTATTGAGACATCTATCTCTAATACAGGAATTTCTTTACTCTCTTCGGAACTCAAAACTTCACACACTGTTTTCTTTATCTTTTCTGCTTCAGAAAACTGTTGTTTTATTTTCATAAATAATTCAGGTATGTTATTATTCAACCATTCTTCTTGTATACTTTCTTCTACAACAGCAACCAAATCCAATTCAGTGATAGATTTTATTGACTCTGCAACCTTTTGTAACTGCATTTTATAATTTTGCTCAGAAAGGCTTTTTAAATAGTCCCAATACTTATCAACAATCTCTATTCCTTCTAAAGATTGCCCACATAAAGGACACTTATTATGCTCCTCAATGATGTCATAGTATTTCTTTGCTGCTGTTATAAAGGCTTTCCATTCTACAGATCCAACCTGTTCAATATTATACTGTTTAAATTGGCTCATTCCCTCTATTTCTGCTAACGACTTTGTTTTAGCCAATTCATCTAGCATCAGTTTATATTCAACTATAGATTGCTGGTTTATCTTGTTATTATATTTATTGGCTTTTTCTAAAATTTCACCCATCAACTTTTTGACTTGTGTGATCTTATTTACCTGTTCTTCAATGTTTAAAGAAACCAGTGCTGCCTTTTCCGTTTTTACCCTCTCATATTCTTCAGCATCCTCTTTTTTAATAAAATATTTTGCCTTCAATCCTGCAATATCTGTATCTTTTGATAACGAGTTTATATCATTCTCGACTATACTTCCAGAGGTGAAATACTTAATTATTGGATTTTCAACTGTTATTTTTTTACATTCTTCATCCAATCTATTCTGTATCATTGCACAAGCAGATAAAAATGTATCAAAAAATTGTAGTTCACTTGGGATAAAACTTATTTCTGATTCTTTCAACATATCATCTAATGCACTTTTTGAATCAAATGCCATTACTCTTCTAAATACATTATGATCTTTATCCTTAGGAAACTGCAATGGAATTTCTTGATCTTCACATTTAAACTTGAATTCTGCATGCACTTGATCTGGTTTTTCAACATATATATCGCCTAAAATATCTTTGTCACCTCTAGATATAAAAGCATTATTCAGCAATCTTGTATATCCTGATTTTCCACTTCCATTCTCACCATAAACTAAGGTTAAACCAGATCCAATAATTAAGGCACACTCTGATTTTAATCTATTAACCCCTTTTATGTTATTAACGCTCATCCAAGTAATATCATTTTTTTTTTCTTCCGCGTTTTGCTCAGAAAAATCAATTTTTTCAGCAACTAGTTTATCTGAATCTAAACCAACTTCCTTTTTAAAATCATCATATACAGAATCAAGAAATTCATCATTCAGACTTTTATTATCAATTATATTTTTTGCTATTTCTTGTTGCCAATATGGCAAACTCTTAACCCACTCAATTACATCATTATATATCATCTCTCAATATATCCTCCCTCGTCGTAATACAATAAATTATACTACTCTTAGACATTAATATCCATTTATTATTGTGAATTTATGACATAAACTTCCACCTCACCTCCAACCTGTCCTCTCCAAACAAAACAATCTCCTCCACAAAAGTATCCACTAGCTCCTTAGTCAATTTCGTGAGCTGAATCCTGCCATCCAGCATCTCCAATCCTGCTGCCTCCGGCACATCCATATCCGTAATCTGTCTCACCGCGGCCTGCTGTTTTTCTATATTATCCTGCATTTTCTCCATCATCTGCTCATACATTTTCTTCTGTTCCAAATAGGTGTCTTTATCTGTAACATCCGTTTTGTATGCTTCATAACTGGCACGGAGATCCTGCTGCAATAACGTCATTGTTCGTTCCATATCAACCAGATCTTTTTCCGCCATAGCTAGTCGCTCTTTTTTCTTAGAACGTTGCACATCTACCACAGATCTGGAATCCACCAGTACATCTGCATATTGCTGAAGCATACCAAAAATCACTTCTTCAATATCAGCATCCAGAATACTCATCCTACAGTCCCCACTGCTCTGGTCTAGATACTTCTTATTGCAATAGTACTTCGGGCGACCGCTGTAAGTATGCGCAAGAGTATGTCCACAATCGCCGCATTTCATCTTACCTACAAGACAATGCCTTGCATGACGTTGTCCATCGGTAAAGCACTTTGTATTTACTTTCCGAAGTTCTACAATTTTCAAAAAGTCCTTCTTTGATATAATAGGCGGATGGCAGTTTTCTACCCGTTTCCATTCCTCTTCTGGAAGAGTCACACATCTTCTGGCTCCAACTTCCTTACTCTCATAACGGTTATACACCAATGTCCCGGTGTACTGCTCATTATCTAGAATTCGCATGATAGCTACTGTATTCCAAAGTGGTTTTCTTTGTTTGTATCTGGCAAGCATCTGTTCATTTCCTTCCATTTCAGCAATATAAATTCCCGGTGACACGATACCATCATCATTCAGGTTTCTTGCAATCTTATACATGGAAATCCCTGCTTTGTACTCCTTAAAAATCTGCTTTACAATTTTAGATGCTACCTCATCAATTACCAACTGATGTTTATCTTCCGGACTTTTCACATATCCATATGGTGCATATGCTGCGACATAATTCCCATTGCTCCGAATGGTCTTTAGGGATGTTTTTACCTTCTCCGATAGATCTTCACTGTAAAAATCATAGAGCAATGTCTTAAAGGAAATATCAATTTCCCCAATACCGCCGATATGATTCTTACTGTCATAATTATCTTTCATAGAAATGAACCGAATCCCCATAAACGGAAATATCTGCTCAATATATTTCCCCTGAACGATATGATCTCTTGAAAATCTGGAGAAATCCTTTACAATAACACAGGAAAACTGCTGCCTTTTAATTTGTTCCAACATATTCTGCACCTGGGGTCTTTCCATGTTCTTGCCTGAATACCCATCATCGGTGAATTCTACGATATTCATTTTTCTAAGCTCGCTGTCCTTATTGATAAAAGAACGGATAAATTTACGCTGATTGCCAATGCTATTACTTTCATCAGCCATAAAATCATCTTCCTTTGATAATCTCATATAAATTGCTATCTGCTCCATATTAAGCGTGCTCCCTTCTGTATTTTTCCCGCTCCTCGGCAAGTGGATCTTTAAAATTATAGGTAATACGGATATTCTTATCCGGATACAGTTCGATACGAGAAATCATTGCTTCTATTATTTCTCTGCTCAAGGATGCTTTGCCTCTCATACAGGAGGCTGCTGACCACCAACGAATTTCCTTTTCCAGCTTTTTCTTCTCTCTGTTCTTATTCTCCGTTTCATCAACAATCTGCCCTCTGAGACCTGCAATTTCCTTTGCATTTTTCTGTTGTAACTGGGATAATTCCTGCTTTGTCATCTCTCCCAGAACATAGGCTTCATATGACTTGCTTTCACTGTATTCAATTTTCTCAATTCGTTTTCCCAGTGATTTTATCTTATGGTCAAATGCATTCATAGTTTTCGCTATCATTTCATTCATCTCATCCACCATGGCATCTGCCTTTTCGTACTGCATTGCAATCTGAAATGATAATGCATCATATACCAGCTGAATCAGATCTGTTTCCAGCCAAGAACCAACACATTTCTTATCTCCGCCTGCATCATAGTTATAACGGCACTGATAAAAATACTGTCGTTTTATTTTCCCATTGCGATCAACCAGTCTGGACATCATGGGAATTTTCTTACCGCATACGCCGCAATAAATGATTCCATCAAAAATATCTGCCTTCATAGGAATATTCTTTCCTCGCTCTGAGGAAAAGGCACTTTCTTCTACCTTCTTAGCAAATAAATCCCTTACCGCATAAAAGGTCTCTTTATCAATAATCGGCTCATGAGTATTCTCAACGATGATCCATTCATTCTTATCTGTAAAATGCTGTTTCTCATTCTCACTCAGCCTCGTTCTTCGTTTCCCCTGGACCATATTTCCAATGTAAGCCTGATTGGACAGTATCGTTGAAATGGTTCCGATGTACCATGGTTTTGCCTCTTTTTCATTGGAATGATACAGACTTTTTGTTTTCAGATATTCACCGGGGTTTGAAAGACGATAGCTTTGCAAAGCACTTGAAATACTGCGTAAATTAGTTCCCTCAAGTGCCATGGCAAAGATCTGTCGAACCACCTGTGCAGCCTGTTCATCTACTACATATTTTCGTAGCGGATCGTTGAAATCTACCAGATATCCATATGGTGCATTACTTCCCACGAATTTTCCTTTTTCCATATCCATTCTTCTGCTACAGGCAACTCGTTTGGAAATATCTTTGGCATACATATCATTTACAAGATTCTTTAGGGATATCTCCAATGATTTATTCTGGTTAAATCCTTCTTCCGAATCAAAATGGTCATTAACGGAAATAAACCGAATTCCCAGAAAGGGTAGAATCGTCTCAATGTAGTTGCCCGATTCAATATAGGTTCTTCCAAATCGGGACAAATCCTTTACAATGATACAATTGATTTTCCCTGCCCTTGCATCATCCATCATCTGTTGAAATGCCGGTCTGTCAAAGCTGGTACCAGATACTCCGTTATCAATGTACTCAAAAGTATCCGTAAATTCTGCTCTATCCTTTGTATAGTTACGCATTATAGCTAGCTGATTTGCAATGGAGTCCGACGGCTTCATCTTAAGTTCCACTGATAATCTGGCATAAAATGCTGTCCGATAGGTTCGTATTTCTACTGCCTGAGCATCATCGTTCACTATAGCACTAACAGCTACCGCATTAAACCTTCCAGCTTTTCGTGCCATTCTAGCAAACCTCCCTTAGTTCAATCACATAATTTCCATCAATGATCTTTGCATCTGCTTCCAGAACTTCCTGTTCCAATAACTCATTGGCAGTCTGGATAATGCCTGCTACTTTCGCCATTTCATTGCTGTATTTAAATATGATTTCTACCGTGTCATCATAAATCAGAATCCTGTCAATAAAAGTTACAAGAACCAGTCTGTCCAATACTTTGATTCTGAAATTCTCACGAAATTTTGCCAGATCATCTGCAACAGCAAGACCTTTATGATAGATACTATGAATGATTTTCTCCTGTTTCTGAATCGCAGTCTCCAGCTCTACTTCTTTTCCTGTGTAGGTTTCCCTGTATCTGGCAAACTGCTCTTTCGTAATAATTCCCTCCTGCAAATCATTGTATAGAGAAGATTTAAGAGCAGCATACTTTGTTAATTCTACTCTTAAACCTGCAATTTCCTTATCATGTGCCACCGCTTCGTCATAATTTACATTCAGCTCATCCAAATGTTCCACTAATGCTTCACAGTCACGCATGTTATCCATATAAATCTGTAATTGTCCAAGGATAATTTCATCGAGAACCTCTTCTCTGATGGAATGTCTGTTACAATTATCTTTTCCATTGCGGTTATAATTGGAGCAGATATAATTGACCACTGGTTTCCCCCTGTACAGATAAGAACGTCTGACCATGCTCATCCCGCAATCGCCACAATATAACAGTCCTGCATACATATAGGCTTCTTTCTGTCCGGCTATGGCTTTCGTGTCCCGGCTTATCAGTATCTGCACTGCATTAAAATCTGCCTTAGAAACAATTGACTCATGGGCATTTTCAATGATAATCCAATCACATTTTGGAACCACAACTTCTTTCTTCACTTTATGATTAATCCTTGTTCGTTTGCCCTGTGCCAGAACTCCCACGTAGACTTCATCTTTTAGAATCCGCCCAACGGTCTGTGCTGACCACCTGGAATCGCCTGCACTCTGAAAACTGGTAGAGTATTTCTGACCAGATTTTTTCTTATAAGCTGCAGGCGACAATACTCCCATGGAATTCAACTCATTTGCAATGGCTGAAGCACTCATGCCTGCCAACTTCTTTGCAAAAATATCCTGTATAATAACTGCTGCATATTCATCTGGAACAAGCTGATTCTTATTGTCCTCTGCCTTGGCATATCCATATGGTGCAAATGCTCCCACAAACTCTCCATTGGCTCTTTTCACCTGCTGACTGGAACGAACCTTTGTGGAAATATCATGGCAATAATTGTCGTTAATCAGATTTTTCATGGGAACAATAATGTGTTTCTCCCCATGATCCGCTGTCAGACTGTCAAAATTATCCGTGATTGCAATAAATCTTACTCCATACTTATCAAAGGTCTTAAGAATCAGTTCATCCCCGCCAATATGTTCTCTGGCAATTCTGGATAAATCCTTTACAATAATGCAGTCAAGATTTCCAGCTTCCACTGCCTTCATCATCTTCTGATATCCCGGTCTTTCAAAGTTACTACCAGAAAAACCATCATCTATAAAAATCTCTGCCAGCTTGAATTCTGGTCTGTTCTTTATAAAATCTTCCACCAGAAGCTTCTGGTTCGTAATACTGTTACTATCTATCTTTCCCTTACCATCACGGTCATCATCTCCTGATGAAAGTCTTAAATACATTCCCGTTCTGTACTGGTCAAGTTTCTTCATTCCCATCTATCAAATCCTCCTGTTTCTCATCGTAATCCAAAGTCTATAATCAAAATCTCTAAATCATCTAAACTTTAGCGATGCCTTCCGGTCAATGTAGGAAACCATCAGGTCTTCCTTGGGAGCATCTCCAAATTCAACCTTAATCTTGTATTTGCTAACACTCTTCACATTGCGCGCCACAGCTTTCTCCTTCGCCACAGCATCTTTACCGGCATCGCTAACAATTGCTTCCGTCTGTTCTACTATCAAAAAATCCTCTCCTTCTCTTGTAAAAACGGAGACAGCTTTATAAATATCATAGTGATATGCGTGGCATCGAAGCTGCCACACTGCCGCAAATCAGGACAAATGTAAACGATTCGTCTTCATCTGATCCTATTTTTGCGTAACAAAAAACCGCTCTCCACAGCTAACAAAGTCTAACTCTGCAATTCATACATATAGCGTATAAACTACGAGTTTCAAGCTAATCGCTTCTTTACCTACGGGATGGATGTGCACTTCAACAAAATGAATCCGTATTAACCGATTCACTCGTCATAAATAATAACTCATGTAATAAACCAACATGTGTTATTGGCACTCCTGAAACTTTTGTAGAACAGACCGATTCTTTGTATCAGTTAGTTTACCTACCTGAAATGCGTACAAAAAATCTTTACTTTTTTATTCTGTTCCTAATCCTTTTTTTACCCCTTTTGGGGTTCCGTATGCAATGAAGCTTTTGCTTCACCTTGTTGACCATGGACAGCGGTCCTTTTTTGTGGTGTTCTTCTTTTTTTATCATCACCGATATATAAAGCTGTCTTTTATGTCAACTATTTTATTTTAATTGCCTGAAAAATGATGCTGATCTTGCGTTTGGCTAGACGCTCACAACAGGTTAATAGTAAGTGCAGTTCTGTGTTTGGCTGAACACTCAGGCTGAACTACATCTACTATGATATCATCCGAACTTATGTTTGTCCACTGAAATTCACTAAAAAATTTCATAAAAAATGCGTGTGAAAATGGGCTGTATTGCCAGTCATATTTATCACACGCACTATTTCTATTCAGATGAAAATTCATTTAAACCCAGAATTTGCTTCGATTCCAGAAGCAATACCTTGCTGCATCAGCATCTTTATTTCAGACATTTTCTTATCAGTTTCTTTGCTTTCATTTGCTAAATAAATTACTTAATACGATGCCCATTTGGATACCTCTTCGCCCGGACATCAGGGAACTACAGACGAGTCGCTTATGCGGTCACGACGCCATACCAAACTTCTGGTATTACTATCCCTTCTGCTTGCAATTCGAAGGTCTATGGTGCTCCATCCACTGAGCTCCATTACATGGTTTATTATCCTCTCACAGCATTCGACTTCGACGCCACCACTACGGTGGCGCTTAACAAACATCCACGGACGCTTATACCCTTTTACCAGGCTTGTGCCCTGTACCTCGTTCTTCATCTTTCGATCCCTCGAACTACTAATATGATAACTGTGGTCTTGAACCCTCCAGGCAAATACCCTGAGATTTTACTCCTCTAAAGATTTCTCTTTATGTTGCATGATTTCTGCAAATCTGTAGTTGCTATTCAGTTGTCAACGATCTCATCAACTGTTGATAGCAATATATTAGCAGATTAAATTATACTTGAATAGTAACTGGGATGGTGTATTTTCTTAATTTCAAAATTCTAAGCATCTACAAGAACGATTTCATCTGCCGTAAGTGATTCATTTACAAAAAGTTGTGGTGTATTTTCTTCAGGTATTCCTTCTAACATAAGTGCAACTTTAGCTTGACTAAATGCATTCTTAATACTCTTCCCAAACCCTATTGCCGAATACAACTGAGCCGCAAATACAATAGCTGCTGCATCTCCTATTGCTGTATTCATTCCAATCGCTGCTTCAACATTGTCAATAATATTCTCGGCAATCTGGGATGAATAACAGTTATTAAAAACCACTAACCTAACGTCATCCGACGAAGCCTTTATCATTTCCACCACTGTTTGCCTACTAACCAATTTAGGATTATCATTGTTATCTTGAAACACAAGACTCCCATCATCACTTCCATGCCCGCTAAAATGAATAATACTGGGATTGGTTTCATTGATAGACTGGAACAGATCTGTTGTGCGTGTCGCCCATCTTGTCTCAAATATTATAGAATCTCGATTTAAAGATTTCGTAATAGCCTCACGAATCTCACGTGCTTCCTTATCCAGATTGAGTTTTTGCTGCTCAACTTCCACCCCGTTAGAATAATATGTTATAGATGGATTTGATGCCATAAACAATATGGTGATTTTTTCCTTGGCTTGTTTTAACTTAATAATCTCATTTTCAAGAACTTTCTGATTCCATCTTTGACTCATCAACTCACTTCCAATTGATTCAAATGACTCTTTTGTACTTTTTCTTAGCTTATCAGCTTCTCTATTTTCTTCTTTTTGAAGATTTTGTTCTTCCTTTATCAATTCTTTTTCTTTACCCGCAATCTTTTTATCATATTCAGATATTTTCTTATCAGCATCGTTTTTTTTCTTTTCTTCTCGTGAAATCTCACCCAATTTACTTTTTATTGTAGATTCAGATTTCGTCGATGACAGCTGCTTTTTAGCTCTGGTAATTTTATCTCCTGCACTACTAGATGCCGAAACATAACGTAACCTTTCATTTTTTAATTTTGAGATTTCATCTTTTTTTCTTTGAACTGATCGCCTATATGTATCTACTGACATTTATCCTCCAATTCCATCTGATGATCCCAGATAGCCTCTTCAATTACCTTTACGCACTCTTCTGTATGCTTTTTAATATCATCACCCCAGAATCTGATAACTGTCCAACCTTCGAACAGTAATCTTTTATTGACCTCGTCATCTCTTTCACGATTTCTTGAAACTTTACTGATCCAAAATTCACTATTATTGCTTTTCTCTAATCTTGGTTTTAAAACTTCCCAATCTTTTCCTTGAAAAAATTCACCATCACAAAAAATTGCAATTTTATATTTTGTTAAAACAATATCTGGACACCCTGGTATCTTTTTATAATTCTTACGATAATGGTAACCCTTCTTCCACAAAGCTTTTCTCAGAATTACTTCTATTTTGGTATCTTTTCCATGGATATTTTTCATATTTTTATGTCTCTGATCTTTTGTTAAAACATCCATAAAATACCTCCTGGTCTATTTTCGCTCAATTAATTCTGCAAGCTTCATTATTTCATTTTCATCCTGTCGCACATTTATATTCATAAGTGTTTTGACATCTATAAGGATTCCTTGTATCATTTCAAAATCGTTTTTGTTGTCCTTCCAGTTACTAATAGCACGACCGACTTTTATCATTTCTGGATTTTCTTGATACTTACTTTTCAAAGAATCAAATGGCATGACAAAGGCATTAAACACCCTCATATTTTCCCCGTGTATTTTTTTGAATTTTTCTTCGCCAGCTACATACTCTCCATAAGTGATCTGCTTATTAATTGATGTTGATTCCGGCAAATCCCATGCCTTTCCAGTAACTCCATATTTATAGTATTTTGCATCTAAAATATAAATATCGTTTTCATACAACATGATTGTATCTGGCTCCAGCGATGCATTATCATATGTTTCTTGTGGCAAAATCCATGATGTTTTTGGAAAATAGTCTGCTTTATTTTCAATTCCAAATACTTTGTCTATCATTTTCTCCCAGACGTATTCAAAACGATATGTACCATACCTATAATTTTTATCTGCCTCATTGTCACCTTGAAATTCAATTATAGCTATCATATGTTTTAATAGAATTCTATTACGGTCATTAAATGTATCTGCCAGCTTTGTCTTTATAACGGAAATAAACAGCTTTTTATTTTTCTTTATTCTTGCTTTTTTAGGCATTGATTTCGTAAATAACCATCCAATTTTATCAAAGCTTTCATACACGCAAAACTCGTGAATTAATGTTATCAGCTCATTTTCTTTGATTGTGTTTTTCTTTGTCATAAAGTCCAGATAAAATATGTCATTATCTTGCACATATGGGTGCTGCGTCTTAATTGTTCTTCCCCAGTTTATTTTTCCTGTTTTGGCTACTCCATAGACCAATTCCTGTTCTCTGAAATAACCCCTGTCATAATAATCTCGGATTATGTACATATAGGATTGAATAGGAAACGCTACTTCATCAAATTTATTCCCTTGGCTAAGAATTTCTGAATCTTTACGCTCTGTATTAGCTCCCAATGTTGAAAATAACAACAAAATATCTTTTCTTAAATCCTTATCATTTTCTGACACATGGTACCCCAGAGGGAAATTGATACTTAAATCACCATCGTTACATTTTAATCCAACAAAGGTATCCATATCTCTATTTGAATTGATAAAACATTTACTTCTTATATCAATCTCCTGCATCTCATCACCACCTAGCCTAATTATCCAAACCTTCCTTTTTATCCATCTGCATTTTTGCAAGCATCTTATTATATACATCTAATCTCAAAACTGTTGCCAGTTTATCTGCCGTTGAATTTTCATAAGCAGTAATTACATCTTCCAGTGACTTATATTCATCTCTGAATATTGCCACCTTATCCATCTTAAAAGCATCATCCCACAGATATTTCAATACTTTTTCTGGAAATCTGGTTACTTCCAATTCTTTCTTTTTTGCAAAATATGCTCCAAGTCGTTTATCTTCAGAACTTGCCATATCTACATTTATATCTACAACAAGATCATTAATAACCGTTGCAAAAGCTCCCCAACTCAGCTTTGTACCAGCAATTGTTGACTTTGAATGATTTGCGGAATCAAAATTGTTTTCTATCTGTTTCATGTTCCATCTTCGTTGAAATGCGGTATCTAGTGTAAATACATTTTGATCCGCTGTATTCATTGTAGCAAGAATGAACATATTTGACGGAATCTTAACAAAATGATTTTCATTTCCATACACTTCGATTGCAACATCATAATTGGATATTCCGTACTCGCTTTCCCCTATCTCTTCGGCAGAAAACTCCTCTTCGTCATCTTTCCGATCCAACAATTGAAAAATCTCACCAAATATAGCAGGTGAATTTCCCCTGTTAAGCTCTTCTATTATAAGATAATAATAATTTTCCGGATCATTCACTGCCTTCTTAAGCATTTTTGTAAATGGTCCAGGAGTAAATACATATTTTAGTTTATCCCCATTTTCTGTTTTCTCAACTCTCGGCAAAATCTGCCCGACAAAATCAGAATATGTGTAATCTGGATGAAAAACTACTCTTTCAAGATATCTTTCATCTGAGCAATATTCTGTTTTAATTGTGTGACTCTTTCCAGCTCCTGGAACACCATATAATAAAATATTCTCTGCGCCTGTTTTCCTTTTTACAGATGCCAAATCACTGCTTATACTTTTATCATTTTCTCCTAGTATAGAAATCCCATATGTATTTTTATTTAGGCAACGATAAATGTTTAAGGCTTTTTGCAATTCAGTTGAATATGAATCATTTAATCCCGATTCCTTGATAATGTCAGGCGCACGAAAATTTTTCTCCAAAATATTCTTTCCATATTTGATTCCGAAAATATGTATAGACGCCACCTGCATCTTATCTTCTGCATTATCATACATATCTTTAAGAATTGTTCCAAGCTGTTGCAATGTATATTCTTTATCTGTAATTTCAGTATCATTTATTTCAATCAGTTTTTTAATATCAACCTTTGTATTTGTTGGAAGTTTATAAAACTTATTATTTAATTCCGACAAATGATAATCACCTTGTGTTTCATCTGTTGCTTTAACTCCGATACAATCATATTCCAGACTTTCCTTATGTTTTAATAAAACCAGGTAATCACCTGTATGCAAAAGCTTCCTAAATGCGACAAATGACTTATCGTCAACAGTTGTAAGTGATAACTGCACTTGATCCGATTGTGCTTTTCTCCGGCTTCTAACAATACTAGCATTTACACAAACACTTTCATTTCCATCATAATTAAAATCACTATTATCAGCCCCAAGATAATCTGTATTTTCTTTATGCAAATACAGCGGAATCTGAGTGATAAAATATTTCTTTAATTGTTCGTCTCGATTATCATACTCACACTCAAAGTATCCATCAGCCATCAGATAAGGAAATATATTCATCTGTTCTCCCGAAATTGCAATATGGGTTTGATTGGTTGTACGACCTTCATCCAGCGTATTTGATGCTTCAAGGCGCTTCACAATAATGCCATCATATTCATTTTTGCTTAACCCATCTATCACATGATGAATTATCTCTAATGCCTCATTAAATTCCATTATTCATTTCCACCCTTCATATATTTTTTTATCACCTGTGCTATTGTCCTTCCCAATAAAGGAGGAACCGAATTACCTATCTGCATATATGTCTTTGTATATGCCCCTCTAAAGAAATAATCATCTGGGAATGACTGGACACGTGCTGCTTCTCTTGGAGTTAGACCTCTTGCCTGATTTGGATGAATATACATATTACAGTCAAATTTCATATGTGCGGTAATTGTTTTACATACTTTATTATTCTCGAGTTTAAAATATTTATCTTTAAAAATATCGTTCCTTCTTGCATATGGCATAATATCCGCTATTTTAGGATCATCGGATCTGTCTCCCGGTTCCATTCTTCCATATATTTCTATATCCCTGTCATTATTATAGCGTGCCTTGTGGTTAGCAACTGTCTTTATTATGCGCCCTTGATTGATATAAGTAATATACTCATTAGCTTCTGTCACCAGATTTTTTTCTATTTTATATCCACATTCCGGTGTACCTTCTTCAGTCGAATTTCTGACTCTTGATGCCTGTAATTCCCTAAGACCAAATAATGCATCCCCCAAAGTATGCTCTGGAATATTTTCACTTAAAGCAAATATTTCTTTAAAAATGGACTCATTGTCAATTCCAATGCGATTTCCAATATATATCAAACGCTCTCTATTTTGCGGTACTCCATAATCTTTCGCATTAAGTATATGGCATTCAACTGCATAACCAATATTTACAAAATCTTCCTTTACCTGTTCCGCAACTGATAGCATTCCCTTTACATTTTCCATTACAAAGAATTTAGGATTCACTTTTTTTACAACTTCCACATAACTCTTATATAAATGATTTCTTGGATCATCTATTAAACGCTGTCTATTAGCCATACTAAATCCTTGACAAGGTGGTCCACCGACAACAACATCAACTTTTCTATCAGCTAACAATTCTTTCAGATTATTAACAACATCATTGATATCTCCTAATACAATATGATCTCTTGGTGTTTCTGGATGATTATGCGCATACGTGTCCACACAGCAATCCTGTATATCATTTGCCAGACTCGTAATAAAACCTTCTTGAGTGAATCCAAGTGATAATCCGCCTGCTCCACAAAATAAATCTATCATTCTAAGGGCATCCTCAGACACATTTTCTCTGGCGTTCATAATATACGTATTGCAGTACTTACTTACTGGGCAGATACTACATTTCTGACTTTCACTATTACAAATTGTTGCTATGTTCTTAAATGCATTTTTGAATTCAGAATCAAATTGTAATTCATTCTTATAGAATTCCGCTCTGTCATCTAAAAAGTATTCACCTGTTTTTTGTGTTACTCGTTGAACACACAAATCTATGTTATCGTTCTTATTTAGCTCAATTCCAGAAACTGCAAATGCTTCAAATTCTGTTTTATCATTTTTATAATTCATTAGTCTACCCACTCTCCAAGTTCCTTTAATGTATTTTTAACAGACTGGGCTACTGCTCTGGACACATTTACTGTTACTGCATTTCCAAACTGTTTATATGCTTGACAGTCAGATACAGGTATTTCAAATTTATCATCAAACCCCTGTAAACGTGCACACTCGCGAGGTGTTAATCTTCTCACACGTCCTTTTTGCGTAACATAGTTGTCTTGGCATGCTCTATGCATTTTAGCCATAGTAGCACACAAAGGTCTCGCTATTTTTAAATCAATTTCAGACTTTGCCTTATAACCACCTGTACCATCAGATAATATTGTAGGCAATATCCTGTCCGATAAAAAGTACTTTGGATTCACTTCTTGTTCCAATAAATCCTGTAATGTTTTATCAAGCTCCTTTTTCTCTGGAAATTTATATTCTGCGCTGTCATTTGCAAAGCAAACTATATATGTTCTATTTCTGGTCTGTGGAACTCCGTAATCCGCCGAGTTCAATATTTCACAATATACTTTATATCCCAGTTCTTCTTCCAGAATTCTTTGTATTTCTCGATAGGTTCTTCCATTATCATGTGTTCTAAGAGATCTCACATTTTCCAATATCACTGCCTTCGGTTTTTTACCTCTTTCAATTTTATCATTAATAATTTCAGCTATTCTGAAAAACAATGTTCCCCTGGTATCTTCAAATCCTTTTTGCTGTCCCATCATACTAAATGGCTGGCATGGAAATCCACCTATTAAGACATCGCAATCTGGAATCTCTTCTAATGGAATTTCATTTATATCTCCATGTACAATATGTTTTCCAAAATTGGCTTCATACGTTTGTACCGCATATTTATCAAAATCATTCGCCCAAATGATTTCATATCCCATATCAACAAATCCCTTATCAAGGCCCCCGAGTCCGCTAAAAAATGATACTACTTTCACTTATTTTTCCTCCTTAAGCCTATTATTACGTATATATTCTCTGATCCATAATCCTATCTCAACAGAGGCGCTCTTTCCTTCATTATGTAATAAATCCATAAATTCATCTTTAACCATTGGTTCAATCGAAATTTCAATTTTCGCTGTTTTTTTTCGACCTGCCGGTCTTCCACAGTTACTATTCTTTTTTCCAGTCATTTAGTTTTCCTCCATTTAATACCCCTATTATATAATGTTTTTATCAGGGTGTAAATATATTTTTATTATATTTATATACATTGCCCAAACTGATTGATATAATATTCTTAATGTTGCAAAAAGGGGTTTTTATATGTACGCACAAATAGTTAACGAACTAAATAATTATCTTAGAAGCCTGAATATAAGTGATAATCCAATAAATCCAAATGAATTCCAGGCTGTATTTGTAAAGAAATTGTCGAATCAGAATATCATAAAAGAAAAACGCAGAATAAACGCAGGAGCTACTATCTCTACAGTAAACCAGACTCACCTTGATGTTACAGGGCGGCAAAGTATGTTGTTTTTCTTTGAATCTTTAAATGACGAAACGACTTCTATTCAGAACATAGATATTGACTTATATGAAAATAATTATAAATATCTATTTGATATAAATGCTCCCAAAGGAGAATTGGACTTAGAAGGTAATACATACTTTACCCGTGTTTCTGCATTTTTTCCCTCACCCTTAACTCCCCCATACTTAAACCCACTCTCAGGCAACTGGGACAGGCTATTACATAGTTCTGCATATAAGAAATATGGACACACCGGTGATCAGATTCAGATTAATATTCCAGATTCTGATGAGATTTTTACCAAGTTTCATCATTTGGCATTCCAAGATGACGCTTTGGTTTTATTAAAGTATGATTATTTTCATTATCTGGCAATTTTAATTCCTTTTGAATTGTGTAACAATCTATATACGATTACACATACTTATGGTACTCAAAATGTAAATATTGCTGTAGATAATCCTTTATATAATAAAGAGACAGCACTTCAAATTCAATTTGATGAAATCACAAAAGATCTTATGTTTGATGAATGTGAATCCTTAACATTACAGACCTCATTAAACAATAGTTTTGCTGCTGGAACTGATATTCCTAGATTGATAAAAACTCGTGTATCCCAAGGTGCTTTTCGACGATTACTACTTTTGGAACGTCATCAATGCCAATTATGTGATATTACTACTACTTCTACATTAAGAGCTAGCCATATCAAAGAATGGTCTCAATCCTCAAGAGAAGAGAGAATAGATGCAGCTAATGGTTTACTACTCTGTGCTAATCACGATGCACTTTTTGACCGACATCTCATTTCTTTTAACCCAGATACCGGTAATATCTGCATTTCAGATTCTATTAGCGCCGAACAAAAAATTGCGTTAAATATTTCTGATGAACTTACCCTCCCTCTTAATGAACAAAAGAGAAACTACATGAAAATCCACTATCAAAAATATAGAGATAACGAAAAATAAATATTGAGTTTAAGTAAAGTAATCAATACCATTTTTCACAAAGGCAGAGGAAGTTACCTTCCCCTGCCTCTGTCAATCTGCTTATCCTTTCCGTTCCTTTCCTCCATTTCCCGAACCATCTTCTCTTCATAAATCATCTGATAATCATCCATTATTTCTTCGATATCCATCTTCACTCCAAGCAAACGTAACACTTCCCTATGAAGACTCAGATTATAATTTGCATCGTCCATTCTGAAATCAAACAGCGCAACTTTTCTTTCCAATGGCATATTCTCGTAAGACTCATAAAGCATTTCTATTACCTGTGCTGTATTATCTGCCACCTCATGGATTGCATCCCTTCTTGTTGCATTGAATATCATATCAGCCTCATCCAATAGACCATCAAAATCATATCCATGACCACAGTTATCGTAAAAGTCTCTGATAATTTTCACAATATCATTTACCGCCATATCCTCTGCAACACCAAATACCTTCGCTTTATCACTATCTGTCATGAAGCGATATTCTGAATATGTGAGCGGCATCCGTACTCTAGAATTATGACCATCAGCGGAACGAATAACAGATTCTGATTTTATATCACTATCTCCAGAAACCACATCTCCCAAACCATATACAGATACAGACATTTCTCCTTCTTCC
Organism: Bacillota bacterium; assembly: GCA_023386815.1. GTDB lineage: Bacteria > Bacillota > Clostridia > Lachnospirales > Lachnospiraceae > Mobilitalea. Next base: position 121,564 of record JAEWIZ010000020.1, read on the forward strand.
AATTCAACTCCGGCATCAATCACTGGGACATTATCCAAATCAGATTCAGATTTATCGTAAGCACCTGCTTCAAGACTTGCCGTCACCTCTTGTTCAGCATTTTCAATCTGGGTATCTTCAGTAATTGGTTCCGCAACAGGATAATTGCCAGCCACATCCCTATTATCCGTAAAATCATATTCATCATAATCAATAGTCGTAGGTGCTGTTCTCTCTGCTTCATAATAAGTAGGCACTTCCATTTCAAAGTTTGTCTTAATTGGTTCATCCTCGGAAACCACATACATCGCAGTGGACAGATTTTCTTTCATCGCGATACCTGCCAGTTTCTGATTATACTTTGTCTTATGCTTCTCTTCCTTAAGCTGCTGCAATTCCTTCTGTATTCCCATATGCCAGTCCTGAAATTCCCGCCAGTCGTCTTCTGACTTACAGGCACTAAGCTTTGCTTTCGTCATGGCATAAATCTTATGCTGCCTTTTATTAATTTCTTCATGGCGTTTTTCCTGCCTGATCTTGTAATCAACCAGGTCACCAAAGTCTTTGATATCATTATTAACAATCATCAGATATTCGTCTTGCAACAGATGAAACCGTTTCAGATCCTCGGCATATCTTGCTGAATTCACATAAAATTTCTTCTGTTCCACAATTCTCAGACGATACATCTTGGCATAGAACTTTTTCTGATATAGAGTCAGATTACTCCTCTTATAATTCCAGAAATCCTTCGCATAATAATGTGGAATCACCGTATGAGGCGAACCAAGATAATATTTGAATACACCCTCTTTAAACATTTCATCCATCTTATCCAGTTTATGATACAGTTTCCTCCCCGGCACCTTTACTGTCAGATAGGTTCCTTGTTTGAATTCATACCCTATCCTTTTCATAAGATACAGGAAATGATCCACACTGCCTGCATAAGCGGCGCAAAGTCTGGCATCCCGATAGATCAGTTCTTTGAAGGACTGTTCAAACTCCCATTTCTCTCTGGACATATTGACTGGATTCTTACTATATTCTGCTGGCTGAATGGATAATCCCAACTCTTTACAGAACTTGTTTGTCAGGGGCTGCAAATGATATTTCCAGTTCCCTTTCGGAGAATCATACTTCATTCCATCCACAAATCTCACAATGTTCCATACAATATGACCGTGATTGTGGGCTTTGTCCGTATGAACAGAATAAACAACTTCATAATTTTCTCCCAAATGTTCTTCTGCAAATCGTCTTGTTACTTCAAATGCCTGTTCTGGCGTTGCTTCATCTGGTGGAAACGAAATAATAATGTGATATCCCTGTCTCTTATTTGTCTTTCCAAATATCTGCTTGGTGTCAAGCATCTGCTCATAGGCTGTTTCTGGTAGGCAGTTAATACTACCCACCAGAATCTTCTCCTCTGTCTTGTCTCCATTCTGAATATATTCCAATGCAGTTTCCAGATGTCTTGCGGGATTACGGTCTTTCACTTCATTGATATTTATGATTTTCGTAATCGCCAATTTTCAAGCACCTCCTTCATCAGCTTCGTTATTTCTTCCAAAAGCATGGTACATTTATAGATTTCACTAAAATAAACATCGCCACGACCATTTGCTACCTTGGCCAGCTGATTCACATTTGTTGCAACTCCCGTGATCTGTCTCACCAGATTTGCCCGGTCCAGTGGAAACTTCAGATCAACCTTACCAGAACCCTGAACTAAAGCGCGAATATATTTGCTACGGTCTACTCCGGCAGCTTTTGCATCCTCCTCCAGCTTTTCAAAATCTTTATCAGATAATTTCACAGATACCTTGTGGTACTTGATATCTGATTTATACTTTCTTCTTCCATTTACCATACACAAATCCTCCTTCAAAAATCATTCTCTGCGACCTGTTTTCTCTTATCTGTCTCATTGTTTTTCTCTCCTTTCTGCTCTCACATTCCTGTGGAGCAATGCTAAAAATATCCCTGTAAATTTCCTACTGCAAGATGCGGAAAAAGTCGGACTTTTTCCAGCCAAAAAATTTTTGGCTTCTTGGCAGGAGTCCCTGCACCCATATTCATATCTATACCTCGAATTTCATGTAATACATCCTGCACTACAAAATATTTTTGTAATGCAATCTGTACTACATTTCCCTTCGCATTTATTACAATCCGCACTACAGATTATCAATAAAATCAAACGCATCATCTGGGATCTCAGCTCCACTTTCTGGAAGAACACCAGCCGCACTAACTTCTTCCGTTTCATTCTGAAAAGCCACGGTTTCATCTGGAGATTTTGGAGCGACTGTAATCACTCCATCTGCAAAAACTTCTTTCAACACAGCTCGAATCAGCTCGGGTAGTTCTTTGACAAGGCTCTCATTTCCCTTTTCCACTTCCTGGCTCAAATTTTCCAGTAATGTTTTTTGAAAGATTTCTTCTTCCTAACGTTTGGTTTCAGTAGCTTCCCTTTCCACTTCACCAGCAATCCATTCTCTCACCAACATCTTTAGAAATTTGCTCTTGTCGCCTAGATCCTGTTTCTGATTTCCCTGGTCGATGCTTTCCAGATACTCATAAATCTCTTTTTCCTCATGTTTATCCAGATTCAGTCTGAAACTGACTGTTTTAAAGGATTCTTTCGCCATCAGGAAATCACCTGCTACTGCAGCTTCTTGACCGCAAAATATTCATAACCAATGGCATTGGCTTTGACATCCTCCAAATAGCAGATGTGAGAACCTCTGATATTTCCAAAGAGTTTCATCACAACTGCTCCACCACCTGCATAGATGATTGGTGTAAGTTCTGGATCAAATCCATTTTCTTTCAGCTGTGCTTCAAGTTCCTCTGCAAAAGTACGAATCTGCTCCTGCATTACTTTTGTGTATTCTTCTCCCAGACTGCTTGTTCCCTTCATCATTGCTTCCTGAATGTTAGCTTCGCTTACCTTACGGTTCAGCTGACTGTAAATTGCTTTTTCCACTCTTCTGGTACAGGAAATCAATGCCTCTGGCAAGCTAAAACTATCTCGTTCAACTGGTACATGATTTCTTGTATGAATTACATCAATTGTCTTGGAACCAATATCCACAATAAGCTGATCCTCCTTCATATTGCCTAATCGGTCCGCAACTGCTGCATAGCACTGTGGAAATAACAAGACATCTACAATGTTTATGTGGTAGCGTTTCCCATTGAATTCAAAATCCTCCCGACCACGTTTCAGATAATCTGTGAACGCCTGTTTTTCTGCTCCAAATCTGGCAAATGGCAAACCTGCTGCCACTACCACATCCGCATAACGCAGTCCATAATAATCCATCTCATACGCAATTCCCGCAAGTGTCAGAAGAAAATAATCTTCATCTTCTGTTTTAACGTTTTTCATGGGAAGTCTTCCTTCTCCCACTTTGTAGTAATTTCCTTTGTAACGCATGGTTTTCTCTGTAAATGCCGGAGCAACACCAAACGCCTGAATTCCATTTTCAAATACCACATGAGGAGTTTTACAGGTACAAAAGCCATGATCTATTGCTGCTACTAATACATTCTTATCTTTTAAATACATACAATCGCCTTCCCTTCTACTGTCTTTCAGCTGCTGCTAGTGCTTCCTCAAATCGGCACTGTTTTTCATATTCAATTGCTACTCTGGCATCGTTAGTAATTACTTCATCTGCAAAAAATGTTGCCTGATAATTTGCCCTCAATATCTCCACCGATGAATTTCTGTCTGTATAAGGAAATTGATTCACATACTGTCTGACCTTCTCCTCTTCCATTTCTACAGCCTGCTCATTAAATTCCATCGCTCTGACCGTAAGTTCTCCACTTAACAAATATTTGTGGTAGGCATGGCGGTCAATTTCCCAAAGCAACGTCATCCACTTACGTCCATACTAACCAATATTCACAATGGTAGCTGCATCTGATTTCCCTAGGATTGGATATGCAAAATCCCCTCTCATCTCATACGCAATTCCTTCTCTTTCAAATAGCGTCTGTTCTTCCTTGTTTCATAAATTCTTTTCCATATAGTTGTTCTTCCTGCACCTTTGGTGCTTACAATAATAATTATTTGTTCATGCCTTAACGCCGGCTCGCGAAGAGTTACTGCTTTTAAATGTCCTGCCTGGCAGGAAAATACTCCTTCCCCATGTTTCTTCTGAAATAATGAAATATCTAAACTGCCCACACCTGACAGTCATGTTCTTATGGTGTTGCTATTCTTACAAATGTAAGAACGATTCTTGCTAACAGCGCAAAAAGAATTAGAAACAATCTCAATGCTCCAAGTAAAAGATTGAATGTTACAAGAAGCAGCCAGGCAATCGCCTTAAATATAGCCAGAACACCTTTACCCATCGTTCTTAAAATCATAAACTTCATCTCCTCTCTTACGGTAACCTACCCGGTAGCCATTCGGATTTTGGGTACAAAAAATAGAACTATATCGCTATAGATTTCATTCAGAATTTCTTCTGATTTTGATCCATCTCAATCTAGTCCTATCCAGATTTAAATACCTATTCACTTTTTACTCTCATAACACTGCATACGGCATATAAAATAATCTTTATACGAAAACGGATTAGGACTAAGCCACTGAAACCCGCTTATTTACGGCATTTCTTCGACCTGTCACAATTATAACCCGATCCCCTGTTGCTGCAACTACAATACCTTTATCAAATCCCTCTTTCCGGCTTTTTGCAAGAGAGTAGAGTGCTTCAATCTGTGCTCCCTGTGGTCTGAATATGCTGACTGCATTTTGTTCCTGTGTATCATACTTTTCTAAATCTTTACTTACAAATGGTCTTCTCCAATTCTTGGTATACTCTGATAATACTTCGTCTGTTACTTCATATGAGTGATTATTAAACAAATCTTCAAAAGCATGAAAAAATACGTCAAAATCATGAGTATTTGATGTCCTGGTAAAACGATAATTCCATTCTATGGATGAAGTCAGTGCACCGTTAGAAAGATTAGACGAGCCAATATAAATCTCTCCATCTTCCTTACGATGAAAAATATAGGACTTTGGATGAAATGATTTGTTTGGATTATTGTACAATCGAAGGTCTACTTGGTTCCCCAATTCTTTCTTCAACAGGTATAGGGCAGATGGCTGTGTTATACCTAGATAATTACCACTAAGAATTCTGATTTTAACTCCCCTATCTAAAGCTCTTTTTAAATCATCGATAATCAAACGTACTCCAGATTCCATCAGAAAAGAAACAATGATGTCAATCCGGTCGGATGATAGAATACTCATCTTCAATTGATAATATAAAAACCGGCTGTCACCGGTAATAGCACTCTGATAAGTGTATAAACTATCGGCTTTCAATGTTTGATTTATCTGTGTTACGATTTTCTCAGAATTATATTTATCCATTTTTCTTTTTCTCTCCCATGTCTTGCATCGGAACTAATCTTCATTTCTATCATTTCAAATCCCCCAACTAATTGGATCAGTTCAATGAAGCTATCTTCTGTCATATCTGTAAAATACCTTCCATTTCTGTATCCTGTAAACTCCCCATACTTAAATGAGGTGTATAGATACCCTCCCACTTTTAATGCATTTTTAAGTTGTATTAAAACTTGCTCTAATTCCTTTGGCTCTAAGTGTAAGATTGAAGCACATGCCCAGATACCATCATATTGTTCCATTTCATTAAAATCCTGAAATTGCATATGTCGTACACTTTGTCCAGTCATTTGTTCCGCCAGTTTGCACAACTCAACCGAACCATCAAGCGACTCCACCTGATATCCTTGATCCAGAAATGCCTTAGTATCCCGCCCGGATCCACATCCAAAATCCAAAATCCTGGCACCTTTCGTCAAATACTTTGTAAAGTTTTTCTGTAATGCAGAAAACTCAACATGAATCGTATCCTGATAGAAACTTGAAGCATTGTTGTTATAATATTCAATCGTTTTTTATCGTATAAATATTTCAAAGATACCTCCATATACCACTACTCATTTTCTTCCATTATGCACTATTATAATCCTTATTTGTAGTAAAATAAACTACTTAATAAATTATACCTAAGGTATTAAACCCTATTTTTTTTACTCATACTGTTCCATAAGCCTTCTAGCCTCATTCCTCATCATTTCAACAACAGGTTCCGGAGATATAACCATGGCTCCTGCACCCAGTCCAATAACCCAAGCTAAAAACTGTTGACTTACTTCAACATCCACATTTATTCTAAAATGCTCGCCATCTGACGGAATAATCATGGTATCTTTTCCAAAACGATCTATGATAACTCCAACCAGATTATTATCGCATTCTAATTTTACATTTTCCTCGGTACCACCGAACATACCAAACATTTTCTTTGCATATACCGCCATATCAAACTTACTAAACTGCTCTTTCCCATCTCTTTTGTCTTCCATCAATGTTATATGCAACATTTTATCCACCCGGAAATGTTTTATCTTTTCCTCCTCAGAATCGAAGGCTACCATATAATAATTTTCATTATCCCACATCAATGCCCACGGACTAACTTGATATAAAGCACCATCGTTTTTAAGTTTGATTTTCTTAGCTACTGTCCATTGGAAATATTGAAACGTTATTTTCTTGTTCGTATTGATTGCTTCATGGAGATGATCCACATTATAGTAAATACTTTCGTTCATCGTCTTGATACGGTTTGACACATAAACCTGCCTTTGTAACTCTTTGGATTCGTATATACTGGCAAAGCTTTCAATCTTCTTGATTAGTTCATGTGACTTTTTTGCTGTAATAAATTTTGAGGATTGAACGGCATCAACTAGAAGTTTCAGCTCTGCCAACTCAAACTTACGATTTACAAGATGATAAAAATACGTTCCCTTTTCCTGAAATCCTTTTATATCAAAGCCATAGTGATTAAGTGCCTCAATATCTGCATATATTGATTTTCTTTCCGCACTAATATCATTGCTGCTTAAATAATCTAAGATATCAACCATGGTAATGTAATGAGTTGCATCTGTTTTATCCATAAATAACTGCATCAAGTAAATGATTTTCATTTTTTGATTTGATCCTTTAGCCATAAGTACATCCCTTCCATTATTCAAGTTAACTATATTATGACCAAATTATAACATACCAATAATTGGAAGTCCAAATAATTGTACATCCGTCTATTTTTCACAAGCACATCTATCAAAGTACTCACATATCACACAGCAACCATGGCATTGTTTTCTTCTGCTCCGAAACAGCCAGTGTTTTATTCTATTCATCATCGCATCACGGCTTTCTTATGATAATATCTCCCAAACCACTGTTACGGTATCTGAAATGTCTAAGTCTTCTGGATGAATATCTAAGGAACCTTCATAATTGCATGCTGCATCTTCACATAGAATTTCTTTATCATATCTTACCGGCTCACTGTAGATATTAATTTCTCCCCAGGAATAATTGATATTAGTAACTTTACCTAGGGATACACCGGCAGCTTTTGTTAATATTTCTGCTTTCCTTTTTGAATCTTCCACTGCTTTTGCTAATAATTGATTCTTTGCTTCTTCCATGTTCTTTATTTTATATTGGATTGAAAACTCCGGATTAATCGGACATCGAGCAATTAATGATAATATCTTTGCGAGTCTTTTACTGTCGGAGGGAAATTCAATCTTTAAGTCATGATTACATCGATACCCAATAAATCGTCTTTTCCAGTTATCTCTCTCTTTATAGCTTTCATATTCAAGATCCACATTAAAACGAGTAGTCTTAATGTCCTCCTTTTCGAATCCATCAGTCCTTAAAGCATCTCGCAACATGGAAACAGCATCTGCTGATCCGTCCATGGTATCTTCATAGGTATCTCTAACAACCTCCAAAGAAATCTTAATCTGGACAGTATCCGGTGGTAATGAAATCTTGCCTTTTCCTGTTACTGTAATACATTCATTCATATGCGTTCTCCTCTATTTGAATAATCTTTTTAGTATGTCACCAATTCCAAATGTTGTTTTGTGATAGACTGCGTTGTAAGCTGATTTCTTAGGATTTCTTATAAATCCCATTCCCTTTTTCCCATAAAGCGGGTTAATTGCTCTTTTTGCTTGCCTTTTCCACTTGCCTGTAGTTCTTGCTTTCAGACTTTTCTTTAAACTCGGTTTTCGCATTCCTATTATCAAATTGATTTCACCTCCATGCTTCCATGCTATTTTGCAATTAGTTGTCCTTTTCCTATACCTATTTAGGTCAGAATAACTCATGATCCTAATTATATAGTTATTATTGTCCTATAAAAGGGATTCGCAACAAAAAATTGAGAACCACTTATTCAATATAAGGTGTCCTCATTCCGATACTTTAACTGTTATTAACATAATCTCTTTGGTATTCCTTTGTGAAGTCTTTGTATAATTGTGTTTTTCAGCTACCTGTGACACCTTTTAACGATTTCTGTCGTAATCCTTGGTACTGTCATATTTTCCGATCGCCACCACATCCGTATGACTACTTAAGGTATCTGCTTACCATGTTCTTGATAATCTTCCGGCTGCAAGCGGGCTATATGGAGTCTGCATTCTAGGGGCTTTTATTATGCGGCTTATGATGGAGCAATGCGTCTAATTGAAGCACTATAATAGTAATATTAAAAATTGGATTAATAATCCTCTTTTTTACAGTAGTTGTTTGTTTTATAATTGTAGGGAACATTCATTTTAAGAGTGTGAAATATTTGTGTTTAAATAAATTATAGACTTTATAGGGAGATTTTATGAGATCACATAGAATACATAAAAAATCATTAGTAATGTTATTAATCGTAGTACTTTTCATTGTACAAATTTTTAGCCGTTTTGTTATAGTTCAGGCAGATACAGGATATGATAAAACGGCGCCAATTCTGAATGGATTCACAATCTCAAATGCAGATCATATTGACACGGAGAAGGGATTGAAAATTACCTTTGATTTGAAAGAGGATGGAGTAGGCGTAAACTATATAATTATCGATTTTAAAGGGCAAGATAGTGGAAAGATAAGGTCTTTGCAGTATATTACATCAACAGAGGATGGAATATATCCATTATATTCAGGAAAGACAACGGTGACTTTATCCTTTGATAGAAGATTCTTCTATGAGGAGACATATTCCATAGAAGATATCTATTTATCTGATGCGAATGGCAATAGTAGTGAATACAGCGTTCAAAAGGGTGCAGAATGTTTAAAAAAATCAACCTCTAAAATAATCGTTACACACTCAACAATTACAGATTTTATATCACCTAAAATAAACAGTATAACGATAAAAAACGCAGACAATATTGATTCTTCAACCGGATTAATTAATCTTAATGTTGATACGCTAGAGGATGAAAGCGGGATAAGCAATATTACTCTAACCTTTAGAAATGAAGGATCTGCTCTTTATTATATACAATGGTCGGACTATAGCGCATACCCTGATGGAAAGGAACTACATACTGGTAAGTATAATCTAAGCGCTGGTTTTCAAGATCCTCTCGTAGTGGGTTCTTATACACTGGAAGAGGTCACTTTGACCGATCATGACTTCAATCATACAAAGTATACTCCTGACTCTCCTGAATGGAGTAAGTTCACTCAGAAAATTACCGTTACTAAATCAAACTATGAAAAAAGTACGGAACCTTCGATTCAGTCTATTCATCTTGATAACACTGCAATCGTAACACCGGATTGTCTTGAGGTTCCTATCACTATAAGTACTAATAAATATGGTGTGAACTGTGTATGGATTAAATTAATGAATGAAGAAGGAGAAGACGTCTTCCTATTCTGGTACTCGGATACACCAATCATGAGCGGAACCCATCAATTGAGGTTTCCAATAGACCCCTTTCAAGGAGAAGGAAGCTATAAACTTGATGACATTCTAGTTTGTCCAGCTGTGGGAAACTCCGTAGAGTATGATCGAAAGGATTTGAAAAAGCTAAGCGGATTTATAGATCCAACGATAACAATTAACAGTGCTTTCGATATAACTTATTATGGAGCGACTGGAAATGTTGATGCGGCAGTAAATGCAATTAATTCCATGCAGGAAGGGCAGACTGCAGTATTGGATTTTCGTAATAACAATAAAGCAGATAAAAGACTTTTTAGTGCAATTGCTGGAAAAGATAAAACAGTAGTGTTTGAGAATGATGATGTACAATGGATATTTAACGGCAAGGACATTAATCCGGATAACTGTAAGTCGATCAATCTGAAGGTAATTATCAGTAAACAGAAGGGATCCGATTTTGGATATGCGAATGACGATTATATCCTTTTTATGCTTTATGCTGCGAATGGGGTTCTACCCGGAAAAGTTCAGATGCGTATCAATAATGAATTCTTAAAGGAAAAATATAAAGTCACCTCAGATATGAAATTATCGTATTATGATCAAACTCCTGATGTGCTAGATACAGACGTTGAATTAGCTGACGATGGTTATACTGAATATGAAATTAGTCATAATTCTGCTTATATTTTATCAGAAAATATGCCGGTGTTAAACTCTCCCCAATCAGTAAAAGCTAATTGCGTAAATTATTCTTATATTAAACTAAATTGGAATAGGGTAGGTGGAGCAAATGGATATTATATTTATCGCTCTTCTAGTAAGACAGGTGGCTATAAGAAAGTTGGCACTGTTACAAATGCTAGACAATTAACCTGGTCAGATAAATCTATTTCATTCGGTAAAACTTATTATTATAAGCTTCAAGCACGAGGGGCTAAGAATAATATTAAAGCAAAATATAGTGCTGTAATATCATGTGCAAACGCTCCGTCTGTTACGAATGGCCTTAAGGTGTCTAGTAAAAGTAAAACATCCCTGAAACTTACCTGGGGAAATCAGGCTGGTGTTACTGGTTATAAAATTTACCAATATAAAAACTCAAAATGGATTGAGATAAAAACTATAAAAAATTATGATACAACGTCAAGTACAATGACAGGACTTGTGTCCGGAACAACATATAAATTTAAGGTTAGAGCATATAAAACGAGTGGTAAAAAGATTGCCTATGGTGCCTATAGTGAGGTGATTACTGTGTCTACAAAGTAATTAAAATGGTAATTATAGTATATTGAAAGTTTAAGTTTATCTAAACCCCCGACTATAGATAATGAAAGGGATTTTTAGGAAATGGGAAGCTGTCGCTTCACGATTTATCAATCGTAAAGTGACAGCTCCAATCTCTTTACCCTCGATATTGCTATGTATCGAATAAACGCTTAGCTCAAGCCTCAATTCTTCTGAGAATAAAGTTGATCTGTATATAAAATATGATTTACTAACCATTCATTAAAAAAATCTAAAATCTCTAATATTGCCTTGTCCTGATCTTTTTTAACCTTATCCCAATTTACTTGATCTAACTTTTCAACAAACTCCTTATGCTCTATCTTATGCTGCGCATTAATATTTAGTGCGACAGCCCCCAAAGCTTTATACTTCTTTTATTATTACGGGAAGCTTCTTTGTTACATTAATTCCCCATGGATATGTATCCTTCTGGTAATGAAAAATTACTGTTTCCTTATTTTGTGTTTTACTAAATTTAGTTCCTAATGCAAATACAAATGCACCTGAGGCTGCTACACAGATCTTATTCTGTGTTATATTGGGATTCTTCTGAATTTCTGCTATATGAGTTACAATATTATTCGTATAATTATCTAATTGACTATCGGAATCAACGATATCATAATCTATCGTCTGTGGGATTTGATATTTTAAAATATAATCATTATCTTCAAGGACTTCCTGAATAATGCCTCTTTGATAGGTTGAGTCATTTGTATTAATAATAATATCTTCCCTTCTTTACTAGGATCATTTTCCCCCTCATGTAGTTCAAATGTATGACGTCTTACTTCTACTTTTAATAAATGAAATCTATCGTCTTTTAAATCATCAGGTGTATTATTTCCATGATAAATATGAAAAAACTTCTTTTTATTTTCATCTCCAAGTTCATATCCAAGCATAAATGCGGCTGGAATATTCGCAATACCTGTATACCCCTCCGATGCACACCTCTGAATAACTCGCATGAATTTATCGTTCCCATACCTATTACTAACTACAGTATAAAAATGATTAGTCCTAATAATATTGATAATCCCCCATAGGATTCCATCCTACCCGTATGGCTTCTGATATTAAAATTTTTTTGACATATGTTAGCCTCTCTTTCATTAAAGTAAATAATGTATAGAGAGTATATAAATTTTTTACATTGTTTTACTATTGATAATCATTCCTATTATGTGTTAAAAATATATTGTTGGTTAAACCTATCACAGAAAGGATGTATATTTTAATGAAAAGATTATTTAAGAAGAAATTTGTTGTGAGTTTGCTAGTAGCTCTTACGCTTATGGGGAGTACTCAGGCTTATGCAGCTACTGCTTTAAATACTAATATTGTCGCATTAATAAAAGATGGCTTTACTTCTATTACAGCATATTTCATGCAATCTACAGAACAGGAAGTAGTCAAAATTGAAACAGACAGCTCTAACGATATTAAACAGTACATTGATACCGCTTCTAAGCAAACAATTAGTGACATAGAAACGCATAAAAATAATGAAGTTGCTAGAGCCGACAAAGAAGTTGACACCTATGCCAGCGAGCTCAAAAAACAGCTTGATACTGTAGTAAATGATGAAGAAACCAAGACTAAACAGCAGATTACAGATAAGATTAATAGTAATGTTGCAAGTATAAAATCTGACCTAGACAAAGACATGGAAAAATACATTAAGGAACTTTTGAAGAAATAATTAAACAAATACTCCGATAACCAAAAAGGAAGCTAACAAATTGTCGGCTTCCTTTTTGGTTACATAATATTGACGTTAAACGAATCGGAAAAATTAATTATTAGAATTTGCTCATTTTCCAAATAGGTATTCAGCTCCATTAGAAAATTGTAATCTGCTTCATTATCACTCTTTCTGTTTAAAGGTATATTTATTGTTATACCATAATACCTTTTCTCGTTTAATAATTTTGTAATATCACTATATAATATTGTTTTCTTCTTTTTAACGAAAAGGTGCCTCTCGCTCATTTCGGTTTGTAACATCCGCCTGCGACAAATTTCCCTGACTCTCCAATTTCTCTTTTTCTGCTGAATGAAAGGATGATATCATCTCTCCATATAGCTCCTCGCGAAATATTTTCGTTATCGGATAACAAATGTCATGATAAACCGGTTTGTTGTTTTCACCTGTCTGCCTTGTACGATAGGATGGCATTGCAACGAATAAACTGCCCGCTTTTCCCTGAAGGATAGACACATTATTTATGACAAAGCAATCCTCAAAATATATACGAGCAAGCCCACAGATATTACTGCCTTCCCGTTCAAATGGTGTGACAAATACAGAAAATTCAGTCACCTTTTTATCATCCTGAATCTTCATTTCTCCTACCTTATCTGATCCTTTCGTTTTTTCATATGCGATTAAAATATTGTCATACAGCGCTTCTCTAAATTCCTTAGTTATCGGATTGCAAATGTCCTTATACGTTATCGACCCGTTTTCTTCAACATTATTCGTTTTATAACGTGGCATGGACACAAAGAGATTACCTTCACTGTTTTCCAAAATTGCTATATTCGTAATTTTAAAACAATCTCCTATTACCATTGTTGCAAATCCCTTTAAAATAGATGGCTTTTCACCCTGTTGTCTTAATTTTTCTTTAACTTCACTTACTTTGATTGAATACTTCATATACTCCTCACTTCTATATGCTTTACATACAATAAGATGCTGTAAGAAAGATAAGGGACTACCGAACAGTAGTCCCAGGCTAATGCCTTTAATAATTATTATTGTTTGTACCATATGCCTTAGACATGAAATATACCACATTACCTCCGCTTATCTTCATACTCAATATGATAATTACTTCTCTTTTCTGCTACATGGCTGTTTGAAACGTCATCATCTTTTGCAGGTACAACAGTTAAATCAACGTCTGCCACTTTGCTATTTTCAAGATCCAACTCTGCATTCAGTTCAAACTGTCTCGCCAGTTTTTCCTTAAGCTCCACTTCATGAGCAAATGGTTTTTCATATTCCTGCTTTGATTGCTCCATATCACGCTGATACTGATCAATCTTCTTAATTAGGAATTCCTCATGTTCTGGTAATCCATTAAAGGAGTTCTCCAATTTGACCATATTGCCAACCGGGCTGGTACTTAGTTCTACTTTGTATTCTGTTTTACCTCGAAGCACCATATAATTCGTTCCCATAAAGTTCTTTTCCACTAATAAGTTAAATCCTTTAAACTGACCGATTGGATGGGTATCTCCAATCTTGCACTTACTAATTGCTTCTAGCATAACGGTTCCGCCATCCACTCGCTCTGTGAACTTGGCATTCCCAATGGTAATTTTAAATTCTGGACTTGTAATAAGCTGCTTATCTCTCTCCCTGATATCCTCTCGGACACAAGATAGTTTTTCCTCCGCTGCCTTAATCAGTTTTGGAAAACGGATTAAGAAATTATCCTGCAAGGTGTATCTTTGACTGTCATAGGATGCTTTTAAAAGCTTTAATCTCTGTACATCATTGTCTAACTCCATCTTTTCACGAATAAGTGGATTACCTGTGGCAACCGCTTTAATCTCTGCATAAGATAGCGTTGCCTCATCAATGTCCTCACAGGTACGAGATACCGATTTGCTCGTCATAATCTGACTGATGAACCGCTGTTTATTTTCCACCAGCGCCCAGGAATAGGCATCGAAGGTACCCTTTGTTACATAACGATAGATGGCAACCTCACTGTTTTCATTCCCCTGACGGATACCTCGACCTTCCCTTTGTTCTATACTTGACGGTTTCCAGGGGCAATCAATATGGTGCATTGCCACAAGGTGTGTCTGGACATTTACCCCTGTGCCACATTTATCGGTAGAGCCAAGCAAAATCTTTTTCTTACCTGTCCTCATCTCTTTAAAGAGAACGTCACTCCCTGTATCCGATTTAGCATCATGAATAAAGGTAATTTCTTCTTCTGGTACTCCACGTTTTACCAATTCGTGCTTCACATAAGTGTAAACATCAAACTCTTTCCCGGCACCAGGAGTTCCAATATCTGAAAAAACAAGCTGGCAGCCGATCCTTCCATCCTGATTTGATGAAAAGTATTCGGCTGCCACATTGTCTACTACCCTATTCAGTTTACTAACCGGATTATTTGGTGCATCCTTATCAAGGAGTCTTGCATCTGTACCAAGAAGTCTAGCTTCATGAGTTATTTTTAAAAAATTATCCTCACTTGGGTCTACTAATCCATTCCGGATTCGTTCCGCCCTTATCACAAAGTCTTCCATCACCTGCTTTACATACCAATCTGGTTCGCTTTCTACAATGATATATTTCTCGTCACGTAGCTTTGGTACATTCAGTTCCAGCATATCAGAGGTCTGCACATCGGCACATTCCCGAAAAATATTCATGAGCTCCGGCAGATTCGTAAACTTATTAAACCTGCTCTTAAATCGAAATCCACTTCCCTCTACAGTTAATTCCAATACTGTAGTCACTTCGCCGAAATTAGCTGCCCAGGAATCAAAATGATAGATGCCCATCTGCTCTAACGACTCCTTTTGCAGATAAAGCTGCATAACATACAGTTCACCCATAGTATTACTAATCGGGGTTCCCGTTGCAAATACAATCCCCCTGCCATTATTGATTTCACTGATATATTGGCATTTAAGTTGCATATCGGTAGCTTTCTTGGCGCCGGAACTGCTGATTCCCGATACATTATTCATCTTGGAAAAGATAGCAAGGTTTTTAAAATTATGAGCTTCATCCACCATGATCGAATCAATCCCAAGTGCTTCAAAGGTAATCAGATCATCCTTTCTGCTTTCATCCGCAAGACTTTTTAGCTGTTCCTCCAGCTTTTTCTTTTGGCTTTCCATCTGTTTCACAGTCCATCGCTCACCATTTCTGCTCTTCATCTCATCAATTGCATAAGATATCTCATCAATCTGCTGATTAAGCATCCGTTCTTTTCTTTCCTGCGAGATTGGTATTTTCTCAAACTGACTGTGGGACATGACAATACAGTCATAATCTCCAGTTGCTATTCTTGAGACAAACTGTTTTCTTCTGCTCTTTTCAAAATCCCGTTCCGTTGCAACTAGTATATTGGCAGATGGATAAAGTCTTAAGAACTCACTTGCTGTTTGCCCGATAAGTGGCTTTGGAACCACTATAACTGTCTTATTGGCAATTCCAAGTCGCTTTTGCTCCATACAGGCTGCCATCATTTCAAAGGATTTTCCTGCTCCCACGCAATGCGCCAAAAGGGTATTTCCTCCCATCAGGATTCTAGCAATCGCATTTTTCTGATGAGGTTTTAACTCTATCTCCGGATTCATTCCGGGAAATTGAAGGTGAGAGCCATCATATTCACGAAGTCTTATATTGTTAAATGTCTCATTGTAATATTCTACATATTTGGCTCTGCGCTCTGAGTTTGAAAACAACCACTCTTTGAAGGCTTCCTTGATCTGATTCTGCTTTTCTCTTGCTAACATGGTTTCATTTTTATTCACTACGTAACGATATTTTCCATCTCCATCATCTACCCTGTCTCGAATAGTTACGGTTCTTAAGTTTAAGGTTTCCTCGAAAATAGAATAAGCATCCATGCGGCCAGTACCATAGGTTTTAGTTGCTGCCACAGAATGCTTATCCATAGATTTATTTTCAATATACCATTCCATACTTAATTTGTTTAAATGAACCTGAATACCAGAGTTATAATACTGGCTTCTGACCGCTCGTGCTCTTCTTGGAGTATTTAGAAGTGTATAAATAAATTCCTCATAGTCTGTCGGATCAATCCATGTGGTTCCGATCCGCACATCAATTTCAGAAGCATCGATGTCTACCGGCTGAACCTGTTCTAAAGCTATCACATTGCTTTGAAACAGTTCTGGATTCTCTTTTGCCATTGCGTTTGCCACCCGAAGTTTATCCCTTACATTTCCAGAGAGGTATTCATCTGCCGTCTCCCAGCCCGCATCTGGATTGTTCTTATTGAAACCGCTGGGATTTAGATAAATTAATCCTGATAACTCCTCGATCATCACCATTCTCTCAACCTCTGTCTGTGCCTGACTCGAAAGAGTTACCTCTTCTCCTGACTTCTCTTTCAGCTCACCAAGTTCTTTACTAATATCCGGATGATAAATGCTTAACATATACGGAATATTTACCGTACCAAATTCATTCATAGATATGTTCAATGCTTCCACTGCTGTCTCTACCCGCTCTATGGTAACTTTGGCTTTAATTGTCTGTTTATAAAACATATCTGCTTTCTTTACTACACCTTCTTCATTAACTTCCTCTAAGGAGCAAAGAAGCGGATAATCACTATCATCTCGAAAAGCCCTACTATTAGCCTGATCTGTTATATACCCATACTTCTCTACAAACTGATCGTAAACTTCATTTAAACTATGTTGCTTCTCTGTCAGTTCCTCCTCGCTACATCCGACCGTCTGGATCTCAATCAGCTCCCTCGTAATACCTCGGATGGTATCCATCTGCCTAATTCTGTTCTCTATATTTTCTGATACCTCCCTTCGATACATCAGGGAGTTCTCACGATAATATAGCTTTCCTTCATAAAAAGTATAGGAAAAATTTCGAACATCCGGATTGGCTGGTATGATATCCTCTGGTTGCTCGGCTTCCTCTTCCATCCGCTCAAAATCTGTCATCTGAGCCTTTATGCGTCCTAGTGCTTCATTTAACGCATGATGTAAGTCGAAATTCTCATCCTCATTGATACAGGTGGTATATCTACTGTTCTCCCCAAATATTCGGTTATCATATACCATGTGTCCAAGAACCATCTCTGGATGACTGGAAAAATATGAATTCACTGCAATTCCATCTTGCGTATAGCCCAGATGCACCCAATCCGGCTCGATATCCATCTTTCTCTCCCTCTTTTGTAGGAATATGATATCACTGGTAACCTCTGTTCCCGCATTTTCCTTAAATGCAGTATTGGGAAGTCTAACTGCACCAATCAGCTCTGCCCTCTGTGCAAGATATTTTCTTACGGTTGGATTACTTTTATCTAGCGTTCCTTTAGTGGTAATAAAAGCTGCAATTCCACCAGGTCTTAACTGATCTAATGCCTTTGCAATAAAGTAATCATGGATACGAAAATTGTATTTATTGTACTTTAGATCAAAAAGCTTATAATCACCAAAGGGTACATTACCAATTGCAACTTCAAAAAAATTATCTGGAAATTCGGTATGTTCAAACCCGGAAATACGGATCGTAGCTTCTTGATATAATTGATTTGCAATCCTCCCTGATATGCTGTCAACCTCTACTCCGTACAGACTACTCTTCTGTAAAGATACGGGAATACTTCCAAAGAAATTTCCTACCCCCATGGAGGGCTCTAATACATTGCCACCTCGAAATCCAAACTGATAAAGAGCATCATACATGGACCTTGCTATTTCAGGAGACGTGTAGAATGCATTATTGACTGTTGCTCTGGCTGAATCGTATTCCTCTTTGGTAAGCAACTCTTTCAGTTTTGCATACTCTTTCTTCCAGGAAGTATTGCGTTCATCAAAGGCTTCCGACAAGCCTCCCCAGCCTACATAATAAGATAAGCTATTCTGTTCATCAGGAGTAGCAAGCCGATGTTCTGCTTCAATCTCTTTCAAGGTTTCAATGGCTTTTACATTCCACTCATATCTGGTCTTTGCTCCTCCCTTTGGCAGTTCCCAAAGGTTATACTGAAAATTCTGCTTTGGGACTGGTGGTTTCTGCTTTTCCTCCAGTTCCTTAACTTTATCAATAAAGTCCTGATAGATTACATTCTTATCCTCATACGGTGTAGTATCCCATAACTGCTTGAAGTTTTCTTCTTGTTCTGTAGTGGAGAACTCCTCCACCGTAATCATATACTTCATGGCTTCATAAAGCTGTTCAAAAGTAACATCCTCGGTATGACGCTCTAAATCAGAACATTTATAATTAACTCGTATTCCTGATATTCTCTGTTCATACTCAACCAAACCGAATTGGTTATTGGCATAGGCTTTGGTTTGTTCCTTACCTGTATGGTTTACAATTCTATTGAGAAACCTTAATTTGTCTTCTAATAAGAGCTGACTTTCATATACCATCTTTAAGAATGGTGTATAAGGCTTTATAGAAGAGCAATCTCTAAGATATATTTCAACAGCATCCCATAAATCCTTTTCCATTGCAACATCCGATTCTGTTGTATCACGCTCTTTTGTTTCAAGGATAGTAGACTGATCAAAATTAAGGATATTGTCAGAATTCTGCAAAGCTTCATATCGTTCATCCGCTCTTCTTCGATCCTCTTCTAGAATAGCATCAATTTCATCATCAGAAAGTTTTTCATGCTCGTGCTGATTTTCCGCCTGATACTCTGCTTTTAACTCTGATTGGAATTCATCCCATTCACCATTCTCGATTTCATCAAGCAATCCTACAGACGACGGATGGTTGTCGTCACTATAGTCCATATTATTAGCCAGATTAGTGTCAGAGTTATCCGTAGGTCTAGGAACGTTTTGATCATGAATGGAGTAATATTCTCCTGTGAGGATAAGGGCTCCTATCTCACGTTCAATATTCTTCCAGGATAGATAGCCCTCCTTCTCTCCTTCCGCATCCCTCCATCGAAATCGAAGTCCTTGAGATTTAAATGTATCATAGCCATGCAGACCATAATCTTCAATTGGCCATCCTGCTCCGCCTATACCATATTCTTTCCTAATTCGTTTGGCTCGCTCGTCGGCATTTCCGATATTCTGATACAACTCAAATACCCTCTGTTTTCCACCCTGAAAACCGGTTCCACGAAGTAACGTCTGAACAATATATTCATGGGGTACTGCTAATTCTTTCTTAGGTTCTATATAGGTGTACTTAAATCCAAGCTGATTCTGGTTTTCGTTTCGTCCTACAGTATTTCCCTTTGATGTATTTCCGGTAGTGGTTAAATGAGCATTAACATCTCCTTGGTTCATTTCTTCCCCAGAAAAAAAGGAAGCCTGATATACAGCTTCCTCATACTTACCAAATGAATTAATCTCATCTAGTTCTTTATTCAATTTTTCATCATTATCTTCTAATGGAACTTGTAGACGATTCTGTGAAGCACGATCTCTTCTGCCTGCATCTTCGCCTGTTCCCTTAATTTCCACATCTCCATGGTTGAACTCGAATTCTGTGGTCTGTGGATCTCCAGATAGTCGTTCATCAGCTGATCTAGCAGCTGATTCGCTTCCTCTTCTACCTCCAACATCTTCTCTGCTAACTTCCCAAAACGGTAAAGTGAGTTGTACCGGCTCGGTTCGTTCTCCTTGAGGTAATTCATTGCCAGTATCCCGTACTTCCCTAGGTTTGTCAGTCTCACTTCTTTCTCTTCCGGTATCTTGATATCCGGATACAACAGTCCGTCCACTTCGTGGTAAGTAAATGTCATCTCTGCCATATTGAGTTCTCCTTTCATTCTCCACACTTTTAATAGTTCGATTAAATTGTCTAAGAACACTACAGGAGACATCGCATACAAGAGAACCAATACGGTAAACAATTTCTTCATTAGAAAAGTTCACGATCTGACTAAAATCCTGTTCTTGCACGGATAAATCAAATCCACATCTCGTACCAATGGCAAACATAATACTGTTATAGAGTATCTGTTCTGCCATACCATCCATTATGGCATTTGGCTCTTGCGTTTTATTATCATAATCCTTAATCACACTACCTGTTAGCTGCATAAGTTCGGATGTTCGTTCCTCGAAATCCTCTTTTATTATACCTCGAATGTATGTTTGTGTAAAGTGCTTTAAGAAATTCATGAAAGAATCTCTGTCTGTTCCTGTGTACTGCTCCATCTGTCCATCTGATACCAGATAATCAAGAAAATTCTTAAGCATATCACCTTCTAAATCCCAAGTCAGCTTCTGCGATTTTCCTGCGGTATCACTAATATCAAAAACATGTCTCATATAAGGTTTTAGCGCTCTTGATGGAAAGATTGCAATTCCTTTACTACCTCTCTTTACAAAACGATCTACCTTTTTCCATGTATCATAATCAGCAACTAGCGTAGCACTCGGTCGTTGTGCATATATCATAAGAATGTTGTCAAATTCATATCGATATAGCTGTCCTATCAGCCGGCATATATCCTTCCATTTTTCTGATGTGGATGTTACATCCGAGATTTGAGTATCATAGATCTGTTTCACCTGATAATCTACACCCATTTCCTTGCCCCTTTCTCTCCGTATTTTGTGAAATAACTATTTTGACAACTTTGGTTCAAACATGCTTTTATATAGTTCAAACTCCTCTGTATCAAGACTTACTACTAACTCAGAATCTATCCCCTTATCATTTGCCATATCCTCGTTGTCTTTTATCTTACGAACAAGACGATATAGGGCATAATTCTCCTTGGTAAAGTGGATACCTTCTCGAAAGGTAATTGTATCTTTTTCTAAAATAGTCTGCTTCTTAGCAATCTTTTCCTGAAGCTTCTTGTTAACATCCTTCACTTCCTTGATCCCAATAATAGCAGCTGCTGTTGTAACACCAGACTTTTCCCATTCCTTATGAAGCTCTTCGATCAAGAACTCCATATTCTCCATAATCTCATTTGTCAGTTCTTTGCTCATATACTTGTCCTCCAGATTAACTTGATTTCATTTCGTTTTGTTTCATTGACAGAAAATCAACACCTGGCAATCCTCTGGGTACAAAATGATTTTCTGTTCATAATACAGTTACATAGTCTTATCAATGGCTTTCCCAAGGGTTTCTGCTTCTATCTTCCCTACCCGGGAAAGCATTTCTCTAATCTCTATTTCAAATTCTTTAATCAACTACCTTACCTTCGCTTTCTTAGCAGGCTGACGATCTAGAAATCCTCTATCATACATCCCCTCAACCAGATTTTTCTGAAACACCTCATCTATACCTGTCTGAAATTCGTTATACATACTATTGCTTGCCGCCTCCCTAACTTCCTGAGATACTAACGGGCTGTAAATAATCTTCTGATAAAAACAATACCTCTCCATTAGCTCACATCGGAAATCCTTCAAACTCTCCATTTTCTTAGGTGTCCCGTATTTTTCTCTGATTTCCTTAAAATCAATGGTAGACGGAGTTTGTGAATAATAAATTCCATGTCCCCATTCAATGCCATACAGCATATTATCTATACTCGGTTCTTCTCCCTTAGGAAAACGAACATAAAGGGAAACCCCTATCGCCACAACAAACTCTCCGCTTCTATCATTCAGCAGAAGAAGATTATTTTCCGAAAGCTTTTCTAGAACAATACCTTACAATCATGGAATGACCAGATGAGAGAAACACTTCACTCCAATGTCTGGAGTTATTTAGACTCATTCCTAAATCCATAATTGCATCTGCCACTTCTGACTTTGTTTCCAATACCTGTGACACAAGAAGTTGCTTATAATCTTCGTAAGTGGATAGAAAATTTGTTTCTTTCCCTCTTCCGTTCTCCGTTGATAAAATCATCTCATTTACTCGCATATATCTCCTCCCTCGTCCGTAGATATACTATTTTATTTCTACGGTTCACGTATTCGTTTGCATTTTGCTAACAAGCTTGCAAATGCTCACTTTGTATTTAGGCAAAATAAAAAAGCGTAAACCTTAATGGCTCCGCTCAATCCGCTTTCACTATTTATGGTCTTCCTATCATTACAATGCTACCTCGACTTTGTATCTCACGATACACAACTCCAATTCTTGTATTAGCAGCTTCCACAACCTTTCCATTTCCCACATACACAGCAACATGGCTGATATTTCGATATCTTCCATTCTTACAATAACTGTAGAATATCAGATCTCCTGGTTGCATTTCCTCATAGGAAACTGTCTTTCCAGCCTCTTCTAAGCCCTGCCCTTCCGCTGCCGCTGTGGTTGCTCCACCAAAACTGATATCCTTGCCTGCGGCTCTCCACGAATAATAGACGAGGGAACTGCAATCATAATAACTACCACTATCTCGATAATCCTGGCTATAAGGATATCCAACCTTAGAAAGTGCAAAGGAAATTGCTTGTTTTGCTTGCTGGTTCGTTATTCCTCCCACAATCTCTGTAATCTGACTGGAAGATAATTCTGATACCGGATTACCTCCACCGTTTTCCAATGCTTCGCCTGAATCTCCTAATAGAGCATGGTTTTCTGGTTTCATAATTTCTTCTAACATCTCAATCTCATCGGAAGAAAAGTGATAAATACTAATCATATCCCGATATGATTTCAGGCTCACATTAACATGCACAGTAGTCAAAGTGGTAGTTGAACCATCCTCATTATCATGGGTTTCCGTTTCTACGGAAGTTGTATAAGAACACATATCATCAAAGATACCTTGTAGTCTTGCTTTTGATGTATCATTCATAATGGTTGCGGTATCTCCAACTCCGAACTTCACCATATAAACTACCATTACGTCATAATAATTGGACGGAAGCGCAGCTGATCCTTCATAGTTTACATACACTACATCTCCATTATCATAACCTGTATGAGCAGATGCCAGTGCATTTATGGTGCGATTAAAATCAGCTTCATACTCTCTGGTTACTGACATAACCGTCTCCCCGTCTTCTAAGGATGGAAAGAAGATAGCAAAGGGTGAATTGTATATGACTGCAACAACTGCTACTACTGGAATACATGCCACTGCAATAAGAAGAAAAAAGCCAAGCATCGATCCTAGAAGTGAAGTTATTGCTTTCTTTACTAGGATCATTGCTTGGCTGGATATGAGGTCTTTCGCAAGTTTAGAAATACTGTCATTCTGCTTATCCTCTGCCTTCATCTTATCTAGAAAGAACTTAAGCTTACGGTTCCTGTTAGCTAAGGCAGCATCCAATTTGTTTAGTTTATCTCCCGCTTTTATTCGGACCCTCTTATCTAACGTTACTCTTGCCATATCACCACCGACTACTCGAACCGTGCTACGCTTTGCTCTAGTACTTGCCTTAGTAACGTTTTCTGCAGTCCTTTTTCTAGCTTTATTCATAGCTGATTTGACTGTTTCAGCAGGGTCTTGTGTCGACTGGCTTTTCATAACCTTCTTACCAACCTGCACTTTCTTAAGCTTACGTATTCTATCTGTAAGACTCCGTTGCCGAAATAAATCTGCACCTTTTGAAGCAGTACCCGTGATAGTTCTTGAAGTAGCATATGCAATTGCTGTTGCCTTTTGAATTTCTTCTCCACCATCCATTTGATCTGTTACAGTCTTAGCTGTGGCAGCGCCGGCAAGCTTAATGCTCCCTTTCTTTAATTTGATGGATTTATTCCAGTCTGTTGGTGCTGTATCACTTCTTCGATATCTTATTTTACCAGTTGGGTTTTTATTATGTTTTTCATGCAAATTGTCTTGCATATTTGGACCACTGCTGAAAGTGTTGTTATTGTTAGCTTTCGCCTGCGCTTCCTTTGACCCATGAAGGTGTAACTTAGGTTCTTCTTTGGTATGGATGACCATGGGTTTTTCATCAACTTTTTTAATGTTCAGTTTTCTCACCTCCAAATATAAAAATGCCACTATGAAGTTTTAGGCTCCACGGTAGCATCTCTTTCAAATAATAAATTATAAATCGAAACGAAATCATTCTGTTTGACGACTATTTGGAATTTATAGGATAATTTCAGCACAAAGTTATGAAATATAGTGAATATTCATCAACTTGGGATTTGTCCATAATTATAAATTCAATCAGTTGAAGACTTTTCTTTCCAGATGGTGTAGAGCTTATCTTCTGAATCTACAATCGAGAACTCCTCAATATTATTACCAGTAAAATGGCAATCAACATAACGGTTATCAGCTATTTCATAATAGCAATCATAGCCCAAATGCTCATCAATATTGGGCAAACCAATTTCCTGTTCCAATTGAGCCAGACTGTGGCTTCGCTTTACAAATTCTTTGAAAAAATCTTCTGAAAGTTCTCTTTTAACTGATCTATAATAACGATACTCGCCCATTACCTTATGAATGTCAGGCGCCATCCAAAGAGTATCTAGATTATCTTTCTCGTCAGAGATATAAATAGCTACAATAGAGTTAGGCTTATTAACATAGCCAGATGAATCTAGTGGTCGAACATCATTGATTACATCCTCCACCTTACATACAGCAAATAAGCCGTTATCAAGCTCGTAATAATAATATGCATAAACCGTCCATGAACAATTTGGTTTACCAATTACGGAAACAAAGTTATCGAAATCATCATTCTGATCTGCAACTGCCCTAAGCTGCTCCGCGGTAAGTTTTCTGTCATAATGAGTATACTTCCAAGACCTGCCTTCAATCCACCTGATATCGTCACGTTGTTCTACAGAGTCTTGATAATATAGCCCTGGTCCGTCATCCTCTTCATTATAAGCAGCAAAATATTGGCTGTTTTGTGCTTCCTCCGTATCGAATTCCAATATGTGTATACCCTCATTATCTTTATTGAAATCGTCTTTTGAGTACATCATCATACTGACATAATAACGCACACCACTGGCTGTGATAATTATATCTTCGCCCCCATCACTTAACTCAGTCTTCCGCCTACCATACTCAGTTGATTCACTGACATAAAGCTGAAGATCAATATGCTCGATTTTCGATGGACCTTTATATACTTGAAAAAAGTTATCGATTTGATTGTCAAGATTAGGGTTCGTTTCAATGGTAGAGACGGCAAAGAGATCTTTCAGCCCTTCTTTATCCCCACTATCTATTGCCGCAAGTACTTTGTTCAACATATCTTGAAAGGCTTTGTCATCACGGCTAGTTTCAAAATCCAACCTTATCAATCGTGAGCAACCAGACAATATGCTAAAAGACATTATTAGAATAAAAACAGTGATAAAACATTTAATAACTATACCCTTTTTCATGTAATTATACCTTTCTAACAATATATAAATAATGTTCACTTCCAAATTATCCATAGTAGCGAGCTCTTTAACTAGCGCTACAAACTCTTGTTCAATTGCACATCCATTTTTTAATACTATCATATCACCTACCTATAATCCACCACTTTTCTATACTACTCTATTCCTTTCTTCTCCTCCGCAATCTCATTTATCCAAACCTTAATAAAATCCAAACCTTTGTTATAATTGGTGGAATTCAATGGATTGACAATTAAAGGTTTGGATTTTAAAGCTGATGATTAACTTAAACCACACAGATTGAGAAGCG
>JAEWIZ010000013.1 GCA_023386815.1 Bacillota bacterium
TCCTATGTAATTTTTGTGGTTGGCAAACCCACAATCATTATAACATGGGAGGTTTTTTACTTGAAGCTAAAGCTAGCTGGGGACACACCGGCATAGCCGGTGGTTTATTTTTATTCCGAAACAACAATAGGGCTGTGACATTTCATGCCACAGCCCTACATTATTACGATTCCGGGAACCGTTTCAATTGTTTATGCTACCTTCGCTAAATATATAGGTTATTATATTTCAAATCAAATTATTAATTAATTAAGCCTTGCCAACAGAACCGAAAAGTTCCATCTTAGTTTTAACTGTTGCTTTTATAGCCTCAGTTCCTGGTCCTAATAACTTACGAGGATCAAAGCCTTTACCCACTTTGTCCTTGCCTTCTTCAATATATTTACGGGTTGCTTCCTGGAACGCCCACTGGCATTCTGTATTAACATTAATCTTAGCTACACCAAGAGAAATTGCCTGTTTAATCATATCATCCGGAATACCGGTACCACCATGAAGAACTAATGGCATATCTCCTGTTTTTTGCTGAATTGCATCTAAGGTTTCAAAGCTAAGTCCAGCCCAGTTATCTGGATATTTGCCATGAATATTACCGATACCAGCTGCAAGCATAGTTACACCCAGATCAGCAATCATCTTGCATTCATCAGGATCAGCGCACTCACCTGCACCAACAACGCCATCTTCTTCGCCGCCAATAGAACCAACCTCAGCTTCAATGGAGATACCCTTGCTATCACAAATTCCTACTAATTCCTTTGTTTTATCGAAATTCTCAGCGATTGGATAATGAGAACCATCGAACATTACAGAGGAGAAGCCTGCATTGATACAAGCTAATGCACCTTCATAGCTGCCGTGATCTAAGTGAAGTGCCACAGGAACAGTAATTTTTAACTCCTCTAGCATTCCGTTAACCATTCCCACTACTGTTTTATAACCGCACATATATTTTCCAGCGCCTTCGGAAACACCGAGAATTACTGGTGAATTTAACTCTTGTGCTGTTAATAAAATCGCTTTTGTCCACTCTAAATTGTTAATGTTGAACTGTCCAACTGCATACTTGCCAGCTTTTGCTTTGGTAAGCATTTCTTTTGCTGATACTAGTGCCATATTATTTTCCTCCATTGTTATTATTTATTTGAATAAGTAACACAAACCGAAGTTAATATCTATTCAGTCCTCATTATAAAGGTTTGACTAAGATTTGTCAAAATGAAAGTGCAGCTCTATTGGATTTTTATTGTATTTTTATAAGAGCTTTCAAATACACCCTTTGCCTTGCGAAGATAAAAAAAAGGTTAGTTTATGTATCCAACTAACCCGCTTTCTACTTAAGTGTGTATTATTCTCAGTCTAACTCTTCCTATCAATAGTATTATTCTTCTGTAATATCTAATTCATTTATTTTAATAGCAGCATTCCTTTAAGCAATCCTTCTTATTGGTACAGCCAATGCATTTGCTTTCCAAAATCTCGCTCAGAGCAGTTCCACTACTGGTATGGCACCGAATAATATCTGCATTTACCCGCTCTGCTTCTGTCACTGCACACTTTGCCATTTTATGTGACACAGTATTGGTAAATAATATAATGAGGTCAGGGCTTCCGATCTGACTGCGTAGATTTCCCGACATCTGCGTAAATACCTTTGCTTTGCATTTATATTCTTTGCAAATCTTCATATATTGGCATACCATCCGGTCATGCCCTCCAATTATTACAACACTCATTGATTCCTCCTCTAAACCGCTAACTCACAATATTTTCTTTCCTGGTATATTCTTAATATATTCTGAACATCAAAACCGCAGGAGATCATGCGAACAACCGTCTCCCTGGCTTGATTATATTTTTCAAAAAGGTTCAAAGCTTCTCTGAGATTGCTATACACCTTCCAATATCCGGTATACAAAGGATTCTTTCCATGATTCTCGATAAAACCGATCACATCCTCTGCAGGATACCCAAGTAACAATCCTAATTCATGGGGAAACTCTTTATCATCTGTTACATATTGCTGATATCTTTTGCTGCATTCCTTAATGATGCTATTTAACTGAAGGGATTCATATCCCAGATGTTTTAATAACTCTTGAACTTTAGGAGACCTCAAATAAGCCTCTAGTTCCTCCTGCCGATACAGAAAAAACACTGTTTTTTGTTTTGTTTTACACAGGACACACATCGCAACTTGAGTGCCTTGAAAGCTCTGAAAGACATGTTTTGCATTACCAGTTGCTACGATGAAGAGATTTGATATTTTTATTCCGGTCAGCAATGGTGCACATTGTAGAGCAATTTTTATTTCAATATTATTATCCTGGTCTATCCGCTTTAAGATCTGCAATACCTCCCGGCTCATACAACTCTCCTTTCATTAATACAAGCTAATAATACTATCATCATTCCTCAACTAAAGAAATTCTATGCGGACAATAAGATAACAATATTCGATAGCATTTATAACTTCTATTCAAAGTCATGACATCTATCAAATCCAATCATTTCTTCTTCTTTTCTAATATACCCACAGGCTATTAAACCTGCTCTAATAACTGACTGCCAATCTTGATTTTTAAACAATAAGGTACTTCCATCCTCTAGTTTAATCTCATAGTCATCCTCTGAAAAGTCGTCCTCCAAGGATGCCAGCTGATATATATTCTTTCTATTAATTGCACCGATTTCCTCTAATGTATTCATCATACGATAAACTGTGGCCGTTCCAATTCCATCATCAATTCGAGAAGCCTTATAATAGATCTCTTTACAGCAGGAACATTGATTTTCTAATATGACATCCAGTAAAATGAGTCTCTGCTTTGTAATCCTGCAGCCCCGTTCTTTTAGTTTTTCAATAATTACATTTTTCTGCATCTTTATCCCCTGATCCAAATTATCTGAGTATTTTTGATCGATAAAAACCACCCCAGTTAATTACGATGGCAGGAACCACCGCAGCTGCTGCAACCTTCACCACAATGTATTGACTTTCCCTGCTTTTTCGTACGAATCATACTACGAATAATTAATGCGACAACACCTAGTAAAGCAATACCAACAATTCCAGTTCCCATAATATGCCTCCTTATTTCACAAGCCCACACCTAAAGGTGCAGGCTTGCAATTATTTTGTTTTTATTAATTGGCTCCTGCCAAAGATTATAATTTACTAAGCCAAAGATTTTAAACCCAATGTAAGTCTTTTTCTTACTTTAAGAGTGCTAAGCCAGTGACTTAATATCTATTGTATTTCTTTTCTTACTTTGAGGTCTTACTAATAAAAAGATAAATATAGCTATGATAATAAATGCTGCTACCGTTCCAATTCCAAAGCTTCCGGTTGTAAATAGTGTACCGATCTGGTAAATGCAAAGTGATACCAAATATGCCAGACCAGTTTGATAACCAACTGCGATCCAGAACCATTTTGTATTATTCATCTCTCTCTTAATTGCACCCATCGCTGCAAAGCATGGTGCACAAAGAAGGTTGAATACCAGGAAGGAATAAGCGGCAACCATTGTCATACTGCCAGCAAGCGTTCCCCAGATCTCTACACCATCTTCTGCTACCTCCGCGAAACCATAGAGAATACCAAAGGTACCAACAACATTTTCTTTCGCCACCAAACCTGTGAGTGCTGCAACTGCCGATCTCCAATTCCCCCAACCTAGAGGAATGAAAATCCAACTAATTAAGCTACCTAATTTCGCCAAAATACTATGATCAAATTCAGCACTTTCCAGTAGTCTAAACTGTCCGTCAATCCAACCAAAGTAAGAGGTGAACCATACAATGATGGTGGAGAGTAGGATGATAGTACCTGCTTTTTTGATAAAGGAAGATCCACGCTCCCAAGTACTTCTTAAAATATTACTAACTGTAGGCATATGATATGCCGGAAGCTCCATGACAAACGGTGATACATCACCAGAAAACAGCTTCGTTTTCTTAAGAATGATACCAGAACAGATAATCGCTGCAATACCAACAAAATAAGCGCTGGGTGATACCCACCATGCACCATCAAATAATGCACCTGCGATCAAAGCGATAATCGGAAGCTTAGCACCACAAGGAATAAATGTAGTGGTCATAATTGTCATTTTACGATCACGATCACTTTCAATCGTTCTGGAGGCCATAATACCTGGAACACCACATCCACTTCCAATTAACATTGGGATAAAGGATTTACCAGAAAGACCAAATTTACGGAAAACACGATCCATGATGAAGGCTACTCGCGCCATATAACCACAGGCTTCCAGGAACGCCAAGAACACAAAGAGTACAAGCATCTGTGGAACAAAACCCAGCACCGCACCAACACCGGCTACGATACCATCAAGAATCAGACCCTGGAGCCAACCGGCTACACCAATCGCACTCAGACCAGCTTCTACGATCACGGGAACGCCGGGAACTGCTAAGCCAAAGAAGCTCCAACCATCACCGAAAACTCCGTCATTCGCCCAATCAGTGGCCCAGGTTCCAACAGTAGTAACTGAAATATAATAAACAAGAAACATTACCGCCGCAAAAATAGGAAGTGCTAACCAGCGATTTGTAACAATTCGATCAATTTTATCTGAGGGGCTTAATTTCGCCTTCTTCTGCCTACTGCGACATTCATTTATAATAGAAGAGATGAACACATAACGTTCATTCGTTATAATACTTTCCGTATCATCATCCATGTCAGTTTCAATTTGGTTCAACTCCATGCTCAAATCCGGTACTTGCTTCATCTGAGCACCGATTTTCTCATCTTTTTCAAACAACTTAATTGCATAGAATCTCTTCTGAGCCTCCGGAATCTCTGAGCTGAGTTTTCCTTCGATCGTCTCGAGAACCTTTTCAACTTCTTTGGCAAATTTATGTACTGATACTGCTGCATCTTTTTTCTTTGTAATCTCTACCGCTCTTTTTGCAGCCTCTTCAATACCTTTATTTTTTAAAGCAGAGATTTCTACTACTTCACAGCCAAGCTTCTTGCTCAGCATATCAATATGGATTTTATCGCCTTCTTTTTCTACGATATCCATCATATTAACTGCCATAACCACAGGAATACCTAACTCCATCAATTGTGTGGAAAGATATAAATTACGCTCCAGATTTGTTCCGTCTACAATATTTAATATTACATCCGGACGTTCTGACAGAAGATAATTTCTAGCAACAACTTCTTCTAATGTATATGGTGACAAGGAATAGATTCCTGGAAGGTCAATAATAACAACATCCTCACAGTCCTTTGGTTTATATGCTTTTTTTAGCTTACCCTCTTTTTTCTCTACCGTTACACCCGGCCAGTTTCCTACAAATTGATTCGAGCCTGTTAAAGCATTGAATAATGTAGTCTTACCGCAATTTGGGTTGCCGGCTAATGCTATTTTGATTGACATGTCTGCTCTCCTTTTTATTCAAATGTTTTGTCATTCATAAGTTAGTTAATTCTTCTTATTGTTAGTCTTTCCTAACTCTTGGGCAAAAATTATTCCACCTCAATCATCTGAGCATCTGCCTTACGCAAGGACAACTCATATCCTCTTACTGTCACTTCAATCGGATCACCCAATGGTGCAACTTTTCGAACGAAAACCTCAACACCCTTTGTTATTCCCATATCCATAATTCTTCTTTTTACAGGACCCTCACCGGAAAGCTTAACAACCTTCGCGCTTTGACCGATTGGTATTTCTTTCAACGTCATTCTCCCTACTCCTTCACTATTACTTATATTTATAAATTAATCTTTAAGATAATTATTTCAACTGTACAAGCCATGAATTAAACCAATATTTTATTAGCTATATCCTTACCAATCGCTACCTTAGAATCCTTTACATTAACAATCATATTCCCGCCTATTTCCGAAATGACGGTTACTGTTCCTCCTGATACAAATCCCAGATTCTCTAAAAATCTTCTTGTATCCTCTTTTCCGCCAACCTTTTTTATTATGTTGGGCTCTCCTATTTTTACCATTGTTAAAGGCATATCTGTTCATCTTCTTTCTTTATTGATAATGATTTTCATTTGCTCTTATACGGTTAGTATAGACTAATTTCTGCCAGCAGTCAAGAACTTTTTTGATTATTTTTTATCAATATACCGTTAAATTCAACCCAGTTTTTTACACTTTATGCTTTTTGTGTTTGCTTTCTTCCCATTTATATGCTATACTAACTAGAGTTTTATATAACTAACCAGGGATTGAGGTAAGTAATATGCAAATCAATGAATCTGCCGAAAACTATTTAGAGACGATATTATTGCTGAGTAAGACGCTTCCTGTTGTACGCTCTGTAGATATTGCCTCAGAGATGGGCTTTAAAAAATCCAGTGTGAGCGTTGCCATGAAAAATCTACGTGAAAAGAACTATATTACGGTATCTGATTCAGGGTTTATCTACCTTACAGAATCGGGAAAAGAAATGGCGGAAACCGTTTATGAACGCCATTACATTCTCTCCTCCTGTCTGGAATGGCTGGGTGTAGATAAAAAGACAGCTTCAGAGGATGCTTGCAGAATGGAGCACGTCCTTAGCAAGGAAAGCTTTGATGCTATTAAGAGGCATATGATGAAACCGTTAGGTAAGTAAGAATTAACTGTATAGAAATGAAGTGTATAGAAATAGAAGAGGCAAGTGCATGGAACGATGCATTTGCCTCTTCTGATATTTTAAACTCTTTAAGCTCGTTTGGTAGCTTCGAATTCAAAGCTTCCCATTGCATTCGAAGAATTCCCTAAAATTTTACCGTCTTCTTTTAATTCACCGACCATAGTAAACTCCATTTCTCCGATCGGAATCTTTATAGTAAATTTATAGGAAATACTGTTTCCCTCAATCCTTCCATCTACGATTGCAGCCTTATTGCCATTACCTTTATCCGTAATAGTTCCCGATAAAGTCGTACCGTCAGCTTCATATTCATGCTCTGAGAATTGATCTCCCATAAAAGTATGTACTACAACATCCCATATTCCTGAAAGTTCATTCATGTGATACCCTCCATTATTTTGGCTTTACTCATATTTTAATTTGTTACCCACACCGATATATTTTTCTTTTATTATTGTATTTCTGCTTAACTCCAGGTGGTATTTTTGTTACTTCTTAATAAGATTCCCTATTTCTGATATCTACCGTATTTTTTACCTTCATCATCAATAATTGCATCCACACCCCGAACCGTAGAGAACATTACTGCAGAGCTTGCCATTAATCCACCGTTTTTACCAAGAATATCGATGGTATCTCGAACTGCTTTGCGCACATCTGCCTCTGTCGCTCCAGGTGCATCTGTGACCTGAGGATCCACGCAACCAGCAAAGATCATCTTATCCCCATACTTCTCCTTAATCTTTTCCCAGTGGTTCACCGGTGATACTGCATGCCAGGATTCTACTCCGATTTCCACAAGATCTCCTAGAATGGGCTCAATATATCCACAGGAATGGTGCATGTAGTGCATGCCCAGGTTCCTGCAAGCTTCTACCATCCTCTTTTCAGGTTCCTTGAAAAGGTCTCTCCACATATCTGGAGACATAAACACATTTTTTTGATTTCCCCAATCATCATGCATCATGACAAAATCCGCATCCATGTATTTCTTAATATAATGCATTTGTTCAATACGATAATCGGCATAGGCATTTACATAATCAATATAATCCTCAGTTTCATATAAGGCACACAGTCCATTTTCAAAACCCATCATGGCATTTAAACGCTCAAATGCGCCCATATTTCCTACCACATACCCCATAATATCTTCTTTCTTTGACCACATGGCCTTCGTCCGGGCACCGATCATTTCCCAATTTAAATCTTTCACGCTGGGAAAGTGAATGTATTCCTTCCACTGGGTCATATCATCAAAGAAGCAGGTATTTGGCTGAACATGGGTCATAAGCTCCGGATGACTTGGATCTAGTTCCCAGGTGAGACCAAACCAATCCTTTCCGTTTTGAAAAAGCGGCCGGTCGTTAATCTCCGGAGTAATCAGCATCTGACTGGCGGTATTAATCATCGGCACCCACTCTGGAATTTTATGATCCCAAACCATCTGCATATTTTCTCTTTCTGTCATTTCCTTCTCCTCTTTTCTTTCAAGTACATGTCTTGATTTTAACATAGGATTCCTTGAATGATAATCAGAAAAGAGGAGCAGATTATCAACCATGGATTGATAATCTGCTCTAATTAAAAAGATCTAAATTAATTGTAATATCTGTTCTTCCGCCAAATTCTGAAGTTGATCAAAGACGTCCTTAAATTTACTGTTGGAGGAATACATTGCTACCATTTTAAAATTGAATCTGCAGGCCTCCGGGAGATCTATGTAGTGTAAGGAAGACCATTTCATACTTTCAAATAACTTCGGCATAACCGCAAAATGATTATCAGTCTCTAAATTCCCCAACAAGGAATTGAAATTCGTTACATAATGGAGTTCTTTTCCCCGGATATTTTTACAATAACCATCCTCATCCAGATTCATTTCCCTCTTAATTAGCAAAAAAGGTACTGCTTCTAAATCCTCCTCGGTGATCTTCTCCTTCACTACCCAGGGGTGATAAAGAGAGACTACAATTTGTGCTGGTGTTTCCAAGAACTCGATGATATTCGTCTTCTCAAAGACCTCATATTGATGAATATTCGTAATACTCAGGTCTGTGACTCCTGCTGCTAACCAGTGGTTCACCTCATCCAGCTCTCCTGCGATTACCTCAATATATAATTCTCTGTCCTGGGCCTTTAAAAACTGAATGATCGGATTTACAACTTCCTTTTTTGATATTGCTTGAAAGAAACCGATGCGGATTGTCTTCTTTTTCTTTAAAAGATAAGCATCCATTTTGCTGCAGGCATTCTTATAATCCTCAGAAACCGGAAGGAAATTCTTTCTCAGCTCTTCACCATATTCCGTAAGCTTTACACTTCTGGTTGTACATTCAAAAAGCGGTATTTTCAGCTCCTCCTCCAGCATCTGGATCGTTTTATTCAATGCTTGCGTTGAAATGTAAAGTTCCTCTGCAGCCTTGCTAAAGCTTAAAGTTTCTGCAACCTTTAAAAAATATTGCATCTTTTTAAAATCCGGATTCATACTTTTCCCCATAATGATAGTTTTTCCATCATCCCTTTATTACATTTCTATCATGATTCAAGTTTATTGATGAAATTTCTCCATTCGTTTTGCCTCACTTACTAAATCATGAATTAAAGCCTTTACTTCTTGAGTATTTCGAAGATTCTTCTGACTTAACTGTGCAGCCTCTAAGGTGTTGGCCGATATCTCTTCATCCGTAGCGGATATCTGAGAAATGCTGCCTACAATCTCATTATTTGAGTTGACCAGATGCTTGATACTTAGATTCATTTCAGCAATACTATCATTTAATAACTTAACCTTACTGCTAATATTTTTGAAATCCAGCTCTGCGGAATCGATCAGTTCTTTTTGTAGATCAGCTGTTTCCACACTAGATTTGATTACTGTTGCTGCTTTTGTAGCATTATCATTTAATTCCTTTATGATATCTGATATATTTTCTGATGCAACCTTTGTCTGTCCAGCCAAATTTCTTATATGCCCAGCTACAACTGCAAATCCTCTTCCTGCCTCACCAGCTCTCGCACTTTCAATAGAAGCATTCAGGGACAATAGATTGATTTCGTTAGAAATATTTAAAATGATAGAAATAATCTTTTGGACTTCCTTTGCTTTCTTTGTAAGAGTTTCCATGGAGCTGACAACATTCTTATTCTTATCAGTCATGATATCTGCCTGAATTAATAGCTGATCCACCAGATTCAAGCCATTTGTTACGGAAGCTTCTGAAGCCTTAGCATATTCCACAACATCTCCTGATATCTTTAGAGTTTTTTCCATTTCTTCTTGGATCGTCTGAGTCATAACCGTCTGATGTTGAATACTAGTTGCAGTATCTTGAACTCCCAAGGAAATTTCTTTTATGGCTGAGGTTACAATCTGCGTGGAGTCATCCAGGGAATTCACAATTTCATCTACTTCTCCTGCTTTATCCTGAACAGCTTTTGTCACCTGGAATACTTCACCTATGATTCCTCCAATCTCTCCCATCTTTTCACCAATAACTTTACCTGCAATTTCATTAAATCTATTTGCCTGTCTACTATTCTCCCATAAAGAAACGATGGTTAGAATGCCCAGGAATAATACAACACCATTGTCCAATACTTGCTTTTCTATGGTCGAAACGTTCAACAGCAAAGAACATACCGTATAAGTAGTTATAAAACCGAGGCTAACTCCACATACAACCTTCATATACAGTTGATCAAAATACAATAACGCAAATATAATGATTGGTAGGATTGCAAGTGTAACGATTGAACTCTTACTTATGATTACTAGCATGAGATACGATATAAAATAACATAGAAAATCAACATATTTAACATAAAAGCTGCTTTTATATTTGGTATAAAAAAGATTGCTGATTCCCCAGCCCACCGCTAGTGTAATAATCGCAGCTATACCAAATATTATCTTACTTTCCCCCAAAATAATGACTAGCAAATCAATGAATGCTAATAATACATAGACCACCATATATGGTTTTCTTAGAAATTCACTTGCCTCTTTCTGTTGTGCTCTCTTGGTAGCTTCCATGGAATTAACTCGAACGGGGTCCCCCTTCTTCATAACAACACCTCCATTATATCCCTTTTAGTTAATGTCATTTTATCATCTAACTCAAAGTTGGATAATTCGATTTGTTATATTAAAGAGTACTATTTATTACTTTGTTTTCAGTATATATCTTTGCCAAACAGAATTTATATTAAATTATTACACAAATTTTATACATTAGAATTAATTTTCTGCATCATATATATTGCATGCTCAATCTATTATGATTATATTTCATTCACTAAAATTGTCCGTTACCATTGACAGGTTCCATCTTACCAATGTCATGCTGCACACAATCCCAGTGCTCAGCCAATTTACCGTTCTCGATACGATACATATCAAAAACTTTATTCTCCATTCCATTTACACCCATGGTACATTTGAAAAATACAACTACCAGTTCACCTTCACATACAATATGATAAATCTCCATCTTCGGCTTTAGTGAGAGGAACTTCTCCGCAAAAATTAGAAAGCCAGCTTTACCGTCTGGAACAGTAGGATTGTGTTGCTTGTAGGAATCCAGCATATATTCATCCAGATTTGACACATCCCAGTGGTTAAATACCTCATCGTAAAATTTTAATATTAGTTCTTTATTTGACATCCTTAATCCCCCTTATGTTCTATACATCGGCATTCAAGAAAATGACATGCTTGTATATCATATTCTATACAAATCATAACGGCATCCAAGGTAATTTGCAAGCGTTTCTATCCTTAATTTCCCACTAATATATGCCTCTAGGGAATCAAAAATAATATTCAGTCTCTAGTTGACATTTTCGGTCTATTGTTATAGACTTAAAAAGGTCGATAATTATAGACCAGATTCAGTCCTATGTAGCAGGAGGTTTATCCTATGGAAATTCATAAATTATGCGACAGTGACTATCGTTTCATGCTAATCGTTTGGGCGAATGCACCCGTTGGATCGGGTCGACTAGTAGAACTCTGTCAGGAGGGTCTAGGCTGGAAGAAGTCTACCACCTATACAACCATTAAAAAGTTAAGTGAGAAAGGATTTATACGTAACGAGAATGCTGTTGTCTCCGTCTTAATTCCTAAGGAAAGTGTTCAGGCAGTGGAGATGGATTATTTTCTGGAACGCACCTTTGAAGGCTCTCTTCCACAATTTTTAACTGCTTTCTTTGGGAATAAGAAGATTACAGATAAGGAAGCTGATGAATTAAAGCGGCTGATTGATGCACATAAGGAGGGATAGCATGGAACGATTGCAGGATGTATTTCTTTTTATGGTCAATATGAGTATTACAACAAGCTATGTTATTCTTGCGATTTTGTTTATCAGACTTTGTTTGAAGAATGCGCCTAAGGCCTTTTCCTATGGATTATGGGCTGTTGTTGGATTTCGTTTGGTATGTCCCGTTTCCTTTTCCTCTGTAATCAGCATTTTTAATTTGATCGGTTCAATGAATGAGAGCAGTGGAGCACTTAATTATATTTCATCAAGTGGTGGAGCAATAAAATCAAGCAGCCCGGTGATCAATTATGCAGTGAGTACAATTAACAGGTCATATCAGGCGGCATCCCCTTTGGTAGCCTCTGTCTCTCCAATGCAAATACTTCTTTTTCTAACTACTTTAGTATGGATCATTGGCATTGCTGTAATCTTGACATACAGCGCAATCTCTTACTTTAAACTGAAATACCGTATTCGTAAAGCTGTTCTTTTCATGAAGAATGTATATCAACTTGAGGCTATTCCCTCTCCCTTTGTTTTGGGTATCCTAAGCCCCAAAATATATATTCCTTTCCACGTGAGGGAACCGGAATTAAATTATATTCTTTTACATGAAAGATATCATATCAAACGGCTCGACTATATCATAAAACCGCTCTCCTTTTTATTGGCGGTAGTGTATTGGTATAACCCTCTGATCTGGTTTGCCTATCTTAGTATGTGCAAGGATATGGAAATGAGCTGTGATGAGAAGGTGATTAAAGATATGGGTGCCTCGATTAAGAAAGCTTACAGCATGTCCTTATTGTCTTTTGCAACAAATCGCAGATTTAGAGCAACCAGCCCTTTAGCCTTTGGAGAACTCAATATAAGAAACCGTATTAATAACATCTTAAGTTATAAAAAAACCAAGCTATGGGTCAGCGTAATCCTTGCTCTCCTATGTATTATTACAATCATTACCTGTATTGCAAATCCTTCTTCGAAAACATCTGTCCCCTCTCCCACTGATTCACTAGAAAATGTGGATACTCCAGGGGTCTCAGATTTAGCGAAGCAACTATATGCCGCAAAGAATCCCTATATTGGAAATGCATCTGCCAATGGAAAGTTATTGATGAATCTAGGGGTTGGTGATGAGTTAGGGAACTTAACTATTGAACTTGAGACCTCAAAGCAACCCTACATTCTAAGATTAAATTTTAACAATGAAGTGTTTGACCGGGATAATTTTGATAGCAAGATGGCTGCCTATGCTACCTTCTTGTTAGCGCTAATCGAGAATGCGGATGAAATTCAGTGGAGCTATCCATATACCGAGGCTGGCGAGGTACAACGGATCACAGTTTACTGGGATGCACAGAATGTACAGTCAATGGGTATTGACGACATCAAAGCTTACGGGGAATCAGCCGCTAAGGTTCAAGAGTTAATGGACTTCTTAGATACAAATGACTTCAATATAAATCTCGCATCTGCAACTAATGTAACTGATAATACTGATGGATTCCCTGAGGATGGCAATCTTCTGATTATGAATGACATTATAAAACAGATAGACTGGAGTAAACTCTCATTGGAGGACTGGAAGTCCTATGACAATGCAGTAATAGAAGATAATCAAGACGAGAGTGTTCTAAATTCCTATGTAACATTTGAACTTAGTTATGGCAATGAGATTTATCAGCTTCAGGTATCCTATCGGAAAACAGATCAACAGATTGATCAGATCTATTTGACAAGACAATCTGATACGGAGACCCTCCTGCTCTATTCGATAGATCAAGAAAACTCTGTAACTACAGATCTTGAGGATTTTTTGACTACAAGGTAGACACAAGCTATTCTCCAATTTAACTTGCCAATTAACAGCTTCCATGGAAATCAATGCTTTTAAGTTGCTGCTCCTCCTTCCCTTCTTTAAATAGTTTACACAAGCGTATGAGAACATATATACATCTGCGTGAAATGACCCCCATAAGATTAGGCTGATACTTTCTGATATCATTTTATCTTATCGGAGGTCATTTTTATGATCTTTTATTTATTCTTTATCGTAATTAAAGATTTGATATGAGAATTTTTCACTCTGAGTGATCTGCAAATTTCCCTTAGACTAATAGGCAATTGTGATAATATTCTTCTTCGAACTTATTAAGCTCATCATAAATAACATCGTCAACTCCTGGAAATATGGATCCCGGTCCACCGTAGGTAGTAGCAGGAATAAAATTACCCCCTGGAATATAAGAATCACAGGCTCTTCTGACTTCCTTACGAATGATATCTTCCTGGATGGTAGGATGATCAATCACAGCTGCATCAAATCCTCCCATAAAGATCAAATCTCCCTTTATTTCCTTTTGAAGCTTAACCAGATCATTTTGAGGCAATGCACCCTGCCATATGTTGATTCCTATTTCCTCCATATCCGCTACAATCGGTTCTAGGAAGCTATCGGAATGATGCATCACATAAATGCCGTTCTCACGTAGATATTGATACATTTTTTGATAACCTGGTTTAAAAAACTCCCGCCATACCTCCGGTCTCATAAGCATATTTGTCTTTGCTCCCCAGTCATCATGAACTAACATGATATCTGGATGCATATGTTCCACATATTGCTTTAAGCACTCCATACGATAGTCAACCAGATAGTCAATGAGTTCGTGCATTTCATCAGGATATAATAATAGATTAACAAGTGCTGCTTCAAACCCCAATAAATTATGTATTAATTCAAAATTTCCAATTGGCATAAATCCCACTGCCAGTTTACCCTGCGCATGCGCACCTGCAATTTGTCCTAAAGCTCCGCCCCAATCGAATTTCATATCAGCAATGTTTGGAGCCTTAATGGTCTCCCTCCATGTTGTGATATCCTTACAGACAAGATGTTCTTCGTCTTCCAATGGCATCGGACCTGGCTGTGAACTTTCCCATACCAATGTAACTCCAAAGGGATCCGTTACTGTTACTCCTGGACGAGCTGGTGCAATTGTCATCAGAAGCGGATCATATATTATCTGAAAAGCCTCCCAGTTTTTTATAATCCCCTCAGGTTTCTCACCCTTTAACATCTTTTTTAAATTTTCTGCTGAATTCATAGTCATCTCCTTCTCCAATACAGTTTATGTTAAAATTATAACATTTTAAATTATTATAATGAAACACAAAAAAGGAAGAACACTTACAACCATAAGTTGTAAATCATCTTCCTTTTAGAAACGAATGACTTTAATAACAGATCAGAATTTATCCGCTTGGATAATGCCCTCCTGCAAACTTGTACTCAAGGTTTCAAATACTGAGCTGAACCGATTATCCTTTCTATATAACAGAACAACACTACAATCAAAACGACACTCCTCAGGTAAATCAAAATATTTAAAACGGTACTGATTTATATTTTCAAACATCTTAGGAAAAACAGCATAATCTTTTCCTAGCTCCAAGGTAGCAAGCATAGCATTAAAATTGGACGAAAAGTTGTATTTTGACGCTTTCACATGACGATAAAAGCTATCCTGGCTTTCTTCCTGCTTTCTGGAGTAAAGAAGAATGGGCATACTAGCCATATCCTCTTTTGTAATAGACGTCTTTAGCATCCAGGGATGGTAAAGTGAAACAATAATAGATGCCGGCATGGTAATGAGGGGCACAACCTCAAGATCATCACAACGCTCAAATTCAACGAATTGAGTGATTGCCAGGTCGGATCTGCCTTTACGAATATCCTCAATGGTATCATCCATTTCAACAGCTTCCATTTCAATACGTACATCAGGCAGCTTTACCATAAGTTCATTTACGATTGGTAAAAGCGTATACTGCTTCGATACCGCTGTAAAGAAATCAATTCTCAACTTCTTCTCTGTCCGATTAAGATATTTCATAACCTCATTCTGCGCTTCATCATATTTGCTTTTGACCGGCTGCATTTGATTTCGAAGTACTTTACCGAAATCTGTCAGCTTTATACTTCGGGTTGATCGAATAAACAGCTTTTCACCCAACTCATTTTCTAATGTTGTAATTTGCTTTGTCAATGCCTGTGACGAAATATATAACTCCTTTGCTGCTTCTGAAAAGTTCAACTTTTCGGCTGCCTTCAGGAAATAAATAATTTTATCAAAATCAAGATTCATGTCCCCCGTACCATCCTCCCAATTACCTTTGATTTATTATAGCAAATTCAAGTCCATACCTCCAGATTTACACGATATTACTGTACTATTTCTAATCCTTATTTACAGATATTCACTGGCTTTCCCTCTAAATATGCATACACATTGTTAAATACAATCTTTGCTCTTCGAAGCATTGCTTCCTCCGAAATAAAAGCAATATGTGGTGTCAGCAGAGTATTCTTCGCATGAAGGAGCGGGTAATCCTCAGGAATCGGAGGCTCCATATCAAATACATCGATGCAGGCAAAGCCAAGTCGATCTTCATTCAAGGCCTTTGCAAGAGCTATATTATCAACGATTGGTCCTCTTGCACAATTAATGAAAATGCTATCCTTCTTCATCAAAACAATCTTATCCTCACTTAGAAAGCCTCTGGTCTGTGGATTCAAGGGCATATTCAAGGAAACAATATCACTCTGCGATAACACCTCCTCCAAGCTTTTGTATTCAATGCCCAGCCTAATTGCTTCCTCGGAAGTACTTCTATTATAGGCAATAACCTTAGCCCCAAAAGCCTGAAATAGTTGAGCTGTTCTCAATCCAATCTTTCCAAGACCAATAATGCCTACGGTTCTACCGGCAATTTCACGGCCTCCATTTCCTGCGCTGGTACCACCCTCTCGAACGGTAGCATTGGCTCTTGTCATATTTCTCAAAGCACTGATTGTCATTCCAATGATTAATTCTGCTACGGTTTCATTGGAATAACCCGCTGCATTACAGATCATCACATCCTTCTCCTTGCAGGCATCAACGCCAATATGGTCGATTCCGGTAAAGGCCACGGACAGCAGTTTTAAGGAAGGTGTTGCTTCAATGACGGCTGTCGGGTAAGGATTGTTGGCGATCATAATAATATCCTGATCTGCGCTTCGCTCTTTCAGAGTCTCAATACTTGTGGTTTTAGTTTCATGATACATAAAGCTGTGCCCCTGCTCTATTAATCCTGCAGCCAAGCTCTCTATTATCTCTTTCGATACTCCGATTGGTTCTAATAAACTGATATTCATATTCTCTCCATTCCTGTCAAATATTGGATTAACTCATCTTTCAATGTGACTTTTTTAATGATGTATTTTTATATAGCTTTTTTTGTATAACATATCCTAGATAACTTATTCTTAGATTAATTCATTCTCAGCTAACTTATACTTAAAACAACAGATTCTTAATAACATTTAAATTATCTCATTCTTAATTTACTCTTATTTAAATAACCCTTTTCTTAATTAACTTCTTTTCAAAATCAACTTCTTTTCAAAATCAACTTTTTTTCAAAACCAATTCTTCTGAACAACTCATACTTATCAACCTTGTTCCTGTTACATACTAGTTTTGCTTATAAACTCACATCCCTATTACAATCCTTTGAATAGATATAGGTAAAGGATTCGTTACCAACCCCGTATGCACATTGGGGACAAAAAGGACCAAACCACATAAAATCATCCTTTTTGATTCCTAACCACCTATCATCCATCCAATATAAACCCTCACCAGACAGAATATAGGCTCCATGCTCTTGTACATGAGTCTCCACAAAAGGATGGCAGCCACCCGGGTCAAAGGAAAGAATGTGCATATTCATATCAAAAGCCAGGTCATCCGTTGGTAGAAAATCCTTTATGTGAACGTTTGCCATACCATCATAAACCCGGTAATCAACATCGTTGATATTCCCGGACACCAAATAAGGTTTTAAATCCTTATAAGGAATATAGACCTGCTTATATAGTAG
The DNA here is from genome assembly GCA_023386815.1 of Bacillota bacterium. GTDB lineage: Bacteria > Bacillota > Clostridia > Lachnospirales > Lachnospiraceae > Mobilitalea. The sequence goes on from JAEWIZ010000013.1 coordinate 17,837, forward strand.
TATTTTTGCAGTCTCACTTTCAACTTCAAATTGGACACCAATACCGGCGGGTGCATAGAGGTAGCCACCATCGGTAAGATTATACTCTTTCTCTTTTGCCCAAACTTTAACACGACCGCTTATGACATAGAAAAAGGTCTCAATATTTCCTTCCTTTGCAAAATCCTCTGACGTCCTGCCGCCCTTTGAGGCTTCAATAATATATTGAACAAAGCTGGCTCCCATCTTGGGGGATGCCACAATACTGACCTTACACCCAACGATACCTGGAATCACATTATTAACTAAACCCTCTTTGGGTATAACTGCCCAGAGACCCGGCTTCACCACTGCTCTTGTTGCTAACAGATCTGTTGGATAACCCATTCTATACTCTCCTCCTTTGTCTTCATTAGTTTCTATTCTATCAGTCTATAAGAGAATTGCAATCATTCTTGATCAAATGATATAAGAACAGCTGTAATTGTCACAGGTTTCGCAACAATTACAGCCATATGTTATCTTAACTGCAGCTTTACAGCTTCATTTACTTTACAGTTCCATCTGCTTTACAACTTTGCTTGCTCCGCAGTTTCGCCTGCTTTACGACTTCACTTACTTTACAGTTCCATCTGCTTTACAGCTTCACTCACCTTACAGTTTAGCTACATTACAACAACTTTCTTACATTGTCATCTGCTTTTATAATTCCAGAAGTTGAGTCCTACCAGCGTTTAAGGAAGCTTTCACATCAATAATACGTTGATTCGAGGATCCACGAAACTGTAAACTAATATCCTTTAACGCTTCGATGAACTTACCATCGACTAAGATATCAATGTTATTTAATAGTTCTTGTGTACATTCACATCTTGCTCGGCTATCTTCCAGTAAATCGGTTTCATAGGTATAACCGGTATAGCACCAGATATCCTTCTCAGGAAACAGGCTCTTAATTTTTTTGATCAAGGGTAGAAGCACTCGCTGATTCCCGGGCTCCATTGGTTCTCCTCCAAGTAAGGATAAACCATTGACATATTTGTGGGAAAGTGCTTCTATAATCTCCTGCTCTGTCTCTTGTGTAAAAGGCTTGCCGTATTTAAAGTCCCAGGTTTCTCTGTTGAAGCACCCCTCGCAATGATGGGTGCAGCCCGAGACAAACAAGGATACTCTTACTCCCAGGCCATTTGCAATATCTGTCTTCTTAATTGTTCCATAGTTCATATTATAAGTGAAGCACCCTTTCTTTTATCTCCTGAGTTCTTCCCTGATTCCAGAACTGAGTGCCGATATATCCACAGGTTCTACGAGCGACATTCATTTTATCCTGATCCCGGTTACCACATTTCGGGCATTCCCAAACCAGCTTTCCATGGTCATCTGTTATGACCTGTATCTCACCGTTAAAGCCGCACTCCTGGCAGCAATCACTTTTGGTATTAAGCTCAGCATACATAATGTTATCATAGATGAAACGGATCACCTGAAGAACAGCTGGAATATTATTCTGCATATTCGGCACCTCCACATAGCTTACTGCCCCGCCAGTGGAGAGGGACTGAAATCCTGCTTCAAACTTCAGTTTTGAGAACGCATCAATTTCTTCCATGACATGGACGTGATAGCTGTTCGTAATATAGCTTTTATCTGTGATTCCTTTTACAATTCCAAAACGCTTTTGCAAACACTTCGCAAATTTATAGGTAGTACTTTCAATAGGAGATCCATAGATACCAAAGCCCAGCTTTGTCTCTGCCTTCCATTTATCACAAGCAATGTTCATATATTTCATAACATCCATCGCAAAGTTCGTTGCTTCTGGATCCGTATGTGATTTTCCAGTCATATATTTCGTACATTCATATAATCCGGCATATCCGAGAGAAATTGTAGAATAACCGCCATATAACAGTTTGTCTATGGTTTCACCCTTCTTTAAACGTGCCAAAGCACCATGCTGCCATAGGATAGGGGCTGCATCTGAGAAAGTTCCCTTGAGACGTTTATGACGGATCATAAGCGCTCTGTAGCAAAGCTCCAATCGCTCATCAAATATTTCCCAGAACTTCTTCATATCCCCACCGGAGGAAAGAGCTATATCCACAAGATTCAGTGTTACAACTCCCTGATTAAAGCGGCCATAGAATTTATAATTACCCTCTTCATCCTTCCAAGGACTCAGTGCACTACGACATCCCATCACCGGGAAGCAGTTTCCTTCCTTAAGCTCTTTCATTTTCTTTTCAGATATGTAATCCGGTACTAACCTTTTTGTGGTACATTTTGCAGCCAGTTCGGTCAGATAGTAATACTGTGAATCTTCCGCTACGTTATCTTCTTCCAGAACATAAATCAGCTTTGGAAATGCAGGTGTAACCCAGATACCAGCCTCGTTCATAACTCCCTGGATACGCTGCTTCAGGGTTTCCTCAATAATCATTGCCAGATCTTTCTTTTCTGCCTCATTCTTTGCTTCATTCAGATACATAAAAACGGTAAGGAAGGGGGCTTGACCATTGGTGGTCATAAGGGTAATTACCTGGTATTGAATGGTTTGAACACCTTTATTGACTTCCTTACGAAGTCTCTTTTCTACAATTTTCTCAACTAGTTCCTCCGAAGCTGAGGAACCCAGCATCTCTATTTCCTCCAGAACCTCTAAATGAATCTTCTTTCTTGATATTTGTACAAAAGGAGCCAGATGTGCCAAGCTGATACTTTGTCCACCATACTGATTACTAGCTACTTGCGCAATAATCTGGGTTGCAATATTACAAGCAGTGGAAAAGCTATGTGGCTTTTCGATTCTTGTTTCACTTATTACCGTGCCATTTTGCAGCATGTCCTCCAGATTGACTAAATCGCAATTATGCATATGCTGAGCAAAATAATCCGTATCGTGGAAATGAATGATACCATCCTGGTCTGCTTCTACAATCTCTGTGGGTAAAAGTAAGCGTTTGGTAATGTCCTTACTAACCTCACCAGCCATATAGTCACGTTGTACGCTGTTAATGGTTGGATTTTTATTGGAATTTTCCTGTTTCACATCTTCATTATTACCTTCAATAAGAGACAGAATCCGATTATCTGTAGTATTTGCTTTACGAACCAGTGAGCGCTGATAGCGATATTTAACATATCTCTTAGCCAGATCAAATGCTCCTGTTGCCATAATCTGATCTTCTACCATATCCTGAATCTCTTCTACGGATACAGCTCTGTTTAATTTACTACATTTATACTCCACGTAATCTGCAATACTATTAATCTGTTCTTCACTGAGCATACTTTTTTCGCCCGATTCATTCGCTTTTCTTACAGCTGATATAATTTTCTTGATGTCGAAAGCCTCTTCTGCACCATTTCTTTTAATTGTTTTCATGCCCGGTCGTCTCCTCTACTACTAATCACTGAGATTTTATTATATAGCAGAAGCAGGAAAAAATCAATCTCTCCAGAATGATTTTTTGAAATTTTCTACCATATATTGTGGTCATTTCTTCCTACTACACATAATAGAGTAAATTAAACCCATCTAAACATTGTTAAAAAGGCTTGATTCTATCAGCCTTAGGGCGTTTGTAGTGGTATAAAAAAGACAGCATACTAATTGCCTATGCTGCTTTTTTAAGATCTTATTATTGCTTCTAAACAAATCTATCCAAACTTATCGTCCCCTCATAACATAAGCTCTTCAAGTCTAAGATATATGTCACATATCTTTATTTGATATTTATAATACATCATATTCGATGTATTCTATTGCTTGGTTAGTCTGTAACTTTTTCTAATCCCAAAATTGGTTTGCAATAAGATAGATAGCGCATAATTCGATCACGACAGTCTTTGGTCCTTTTATGATTGATCTTCTCCCCAAAGATCTTCTGGCTAATCCCCAAATCATGATCAGTCCTCAAAATAAAAGTTTTAGCCTTGAGACTATCAACACCAAATTCAAATACCAGTTCATCGAATATCTTTTCAATATTGTCAATCTCCTGAGTAAATGCACTATCCATCCTATCCATCCTCCATTGTATTATTACGAAAATACTCCCACATCAAGTTCGAATTAACGATACACCAGTAACGAATTGAAGGTCAATGACTACTTTAATAACAGACTAACTCAAAGAATATAAACCGCTACTATCAGAGAATTGTTATGTATTAATCCACTTTTCACATTCCCCATTACTTAGAAATTTTCAGATATGACGAAAACTTATACTCATGTTTACTTCCAGCAGTAAGCTTGGAAAGGAATCTGGAATAAACATTGGCAACAAATCTTTATTAAATACGACATTATCTAACATCACCACAACCTTTGATAGTAGCAAGTCCATTATTTAAAGATAATTTTATATAAATTTTCTTTAATTTTGTATTGCTTTTTCTGGCTAAATTCGTTGCTTTTCGTTGCTTTTCGTTTTTATTTGTAATATGATAATATTGGAAGTTAATACTTGGAGGTGATATAGCTTAATGAATAAAAGGCTCTCGATAGTACTTGTTGAAGATGATCCTGATGAATGCAAAGATTTGGTTGATTACATAGAAGGGTTGGATAACATAGAAGGCTTAGATAACATATCGTTACTCGCCGTTACCAATAGTTCAACGGAAGCAATCAAATATATCAAAGATTATTTGCCTGATGTAATTATCTTGGATTTAGAACTGCAGCGGGGAAGCGGCAATGGATTAAACGTTCTAATGGGATTAAAGCAGTTGGACTTAAGTAATAAACCCTATGTTTTAATAACTACCAACAACTCAAGTCAAATTACTCATGAGTCCGCTCGCCACTTAGGAGCTGATTTTATTATGACAAAATACCAGTCGGATTACTCTCCAAAGAGTGTAATTGACTTTTTAAGAATAATGGAGCCGTCCATACTAGGTCGTAGGCAAGCTGTTTTGGATAACGCTCCTCCCTCCGAGCCTCCTGAGATAAAAAGCAAAAGGATAGTACGAAGAATCATTACAGAATTAAATCAGATTGGAATTAGCCCAAAAGCTGTTGGCTATCAATATCTTGCTGATGCTATACTACTTATTGTTAATCAATGCAAACGAAACCTGTATTATGAGATTGGAAAGAAATACGGCAAAACAGAAGCAAGCGTGGAACGTGCCATGCAAAATGCGATTAATAAAGCTTGGAAAACAACAGATATTGAGGATCTATTAAGATATTATACAGCAAGAATCAATCCTGAAAAGGGAGTTCCAACAATAACAGAGTTTATTTATCACTACGCAAATATACTAAAAAATGAATATTAACCGGAGAAACACTCCCATAAGTATTTCTCCGGTTTCAATTACAGTATTTCGAACAAGCTATAAGTCTGATATGATTAAACCAGAATAAAACCCTAAGAATCTATGGTACCTCTTACCACTTTAAGCTGATAAGAAGCTCAAAAAGTATCTCCACCACTCCAACATAACTTTCCCTCCTTATATCCTTTTTATTGAATATAAAAGAAATAAGTCGAAAATCATGTTGGTTTATGTAATATTTTTGTGTTGAAAATCATTGTTTTTAGAGAGGGAGATCGTCATGTTCATAACCTTAATAAGATATTGTTCTCTGCTGATATGCAGTTTCTTTATTTACCTAAAAGTACTTCATATATCCCCCAAGAAGAAGATTTACTTTTCATTTGTTCTTTTTCTGACACTAATCTTACCCGTAATCTACTTTTTGAAAGTTCAGATCCCGTCACTCATTCTTCTAGTTCTTGTGGTACTTTTTGCATTATGTCTTACCATAATTTTAAAAACACAGCTTAATTTATCTCTAATTACATCGGTTATTTCCTTTGGAATTGCATATTTTATATATTTAGTAGCTTCTGCATTCATGTCTGCTATTGGATATCTCATCTACTTATTTAAAAAGGAGTATCCTCCGTTTCTCTTTATTATGGTCTGTATTTGTGGTATACAGTTTTTATTAACATTTATGCTCTTTCTAATAAAACGTTTTAAAAGCGGTATTCCCTCGTTAAGAGATCATGGTTCCAACGATAATGGTGCTTATCTTAGCATTTTACTATTGCTTGCTGCTTCATTATTAAATCTATCTGAGACCGAGGATATTATCTTTATTATCCCTGTTTCCTTCTCAATTCTTTGTGGCCTTTCCCTTTTCTTCTGGTGGAAAAGCAGTATTAATAAAAAGTATTTAGAAAAGATAAAGACAAGAGAAATGGAAGAGCTGCAGAAAATAATCCAGGAAAGCAACCATCAAATCGAACAGCTCAGACACCATAATGATGAGCTCTCCAAAATCATACATAAGGACAACAAACTAATACCAGCAATGGAGTATGCCGTCAGAGAATATCTAACAGTAGCAGAGCATGCGCCATCCACTAGTATAGCTTTAGCCAAAGGACAGGAATTATTAGATCAACTAGCAGATCTTACAAAAGAACGTACTGGTATTTTAGCCAATTACGAGAGCCATAATAAAAGACTCCCTTCCACTGATATTGCGTCTATCGATACCCTGTTAGCCTATATGTCCAAAAAGGCACAGGAGTACGGGATTAACTTTGATGTTACCCTATCCGGTAGCCTTACACCACTTTCTAAGCAGCCATTGGATGAAGCTGATTTAAGAACCTTACTCGCTGACTTGTTAGAAAATGCAATTATTGCAACAAAAAAAGCTTCTAGCCGGAACATCTTAATTAACCTGGGGTTCAGCAATGGTTGGTATTCCATTGATATTTTTGATAGTGGGGCACATTTTAGAGCAGAAACTCTCTCTAACATCGGTTTAAAGAGAACCACAACCCACGTAAAGGAAGGCGGCAGTGGAATTGGGCTAATGACAGTCTTTGAGCTTATTAAAAAATGTCAGGCAAGCTTTATTATTGAAGAATTATCGGATAGCCATCTTTTTACTAAGAAGGTATCGGTATTCTTTGATCAACTGGGTGAATTTCGGATTAAGACTTCCAAAGATGTGATTAAAAGGCCCATCTCTCCCTATACCAGCGTCATTCAAAATTCCTCCCGGAAAAATGTTTGTTCTCAAATACAAGGTAATTCACTATATACCACAGTGGAACACTCTTAAATCTATAACTATAGCGCACAAAGGAAAGTGCAGAAGAGATGGCAAGGTTTTTAAACTTTTCTTCCGTTCAAATAAATCAGCACCGCCCGTCAAACGGGCGGTTTGCTCTACCCCTATAAGGGGTTGTTACCGGCCAGCGCCTAAAGACGCTGGCTTTCACTTTGTTCAAGCCACTACGCCATTGCCTCTTTTGCCGTCCCTAAAGGGACGTTTGTAATACCAGCTATCCCTTGAAGGGATCCTCATACTCCTTTACACTGAGTTTATCCAACATGATATCGCTCTTTTCTTGGTCTTGTATATATTTTTTAATGGTTGCTTCATTCAGCCCTACTGTACTGACATAATAACCTTCTGACCAGAAATGCCTGTTTCCAAACTTGTATTTCAAGTTTGCATGCTTATCGAATATCATCAGTGCACTCTTTCCCTTTAAATATCCCATAAAGCTTGAGACACTCATTTTAGGCGGTATGCTTACCAACATATGGATATGATCGGGCATAAGATGCCCTTCGAGTATTTCCACTCCCTTGTAACTGCATAGCTGCTTTATTATATCTCTTATACTTTCTTTGTATTGATTATATATAATTTTTCGTCTATACTTTGGAGTGAACACAATGTGGTACTTGCACATCCATTTGGTATGAGCTAAGTCATGCGTTTTGTTTGCCATTAAAATCACCTTTCCTTTCGTTATATAGTAGCTTGAACAACTCTATTATAACGGAAAGGTGATTTTTTTGTATAACAAAGGGCTTACCACCCGCATAGCAGGTGGATTTTAGTTTCAAATGTCTACACGCTGCGCAGACATTTTCAACAGGCTAAAGCCGTATAAAAAAATAAGGCAGCCAATGGCTGCCTTATCTTTTTATCTTTATTTCTATTTACCCTTATTCTTGTCACGTATATTTCTTGTTTACGTCTATTTCTTGTAACGTATATTTCTTGCCATCTTTATTTTCCCTACTATTTTTCAATTAATACTATTTACTATACCAAACGACCTTTCTTCTATATCAGCCCTACTCTCTTCTATATCGACCTGAAATCGATTAACAGTGGCTCTTAGACTTTCCGCTAATTCTTTCAGACGATCAGTAACATTTGCAATAACCTGCATGGAGGCTGCCTGCTCTTCCATCGTAGCAACTGATTGCTGAGTTCCAGATGCATTTTGCTCAGCAATATTTGCTAGTGCTGTGAGCATTAATCTAATTTCGTTATTTGCTTTTTGCATCTCCTTTTCTGAATCGTTCAGTTTATCTACGACATTTTCAGATTGCTTCATTGCCTCCGATATATCCTGATATTTTTTTATTGTTACAGATACGCTCTCATGCTGATCCTCAGAAGTTTTAGTAATACGATCCATACTTTGCACGGATTGCTCAATGTTTTTCTTTAACCCTGAAATAATTTCATCAATATAGCTTGTAGATTTAGCGGACTGATCTGCCAATCTCTGAATTTCCCCTGCAACTACAGCGAAGCCTCTGCCACTTTCTCCAGCTCTGGCTGCTTCTATGGTGGCATTTAATGCTAATAAATTAGTTTCTCTAGCAATATCCGAAATAAACCGACTGGCTTCTCCGATCTGTTCGGAACTATTTTTCATTTCTATAATTACCTTACAAATATTTTTAGTAGCTAAATCATTCTCATTTGTAATACTGTTTAGTCGCTCAATTTCTTTGAGGCCCGCGTTTACTAGTTGAATCACCTTATCTGTTGTTTCATTCAACTTCATCATTTGCTTATGATTAACTTCCATTTTCTCCTCTAAAATTGTAGCCTGGAACAAGCCTGCTTCCGTCTTTTTCGCTTGTTCATTTGTACTTTTCGCTATTTCCTCCAGTGTATGAGAGATTTCCTCTGTAACCTCCGCAGATTGCCCAGAGGTATGTGTTAACTCCTGTGCTGTTCCTGTAACTTGTATTGCTGATACATTTAAATCTGTGATAATATTACGTAAATTCTCTGTTAGTATTTGAAAGGTTCTCGCTAAAGTACCTATTTCATCCCTCTGATTACGGTATTTCTCAGGAATATCCTCTCTGATATCCAATTCACCGATTCTCTTTGATTGTTTTGTTATAGATATTAATGGAGTTGTTAATGAACTATCGAGTACAAACACTACACCAATACTTAATAATAAGGTAATGATCAAAATAGTCAAAATGATTCCTACCATTCTGGGTATGGCCTCCATAATCTCATCATTATATGCCGTTATAATAAAGCTCCAATCGGTTCCTTTAATCGGTGCAAAGGCTGAGATCAGCTTAGCTCCTCCAGTTTCATAATAAACGATTCCTGTTTTTTTATCTAAAATGGTTTGATATGTATCTGCTAATGATGTTAAAGTCAAATCATCCTTTTTCATCGTAATTGGATTAAATCTCTTTATAACCTCATCTGTATTTGGATGCGCAATAACGGTTCCTTCCTTATTTATTATAAAGGAGTAGCCTTGTTCACCGTATCCAATATCTTTTGTTATATTGCTTAAAGAACCAGCTTCCATTCTTGCAATTAATGCTCCGACGACTTCCTTATCCTTTAGAACCGGAACTGTAACCTCTATCTCTGGCTTTCTTGTAACTCTGCTTAGAACTACATCGGATATCTCCGGGGCTCCAGCTAAAGCTGCCTCTACATACCCACGATCGCTCATTAATCTGACGGTCCCATCCGTAAAATATGTATAACCATTAGGGAGCACATACCCGATGCCTAAGAAATCCGTTTTTCCCAATTCCTCTTTTAGGGTATCAATATTAACCTCCCAACCCATTTCAACTATTTCCTTCTTCTTAGAGATCATTGATAAGGTAGAAATAACTGCCTCCATTCTACTTGCGACTAATTTAGCACTTTCAACTGACAATAACTCCAGTGAATGTTCGGATCCCTCTCTAATTGACTGATATCCAATCCCGATTGCTACACTACCTATAATAATTGCAACAAACAATACCAGTAAAGAGCATGATACCACTAACTTCGTTTTAATACTTTTCATTTGTTTTCCTCAAACCCATACCTATGCAACCTTTTACAAATAGGAAAGGATACATAATCTCTTCCTTAGTAAGATGCAATGCTCAGGTTAACCCCTTTTTTCTTTATTGTTTTCCTTTATATTAATCAATTGAAATAATAAATTCCTACATAATCAGGTAAATATTACGTAAAATCTAATTAAATTATGATATGAAAAGTTAAGAAGCTATATTGAACTTTCGTACGCTGAGGCTGTATTAAATAAATCTATGTTTGTACCTTATTCTTTATAAATTATTTTACACTATTTATTATCCTGGAATTTAGGGTAATAAAATAGCGCTGTACCATGCCAGCGCTATCTCTATCACTCATATTTATCTTACATAAAATAAAACTTATTCTTTGATTTGTTCAGATAATGCAATACTTCCCTGCATCCAGATATTACCCTTAAATCTTCTGCCGACAGAAGGTTCTCCCACAAGATCTTCCTTATTAATACACAAACGAAACGTAATATCGTTGCAAACAAGTTGCATATCATATAACTCTTCCTTTGTCATTGTGTTTTCAATAATATTACATTCCGTAATTGTAGCAATTATACTATAATTATCTGACTCGGAACCAAAGGGAATAAATGAAGTATCTACAATAGAATAGATATCTTCTTTCTTTGCTCTTCTTGAAATCATTGCATAGGTATCAATATCATCAATTGTTAAACTATCAATTGCATCCTGATTGCCCTTCTTTGCTTCCGCAATTAACTGATTTCTGTGTTTTGTTTCTGCTGAAATATTACGAACCTGAACTTCATCCATCTCAATTGGAAGAAGAACTCTTCCCTCCAGGGATAAAGCTGCCAAAGTAATAGGAAACGGTGTAGTCATTGGCATGTTTTGATTCTTCTTTTCTAAAAACTCTATAACATTCTGAAGATAAAAGATCAATGACACTCCCAAACGAAAATCATCACACATTCCTGTATAAGCTTCCGAGTCTACCCTCTTATTTATTCCTACCTCTTCTCTGGTACTTATATACTGACCATACAGGCTAGGAAAATAATGTTCCATATGGAATTTACCCGATTCATCAATCTCACCGCGAAGAGTAATCCCCATTCCTTCACCAAACTCCATAGTAATTTCTGTTAAGCTTCCTTTGTTGCTTAACTCTACGGTACGTTTTTTAGTGGAGTTCTCCGTTATTATCTCTAATAATTGATTTAATTCCATTCTATTATTAATGTTGCTAAATCCAATTGCTCTTAAATAACTATGCATATTATTCACTTCCATTCATAACCGGTAAACTCTTTATATTTTACGCGGATCAATTACAATTCATGTAATAATTATTTATAACATATTTTACTTTGGATGGCAAGTATCCGTGATAAAACAGGCTAATCAGCGCTTAAAACTTAAGAAAACCCTGCCAAGCTGATAAAAATTACTTTGCTTGTCAAGGTTCTCTGTTATATCCTTGGTATCACTATAATTATCTATCACTATACTAAATATACTAAAAATAAGTCTATCTGTATACTAGTATTAACTAACAATTACTCCATAATCGTATCTATAATAAAAAGTGTTAACTCTTTTGTTAAATCTTTCTCTATCCACTCCTTGGGTTTACTGCCATCCCGATTCTTAATAATACGAATTACCGGACGGGTTGGACATTGAGCATTCTGTCTCAAAACAATTCCTGTCTCATCTTGATTGGTAATAACCAGCGTCCCTGTAGGATATGCAGCAACAGAATCCACAAAAGCTTTAACAACAGTAAAATCAAATAGTACACCTGCCTGGCTTACAATATAATCTATTGCATCATGAGCCTTCATCCTTTTGGTAAGATTACCATATACCTTACTGTCAAATTCATCACAGACTGCAGCTATACGACTTCCTATCTTAATACGATCCTCTTTAATATGAAAAGGATAGCCTGATCCATCCATTCTTTCATGGTGACTTAAAATAATGTCTTTTGATACCTGTGAAAGCCACTCCATATTCTCAACTGCCGTATATCCATATATTATATGTTTCTTAATCTCTTTCAGCTCCTTTTCCGAGCAGGTTTCAAGATCTAAATCATAATAATCTAATGTTATAGAAGTAAAGCCAATATCATGAAGGAGACAACCTATTGCAATATCTTTAATACGATTCTTTGGCAACTTAAGTTTAAAAGCTAATATAACAGACATTGCGCAGACATTAATGGAATGTGAAAAAGTACTGTCACTTCTATCTCGTATACTTGATAGAGTGTATATAACCCCTGGTTCATCCATAATATCTTTAATTATCTCTTCTGCAACTACCTTTATTCTTACCAATTCTGCTTCATTTTGATAAGAGTATTTCATTAAAATAGTACGTACCGCTTCCTGACATTGCTCTTGTATCTGCAATTCTAAACTACTAGTTAAATTGACACCCATTCCTATTTCATCTTCTACGTATATATACTCTATATTTAAAGCTTTTAATCGCTTTACATACTCTTTCTTAACAACAGTTCCCGCTGTCATTAATACTAAATCGCTACTGCTGATAATATCTCTTGCAAGCAATTCATTTCCTTTCACTGTATCTAATGAGATAATTCTCATATATATTTCCTTTCCTAGTACATTTCCGACCCCATATGATTTGCTAAGGGTCTCTTTTGTGCCATACATTTCAATTATCAGAAGTTTCTTTCTATTTCTGATTAAAGAGTGGTGAATTTGTGTCTCACTATTGATTATAAGAATTTATTCTTTTTCTAAAATTATTTTAGTTTCTCATTGTTACCTAATTTCTAATATAACTATACCACAAAAGTACCTTATATAAAAATACAATATTCTAATTCTTTATCCCTATGATTTTATGCATAATTACAAAGATACTCACATATAACTATTTCCATTGTATAATCTATATAATTTTAATTATCTAATTAAATATTTTTTGATTGTTATTTTTTTAACAATACCTATTTACAAACGAATATTTTTCTGTTATATTTTTAACATAACGATTGTGTTATTTTTTTAACAATACGAGGAGGAACTAATATGTCAAAAGAATTACAGCAACCAACACCGAAAGAGCATGTAGATCAACTAGTTAAAAATGCGACTGTAGCATTAAACGAGTTTTTATTATTAGATCAAGAAACTATTGATAATATCGTTCATGAGATGGCTTTAGCCGGTCTTGGAAAACAACAATTACTTGCCAAAATGGCAGTTGAAGAAACTGGCCGAGGCATTTATGAAGATAAGATTACAAAGAATATTTTTGCCACTGAATATATTTGGCATTCCGTAAAGGCACAAAAAACAGTAGGTATTATTGAAGATAATGAAGAAGAAGATTATATGACCGTTGCTGAACCTGTAGGTATTGTTGCAGGCGTTACACCGGTAACAAATCCTACTTCTACTACAATGTTTAAGAGTATTACTTGTATTAAAACAAGAAATCCTATCATCTTTGGTTTCCATCCAAGCGCTCAAAACTGCTCGAGAGAAGCTGCTAAAACCTTATTAGAGGCTGCTGTTAAAGCTGGTGCTCCTAAGAATTGTATCCAATGGATTGAATACCCTTCTATCGATGCTACTAGAGAGTTAATGAATCATCCTGATGTATCAATGATTCTTGCGACCGGCGGATCAGGTATGGTTAGACAGGCATATTCCTGTGGAAAGCCTGCACTTGGCGTAGGCCCCGGAAACGTACCATGCTTTATTGAAAAAACTGCTAATTTAAAACGTGCCGTAACTGATTTGGTTATGTCTAAATCCTTTGATAACGGTATGATATGTGCTTCTGAACAAGCAGCAATAATTGAAGCTCCAGTATACAATGAAGTTGTAGACCTGATGAAGAAAGCTGGCTGCTACTTCGCAACTAAAGAAGAGATCAAATTACTTGAGCCGGTGGTTATAAATAAAAATACCGGTGCAGTAAATCCCGATATTGTAGGTAAATCCCCAGTAGATATCGCTGCATTAGCAGGTATCAAAATTCCTGCCAATACAAAAATTCTTTGTACGGAGCTTGAAGGAGTTGGCCCCGAATATCCATTATCCAAAGAGAAATTATCTCCTGTTCTTGCAGTAATAAAAGCTGCTAACGTGGAGAAAGGCTTACAACTTTGCGAGAAGATGGTAGAGCTTGGCGGTTTAGGACACTCTTCCGTACTTCACTCTACTGATGATAATGTTATTAAAGCTTTCTCTGCAAGAATGAAAACCGGACGTATTCTTGTAAACTCACCATCTACACATGGTGCAATCGGAGATTTATATAATACCAATATGCCTTCTCTTACCTTAGGATGTGGATCTTACGGTGGTAACTCAACAACTCACAACGTATCCGCAGTAGATTTAGTTAATTATAAGCGCGTAGCAAAGAGGAGGGTAAATATGCAATGGTTTAAAATTCCCGGGAAAATTTATTTCGAATCTGGTTCTACTGCATATTTAGCAAAAATGCCAAAAATTTCGAAAGCATTCATTGTAACTGACCCTTCCATGACTCAGTTAGGTTATGTAAATAAGGTATTATATCAATTAAGAAAGCGTACTGATTATGTTCACTGTGAAATCTTTGATCAAGTTGAACCAGATCCAAGCCTTGAGACAATCTTAAAAGGTGTTGATGCAATGAATAAATTCAATCCTGATGTTATCATCGCACTTGGTGGAGGTTCCGCTATCGATGCTGCTAAGGGTATGTGGTTATTCTATGAAGATCCAACTGCAGACTTTAAGAATATGTCACTGAAGTTTCTTGATATCCGTAAAAGAACCTATAAGTTCCCTACCTTAGGTAAGAAGGCTCAATTCGTAGCAATTCCTACAACCTCAGGAACAGGTTCAGAAGTAACCTCCTTTGCTGTTATTTCTGATAAAGCAGAGAATAAGAAATACCCTCTTGCCGATTATGAATTGACTCCTGATGTAGCAATTATAGATCCTGATTTTGTTATGAGTGTTCCTAAAAAGTCAACGGCATGGACTGGTATGGACGTATTAACACATGCAGTTGAAGCATATATTTCTGTTCTTGCTTCCGATTATACCGACGCTTTAGCAATTCATGCGATTGATTTGGTATTTAAATATTTGAAAGAATCCTATGATAAAGGAGCAGAAAGCCCAATTGCTCGTGAGAAGATGCATAATGCTTCTACCATTGCAGGTATGGCATTTACAAACGCCTTCCTTGGCATCAACCATTCTTTAGCTCATAAGCTGGGTGGTGAATACCATATCCCACATGGTTGTGCAAATGCAATTCTATTACCACATGTTATCCGATACAATGGTGTAGACTGCCCTACTAAGTTTACCTCCTTCCCGAAATACGAAAGCTATATCGTATCAGATAAGATTTATGAGTTGATGAAGAAGCTTGGTAAGAATCCTAAAACTAAGGCAGATGCAGTAGAAATGCTCGCTCAGGAAGTTGAGACCTTAAATACTCATCTAGGAATCCCTGCAACCTTAAAGGATTATGGAATTGAGGAGAAGGATTTCTTATACAAAGTGTCAACACTTGCCGATTTAGCCTTTGGTGACCAGTGTACAACTGCTAATCCAAGATTACCTTTAGTAGCTGAATTAGAAGAACTTTATTTACTTGCTTACTATGGTAAAGGTAACTTACCAAAGACTGAGAAATAATCGCCTTTCTTTCTTCAATTAATGTATATATTAAAAGAAGCTTTTGCAGTTATCAATTTGGCTGCAAAAGCTTCTTTTCTTATACCATAAAATTATTTGAATTACGTGCCATATCAAGTGCTTTCTTTTCATCCTCGGATAATTCTAAGAATGATTCACCCTTTATTATCTCTTTTAAATAAGTATAGCATCCTTCTCTACTACTATGTACCGAATTTAATAATATTCCATTATTATTTTTATCTAGCAAAGCAAGTACAAAGCTTAATTTGCCACCCATTTCTTTAAAAGCATCATACTTAACAACACCAATCTTTTGGTATGCGATCTGCAAATTATCTTTTACTTTTTCTAATTCGCTGTTCATATTTTTACTTTCTGCTTTTAAATTATCGATATCTGCAAAACGTGATAAAACCTGGTCTTCAAGATTTTCTCCACTAGCACCTGACATAAACTTTTTATATTTCTTATTTAACTTTCTTAACTTTACACTGAGTACAATATTATAAATCAAAATAATTACTATAAACGCACCAATTCCTAAAATAAAATAAGCTGTATTACTGCTAATAAAATCAGTAAAATTCATTGCTTGATTCCTCCATCTTGCAGTATATCTATTTTTTATCTTTGTATATCTATATTTACATGTATTCTCTCATTACTGGGGTATCGAATCAAATATCTCTATTAGTCTTTCTAATTCCTCATTTGAATAATACTCAATTTCAATAGAACCTTTATTCTTTTGCTTTTTATGTATCAATACCTTTGTACCAATAATGCTTCTGATTTTATCTTCTAAATTACGATAAATAAAATCATCATCCAACTTTGAGTCAATCACTTTTTGCGGTTTATCAGCTAAAATATTTTTTACCAGCTTTTCAGTTTCTCTAACACTTAGCTTTTCATCAAAAATTTTACATGCAGTAATGTATTGTTTCTCATTATCCTCAATCGCAAGAAGAGCACGGGCATGTCCACTCGTAATCATTTCATCTATAACCATTTGTTGAACACGATAATCTAATTTAAGAAGTCGCATTGAATTAGTCACTGCAGCACGACTTTTTGACACTCTTTCAGCAACTTCATCTTGCTTTAGATTAAAATCCTGTATTAGTCTTTGATAAGTCTGTGCCTCCTCAATTGCGTTTAAATCTTCTCTCTGGATATTCTCAATTAGAGCAATTTCTACAACTTCCTGAGGAGTGTAATCCTTAATTATCGCTGGAACTTCCTTTAGCCCGGCCAACCTGGCAGCTCTCCATCTTCGTTCCCCTGCAATTATCTCATATAATTTACCTTTTTTCTGCAAAATTAGAGGTTGAATAATACCATATATCTTTATGGAATCAGCCAATTCTTGCAATGCATCTTCATCAAACCTTTTTCTTGGCTGAGATCTGTTTGGCTCAATATTATTTATGGCCACAAATGTTTCACGTGAAACATTCTCTTCTTTTTTCTTGTTGTCCACTTCAACAATCTTCTCAGGAATCATAATATCCAGACCCCTACCTAAACCTTTTTTCACGGACATATATTCCTCCTACTAATATTCCTCATATTCCTCTTTATCAATAACTTCATTTGCTAATTGTCGATAGCCCTCTGCACCAGCTGATTTTGGATCATAAATATTAATTGGCAAACCATGACTAGGAGCCTCGGCTAATCTAACATTTCTAGGAATAATTGTTTTATATATATTTTGTTTTAAATTATTCTTAACATTTTCAACAACTTGTAAGGAAAGATTTGTTCTAGCATCATACATTGTAAAGACAACACCTTCCATTTCAAGTTTTGGATTTAACCTTTGTTTTACAAGATTAATTGTATGTAGTAACTGAGTTAATCCTTCCAAAGCATAGAATTCACACTGAATTGGTACTAAGACTGTATCAGCTGTAGTCATCGCATTTACTGTTAGTGTATTTAGAGATGGTGGACAATCTATAATAATAAAATCATACTCATCCCTAATTTTTTCAACATGCTTTTTAAGAATGTATTCACGGCCCTCAACCCCAATTAACTCAATCTCTGCTCCTGCCAAATTAACATTGGAAGGTAAAATATCTAAATTTTCAATTGCCGTATGTATTCTACAATCATTTAAAGAACATTCGCCAATAATCATCTGATAGATTGTATTTACGAGATTGTTCTTTTCAACTCCAAGACCACTTGATGTATTACCTTGGGGATCAATATCAATTGTAAGTACCTTTTTATTCTGTTCAGCAAGACAAGCAGATAAATTAATTGCTGTGGTTGTCTTTCCTACTCCACCTTTTTGGTTTGCAATTGCTATAATTCTGGCCACAATGCTTCCATCCTTCCAGTGTTTATTATGTACATTTCATCTAATGAATTTACACAAAAATCATTATAACACTATTTATATTTTATATCTATAGGATTTTCTCTTTTATCAATAATAAAGTTAAAATTTATAATGTTTCACGTGAAACATTATATAACCTTCATTAATGAACAGACAAAAAGATGTTTCACGTGAAACATCTTTCCAGTAAGAGTGATATTCGATTATAATAAATCAACAAAATTATTTTTAATTGCATAAACCGCAGCTTGAGTTCGATCAGATACATTTATTTTCTTAAAGATATTTGAAACATGATTTTTTACCGTCTTTTCACTAATTGCCAACATGTAAGCTATCTCTTTATTAAATAACCCTTCTGCTAAAAGCTTCAATACCTCAATCTCTCTCTTTGTAAGAGAATCATCGGAAGACTGCATATTCTTCTTTTCATCTAATTTTGCTCGAAGCATGGGAGCTAATTCCGGCTGAATAAAAGTTTCACCACGATAAATATTGAATATTGCTTTCTTTAATAATGTTGAGTCAGAATCTTTTAATACATATCCATCAACACCTATTTCTACAGCTCTAATTAGATATTCCACTTCATTATGAATGGTTAAAATTAAAACTTTAACTTTTTTCTTAGTCTCTCTAATATGCTGTAATACTTGAAGTCCATTCATGTTAGGCATATTAATATCCAGTAAAAGAACATCAGTTTGCTTTTCATCAAGTATTTCAATACACTGCTTTCCATTACTTGCCTCAGCTATTACAACTATGTCACCATCTAACTCTAGTAACTGTTTAATCCCTTCCCTGACCATTGAATGGTCATCTGCAATCATAACATTAATCGGTTTGTTCATTTTTTTCCTCCTCGCATTTTGAAAAAGGTACAGAAACAGTTATTATCGTTCCCTTTCCTTTATCTGATTGTATTTCGATTTTCCCTGATAATAATGAAGTCCTTTCCCTCATAAACGTTAATCCAAAGCTTGAGACTTGCTCTGGTGAATTTGGATGAATCTCATCCATATTAAATCCTGACCCATTATCCCTAATTTTTAGGTGTATCCTATTTTCATCATAATTAATATCTATATTGATCAAAGACGCATTTGCGTGTTTGAGAATATTATTACATGCTTCTTGGATAATACGAAATAGCGTAAGGCGAATAACTGGTAAAATTTCTTTTCTTTCTTCATTTGCCTGAACTTTCACCTGAATGTTATTAAAATCCATTATTTTATTGGCGTATCTTTGCACTGTTATAGTTAAACCAAGATCATCTAAAGTCATAGGCTTTAAGTTATAGATAATTCCACGCATGTCGTTTATAACTGATTTAATAGTATTTGACATGGTATTTAATTCTAGCTTTGCACGTATTGTATCGATATCAATTAGTTTTGCACACAATTCCGATTTATGAACTAAGCTTGTCAGGTTTTGAACCGTTGTATCATGTAAATCTCTAGCGATTCTTTGACGCTCAAGTTCTTGAGCTTCCAGTAAACTTAACCCTTTATCTATTATGTTCTGACGCTGATCCTGTTCCACAAGTATATTCTCAGCTTCTGTAACTAATATATCAATACTTTTAGCTGCTGATCTCAGCCCTTGAATTTTTTGATTTAATTTCTCTTTGCTTTCTAATATAACATCAATCTCTTCTTTTAATTGGGTGATCTCTTGTAGTAAATCATTTGTATCTAGGGATTTATTATACAATGGTGTAAATACATCTCTATAATGTACTTTTGTTCGTTCCCTTTCACTTAGTTCAAGCTCTTTTACCTCTAATAAGCTCAGTCGTGACTTTAAATTAATTTTAATAGAGTAAAGCTGCTCTTCAAAATCTACAGCGAGATCTCTTAATAAGATTGCGGAAGCCTTTCTTTCCTCGATTAACTTTAGCTTTTGATCTTCCGTATATCCATTTTCTTCATACATTATATTAGCTTCCTTTCTACGCTGATCAATAATAACACATTTTCATGGACATAGAAACTTTATCTTCTTATACATTTCATTCATATTCCTTACTTTTATTTACCTTTAATGGAAGCAATAGAAATACCTATTTTAAATTTATTATCAACCTCTTATTTTCTTTATCAGTTGATGATGCTAGCTACATTTTGAACATAATTTTATTAAATCCTTCTGTTTCAGAATCATCTCAATATATTTGATACCATTTTCAGAATATTCATCAGAATAGTTGGTAAAACCAATTGTACGAAAAAAATCTTGCGACTCGGAAAATGTTTTGGTGATTACTTCATTAATACCAGAAGTAAAAGCTTTACTTAATAGCATTTTTACTGTAAAATCACCATACTTCATTCCTCGAAATTCTTTTAAAACAGCGACTTTATCGATAGTACATACGGTACCATCATATATAATCCGACCTGTTGCTACAGGGGTTTTCTTATCATTAATGGTTTCGTTATGCCAGTCTTGGCTCTCTTCATATATAATTGCATGCATCGCAATATTATCCAAATCATCGAATACTTGCTCTTTGGCTACTTCGAGTTCCTCAATAAAAACCTTTCTACGTATATCAAAAACCTCTGATAAGTCATCTCCATAGCATAATAACTTTCCCTGTATTAGCATATTACACCTCATATTATAAGATAATTTATACTTACTACCATATTTCCATGTCAATAAACGTATTTATTGTAATCCGGATTAATTATTATTCCTAATTCGTATATTGTAACCATCTGATTCACGTTAACTTTTTACTATAGTGGCTCCTTAGATGGCTTCCCTGCACTTCTAGGATAATTCTTCGGTGTTATGCTTATCTTTCTTATAACAACTAATGTTCGTTCGATATCGGTGTCCGGTAACGTAAATTCCTTCACCTGGTCTAATTTTCCTCCAAGTATTTTTAATGCATTTTGAGAAAAAGACAGTTCTTCTTCTACTTTACCAGATTTATAAGAAATAAAAAATCCGTCTTTTTTCACATATGGAAGACAATATTCCGCTAAAGATGATAATTTTGCCACCGCACGTGATACACATAAGTCATATTTCTCTCGGTGTTCAACTAATTTTGCAAAATCCTCTGCTCTGCCGTGAAGTGTTTTAACCTTTTCCAAACCAAGTTTTTCAATTACTTCATTTAAAAAAACCAGTCGTTTATTTAATGAATCAAGGAGTACCAAATCAATTTCTGGATATAGAATTTTTAACGGTATTCCAGGAAATCCTGCACCCGTACCTACATCCAGAACTTTTTCCTTAGTTAATGTTCCACACTTTACAATAGAAAGGCTGTCGATAAAATGCTTTATGATAACTTCTTTAAACTCAGTAATTGCAGTTAAATTCATTACCTTATTTTTTTCAACCAAAAGCTCATAGTAGTCGACAAACTGTTGCAATTGCTTTTCTGATAAGCTTATTCCAAGCTTATTTAATCCATCATAAAACTCATGAATATCAGGATATTGATCGTATTTCATATTTACTCCATTCCCTTGTAGTATATATTTTCTATCATGTTCCTTCGGAATTATAGATATCTAGTTTCATTCTTATGTGAAGCAGATATAGTAGTAATCTCCAAAATAGACTGTTGCAAGAATTACATAAAATAAAGCTTCCATGTACTTTATGTCATAATGCAACAGTCTATCAAATATGTCATATTATAATATCGTTACTGATTTAGTTTTCTACTTTTTTATCCTGTGCTTTATATTGAGATAAATATACCAATAACACTGATACATCAGCTGGTGAAACACCTGATATTCTAGATGCCTGTCCTATTGATATCGGTTTAAACTTAATTAACTTCTGCCTTGCCTCGTTTCTTAAACTAGGAACTGCATCATAGTCAATATCTTCAGGAATTCTTCGATTTTCGAGCTTTTTAAACTGATCCACTTGACGAAGCTGTCTTTTAATATAACCATCATATTTTATATTGATATTAACTTGCTCTATAATGTCCTCTGATAATGTTTCTCTGTTTTTATCAATGCATTCTAATGCCTCATAAGACAACTCCGGCCTACGAATTAAATCCGCCAAGGTTGATGCTGTATTAAGCGGTGAGCTTCCATAGTTTGCTAATAGCTCTTGAACCTCTTTATTAGCGCCTACAACAGTCTTTTCGAGACGTTCGATCTCTTTTTCTATCTGCTTTTCTTTAAGTACAAGCTTTTGATAGCGGTCCTCACTAATTAAACCTGCTTCATAGCCTTTCCTAGTCAATCTTATATCTGCATTATCCTGTCGCAGTAATAACCGATACTCTGCTCGTGATGTCATCATTCGATATGGTTCATGGGTTTCTTTCGTAACCAAATCATCGATTAGTACTCCGATATATGCCTCTGATCGATCAATGATTAATGGTTCTTTGCCTAATATTTTCATTGCGGCGTTTATACCAGCAACTAAACCTTGAGCCGCAGCTTCCTCATATCCTGAGCTCCCATTAAACTGTCCACCTGCAAACAAACCTTCTACATTTTTAAACTCCAAAGAAGGCTTTAGTTGCATTGGGTTTATACAGTCATATTCAATTGCATACGCATTTCTAACAATATCAGCATTCTCAAGACCTGGTACGGAACGATACATTTTATATTGTACATCCTCAGGCAGTGAACTTGACATACCGGCAATGTACATTTCATTTGTATATACTCCTTCCGGTTCTATAAAAACCTGATGCCTCTCTTTATCAGCAAACTTTACAACCTTATCTTCTATGGACGGACAATATCTTGGCCCAGTACCTTCAATATTTCCTGAGTATAACGGTGATCGATCAATATTTTCACGAATAATTTCATGTGTTTTCTCATTTGTATACGTTAGCCAACAAGAAATCTGGTCCTTCTTCAAATCCTCTGGATCTGTTGTAAATGAGAAGGGAACTACCTTTTCATCACCAAATTGCTCTTCCATTTTAGAAAAATCAATAGATCTACGGTCAATTCTTGCTGGGGTACCAGTTTTAAAGCGATATATTTCAATTCCTAGAGCTTTTAGCGAGTTGGTTAATTGTGTTGCTGCCTGCAAACCATTAGGTCCTGTATAATTGATGATATCGCCATAGATACATCTGGCATTTAAATACGTTCCGGTACACAATATAACTGCCTTGCAAGGATAGATTGCCTCAGAAAATGTCTTCACTCCTGTGACTTTGTTATCTTCCATGAGAATTTCGATTACTTCACCTTGTTTAATCGTTAGGTTTGGAGTATTTTCCAATATATTTCTCATGGATTTAGAATACTCCTGCTTATCCGCTTGGGCTCGAAGAGAATGAACAGCCGGTCCTTTAGATACATTAAGCATTTTAGACTGAATATAAGTTTTATCAATATTTTTGCCCATCTCACCACCAAGCGCATCAATTTCACGAACTAAGTGGCCCTTTGAGGTTCCTCCGATATTCGGGTTACAAGGCATCATTGCTATACTGTCAACGCTAACAGTAAACATTAATGTATTTAACGATAAACGTGCAGCGGCAAGAGCTGCCTCACATCCAGCATGTCCAGCTCCTACAACAATAACATCATAACTTTCATATACGTAAGACATACTTTCCTCCATTACTATTCAATATTTGTGCTTGCTAATTTACCTTAAGAATCATCCTTAAGTAAGTTACATCACAAATCATTTCTATTTACCCATACAAAATTCTTTGAAAATCATATTAACCAGATCTTCTTCTACATTCTCTCCAATGATTTTTCCTAAAGATTCATAAGCATTCATCAGGTCGATGGAATAAAAATCTTCCGGCATTCCTGACTCAATACTACTCTTAACCAGCTTAATACTTTCCAAAGCATCAATAAATGCTTCTCTGTGTCTTTCATTCGTGATATAGATTTCTTCATTGAAGGACAATTCCCCTCCAAAAAACATTTCCTTAATAACCTGCTGCAGCTGATCTAGCCCCATATTCTCTTTAATAGAGATACTAATGACAGGATGGTCTGTTTTATTTCGTACATCATCCACTGTAATTTTCGCTTCCAAATCAGATTTATTTAAGAGAAGAATCGCTTTTCTTTTCTTTAACATCTCAAGAATTGAAGCATCATTCTCATCCAAATCAGTAGAAGAATCAAGTACAAATATACTTAAGTCTGCCTCAGACACTATCCTAAGAGCCTTATCAACACCCATTCGTTCAATAATATCATCTGTATCACGAATTCCTGCTGTATCAATTATATTTAAAATAATACCATTTAGGTTAATTGTCTCTTCTAAGGTATCCCTCGTGGTTCCTGCAATATCAGTAACAATTGCGCGGTCCTCACCTACTAAGCTATTTAAGAGACTTGATTTTCCCGCATTTGGTTTACCTACAATAACGGTCTTAATACCTTCCTTAATAATTTTACCATTCTTTGATTCCTGTATCAATCTATCAATTTCTAAGTACTCTTCTTCCAAATGTGTCATTAATTCTGTGTCAAAACCATCTAAACTAATATGCTCAGGATCATCAAGTGCTGCCTCAATAAACGCAATATCCCTTAGTATCTTTTCCCGTAAGGTTTTAATTAGCTCATACACATTTCCCTTTAACTGATTCAATGAATTTTTTAATGCTAACTCATTCTTTGCATGAATAATATCACATACTGCTTCCGCCTTGGACAAATCTATTCTGCCATTAAGGAAGGCTCGTTTTGTAAACTCACCCGGCTCAGCAATTCTTGCACCATACTTTAATACTGTTTCTAATATCTTTCTAGTGACAACGATACCACCATGACAGTTAATCTCTACTGTATCCTCTCTGGTATAAGTAGATGGTGCTTTCATAATTGCTACTATTACTTCATCAATTGTCTGGCCCTCATCCACAAGATAGCCATAATGCAGGGTATGGCTATTTTCCTTAGATAGTTTTTTCATGCCAGACTTTGATTGGTATATTTGATCGATTATTTCAAATGCATTACTTCCACTTACTCTTACTATACTTATTCCGGCATTACTCATGCCAGTAGCAATTGCTGCTATTGTATCTGTTTTCACCATCATCCCTCCGTTATGATCTTTTATAAAATGTAAATGCTAATCTATTAGTTAGATCGTTTACCAAATATTTTGTTCGTTTTAAATGATGAAAAGGTGTTTTAAAGTATGCTCTACTTTAAAACACCCCTTTTCAACATACAAAACCATTACATAGTCTCAACTGTCTCTTCTTTTTTCTCTTTACTCTCTTTATACTTCTCGTAATCTTTTTTATAATCAGCGCTATAATTTTTATTGTAACCGCTCTTGCTAGTATTGTATGGCTTTTTATAATTCTTATTTGTAACTGCATTATCCTTACGATATCCACCAGAACTTCTATTGTTACTGTTGTTATTACTATGGCTATTACTATGGTTACTACTATTATTGGAGTATCTTTTTTCATATACTCCCTTTTTAATATTAATAACAACTTTACGATATGGCTCCTCACCTTCGGAATAGGTCTCTACAAACTTATCATTTTGCAATGCAGAGTGAATAATTCTTCTCTCATAAGGATTCATTGGTTCAAGAGAGACCGGTTTTCTTGTTCTCTTTACTTTATAAGCAATGTTCTTTGCGAGGTTTTCTAGGGTCTCTTTTCTTCTCGCTCTATAATTTTCTGTATCTAATTTTACTTTAATATAGTTTTCACTATTCTTATTAACAACAAGACTGATTAAATACTGAAGTGAATCCAAGGTTTGTCCTCTTTTACCGATAAGAACTCCCATTTCATCTCCGTCTATATTGATCTCAATCGTAGAATTTTCCCGATCATACTTAACAATTGCAGTTGCTTCCACACCCATTGCATGGATGACATCTTCAAGAAATTTCTTTGTGGTTCCTTCAACAGTAACCTTAACTCTAGCACGAATTTTTGCAGGCTTGCCAAATATACCGAGAAAACCACTTGTTTCTTTTTCAAGCACTTCATATTCCATATTCTCAATTGCTGTGCCTAGTTCAAGCATAGCAGCTGTAATTGCTTCATCCACTGTTTTACCGGATATTTCTTTCCAATCCATCACTATTTATCCCCCTTTTCATTTCTGCTATTCATAATGTTTGCTATATCAGAGATACTTTTTGTACCGCTCGAGGACTTACTCTTGTGGCTTACGCTTCCTTCATTTTTATCTTCACTCGTACTTGTATCTGTAGACTCCGTCTTCTCCTTTACGGTAGTCTCAATATTCTTTGTCTGAGTTTTTGCCAGATCTGCCATTGAAAGACCCTTTGACTCAAGATAGGCTTTCTTTCTGCTTTGTTTCTTACCCTGCTTTGAAAGATTCTTCTTGATCAATTCATTTACATCAACTTTTTCCATGTACTTGTTAACAAAGAACTGTTGAATAATTGCAAATACACTGGAGGTAATCCAGTAAAGACCAATACCAATCGGGAAGGTTACAGCAAAGAATGCAGACATAATTGGCATCATGATATTCATGGAATTCATGGATGCTGCCATCGGATTATCTTTATTATCAACTTTCACCTGAATTTGCTTTGTCTGTACGAACTGCAAACCACCTGCTATAATCGGAATTAGGATTGCAGGGAATTTCCATCCTGGAGGATTGGAGATATTAAATCCTAAAAAGCTGTTAACATTACTAATACTTTTTATTGTATCAGCTACTGTCATAGTTTGACCATTTACGATATTACTTTGAATATCAGGGAAGCTTGCAACAAAGGTAGCCCAGGTATTCGCATTAAAATGCTTTAATACATCAATAACAGCATTAACTGTTGTAAGATCAGTTGGTATTTTAACATTTTTTAAACCTTCTGCTACAGTTGCTAAAGTTGCTGCGTAATCTGGTGCTTGCATTACCTGTAAAGCAATATACTCGTATAGCCTATAAACCGGATCAACATATGCAGGAATATTATTAATAACAGCATATAAAGCAAACATAATCGGCAGGGTTATTAACATTGGTAAACAACCTGCAGTAGGGTTTGCACCGTATTTCTCATATATTATCTGTGTTTCTTCCTGTTGTTTTCTTAAAGAAACTTCATCTTTTTTACCTTTGTATTTTGCCTGAACTTTTTGGATCTCAGGATTCATTATGGATGATAGCTTCGTAAATTTCTGTTGTTTAATTGTTAAGGGAATCATTAATGCACGAGTAATGAATGTAAAGATAATAATGGATAACGCTATATTCTGAATACCGAACATACTAAAAAATTCGTATATTCCATTCATAATCTCACCAAAAATGAAAGCAAAGGGTCCTAACCACCCTCCCGTTTTAGTCAATAAAGTAATAACCAATTAATTTTCCTCCTTAGAGCTCTAGTCCCAACGACTTTTAAATTAACATACTATTCTCTTACAATCTACGGCACCGGATCATATCCTCCCCGGTGAAATGGATGACATCTTAGAATTCTTCTCACAGTTAAATATGTTCCCTTAATTGCTCCATATTTATCCAACGCTTCTAAAGCATATAAAGAGCAAGTAGGTGTATAGATACAACTGGGCCTCTTAAGAGGAGAAATATATTTTCGATAAAATTTTACCATCAATATAATTATTTTCTTTAACATCACTTCTATACCCCTACACTGATTCTCTCTACTAGTAGTATCAGATTTTACTCGTTTCTTTCCCTATCTTATGGAGTTTCATCAGGTGTAACAATGCGCTTTGAATCTCACTGTAATCTTTCCCTTTGGCACCTACTCTTGCCACAACGATTATATCCAAACCGTTTACAAAGTTATCCTCCGATAATCGATAACTTTCTCTTATCAATCTGGTTATCCGATGTCTGATAACACTATTACCTACCTTTTTACTTACCGATATTCCAATTCGGTTACTATTAGTATTATTATTTTTCACATACATAATCAAATATTTATTCGCATAAGATTTTCCGGTACGGTAAATTTCTTTAAAGTCTTCATTTTTTTTTAACGCTTCGGAATATTTCATTTTAAATTTAGCCTTTTCCCAATGAAGCATATGAATTATTCTACAAGTGAATGAAAACAGAACGCCCCGATAACTCGCACCGTTCTTGTAATCAATTCACTTGTTAAAAATTCACTTGTTTCACCATACGAATTAATGATGTAATTTCATACTTAAAACAAATCTGCGGAACACTCCACTTGTGTCCCCTATGGCTACTGTTAGCCATACTCGCGCCTTTTAGCTCATAATTTCAATCGAAATAGTTTTAGTGCAATTAAATTTCCATTTACCAATTAACTAGAACCATTGATAATTATTGTTACGCGTAATACTTTTTGACATGCAAAATAATTTGCCCAATCATTAAAAATCTGATTAGTCAAAAAATAGAAGAAAAGGTCACATAATTGCGACCTATGCGGATAACTTCTTTCTTCCTTTTGCTCTTCTAGCAGATAATACTTTTCTGCCATTTGCTGTTGCCATTCTTGCTCTAAAACCATGCACTCTTGCATGTGATCTCTTTTTAGGTTGGAATGTCATCTTCATAACTCTGCACCTCCTTTAACTCTTGACAAATGAACCAGTTTACTGATTCACTTTGTTGCACCGTGCAAAATGATAAGCGAACTTTATCTATTTTATTTTTGGTATTTTGGAATATCACGTTTATTATATTCGCAATACATGTCCACGTCAAGTAAATCTTTTGTTTTTGCCACTTATCCACAATCCACAAAAAACGTATTATTTCCTTATATATACGCACATTTGTTGATAACTTTTCGTAATTTGTGGATAAACTGTTATTAAAACACCCTCAAGGTTCATGTTTTACGGCATTTTATTAACATTTCAGTGTTGTGGGTAATGTCAAATTCTTTATCCACTCGTCCACATTCCGCATGAAAAGTAAACTTAGGCATATTAACCATTGAAAATTTAATCCTTTTGTTATAATATATATCTTAGTGAGTATTTATGGAGGAAACAATGAAAAGTCTAATTGAATCAAAATGGGATGATATTTTAAAGAATTTGATAGCGGAATACGGAATAACTGACGTATCATATAACACTTGGTTAAAACCACTTAAGGTATATGATGTAGTTGATCATGTTATTACGATTCTTATTAATGATGAACGCATCGGTCCTCCAAGTATTAATATTATTCGAAATAAATATGAATTATTATTAAAAGTATCAATCGAAGAGATTATGAATGAACCTTATGAGATCAGGTTTGTTCTTAAAAGCCAAATAGATCAGGAAAAAAAAGCTCCAGAGCCCACCGTTCCTAAGAAGAAGAGTAGTAATGGACCGACATTTTTAAATGCTCGGTATACTTTTGATACCTTCGTTGTTGGTGGTAATAATGAATTTGCAAGAGCAGCGGCCCTCGCTGTAGCAGAAAATCCAGGAGAAATCTACAATCCACTTTTTATTTACGGTGGTGTAGGTTTGGGTAAAACACATCTTATGCACTCCATAGCTCATTTTGTATTAAATCAAAACCCTGATACAAAAGTACTTTATGTTACCAGTGAGAAATTTACCAATGAGCTGATTGATGCAATTCAGAAAAATACTACAACTCAATTTAGAGATAAATATAGATCAATTGATATCTTATTAATTGATGATATTCAATTTATCATTGGTAAGGAAAGAACTCAGGAAGAGTTTTTCCATACCTTTAATACCTTACATGAATCCAAGAGACAAATCATAATTTCCAGTGATCGTCCACCAAAAGAAATGCTTACTTTAGAGGACAGGCTTCGATCACGCTTTGAACATGGCTTACTTGCAGATATTCAGTCTCCAGATTATGAGACAAGAATGGCAATTCTTCGTAAAAAAGAAGAACTTGATGGCCTTAAAGTAGATGAAGAAGTTATGAGTTATATAGCTACAAATATTAAGTCAAATATTCGTGAGCTGGAGGGCGCATTAACAAAGATTGTTGCTTTCTCCCGTCTTAAGAAAAGAGAGCTTAATTTATTACTGGCTGAAGAAGCATTACAGGATATTATTTCCCCCAATGAGAAAAAAGTTATCACAGCTGATTTAATTGTTGAAGTAGTTGCTGAGCATCACAATATTACTCCAGCTGATATTTATTCTAAGGATAAAAGTAGAAGTGTGTCCTACCCAAGACAGATTGTTATGTATCTGTGCCGCCGATTAACTGATATGTCTGTTACTGATATTGGTAAGGCGCTTGGAAATAGGGATCATTCAACAGTTCTTCATGGGTATGATAAGGTGTCAAATGATATTGAGCAGGATCAATCCTTACATAATACGATAGACGTATTAATTAAAAAGATCAATCCAGAATAAATCACTCATTAACTATATATAGAAGAAACAGAGTTTAATCTATCTTATCAGATCCCGTCATAGTTTATAGCCGTTCATGATATTATATTTCATATTCCGTTGATACGAAGTTGATACTAGGTTGATAAATCGTTGACATTCTGTTAATAAATTTTATTACATTTTTTGTATGTTATTAATTATGGTCTTGTCCACAGGGAAACTTCATGTTATACGATGTGTTATCCTAACCCTTGAAACCTTGATTTTCAACGCTTAGCGACGATATCAACAAATTCACAATGCTTATTAAGATGAATACTAAGAATCTTTAATATATTTATATATTTTTACGCGAAGGGAGATTATACACAGATGAAAATCCAATGTCAGAAATCGGATCTACTAAATGGTGTTAATATTGTACTAAAAGCTGTGCCCGTGAAATCTACCATGCCTATATTAGAATGTCTCATTATAGAAGCATCTGATTTAGGAATAAAATTAATAGCAAATGATATGGAACTTGGAATTGAAACCTTTGTTAAGGGAATAATTATAGAAAAAGGTACCGTAGCACTCAACGCAAAAATCTTCTCTGAAATTGTTAGAAGACTTCCTGAAAATGAAGTTAGTATTATAACCGACAATTCCTATATGACAGAGATTAATTGTGAAAAGGCTAAGTTTTCTATTTCTGGAAGATCCGGAGAAGAGTTTCCAAGCCTTCCAAAGATTGAAAAAGAAAATCCGGTAATCCTGTCTCAGTTCACTTTAAAAGAAGTGATAAGACAAACCGTATTTTCAATCTCCGATAATGAAAGCAATAAAATTATGACCGGAGAGTTATTTGAGATAAAAAATAATGAATTAAGAGTAATCTCATTGGATGGTCATAGAATTTCTATTCGAAAGATCTTTTTAAAGGATTCCTATGAGGACCGCAAAGTTATTGTACCAGGTAAAACCTTAAATGAAATTAGCAAAATTTTATCAGGTGAAGTTAACTCCTTAGTAAATATCTTTTTTACAGACAAGCATGCATTATTCGAGTTCGATGATACTGTAGTATTAACCAGACTTATTGAAGGAGAGTATTACCGTATTGATCAGATGCTTTCCAGTGATTATGAAACAAAAGTTACGATTAATAAAAAAGAATTACAAAGCTGTATTGAAAGAGCTTCACTGTTAATCAGAGAAACGGATAAGAAACCAATTATTATTGACATTAAGAATAATAATTTTGAATTGAAGATCAATACAGCAATCGGATCCATGAATGAAGAAATTGATATTACCCTAGAGGGCAAAGAAATAGTAATTGGATTTAATCCTAAATTCTTACTGGATGCTTTACGTGTTATAGACGATGAGAATGTTGATATCTATTTGATCAATGCGAAAGCACCATGTTTCATTCGAGATAAAGACCAGTCCTATATTTATTTAATCTTACCTGTTAATATTAATGTGTCAGCGTAGAATTTTTAATAACTGATATTCATTTTTAAAATGAATATCAGTTATTAAAATAATTGTTAGAAAGGATGTATAAAATGCATCAAATTAAACTTAGAGAAGAATATATAAAACTTGGACAAGCATTAAAAGCTGCTGGGCTAGTTGATTCAGGTGTAGATGCCAAGATAGAAATTCTTGATGGATTAGTAAAAGTAAATGGAGTAGTAGAAGTACAAAGAGGTAAAAAGCTTCACGACGGAGATATTGTAGAGTTTAATGGAGAACAAATTAAAATCGTGAAGTAAGATATTTGATATATTATTGATCTATTTTGACAGGGGAAGTTTATAATAAATTTACCCTGTATTATTACGCAGAAGGAATCGTTGGTGCAACTATGATTGTAAAGTCATTGGAACTAAAGGATTACCGCAACTATAATCATCTAAATATGCATTTTTCAAGCGGTACCAATATATTGTACGGCGAGAATGCCCAGGGTAAGACAAATATACTTGAGGCTGTATATCTCTGCGGAACAACCAAATCCCATCGCGGAAGCAAAGACAAAGAAATGGTTAGTTTTACAGAAGATGAGGCTCATGTCAGAGTTATTCTTGAAAAGAATCATATTCCCCATCGAATTGATTTACATCTAAAGAAGAATAAAGCTAAGGGGGTAGCCATCGATGGCATCCCGATCAAGAGACAAGGTGAATTATTTGGCATGCTTAACCTTGTATTTTTTTCACCGGAGGATTTATATATCATAAAAAATGGACCGGCAGAAAGAAGAAGGTTTATTGATCTTGAGCTCTGCCAGTTAGATAAGATATATTTGAATCACCTTAGCAATTACAATAAGGTTTTAGCGCAGCGCAATAACCTTTTAAAACAGATTGCGGTTAATAAAAATTTAATTGATACACTTAATATCTGGGATGAAAAGCTTCTGGAATATGGTTGTAAAATTATTAAAACAAGAGAAGAGTTTGTAATTCGGCTGAATAATTTAGTTGGAGAAATACATAAGAAATTGACAGGCGGTAAGGAGCATCTAATTCTTCAATACGAGCCAAATGTAAGGGCCGCGGATTTTGAAGGAAAATTAAAAAAATATTTAGATAAAGACTTGGCTTTAAAAATGACAAATGTTGGTCCTCACAGAGATGATCTAGGTTTTTTGCTGGGAGATGTTGATATTCGTAAATATGGATCTCAAGGACAACAAAGGACTGCCGCCCTATCCTGTAAGCTAGCAGAAATAGATTTAGTAAAATCTATCATCAAGGAAAACCCAATTTTATTGCTGGATGATGTGCTATCGGAATTAGACAGGCAGCGTCAAAATTATTTGTTAAATAGCATTGGTGATATTCAAACTATGATTACCTGTACAGGATTAGAGGAATTCGTAAATCATAGATTTGCTTATGATAAAGTTTTTCAAGTTGTGAGTGGAGCTGTAAATAGTTTAGAACGAGAGATATAAGAAGTTATGAAGGGATAGCTTTAGCCTTGCACTCGATTAAGGTTATAGCTTTCTGTAATTAGTGATTCAATAATTTTCTTCTAAACAGAAGGACCGGAGGTAATTGCCTCAAAGCGAGAGAACGGAGGCTATGCCTCCAACAAAAGAATTGGAGGTTTTAGAAATGGGTAACGAATATGGTGCAGATCAAATACAAATATTGGAAGGATTAGAAGCAGTAAGAAAGCGCCCTGGAATGTATATTGGTTCCACTTCTTCCAAGGGGTTACACCATCTGGTTTATGAGATCGTAGATAACGCGGTAGATGAAGCATTGGCAGGCTACTGTGATACGATTGATGTATCCATTAATCCTGATAATTCAATTACAGTAGTTGATAATGGTCGTGGTATTCCGGTAGGGATTAATCAAAAGGCAGGTATTCCTGCAGTTGAGGTAGTATTCACAATCTTGCATGCCGGTGGAAAATTTGGCGGTGGAGGATATAAGGTTTCCGGTGGACTTCATGGTGTAGGTGCATCTGTTGTAAATGCATTGTCCGAATGGCTTGAGGTTGAGATCTGTGTTGATGGTAAGATGTACAGACAGCGCTATGAACGTGGTAAGGTCATGAATTCTCTAAAAGAGGTGGGAGAATCTGATTGCAGAGGAACAAAAGTTACCTTCTTACCAGACAAGGAAATTTTTGAAGAAACCGTTTATGATTATGATATTCTAAAGCAAAGACTTCGTGAGATGGCATTTCTGACAAAGAATATTAAGATTATACTTCGGGATTTAAGAGAAGAGGAACCAAAGGAAAGAGAATTTCATTATGCTGGCGGTATTAAGGAATATGTGGAATATTTGAACAAGCATAAGGATGCTCTTTATTCGGATATCATTTATTGTGAGGGCCAGAAAGAGAATGTTTATGTTGAAGTAGCAATGCAGCACAATAGTTCCTATACCGAAGGTATCTACAGCTTTGTAAATAATATAACTACACCAGAAGGTGGTACCCATCTTGCTGGTTTTAAAAACGCGATTACAAAAACCTTTAACGATTATGCAAGATCACAAAAATATTTAAAGGATAATGAGCCTAATCTGACAGGTGAAGATATCAGAGAGGGTCTGACAGCAATTATCAGTATAAAAATTCCGGAACCTCAGTTTGAGGGCCAGACAAAACAAAAACTAGGTAACAGTGAAGCAAGAGGTGCTGTTGACAGTGTAGTGAGTGAACAGCTAACCTATTACCTTGAGTTAAATCCAAATGTGGCAAAAATGATGGTAGAAAAAGCGGTCCTCGCTCAGCGTGCAAGAGATGCAGCGCGTAAGGCCAGAGATTTAACCAGAAGAAAAACAGCTTTGGAAGGAATGAGTTTACCGGGAAAATTAGCTGATTGTTCTGAGAAGGATCCATCCAAATGTGAAATTTATATTGTTGAGGGTGATTCTGCTGGTGGGTCTGCTAAAACAGCTAGATCCAGGGCAACTCAGGCAATTCTGCCCCTTCGTGGTAAGATTTTAAATGTTGAAAAATCGAGACTGGATAAGATATTGGTCAATAACGAAATTAAAGCAATGATTACAGCTTTTGGTACAGGAATATCCGATGATTTTGATATTTCTAAATTACGTTATCACAAGATTATTATTATGACTGATGCGGATGTTGATGGTGCTCACATTAGTACGTTATTACTGACCTTCTTCTATCGCTTTATGCCGGAACTCATTAAGCAGGGTTATGTTTATATGGCACAACCTCCGCTATATAAGGTTGAGAAGAATAAAATAGTTCGTTATGCTTACAGTGATGACGAATTAAATCAGATATTATTAGAAATAGGTCGTGATGGAAATAACAAGATTCAACGTTATAAAGGTCTTGGTGAAATGGATGCGGAGCAGCTTTGGGATACTACAATGGATCCTGAGAAAAGAATACTTCTACGAGTAACTATGGATGAAGAGCAATCTTCAGAAATAGATATTACCTTTACGACCTTAATGGGTGATAAGGTTGAACCTAGAAGAGAATTCATTGAAGCAAATGCAAAGTATGTAAAGAATCTGGATATATAGCGTATGTGACTATTCGTTTATCAAAATTTTATCTATCAGGGTCAATGAATAGTAACTAGATTACTTCATAATGCCGTAGAGCGGCATCATTTATGGAAGTTTGAACGGAGGAAGAGTAATGGAAGAAAATATCTTCGACAAAGTGCATGAAGTCGATTTAAGAAAGACCATGGAGACATCCTATATAGATTATGCCATGTCTGTTATTGCTGCTCGTGCCCTGCCCGATGTAAGGGACGGTTTAAAACCCGTACAAAGAAGAATTTTATATGCAATGATTGAGTTAAACAATGGCCCGGATAAGCCACATCGTAAATGTGCGCGTATTGTTGGTGATACCATGGGTAAATATCACCCTCATGGAGATAGCTCTATTTATGAGGCCTTGGTTAAACTGGCACAAAATTTCTCTACCAGATACCCATTAATCGATGGTCATGGTAATTTTGGATCAGTAGACGGTGACAGCGCAGCTGCAATGCGTTATACAGAGGCCCGTTTGAGCAAAATTTCTATGGAAATGCTATCAGACATCAATAAAGACACCGTTGATTTTGCTCCAAACTTCGATGAAACGGAAAAGGAACCGACAGTATTACCTTCCAGATATCCAAATCTGTTAGTGAATGGTACCTCCGGTATTGCCGTAGGTATGGCAACAAACATTCCACCCCATAATTTACGTGAGGTTATTAA
Source organism: Bacillota bacterium (assembly GCA_023386815.1). Lineage (GTDB taxonomy): Bacteria > Bacillota > Clostridia > Lachnospirales > Lachnospiraceae > Mobilitalea. The sequence continues at coordinate 54,041 of JAEWIZ010000013.1, forward strand.
TGGTGTTTTAAAAATTATTAATAACCGTATTGACGAAGATAGAGATACAGCAATAGAAGAGCTGCTGCAGATCATTAAAGGGCCAGATTTCCCAACGGGTGCAGAAATTTTAGGTACATCCGGAATTGAAGAAGCATATAGAACCGGTAGAGGAAAAGTTCGCGTTCGTGCTATAACAGATATTGAACCTATGGCAAATGGCAAAAACCGTATTGTTGTAACGGAACTGCCATATATGGTTAATAAGGCCCGCTTAATTGAAAAAATTGCAGAGCTGGTAAAAGAAAAGAAAATTGATGGTATTACAGAACTTCGTGATGAATCAGACCGTACCGGTATGAGAATTGTCATTGAGCTTCGTAGAGATATTAATGCAAACGTTATGTTAAACCAGCTATATAAGCATACACAGCTTCAGGATACCTTTGGTGTGATTATGCTTGCCTTAGTAAATAATGAGCCGCGTATTCTCAATCTATATCAGATGCTTGATTATTATTTACAGCATCAGAAAGAAGTCGTAACCAGACGTACAAAATATGATTTAAACAAAGCGGAAGAAAGAGCTCATATTTTACAGGGCTTACTAATCGCACTTGATAATATTGATGAAGTAATTTCAATCATTCGGTCCTCACAAAACGGTAGTATTGCAAAAGAGCGTTTAATTGAACGATTTGCTCTGACTGATGTACAGGCTCAGGCTATTATTGATATGAGACTCCGTGCTCTTACTGGTTTGGAACGAGAGAGACTGGAGAGTGAGTTTGCAGAATTACAGGCAAAAATTGCAGAATACAAAGCGATTCTGGCAGATGAGAAGTTGTTACTTGGTGTAATCAAGGATGAAATTACCTTTATTCGTGATAAATACGGTGATGATAGAAGGACCGCTATTGGATTTGACGAATTCGATATTTCCATGGAGGATCTGATACCAAATGAAAATACTGTGATCGCTATGACTAGACTTGGTTATATCAAACGAATGACAGTAGATAATTTTAAGAGTCAGCACCGTGGAGGTAAGGGTATCAAGGGAATGCAAACCATTGAAGAAGATTTTATTGAAGATTTGTTAATGACGACAAATCATCATTATATCATGTTCTTTACCAATAAAGGTCGTGTATATCGTCTGAAAGCCTATGAAATTCCGGAAGCTGGAAGGACCGCCAGAGGTACCGCTATTGTAAATCTGTTGCAGTTATTACCGGAAGAAAGAATCACGGCTATTATTCCGTTAAAGGAATATAAAGATCATCGCTTCCTTTTCATGGCTACAAAGAATGGTATTGTTAAGAAAACACCAATTCGTGAGTATGAAAACATTAGAAAATCCGGTCTGCAGGCAATTAATCTAAGGGAAGATGATGAACTGATAGAGGTTAAATCAACAAACAATCAGAAGGATCTTTTCCTAATCACTAAAAATGGTATGTGTATTCGTTTTAATGAGCGCGATGTACGCCCAACAGGCAGAACCTCGATGGGTGTTATCGGTATGACTCTCACTGGTGAGGATCAGGTTGTAGGAATGCAGATGCATACACAGGGTCAGTATTTACTCATTGTTTCTGAAAACGGTATGGGTAAACGTACGGATATCGAGGAGTTTTCTGTACAGCGCCGTGGTGGAAAAGGTGTAAAATGCTATAAGATTACCGAAAAAACAGGAGATGTCATTGGTGTTAAGGCAGTAAATGATGAGGATGAAGTAATGTTAATTACAACAGAGGGTATCATCATTCGACTGATGGTAAGTGATATTTCTGATCTAGGAAGAATTACATCCGGTGTAAGGTTAATGTCTATTGATGCTGAAACAGATATTAAAGTTGCAAGTTTCGCTAAGGTAAGGGAAAGCAATACAATTACATCTGAAGAAGAATTAATTAAGAATTTAGAAAAAGAATTGGATGAAGAAAATATACCAGTAGAGGTAGTAGATTATTCTGAGATGGATGACTATGTAGATGGAAACCTTGAGGAACTGATCGAAGCTGCTGAACATGATCAAATTAGTGAGGTAGACTCTGAGCTTTCTGACAAAGACCAATCGGAAGAAATTACTGAGGAATAAGATATTCATCAATAATTCTAATAAGAAAAGCAAAACATTTAATTTATAAACAGTGTACTCATATACAGTAAGGAGTTATGATGAGAAGTATACACACGGATGAGATTATTAAAAATATAAAAGAAATGTGCATCGAAGCCAACTATAAGTTGGCTTCTGATGTAGAAGAGAGAGTTCGAGGAGCTTATGACAGAGAATCATCTGTTTTAGGTAAACAAATTTTGAGCCAGCTGTCACAAAATTTAGATATTGCATCCGAGGACTCAATACCGATTTGCCAGGATACCGGTATGGCTATTATTTTTATTAAATTGGGTCAGGATATTCATGTAGAAGGAATGAATCTGGAGGATGCCATTAATGAGGGTGTTCGCCAAGGCTATGAAGAAGGATATTTACGAAAATCAGTAGTAGGAGATCCATTAATCCGAGTTAATACAAAAGATAATACACCAGCGATCATCCATTATGAAATAATATCAGGTGATCAAATTGAAATTACAGTTGCTCCAAAAGGTTTTGGAAGCGAGAATATGAGCCGTGTCTACATGCTAAAACCCTCGGATGGGGTAGAAGGAGTTAAAAAATCTGTTCTTGAAACGGTTAAGTTAGCAGGGCCAAATGCTTGTCCGCCCATTGTTGTAGGTGTAGGTATTGGTGGTAGCTTTGAAAAATGTACAACTCTATCCAAAAAAGCGTTAACCAGAAATATGAATCATTCCTCCCCCTTAGAACATATTAAGAAATTAGAGGATGAGTTACTGTTTGAAATTAATCAGCTAGGTATTGGGCCAGGTGGCTTTGGAGGAAAAATTACAGCGCTTGGAGTAAATATTGAGACTTATCCCACTCATATTGCCGGGTTGCCGGTAGCTATTAATATTTGCTGCCATGTAAACAGACATGTAAGCAGAATTATATAATACAACCACAACGAAAGAGGAGTTGCAATGGATAAATATATAAATACCCCCCTGACAACAGAAAAAGTTGAGAGTTTGAAAGCAGGAGACTATGTTTATATCACAGGAACTATTTATACAGCCAGAGATGCAGCCCATGCAAGAATGTATCAAATGATGAATGAGGGGCATGATATTCCGATTGATCTAAACAACAATATCATATACTATCTTGGGCCAACACCGGAAAAAGAAGGACAGGTCATCGGATCAGCAGGCCCAACAACCAGTAGTAGAATGGATAAATATACTCCTTTATTATTAGATCATGGCTTAAAAGGTATGATTGGAAAAGGAAAAAGAAGTAAAGAGGTAATAGAATCCATGATTAAGAATAGAGCAGTGTATTTTGCAGCTGTGGGAGGTGCGGGGGCTCTTCTTTCTAAGAAAATAAAGGCTTCTAACGTTATTGCGTACGATGATCTTGGCACTGAGGCTATTCGTGAGCTATATGTAGAAGATTTTCCTGTGATTGTGGTTATTGACACAATGGGAAATAATTTGTATGAAATAGTTTTACAAAGTTGTTGACAAAATTAAGGTCATTTGTTATACTAGATTTTGCCTCGTGAGAATGAGGTAAAAACAATATTTTAGAAGATTTATTGAATATTATTTATAATATTAGAGAATCTATCTAAGAGGTTAATTGAATAAAGAACTTTAAGTTCTGCTTTTGGAGAAATACTCAAGAGGCCGAAGAGGCGCCCCTGCTAAGGGTGTAGGTCGGGCAACCGGCGCGAGGGTTCAAATCCCTCTTTCTCCGTTAATAAACCTGCTTTACATTAAATTGTAAATCAGGTTTTTTCTGTATCTATCACTTTTAAAACTTTTGAATTTTATAACTATAAATTTCTGAAAGGATTAAGATGGGAAAAATAATTATAACTTATAATGATGTACATGAAATTAACCAAAAGCTTAAAGAAAAGGAATTAAAGTTTAAATTACATCTGCATGATGTATGTGGGAGTCAGAGTTTTACAATAGAGCTGATAGGTAGTAATATGAATAAGAACCATAATGAGGAAATGAAGAAAGTTATTCAGGGATATTTTGAAGCGAAACATGTGAAAGTTGAGTTTCTAGAAAATAGTTTAGAATTTTTCATTATTGGATAATTTAATAGATTAATTAAAGATAGTAACAGGAATAAAAATTGTGAAGTGTGTATCTAATTAATTTAATTTAAAAGTTAATATTGAAAAAATGGGAAGTATTAGTTGATAAGTAACCTAATTCTGATATTCCTGTTTCATTGAATAGATAAATGATGAAATGCTTTGTTTTAGGGCTTTTTTGGACTATAATCACTGCTGTAAAATACGATTTTTTGAAGAGATTGTGTGATTTAAATATATTTTTTTAAAAAATTGAAAAAATTCATTCAAAAAGTGGTTGACAAAGAGTTTTTACTGTGATATACTTCTCTTTGCTGACGCGGCAAACGACAAACAACTTCAACAAACGAGTTGATTGAACTGATGAAGCAGCAGCGCAATGAACCTTGATAATTGAACAGTAAAACAACCCTGAAAATTCTAAAAATATGAAGTCTCACATGGACTTCAAAAATAGATTTTCATTGATGTCGAAAGACATCACGAACCGTATCGGTATGATTTA
>JAEWIZ010000021.1 GCA_023386815.1 Bacillota bacterium
TGACAATGATTCCTCAGACCTGGACGTCCCTTTCTGGCGAGCAGGATATAAAATCCATGAACAGAATTCTTGACTTACTTGACGAGGATGATGATGTACAGGAAGTATATCATAACTGGGATGAGTAAATTTATAATTGTAAAAGCCCAGTAAATAAAGGGTATGAGCGATTATATATGAGATATATTGAACTTAAAATAGGATAAAAATCATTCGGTTACGGTGTATGCAATGAATTGTGTGTATTCAGTTACGGATGTACAAAATTTAAACCTTCTCAGCGTTTATAAATAAAGCGTATGAGGAGGTTTTTATGTTAATGGTAAATTTATTATGTGCAACATAAATATTATTGGGACAAATCAAGCTTTTGTTTGACATTTTATAAAAACATATAACATATAAATGTAATGTTTCTTTGATAAATAATAAATAAGGAGATTACAAGAAAATGAAAAAGAAGATTACTATTCTATGTGTTATGCTATGTATATGCCTTCTAATTCCAACAACAGTTTATGCTGCTAATAATGAAACTGTTAAAGCAACTATTTCAAAATTGAAGATGTGTTTTGATGGGAGTCAAGTGAAAGGAAACGTATTAACCTATAATAAAGTAAATTATATTCCGGTCAGTCTTTTGACGGATAAACTTGGATTTAAGGTTTCTACCAGTGTTAAGACTAATAAACTCACTATTACTGAAAAGGTAAGTAAAGAAGATCTTCAAAATCAAGTCAGTTTATTAAATTCTAAAAATGGTGAACTTCAATCTCAAATAACGGAATTGAATAAGAAACTTCGTTTTTATAGTGGTGGTAAAGAAGATTATACTGGGGAAACGACGGATGATTATTTCAATAACGTTAATAGTGCAACTTCTATGGGAAATGCAGTATGGCCAATAAAGAATAACGCTTTTATAAAGACAGAAAGAAGCAATGATAATGATACATGGTATAAAGTTAATTTATATGAAGGTAAGGGACTAACAGTAGCACTAAAAGCTCAAATCGATACTGGTAGCATTAAGTTAGAACTGTATAACAAGGATGGTCGCCAATTAGATTATGGATATGCGACAAATGGTCAGTATGTTTCTTGCGGTAATCGGGCAAGTACAGATACAACATTATATGCAAAAGTATCAGGTGCTAAAGGTATTTATTATATAGGTTTTTACGATCAATATTATAATAATACCTCCTCGCTGAACGATGAAAGAGACTATTTTGGATCATTAAATACGGCTCAAAAAATATCAAATGGTAATATGGAAAAAGTTGATGTTAATCTGACCAATTGGTATAGAGTTGATGTAGGTGAAAGTAAAACATTGTCAGTAAGTATTATTCCACAAATTGATTCGGGCAATCTAAAAATTGATTTATATAACTCGGATGGTAAACAATTAGATTATGCCTATGGATCAAACGGAAAGGTTGCTAATGTTTCAAAACAAGCATCTACTGATTGTACATATTTCATCGCAATTTCAGGTTCCAAGGGTAAATATTATTTAAGCTATTCATTAAATTAAGAGCGAAAAAACTTTCTTAGATTACACAATTTTCTAAGAAAGTTTTTTTATTAATTTCGTTTCTGGGTTATAGCTATATAATAGCAATCTTGTATCAGTCGATTTAAACGATGACCTGTCGAAATATTCTAAACCTCAGTCTACATCTAACTACTTTGATTAGCTTTTTATATTAAATTATATGGTAATATTTTGAAGAATGATGTAGAATTAATGTTGTAATTATATATGGACAAAAAAATATTTTCAGATTCCATGAAACGATATGGAAAAAGGGCATCGAACACGGGTAATAATCGACAAATAAAACAGTTGTTAGATTATACAAAGTTTAGGAGCGATTAAATGAAGTTCACCTTACGAGAAAACAAATTATCAGAAAAGAGAGGAAGATATTACTATGACACGCAAAATCTCACGCACTTTTATATTCTTATTCATTTTTATTGTTCTCGCGGGAACATCGATTACGCCCTCCCAAGCAGCTAAAATACAGTACAACATGGTTGAAACGCAAAGGTTCAAAGGGCGATATCAAGATATCATGAATAATTATATGTTCATAACAGATGTCGATGCTCTCGGAAAGTGGGAGACTGTCGGTATGGTTGATAAAATAGAAGTATTTAACCCGAAGAGAACTTATTTCAAAGAAATGTGCGTTGCTCGTACGTTTTTACCAAACGGTATTGTAATGACATATTATAATAAGCCGAATACTCTGCAGAAAGAAAATATCTTCCAATGGACAGACGGTTGGACCAAGGGATATATTATGGGTGGTACTTCCTCACACATGCTAAATAATGAACAGACGGGTAATCCACCGTATGTCAGCAAGTATGAAATAAAGGTGATTGATGGCAATTACTATATGTTTGTTGAAAACAAAGCTTCCGGAGATTATGCAAGAAGCGGACAAATACGTAATTATTCCGTATTCAAGAAAACCCATAATCTTAACGGTGATAGTAAACTTTTGACGCAGGTTGAACTTGCTAAGAAAGCAGTTGAGGAAGAGTATGCGAAATATTCCGATGTACCATCCAATGAAAGAAAAGTTGGAACCGGACAGAAGATTCCTTACAAAATGATGTTTCTCGTCTATACCAATGGCTGGTATGACCAAAAGCAATATACGATGAGTGAATCCACAATCAAAGGTTTCAAAAAAGGAGTTGCCGATTTAGAATCGTTGCTTGAAAACTTGACCCAAAACAATGTAGATGTAATGATCGACTATACGATCATAGACCGCAAGGTTTTAGCGACAAATGAGCACACGAATGAAAACACGGTCGGTATTTCGCTCACAACCGCCAAACCAGATATGGAGAAATATGCCCCAATCGGCGAGTATAACTTCGTATATGCTGTTTCTTCCATACCTAATCCTGTGACTGGAGCGAATTACCAGCGCGTCTATGCCGAGCAAGGATTCTCTTCCAGTGACATTAGTTATATAACCGAAGAAAATACGATGGGTATCGAAACGCATTTCATGCACGAAATGCTCCATGCATTTGAATTTAGAGCTGCACAGCCTATAGGCATTGAAATGCCGCTTGAGCATCTCAGTTGCTGTGAGTTCCCCGTAGGATATGACAATTATATGCCCGGACATCCTTGGGAAACTGAAATGACAAAAGAGAATAGATTGTTTCTGAAAGCTGATATAAAATACATCGATCCAGCTACGAAGAAAATAAGTTATGTGGGGGTTTATCCGTCAATCTTCAAATATGTCACTGCCTGGCATAATTATCTGGCAAGCGTGAAGTATGAAGCTGTTACTCGACCTACACCATCTACTGATCTGGCTGTGCCAGTCACCGGCATTACCTTGAGTACAACAAACGCAACTATAAATATCGGTGCTACCAAGAAAATATATGCCAGTGTTTTACCGAGCAATACAACCAATGAAAAAGTAAAATGGCGCAGCAGCAATCCAACGGTGGCAACAGTATCTTCAACAGGTTTGGTAAAAGGATTAAAGGGTGGTACAGTTACCATAACGGCAACAACTGTTAATGGTGGAAAACAAGCTACTTGTGAGGTGAAAGTTCGACCAACGCAATCAGCCAAAAAGTAACATGGTACAACAGTAATACAGTAATAGTAACTGTGAGGATGATATTCTGGATACCTTTGAATAAAAAATTATGAGTTATCTATCCAAATCCACTGTCTATCATAGCTGTGCTATGGTAGACAGTTGGATTATTTAGAGGCTTTATTAGCTTGAAACCTAGAATAAAAATGTAGTATAATTAAATTCGCAACTTCTATCAGGAAAGATTCTTCTAGCTATGATAAAATAGCATTACAAGGAGTGAATGTATTGTCAGTAAAAACAATCGAAAATATGATAAACTGGGTAGAAACTAATTTAAAGAATGAGCCGACTCTTGAGAAAATGTCTGATTATGTTGGGTACTCATCCTTTTATTGTTCTGCAAAATTTCACGAAGTTGTGGGTATTTCATTTAAGGAATACGTAGTAAGGCGTAAGTTGACCCTGGCAGCATTGGATTTAAAAGAAACAAATCTTAAGATTATTGATATTGCTGTTAAATATGGTTTTTCTTCTAATGAAGCTTTCTCAAGGGCATTTTATAAGAAATTTGGATACACTCCAAGTCAATTTCGTAAAGTCTTACCACAACTGTCTATGTATGATAAATCTGTCATATTCACGATTACTCCCTAGTAAAAGTATTGGAGCTTATTATGATTGCAAAATTAGAAAGAAATGATCCATGCTGGTGTGGAAGTGGCAGAAAATATAAAGTCTGCCATTTTAATACAGATGATAGAATAAATAAATACAAACAGCAAGGTTGTATTGTACCTCCCCAAAATATTATTAAATCCACGGCTCAAATTCAAGGAATACGAGAAAGCGGCAAGGTTAATAATGAAGTATTAGACTATATCTCAGAGCAGATCCAAATAGGAATGAGCACGGAAGAGATTAACGATTTGGTTAATTACAAGATGAAAGAACTGGGTGGTATTCCGGCTACCCTTGGATTTGAAGGTTATCCAAAAAGTGTATGTACCTCAATCAACAACGAGGTTTGCCATGGGATACCCTCGAATAAAGTTATTTTAAAGGACGGAGATATTATTAATGTAGATGTAACAACTATTTTTGGAGGATACTTTGCAGACGCATCCAGAATGTTTTGCTTGGGAAATGTCAGTGAGGAACGCAAAAGATTAGTTGCTGTAGCAAGAAAGGCAATTGATGTCGGACTCGAACAGGCAAGGGCCTGGAACTTCCTAGGTGATATCGGTCAGGCTATCAATGATTTTGTTCGATCCAATGGGTGTTCTGTTGTCAGGGAAATCGGTGGTCATGGGATTGGAAATGAATTTCATGAAGAGCCCTATGTCAGTTATGTTTCTAAAAAAGGAACAGAGATGCTATTGGTGCCGGGCATGGTATTTACAATTGAGCCGATGGTGAACTTGGGCAAACCAGATGTGGTTCTTAATAAGAAAAACGGTTGGACAGTAAGTACAAAGGATGGAAAAGACTCAGCACAGTGGGAAGTAACGGTGTTAATTACAGACAATGGCTATGAAATACTCGCGTCCTAATAAAAAAGCAACTATAATCTTAAGACAAATATAATATATCCTTCTGTACAAGGGCTGAATTAAAGGTACAGAAGGATTTTTATTCGTTGAGCATCGTTTGTTTATGGCTATCTGTGACGTTTGATTTCAGTAGTGAATATAATGATTATAATTTAACCCCTAGGGAGTATTATAATGGGATACTATGTTACTGTACCAGATAATGTGAATATATACGTGGAGGATCTCAATCCGAGAGGATGTAAAAAAACAATTCTGTTTCTCCATGGCTGGCCAGGAAGTCACAATCTATTTGAGTATCAATTTGATCAGCTGCCCAAACTAGGTTATCGCTGCATAGGTATAGATACGAGAGGTTTTGGCAATTCGGATAAACCTTTTGACGGATATGATTATAACACCTTGGCGGATGATGTTAGATGCGTGGTGGAGGCTTTAGACTTGCATGATTTTATGCTAGTAGGACACTCTACCGGAGGTTCGATCGCGGTAAAATATATGGGACGCCATAAGGGTTATGGTGTAAGCAAGCTTGTACTAGTTGCTGCCGCCGCGCCTAGTTTGATTAAACGCCCGAATTTCCCTTATGGTGTGGATAAGGAGGTGGTTGATACGATCATAACAAATACCTATCAGGATCGCCCTCAGATGCTAAGGAATTTTGGTGATATCTTCTTCTTTCAGTATCTTACCGGAGCGTTCACAGATTGGTTTTTCCAACTGGGGTTACAAGCAGCAGGTTGGGCAACTGCGGCTGTTGCGGAAACCTGGAATCGGGAAGTGTTATTCACAGATCTGGAATCCATTCGCATTCCAACCTTAATTATTCATGGTATCCATGATAAAGTAGTACCATATCAATTAGGTGAGGTACAACACCGGATGATTCGAAACTCTAAGCTGATGCCCTTTGAATTTTCCGGGCATGCTTCCTTCTATGACCAAAAAGATGAATTTAACGAGGCTTTGGTAAAATTCATGGAAAGCTAGTCATAAATACTTAGAACCAGTATAATAAATTAAGAATCAAATAAATAGGTATAAGTAAGTACTATAAATCCTTCGGCTTTTGTAGCTAATACAGTGAGCGGGAGGATTTATTTTTAGTTGAAAGAACTAGCAATGGTAGTATGGTCTAACACTTTCTAATATAATTTTAAATTATTTCAAAAAAATCCCTAAAATTGTAAAATTGATATTGAAATTAAAGGATATATATGTTATATTTTACCAGTAAACATTTTTTGAGAAAATATGTGAAATTTTGAGGTAAAACTATGTTTATTAATATACTGTTGGCATTTTTCTATGCTAAGATAAAGGGCTATTCGATAAAACTTATCATAAAAGCTTATGCAATTTACCCTTTCGTTATTGTTGAAATGCTGTACTTATTTTTACAGTTTAATATCTTTATGGGAAATTACCATTATGTACAGTTTTCAGCTGTATTTAAAAATATTTATTTCTTTACGTTGATTATTCCTCTTCTGGTTTACAAACTATATAAACCTGGATTTCTAGGGGCAGGCCTAATTATATTAGGAACGATATTGAATCGATTTGTCATTAGTCAAAATGGTGGTAAGATGCCGGTGTTTGCATCTCTATCAAAGTTAACGGGCTATTATGACAGTTCCGCTATCTTAACAGCGGACAAGCTTCACATCATCGGAAGTGAAGCCACTAAATATAAGATTTTAACTGATTTTATTGATGTAGGTTATTGTATCTTGAGCGTTGGTGACCTATTAATACATGCAGTTGTTTTCCTCATAGTTTATGGTGTAATAAAGGAAGTGAATATAGGTTCTCGCAACCCGAAGGATAAAAGGAGGAGGATACCTTATGGAGACTTTCAAGGTGATCATGTTTGAATTTATTTTAGGCTATATGCTGCAAGGGTTTGCTATCGTTCTTGGAATTTATACCTTTAATAAACAGGAGCTAATTTTAAAGGATTATATCTTAGCAAGTGGCCTTGTGATGCTTGTTTCTTGTCTTGTAAGATTGCTACCGATTAGTTTTGGTGTACATACCATAATCAATATGATGCTTTTGTTTATTATCTGTATTCTGTTGTTGAAAATGCCCATGTATACCACACTACGATCTATGTCACTGATAACAATTCTTTTACTTCTTTTTGAAATGGTGGATGTAGCAGTAATCAGCTCGATTGTTGGAAGTGAAAGATTTGAGAACTTAATGCAGAATCCTTTGCATAAGTCAATGATCGGTGTACCTGCCAATGTGTTGTTCATGGCATTTGTTGTTCTTACTAATTATCTCATGAAGAAGAAGGGGGATCATCATAGAAACGTTAGCTCATTACATGGCTGAAAAAATTGCATTCCAACTCAATTATGATGAGGATAAGAGAGCAGTGATTGCTTACGGATTAACGGCTATGATACAGATGATTACGATCTTTACCGTTATATCAGCAATTGGTTTCCTATTACATATTTGGTACGAGTGCCTGGTGATATATCTAAGCGTTGGAATTATTAGAAAATCCACCGGTGGAGCGCATTCAAAATCCATGCTTGGATGCATTATTGTAAGTGTTTTATCGATTACGGGCTTATCGGTGATATCACGTTATGCTTTAGGCTTCACTTTTCCCGTTTATTTCAATCTTGCAGTTTTACTTTTAGTTTTCGCAATTGGTTTAATCGTTTTCTATCTACGCGTTCCAGTAGATTCTCCGAATAAGCCTATTGTAAGACCTGAAAAAATTAAAAGATTGAGAAAGCAAAGTTTTATTCTTTTAACGGTGCTATTTGCAATGTCTTTCATTCTTATAATTCTGGCTGACAAAATTACCAGATTTTATAGTATCGCTTTTAGCATCAGACTGGCAATGCTTTGGCAGGTGTTAACCTTGACAAAAACCGGTATTAAGCTGTTAGGAATGGTTGATGTAAGGATTAACAAAATCTTTGAATTAGGATAGAGGGGACATGCTATCGTTAGCAATCCATCGAAATTTCCTATAAAGTATTTTGATTTTAAGCAAGGCCAATACATAAGGAAGGAGGCGCTAATATGAAAAAAAGAAATCTATTAACAGGTATTGCAGCAATCGCAACCGTATTCGCAACATTGATAGCATCTTCCGCTTGCTATTTTTGGTTCTATCAACCGGAAGAGCCTAAGAGTTTAAGCGACAAGTAGTTTTGTTGAAAGACTTGTGGAGAAATTTCACAAGTCTTTTTTACTAAAAATACAGAAGAGGATGAAATGATGGTAAGACATCTCCCCAGTTTAAATAATGTAAAGAAAGATCAGATTAGGTCAATGTTTTTTGCACTGAAGATTTTTGCTCTATTCTTTTCAATCATCCCAATATTACAATACTTTTCTGCGAAGTTTAATTTAGACTTTACAAATACGAATGTTTATTCCTTAGGAATAACCTTTGTGATTTGTATTCTAATGCTATTTTTAATGTTTATATTTAAGAGAAACGAACATAAAATGGCACTGCAAGTATTAGAGATGATTATTTTTATTACCGTTTTTATCATAGTTATCTTTGTCAGTGGAGCCAGTACCAGCAATAATAAGTTTATTTTTTTATTTATTATTATTTCATATACCATTGAGTATGGCATGAATATCGGGCTGGGCATTGCGTCCGTATCGACACTAGTAATTGTGTGTATGGACTTTGTTTTTGGAGATACGAAGGGAATTAACATAGCATTTGAAGATGATCTGGCACTGATCGCTATGTTCTATCTCGTTACTTGGACTTTGGGTTTTTATGTAAAAATGGAGAAGCTACATATCCAGGATTTAACGGATTACGCTAATGTTGATGGATTAACCGGAGCATATAATTATAGATATTTCTACGAAAGAATCGAGGTTTGCTGTGAGGAAAGTAAGAAATATAACAGAGAGCTTTCTTTGCTCATGATAGATATTGATTATTTTAAGAAGTATAACGATATGTATGGACATTATAAGGGTGATGAGTTATTGAGAGATATCACTGAAGTATTTCGCTGTAATCTTAGAAGAGAAGATATCCTTTGCCGATACGGGGGTGATGAGTTCTGTATCATTATGCCAAATACCGATAAAAAGAATGCGATTCAACTAGCGGATACGATTCGAGAAGCCGTTAATCGTTATGATTGTTTTGGTAAGGAATATTTAAAAAATGGTAATATGACAATCTCCATTGGAGTATCTACCTTTAATAGAGAAAATGAAAATTATAAGGATCTGATTGAAAATGCAGATATGGCTTTATATAGAGCGAAATTTATGCGTAGAAATAAGGTTGAGGTATATTCTTCAATCTATGAGCAGGTAAAGGAAAATAATATTGATACGAATTTAATAGAAGATATGAAGCCTTTAAAGACGCTGATTACTGTTATAAATTCCAGGGATTCCTATACCTATAAGCATGTCGAGAGAGTGTATCATTATTGTAGGATTATATCGGAACACTTAAGGTTGCCGAAAGAGGAGAAACGGTTGTTGCTATATGCTGCATATCTACATGATTTGGGAAAAATCAATGTTGCCAAAGAAATATTAATATCCAGCAGTAAGCTTACCAAGGAGGAGTGGGAAGAGTTAAAAAAACATCCCCAGGATAGTGCAGATATTCTAAAACAGGTAAAGGGGTTTGAAAAGGTGGTTCCCATTGTACTGGAGCATCACGAAAAATATGATGGAACCGGCTATCCCAATGGTCTAAAAGGGGAGGAGATAAGCTATCTGGCTCGAATCCTAACAGTAGCAGATTCCTTTGATGCTATGACAAATCAAAGAACCTATCAGAAAACGAAAACGTTTAATGAAGCCTTTGATGAAATAGAACGATGTAAGGGGAAGCATTTTGACCCGGAGATTGCAGACAAGTTTATTGAGGCATTAAAAAGAATTTAAAGAAGAGATTGAGGATGATGGTAAAACGGTGCTCCTTATGCTGGAGCACCATTTTATATCATCCTAATTTTTATTTTTCTCTGTTCTTTTTACCGTATAGGCGGAAAAAGGTCAGAATTGTTCCAATAAAGCATATAATTGCTGCGGTAATATAGACAGCCTTCATCCCATAGATAAATGCATCTGCTCTTCCAGGGATATAATCGGTGACGTGATAGCCAATTCTAATGCTCATCATACTGTATAGCATAGTGGTCGCTAATACGATACCGCAAACCATACCCAAATTTCTTACAAGAGCATTGATACTTCCTGCAATTCCCAGCTTGTCCCTTGGTACAGTAGACATAACTAAGGAATTGTTTGGCGATTGGAACAAGCCCATACCCAAGGACATAAAGCAGAGAAATAGGATTAAAATCGGTAAGGAGGATGTTTCATTTAATGTGGCCATAAACAATAAACTGATGCTTACTAAAACTAACCCAATAAAGGTCAATACTTCTGAACCGATCTTATCAGACAGGTGACCACTGGTGGGAGCCACAACGGTGAGGATTAAAGGATAGATCATAAGGATTAATCCGGTCTGCAATGGAGAGTAGGACATGGCATTTTGCAGATAAAAGGGTAGAATAATATTATTACAAAAGATAGCCACAAAAGTAACATATCCGCAGAAAATACTTAGGGAAAACAGTTTGTTTTTAAAGATCTGTAATTGCAATAAGGGATTTTTCTTTTTTCGCTCAATAAGAAGGAAGATAATAAAGGAAACAATAGCGACTGCAAGTCCTAATAGAATGAAAGGATGTGTAAATCCTAGTCTTACTCCTTCATTCAGAGCAGTAAAGAGCGGCACAATGGTAAGTATAAATAGAATTGCGCCTACCATATCCATCTTACCCTGCGGCTTCTTTTCATGGTTCTTGGGAAGTCTTTTTACAGCAAAATATAAAGCAAACAAACCAATGGGTACATTTATTAAGAAGATATATTCCCAGCTTACAGCTCCAACAATAAGACCGCCAAGACCTGGGCCGACCAGAGAACCTAAGGCGACCGCTGTTCCATTCAGACCAAGAGCTTTCCCTCTTTCATTGGCAGGGAATATTTCCGTTATAATGCCCTGGCTATTTGCCATGGTACCAGCGGCACCAATTGCTTGTACAATTCTTGCAATAATTAAAAAGGTAAAAGTGCCTGAGATACCACACAGCAAGGAACCTAAAGTAAATAGGGCCAGGCCAAATTGAAACATCCTTGTCTTTCCTAAGATATCTCCTAATCTACCAAAGATAAGTACAGTTCCAGAAATAACGATCAAATAACTTGTTGCGACCAATTGGATATTAGAAGTTGTAACACCCAATACCTCCGCCATTTTAGGTAATGCTACATTTACAATGCTACCATCCAGGGTAGACATAAAGGTTGCCATTACAACCACTAACATGATTAACCATCTACTACTGTCTTTTGCTTTTTCCACTTCAATTCCTCCTGTTATGTTCTAGTGATGATTTTATCGTTTTATTCTCTTAGCTTCTGAGTGTTATCAAGAATCTTAATTAAAGATCTCATTGTAATGTCGATTTCTTCAGCGGTTAGATCTTCCGTTATCAGACTTAATATGGTTTGAATCTCCTCATGAATAGCAGGTAGTATATCTTTTGCTTTCTCAGTAAGATATAGATGATAAGCTCTACTATTGTTTTCATCCGACTGCTTAGTTACATAACCATGTTCAATTAGCCTGGTAATCGTACGAGCTGACATTGCCTTATCATTTCTTAACTTTTTACTGATTTGATTTTGACCAATACCTTCATGATTTTCTAAAATAAATAGATATGGACAGGAACCACTGCTTAAATCATATTTTTTTAAAACGCGATCTAAGTAAATCTGGATATTTCGAAAAATCTTATTATTGAGCATTATGAAATGCATATTTTCCTTTTCCAAAAGTATCACCTACTCCTTATCTTGATTAAACATCACATATTATATTCGTATAATGTTGATTAGTCAACAACTTTTATAATAATATTGCAGTGGTATAATTTTCTAATAAACAAGTGATAGTTGAACTAGCTATAGTATTTCAATGTTTTTTGTAATATAATAGGAATAAATGAATTACTTTACGAACCGGAGGGGGATTTACTATGATTAAAAAATGCTTGGATTTACTTGAGAACAATCCTGTTATTATTGGTTTTTATGTAATATATGAGCTGCTTGTAATGCTCATCCTACTTTTGCTTTACCCAACTAACCTAAACCAATTCATGAATTCTGTAAGTTTTGATTTCGCTGCATATTTTATGATGATGATGAAGCTACTGACAGCAATTGGGCTGATGTTTCTTTTGTCTATTCTATTTATGTCTGGGTTTGGTCATATGATCTCAGAAGCCGTTGTGCAGGGAAAAACATCGGCCCAAGCATTTATAGAAGGGATAAACAGGTTCTTTGTGAGATTTTTACTATTAACCCTACTTGGTACTGCTGTAACGTTTGCGTTTTCAATGATCATTACCATAATACTAATTCCCATTACAATGTTACAAGTAATGAGCGGAGGAACGAGTGGATTAGAATATATGAGCTTATTTATAGTGCTCCTAATACTGATCATTACTATTTTTATCATACCTTTTGTTTTATTATGCATTCCTTCTATCCTTTTGGATGATGTGAAACTATTTCAAGGGATAAAAAATGGTGCAAAGGCAGGAGTAAAGAACTATTGGAAGCTGGTTGTACTCTTGATCATCATGTATCTGCCGGTCATTCTATATGAAATAATCTATTATGATACCATATCAAAGGGAATGATAGTTACACCTAGTTATCTTGTTTTATTAATTATATCAGGTATTATATCCTTGTTCTTAATTCCTATCTTGTTTATTGTATATAATGAGTATAGAATGGAACAAATTAATAAAGATACCATGTCTCATCATTTTAATGAATAAGCTATGCAAAGATACTATTCATTACTTGTAATAATCGGAGGTCAAAAATGCACTTGCAACAGACAAAATTCGAAATGCTTGAAAAGAATATTATAGATGTAATTGTAGAGCAACAAATTAAGTTAGGATATCGGAGCGAAACTATCCGATTATATTATCCGGCAGAATCTATTAATAGAATCTTAGGTACACAGCTGCCTCTTGTGGAATTACAACAAACGTTGAATCAGTTTTGTAACTATGTCAGTTCAAGATTAGGCGAAGTGACGCATACCAATAAGGACAACAGGTTTTGCATTATTGTGCCACCAACAGGAGTTGACTTTGTCTACAAAGAGATTCAAGATAGAAGCTTTTTGACAGAATTTATTGACAAGATAAGGAATCATGATTGTTCCTTAGAGGATATTCAGAGGGTATTTGAAAAGTATTCAAATCATGTCGTATGTGAGAAGATGTCCGGGGAGGAATTTGACTATTTGATTTATTTTGGAGATGAAAAGCCGGATGCTTATCGCTACTGTATCAAGTTTGAAGAATGTCATGCCACATATCATAGATTTACAAAGGAAGATTACGCTGATTTTGAATTCAAATAATAGGAATAAGGCTGTTGTAAATAATACTATTAATAGATGATACAAGTTCAATTTAAATCGGAGGGTACTTGGATTTTAACAACAGCCTATTATTACAAAAAGAATATATGCTTATACTATTTGAGCCTATCGCCGAAATGTTTTTAATAACCTTAGGTAGTGGTTTGCCTCACGCAAGGTATGGTCTCCCAGTAAAGGAAGGATAATTGATTTTACTTTGCATTCGATTAAGCCTTGAGTACCTTGAGCTTTAAAATCTCTTATTGCCTTAGTTGCCTCTAAACTATCCTGTGTTACCTTGGATGTCGGCATGGAACAATCCATTCCTGCCTTCGCTTCTTCTGTTAGCTGATCAAATTCATTTCCAAAATTATTTGCTTTTTCGATTAATGCGTCCTCAGTGGGATCAAGTAATCCACGGATAAACTTTGCATGTTCAGCCATAATTCTATTCCAGAAAGCTTCTTGTTCTAAAGCTTCATCATCGATATCGCAGCAATTCCCGCCTTGTAATTGTTTTACCAGACACAAATACAGCTTTGCTTCTCTTAAGATATGATCAATTAGTAAGGGGTAATTTACTGTGAACATTTTGCAGCAGAGTACGTTTGATAATACAGTAGACTTGAATTTAATTAAGGAGGAAATAAGGTCAATTGCTTTTTCGTTTATCCGATATACCTTTTGATCTAATTTACGATTATCATAAGAGGGATAACAATAATTATCATAACCGGTTAAACACATCTCGTCATTGGTGATGTCAGTTGGAATATTGATCCCGGTGTAATAGGAGGTTACCTTCTCGGCATCTAACGTATATTGTGTATATACTTCTCCTGAATTTAATACTGTTGGGCTGACTACACCATTGGAAATGGATACTACCTCGCATAATAGCTTATCGAATTCTCTACGAAAGCTATCTGCTTGTTGGGTGTAGTTACTATCACGTGGAGTAAAGCCAAGTTCTAAAAATAGCGAATGTTCTTTCATGATTCTTCCGAAAAATAAATGTAGTTCTAGGGATTGACGAGCAAAGTCATTACAAGGGGACACGGTAAATCCTCCAACAATATGCCTTATCATATCCTATGTTAACAAAACAAATTTGTGATAGTTCTGAATTTGAATTTCTCAATATTCATCGCCTTAAGATACTTAGTACTATCGCAAGATAATTAAGAATAGATTAAGAATAGGTTTAAATTGGGGAAAAAGTGTTGAAAAAAGGATAAGGAAAATATATACTGTAACTAGTTTGAATTGTATACAAAGTCAATCTGGTTTCGAAGTAAAGGGGTTAATAGTATGATGACTTTTTATTTATGTTTTCTTGCAGGGGGTGCAGTTTTACCATTTATAAGTTTTGCATTTGGATTCCTTGGTAATGGATCGGATGTAGATACCAGTACGGAATTTGATGCATCTGCAGATGTGGATATGGATGCAGACTTGGATGGTACCCTGGACGGCGTAATTAATTCCGACGTTAGTACAAGTACCGCCGATGGAATTGAAGGTGATTCTATCCAGGGAACAAATTCCATACTTGCCCTTGGATTATTACCAACTTCCGCCATGGCACTTTCTACGTTGGCCATTGTGTTTGGTGCGGTTGGTAGTATTATGACCTATAAGGGTGTGACAGGAATTATCACCTTTATTGTTTCAATTATAATAGGATATGTTGCAGCTGTTATCGTTCAAAGCTTCATTAGAACCTTGAAGAAAATACAAGTGGAAAATACCGGAGTCGATGAAGAGGAATTGCTCCTTTACGACGGAACCATAGTAGATACTATTCTTCCGGGACAATTAGGTACCGTAAGTTTCCTTACACTTAAGAATATACGGGTAAGTTATCCCGCAAGATGTGCTGATGAAGAAATGCGGTTATCAACAGGAAGAGTAGTCAGGGTAATCGAGAGAAAGAATGGGATATTTATTGTTGAACCAAAGAATAAATATGAATAATGGGAATCAAATAAGGAGGATATGTAATGGATAGTAATGTAGTAGGATTAGGAGTAGATTTTTTCCCGATCATTATCACAGTAATTGCTGTGGCGGCTGGTGTGGCAGTATTAACTGTTATCTTACGCATGTGGAAGAAGGTACCTCAAGACAGAGCGATGGTTGTAACCGGTATGAAGAAAAGGGTAATCACCGGTGGAGGTGGAATTGTAATTCCAGTATTAGAAAGAACGGATACCATTTCCTTAGGTAATATTCAGTTAAATATTAATACATCTCAGACCATGTCATCCCAGGGCGTGCCCATCGATGTTGTGGGAACTGCAGTAATAAAAGTTAGAAATACGCATGAGAGTATTTATGCCGCAATTGAGCAGTTCTCCGGCGGAAATGAAATGCAGATTCAAAAATCAATTTCTGATCAGGTTACCTTGATTCTGGAAGGTAAATTGAGAGAAATCGTAGCATCCATGACTGTAGAGCAGATTTACAATGATAGGGAAGCTTTTTCTGCTAAGGTTCAGGAGGTGGTTGGTACTAAGATTGGTGAGATGGGTCTTGAATTAAAAGACTTCTCCATTAAAGATGTAAATGATACCAATGGTTATATCAGAGCTCTGGGTGCGAAACAGATTGCAGAAAAGAAAAAGGATGCAGAGATAGCACAGGCGATGGCTTTAAAGGAAGAGTCCATTAAAAAATCTGAGGCAACCAAGGAAGGTCAGAAAGCACGTCTGGAGGCTGAGACAGAAGTAAGTGCTGCTGTTAAGGCGAAGGAGGTTCGTGAATCTGAGTACAGAACCGAACAGGAATCTGCAAAGGCTAAAGCGGATGCAGCATATGAGATTCAAAAGAGCATCACGAACAAAGATATTATTGCAGCTCAAATGGACGCTGATATTCTCAAGCAGCAAAAGCAGAAAGAGCTTCAAGAAGCTCAGCTTCAAGTGGATATTGCAAGAGAGCAGAAGCAGACCGAACTGGAACAGCGCCGTGCAGAAAAGACCCGTGAAGAGTTAAAAACAAAAGTTGTAGAACCTGCAAATGCGGAAAGAGAGCAGAAAAAAGCAGAAGCAGATGCAGAGAAATATACGAAAATTGCAGAAGCAGAGGCAAGAGCAGAAGCGAAAAAGGCCGAGGCTAATGCAGAAGCGGAAGCAATTATTTTAAAAGCAAGAGCAGAAGCTGATGCTCAATCAATGAATGGTGATGCAAAAGCAAAGGCAATTAGTGCAATTGGTCTTGCGGAAGCTGATGCAATCAGAGCCAAGGGTCTTGCAGAAGCTGAAGCGATGGAGAAAAAAGCGGAGGCATACCAGAAGTATACCAATGCTGCGATGGCAGATAAATTGATTGAAAAATTACCTGATCTTGCAAAGGCAATTGCAGAGCCTCTTAGCCAGATATCTGATATTAAGATTTATGGTGGTGGAGTGGATCAGGTGGTTGATAATGTGCCTGTAGTGATGGCAAAGGTATTCGAAACAGTTCAAAGCTCTGTGGGAATTGATATGAAGAATATCATTATGGCAGAAAGCTTAGAAGCTAAGACAACAAAGAATGTTAATGTCACAGGCATTGGAGAAAGTATTATCAATGCGAGTAAGATTACAGAGGAATAAAATCGTTAACATGGAATAAAGAACAAGTGAAATACTTGTTATGCAATTGAGAGCCTTTTGATCATTCGAGGATACGGATGATCAAAAGGCTCATTTCTTTGTTAATTAGAACTATATCCAGGAGTTACCATACTGATCGATTAAATAGACTGACACATATAATTCTTTTAAAGCAACGTCATCGAAGATAATTTTACCTCCTTCCAGAATTGTCTTGGCTGACTGCACACCGAGTCTCCCCATCTCGAAGGGTTGTTGTGCAATGGTTCCTTGCATCAAGCCACTTTTAATGGCTTCAATTGCAGATGGTATTCCATCAAAACCAAGAATTAGAATTTGACCAGTTTTTCCGGCCTCGAATACTGCTTGAGCAGCACCAAGAGCCATTCGGTCATTTTCACAAAATACAATAGCCAAGTCATCCTGATAGGCAGATAAAAATCCTCTCATGATCTCATATGCTTGCAGCGTATCTGAATTACCATTCGCCTGAGCAATTATATGATAGCCTGCATCTGACAGTACACTCTCAAAACCTTCGCCTCGCAGGCGGGCATAGGTAGAGGTTACTTCAACCTTAATGATAACTGCATTTTGACTAACTATTTGATATTCCTGAAGTAATACAAGTGCATATTCTCCGGCTAAAATACCACCGCCAAAATTGTCAGAGATAATAAAAGCGGCTACCTCTGCTCCTCCGGTACCGATATCTACAACCACAGTTGGAATATTTGCCTGTTTCGTTAAATCAGTAATGACGTTCAAAGCTTGTGGATTAACAGGTGATATGATAAGGGCATTAATACCTTGTGAGATTAAATTAATGCAGCCATTTATCATTTCTGTAGTACTACCATTTTGATTGTGAGAAAGTACATCGATCCCAAGCTCTGCAGCAGTGCTCAGTACGCCATCCTGCATTATCTGAAAAAACTCCAGATTACTGTTATATACAGACCAACCGAAGGTATATTGAATTTGTTGGGTTATTCTACAAAATTCCATGGGCACCTCTTCCTCATTGTGTTAGCTGCTGATTTTTATGTTATGGGCTTTCTCCGCTTAAGCTAGTGAAGGAATTATATAAATTTAATATACCGTATCCCCACTCACGGTTTGGATAGACGAAATTTGGGTTTTTTACTGTTCCACGTATTAATATGTTCCTGATATCTATCGTATCCATTTGACTATATCGGTTCCTTACCACCCCCCATTCTAATAGCAAAGCACCTACACCAGCGGTATGGGCAGCAGCAACGCTGGTTCCGGTGGCAGGGGCATAGGTATTACCTAAGGCAGGAGCGATCAGATTTACACCCGGAGCTGCAAGGGTTGGAGAAATATTATTATCTCTGGTAAATCCTCTGCTAGCATCAATAAATAGGGTTTCATTCGAGTAATTATATGCTGTTGCAACAATAGGTACAGTTGTATTGCCAGGTGAAGTTATTGTAGTATAAGGGTCTGGACGAATAAAGTAAGTGCCGGTGCCTAAAAATTGTGTAATTGGTAACCAGGTATGAAAATCAGCAGAAAGATCGCCGCTTAGATAAACACGAAAACGCCAGATTCCCTCTGCTGGCTCGGTGAATCGAAGTAGAATTAATTGATCTCCTGTTTCAGACTCAATAATCTGATAATCGATATTAATAATAGTTCTTTCAAAAATGAATCTAACTACCTGATTCTCGTTTAATCTGGCAGGAATTCGGGCAATATACTCACCGGAAGGAGAGGAGATATCGATAGAAAAGGTGTTTGGAGCCTTTCCCCAAATTTCCATCGAAAAACCGGTTTCATTTGGACCTACATTGAGCTCCATGGTGTCATATTTACTGCCTTGCTGTATTTGACCGTGGTAATGGTGCATACTGCTGCCTTCATTTCCGGCACATACGGAAATACATACGCCACTCAAAGCAGCTTGATTGGATAGAATGCTAGATAAGAATCCTCGATCATCGTGGGCGCCTTGAGAAGTTCCGATTCCAATAATGATGGAAATGGGCCTGTTAACGGAGGCAGCCTTCTCGATCAAATATCGGGTTCCCAATAAAATGTCATTTTGCTGGTAACACACCGGACCATCAGGAATTTTCCAGAACTCTCTCGTGAAGCGTTTGGCTTCCTTCAGTTTAACAACCACAAACTCTGCTCCTGGAGCAACGCCTGAGAAATTATTTGCTTCATTTACATTACCGGCTGCGATGCCGGCGAGAGCAGTGCCATGTCCATTTGTATCTGTACTAGGTACTATAGTTAATGGTTCAGGAGAACGAAGAGCTTCGTTAATCTGTTCCTGAGAGTACTCCGTGCCATAATAAAAGCCGGCAGGTCTGGCATTCTCATTTTGAATTGTTTGGTCCCATATGGATAAGACACGTGAGGTTCCATCCGCATTTTTAAAGGCTTCGTGAGTGTATTCAATGCCTGTATCGATAAGTCCAATTAATACACCTTGCCCCAATAGATTAAGAGTGGGGACATTACGAACTCGGTTTATTCCGGATTGCTGGAGACTGGCAATATCCATTAAGCCAAAACATTTTGGATAAGAATAATATCCGACTAAATGAATAAATCTATCTGGAAGACCCGTAATCGGAGTATAGATGACAACATATTGATCGTTAATGGGGGTATAGCAAATATCAAGTTGATTTCTGAGATCATTTAAAGTGCTGCCGGATTGAATAATAAAGTCTGCATAATCATCACTAATGATTCTATTACTACATTCCTGATCCATGTAGAACTACTCCGATTCAAATTTATTATTATAAATATATGATTGATTGATGTAAAAATATAATAACTTACAACAAAATAGGCACAATATAAGTTATGAGAAGTTGTTTTACCAAACTTCTCATAAAAGGCGCAGGTTTTGCGCCGTGCAGTTTGTTGCGCGGTGTATAGGAACATGGTTTTGTTCTCATAATAAATATTGTGCGTTTTTTTTATGGAAAAACAGGCACACTATCTATAGATAGCCAAATTAACTAAACCTTATTATAAGGAGGATAATTGTTTCTGTGATGGAAGGGATTAATTTCTATATAAATTCACCGTTTCGGATAATTATATTAATTATCTTAATTGCACTCATTATTTTTATCCTGGCATTGTTGTATCTGAGATTTAACCATCTAGGCAAACGAGTACATTTTCCAATGCAAGAGGATGGAGCGGATAAAAAGTACGGACCCAGGGAATGGGAGAAGCAAATGCTTGCGCTGGCTGAGACTCACAAGGAGGTCAGCCTATTCAGGTATAGCTTTGTACTCGATGATTATAATCAGATCGCATATAAGAAATTAAATAAGATCCGTGACACAATCTCGGAGCTCTCAACGGACATCATTTCTTTAATACCTGCAGCTCGGTGGTTATTTGATAATTTCCAGATGATGTATCGTGAAATAAAAAAGGTTAGAACCTCCGGCAATAGCTATGAGGTGCTGCCAATATTAAAAACAAAAGAGTACCGCGGTTTCCCTAGAATTTATGTGGTAGCAAAAAAAATGGTTGCATTATCTCAGGGACATCTCGGAGAAGAAAATATTCAGGTGATGCTCAAGGCATACCAACAGATTATACCCTTAACCGATAAAGAAATATGGGTATTGCCAGAAATGCTTAGCTTTTGTCTACTTGAAAATATCATTGAAATGTCAGAAAAAATCATTCATGTTATTGATGTGAAATCAAAAGCTGACCGTTTTGTAAAGGAAAGAATGGAGAAGGGAAAAAGTGATTATCGTGGAGCAGATATCACACCTTTGTTATCTAAGCTTGATTCAGAGTTGATGTCAGACTATTCCTTTCATTCTCATGTAATATACCTGTTGAAAAATATGTCTATCAATGATTTATCGGTACAAAGGTATATTGAGTATCATTTCGGAGCGAAGGGAAGGCAGCTAAAGTCTTCTACAATTTTCATCGAGGAAGGTAAAATTGAGTCCTTCTTAGAAACGAATATCCGAGCTCTGATTGTAAGCTTAAGGGATATCAATGAGGTTGACGAAGAGAAATTTTTTGAGCAGTATTCCTGTTTAGAAAAAATCCTTTCTAGTGATCCGGCCGGAATCTACGCGAAGATGGATCCGGAAGCCAGAGGAATGTACCGGGAAGTGGTAGTGAAACTATCCTTAAAGTATCGCATCGGAGAAGAGAAAATAGCCTCCGACTGCTTGGAATTGGCCAAAGAAGGAAATGAGAATTTGCATCAATCCCATCATGTCGGTTCTTATCTTCTTGGACGAGGATATTCCTTATTAAAGGCAAAGATACTAAATCAACCGAATCCAAACTTATTGAAACCACGTAAAAACGGAAAGGGCTTCCTTTATTTTGTCTCGCTCTTTGCCATATTCGCGCTAATCTGTGGGTTAATCGCTTACATTCTGTACATGACAGCTGCAGATGATCGTTCCTACTATAGTTTCATTATTATATTGGTCGGATTACCACTATATTTAGGCATTGCAATGGAGCTTACCAATTTCATTTTTACACGAAGAATTGCGGTAAAGAAAATACCTTCTCTGGATTATCTAAAATATATTCCTGATTCGGCTAGGACTTATATTATTATGCCTGTAATTATATCTTCAAAGAATCAGGGACTGGAATATATGAAACGGCTTCAAAAGCATTATCTTGCGAATCAGCAACCAAATCTATTCTTTGCGTTGTTAGTAGATTTTGAGGATGCAGTTGAACCATTTTTACCAAAGGATGAAGAGATTGAATCTGCACTGATTCAGAGAATGAAGGAGTTGAATGAACAATACCCCTGTGAACATCAGAGGTTCTCTTTATTTTTCCGAAATCGGAAGTTTAATAAATCTGAGAACTGTTATATGGGATGGGAGAGGAAAAGAGGAAAGCTGGAAGAGTTTAATAACCTTTTGAACGGTGTATCTAAGGATGCTACAACCTTCTCAACAGTCTTATGTGATGAGGAAATATTGGATAGCTTCCGATATGTAATAACCTTGGATGCAGATACCAATTTACTCCGAGATAATGCGGCAAAATTAGTTGGATTAATTGATCACCCATTAAATCAACCTGTCCTGGATGAGGAAAACCATAAGGTAAAGGAAGGTTATGTTATCATTCAACCTTCTGTACGCAATCACATTGTGGATAAACAGGGAAGCCGGTTTGCTGAACTATTTGGAGGTCAATCTGGCTTAGCACACTACGGAGCTGTGATTTCTGATATTTATCAGGATATCTTTAATGAAGGAATCTATATCGGTAAGGGCATCTATGATGTACAGGCTTTTCATAAACTGCTTAATAATACAATTCCTGAGAATTCAGTGTTGAGTCATGATTTATTAGAAAGCTGTTATGCGAGGACAGCCTTCTCAAGTACAGCAAAAATTATGGATACTTTCCCAAGCAGTGTAATCTCCTTTGCTAAAAGAGAACACAGGTGGATCAGGGGAGATTGGCAGCTATTACCGTGGATCTTTACTAGAAAGAAGGTTAAGGGAAGAGGGCTATGTGCTTTAGCGAGATGGAAGATATTCGATAATCTAAGACGCAGCTTTGTGCCGCTTAGCAAGGTGCTGGTGATTATATTTAACCTGCTCTGGTTTCCTGAGGCACTTTACCTCTGGCTGCCACTGGTGTTTTTCTCGGATGTTTTTCAAATTATCATTTTACTGATTTCTGTCTTAACGCAGAAAATGCTTCGTCCTAAGCTTGCCCTTGTGTATAAGAGCTTCCTAAGAGATTTAGGGGTGCTGTTTGAAAGAGCATTTTTAGAATTTGCTATTACTCCTTATCGGGCATATATAGCGACGGATGCAATGGTTAGAACCTTATATCGATTGGCGGTCAGCAAGAAGAACTTACTACGGTGGAATACAGCAGAATCAGTGGATTCCAGGGTTATCAACACTTTAAAGGGATATTTTCTCTCAATGTGGATATCTTTCCTTCCGGCACTAGGTTTATTGGTTATCCTGTGCATAAATCGTACCACCTTGGAAGTAATACTACTTTATACAGTGGTTGCCTTTGTCTGGATGATCTCGTTTTATTTGGCCTACGGTATTAGTCAGCCAGGGGATAAAGGGTTTGAAAAAGAAAAGGTGGAGAATCAGAAATTATTGCAGGATACGGCAAGAAGAACCTGGCAGTTTTTCAAGGACTTTTCTGTGAAAGAAAACAATTATCTTTGTCCGGATAATTGTCAGATGGGACAAAATTGCTGCCCACAGCAATCAGCGAAGGTTAGTGACAAGACCTCACCAACCAATATCGGGCTACAATTCCTATCCATCCTTTCAGCCAGGGATTTTGGCTATGAGACGATTGGATCAACCGTTGAGCGAACCGAACATCTAATGGATTCAGTTCAAAAAATGATAAAGTGGAGAGGTCATCTATATAACTGGTATGAAATAAAAACTTTGGAGGTTCTAAATCCTGCATATATTTCAACCGTGGATAGTGGTAATTTTCTTGGACATCTGGTAGCGATGAAGAATGGCCTGCTGGAACAATTAAACCAACCTGTATTAACTGAGTTGATGATAAAAGAACTAAATAATACGATTGCTAGAAGTCACTATCCTTTAACAAATTTTCTTCAGCTCAATAAGAATATTGTGATTGGTGACTTTCTGGAAGAAATCAAAGAAATCTGGGAAGACATTAATAGTCGGTCACTTACTTCTGAGGAGGATCACTACTGGATCTTCGAGCTTCAAAGCAATATTGAACACATCGTAGATGAGATTTCTGCCTATAAGCTCAAAGAAGCGAAACTTAATTCTTGTCCATCTTTAAGTGAATTAGCGGAACAAGAAAATAAAAATGCTGTCAATATGGTTAATCGGATTAAGACAATTTGTTTTAAAATAGATAACCTGATCAGTAATGCGGATTTCGGTTTCTTATTCGATCATAAGAGATTGCTGTTCCACATTGGCTATCATGTGGATTCACAGACACTAGATGCCGGCTGCTATGATTTAATGGCATCGGAATCAGCACTCACAAGCTTTTTGGCGATTGCAAAGGGTGAGGTACCATTAAAGCATTGGTACAAGCTTGGCAGACCTTATACCATCGTTAATGGAATTCCTTGCTTTGTATCCTGGAGTGGTACCATGTTTGAGTATTTAATGCCGGGTCTGGTCATGAAGGGCTATGAAGGTTCAGTGTTTTCAGAGACCTTTCAGGCAGCTGTTTTACAGCAGATGAAATATGCAAAAGAAGCTGAGATACCATGGGGTATTTCTGAATCACAGTATTATCGCTTTGATTTAAATTCGAATTATCAATATAAAGCCTTTGGTGTACCCAAGATCAGACTTCAGCCAGTTCGTAAAAATCCTCTGGTAGTAACACCCTACGCAACCTTACTTGCGCTGGACTATGTGGGAGAAGAATGTATCTCAAACTTAATCAGGTTACAGGATATGGGCGTTTATGGAGACTATGGTTTTTTTGAGGCAGTGGATTTTAACCAACCAAACTCTAGTGAAATGACACCTTATTGTATTGTCAGATCCTATATGGCTCATCATCAGGGTATGATTATGGTTGCAATCAATAATTATCTCAATCATAGTATTATGCGACAGCGATTCCATTCAGACATTATGGTTATGGCGACGCAGGTACTCCTGGAGGAGAAGCGTCAGTCCAACTTAATCTCTCTGGCAAAACGAGGCTATACCATTAAAATTGGTAAGACATTATTCCGGGAGGATGGCTTTAGCAAACGTTATGTGAATGATGTGTCCCCAAGCATTCCGGTGGCCAACATTTTATCTAATAACAAATACTCCTTAATGATAACCTCAGATGGAGATGGTTTTTCGAAGTACGATGACCTAATGCTATACCGATGGAGATCAGACATTTATGCAAACACAGGGCACTATATCTATATTAAGGATCAAACCTCAGGAAAGGTATGGAGTAGTTCCTATCATCCTACCAGGGTACAGCCGGATGAATACCAGGTGATTTTTGCACCTCATCAGGCTGAGTTTATCAGAAGGGATGGTAATATCTCAACAAATACCTTGGTTAGCTTAGATACGGATCATTCTGTTGAGATACGAAAGGTAAGCTTAACAAATCACTCAAGTACAGAGAGACGATTTGAGCTTACCAGCTATCTTGAAATAGTTGGTGATACTCACCCTGCTGAACTTAGTCATCCAGCCTTTAATAAATTGTTTTTGGAAAGCGAGTATCTTCAGGAGCACGGGATATTTCTGGCAAAGAGGCGAAGTAAGAAAGGTGAACAGCCATATTTGATTCATATGGTAAGAACCGGTTCACAACTTCCTGTAACAGTTGAGTATGAAAATGACAGAAAGAAGTTCATTGGAAGAAATCATACACTTACAAATCCGGAATCCGTTATGAATAGTATCACTTTCTCCAATCATTCCGGCTTTTGCAACGATCCTATCATGAGCCTTCGCATAAAGCTTACCGTTGCCCCGGGTGAAACCGTATGCGCATCCTTTGTTACCGGTGTATGTGAGAGTCGGGAAGAGGCAGTTAAGTTAAGTGAGGAACTAAATGTCTGCTATCGTATCGATGACATTATGGAAAAATTCCGATTACAAAAGGATATTGAATTGAAGTATCTGGAGATGACACGTTCTCAGATGAATGCTTTCCAGGATCTGATTAGTCCCATCTTCTATCCTTCGGCGGCTTATCGTGGGCCGGGGGAAAGGATTCGAAGAAACTTTAAAAATCAGAGTTTCTTATGGAGATTTGGCGTGTCCGGAGACAATCCAATCTTACTGCTTCGGGTAAAGTCAATGGAGGAGGAAGGTATTATTAAGGATGTTCTTAAGGCTTATGAATATCTGAGATTAAATCGAGTAATGGTTGATTTAATTATTTTAATTGAAGCAAAGCATGGATATCTTCAGGAGGTAGCAGATCTTATTAATGATATGACAACCTCTATGCGCATTCATGAGCAGGAGAATAGTAAGCCAAGCTTTTTCATGATATACACGTATCAAATGATTCCTGCTGAAATCGATTTGCTATATACAGTAGCAAGAGTCGTATTTTCAAATAAAACGGGTGTTTACTTTAGAACAGCAAAGGAAACTACCCCCGAGTTGACGGAGGAATAGGCCCAAGAGGAGGGATATAGTTGGAGAATACAAAGATACCGACTCCATTAGAAAAGGAAGAGACAAAACAATATGAATTTTTTAATGGGTTTGGAGGTTTTATTAATGATGGAAAAGAGTATGAGATTCTCCTAGAGGGAGAGAACAGGCCTCCAGCACCATGGATTAATGTAGTAGCCAATAAAAATTTCGGATTTCAGATATCTGAGTCCGGAGCCGGTTTTACCTGGGCACACAATAGCAGAGAGAATAAGATAACCTCCTGGTCAAATGATCCGGTCAGTGATAAGCCTTCCGAAGCAATTTATATTCTAGACGAGGTTACAGGTGAGTTATCTTCACCTGTTTCCCTGGGGAATATGGAGAAGGGTAAATACTTGGTAAGGCATGGAATTGGATACTCCAAATTTTTGCATGAGGAAGATGGGGTTCAGTCAGAGCTGACAGTTTTTGTTCCAATCGATGAGCCAGTAAAGCTTTGGAGATTAAATTTAACAAATCAGACAGAGCATATGAAATATTTTCGTCTGAGCTATTATGCGGAATGGGTCTTAGGTACTGTTAGGGAGCATACAAATCCTTATATTTTAACGGCTTATGATAATGAACATGAGATTTTAACGGCAAAAAATATTTATACCTTTCAATTTCAGAACAATCAAGCATTTCTCTTTTCCAATGAAATGATCAATGGTTATACTGGAGATCGTCATGAATTTTTTGGAGTTTGTGGAGATTATCTGGCGCCGGAGGGCGTGGATGCGAAGCTGTCCAGCCATACAGGGGTAGGCTACGATCCCTGCGGAGTGATACAAGTATCTGTTGCGGTAGCTCCAAAGGAAAGTAAGGAGATTATCTTTGGGTTGGGTTACAGTAGTGATATTAATGAGATTCGTAGAATTAGGTATAAATATAAAGATCTAGCAAAGGTTCAAAGTGAATATAAAAGGCTAAAGGAATATTGGGATAAAGTTTTGGGTGTGATTAAGGTAAAGACCTCAGATCCAGCCATCGATATTCTGGTAAATGGATGGCTGTTGTACCAGAGCATCTCGTGTAGAATTAATGCTAGAACTGCCTTCTACCAATGCGGTGGAGCTTATGGATACCGAGATCAGCTGCAGGATACTCTGTCACTTACATTCACTGATCCAGAGGCTTTAAGAAAGCAGATCATCATTGCCTGCAGTAGGCAATTTGAAGAAGGGGATGTGCAGCATTGGTGGCATCCACCCACAGGAGTCGGGGTTAGAACCAGGATTACCGATGATCTACTATGGTTGCCTTATGCCGTTGCGGCATATATTAAAAACACGGGAGATGAGAGTATTCTCAATGAAAAGGTCTCTTATATCAAAGGACCGGTTCTGGAGCCTACGCAGCACGAGGTTATGTTTACTCCTGAGGTGTCTGAGGTGTCAGAAAGTGTGTACGAGCATTGTAAGAAAACAATACAAATTACTCGCTTTGGTGAGCATGGCTTGCCCCTCATGGGCGGCGGTGACTGGAATGACGGAATGAATGAAGTTGGTAAAGACGGTAAGGGTGAAAGCGTCTGGCTGGCGTGGTTCTTCTATACTGTATTAGGAGAGTTTATACCTCTTTGCTATAAGAAACAGGAACCGGATTATGCAAAGGAGCTGGAGAACAAAAGGGAAGCACTACTAAGGAGTATAGAAGAAAATGCCTGGGATGGAGAGTGGTATTTACGCGCTTATTACGATGATGGAACTAAAATGGGTTCTAAGGAGAGCGATGAGTGTAAGATTGACTCCATCAGCCAATCCTGGAGTGTCATTTCTGGAGGAGGCAAGAAAGAACGAACCATGAAAGCGATGCAATCAGCCTGGCGTTATTTGATTCGGGAAGAAGAATCCATCTCACTTCTTC
Source organism: Bacillota bacterium (assembly GCA_023386815.1). Lineage (GTDB taxonomy): Bacteria > Bacillota > Clostridia > Lachnospirales > Lachnospiraceae > Mobilitalea. Next base: position 28,291 of record JAEWIZ010000021.1, read on the forward strand.
TGACGCCGCCCTTTGATAAGACTCCGAAAAATCCGGGTTATATTAAAAACTATATCCCTGGAATTCGTGAAAATGGCGGGCAATATACTCATGCAGCAGTGTGGCTTGCTATTGCCACCGCAATGATTGGGGACTATAATATGGCTCATAAACTGTTTTCTATGTTAAATCCGATTCATATTACAGCAAATCGCAAGGATTCTCTAAGATATGAGAAAGAGCCTTATGTAATGATAGCGGATATTTCTCTGAGTCCGCCCTATACCGGAAGAGGAGGCTGGAGCTGGTATACGGGCTCTGCTGGCTGGATGTATCAAGGTCTGGTTCAGTGGTTTTTGGGGCTTAGAAAGGAAGGCAACCAATTGGTTATTCAACCGGCGACTCCGGCAAGCTTTGGGGAATATACGATGGAATATAAATTTGGTGGATCACTTTATATCATTAAGGTTGTAAATAGAAGCAAGGGAACTATGGAGATAGATTCTATCTTGGTGGATGATATAAAGGTAAAAGGAAACCGAATTGATTTAGTTGATGATAAGAAGGAACATGTGGTAATTGTATAGGGAGTAATTTAGAAACGGGTGCAAAGAACAACGGCACCCGTTTTCGTTTGTTTTTATTTTAATTTTTAAATTTATTATAGAAAGAAAAGTTTTCAAAGACTAATTCCTGGATTGACATTGATACAAGCAAAACATATGATAGGAATTAGTTTAAGTTTTAAAGAATGACCTGCAAAAAGGAGAGTACCATAATGTTGATTGAGTTTAAGAATGTATCAAAATCATTTAAGAAACAACAGGTACTAAAAGAGATTAATTTACAAATCAAAGAGGATGAGATCTTTGGAATTATCGGACCCTCTGGAGCCGGTAAAACAACGCTGATTCGACTTTTAATCGGTGCAATAAGCGCTGATGAAGGTAATATTCACCTGTCTAATTATCAGATACCGGATTTACAAGCACTAAATATTCTTGGCTATATGCCTCAGAATGACGCCCTTTATCATGATTTATCCGGAGAAGACAACCTCCTGTTCTTTGGTGGTATGTATCAGCAGCTTAAAAAGGCCGAATTGATTCACCGTGTGAAAGAGGTACTCGAATTAGTGGAATTAAGCAGTGATGCTAAGAAAAAGGTCATTCATTATTCGGGTGGTATGAAAAAACGACTTTCATTGGCGGCTGCATTACTTCATAGTCCTCGCGTACTCATATTAGATGAGCCCACTGTGGGTATCGATCCCTTATTAAGAAAAAAGATATGGGATGAGTTTTATGAGCTAAAGAAGCAGGGTAAGACAATCATCGTAACCACCCATGTGATGGATGAAGCAGTGAAATGCGATAGACTTGCGCTGTTATATAATGGAAACATTATTGCCTGTGATGAAGTCGAGGCATTACTAAATCAGACCAAGAATCATTCTGTAGAAGAGCTATTCTTGGAACAGGGAGGAAAGCAGGTATGAAGACTTGGGTAATTGTTAAAAGAATTATTCGTCAGACAGTAAATGATAAGCGGTCTATGGGATTAATACTCATTATGCCCTTGTTCCTGTTTACCCTTATCTATTTCCTGCTGGGTGACTCAAAGTATTCACCCACCATAGCGATTCATGGACTGCCCCAGCAATTGGTGGAAGAGTTGAAAAATCAGGATGTAACAGTAATCAATTATAATATGGAGGAAGGAAAAACAGCTGTTAAAGATGAAACGGTGGATGCATTCTTATATCAGGAGCAACAGGAAATAGTGCTGCTTTTGGAGAGTAGCGATGCGGTAAAAAGCGGTTTGATTCAAAAGGCAATTCAAAATGCACGAAAGGAATTATATCCTGTTGGTGGTATGAGAACGGAACAACTTTATGGTGATAGTGAGGAGAGTATGTTCAATAACCTGGGTTACGTGCTACTTGGAATTATTTCTTTTTTCTTGATTTTCATCCTGGCTGGGATATCCTTTGTTCGGGAGCGAACGAATCAGACCATGGAACGGTTGATGATTACACCTGTGAAACGGTGGCAGGTAGTGCTTGGTTACACTCTTGGCTTTGGTGTATTTGCGATGTTGCAAAGTATTCTTTTGTTGGGGTATGTAAAGTGGGTGTTACATATGTCCATTCAAGGGTCTTTGCTGGCAGTGGGCTGCATTATGATTCTTTTGTCTATGACAGCGGTATGCATTGGTGCCTTCTGTTCCATTTATGCAAACAATGAGTTTCAGATGATGCAGTTCATTCCATTGATTGTCATTCCACAGATATTTTTCTCTGGGCTAATATCACTCGATACGATACCCTATCATTTAGGGGTGTTGGCAAAGATAATGCCGGTATATTATGCCTGTGATGCCTTAAAGGCGATTATCAATAAAGGTGCATCTCTGAGTGAGGTGGCAAAGGAGTTGTTTGCCCTTCTGATCTTTATTGGTGTGTTTTTTGTATTAAATATTTTTGCTTTAAAGAAATATCGCCGAATATGAAATATTCGCGCAAATGTAAAATTATCATATAATTTGACGAAGCTTTTTTCGTTTGCTATACTGAAAGCAAAGCTACGTAGTATGGTATGATTCAATTTTTACTGCATACTATATAAAAAATAGGGTTCATGCGGGGTATAGGGTACTGTACGCATATTTATTGCAAAGGGAGGATAAGGCATGTATTATGCAAGTGATTTTCGAAGAATTGCAAGAGAAGCATTACAAAATAATTGGGGCTTAGCAGTTATTACCGGTTTGGTTGCCGGTCTATTGGGGGTCGAAAGTAGTTTTAATCTACCAAATTTCCAGTGGAGACAGGAGTATTCGGAGCTTTTTTCAAATGATTATGGTAGAATGTTTTTATCGTTTTTTGCCGGAATTTTTGGCATAGTTTTAATTTATGGTTTGATTGCTTTTGTCATTGGCTCTGCAGTACAACTTGGTTATATTAGGTTTAACCGAAACTTACTTGATCGGTCTAATGCGGAATTTATGGATATCTTCTCAAGATTTCAGATCTTTGGAAAAGCTTTTTTATTGCGATTGTTAATGGCGATTTTTACGTTCCTGTGGAGTTTGTTATTCATCATTCCAGGTATCATAGCAGCCTATAGTTATGCTATGGCTCCTTATATTCTGGAGGAGAATCCTGATATGACAGCGAGTGATGCAATTGCCTATTCAAAGGAAATGATGAGAGGTAACAAATGGAGATTATTTTGCCTTCATATTAGCTTTATAGGATGGGTTTTTGTTTGTATTTTTACATGTGGGATCGGTTTTTTATGGTTAAATCCATATGCGTATATGGCTGAGCTCGCATTTTTCTATGATGTGTCGGGTAAATTCAGTGGACAAAATGGACAATTCCAGCAAAATGGATATCAACAAAACGGATATCAACAGAACGAGTATCAACAGAATGGATATCAGCAGAACGGATATCAACAGAATGGCTATCAGCAGAATGGGTATCAACAGAATGGCTATCAGCAAAACGGCTATCAACAGAATGGCTATCAGCAGAATGGGTATCAACAGAATGGCTATCAGCAAAACGGATATCAGCAGAATGGATATCAGCAGAACGCAAGTCAACAGAATGGATATCCACAAAGTGGAAATCAGCAGTATGACAGTCAGCCAAACGGATATCAACAGAATGCAAATCAACAGAATCCAAATCAACCAAATGGTTATCAACCTGGCAGCGACCAACAAAGCCAGAATCAAAATAATCAACATCAGGAGGATGGATTTCAACAAAGTACAGGCTCCTCCAATGGAGTACAACAGCTAGGACAGAGCAGTGCAGGTAACCAATCTGAACCGGCTGATCCTGATAATTCATCGAATCTGTAATTGGGCTATCTAAATACAATTACAGTAAGACTATAAGAACTAGTAATATTACAAGAACTAGTAAGATTATAAGAACAATGAAGTTAACAATGATAAATCATGAGGCTGTCCTAGGTGATAGCCTCATGTTATTAAGGTAGAGGCGGCGAAATGATGTTTTCAAAAAAAGATTTGATGAAATTAATAATACCATTGATTATTGAACAATTCCTTTTAGTAACAGTAGGTCTAGCAGATAGTATGATGGTTTCTAACGTGGGAGAAGCAGCAGTATCAGGGGTATCCCTCGTAGATTCAATCAATATTTTATTAATTGGATTATTTAGTGCCATGTCCACCGGTGGGTCTGTGGTTGCGGCCCATTTACTGGGAAAGAAAGAGGAGAAGTCAGCCTGTAGTGCAGGTGAGCAACTGATTGCCGCCATAGTAATACTATCTGGCATCGTTATGGTAATAGCTCTATTATTTGGCAGGGGAGCTTTGGTGCTGCTATACGGTGACGTAACAGCTGATGTCATGTCAAATGCAAGAACTTACTTTTTGTATTCAGCGCTTTCCTATCCTATGATTGCAGTCTATAATGCTTGCGCGGCGCTGTTTCGTACAATGGGAAATTCAAAGATATCCATGAAGATTTCAATCATCATGAATATCATGCATGTATTGTTAAATGCTCTTTTTATCTTCGGTATGGGCCTTGGTGTAGCAGGTGCTGCCATCTCCACTTTAATATCCAGAGCCTTCGCGGCGGTAACTCTATTTATCTTATTAAAAAATACAAAACTTCCAATACATATTGGCAAAATAAGATCCTTTCGAATGGATCTCAATATGATTAAAAAAATCCTTCATATTGGTGTTCCCAATGGACTGGAAAACAGTGTATTTCAGATTGGTAAAATATTAGTGCAGGGAATTATTGCCGGACTTGGAACCTCCGCAATTACTGCGAACGCAGTTGCTGGTACCATTGGTGGCTTTGGAGTTCTTCCCGGTTCAGCCGTTGCCCTGGCGCTCATAACCGTAGTTGGGCAGTGTATGGGTGCGGGTGATTACGATGGAATAAAGAATTATACGAAACGATTAATGAAGTATTCCTATATTATCATAATCCTACTAAACCTGTTAATTATCCTTATGCTTCCACTGATTCTTAAACTGTATGGTCTCTCCGATGAGACTTCAACCTTGGCAAGGCAGCTTATTATGTATCATTGTATTCTATCCTCCTTAATCTGGCCCCTATCCTTTGCGCTCCCCAGTGCACTGCGTGCAACCTATGACGTGAAATTTACCATGTGGATTTCCTTGGTTTCCATGTGGGTATGGAGAATTGCCTTTAGCTATGTGTTAGCGATCTATTTCGGAATGGGAGTCCTAGGAGTATGGATTGCCATGACCATTGACTGGCTATTTCGCTCCATCTGCTTTGTTACCAGATTTAAAAAAGAACGGTACCGAAACGTTCCTCTATCTTAAATTTCATAGAAATAGTTCTAGTGAGGCTGAAATTAGTTTTCGGTAATAATAGTATGAAAGTATCTGGAACAGACATGATAAAAATGATACAATGTGATTAGGTAGGATTAAATCAATTAGAGCTAAAAAGATATAAAGGTGACAAAGAATTTCCAGGAGGAAATGGAATGCGAAAAAGTATCTTAGATGATAAAAATATCATGAATTTTGAATTTCAGATAGCGAAAAGTGAACCGATACATTTCCACCAGAGTATTGAGCTTCTCTATATATTAGAAGGTAATATTAAGATTACCATTGGAGATAGTGAATATATGGCTGCACCGGAGGATATTCTGGTGGTCAATGCCAATAAAAAGCATGCTTATCACTCCTCAGGTGAGGTGTTGCTTGGATATTTTCAAATAGATTTTCGGAAATTAAGTGAGATTTTAAACACTAATCAGATTCTGTTCTGGTGTAATTCCATCATGAATAAGAATGCAGCCTATGATGAGCTTCGCAGTGTTATGCGGCAGGTGTTTAACCAATATCATGAAAAGAATGGTTTGAGCCTTATCGTTTTAAATGGCTTGTATTACAGATTGCTTCAGATTTTAGTAGAGCATTTTTTGGTTCGTAGTGATGATAAACGGTTTTTAAATGATAAGAATCCCGATGAGGATCGCATGACAGAGATCATTAACTATATTAACGCTAACTATGATAAACGCTTAAGTCTGAATGAACTGGCGCAGCAGCTATACCTTTCAGTGCCCTATTTATCAAAATATATTAAAAGAAATATGGGTATGAATTTTGTGGACTATATTAATAATATCCGTCTGTATCATGCAATAGATGATATGTTGTATACGGACAAGTCTATTATGGGGATTGCACTTGATAATGGATTTGCCAATACAGCTGCGTTTAATGAATTATTTAAACGAACCTATCACGCGAAACCCTCTGAGTATAGGCAGAAGATGCGCCAGACGATGAGTGTGGAGGGTGAGCAGGAAAATGAATATCTGATGAAAAAAATCGATGAGCGTGTCAGTGCATACTTAGAGCATAACATGCTAACTGCTCCCGTCGACATTGCAAAGGAAAATGAATATACGATTCTGGATGCGACGAAGTACACAGAATATCCAAAATACTGGAATCGCATGATTAATGTAGGACGGGCAGGAGACCTGCTGCGTTCTGATATGCAGGAGCATATTCTGATCTTAAAAGAGGAAATCGGTTTTCGTTATGTTCGTTTTTGGGATATCTTTGGTACTGAATTATTAATCAATGAAAATAATGAAGAAGGAAGATATAATTTTGAAAAATTAGACAAGGTACTGGACTTTTTGGTTGAGCATGAAATAAGACCATATATTGAGATGGGCTATAAACCAAAGAGACTCCATAGTACACTAACAAAAACGATTGTAGAGGAGCAAAGAGAAATCTCGTTTCAGAGCTTGCAAAGCTTTAAGCGATTTATCACCAACTTTGCTGCTCATCTGGTGAATCGCTATGGTTTGGAAGAGATTGAAAAATGGTATTTTGAGCAGTGGAGTGGAGAAGACATAGAGAAAGGTTCTCAGGATGATAATTTCTTCGAGATTTTTAATACGCTATACGAAACAATTAAGAGAATTTCTCCTAACAGTATGGTAGGTGGCGGAGGAATTGGTATTCAGTACGAAAGAGGAAATCTGACCAAGTTGGTTGACCTTTGGAGTAAGCAAAAGCATTTGCCGGACTTTCTGTCTCTATATTGTTACCCCTATATTAAAGGGGATGAGGATGGGGTTGCATATGCGAAGATATCCAGTGACCGTAACTTTTTAAAGAATCAGTTGGAGATGGCATCCGCGGTAATCGCTGAATCGAAATTAAAGGATGTTGAAATTCATGTTTCTGAATGGAGTTCTACGATATCAAATCGGAACGTTTTAAATGACAGCTGCTTTAAGGGGGCATTCATCCTCAAAAATATTGTGGAGTGTATGAATACGACAGACATATTAGGATATTGGGTTGGATCCGATATTTTTTCAGAGCATTTTGATAGCTCTCCGATTCTTTACGGGGGTTGTGGCCTTCTGAGCAAGGATGGTATAAAAAAGCCTTCCTATTATGCTTACTATTTCCTAAATTATATGGGTAAGTATTTAATAAATATGGATGAGAACAGTATTGTGACAACGAATGCTCATAACAGCTACTATATTGCCTGTCATAATTATCGCCATTTAAACTATAAGTACTTTTTAAAATCTGAGGATGAAGTTGACCTTGAGAAAATGTATCAGCTTTTTGAAGACAATGGAATGAAGCAACTAAATTATCAATTAACGAATATCAAAAATGGAAGATATAAGATTAAGACCTATGCCATCAGTGCTGATAATGGAAGTGTTCAAGAGGAGTGGAGAAAGATGGGCTTGAGCGACCATCTAACGAAACAGGAGGTAGAATACTTAAAGAGAATATGTACTCCCTATATACAGATACAGGAATGTAATGCTAAAGATCGAAAGCTGAATTTTGAGGTACAGATTAAAGCTCAGGAGATTAAATATATTCATATTAGCTATTTGTATAATTAAATCAAAACAGAGCAAGATTTCACATACGAAAATTGCTCTGTTTTTTCATATTCTCTGAAACCAACTAAAAATGATGAAAGAAAGTACGGTTAAATACAATAAGAATTAGAATGCCTTAGAAGGGATTATCTGATAGAATTCAAATAAGAAAACCAAAAGATGTGGCATCTTGGCAGTAATTCATCGTGAGAGTCAGGCACTGCTAAGGAAATTCTATATTTAATCATTCACTGAAATAGAAAGGTAAGAAAACAATGAAGAAGTATGAAGCTCAAATCGTAGTTATCGCTGCAGGTCCCTCCGGATTATCTGCCGCTGTACAGGCAGCAGAGGATGGTGCAAGTGTTATCGTGCTGGAAAAAGCAGCAACTGTTGGCGGAGCTGCCAACATGGGAATGGGTCCATTAGGAATTGGTACAAAGCATCAGAAGAGACAAATGATTGATCTCTCTGTGGAAAAGGCTTTCAATATGTTCATGGAGTATACACATTATCAGGTAGATGCAAGACTTGTAAAACGATATTTTGCACAGTCTGCTGAGACTATTGAATGGTTGGAGGATATGGGCGTAGAATTCGAGGGAGCTTTTCGTTATTTCCCGAAATCCGAAGCAACCTGGCATATCGTTAAAACCGATCGTGCAATTGGGCCAAGAGCTGCTTCCTTTATGAATAAGGCATTGTATACGAAGGCATTAGAGTTAGGAGTAACCTTCTTTATGGAAACTCCGGCGAAGAAAATAATAATAGAGGATGGCAAGGTGGCAGGTGTTACCGCTATGAGTAAGGACGGCGAAGAGATTATGATCTCTTGTAAAGCGGCAATCATCTGTACCGGTGGTGCTGGTGCTAACAAAGAATTAATCAAACAAGAAACCGGCTTTACCCAGGGCGAGGATATGTTTAACTTCGCGATTCCAGGTCTTGTGGGAGAAGGCATGAAGATGGCTTGGGAAGCTGGTGCTGGAAAAACTACCGTACGCATTGAGATGGCAGCAAATATTGAGGGCTGCGACGAGCTGCCTCAGGGTGTGGCCAATGTATTCTCTCAGCCGAATCTATTAGTAAATAAGTTTGGTAAGCGTGTAATGAATGAGGATCAGATGCAGAATGCAACCTATCTTGCTAACGTAGTTACACATCAAAAGGACAAGATATGCTATAGCATTGTTGATACCTCCATCTTAAAATACTATATCCGTAATGGTGTAGATAACGTAAGCTTGGTTCGTACGAATCCAGATGTGTCCGATTTCTATGAAGGGATTAAAATAGCACAGGACAATGAGTCCGAGGACTTCTTTGTTGCAGATACCATAGAAGAATTAGCGCAGAAGGCAGGTATCTCTGTTGATAATCTGATTGAAACCGTTGATGAATACAATGAATATTGCGATAGCGTGGATGAAGAGTTCTTTAAGGACAAAAAGTATTTAAGACCACTCAAAAAGGCACCTTTCTATTGTGCAAAGGTTCGCGCAGGCGGTTATGGTACCGTAGGCGGTGTAAAAATTAATGAGAACTGTGAAGCGATTACAGAAGAATTTGAGCCAATCCCAGGTCTTTATTGTGCAGGTACGGATGCTTGTAATATCTATGATGACAGTTATATGTTCCTGCTTCCTGGCAATTCCATGGGGTTTGCAGTAAATACAGGACGTATTGCAGGCATGAGCGCTGCTGAGTTTGTAGGTGAGTAGTAAGTAGACAGAATATAGAGAAATAATAAAAGGAAGTACAAGAAGCAAACTATTTCTAGGGCTATTAGAATAGGTGCAATAAATGTACTTCCTTTTTATCATAGGAATGGGAAACTAATGGAACTATACAAGGCTATTAATTTAAGATAAAATACAGAGATTGAGATAATCTTAAATACCAGTTAATAGGAGGATGGCTTTTCGATGAAAGGAAAAAGATTTCGTTCAATCATTCATGAGGTAGTCATTTTACCACTGATTGTCATGGTGATAATTACGGTGATTACTGTTATATCTAATCTTATCAGCTATCAAAATATGGAGCAGAAATTAATCGATGGTAATCTTAATTCCCTTCAAATTGCGATTAGCCAATTGGATAATATGATATCTCAGATTGACACGGATTTTATCCAATATGTAACTGACAGTGAAAGTTATACTTTTATGAGTAAATATGATCAAAATACTTCAAAATCAAAATATTTTCGCTATGAAGCTCAAACAACTCATTGGCTAAGTAATTTATCTGCTAGCTATGGGGGAATCCAAGGGGTTTTTGCATATTATGAAAATATGGACTTACTTTTATTTCGTGGATATAATGCAGGGGCGAATATGCGTGTACACGAATACGTGAAAGAGCACCTGAATCGAAATGACCTGCGCTATAACCATTTGCAAATCACAAATATATCAAATACGTACTATCTGCTGTATACAAAAAAATATGGAGATTTTTGCGGAGGTTGTTGGATTCCATTAAAGAGCATGACAACAAGTCTAGGATTGAATGACGAGAATTTATTGGGCACTGTTTACTTTATGGACACAACGTATGCCAATACAATATCTGAGGAAGCATTGAATTCATATCTGAATACCAATGGGATAAGTAAAAAAAACATTGTTGTATCAAAGCAAAAATATAAGAATTATTCTGTGGTTTCGAGGGAGGGAGACTTCTATCTTGGTTTATTAATTCCTGGTACCTCGTTGCTGAGTAATATTCCTACCATTAATAAAATTATCTTTGCCATTGTCATTTTATCGATTTTCATGGTTCCTGTTTTGCTTTATTGGCTCCAGATAAAGATAGCCAGGCCATTAAAGGAGCTAGCACATGCCATGAAAATGATCGGTAATGGTGATCAGGAGTATAGGATACCACTCGCGAGTATTACAGATAATAATGAATTTACAAGATTGATGGAACGTTTTAATCAGATGATGGATGAATTAAACGAACTTGAGATTAACTTATATAGAACAAAAATTCGAGAGCAAAAATCAAAGCTTAAATATATCAGTCAACAAGTCAGACCTCATTTTATTCTAAATGCATTAAATCTGGTCTATACCTATAAAGTTGATGAATTTGATTTGGCGAAAAAAATGGTTCTGTACTTAACAAAGTACTTTCGGTATATTGTGAATCTTCAGGTGGATTTTGTAGCTTTGGAAAATGACTTTCAGCATGTGAAAACGTATCTTCAGATTCAAAAAGAGAGGTATCTGGATCGCTTGGATTATGTTGTTGAATGGGAAAAGCAAGTGAGCAGTGTTTTAATTCCCCCATTGATTGTTCAAACTTTTGTGGAAAACTGTATTAAATATGCCTTTAAAAATGATGAAAAGATGTTTGTCTTTGTCCTAGCACGTGAGCTAGAGGGTAAATTAAAGGTTTCCATTACAGATACCGGTAATGGGTTCCGGGAAGAAACCTTGGAGAGAATAAATAACTTTATTCGGACAAGAACCTATCAGGATAACTTAGGTATTGGTGTCCAGAATGCGATAGAACGGATGGATATACTCTATCAGGAAAAGGTAAGAATTGAAATCAGTAATGCACCAACGGGTGGTGCAGTAGTTGAAATCTATTTGCCATTGAACATGTAGACAAATGTTAGGATAACGAAATGATATAGATATAGTCTGATTAAAAACTCGAAAGATAATAAAAGATAATAGAAAATGATTAATAAAATTAGAGAAGATAATGTATTACATTGCATGGAAATATGCAGGGGGCAAGGAGGAACTATGGTTAATGTATTGATTGTTGATGATGAGCCTAGGAGTGTCGATGCGATACAGATGAATATTGAATGGAGAAAATGCGGTATCCGTGAGGTTTACAAGGCACTGAATATGGATTCTGCAATTTCGATGATTAAAAAACATAAAATTGATATCCTTATTTGTGATATAGAGATGCCAAATGGATCAGGGCTTAATTTACTTGATTGGGTCAGAGATAATAAATATGATATTAACTGTATCTTTGTTACCTGTCATCCGGAATTTGATTATATGAGAAAAGCAATTCAATTAAAGTGCTATGATTATGTTCTGAAACCGATTGATTATTCTGAGTTGTTCCGAATTATTACTATGTTAGTAAAGAAATTAGAAGCCTTCTCCTCCGGTGATAAAGATATCGAAGCAGTTAACTGGGGAAGACTTACAGATTATCAGATTAAAGAGAAGGAAAATGAAATTTGTGAACAGGACGTGGAACAGAAAGTAAAAAAATATATCAGGGATCATATGATGGATTCTTTCAGTGTCCCTGATATTGCCAAAGAGCTTAATTTCAACCCACAGTACTTAATGAGAGCCTTTAAAAATAAAACTGGGCTAAGCATTATAGACTATATAACACAAGCCAGAATGGAAACAGCGACCCACATTCTTAAGGATACAAAAATCTCGATCAAGGATGTTGCTTTCATGGTAGGATACTCTGACTATGCATATTTTACTAGGGTTTTTAAAAAGGAATGCGGGATGTCGCCGACAGAATATCGAACTATGAAGCAAATATAATACAAGAAATCTTCGTTCTAAGGAATCAGAATACTAGTTATATTGATAAATGATAATAATGTTTTATGATGACAAGCTCTTTTGTGCAGTATTCTTATAAAACGTAGCAAGAAAATTCATGATACGCAGAAAAAAGTAACAAAACAATAGGTCATTTTAGTCCAAGTACAGGTAATTATTTTACTATAACGGTAAGTTCCTTTTTGATATATTGTAATCACCAACAAACATTAGGAGGGTTTATGAAAATGAAACATTGTAAAAAGTATTTATCAGTAGTAATGGTACTTGTTCTTGCAGTAACATTGTTGGTGGGTTGTTCTTCAAAAAAAGCAGAAGAAACCACAGAAAGCAATAATGCAAAAGTAACCCAGGGGGCGGATACTACAGCAACAGAGAAGGAAGAACCATATGAAATTGTCGTAGCAATCATTAACATCTACCAAGATTATGCGGATATTGCAGAGGTAGAAGCGGCAATTAATGAGATTACAGTACCTGCAATTAATAGTACCGTAAAGTTAAAGCTGGTACCAATCTCAGAGCAAGGAACCAAATTAAGTCTATCTGTTGCAGCTGGCGAAAAGATTGACTTAATAAATACAGGTTTAATAACGAAACCAGGACCGCTCGTTAGTGAAGGTTTATTAACCGACATAACAGATTACTTAACACCAGCATTAAAAGAGCATGCAGGAGATCTATTAGCAGCCGGAACAATTAATGGTAGAGTATATGCTTATCCATCTATCTTATATCCGGGACAGGAAATAGTTTTCTTTTATGATAAAGACTTAGCAGATCAATATGGCATTACAGTACCGGATAAGATTTCATCAAATGAAGACTTTGTTAAGATCTTTGAACAGGTGAAAGCCAGTGGTATGTCAGCTTATGGAATATCTCTTGGTGATGGCGGTGGTGCTTCTATCACTGAGTTTGGAGCAAATTTTGATGCACTCGGTGATAATAACTCACTAAGCTATGGTGTTGTTGTAGATCCTGCAAACAATACAACAATCACCAATTGGTATGAATCACAGGAATTTTATGATTTGTGTAAAGACCATTATGATTGGATGCAGAAGGGATATGCTATTCCGGATTCTTTAACAAATGGCTATACAACGACGGATTCTATGACTAACGGACAATGTTTTGGATTTACTTGTAGCTACGGTGTAGGTTCTAGTGAAGCATATTGGTCTAATATGACTGGAAAAAATCTTGGAGTATCAATCATTAGAGAAGCACTATTAACTACAGCAGCTACTATTACACAGTCCTGGGGTGTAGCAAGCAATAGTGAAAAACCGGAAAAAGCGGTTCAATTATTGGATTTAGTCTACTCTAATACTGAGCTTGCAAACCTTATGAACTATGGTATTGAGGGTAAACATTATGTTAAGGCGGAGGGCACCAAGAACATAATTACATACCCGGAAGGTGTTAACAGTCAAAGTGTTGGCTATGGCGGAGATATGATTCAATGGTTTGGTGATACTAAGACAGTATTCCAACGTACACCTAATACTGACGAGTTCTTTGCAACAATTGATGATTTTGGATTAGTTGGAGCAGCTAAGTCCAACTGTCTTGGTTATAACTTCGACACAGCTAAGGTAACAACTCAGCTTACGGCAGTACAAAATGTTGTCAACGAATATAAAGCTACATTAACAACTGGAAATGTTAATCCTGATGAAGTGATTCCTGAATTTAATAAGGCTTTAAAGGATGCTGGTATCGAAGAAATTATCAAAGAAAATCAAACGCAGTTGGATGCTTGGTTAGCAGCTAAATAGCTGATTTTATTCCTATCAAAGACGATTTCATTAAGAGGGCAGTCAAGCTTTGCTGCCCTCTTTCTATAGAAAAGAATACAGCAGTATGACTATTCAATGTAATTTACCATAAAGAAATTCAAATTACCTGCGTTACGAAAGCGCATTAAAAATTGCACAAAATTAAGTATGCGCAAGAAAGCTGCGCAGGAATAGGAGTCAGTATGAAGAAAAGTAAGCAGTTTAAAAAATGGTTACCAATTTATATCTTAGGATTACCAGGAATTTTATATTTAATAATTAATAATTATATGCCGTTATATGGTTTGCTTATTGCTTTTAAAAAATATGATTATAAGATTGGTATTTGGAACAGCCCGTTTGTAGGTTTTCAGAACTTTGAATTTTTATTTAAGACGAAAGATGCGTGGGTCATTACAAGAAACACGATTGGATATAATTTGCTTTTTATCTTTTTGAATACAGTATTTGGAATTGCATTAGCAATCTTTTTAAATGAGGTAAGAAAAAAGGTGTCAAAAAAAATCTACCAGACAGCAATCCTATTACCATATCTGATGTCCATGGTTGTAGTATCTTATCTGGCATATGTGTTTCTCGGGGATAAGACGGGGCTAATTAATCATCTGTTGAGATCTATGGGGATGCAGGAAATTAAGTTTTATATGACAAAGACTTATTGGCCACTTATTCTAACCTTTGTAAATGAATGGAGAAGTATCGGTTATGGAACCATCATATTTCTAGCCAGTATCGTAGGCTTTGGCGAATCCTTTTATGAAGCCGCAGAACTTGACGGAGCATCTAAATGGTATCAGATAAAAAGGATTACCATACCACTTTTAAAACCAACTATCATTATGTTAGTTACATTAAGTATGGGTAATATTTTCCGATCTGACTTTGGACTGTTCTATCAGGTTCCAAGAAATCAAGGTATGCTATATTCCGTGACGAATACAATCGATACCTATGTATACCGTGCATTACTACAGAACGGTAATATTGCTTTATCTTCTGCAGCAGCCTTTTACCAATCCGTTGTTTGCTTTATCACAATCATGATTTTTAACATGGTTATTAATAAATATAGTAAAGAAGATGCATTATTCTAGAAGGAGGATATGATGATTGGTCATAAAAAGTTTTTAGCATTATCGCATATTGTATTAATTATTGTAACAATTTTAGCAGTTGTTCCGTTCTGGCTTTTGATTGTAGCCTCATTTACAAATGAAAAGTATGCAATAAACAATGGATATTCCTTCTGGCCGGAAGAGTTCTCTTTGGATGCCTACAAGTATCTTTTGAGTCAGTGGCAGATATTTGGTCGTGGTTACGGAATTACCATAATAGTAAGTGTTATCGGTGTAATTCTTTGCTTAACGATTACAATGTCAATTGGATATATGCTTTCGAAGGATGGATTACCGGGTCTTAAAATCTTTAATTATATGGTTGTATTCACCATGTTATTCAATGGAGGACTTGTTGCAACCTACATAAACTATACTCAGTACTTTCATATCAAAGATACTTTATTTGCCTTGCTGGTACCAAACCTGATTACCAATGCCTTCTATATCTTCATGACGAAGAACTTCTTCCGACAAAATATTCCGGAGGAAATTATCGAGGCGGCAAGGATTGATGGCTGTAGCGAATTCAAGATCTATTTTGAAATAGTAATTAAGTTGTCAAAGCCGATGATTGCTACTTTGGCATTATTAAGTGGTGTAATGTACTGGAATGATTGGCAGAATGGTATGTATTATCTGGATGATTCAAAGTTATATGGTATACAGAATATTTTAAATGCAATTAATATGAATGCACAATATTTACAAATGTTAGGCAGGGGCTCTGATATGCCAACAGAAACTGTTCGTATGGCAGCAGCTGCGATTGGTATTATTCCGATTATGCTAGTGTATCCGTTTTTCCAAGACTATTTCGTAAAAGGTATGACCATGGGAGCAGTGAAAGGATAAAACAAAAAACAGAACAGGGGGGTATAAGAATAATGAATAAATTACTGCTTTCACCGCAGCAGGAAGAGAGAATAGAAGATTTCATCCAGCGCATGACAATTGAGGAAAAGGTAGGGCAGCTCAATCAATTATCCCCTTCCATTGTTGGGGGTTTTGATATTTCCTTTGAAGAATTGATTGAGATGGTGACAGAAGGACGAATCTCACAGGATGAATTCGGTAAGATGATGGCTAAGGCGGAGATGGATTATCATGAAGAGGATATTCGTGCCGGTATGATAGGATCATTTCTGATGGATAATCCGAAGAAAGCCAATGAATTGCAGAGAATTGCAGTGGAAGAGTCCAGAATAGGAATTCCATTGATCTTCGGTTTTGATGTTATTCATGGTTTTCACACCGTGTTTCCAATCCCGTTAGCAGAAGCCTGCAGCTGGGATGAGAAAATCTTTGAAGAATCAGCTCGCATTGCAGCCAGGGAAGCTAGGTCACATAACATCCACTGGACGTTTGCTCCAATGGTAGATATTGCTCGTGATGCAAGATGGGGAAGAATTGCCGAGTCCCCAGGTGAGGATCCGTATTTAGCTTCCATTTATGCGGAGGCAAAAGTTAGAGGATTTCAGGGAAAACAGATGGATGCAGGAGATAATCTCGCTTCCTGTCTTAAGCATTATATCGCATATGGTGCGGCGGAAAGTGGCCAGGATTATAATACAGTATCTATGGCAAATTCCATGTTACATAATGGATATATGGCTCCATTCAAGGCAGGTGTTGAAGCAGGTGCAGCAACGGTAATGGGAGCATTTAATGATTATAATGGGGTTCCGTGTACCGTAAACAAGTTCTTATTAAGAGATGTATTAAAGGATAAGTTTGACTTTAAAGGATTTGTGGTAAGTGATGCCAATGCTATCGATGACTGTGTAAGACATGGAATTGCAGCAGATTTAAAGGAGGCTTCTAAGCTGTCTTGTAATGCTGGTATGGATATGGATATGAATTCACATGCTTACCGTACATATTTGAAAGAACAGGTTGACAATGGAGAAGTTTCTAAGGAGCATTTAGATGATGCAGTTCGAAGAATATTGCGTGTAAAGATGGCTCTAGGTTTATTTGAGAATCCTTATGTAACAGAGGATAGGAGCTCACTGTTTGAAGAACTGCCCAAGGAACATACTGACGCAGCCTTAGAGGCGGCAAAGCGTTCTATCGTTCTATTAAAAAATGATAATATTCTTCCTTTAAAAAAAGAACAAAAAATTGGACTGGTTGGTGAATTGGCAGAGCTGCCGATGGAAGTACTAGGAACCTGGGCAATGGCAGGAAGAGAAAAAGATTGTGTCAGCATTTATCAGGGACTAAAGAATGCTGGTATTAATGTTAATTATGCAAGAACTTGTGGGGTTACCTCGGAGTTTAGCCAAGAAGAACTAAATCTAGCAGTAGAGGGCGTAGATGTTATCGTAGCAGTTGTCGGTGAGACAGCTTCGATGAGTGGTGAAGCCTCCTCCCGTGCCGATATTTCACTTGCTGGCGAACAGCAGAAGATGTTAGAAGCTGCTTTGGCAACCGGAAAACCGGTAGTAGCTGTGCTGATGAATGGAAGACCCTTAGCAATACCTTGGGTAAAAGAACATGTTCCGGCAATCCTGGAAACCTGGCAACTTGGAATCCAGATGGGAAATGCTGTTGCTGAGGTGCTATTCGGAGACTACAATCCAAGTGGAAAGCTATGCTGTACCTTTCCGGCTATGGTAGGCCAATGCCCAAGGTATTATAATCATCCGAATACAGGAAGGCCGGGTGCAAAGAGTAAGTTCTCCTCCCGTTATCTGGATGCTCCATTACAGCCATTATATCCCTTCGGTTATGGACTTAGCTATACTACCTTCGTCTATGAAAACTTATCCGTTGTAGAGGAGAAGGATGCTCTGCAAATTAAGCTAGAGCTTAAAAATATAGGAACCTATGCCGGAGAAGAGACGGTTCAGGTCTATATAAGAGACGTTACTGCTTCTTTGGTGAGGCCGATCAAGGAACTGAAGGCATTTAAGAAAGTATTCATGGCTCCAGGTAAAAAAGAAACTCTGCAGATAGAGGTGATGAAGGATACGCTTGGTTTCTATGACGATGATATGAATTATCGCTTGGAGAGTGGAGAGTTTCACATATATGTAGGTACAAACTCAGAAGAATGTTTAAAGGCAACAGTTGAGATTGCTTTTTAATATTGATTCCTAATTATATTAAGGGGCTAATACAAAATAGATTCAAGTCTTTTTGTAATAGCCCCTACTAATAATCGTATATGAAAGGTAGGTATATTTATGGCTATCATTACAACAAGATACAACTCGAATTGCTTGGGGGGATTTGTAACATTTACTGCTATTATTCCTTTTGAGGATTTTGGAGAAAACTTCTTAAATCCAAATCCAAATCCATATTCCATAGAAAAACCGTTAAGAACCTTATATTTGTTACACGGAGTTACAGGAGATGAGAGGGATTGGCTATATGGAACCAGAATTGAGCGATATGCAATTGAGAATAAAATTGCAGTAATTATGCCCGATGGAAACAATAATTTTTATTTGGATAATTGTGAGACCGAACGGTGGGGAGAGTTTATCGGAAAAGAGTTAGTTGAAGTAACCCGCACTCTATTTCCGCTTTCTCATAAAAGGGAAGATACCTCTATTGGTGGTTTGTCCATGGGTGGTTATGGTGCAATCCGTAATGGTTTAAAGTATAATGATACCTTTAGTCAAATTATTGCTTTATCAAGTGCAATTATTACCTATGACGTGCCGAAATACACGGATGATGCAGTAATGCCATGGCAAAGAAAAAAATATGCAGAAAGAATATTTGGTGATCTATCAAAGGTGCTTGGAAGTGATATGGATCCGGAGCAGTTATTTAAACGTTGTAAGACTAAGGTGAAGATTTTTATGGCGGTTGGGTTGGAAGATTTTCTGCTGGAGCATAATCGAAAATATAAGAATTTTTTAGAAGAGGAAGGCGCTGATTTGACTTATCTGGAAGAACCGGGTGCACATGAATGGGATTTCTGGGATAGAAATATCTTGAGAGGATTACAGTGGTTAAAGACAACTACTCCGATATGTTGACCAATGATTAACTAGAGAGGAAAGTAAAAAATGAATTCTGAATTTATAAGATTAAAGAATAACCAAATAAATAATTATATTCTACCCTTTCTCTGGATGAAGGGGGAATCACAGGAGTTGATTCGTACAGAAATTGAGAAAATTGATGAATGTGGAATGAAAGCATTCTGTCTGGAATCCAGACCTCATCCTGATTTTATGGGAGAGCAATGGTGGTCTGATCTGAGAATGATTATTGAAGAGGCAAAAAATCGTAATATGAAAATTTGGATTTTGGATGATGCTCATTTTCCAACCGGTTATGCGAATGGACTCATTAAGACAAAATATCCAGAGAGAAAGAAAAGATACTTAAACTATAATGTAGTCAATGTATGGGGGTCAAGCGGAGAGGTTACAATTCCCGTTTCCCGTATGACAAAACCTCTCGTCAGCTTTTTGGAGCTTGATAAACCCCGTAATATTGAGGAGCAGAAGAAAAACAAGCTGGTGGCAGTGGTGGCATATCCTTTAAGAGAAGAGAATAAGCTGGACGAAAGTGGTGTGATCGATCTTACTGATAAGGTATTAGATGGAGTTGCAAATTATACATTTCCTCAGGATAATTACCGCGTTTTTGTTGTTTATGAAACCGCGACTGATGGCGGAAACGAAGATTATATTAATATGATGGATCGTGAATCCGTAAGCACCTTAATTGAGGCGGTGTATGAGCCACATTTTGAACATTTCAAAGAAGATTTTGGAATGACCATTGCAGGATTTTTCTCGGATGAGCCGGAGATTGGTAATATCGGAGGTTTCAAGTCCAATGTTCAGATTGGAAATAGCAAGATGCCCCTGCCCTGGAGTGAACAATTGAAGGAAAAGATGCTTCAAGTATATGGTGAGAGCTGGTATATTCAATTACCCTTGCTATGGACTGAGACCTTGCAAATGAAGGAATGTACTCAGGCTCGTTTCAACTTTATGAATGCAGTCAGTAACTTATATTCGGAAAACTTCAGCAGTCAATTGGGAGAATGGTGTGAAGCACACAGCGTGGAATATATTGGACATGTAGTAGAAGATGATAATCTACATGGACGACTGGGAAATGGAGCGGCTCATTACTTCCGAGCGATGAAAGGTCAGCATATGGCGGGTATTGATGTCATCGGAAATCAGATAGCCATCGGTGGAGCAGGTTATCTCAGGATGGGTATTTTCGATCGTGATGGAGAGTTTCTGCACTATGCTTTAGGTAAAATGGGAGCGTCCAGCGGACATCTAGATCCGAACAAGCAGGGACGTACGATGTGTGAGCTCTTTGGTGCATCGGGGTGGAAAACAGGAGTACGTGATATGAAATATATCCTTGACCATGTGTTGGTCAGAGGGATTAATCGACTGGTACCCCATGCATTTTCCATGGCAGAATATCCGGACATGGACTGTCCTCCTCACTTTTATGCCAGAGGAAACAATCCTCAATATAAGCACTTTGGAAACCTGATGAAATATGCAAACCGGATGTGTGAGATCTTAAGCGGGGGCAAACATATAGCTGAGGTAGCAGTATTATATCACGCTGATGCTGAATGGGGCGGAGACTGTATGTTGATCCAAAAGCCAGCGAAAGAGCTGCTACAACATCAGATCGAGTTTGATTTTGTAACTGGAGACATGCTGGAGAAGCTGGAGGAGTTTGAAGGAAAGGTAATTGACAATAGGTTTTATATTAATGGACAAGAATTTTCCACCTTGATTATCCCATATGTACAGAGATTACCGTATGCAGTATATGAGTTTATCAAAGAAAACCCGAAGCTTAATATTATCTTTGTAGAAGCATTGCCGGAAGCCGTCGTTGGTGATGAGGTTTCAGCTGATCAACTGAGACAAGCATTAAAAGGCTGTGGAATTGTCGGTTTAAAGCAGCTGGGTGAGGAGATGAGACATCAAGGAAAGGCAGAAATACAATTAATGCCGAATTATCCGGAAATGGTATATTATCATTATAAGAAAGATGTTGATTGCTATATGCTGAATAATGAATCTGCATTTGGGGTGTTTAAGGGGAAAATCAAATTACCATTAAACCATGGTGCTGTTTATTATGATGGAATGAAGAATGAATTTTACCAAATGGAAGTAGAAGAAAAAGACGGTATGAAAACGATCGCACTTGAACTGGCACCTTATGGCTCTTGTATTATCTTTGATGTCAGAGAAGAAGAACTGCCGCGATATGAGGCACTTACAGAGAAACTCGGTAAATGTCTGAATAAAAAGCTACTGTCCGATGGATGGAGTTACTCCCTTGCAACTGAAAAGCAGTATCCAGAATTTACTGGTGAAAGCTACTTGGAACAACTAAAACCAATTTCGCACATCCATCCGAATTTCTCTGGGCATATCTGCTACACAAAGCAGATTGATATTAGTGAAGTTGGTAGCTCCATGTATCTGGAATTTGGGCAGGTGGCTGAAGTACTGGAGCTTTGGATTAATGAACAGTACGTCGAAACAATTCAGTATCCACCATATGTGTTTGATGTCAGTGGTTACTTCGTAATAGGACAGAATACAATGAAAGTAATTGTTACCACAACCCTGGATAAAGACCAGAATAATTATCCGGAACCCTTCATTGTGTTGAACCATGAGATTTCAGAAGGAACGGGAATGTATGGGGAGATTGTGCTTCGTTTTAATGATAATTAGTCAAGAACTACTTTAAAGCTTTGGTGATGTTATTAATAAATAATGATTGTGGAGAAGTCATATGATAAATCAAAATGGAGAAGCTCACTTATATACGGTGATGGAAAATATGGTGGCTCGATTTTTACATGCCTATAACTATAATGATTTGTATTATATTGGGAAAGAATTATTGCTGAATGATGCAAAGACCTGCGTAAGTATAGAAGGAGAGGGCATGAATTGCGCGGGATATTCGTCCATTATAAGCGAGTTAAGAATCCTGGAGGATAGAAATAAAACCAGATGTGATAAGCAATTTTCTATTTGGGCTTCTCCAAGATATCAACTGGAGCAGAGTAGCTTAGATAAGAAGATGATTTGCGACCTATATACATACCGCTTTTACTTCGATGAAAGGGAAGGCAAACACAAATGTGAGCTAATAATATCACAACTAATTGTAACGTTTCTTGTTGTTGATCAAACAATGAAAATAATCAATTTGCTGTGGAAGGATATTCAGAGCATGATTCCTTGGGATTATGAACTTCCACCGAACTCAGAATGGTTCGGGGAAGTTCAGCCTGGAAGCCTGCCAGAGATGAGAGCGGATAATAGTCCGGAAGATGTTCTTCAGATAAGAAATCTTCAAAATTACTTTTTTGAAAGAAAAATGAATCAAACGGAGCAATTGTTTTGCGATCAAGCTATGCCTAGTTTATATCTTGAACCTCTCTCAAGGAATAAAATCATTGGAAAAAGCTTGATATTAAATCAAATAAATCAGTGGCGCAGAGAGGAAGTACTACAAAATGGTTATTATCTGTTTTTAGGAATAACTGCTGCACCAATTATTGAAGTGAATCTGGAGAATAGGTCAGCAGAAGGATTATATTTTGTTGAAACCTTCCACTTTAACAATCAATTACAAGCTACAACAGAAAAAACGCCGCTAATTCGTTATCTTAATATTCTAAAGGCATCCTATTGCTTGGAAAACGGTGAATGGAAAATCAGAACAATGGATTTGAATATCATTGGGGAGCTTCCGAGAGTTATCTATACAAGAGGAAGAAGATACGATCGTATGTCTCAATATCCAAATTCATGGAATCTGGATATTTGCAAACGGAAAGGGAGATTTATCGAAGATTCTTACAAAATTGAAAATATCTTAAATCAATGGGTCTATCATTGCAGATGTGGGAAACTTGTTTCTTTCTATGAAGAGTACATGAAGAACCGTGAAATTGAATGTAGAATGTTAATAAGAAGCCAAGGGGAAAGATCAAAGATATTATCTACGGAGGCAGAAATTATACACAAGTTGTCTGAAATGGATCAACAATTTCATGACTTAATGTATAGCTATCATACAGCAACGACACCCATTATCGAGATTGAGGAAAATGGTAATTATGCTAAAGCTACCTGGTTTGACCATAGTGCCACCAATTTATTTAGTATGGCAACAACAAATGAACTAATTCCCTATATGGTATTTGTAGCAAAATATGTACATCAATTTCGAAGAATAGAAGGGAAATGGTATTTAGTTGACTTTTATTGGGAACCATTAATAAGCTTGCCGGATTGGGAATTTAATCTGATGAATTCAAAAGGATTTGTCTCAAAAAAAGATGCAGGAAAATACAAAAATCCATATGATATTTGAGAGGTGAACTGAGTTGATAAATAATAAGGAATACGACATTGTTGGGTATACGAAAGAAGAATTTCTAAAAATTGATCAAACCACGGTCTTACGATCAGAAGATTCACCTACAGGATATGTGGTAAGTTTTCGATGGAAGGCACCGGATAAAAACTGGTTAGGCGTAATAGGAGATTGGATGTTTTCTGACCTATATCATTCCAGTCATTTTACCTCAGGAAGATATTGGCCTCATGAATGGCAGCCGGGCAATTTTTCTCATTCTTTACTTGGATTAAAGAAGACACCAGAAATATTATTGCAGAAGAACAGTGACAAAGATGTTAATCCTGAGAAATTTGAATTTGACAGTGACGTATTAAAATTAGGTTTATATGAGATGGTAAAAGAAGTAGAAACAGATATCTTTATTTGCACGATACCTTTGCCTTCTGGAATATTTAATTATCGTTTTGTACTTGAGGATCCGGGAGAAGATGCTATAAATATGAAAACTATGCCAGATCCAAATAATCTTCCTCTGCTAAAAGACGAAAATGAGCAGCGATATAGCCAGATAGTGATTCCTTTTGATAAGGAGAAACAACTGGAGGATCGATCCATAGAGCTTCCATATGCGGGGGCGATGCGTGGAAAGGTAATATATGTTCCGTATGAAACAGATAGTTCCTTTGCTTTAGGGAAACAAACGGCAGGGGTTTATTTACCTGCACAATATGATGAGAATAGGGATGAGGCCTATCCGGTTCTATATCTTAGTCATGGCGGTGGTGGCAGTCATAGTGATTGGTTTACCCAAGGAGCATTGAACAATATTTTGGATCATTTGATTGCAGATGGAAAAGTGGAACCAATGATTGTAATCACCATGAACAATGAGGTGTTTCGCTGGAAAAACAAAACGGCATGCATACCTAATATTATCAATTATTTAATACCATACCTGGAAGAACGATTTCATATCAGTAAATCACCAAGTCGGCGCTCATTTGCAGGATTTTCTGCAGGAGGATTCCTAGCATTTGATCTATTCTCATCTTATCCGGCTGATTTTAAATATTTTGGTATTTGGAGTGCAGGGCAAAGAAATGATGTGGATTTTACAAAATCAGAGCTAAAATTTCCGGAGGTGCATCTGGGGGCGGGTCGTTATGACGATGCTTATTATTCCTTTGGGTATCAATTGGAAGATGCTTTATACGAGCATGAAATTCATTTTACAAGTTATTTTCCTGAAGGTGGACATCAATGGTCAGTGTGGAGAAAATTACTTGAGGATTTTGTAAAAAGAGTATTGTGGAATTAGCTTAAATCCTAGGCAGCATGGCTGAAATTGTAATTGCTATTGCGATATTAATTTAACCTTCGGTAATCCTCCGGTGACACCTTCATAATCTTTTTAAATATTTTACAGAAGTAACTTGGACTTTCATATCCGCACAGGAACCCAATTTCTTTCACTGTTTTTTCTGGATAATGTGATAGATAAAATCTGGCATATGCAATTCGTATTACCTGGAGATGTTGAAATATAGTTTGCTGCATCTGTTCCTTAAACAGGGTGCACAGATATTCTTTGCGAAGGTTTACTAAAGAGGCGAGATCTTCTAGGGCTATGGGCTGATTAAAATGATCCGTAAGGTATTGCAGAACTAATTGCAGTACCTTATTTTCATTTGCTGGCTCTGAAATCTGTACATGCTTGATATCATAGGATAAATCCAGTAAAAAATCATAGAGCATCTTAGATAAGGTTGATTGAAAGAGCAAAGGTTTTTCCTTTCGAACGCTGGCTATTGTCTGATACCGTTTTGCAACGGACTCAGGATCAGTGACGTGAAAGATTCCGGCATGCTTTAGCCCAAGAGAATTTAAGATCTGCTCGCATGCAGAACCGGAAAAGCATAGACAATGCGTAATCCAGGGATCAGTAGTTCCATAATAAGTATGAGGGGTATTGGCAGGCAGGAAAATTCCAAGGCCTTTTTTTAATGTGATCTTTTGGCTATTAATAATAGCCTCACCGGTTCCAGCTGCACATAGAATCCATTGATAAATGGGAATTCCGTAGGGGCGGGTTACAGGTTCTTGGACATAGTTATATAAAATTTCATCTAAGGCCAATGGAAGGTTTTTATGGCTGGGATTATTTTCTGTTTGAAAGAAATCCAATCTTTCTTGTTGGGACATGTTAATTTCTCCTGACAATCTTAATATAGTTATATGAATGTTATTATATTTGTGTTTACTGAATTTTGCAAGAAACGATATAATTAACTAGATAAAATAATTTATAAAATTAGAAAGAGAATGAGATTAAGGAGGATTATATATGCAGTACCAAAATCCGATTTTGAAAGGATTTTATCCGGATCCAAGCATTTGCCGAGTGGGAAAGGATTATTATTTGGTGAATAGTTCCTTTGAATATTTACCGGGAATCCCAATCTTTCATAGTACAGACCTATTAAATTGGAGGTTAATAGGATACGGAATATCAAGAGCATCTCAGATGGAATTTGAAGGATGTTTTCCCAATGGAGGTATCTTTGCACCAACCATACGATATCAGGATGGAACCTTCTATATTACTTCCACCAATGTAAATCATCCTGGAGCCTTTTCTCCTGACGGATCTGGAAATTTCATTATCACAGCAAAGGACCCCGCAGGTGAATGGTCGGATCCAATTTGGATCGCTCAGGGAGGTATTGATCCTTCCCTATTCTTTGACGAGGATGGAAGGGTCTATTATGCCAGTACGAAGAATATTACAAATGAGGATGGAGTACATCGATCAGCAATTCAAATGTCAGAGATCGATATTACTACAGGGAAACTCCTAACAGAAAGTAAGATTATTTCATATGGTTGCGGGGGCAGATTCCCAGAAGGACCCCATATCTATAAAAAGGACGGATATTATTATCTGATGCTTGCGGAGGGGGGTACTGAGCTAGGCCACAGAGAGACAATCTCCAGGTCTACTGATCTATGGGGACCATATGAGGGTTGTTTACATAACCCGATTCTTTCTGCGATGAATGAAAATGATCCTGGCATTTCTGCCTTAGGACATGCAGATATCGTGGAGACAGAAGATGGAAAGTGGTGGATGGTGTTCTTATGCCAGCGGTTATCAGAGCAGTATTATCACCATCTTGGCCGTGAAACGGGAATAGCTCCTATGGAATGGGTTGATGGCTGGCCTATCGTATATGGGGGCAAGGTTCCGGAAGAAGCTATGGTGGTGGACGATATGCCCCAAATCCAAGTTTTCAAAGATACTAATATTCGTACTGTCTTTGATCAGGAAACATTAGGACTGGAGTGGAACTTCCTTAGGACATTTTATAGTGATTATCAATTGGATGGAAAGAAACTAATCCTGACAGGAAATGAGTATTCCTTAAATGATAATGCAACACCGGCATTTATCGCAAAACGTCAGCAGGATTTTGAGTGCAGGATGGAGTTATCAATAGAATTCATGCCTGCCAAAGAAAACGAGGAAGCTGGATTAGCGCTTATGCACATGGGGCATGGACATTATGATTTGGTTATTACCAAGAGGGATAACCAAAAGGTGATCCTGCTTCGCAGGACAGTCTTTGATATGGTTACAGAGACAATCTCTGAGCCAGTTCCATTGGATGAAGTTCAATTGAAAATTGTAGCAGATCGATATACCTATGAATTTTATTATGGAATGAATAGTTCCTATATTTTACTTGGTACAGCTAAGACAAAGTTGCTATCTTCTGAAGTCATTGGAGGATGTATCGGAGTTCTTACCGGTATTTATGCAAGTGGTAACGGAACACCATCTACGCAGACTGCGGCAATTAGCTGGTTCGATTATGAGGTGTTGCCTGCTAAGCCTAAGAGAGCTATGTATTCTTTTGATTAAATAAGATAATAAAACCTGATAAAGAGAGAAGCAAAAATTCGAATATATTTTTTGCTTCTCTTTTTCCTTGGGTAACATCTAGATTATAAATTAGTAAAAAGTCAACGAAAACGGTGTAAATAATTGAATGATGAAGCTTTAGCAAATTACTATACTTATACCATGATAATAATAATTTATTTACCAGGAGGTAACATATGAAAAAGGTTAAAGTTGGTATCATTGGTTGTGGTGGTATTGCAAATAATAAGCATTTCCCAGCACTTAAGAAGAATTCAGAATTAAATGAAATTGTAGCATTTTGCGATATTGTAGAAGAGCGTGCTGTAAAGGCGGCAAAGGAATTCGGTACAGCAGATGCAAAAGTATACACTGATTATAACGAATTACTAGCAAACCCTGAAGTCGAAGTAGTACATATCCTTACTCCAAACGTTGCACATGCACCGATTGCGGTTGCTGCCTTTGAAGCTGGAAAACATGTTCTTTGTGAAAAGCCTATGGCACACACCACAGAAGATGCGCAGCTGATGATTGATGCCTGGAAAAAATCAGGTAAGAAGTTTACCATCGGTTATCAGAACCGTTTCAGACCGGAGGTACAGGCTTTACATAAATCCTGTAAGGAGGGTGAGCTTGGAGATATTTACTATGCTAAGGCTCATGCAGTAAGAAGACGTGCGGTTCCTACCTGGGGTGTATTCCCGAATAAGGCACTACAGGGCGGCGGGCCACTGATCGATATCGGTACTCATGCTCTTGATATCACTTTATGGTGCATGGGAAATTATGAAGTGGATTCTGTATCCGGTTCTGTATTTGAGAAAATGCGTGAGAATTTTGAAGGTAATATCTTTGGACCCTGGGATCCAGCTACCTTTGAAGTTGAGGATTCTGCCTTCGGTTTCATCAAAATGAAGAATGGTGCAACCATTGTATTGGAAGCTGCTTGGGCTTTGAATGTCGTGGAATCCAGAGAAGCTTGTACCACCTTATGCGGTACGAAATCCGGTGCTGAGATTAAATCCGGTATGAGTTATCCTAAGAATGAACTTATCTATAATAAGGCTAAAAATGGCTTATTGATGGAGGAAACAATCTCCAAGGTTGGTGATATTGCCTATTTTGAAGGTGGAGCTTCTGCAGAAGGCGTTGTTGAAGCAAAACAATGGTTGGAAGCAATTATCAATGATACGGAGCCACTGGTTAAGCCAGAGGAAGCTTTTGCAGTAACTAAGGTTTTGGATCAAATATATAAAGCGGCAGCAGGTAATAAGGAGATCAAATTCTAATTAAACCAAA
Organism: Bacillota bacterium; assembly: GCA_023386815.1. Taxonomy (GTDB): domain Bacteria; phylum Bacillota; class Clostridia; order Lachnospirales; family Lachnospiraceae; genus Mobilitalea. The sequence goes on from JAEWIZ010000021.1 coordinate 57,262, forward strand.
TAATATTTCAAGAAGGGGCAATGCCCCTTTTTGAAGCGTTTGGAGGAAAACTATATAAGAAAATAAATAAAAGGAGTGAAAAATAATGTATCCAAGACATATGTATAAACCGGATGGTTTCAAAAATGTGGAAGCAGATGGGAAAATAATCGGATTCCAGTTTGAAACTAGAATTCAATATTATAGAGGTGTTACACTCTCCATCATCCGCAATATTGAGGTTAATGTAGATGGAGAAGAATTTAAGAGAGAGGATATTCGTTTTACCTTAGAGGGGGATACCTTTACTCTGGATGAGATGGAGACAGTAATCACTTACCGTTGGAAATTCGGACAATTTGCAACCGTAACAGTCCTAAAGGATGGAGGTCTCGCAAAGGGACAACATCATATCACATCAACACAAACAATTGCACCATCATATATGCCTGTGATTTTAGTACACTCAGGCGAATATGATTTTGAGATATAGGAGGGTTAGAGATGGCTTATAATATAAAACGAAGTGTTTCCCTGTACAGCTACCAGGAAGAATATTATCTCGGAAAATTAACATTAGAGGATTGTATCAGAGAAGTCGCTAAGACAGGTGCAACAGGCATTGAATTATTACCGGAACAGATGATGGAGGATTTTCCTGTTATTACACCAGAGTTCAAAGAACAATGGTTTGGATGGATGGAGAAGTATGGCACGGAACCAACTTGTTACGATGCTTTTTTAGAAAATCACATCTATAAAAACCGTACCTGTACCTTAAAAGAACAGATACAGATGATGGAGAGAGATATTAAGATGGCTCATGAGCTTGGATTTAAGACCTTACGTACTTTGGTATCAACGCCAATGGATGTTATTAAGGGCAGCATTCCCTGTGCAGAGGCAAATGATATCAAGATCTGTATTGAGGTTCATTCTCCCTTCTCCTTAAATTCCGGTTGGGCAGATGGCTATATGGAGTTGATCCATAAAACGAATACAAAGAACTTTGGTTTTATGCCGGACTTTGGAATCTTCTGTAAATCGATTCCCTCACCTCTTAGGGAGCAGGCAATTAGAAAAGGAATTAATGAGGACTGTATCAAAGCTGTTGATGAGGCATTTGAAAGTCGTGTGACAAAAGGCTTTACGAAGATAAAATACGATACTAATTTAGGTCGTGCTCATCATGCATATATGGAAGCAAACGGTCTTCCACAGCTGATGGAAAAGGTGAAAAAATTGGGCGGTGATAAAAAGGCACTGGATTATGCTTTCTCCACCTTTGATTATACCTGGTGCGATCCTCAGGATATTATTGATAATATTAAGTATATCTATCATACCCATGCAAAGTGCTATTGTACGAATGAAAATTATGTTGAAACATCTATTCCAATTAAAGAAGTAGTTGATGCATATAAGAAAGCAGGGTATCATGGTTATCTAAGCACTGAGTTTGAAGGTAACCGTATGTTAAACGATGCCTTTGATGTTGATAGTGTGGAACAGGTTCGCAGACATCAAGAAGCACTAAGAAGAGCAATTGAAGACTAATAGAAGTGGTAGGAGGGTTAATAAATGGCTAAGAAAGTAGTTGCATTATCCTTTGGCAGAAAGATGGCTAACACAGAGGTTATGTTAAAGGAAGCCTTATTGGAATGTGAAAAAGCAGGATTAGAAATTCAGTTTATACGCTGTGATGATTTAAATATACATATTTGTACCGGCTGCTGCGCCTGTGTTGGAGGAATGATCAGCGGCAGAGGAAAAGGGGAATGCATTCATAAGGATGATTTCCCGATTCTCGATGAAGCTCTTATGTCTGCAGATGCTGTGATTGTAGGTTCTCCAACCTATGTATTGGCCCCGACAGGTAATTTTAAAGTGGTATGTGACCGAATTGGACCTTCCCATGATATTACCTTTCGAAAGCCTTTAATCGATGCAGGAATTGCAGAAGGTAAAGATCCTGCTACCTACCCGGATGCAAGAAGTCTTAAAAAGCGTGTAGGTGCATTGGTTACAGTCGGAGGAGCCCGCACGGAAAACTGGCTTTCCCTTGCGATGCCCAATATGTATGAATTTACACTGCCAATGGGTATCGATGTAATTGATAAATACCAGTATTATGGTGCAATGAATGTGGAACATGTACTTGGTAGACCCGAGGTACTGGATCGGATGAAGATTCTTGGCAGAAATATCATTGATGCTCTTAATGCTGATTCCGAGGAAACACGAATCCAATGGCGTGGAGATGAGGATGGAACCTGCCCCGTATGTCATATGGATCTGCTTACGATAATGCATGATAAAAACAAGGTGGAATGTCCGATCTGTGGTATTGAAGGTGAGCTAAATCTTGTGAATGATAAGATTAAAGTTACTTTTCCGGAAAATCAGATCAAAAGGTCCAGATTATATGATGCAGGAAAGCAGGAGCATTCCGATGAAATTAAGGACGGTGCCAGAACGCAGAAAAAAGTGGAAGGTTTAAAGGAACTGAAGGAAAAATACATCAAGGTTGGGGAAAAATAAATTCCAAAATAATCTTAAAATAATCCACCTTTTAATATGGTTCTCTCATTGATAAGCTATATTAAATTAATTATATTTAATCCATAGAATGGAATGAAGAGGAATAACCCAGATAAGGCTTATTCCTCTTTTGTTCTTGGTAAAATCATGCCACAGTGGCAAATGGAGGTTGTTGATGGAGAAAATAAAAGTTTTATTAATTACCGGTGAAGTAACTTCGGAGCATAACTATCCGAAAATGAACGAATATCTTCGAACCATGTTAGAAGCAACAGGCAGGTTCACTGTTAAGATTATTGAAGAATTTAATGGTGCTAGCAGCCAAACGGTAGAAGATTATGATTTATTACTTTTGAACTATGATGGGAAAACAGATCCGACTGCTAGATATAAGCGGTGGAATGAAGCAGCAGAGGATGTTCTTTTTGAGGCAGTGAAAGCTGGAAAAGGGCTATTTATTCATCATTCTTCCGTATGGCTTGATGAGGATATGCCACAACGGTACAAAGAAGTATGGGGGATTTATTTAACCAGTCCACAAAGCAGAAAGAATCCCTGTGATGATGTTTTTGTAAAATTAGAACAGCCGGATTCACCTCTTATGCAGGGGTTATCAGACTTTATGGTGGTGGGGGATGATTTCTTTGCAGGAGTGGAATATTATCCGGGAACAAAGGCTCAGGTTTTAGCAGCTGTATACGATGATATTGCTATGTATCGGAGGGCTGGTTTTCCGGCACCCCATCATCCTGTACTAATCCCGGAGGGGAAGCTTGAAAATATGCGAGGAGTGAATTCTCTACAGCCTGTTGCCTGGACAAATTCTTATGGAGCCGGAAGAGTATTTGCCTGTTCTCTCGGACATGATATTGATACTTACCGAAGAATCAATTATCTGACCATGTTTGTGCGTGGTGCAGAGTGGGCTGCCACCGGTGAAATTACCCTGGATAAGCCGGATCGCAGGGGAGAAAAAAGATTTAATCAATGGCCTTATTATTAATACTTGGGACGAAAGTTGAGAGTGCTCTTTGGAATCGAAAAATAATCCACTTTTTAAAAAAGTACTCTCATTGATGGAAAAAGGAATTTTTATTATAGTTAATTCATCAAGTATACCGAAGGGAGAATATTTATGAAAAAGATTTTTAGTATTATTTTAGCAATTGCAGTTTCCTTTACAATGCTTACCGGTTGTAGTACAAAAAAGGCAGAAGAGCCCGCATCAAATAATGGGGATTCTGCTGCAGTTACAGAAGCAGCTGAACAAATTACAGAGGCAGTTACCGAAGCGACTGAGGGTTCAGCAGAAGGTAAATCTGTAGGTATCACAATGCCAAGTATTGGTAATGACTTTATGTTAGCTCTTAGCCAGGCTTTTCAAGGTGCCTTAGAGGAACAGGGCTGCAAGGTTCAGGTTGACTCCGCAGAAAACGATGTAACAACTCAGTTAACACAAATCGAAAACTTTACAACCATGGGCTGTGACGTAATCGTTGTTTGGGCAGTTAATGGTGATGGCGTTGCAAGTGCTTGTAAATCCGCAATTGATGCAGGTATTCCAGTGTTAGCATTTGCTTATGAAATTCCAGGTGCAACCACAAGCGTTATCTCAGCTTCAGAAGAATCCATGGCAGCACAGTGTGTAGCTATGACAAATGATTGGATTGAAAAGACCTTTCCAGATGCAGGTGATGGTGAAGTTAACGTATTCGTTATGACCTCTTCTACAGTTCCACAGTCCGTAACACGTAGTGAAGGCTTAAAGCAGATTGGGGAAAACAAAAAGGTTAATTTAATCACTGCTGAAGTTGAAGATCAGGATAATACAGATGCAGCACGTACTCTAATTGAGAATACCATGCTTGCAACTCCTGATATTGATGTTATTGTCGCAGTTAATGGTACCTGTGCAATTGGTATTGAATCCTATATAAGTTCTTCTTCATCTCCAATCCAGGATAAGAGTAAGTTCGGTATTTTCTGCATCGATGAGACAGAAGAAATCGTTGCAAAAATCAAAGCATCTGAGACAAACGAAAGTGTATTAAGAGGTACTATTTCCATGGGTACTTTTGGTGATACAATAAATGACTTCATGAAAGGGGTAACTCCTTTGATTACAGGTCAGACTCCACTTGCTCGTGTTGATGGCCAAGCATTTGTTATTACACCAGAAACATTAAAAGAGAGAGAATAAGTAATCAAGATTAAAGCAAATTTATAAAGGTAGCGTTGTCGTGGGACTTAGGTAAGGTTCTGTGACAGCGCTCCTTTCCAATTAAAATGGATAATTGGATTAGAGAAACGTATGTGAGCTGTCAAGTTCATACAATTGTTATAGATTCCTAAAGAAAATTGTGATCCCTTTGGGTACTTTACAGTGACAGTGGAAGGAATATATACCAATTGTATGAAAAATTATATAAGGTATTCCATAGATAAACACCTCGCTTGTCTTTTTTAAAGAGCAAGCCTATGGTATAATATTGAGGGATACAAGTTGAATGCAGTTGTGCATATCTTGGCACGGAGTGGAATTTCATGGTGCTTGCGTACCTGGTATAATGAGTGGGTAGTAGATGGAGTGTGGAGGTATAGGCATGTTAAAGGTACTAATTGCTGATGATGAGCAGATAATCTGCCAGATGATATGTAAATTAATTAATTGGGAATCAAAAGGACTTGAGGTCATTGGAATGGCTCATAATGGGCTGGAGGTTTTGAAAATGATGGAGGAGTTACGTCCGGACATCATTATTTCAGATATCAGAATGCCCGGTTATGATGGTCTTCAATTAGTTCAAAAGGGCAAGGATATGGGACTTGATGCTGATTTTGTAATCATGAGTGGCTATAAGAATTTTGAGTATGCACACACTGCTTTGAATTTAGGAGTGAAGCATTATTTACTAAAACCAATTGATAAAAAGGAATTAGAGGAAACGATTGATCGTATCCTGCAACATAGAAAAGAAGCCAGCGCTATCCATGAGGAGAAAAAGGAACTTGAGGAAATCGCGAGCTCAGGAAAGAAACGAATTAGAAAGCATTTTTTAAGTACGATCATACATCATAATCACTTTAGCAATGATAGAGAACTAGCCGAGTTGGATGAGAAGTTTCACTGTGAGTTTGAGAATGGATATTTTATTGCATTTTTAACGAAGATAGATTCGAATGCCCCGAATTATGATACAAAAAGCTTGCTAAATGGGATTGATTATTTGATTGAAAAAGCTATGGAAGAGGGCGAATGGGAATACATAAATTCCTATGTTAAAACAGGAGTGGTGACTGTTGTAAATTATAAGGCTGAGCATAGAGAACAGGTTTTTCAGGTGATTGAGAAAATTTTGAAGCTGTGCAGGCTGGAATTGGACAAATTCAATGGTTTCTATGTGACAATTGGTATTGGACTAGAAAAAAACTCCATAACCAATACGAAAGATACGATACGAGAAGCGGTTGCGGCAATTAAATGCAGAATTAAGAAGGGAACAAACCGTATCATAGAGTACAAAGAGCTTAATTATCGACAGATAAATGTAGAGGATATTTTTACGGAAGGTATTAGACGGCAATTTGAAAACGTACTGGAAGCCATGGATATTCAAACCTTTATCAGTGACTTTGATAAAATAGCAAACGATATTCATATGAAGGTAAACTATTCTCCGGTGCTAATCTTTGAATTAATGGAGAAGATGAAAGAAATCACCATAGATATCTGGAAAAGAAATAAAATTCAGGAAAGCATCATCAATGATTTTGAGCAACAAATGCAGTTTATTCTGGATTGCAATATAATAGAAGAACTCTTACTTCGTAATTTCATAGAAACCTATCAGCGTTATTTTGAACGAGTGATCGATGATAAGCGGAATACGAGTCAGCTACCGATTCGAAAGGCAAAAAAGTACATTAATGAGAATTATATGCGTCAGATCACCCTGGAAGAGGTGGCTGAAGCTATAGAATTGAGTCCCGCTTATTTTAGCACGGTTTTTAAAAAGGAAATCGGAATTAATTTTAGTGATTATTTGATTTCCTGTAGGATTGAAGCAGCAAAGGATATGCTGAAAAACGGAAATCTTCCGGTCAACTTGATTGCGGAAGAGGTGGGATATGTGGACGCAAAATATTTCAGCAAAACCTTTTACAAATTAGTTGGGTTAAAGCCAACGGAATACCGTAAATTATATCGTTGAATGGGGGTGTAAGTAATGATTAAAAGAATAATTAATACGAATTTTTTAAGGAAATATCTATTCATTATGATAATGCTGGTAGTATGTATTTTGATCATTACTATAATATCCTCGCCCATCATGCCCTGGAAGATTCCGGTAGAAATATTTTATATGGCGGATGCCATTATATTAGCTATCTTAGGCGTTTTACTAATTCTGTTCCTGCATAAAATTTATCTGCCTCTTGGAAAGTTAGAGGATAAAATGAGTGAGTTTGTACAACAAAGAAATTTAATGAATGGAGAACAGTTTTCTGAGCCTGCTACCATGCTGGAGCAAATAGATCAGTTTTTGGAGATACAGAAAAAAGCCATTGAAAAAGAGCATGCTCAGGCAATAATGACACAGAAAATGAAGTATGCTGAGCTGCAGAATCAGATTAATCCGCATTTTCTATATAACACGCTGGAAAATATCAGAGGACAGGCGATCGTGGATGATAATTTTACCATAGCTGAGATGACTGAGGCTCTGGCGAGATTTTTCCGTTACAATATCAGTAAGGATAACGATATCGTAAAGCTATCCCAGGAGCTGGAGAATATACAGACCTATATGCAGATCCAACAGTATCGCTTTAAGGATCGTTTTGTATTTCATATCTATAATCACGATAAATCAGATGCCATTTATCATTGCAGAATCCCTAAGATGACCCTGCAGCCCATTGTGGAGAATGCGATTTTCCACGGATTAGAGAATAAGATTGAACAAGGGCATATTGATATTCATATTGAAGCTGGGGAGCAGCGGATTACAATTTTGGTATCGGATGATGGAATCGGGATAGAGGAAGAGACTCTTCAGAAATTAAATAACAGGCTACGAAGTGGTGGCAATAAGATTGAGTGGATTGAAGAAAAAGAAAATAGTAATGGTATTGCAATGGAGAATGTAAATAACAGAATTCGTTTGCTTTATGGCAATGAATATGGGATTCATGTATCCAGTACACGAGGTGTGGGGACTGAGGTGGAGATAGCGCTGCCTTTGATTTTGGACAAGTAACTTTTTGATTTAGGTTAAATGCATGCAATCACGGAAGGCCCGGTCTGCGCCCATATGGATATAGCAGCACCTAGATTCACCGCGCTAGTTGAAGGAACCATTTGTCGGAGTAATTATGTTATTCTTATTAAAATATGGTTCGAGTAATAAAACCTTTATTACTTATATGGATGAATATAGATGCGTGTTTATATCCATGTGCATAATCTGGATTAGGTTTTTGACATTGAATCAATGATTCAAGTGTGCAGAAAGGACGAATTATGAAAACGGAAATTCTTTCGATGCAGAATGTTTGTATTGGAGATGAGATGGCTCGTTATGCCCTCAGTGACTTTCATCTTCAGGTATATCAGGGTGAGATGGTGAATCTCATGGGAGTATCCGGCTCTGGTAAAACTGCTTTATATTTTTACTTTATTGGGGAGGAAATGCTTCGAGAGGGTAAAGTTACTTTCAATCAACAAATATGGAAAGAACATGAACGATTTTCGGCAATCAAGGATATTGTGTGTCTGGGACAGAAAAGTACCCTGATACCGAATCTAACGATTGCTGAAAATTTATGTATTATTACAGGCAGACGGAAAGTAAAGGGTATTATTCATAAAAAAGCGATGAATTACCGGGTTAGTTTATTGCTGCAGCAATACGCACCCGAATTATTACCGGAGATGCGGGTCAATGAATTAAACCCGGTACAGCGCCATGTCATTGAGTTGCTGCGTGCCATTGAAAATGAAGCAAGATTGGTCTTTATTGACGATGCCTTCAGTTCCCATGGGCAGATGGGAGTGCTTCGCATTCTTGAGCTGCTGCGGGTTCTGAAAGAAAGAAATATAGCAGTGATCTATGCCAGCAGGAAGAGGGATCAATTCACCCAACTTGCACAAAGGGTAATTATATTGCGCCAGGGAAGAGCGGTAAAAACCTTTTATGCCGAAAGTTATAGTGAAGACCTTTGCCGAAAATGGCTCGTAGGAAATCCTGTTCTGACGGGGTTTCAAAGAACCTCTTACAAGACGAATCAGGTTGTTTTAAGAGCAAGTAATCTTACGGGATCTACCTATATCAGTGATTTTAACCTAGTGGTTCATGAAGGAGAAGTTGTAGGATTATATGACATGAATAATAGCGCTAATCTTGAAGTGACAGACATATTGGTGGGTAACATGAAAGCTGAACAGGGACGAATGCTATTGAACGGAAAACATTATGCACCGTTCACAATAGACGATTCCATTGCATGTAATGTTGGATATGTCCCCAAGGACAGGGATCGAAGCGGAGTGGTTGGTACGATGAGCTTTGCTGAGAATCTACTTCTTCCTATTATGTTGAAAATGAGTTTGTTTACATTTTTTAAGAATGAGCGTGTAAATAGATATTTAGAAAAGGAATACCTGGAGGAGATGGGAATCAAGGAGCAGGATAAGGATAAGGAAGTGAGCAGCTTCGATTCTTATGTAAAGACAAATGTAATCTTTCATAAATGGATTCTGTCAAAACCAGCCCTTCTAATCTGTGAGGAAATCTGTGAGGATACAGATATTACCATGCGAAATATTATATACAAAGCCTTGGAGGAACTGGCCAAAAATAAATCAGCGGTTCTGATCACCTCCTCCAATATGGGAGAACTGAAGGCAATTTGTGATACAATTTACGTAATGAATAGCTATGGAAACGGAGAAAGAGTTAAAGATATCCAGAAATACAGTCTTTATGAATAAACCTTGGAAATTGAAATCGAAAAATACTCCACTTTTTTGAAATCTACTCACATTGTTGCATCAGCCATTTTCTATTATATTATTAATATCGAATCAATCAGTTGGAAAACTCTTCGTTATACCAATTAGAAAGAAGGAAATGGTATTCTATGGAACAACAAGTTGTATTGAAAATGAAAAATATTACAAAGCGGTATCCTGGGGTAATCGCTCTTGATAATGTTAGTGTTGAATTTAAGAGTGGAGAAGTTCATGCGCTCCTGGGAGAGAATGGTGCAGGCAAGTCTACTCTGATCAAGGTTCTTTCCGGTGCGGTTCAAAATGACGAGGGAAGCATATGGATCAATGATAATGAATTTGATAAGATGACACCACTAGCTTCAAGAACCAATGGGGTAGAGGTTATTTATCAGGAATACAACCTGATCAATGGACTTACTGTTGCGGAAAATATCTGTCTTGGCAGGCAGATGAATGGTTTGATTAATAAAAAGGAAATGATTCAGATAACAAAAGAATTATTTGATCGTTTTCATATTGACATTAATCCTAGAGCTTATGTAAAGGAACTGTCGACAGCTCAACAGCAGCTGGTAGAGATTACAAAGGCAATCTCTAAGGATGCTAAAATTATAGTGATGGATGAACCCACAGCCCAGCTGACGATGTCTGAGGTGGAGAGTCTCTATGAGATGATTCGTAGCCTTAAGGAAAAGGGGAAAACGATTATCTACATCTCCCACCGACTGGATGAGTTGTTTGCAATTACTGACTCGGTAACGGTAATGAGGGACGGTGCCTATGTAACAACCGTAGAAACGGCGAAAACCAACAGAGAAGAGTTAATTACTCTAATGGTTGGCAGAAAGTTGAGTGATACCTATCCAAAGCGCAATTGCATCAAAAATGAGATTGTGTTGAAAGTAGAAAATGTCAGTGGATTAAAAAATAGTGATGTTTCCTTTGATTTACATAAGGGTGAGATTCTGGGAGTATCCGGTTTGGTTGGAGCAGGAAGAACCGAATTAATGAGAGTTATTTTTGCGGCGGACAAAAAGCTTGGTGGTAAAGTGTTCATTAACGGAAAAGAGAAAAATGCCAAGTCACCCAGGGATATGATCAAGGCAGGAATGGGATTAATTCCAGAAGATCGTAAAGAACAGGGGTGCTTTTTGAATAACTCCATTGAATGGAATATTAGTATTGGAAATATTAGAAGATTAACCTCGAACCGTATCATTGACAAGAAAAAAATCCGAAGCCAGGCAGAGAAATACCGGGATATGCTGAATATCAAGACACCGGCTCTAGAGCAAAAGGTGGGATTACTAAGCGGTGGTAATCAGCAAAAGGTTGTTCTGGCAAAGGTACTAGCGATGGATTCTGATATTATCATCTTTGATGAGCCCACTAGAGGTATTGATATCGGTGCAAGGCATGAAATCTACGAGATGATGTCCAGGTTAGTGGAAAATGGAAAGTCAATTATCATGGTAAGTTCTGACATGGAAGAGCTGCTTGGTATGTCTGACCGGATTATTGTAATCAGTGAAGGATGCTTAACCGGTGAGGTATCGAAACAAGAATTTAGTCAGGAATATATTATGGCTCTTGCATCTCATGAATAGGAGGATTTTTATAATGGAAAAAAGTAAACTACAACAAATAATAAAAAGTAATATGATGATTATCATTCTGGTGCTGCTCGTAATTGTATTCGGTCTGTTATCTCCGAACTTTCTGACCGTAAAGAACCTAATGAATATTTGTACCCAGAATGCTTACTTTATTGTCGCTACCATCGGTGTAGCTCTTGTTATGATCAGCGGTGGTACAGATCTTTCTGTTGGTCAGATTTTAGCAGTGATTGGTGTTAGTATTGCCATGCTGATGCAAAGTGCTGGATTACCGGTACCTGTTGCGATCATCCTAGGTGGTGTCATTGGTATGGCCTTAGGAGCATTTAACGGATTGTCAGCAAATATTTTAAAGATTCACCCTATGATTGTTACCTTAGCTACTATGGCTATTTATAAAGGTATTTCATATACACTTTCCGGTTCAAAATCCTTCTTCAATTTTGATGAAAGCTATATTGCAATCGGACAGGGATATGTAGGTGTTGTATCGGTTCCTATTATAATAGCAATCGTTGTAGCAATTATCATTCATTTTATGTTAGAGAAGACTTGCTTTGGACGCTTTATTTATGCAGTCGGCGGAAATGCGGAAACTGCACGTCTGGCAGGTATCAATGTTAGCAAAATCAAGGTTATGGTATTTGGTATTGCTGGTGTTTTATATACCATATCCACTGTGATTTTAACCTCACGTGGTGGTTCTGCCAGCTCCTCCATTGGACCTGGTGTAGAATTCGATGCGATTACGGCCTGCGTACTTGGTGGTGTATCCTTTATTGGTGGTGAAGGACGTGTCAAGGATGCGGTTGTTGGATGTTTGATCCTTGGTATCCTTGGAAACGGCATGCAGCTCATCGGTATGGGTGTCTATACTCAGAACATCGTGAAAGGTCTGATTCTTATGGCTTCAATTGGATATGATACCTATCAGAAGATGGCCAAGGTTAAAAAGGTTGTTGCTAAATAATTCTTTCTTGCTAATTCGTATTTTTATATTGTAGTGTGCCACGCAGAAGCCCTTGCTGATTTATAGTCAGCAGGGGTTTCTCATATATAGCGAGATTAGTCCGACGAATGGGGAGGATGGGGAAGATTTAGACTGTGAGGTGAACCTGGGTGTATCTATATCCACCTGGGTTTGCCTTTAACATCCCATGATTGCCAAAGTCAGGCAATCACGGGAGGCCCGGTCTGCACCCAAATGGATATAGATACACCCAGGTTCACCGCGCTAGGATAAGGAAGTAAATTAACATGATAAAAAGTATATGACGATTTTTAATCTTTATTGGTAATCGATTAAAAAATGGATAAAAACTTAGCCGACAACAAATTCATTTACTTAAATAATCAAATGAACCCAAATTACCAAAACGTTATAATTAAACCATAGAAAAAAGTATAGGAAGAGATGAGGTATCACCTATGAAAATTAAATTTGGTATTATCGGATACGGTTTTATGGGACATGTACATGTCGAGAAGTTATTGAAAATCAAAGAGGTAGAGGTCGTAGCAGTTTGCGATAATAATCCTGAAAAATTACTGGATGCACCTGAACATATTAAAAAATACACAGATATGGATGAATTACTGAAGGATGAAGAAATCAACACCGTCCTTATTGTTGTTCCAAATCATATTCATCTGGAAGCTGTTACTAAGGCAGCCAGGGCAGGAAAGCATATTCTGTGTGAGAAGCCGGTAGCGATGTCTGTGAAAGAACTGGACGAAATGATGAAAGTAGTGGAGGAATGCGGTGTAAACTTTACCGTGCATCATCAAAGACGCTGGGACTGGGATTTTCGCACTGCGAAAGAGGTTTATGATAATAAATCTCTGGGGGAGGTTTACACAATTCAGTCCAAATTATTTGGTTTTAACGGAAATATGCATGACTGGCATATTTACACCGAATTTGGCGGTGGAATGCTTTTTGACTGGGGAGTGCATTTAATCGATCAAATGCTCTTCATGGTAGATAGTAAAGTGAAAACTGTATTTGCAGATGTTCGCAATGTAGTTAATGAAGAAGTGGATGACTACTTTAAAATTCTCCTCAAATTTGAAAATGGTATTACCGGTGAAATTGAGTTGGGAACTTATTTTCTGACGGATAAAGAGAAATGGTTCGAACGCCACTGGTTCATCGGGGGTAATAAGGGAAGCATGTACAGCGATGGTTTTGCACCGGAAGGAAAGATTGTAAGAACCACAAAGCTCCTTACCAATGTACCAGGAAAGACCACGATGACAGCATCCGGTCCAACCAGATCCTTTGGCCCTCCTACACCGGGATTAATCATAACAGAAGACCTGCCAAAGGTGGATACAGATCAAGTGATGTATTATTACAACTTTATTGAAGCTATGAAGGGTGAGGAAGAATTTGTTGTAAAAATACCAGAGGTTAGGCGTGTACTGGCGTTGATGGAAGCAATCAGGGTATCTGCAGCAACGGGCAAGTCAGTAGATTTTGAATAATAAATATAATAACCTAATAGATATCAGTTACAAGGAGGAAAAGAAAATGAGTAAAATAAAAAGATCCGTGTCAATGTATAGCCTCCAGGATCAATATGCAAGAGGCAGGATGAATTTAGAACAAATATTTCAGTTTCTAAATGAGTTAGGTGCTGGTATGGAATTCATCAGTGACCAAATGATGAAAGGAACACCGGAACCCTCAGAGGAAGTGCTGGCAGAATGGGACAGATTAGTAGAGAAATATCAGCCCACCTTAGTTTGTAATGATATCTTTATTAACACCTGTTTATATAAAAACCGGACTTTAACAAGGAAGGAGTCCACGGATTTGTTAATCAAAGAAATCAAGTTAGCACATCGTCTTGGTTTCCCAATGATTCGGTTGGTGTCAAACACACCGGCAGAAATTATTGAACCGGTTCTTCCTTATGCTGAGAAATATCAGGTTATTCTTACATTGGAAATACACGCGGGTATGAGCTTTGATGATCCACTTACCCAAGCATATTTAAATGTAATGAAGAAATTAAACTCACCTTATGTGGGGCTGACGGTAGACACCGGTATCTTTTGTAAGCGTCATCCCCGTGTATCCACGAACTACTTCCGTTATCTGGGAACCAACGAAGAGGTAATTCAATACATCGACAATATATTTGCAAGCAATACGGATCCAAAGAGATATTTTGCTGAGAAAAATCAGGAAGGACAGATGTTCCCAGCAGAGCTTAGTGCCCTAATTAAAAATAATAATGACTTTGAGTATGCACTTTTTAGTACTGGCTACGAGATGAGTGATTATCATATCTTGGATGAGTATATTCCATATATTAAACACATCCACGGTAAGATTTATGAGATGACAGAGGAAGGCGTAGAATACTCAATTCCATTTGATGAAGTGATTCGTTACTTAGAGCAGGCTGGATATGAAGGTTATATTTCAACGGAATACGAAGGGAATCGTTTTGCCTTACCGGATCATCCGATTCTGGACAAGGAAAATGTGGTAGCTCATCAGAATATGCTAAAAAAATATTTGGGGGAATAAGCGGACTATTCAAAGCAGCTGGCAGCAGGTGGTCTCACAGCCCAATAATGAACATTGAAAGTAAGGAGGTAAGAAGATATGTTTGATGCATATGTATTCACAGAAGGAACCTGTAAAAATACTGAACAACATGGAGAAGTCACTGGATTTCAGCTCCAAACCTTAATCACTTATTATCGCGGAATTCCTTGCTCCATGATACATGATATTAAGGTATCGGTGGATGGAACTGAGGTGGCTAGAGAAAATATTAGGTTTAGTCCTGATGGGGAAGAATTTTTCACACTGGAGGAATTAGAGACGGTAACCACCTACAAATGGGAATATGGTGAGACGGGAACAGTATATGTTGTATGGCCGGGTGGTTTATCAAAGGGAGAACATGAGGTATCTTTGACCACTACAATTCGAGTGGCATATATTCCTGTTCCGTTTTCAGGAACAAGAACTCGTAAGGTAACTATTGCATAGTCCTAGTTTTCCTAGAAAATAAAATAGAATAGGGACAAGAAGTGGAAAGAGATCCAAACTAGGTATTCATCTTTTCACTTCTTTTTTCATATAAATATAACAATACCATTTTGAACTCAGGTGGTTTTATTATGGACAATACGGATGCTATACAGGATTATGTGATAACAGAAAAGGAACGAATACCATTTCAATATTTGGTGAACGACATTATTCCTAGATCGCCGGAACTTGCTTATCTATATGGCATTGTTCAGTATTACGGAGCACTGGATTCACAGATAGATGAATACTTAATCATTAATTTGGACAGTCAGGATATTCCGTTGGCGGAGCCCACAGCAGCTATGCTTGATTATGTGTACAGTGGAGCTGGAATATTTGGGGGAACTGAGTTTTTGAACTCTCTGGCAGCAATTGATACAATGCCTGCGCCATTTAAAGACAATCCGGCTATGATAAGCTCATCGATAAATTCATTAGTAAGCTCTACAATGATGGGTTATTATTCTGAATGGTCAGGATATGGATCTACGCGTCTTGCAAAGCCTAACGAACGAGTATTTGAATATGCACCCATTAGCTGGAGCCAGGTTGGATATCCTGGACCTTCATTGGGATATCGTGTAATAATACACTATGAATTTTAAAGGGCAGAGGGGGAACTAATAGATGCACCACCAAAATGACACAGATGTAATTGTAATAGGTGCAGGAGGCGGAGGAGCCGTCGTAGCAAAGTAAGGTTTGATTATCCTGGGCTTGGAGTAATCATGACAGTAGGGTTTAGTCCAGGTTTATTTTCTTCCTTAACTTATGCCTCCAGCAGCAAGGGATACAGCTTTTTAAATCAAAGAGATGCAATAGCATCTTGGGATGAAGAGGGAGAAGTTGTTGGTGAAGAGTTAAAGGAAAACATGAGGGATTACACCAGAACGTTGAGCCTCACTATATTTACGGATGATACCGTTAACCAGCAAAATGGAATATCAATCCACCCAGAATTAAAGGACGAGAATGGTAATATCCCGGTAATCAATTACACACCTAGTGCAGAGGATATTGCAAAAAGAGATAGCTTAGCGGTAATCGCGGCAGATATATTACGAGCAGCAGGAGCTACTACCGTTATACGGTCAAATTGGCCACCAGGAGTTTTTATTCATATTATGAGTACGATGCGGATGGGTTATGTAACTGATATTAATTGCGAGGCACTGCAGGTAAAACGATTGTTTATAGCAGATAATAGTGTACTGTTTAACGGACTAGGCGGACCAAATCCTACACTTACAACTCAAGCCTTAGCAACGAGGACTGCACAAAAAATAGTTCTGTTGTATTTTTCATAAGGATGAAAGTGAGGAGTACTTATTTCAAGGGTGCTTCTCGCTTTTTATATTATTTCAAGCAACAAAATGGTTGACAAAGCAACGAGGTATTGTTATAACTTAAACATAGAAAGCATAGAGAAAAAGTATGAGATTGTTGGATGATGTTCCAAACTTATCTTAGCTGGATTGAACATATAGATGAAAAGGAGTAGTTCTTGGCATGGGTAAATTACTAGAAAAGGATTTAGATACTGCAATTAATAGTCTAAAAGAGGAATTAAGAAAAGAAATTCCAGGTTTTTTGGAGAAAGGGCAGCAGTTTCTAAATAATGAAATAACGAATGCACAGTTTAAGGGAGCTTCCGGCGGTATGGGTGTATATGCACAACGTGGAGGCGAAGAATTTATGATAAGACTGCGAGTATTATCTGGAGTCGTGGATTACTCTACCTTACGATTTGTTTATGATATGGTAATGAAACATTCACTGCAATATATTCATGTAACTACGCGCCAAGCGATACAATTGCATAATTTGAAGCTGGAACAGATGATCGATATCATGGAGCAAAGCTTGAAGCATAATATCATCACCAGAGGAGGCGGAGGAAACTTTCCTCGTAATGTGGCATTATCACCATTATCTGGAGTTGAGAAGGGGGAAGCCTTTGATGTCACACCCTATGCCATATTTGTAAATAAATATTTTGTTTCCCGCATTAACACTTATCATTTACCCAGAAAATTCAAAGTAGCATTTTCTAATAATGGACTAGATAGCGCCAATGCTTCCATCGCAGACCTTGGATTTCTAGCAGTGAACAAAGATGGTAAAGAGTATTTTCAAGTTTTTCTAGGCGGTAGTATGGGACCAAACGGAGCAACTGCCTTATCTTATGATGAACTGGTTAGCCCTCAGGAGGTTCTTTACCATGTAGAAGCCATGCTTAGCTTATTTCAGGCAGAGGGAGATTATCAAAACAAAGCAAAGGCTCGAATAAGATATATTGTTCAACGTATGGGAAAAGAAGAGTTTCTGGAATGCTATAAAGCCCACCTCAATCATATCAAGCAAACTAAGGATTTAAGCTTTGAAATAGAGGATACTGATCGCAGTTTTCCTGAGATTTCAGGTGAAAACCTGGCTGGTGATCCAGAAGGTGCGATTGCTCAAAAACAAAATAATCTATATACTGTTGTACTGCATCCTCAAGGTGGCTTATTAATGGCCAAGGATTTAGGGAAAATGCTTGATTATATCGAGCATATTGAGCCGGTGCAAATTCGTCTTAGTATGGAAGAAGGATTGTATATCCGTAATTTGACGTTCCAGCAAGCGAAGGAATTACTGGAACTGACAAAAGATATTCGAATGACGACCAGATTGGGCTGCAGTATCAGTTGTATCGGAGCTTCTATTTGCCAGATTGGAATTCAAGATAGTCAGGGATTACTGGCTAAGGTTCTGAACTATTTTAATGAGAAAGGGTTTGTGGAAGATATACTTCCATCCATTTCTATCTCAGGATGCTCTAATTCCTGTGCCAGACATCAAGTTAGTGAGATTGGCTTTCAAGGGAAGAAAAAGCGTGTCGGAGAAAAGATGGAGGATTCCTATGCGATACAAATCGGCGGTAAAGTAGGCGAGACAGGTGCCAAGCTGGCGAAAGAGAGCGGTGATCTGCTAGAGCGTGATATACCGGAATTTTTGTATCAGCTGGCATTGATATTGAAAGAGAGAGAATTAGAGTACAGTGAGTACCTAGAACAGCATGAAGAGGAGCTGGAGGAGCTTATTGCAAAATACAGATTATAGTTTCTGATTCTTTCGTACTTGATATAGGAGTTTTAAAAATGTATATGAGATTAGAAATGATAATATAGATTATTGAAATAGATTTGAAAGAAGGCTGCAGTTTGCAGCCTTTTTTCGTATAAGTAATAGCATAATCTCGTCTCGTTCAATGGGGGAGCCTGTTAATGTTATATAATAAGATAAAGTTTCATATAAATGAACAAACAACCTTAATAAACAATTTGTATAACAACTTTAAGGAAATAGAGTTGATGGTTAAAGGGGGAAAGTTTATGACGACTGGATATGACGCCGATGTAATCATTATCGGTGCAGGTGGCGGTGGAGCAGTGGTAGCTAAGGAGCTTGGTGAACAAGGAATTAAGGTTCTTGTACTTGAGGCCGGTCCCTGGTATGGCAATGTAAAATGGCCGGAGCCTAATGCTTCCCAAGGTTCATCAAGCAGTTCCAGCTACGATGATTTAAGTATTGATTTATTGAAATCTAGCTTCACTGATTTGGAAGATGATATGAATAATCGCATTACAGGCAAGCTTCGTTGGGGGCCTGCAGACCGTAATCAGCCTCCCTGGCAAAGATTGGGGGGGCAGGTTTGGCAAAATTCCGGGGTTGGAGGGAGTACCATGCATTATTACGCCAACTCCCCAAGAGCCTACCCACAGGCAGTCGATAATGTTTGGCCAATATCATACAATGAGTTAGTGCCGTATTATGAAAAGGTGGAGGCTACATTACCAGTGAGTCCTGCACCGGTAACTGCAAAGGAAGCATTGTTTTACTATGGGGCAAGAAAAGCAGGTTGGTCTAATTTGGAGGGAAAAGAGCTTTCAACGCCAGGTTACCGAACCCAACCAAATGCAATTCTACAACCTAATCCATTACTTAACGATCCATCTTTTGATATACAGAACAATCGCGCCGTTGGTTGTACGCTCAGAGGGCATTGTGTCAATGGCTGCCACATGGGTCCAACGGTGGAAGGAGTTGCTAAACGGTCAACGCTGGTAAGCTATATCCCACGAGCACTCAGTACGGGAAATGTAGAAATCAGACCAAATAGTTTTGTTATAAAGGTTCTTACGCAGGAGAATGCTACGGAAGGGATACATGCTACTGGTGTTGTTACAAGGAATACCTGGAGTGGGGAAATCAATGAATTTCGAGCTAAGGTTATTGTCATGTCTGCAGGTGCGATAGAAACCCCTCGGCTTTGGTTAAATTCACAACTACCGGAGAATCCCTGGGTTGGCAAGGGCTTAACAAACCATTGGTTTGATAGTATCACTGGCATATTTAGTGAAGAAGCTATTATGAATGCAATAGGAATATCGGATATCAAGCCCTTTGTTGGTCAGAACTCAGCGGCTAGATTTGATTACCCTGGTCTGGGGGTATTAATTACAGTCGGCTACAGTCCGGGATTGTATTCTTCCACCTTTTATGCAACCAGCAATATGGGGAATAATGATTTAAAACAATCGAATACAACAGTGCCCTGGGATTATGAAGGTGTTATCACGGGCGAACTGCTGAAAGAATTTATGAGGGATTACACAAGATCATTAAGTGTATATCTTTTTACAGATGATGAAGTAGATCAGAAAAATGAGATTGTACTGGATCCCGTACGTAAGGACGAGAATGGATTTTTGCCAGTGATACGCTATCAGCCCACCTCAAGGGATTTAGAGAAGAGAGAGCAGCTGGCAGTGATCGCAGCGGATATTTTCCGGGCAGCTGGTGCCAAAACAATTGTCCGCTCGAACTGGCCGCAGGATATATTTATCCATATTATGAGTACTATGCGTATCGGCTATGTGACAGATACCAATTGTGAGGCATACCAGGTTAAGAGACTTTTTATTGCTGACAATAGTGTTTTATTTAATGGAATCGGCGGTCCAAATCCTACGCTTACGACACAGGCACTAGCAACACGGACTTCAGAAAAGATAATGATGCAATATTTTAGGTAGAATATATAAGCTATTAGCAGGGTAGATTCCCGGTATTGTAAATTACTAGATATCATGTATAATACTACTAATAGACATGATTTGATTGGAGGAAATAGTAGTGACGATACTAGTTACTGGTGGTGCTGGATATATAGGAAGTCATACCTGTGTAGAGCTCTTAAATTCCGGATATGATGTGGTGGTAGTTGATAATTTATGCAATTCAAGCGAAGAATCTCTAAAAAGAGTAAAACAGATTACAGGAAAAGAGCTTATTTTTTATCAGGTGGATTTATTAGATAAGGAAGCACTAACACAGGTGTTCCAGAAAGAAAAAATAGATGCGGTCATACATTTTGCTGGTCTAAAGGCAGTAGGGGAATCTGTGGTAAAGCCTCTTGAATATTATTATAACAATGTGACAGGAACATTAGTACTCTGTGATGTTATGAGAAGCTTTGGAGTGAAAGATATTGTATTCAGTTCCTCTGCTACAGTTTACGGAAATCCGGCTATGGTTCCTATTCGTGAAGACTTTTCACTGTCAGTAACCAATCCATATGGAAGAACAAAATTAATGCTTGAAGAGATACTTCGTGATCTTAACATAGCTGATCCGGCTTGGAATATTATATTACTCCGATATTTTAATCCGATTGGTGCTCATAAGAGCGGGCTGATTGGAGAAGATCCCAAAGGCATACCGAATAACCTGGCGCCCTATATTACACAGGTCGCTTCAGGCAAGTTAGAGGTTCTGGGCGTATTTGGAGATAATTATGATACACCGGACGGGACGGGAGTTCGGGACTACATCCATGTGGTGGATCTTGCAATCGGCCATGTAAAAGCAATTGAGAAAATAATAGCTGCACCAGGGGTATGCACCTATAATCTTGGAACCGGATGTGGTTATAGCGTACTTGATCTTCTAAAAGCTTTCTCAAAGGCCTGCAATAAAGAAATCCCTTATATTATAAAGCCACGTCGACCGGGAGATATTGCAACCTGTTATGCAGACCCTTCTCTTGCTGAAATTGAACTGGGATGGAGAGCAGAGCGTGGAATTGAAGAAATGTGTGAGGATGCCTGGAGATGGCAGAGTGACAATCCGAATGGATATCTTTAATTATAAGCTTAAACAGTAGGAGGGCTATGCAATATTGGTATTATATAGAAACAGTACTATATAATACCAATACTGCATAGCCTTCTTTGCGTATATTTAACAGTATCACTAAAATATGCCACGTATTGACACAGAAGTGCCAAATATCCTATTTAAAATAAGGAAAAGTAACTAAATTAATCCAAACATGCTGCCGATATAATTTTTATGAAGGTTTTTTAGGGAGGTTAACTATGAACAGAATACGAGACATTGGACTTAAGATTTTCTTTGGCTTTTTATTGGCCTTTCTTATATTTCATTATGATGATACTACGGTGAAGGTGTCCGCAGCATCTGTGTCTTATATATTTAATTTAGAAGGAAAAACATATCAACCGGACAGTGAAGCAGAAATAACAAGGCTTAACTCTAGCTTATTTTTAAAAACAAAGTCAGGAGAACCGGTTAGTAGTTCAGCAAAAGTTAAGTGGGAAAGCACAGAACCCAGCGTCGCAACACTTGAAGTTTCCAGTGGAACAATAGATAACCAGGATATTAGCTCAACAATACGCATTTTGCGTAAAGGACCGGGGTATTCAACGATTAAGGCGACAATTACAGATGGCAGCTTTGTCACTATAGTCAGCTTTGTCATTAAAGTAGATCTTGAGTTCAATATTAATGATATGCTGGCTAAGGGAGATGTTGTCACTGATAATTTCAGTACAAAAACTGGAGTTATGCTTTTTAACAGCACAACGGAGGATAGTAAGCAAGTTTTAATAAAATATGTTGATGACAAGGACAGCAGTGGGGGAACGGTTACAGGATCGGCAATTTCCCTGGCATCCGTCAGAATCAGCAGTAGTAACACGGAGATAGTTACTGTCGATGCTGATGGAAAGGTTACACCGAAAAGTGCCGGTACTGCAGTAATCACGGTGGAAAGTACTACTGCATCAAACGATAAGCTTTTGAGTGACACCTTGACTGTTGTGGTTGTACCGAAGTTCACTCTAAAATTTAATGATTATTCAGGAAATCCGATCAGTAAGACATCGGTTAATAAAGATGATAATTCTGCTGGAATTGTCCGGGATGTCCCGCCTTATTTTACGCTGGAATCGGATGCAAAACTGGCAACAAATCTAATATGGGTGGTAAAGGATCTCAGTAAAACCTCTAACAATATAATCAAAGAGGGCGTTTCCAGTAAGATGGAGTATCATGTCTCTGACGCCAGTGGAAATGTTAGTTTTTTGAATGTTAAGGCAGGAACTTATGGGGTCTATGCATTTGTAAGTAAAGATTATAATGAAAAATCCGCAATTCCTTATGCATATATGAAATTAATTGTTCCTATCAATTTAAACGATAGCAATATTGTAATGAATGTTCGGGATAGCTATGATATCCTAAAAAATTCCAATATTCCAGCTGTTGGAGCATTTAAGATTGAATATGCAGCGAATGATAGGGATATTGCTTATATCAATCCTACAACCTATGT
Source organism: Bacillota bacterium (assembly GCA_023386815.1). Lineage (GTDB taxonomy): Bacteria > Bacillota > Clostridia > Lachnospirales > Lachnospiraceae > Mobilitalea. The sequence goes on from JAEWIZ010000021.1 coordinate 80,154, forward strand.
CATGGATGCTCTCAAGAAAGGAACGATTGATATAACCTTGACCTATGATCCAAGTACTAATTTATTTGGTGATAGTTCGAATTCTGTCAGTGGCAGTAATGATGGAAAAATAACGCTTCATGTTACTGTGATAGATGGTATTTCTTTAAGCATGACATCAGCTACCATGTATGAGAACAGAACACTTAAGCTGGTAGCCACTACTACTAATGATTCAGATGTTACATGGAGTACCAGTAAACCCAGTGTTGCATCTGTGGATGCTAATGGTCTTGTTACTGCTAAAACCAATGGAATTGTTGAGATAACAGCAACACAAACAGTGAATGGAGTGGTTAAAAAAGCTGTATGTATCATAACAGTAAAGAAATCTCTTACAAAGATAACACTTGATCCGTCTACCACGATATTAGATATCGGAGATTATAAAACCATTCAAGCTATTTTGACTCCGGATACAGATGTTTCGTTGGAATGGAGATCTTCTAATGATAATGTGGTTCAAATATTTAAAACTGGTGATATGTACGCAACTATTTTGGGTGTTGACGGTGGATCCGCAGTCATAACTGCTATTAATCAAGATAATGTTGTAGTTGGTTTCTGCCATGTTACTGTTCATAAGCCTGTAGAAAGTGTTGAGATATCAGAAGAAAAAGCAACGGTTAGTCTTTCCACTAAAAAAATGCAGCTTCGTGCAAACGTTTATCCTGTCACAGCCACAGACAAGTCTATAAAATGGACTTCAGCAAATACGGATATAGCTACTGTTGATCAGAATGGTATGGTAACCTTTAAAACCTATGGTAATGTATCCATCATTGCTACTTCTGTGGACAATCCTGATAAATTTGCAATCTGTAATTTAAACATACAGGTTCCGGTAGCCTCCGTTGCACTGGATGAAAAGACAAAAACAATGTATGTGGGTCAGTCAGCAAGACTTACTTACACCTTATTACCAACCACTGCGAGTATTAATTCAGTAACCTGGACTTCAACCAATACCTCCGTAGCAACTGTTGATGGTACTGGTTTGGTAACAGCAAAAGGCGCGGGAACAACAGTAATTATCCTTAAGACAATTGACGGAGGACATTCTGTATATTGTACAATTACCGTTAGGCAGGTTGCCACAGCGGTAAAGTTTGATGTTGCATCCTTGAACTTGAAGGTTGGAGAATACTATAATATAAAGACTACCTTCACACCTAATAATAGTACAGATAATGGCCTTGTATGGGAGTCAAGTGATACGAAGATTGCAACAGTAGATGATAGCGGTAAAGTTACTGGTAAAAGCGCTGGTGCTGCAATTATTATGGCTAGGACAGAAGCAGGTGGAGTAGCGTACTGTAAGGTTACAGTAACACAGCCAGCAACAGGATTAATTCTTAATTTCTCTGAAAAGACTATATTTATAGGATCAAAATTCACACTGGAAGCATCCGTATCACCAAGTACGGCAACAAACTTAAATGTTACCTGGAAAAGCTCTAATGAGAAAATCGCAACGGTATCAAAAAATGGTGAAGTCTCCGGTTTACAAGGTGGTGTAGTAGTCATTACTGCTACAACAGCGGAGGGTGGATATATAGCAACCTGTGTTGTTACAGTCAGAGAGTCAGTAACCACCATAAAATTGGATCATGAAACATATTATCTGGGTGTAGGTAAGAATTTTAAATTAACAGCAACAGTAACTACTGAGACAGCTACGAATCAAAATGTAATCTGGACCTCCAGCAATGAAGATGTTGCAACTGTAAATCAAAAGGGTAAAGTAACTGGCATCAAGAATGGTTATGCAACGATTACAGCAACAGCTTTAGATGGCAGCGATGTGGAAGCTTCCTGTGAAGTCCGCGTGGTGAATGCGGTAGAAAGTATTACCATAAGTGATAATTATGTATCCATGTATGTTGGTGATACTGAGAAGCTAAAAGTGACCATTAGGCCTACCAATGCAACCTTTAAGACAGCTAACTGGTCGTCCAGTGACACCAGCGTTGCGATTGTTGATGATCGTGGTGTTATAACGGCATTAAAGGCAGGCACGGCAACGATTACTGCAGAAGCTCAAGATAATAGCGGAAAGAAAGTGATTTGTGCTGTAGCAGTATACGATAGAGTTCCAGCTACAAGCATTACTTTACAGGACAAATCCCTAACAATGGTGGCTGGTGAAGAGAAGGTTGTTCAGATTGTTTTAAATCCTACTAACTCAACGGACAGCTATACCTGGAGTACCGATAACCCAGCGGTGGCGACTGTGAATAGAACCACTGGCCGAATTACAGCACGTTCAACCGGAAAAGCATATATTACAGTAATGACAGATTCAGGAAAAACAGCTTCCATTGAAGTTACCGTTATAGGGCTCAACATGACCACCCTAACCTTAGAACAATATACGACATATCCTTATCGCCTTGAGGTAGAGGGAGCAACCTCCGCAGTAAAGTGGAGTATTGATAAGCCACAGGTAGCGGTAGTTAGCAACGGTTATGTTAGTTCTAGAGCGAAAGGTACTGCTACGATTACTGCAATCGTAAATGGACGTAAGCTGACTTGTAAGCTGAAGGTTACGGCAATATCATAAGAATGTATGTATGTGGATAGAGTTTACGTTCTCAAAAATAAAAAAGTTTATAAGAGTTTCTCCTTGTAGATAAATATAAAAGTGAGGTTGGATTTAATGATGGAATCCAACCTCACTTTTGTATCTTGATGTCACTTATCTGCATTGGTTAAAATGATAAAAAATCATCAAGTTTTTGTCATGAATGACAAGGATAGCAAGTTTCCATTGATAAACATAATTTGATATGATACAATAAGTACAGAACATATGTTTCTTGTTGTAAAAGAAAGTAAGAAATTACGTATTTACAAAAGAACCAGAATTACTTCATAGAAATGAGGGATAATAGTTGTTAGTCAGCCTGCATGTTAAAAATTTTGCCATTATTAATGAAGTGGAAGTATACTTTAAGAATCACTTAAATATCATGACCGGTGAAACGGGTGCCGGTAAATCTATCATCATAGGATCTGTCAATGCAGCACTTGGTGCTAAGATGAATAAGGATATCGTCCGAAGTGGGGCGGATTATGCCTTAGTCGAACTGGTATTTGAAACCAAAGCAGAAGCAGTGTTTAAGGCTATGAGAGAACTGGATATTCCGATCGAAGGTGATCAAATTATCATTTCAAGGAAAATCATGTCCGGAAGAAGTGTTTGTAAAATTAATGGGGAGAATGTTACTGCATCTGCATTATCGGCCATTGCAGGATTATTAATTGACATCCACGGGCAGCATGAACATCAGTCGCTTCTTAATAAATCAAAGCATTTAGAGATCGTAGATCGGTTTGCCAAGAATGAAATTGGTGATTTAAAGACAGAATTAGAGAATGGTTATAAAGAGTATAGCAAATTAAAGCAGGAATATGAACAGGCTGGAATCGATGAAGATAAGCGATTACGGGAAATATCCTTTTTGGAATATGAAGTAAATGAAATAAAGAATGCCGCATTAAAAGCGTATGAAGATGATGAACTATCAATTCAATATAAGAAATTATTCAATGCAAATACAATATCAGAGGGATTACAGAATGTTTACCGGTATACCGGTTATGAACCTTCAGCGGCAGGCGATGCCATTGGGAGAGCCCTCCGCCAGCTACATAAATTATCAGAAGTGGATCCTGCTATAGGCGGATTATTAAGTCAGCTTTCAGAGATTGACGGACTTATGAATGATTTTAATAGGGATTTGGCACAGTACATATCTGATACGGAGAATCCAGAAGAAGAGCTGGAGGAAGTAACGAAACGTCTGGATATGATTAACCATCTGAAAGCCAAATATGGTAATACAATTGAACAGATCATTCTTCATTGCAATGAATGCGAAGAAAAGCTGGAGAAATATCGTGATTACGACATCTATATGGACAAGCTTGAGAAAAGGTTAATGGAAGCAGAAGATAGGTTAATTGTATTATCACAACGATTATCAAATATCCGTAAAAGGAAGGCGAAAGAACTTACCATTAAAATAAAAGAGGCACTGGTTGCTTTGAATTTCCTGGATGTTCAATTTGAAATGACCTTTGAACAGATGAAGAGCTATACTGCCAACGGCTTTGATGAAGCAGAATTTATTATATCAACTAATCCCGGTGAAGGGCTCAAACCATTGTCAAAGGTCGCATCCGGTGGTGAGCTTTCTCGAATCATGCTAGGAATTAAATCAGTTCTGGCAGATAAGGATGAGATTGAAACGCTGATCTTTGATGAGATTGATGTCGGAATCAGCGGAAGAACAGCACAAAAGGTATCTGAGCAGCTGTCAAGCATTGCTAACGATCATCAGATTATTTGTATCACACATCTTGCGCAGATAGCTGCTATGGCTGATTCTCATTATGTTATTGAGAAGCAGACGGATGGTGTATCAACACAAACCATGATCCGAGAGTTAAAGGAGAAGGAGATGATAGATGAGCTTTCCAGAATCCTGGGAGGAGCAGAGATTACCGAGCGTGTGAAAGAAAATGCAAAAGAAATGAAAGAATTGGCATACAATTCCAAAAAATATAAGCTTTAAAATTAAAAAATAACGCATACTAACTGCAAGGATATACAATACTATTGTGGATATACAATCGTATTGTGTATCCTTTATTTATTTATAACAAGATGAATCTGTAGTCCGATTCATCTTGTATGTCTTTAAAAAACGGAAAAGAGACAAGCTCTTATTCTATGTGGCATGAGGTGAAAGGATGAAGAATAAGAAGTTATTCAAAAAATGCGGTTATGGTTTATGCGGTGTGATGTTATTGTTATTTATCTTTTATTTCTTTTATAATATAGAAAAAAGTTTACCAAATGAAATAAAAATTGTTGTGGACAAAGAGGAAAGCTTTGATTTTAACATGCCAATGGAGGGTATGATTGAGACAGATAACGTTGGAGTCATCAGTGTCAATAGCCTTAAAGTGCCTTCAAATCAGATCAGTATTGATTTGACGGAGCCTTTTACCTTAGAATCTTCCTCAACGGGTCAGTACAAAATCGCCCTGAAATTATTCGGGTTATTTAATTTTAAAAACATATCCTTAGATGTAATTGATACTAAGGAATTAATTCCTTGCGGCACACCGATAGGCATTTATGTTGAAACTGATGGTATTCTAGTATTAGGTAGCGGCCGCATCACAGGCGAGGATGGTCTCAATTATGAACCCATTAGCAATAAGCTGAAATCAGGAGATTATATTCTCTCCATCAATGGAGTTAAGTTAAGTAAGAAAAGTGAAATGATTGATGAGATACAAAAGTGTGAAGGCAAAGATGTTACTTTAGTGGTGAGAAGAAATGACGAGGAGATTGCAGTAAGTGTAACACCTGTGAAAACTTCAAGCGGTGATTACAAAATCGGCGCATGGATTCGTGATAATACACAGGGCATTGGTACCTTGACCTTTATCTCCGGTGATGGACAATTTGGTGCCTTGGGTCATGGAATCACAGATATTGATACCGGTTTGTTAATGGATGTAAAAGAGGGTTCTATTTACATGGCTGAAATTATGTCAATTATTAAAGGTAAAGAAGGCGAGCCTGGAGAACTAATTGGTATGATTAGACAAAGTGATCGCTATCGAATTGGTAAAATTACGGAAAATACGTTCCAAGGAATATTTGGCTCAGTCAATAATGATTATGATGAGAATGCCAATGTAGCACCGTTAGAAATAGGGTTAAAGCAGGAAGTGAAGAAGGGGAAGGCAACGGTTCGTTGTACTGTAGGAGATACCGTTGAAGATTATGAGATCGAAATCGAAAATATTGATATTAGTAATTCCAATCACAGTAAAGGTATTGTTTTGAGAATTACCGATGAAAGATTACTAAATCAGACAGGTGGAATCGTGCAAGGCATGAGTGGAAGCCCAATTATCCAAAATAACAAGATAATTGGCGCTGTTACGCATGTATTTATACAGGATTCAACGAAAGGTTACGGTACTTTTATTGAAAACATGGTAAATAATTTAGAATAAGGAATTCTTTTGTTAGAATAAAAAATCGACAAATTACATCACAGTAAAAAGGTGTTCCTTCGAATACAACAGCAAATAAACTGTATATTTTTTACAATCACACAAAATGTTGTGGTTATCGCAGATTCCTTGAATTGTAGCCCTATTTCGCTGTCGAATGGTGCGACGAGAAACGTTTGATAAAAGGGGTATTAACAGATATAATTCCTATGTGGTAAAAATTTACAGATGATGTTCGGTTAAAATAAATGCTAAATGATAAGATTATTATGTAAAATTATAAGGATTCATGTTGGATGCTGGCTCTTTGTGTAAAAAATCAATAAGGATTGTCATAAAAAAATATCGATAATTTAGTTATTTTGCCAAATTGATAAATATTGACTCATAATTAGTCAAGTTGTATAATAGATTCATGAACAACATGAAACCCAAAAAGCTACGCTAAGATTCACGAAAAGAGAAGCGAAATACAGACAACCTTAAAGACATCAATGAAATATACCATTTTGAGAAACATGGAACACTGAGGTTCCGACCAGGGGTGCATAATAAGGGGATGCATACTGCTTAGGAAACAGGTAACACATCAAGGAGAGAATAAAAAAATCGTATGGAGGTTGGAAAGTAAATGAGTAAAATTAATGTAGCGATTGTTGATGACAATGAGAGGATGGTAAATCTGCTGGAAGATATCCTGAAAGAAGATGCAGATATTGAAGTAGTGGGTAAATCAGAAAACGGAATTGATGCACTGGATATGATCAAAGAGAAAAAGCCGGATGTAGTATTATTAGATCTGATTATGCCCAAATTGGATGGTCTCGGTGTTATGGAAAAGATTAGAAAAGATACTGAGATTAAAAAGAATCCTTCCTTTATTGTTATCACGGCCATTGGACAAGAGGGGATAACAGAGAATGCCTTTGAACTGGGAGCTAATTATTATATCATGAAGCCTTTCGATAATAATATGATTTTATCCCGAATCAAACAAATCAAAGGAGATAGCCATTCTAAGCTTATTGATAATCACAGAGTTACTGCTTATGAGAATAAAAGTACTTATATGGAAAGAAACCTTGAATCAGATGTTACAAATATTATTCATGAAATCGGCGTTCCAGCACATATTAAAGGTTACCAGTACTTACGTGATGCAATCATGATGTCCGTAAATGATGCAGAGATGTTAAACTCGATTACAAAGCTTCTCTATCCTTCCATCGCAAAGCGCCATAAAACTACACCTAGTAGAGTAGAAAGAGCGATTCGTCATGCAATTGAGGTTGCATGGAGCAGAGGAAAGATGGATACAATTGATGAGTTATTTGGATATACAGTTAGCAACGGCAAGGGTAAGCCTACTAACTCAGAATTCGTAGCACTAATTGCTGATAAGATCCGCTTGGAATATAAGTTAAGAGCGTAATTATCAAGAATTCAACGACAAGTAAAGCAGCACTGCAGATCCCTTAATATCTAAAGCTGTAAGTTGACTACAGATATATAATATATATAAGGTGTGACACTAGCACCATACATTCTGATATATGATAGTTAATGCTATTTCAAATTGATAGTTGCAGGGAATTAAAACATGCAGTCCGGTGACTGTAATAGTTTTGATTCCCTGTTTTCATGGGTGATGTTTAGTTGGATTAATTACTAATAGGATATTATGGCAATCGTGGTTCAAATATCTGATATTTAGATTACAGCTTGCGTAATAACCCAGCTAACAATGAGCATAATACTTGTATTGAAACTTGTATCTATTATGTGGTAAAATGTGTATTACCATAAAAGTACAGTGCTGTGAGAACAGTGATTATAAAATGCACAAAAAACAAATGCTTTTGAATTAAATAATCATCAATTTCATCATATTGCTGAATTAGGAAAAGAAAACCTTGATATTTTATTCATAATTAGGTAAAATAAATCTGCATTGAGATTTTTTTGTCAATGTATCTGGCACAATATGATTAATTACTGTCTCACGGGGCAGTAAATTATAAATTTAAACATTTAGGAGGAATTAATCATGGCAGTAAAAGTAGCAATTAATGGTTTTGGACGTATCGGCCGTCTTGCATTCAGACAGATGTTCGGCGCAGAAGGTTACGAAGTTGTAGCTATCAACGACTTAACAGACGCAAAAATGTTAGCACATTTATTAAAATATGACACAGCACAGGGTAGATATGTTGGTCACACAGTTGAAGCAAAAGAAAGCTCTATCGTAGTAGATGGTAAGGAAATTCAGATCTATGCTCAGAAGAACCCAGCTGATTTACCTTGGGGTGAGTTAAATGTTGATGTAGTACTTGAGTGTACAGGCTTCTTTACATCCAAAGCTAAGGCTCAGTCACATATCGATGCAGGTGCTAAGAAGGTAGTTATCTCCGCTCCAGCTGGTGATGATCTTCCTACTGTTGTATTCAGCGTTAACGAGAATACTTTAAAAGCTTCTGATACAATCATTTCCGCAGCTTCTTGTACAACAAACTGCTTAGCTCCTATGGCAGATACCTTAAATAAATTAGTTCCAGTAGAAAAAGGCTTCATGACAACAATTCATGCTTACACAGGTGATCAGATGACATTAGACGGCCCTCATCCAAAGGGAGATTTAAGAAGAGCACGTGCAGCTGCAGCTAATATCGTTCCTAACTCCACAGGTGCTGCTAAAGCTATCGGTCTTGTTATTCCTGAATTAGCTGGTAAATTAGATGGCGCTGCACAGAGAGTTCCTGTTCCTACAGGATCCCTTACTGAGTTAGTAGCTGTTGTTAACGGTAAAGTTACCAAGGCTGACATCAACGCAGCAATGAAGGCAGCTTCTAGCGCATCCTTCGGTTACACTGAGGAAGAATTAGTATCTTCTGATATCGTTGGTATCACAGAAGGTTCTTTATTCGATGCTACTCAGACAAAGGTTACCGATCTTGGAGACAAGACTTTAGTTAAGGTTGTTTCCTGGTATGATAACGAGAATTCTTACACAAGCCAGATGGTTAGAACTATCAAATATTTTGCTGAATTAGCATAATAATATCTGGTATTAGTGATTTATTGATCCATCATGGGTCCGGTCTTTCAGGACCGGACCCTTTTATACTTGATAAATGGATTTTGCTAGCTGTTTATCTTGTATTTGATTAATGAGAGTTGCTAGGCTGACTTCATTAATACATGACACATGAATTCTATCAATAGATTTATGGTGTATCGAAAGGAGTATGCATATGTTAAATAAAAAATCAGTTGATGATATCAACGTAAAAGGGAAAAGAGTATTAGTTAGATGTGATTTTAATGTTCCTTTACAGGAGGGAAGAATCACAGATGAGAATCGTTTAGTAGCAGCACTTCCTACAATTAAGAAGTTAATTAATGATGGTGGTAAGGTAATTCTTTGCTCCCACTTGGGAAAACCAAAGGGTGAGCCAAAGCCGGAATTATCTTTAGCTCCAGTAGCTGCAAGATTATCTGAGTTACTAGGACAAGAGGTTAAATTTGCAAAAGATGATACAGTAGTTGGCGAGAATGCAAAGGCAGCTGTTGCTGCTATGCAGGATGGTGACGTAGTTCTTCTTGAAAATACTCGTTATAGAGTAGAAGAGACAAAGAATGGTGAAGCTTTCAGTAAGGAATTAGCTTCTCTTTGTGATGTATTCGTAAATGATGCTTTCGGTACGGCTCATAGAGCACACTGCTCCAATGTTGGTGTTACACAGTTCGTTGATACCGCTGTTGTAGGTTACTTAATGCAGAAGGAAATCGAATTCCTTGGCAATGCAGTAAATAATCCTAAGAGACCTTTCGTAGCAATTCTTGGTGGTTCCAAGGTTTCCAGCAAGATTTCTGTAATCGAGAATCTTTTGGATAAAGTTGATACCTTAATCATCGGTGGTGGTATGGCTTACACCTTCTTAAAAGCTATGGGAAAAGAAACAGGTAAATCCTTATTAGAGCCTGATTACCTAGACTATGCTAAGAAAATGCTTGATAAGGCAGCTGAAAAGAACGTTAAAATGTTAATTCCTGTTGACAACGTAGTTGCAGCAGAATTCAGCAACGATGCACCTTTCAAGACTGTTGGTCAGGATATCGAAGAGGGATATTTAGGACTTGATATCGGTGAAGAAACCAGCAAGCTTTATGCAGATGCGATCAAAGATGCAAAGACTGTAGTTTGGAATGGACCTATGGGTGTATTCGAAATGTCTAACTTTGCAAAAGGTACCATTGCAATAGCTAAGGCATTATCCGAAATCGATGCAACAACTATTATCGGTGGTGGTGATTCTGCCGCAGCTGTTAATATCCTTGGCTTCGGTGACAAGATGACTCACATCTCAACAGGCGGTGGTGCATCCTTAGAGTTCCTTGAGGGTAAAGAGTTACCAGGCGTTGCAGCAGCTAACAATAAATAGGATATAAGAGACAATTTTCTTGTTAAAGAATAGGGTGGCAAGCTTATCTTAAGAGATTTCATTGATTTTTTAAGGAAAGCTTGCTACAATTGAGTATAAAATATAGGAGGACTATCATGCGTAAGAAGATAATTGCAGGTAACTGGAAGATGAATAAAACTCCAGCAGAGACAGTTGCCTTAATCAATGAATTAAAGCCTTTAGTAGTAACAGAGGAGGCAGATGTAGTATTTTGCGTACCAGCAATCAGCCTGACAACAGCATTAGAAGCTGCAAAGGGTACCAATATTGAAATCGGTGCACAGAATATGTACTTCGAGGAGAGCGGTGCTTATACCGGCGAAATCGCTCCTAATATGTTAACTAGCATTGGTGTTAAATATGTTATCATTGGACATTCCGAGAGAAGAGAATACTTCGCAGAGTCTGATGAAACTGTTAATAAAAAAGTATTAAAGGCATTTGAGCACGGAATCACACCAATTGTTTGCTGCGGTGAGTCATTAACTCAGAGAGAACAGGGTATCACAATTGACTGGATTCGTCAGCAGATTAAAATTGCCTTCTTAAGTGTAACAGCAGAACAGGCAAAGACAGCAGTTATTGCATATGAGCCAATTTGGGCGATCGGTACAGGTAAGGTTGCTACAACAGAACAGGCAGAAGAGGTTTGCAAAGCAATCCGCGAATGCATCGCTGAGATTTATGATGAAGCTACTGCAGCAGCAATCCGTATTCAATACGGCGGCAGCGTAACAGCAGCAAGTGCTGCTGAGCTGTTTTCACAGCCAGATATTGATGGTGGATTAGTTGGCGGTGCAAGTTTAAAGGCTGATTTTGGTAAGATTGTAAATTATAAATAGTAATGAAATGATATTAAAATAATGATAAATCATTCATTAAGATATTATAATATACAGTAGTAAAAAAATAGTCTGATCTTCGGATTATGACTTGAAATTTACTTTAGACAGGGCTCATACCTCTGTCTAAGGGTTCGTGGAGATACCAATTCCACAGCAATGGTGATAAGTGTTTGCCGCTTAACTGCGGCTGAATGGAGGATTAACATGAGTAAAAAACCTACAGTTTTAATGATATTAGATGGTTTTGGTTTGAATGAAAAAGTAGAAGCAAATGCGATTGCTGAAGCTAAAAAACCAAACATTGACCGATTAATGAAAGAATATCCTTTTGTTAAGGGATATGCGAGTGGAATGGCAGTAGGCTTACCGGATGGACAGATGGGTAATTCGGAAGTTGGACATATTAATATGGGCGCTGGTAGAATCGTATATCAGGAGCTGACAAGAATAACAAAGGAAATCCAGGATGGAACCTTCTATAAAAATACTGCATTATTGGAAGCAATTGAGAATTGTAAGAAGAATGATTCAGATTTGCATTTATTCGGATTACTATCCGATGGCGGTGTTCATAGCCATATCAATCACCTATACGCATTGTTAGAGTTAGCGAAGCGAGAAGAATTAAAGAATGTATACGTTCATGCTTTCCTAGATGGTAGAGACACTCCTCCTGCTTCCGGTAAAGGCTTTATTGAGCAGCTTCAGGAACAGATGAAGACCATTGGTGTTGGTAAGGTTGCAACTGTTATGGGGCGTTATTATGCGATGGATCGTGATAACCGCTGGGATCGTGTAGAAAAGGCTTATAATGCTATTGTACTTGGAGAAGGAGAAACAGCAGAAAGTGCAACAACTGCTGTCCAAAATTCCTATGATCAAGAAAAATTTGATGAATTTGTACTGCCGACAGTAGTCACCGATAATGGTAAGCCGGTTGCAACAATCAAAGAAAAGGATTCTGTTATTTTCTTCAATTTCAGACCTGATCGAGCAAGAGAAATTACAAGAGTATTCTGTGATGATGAATTTACTGGTTTTAACCGTGCAAAAAGAATGGAATTAACCTATGTATGCTTCTCAGAGTATGATGTGACTATTTCAAATAAAATTGCTGCGTTCCATAAGATTTCTCTGGATAACACCTTTGGAGAATTTCTTGCTGCAAACCACAAAACACAGCTTCGTCTTGCCGAGACTGAAAAGTATGCACATGTTACCTTCTTCTTTAATGCCGGTGTTGAGGTTCCTAATGAAGGAGAAGAACGAATCCTGGTAAAATCACCAAAGGTTGCCACCTATGATTTACAGCCTGAGATGAGCGCATTTGAAGTTGCTGATAACCTGGTTAAGGCAATCAAATCTGATAAATATGATGTTATTGTTGTAAACTTTGCAAACCCTGATATGGTAGGTCATACTGGTATCGAAGATGCAGCAATTAAAGCAATTGAAACTGTTGATCAATGTGTTGGGATGGCTGTTGAAGCTTTATTATCTGTGGATGGACAGATGTTCATTTGTGCAGACCATGGAAATGCGGAGCAGTTAGTTGACTATGAGACACATGAACCTTTTACCGCACATACTACGAACCCGGTTCCATTTATCTTAGTTAATTACGACAAAAACTATACCTTAGCAGAGGGTGGATGCCTGGCAGACATTATCCCTACCTTAATTGCAATGATGGGAATGGAAAAACCAGCCGAAATGACCGGTAAATCCTTATTAATTAAAAAATAAGTTGAAATAATTTCTAATCTATGATAGAATTATGTTTAGTTTTGTAGGAGGTGTAGGACAAGATGGCAACCTTAAAGGTTATTTTGCAGATTATCTATGTGTTAGTATGTATAGCACTGGTAATTATAGTATTAAGACAGGAAGGTAAAAATGCAGGATTATCAGGAGCATTAACTGGTTCCAGCGAAACATATTGGGCAAAGAATAAAGGTCGTTCAATGGAAGGCAATTTAGAAAGAATAACGAAGTATTTAGCAGCTGCTTTTATGGTACTCTCTGTTGTTTTGAATCTGAATATCTGGTAATAAATGTGATTAAAAAGAGCTGTTGCACTAATGGTTAAAAGCCACAAGTGTACAGCTCGTTTTTTTTGTGCTTTATAAGATTTTTAGGTTAGATTAGTAAGGACTTTGGAAATAGAAGGACAAGGGAAAAATGAACGGGGGTGAGGTTTCGTGAGTCTGGCAAATAATATGATTTTAGACATATATTCCATTGTAATTATTTTGATTATCTATTTTCATGCTTGTCGATCATTTGATAAAGAGTCATTGCAGGATAAAATCTTTATGAGAATATTGTATTCCACGATCTTAATGTTAGTTGTAGATATATTTAGCAGATTTGATGGTAAAGCTCATATGATCTATCCCGTGATAAATGCCTTTGGTAATTTTGTGATATTCTTGATGAACCCTATTTTACCCTCCTTGTGGCTAATTTATGTTTACTTGGAAATCTATAGTGATGGAAGAAAAATCAATCGAATACGATATCCACTTTATGTAGTAAATGTTATTAATGTAATACTTCTAATCATGACTCAATTTTATGGATGGTATTATTATATCGACTCCAATAATGTATATCACAGAGGACCATTTTTCATGATCCCTGCAAGTATTACCATTGTAATTGTTTCTGTAGCTTTTACATTAACGTTATTAAACTATAAAAGGTTGGAAAAAAAGAGCTTTATATCACTGATATTCTTTTCACTACCACCATTTGTCAGTATAATATTACAGATTATGTTCTATGGTCTTTCACTGGTGCTAAATAGCGTTGTTTTTTCAATATTGGTGGTATTCTTAAATATACAAAATCACGGGATGTATACGGATCATCTAACAGGGATAAATAACAGAAAAAAGCTGGATGTATATTTAAGAAATAAAATTTGTTCTAAAAATGAAGATAAAGGCTTCTCAGCTATCTTGATTGATATCAATAATTTTAAATTTATTAATGATACCTACGGGCATAATACAGGTGATCATGCCTTAGAGATTACTGCAAAGCTACTGAAAAGTTGTCTTAGTTCGAATGATTTCATAGCCAGGTTTGGTGGAGACGAATTCTGCATAATTCTGGAGATCTCCAATCGGAGAGAGTTGGAGACTATGATTTATAAGATTAATAGCTGTCTGGAAAAGTATAATAGATCCAGCTCCCAGCCATATCAAATCAGCCTAAGTATAGGCTATGCTGTTTATGATTGCCATTCTCATATGAGCGCAGAGGAATTCTTAAAGCAGGTAGATTTATTAATGTATGAGGATAAGCAAGCCTTTAGAAATAAATTATCCACGAACTATTAAGAAGAGACGATAGGTACTAGGTTTGATGATATAGAGAATGGATATATATAATAGTTGGTTGATAAATAACAGGTTTGATAAATATAAAGGTTGATAAATAATAGATTTAGGAATAAAAGAGCTAAAATTGCTGATAGATAAGAGAATGTTAATAAAAAACAGATAAATAAAAGAGCAGATAAATAAGAGAGCAGAAAAATAAAAGAGCAGAAAAATAAAAGAGCAGAAAATTAAGAGAGCAGATTTAAAAAAGAGCTGATAATTAATATAAGTATTAATTAATAAAAGTACCGATAGATAAAAGAGCTAATAAATATATGGATTGATAAATAAAGAATTTACAATAGAAGGATTGGAAAGTATTGGGGCTGCTACACGGGATATTTTTATTATTGATGTGTTGCAGCCCTTGATTTATCTTTTTAGATGATAACTATATGCAATTATTTAAAATTCAATGTTCCACTTTCTTGCGATTTATTAGGATAAGTAGCACCATTTTTCGGTTATTTTTTAGCCTTTATAAATGCTGAGATGCAATCCCATACACTGATTACAATAATAACAATAATTACCACAATTACTGAACTATGATACCAGCGATTAATTATCTGGGTAGCAGAAATATTCATAATATCTGCGATTCCATTAAAAAATTCCTGGTTGATTATTTGTTTGTCAAGTAATAAACAGCTAATTAGAATGCAGGAGGCAATGTTTTGTACGACATTAGCAATGGCAAGGGGCAGATTCCATTTGTTTTGAATGAATTTCCATACGATAAAGGCCAGTTGAACTAGGGTGATCAATATAATTGCACTCAGGTATAGGGCTAAACGCTCCTCAGAAAATAGAGGAATTATTTTTTTTGTACTATTTTCATGGATATACATAGCAATCAGGTTAGGATTGAAATATAGTACTGATACAAATAACAGGGTGAAAAATAAGGATAAGCCAGTTTCTGCCCGTGATATTTTCTTGCTTGGAGGTACTACATCCGTTGGCAAATCATTAACTGTCCAGTCTTTCTTTGAAAAGGGCATTTCACCTTCACTGACTCCGGTTCTCTCAAGGATTGCATAAATTAAGGTTACCCAGACAGCAGCTTGAACAACAGCTCCAATAGTATTGCTGATCAAGTCGGTAATGAGACTCACATAATTGCTGCTCTCAGGGAAATTTAGTACCCAAGTAAAAATGGTTATGCCAAGGATCACGGAGACTACAATACCTGTTACTAACTTAAGTAAGGAAATATAACTGTCGAAAAGAGTTGGTCCGATTAGATATCTTTTCGTAGGGTTATATTCATGTGCAAGCTTTCTCGGATTTCCCATTTTCTCTAGCACCTTGCGAATATCCTGATCAGTAGGCTGATCCGGTAACATATCTTCTATATTGGATCTAAGTTCATCGGCAACATCCTTCCGATTTTTATCTGACAGATATTCAGTTACTGCAAAAACGTATCGATCGATTAGATTCATACTTCTTCATCCTCCTTTAATAATAATTCTAATTGTTCAGAAAGTGTTCTCCACTCTTTTTTTAAATGCTGATAAACAGCCTTCCCTTCTTCACTCAAGACATAGAATTTTCGTGGTCTGCTTTCACTGGTATCCCACTCGCTGGTAAGTAATCCTTGCTTTTCTAATCTGCGCAAGAGGGGATATAGGGTCCCGGCCTCAATCAGAGTACTCTTTTCTTCTAATTTCTGCACCAAAGAGTATCCATATTCTGGACTTCCTAGCTGACTTAAAACCGAGAGCACCAGGGTTCCTCGTTTTAATTCTATAATCAGTGAATTTATTAGTTCATTATAAGCTTCCAAATAATCACCTGCCATTTTGTTATTAAGGAAAATTGTAAAATACTTCCCTTGCACTTATTATAGTGTATGACGTACACTATTGTCAACATGATAATATTAATATTATAAAAATAATAAATAAAATATTATGGCTTTGTTTTGATTTATTATTTTAAAATAGCAAAATTATGGTATACTATTAGTAAATTGTCCTCTGCGACATGCAGTAGAATGGAGGAAAAGATGAAAGAAAACGAATTATTGAAAGAAAAGAAAGAAATGCTTGAGGAAATGTTTTCAAGCAAAGAATATAAACCAATGAGGTTTAAGGATCTTCTTGTATTATTGCAGGTTCCAAAGGGGGCCAAGCATGAACTAAAAATGGTATTAGACCAAATGATTTCAAAAGGGACTATCATATTAGATACGCAGGGGCGTTATCGTGTTCCTGGTGATGATATAAAGGTAGGAACATTTTCGGGTACACAGAAGGGGTTTGGCTTTGTAATATTAGAGGGTGAGGAAGCAGATATTTTCATACCGGGTGAGTCTACAAAAGGAGCTCTCCACGGTGATAAAGTAATGGTAGTCATTAAAGATGAACAAACCGGTAGAAGAAAAGAAGGTGCGGTTGTTAACATTCTTGAACGTGGAAAGAATGAAATTGTTGGTACCTTTGAAAAAAGTAAGAATTTTGGCTTTGTTAGACCTGATAATCAAAAGTTCGGTAAGGATATTTTTATTCCCAAGGAACATACCAAGGGAGCTGTGGACGGTCATAAGGTTGTAGCAAAGATCACAAACTATGGGGATGAGTCTCATAGCCCGGAAGGTAAAATTGTTGAAATTCTCGGACATATGAATGACCCTGGTGTAGATATTATGTCGGTAATCAAAGCCTACGATCTTCCAGTTGAATTTCCGGATGAAGTAATGCGGTCACTGGATAAGGTTCCGGAGGAGATAGATCCTACAGAAATAGAAAACAGGATGGATATCAGGAATTTGATGACCGTTACGATCGATGGGGAAGATGCGAAGGACTTAGATGATGCCATTACCCTTACAAAAGAAGGAGACATATATCATCTGGGAGTTCATATCGCTGATGTCACACATTATGTGAAAGAAGACTCTGCGCTGGACAAAGAAGCATTAAAGCGTGGAACCAGTGTATATTTAGTAGATCGTGTTATACCGATGCTGCCGCATAAGCTGTCGAATGGAATTTGCTCTTTAAATCCGGAGGTAGACAGATTATCCTTAAGCTGCTTCATGGACATTGATTCCAAAGGTACTGTAATCGGGCATAAAATTGCTGAGACAGTCATGCGCTCCGATCGACGAATGACCTATACGAATGTGGCGAAGATCGTGGAGGGGCAGGACGAGGATGTAAGGAAAGAGTATGAAGAGTTCGTTCCCATGTTCCTGCTCATGCAGGAGTTGGCAGAAGTACTAAGAGCGAGAAGACATAAGAGGGGATCCATCAATTTTGATTTCCCAGAGAGTAAGATTATCGTTGATAAGCAGGGGAAACCAATTGAAATCAAACCTTATGATAGAAATAAAGCAACGAAGATCATTGAGGAGTTCATGTTAATTGCAAATGAGACTATTGCAGAAGATTTCTTCTGGCAGGAAATTCCGTTTGTGTACCGAACCCATGATAACCCGGATGATGATAAGATTAGAAAATTAGCAGTGTTTATCAATAACTTTGGATATAGTATCAAGGTTGGGCAGGAAGAGATTCATCCTAAGGAAATTCAAAAGCTCTTAATAAAAGTCGAGGATACACCGGAAGAAGCCCTAATTAGCAGACTAACCTTGCGATCCATGAAGCAAGCAAAATACACGGTTGTAAATACCGGGCATTTTGGATTGTCTGCGAAATATTATTGCCATTTTACCTCTCCGATTCGCCGATATCCTGATTTGCAGATCCACAGAATCATTAAGGAAAATCTAAATGGTAAGCTGGGAGAGAAACGAAGAGAGCATTATGAAAAAATTCTTTTCTCAGTTACGGAGCATTCCAGCAAGACAGAACGTAGGGCGGATGAATCTGAGCGTGAAGTACAACGACTGAAAAAAGTGGAATATATGATGGATCACATCGGTGAGATCTTCGAAGGTGTTATCTCTGGAGTAACCAGTTGGGGTATGTATGTGGAGCTGCCCAATACCATTGAGGGAATGATTCGGGTTAGTGAAATGAATGATGATTACTATATTTATGATGAAGAACATTACCAGATGATAGGAGAACACACCAAAAAAGTATATAAGCTAGGGCAAAAGGTTACCGTAGAGGTGGTGAATGCTGATAAAATAATGCGTACCATTGATTTTGCTCTTGTGGAAGCAGAAGCTTTTGAAGAAATGGAGGCAACGCCTCCTAAAAAAAGGAGTCGTGAAGAATAAGTGGGGGAAAATTTTAAACTAATAGCCAATAATAAGAAAGCTTATTTTGACTATTTTATTGAGGAAAAGTATGAGGCTGGCATCGCATTGCATGGAACAGAGGTAAAATCCCTCCGCATGGGGAAATGCAGCTTAAAGGAGTCCTTTCTCCGAATTGAGAAAGGGGAAGTATTTATTTATAATATGCACATCAGTCCTTATGAAAAAGGAAATATATTCAATAAGGATCCACTGAGAGTGAAAAAACTGTTGATGCATAAGTATGAAATAAATAAAATCGCAGGAAAAATTGTTCAGAAGGGGTATACCTTAGTGCCATTACAGATTTATTTTAAAGGAAGTCTGGTTAAAGTAGAGATCGGACTGGCAAGAGGTAAAAAACTCTATGACAAACGCGAGGATATCGCCAAGAAGGATCAGCGCAGAGAAGCTGAGAAGGACTTTAAGGTGAAGAATTTATATTAAAAATATAGCTTATCACAATTTTTTTGCTGGTAGGGTTACACATCTTACCAGCTCTGCCAGCAAGAAATTTTGATAAATGCTTTATTTTTTTTGTAAACTATGTTATTATAACTTCAGACAATTGATAAACACGTCAAGATACTTCTGATTTAACATTTTATATTTCTGATTTTATATTATAATAGAAGGTTGAATCGAAGTGGGAATACATCTTGTTTGCGAACCAGAGGATACATCTTACCTTTCGGGGTTGTACTGGTTTCGACGGGGGTTTTGAAGTTGTGGAAGCCATTCGCAGACTAGGACTGCGTCACCAACTTAGAACTAAAATTAAACGCAAACAATAATTACGAATTAGCTGCAGCGTAAGCATGCAGCTTGTCGACCTTAGGCAACTCGCGGCTTAAGACCTCGGCATCAAATTAGCGAGGCCCTTTATCCTCAAAGCTTTGAGAAGATAAAAGATTTATGAAGCTACTGAAACTATGAGCCTGTCTGTCGGCGCTTAGCGGAGGGAACAGTGAACTTCGGGTTCACATAAAAGATTGACTGTAATGGGAGAAACTGCAATGAATGGGCTTTCGGACAGGGGTTCAACTCCCCTCAGCTCCATAGTTAAAAAATGACGAGGAAATGCTTGTTTTAAGCGTTTCCTCAATTTTTATGTACTGACATACTAATTTACAGTAAATGCTGTTAGTAACCGACATGCCACCAATGACATGAAGACCATTAACCGCAACCCGGAAATACAATCTCCAACTTCTTATTTCGCACCTTCACAAATTTAAATATAGTAGCTTAAAATGCAAATTTTTAGTGCAGAAGTATATAGCGTAAAAAAATAAAACATGATAAACTTAAGAAATAAGAAACTTGTAGAAAATGGACGATATCACCGTGAAAAAGAGAACCTTAAAAAAAGAACTTACAATACTTATGATGTTAGCTTCCACGTGTACATTATTATCCGCGTGTTTTGCAATTTTGTATGTCTTCTTTGCTTTCTTTATTGGGAATACCCGGGAAGATATAGAGTATGTGTTAAATAATATAAGCCAGCAGTATCGGTCGCATATGCAGTTTATCGAAGATGGTGCGGTATCTATCAGACATAATACTATGTTGGATTCATTCTTTGAATATGACGAATATGATGATGCAACAGTCGAAGAACAATTATCCTATAGTATGGAATTATTTTCTGACAGAAATATGATTGATCGCCAGATGCCGTTTGTCGTAAGTGTTTTTTTGTTCAATAGAAAAGATGATTGTGTATATGAACATTATTATGCATCGACACTTGCAGCAGAGACAGAAAAAGAAGATCAATATAAGGCGTTACAACAACAATTTAAAAAAAGCAATAAGCAATATGAGTGTACATTCAATGATGATAGCATCAATCTGATTTTTAGAATTTATGATGATGATATGCAGGAAAAGGGGATTTGTATTGCAGAAATAAATCAAGAAGCAATTCGTACAATCCTAGATGGAGTAACCTCCTATACCGATAGTGCATGGGGCGTAATAACTGATGATAATACAATCATTGCTTATCATGGCGACAAAAACTATATTGATCAATTAACAAAGTTAGGGACTGTTTGGAGAGGAAAGCAATCCTTAAGTGATTTTCAAGTCATTGGATGTGGTGATACCTGTGGATTTGGAGTTAGGACAGTTGTTGCAGTAGGACAGAAGAATATATTTTCAATTTTGATGCCAACAATGTTGATATTTGTTGTGGGTTTAATAGTAGTGCTTGCGGTTACTGTTTTCGTTGCATACAGTACAAGTAACAGGTTTACTAAACCAGTTACAAGAATGATCGAAAGTATCAGGGCTTTTGGTAAGCAGGATTTCGATGTGCGAATGGAAGAATCATTCATACGGGAACTTCATGATATCGGTAGTGTATTTAATGAGATGGCAGATCGAATAAAGTATTTGATCATGCAAGTATATGAAAAACAGATTTTAGCGACACAATCTCAGGTAAAATACTTACAAGCACAGATTAACCCCCATTTCCAGTTTAACATATTAGCGATGCTCAGTTTGAAAGCAAAAATGTCAGGAAATGAAGAGGTATATGAAGGACTACTTGCATTTTCAAAGCTAACTCAAGGAAAAATCTTTCGAGAAAAAGAAATCAAAATTAAGGTATCGGAAGAACTTGAGATTGTAAGCTTCTATTTGTGCTTACAAAAAAGTAGATACCAGGAAAAAATTTCTTATGAAATTACTTTAGAGAATGATCAAATTAATCAGAATCTGATTCCGCGTCTATTGATTGAATCTTTGGTAGAAAATGCTGTTTCCCATGGATTGGAACCGAAAAAGGATAATGGAACCATTAAGGTTCATTTATATGAACAGGACGAGATAAGGATAGAATCCTCAGGAATGGAAGGGGAAGAAAACAAAGCTCAAAAAATGCTACATATTTGTATTGAAGATGATGGAGTTGGTTTTAATACAGAGCAGATGGTAGAAAGTGATACAGAGAAAGGGGCTTGGAACGAAACAATAGAACATACCCATACTGGTTTTGAGAATACAAAGCGAATGTTACAGATATTATACGAAGATCAACATAAGTTCCTAATTAGTAGCCAAAAAGGGAAGGGAACAAAAATTGAGCTTGTAATTCCAGTAGAAAGAACAGGGATGGTTTGCGAAGGGGAAAAGTAAGATAATTATCGCTGATAACTATATGGTGTTTTGGAGGGGAAACTATGTGGAATGTGATGGCGGCAGATGATGAAGCATATATTAGGGAAGCGTTACAAAAATTAATTCATTGGGAAAAGATGGGCTGCACATTATCAAAAGTAGTATGTAATGGACAAGAATTAATTGATCAAATGCAGGAAGGATACCCAGAGATTATCATTACAGATATACAAATGCCATTGGTAAATGGTTTGGAAGTATGTAAATTTGTATATGAATATTGTCCCGAAACACAAGTTATATTGCTGACTGCATATTCAGATTTTGAATATGCAAAAACGGCTATCAAATATAGTGCATGTGATTATGTATTGAAAATATCAGTTATGGAAGAACTTCCGGAAGCAGTAAATAAGGCAATTGAAAAATTAGAAAAAAGTCGTCGAGAAATAGAGAAGACGGAAAAAGATGAACCAGGAACCTTATTTCTACAGATTGAGCAATACATTGAACAAAATTTTAAGTCTAAGATATCATTGGATGAGATCGCAGATGCGTTGCATGCCAATCGTAGTTATTTAAGTAGATTATATAAGAACAAAAAGGGAATTAATTTGTTCGATGCGATACTAGATAGAAGAATTGAAGCTGCAAAAGAATACATGATGAATACTGATATGAAAACATATGAAATATCTGGAGCTGTTGGCATTGAAGATGCAGGATACTTTTCTAAGATGTTCAAGAAAAAAACAGGAGTCTCACCAAAAGATTACAGAAAGAAAGAAAATAATGCGGAAATATAGTCGAAATTACCTAGTTATGATAGTAATATTTTTTTGTATTTTAACGGGCTGCAAAAAAGAGGAAATAGAACCAATTACAATTACTGTGATACATGCCTGGGGCAGTACAGAAGCTGATCATGTCGCAATGCGTGAGATTTATCAGGGATTTCAGAAAGAAAATCCAGATGTGCGTCTTCAGCTTATCTCTATGCCTACGAGAGATAAAATGCTGAAAAAAGTTGAAGATATGATTATGGTTGGTGATACACCGAATATTATATGTTTTAGTGGTATGGGACAGAATAGAACCTACGATTTTATGGTGGAAAATAATATGGCTTTGGATTTAATGCCATATTTGGAATCGGATCCTGAATTCGCTAGCAGTATATCGAATACAAACCTAGAATACTGGGTAACGGAGGACAATCGGCTTTTTTCAATTGCAGATGTATTATCACTAAGCGGAGGATACTGGTATAATGAGGATATACTTCAAAAAGCAGGCATAGCCGAAATACCTGGCAACTGGGATGGGTTTCTTTTGATGTGTGAAAGACTGAGTAACTGGTCTGAAAAACAAGATGCCGGAATAAAACCTCTTCAGCCATCCTCAGAGGGATATCTGTATTTTGCTGATCATATGTTTGCAGAAAATGGTGGATATACACAGAAGGCAATACAGAATCATCAGATGATTGTTAGAGATGATGAATTTGGAATAATGATTAAACAATTGAAGGAAATTTATAATTTTTCCACATCAGAAAGTGAGAACTATAGTTATCTGGATGAGACAAGCCTGTTTAATGAAGGGAAGTTGGCTATTTATGTAAACGGTGTATGGGGTGCACCAATGATTGCCGGAAGTATTAATGCAAAGTATGCCTTACTGCCAACAGAATCAGGTGATGCTATGTCATGTACCTCCACATGTCTAGGGTATGTTTTAGGGAATAGTGATAATGAAGAAAAGGAAACGGCGTCTGTTCGATTCATTAAATATATGCTAAGTGAGAAAGTTCAGACTAGAATTTTACAGGAAACGGAGCAGATTCCTTCCAATCCACATATCGATTTAAGCAAATTTGAAAACGAAAAATCTAGGTTATATCAGGCAGCATCCTTAGTTCTAAGTGCAGACAGGAAGATTGAAGTTCCGGATAATTTATGGACAGCTTCTCAGAAATATAATTTTACAGGTAATATATTGAAAGTTTTATCAGGAGAATTATCAGATCAAAGGTTTGAAGAATTATTAAAATAAAGAGATTATAAATGGATACAGGTTGGTGATTATGTATAGCAGAATTGCCAGCCTGTATTTTTTTATGTGCGAAATAGGAATTTGTTGCAAGGAGGTAAATAAAATCTATTTTTTATAAATAAAATGGTCAATATTTTTCAGAAACAGGTAAACCCAATATATTCAAATTGCATAAAAAAGAAGATAAAATTAACAACATCAAAGAAAAAACACACAAAACCAGGAGGATGTATATGAAAAAGAAATTATTAAGTGTATTGTTGGTTACAACACTGTGTGGTTCTGTATTACTTGGCTGTGGAAGTAGTGCTTCAACAAAGACAGCTACTGAGACAACAGAAACTACAACAGAAGCTACAACAGAAGCTACAACAGAAGTTGTATCTGGAGAAGAGGTATTAGAGTTTTATCATGGTTATTACCAAAGCGAAAGCGAATGGGCAGCTGCACAGGCTATGAGAGATATTTATGATGAATTCGCAAAACAGCATGAAAATGAGAGCGTAACATTTAAACCAATTGCAGTTGAAAATCGTGATGATATTGTAAGTGCTCAGGTAGCTGGTGGTTCTTTCCCAGATATGGTTGACGTAGGCGGTTCAGGTATTCCACTTGCAGCAATTTCACAGAATCTTGTATATGACTTAAAACCATATATTGATGAAAACAACCTGCAGGATGCAGTTGGTTTGAATTACACACAGCATAATGTAGATGGACATATTTATGCAGTACATGATCAAATTGAAAGCCGTGGACTTTGGTATAACTCAAGTGTTTTTGAAAACGCAGGAATAACTACTGATGCATTCACAGACTGGACTACTTTTGGAGATGCAATGTCAAAAATCACTGCTCTTGGTTATGGCTCATATGCATATATCGCAGGACAGGGATCCAGCTATATTGTAAATACAGTTATGGCATCCACAGAAAATGGTCAAAAAATGTTAGCATCAGAATTAACAGAAGCTACTATTAATTCTGATGAATTCGCTAAAGCATTCAAAACAGCTGCTACATTAGATCAGGCAAATGGTTCTGAACATACGACAAATGATAACGGAAACCTGATGGCAGACTTCAATACAAATGGTACAGTTGGTGTATTGTTCAATGGTGTATGGAATGCAAGTGGTATTGATGAATCTCTTACGGATGCTATTAAGCCAGCTCTCTACCCAGGAAACATTGCAATTGCATCAGCCGGTGGCGGACTTGTAGTTGCGAACGGAATGAGCGAAGGGAAAACACAGCTTGCACTTGAATTCATAAAATATATGACAAGCCCAGAAGTACAAGAAAAAATCTTTACCCAAGTACAGGCAAATCCTTGTAACACAACTCTTGATTTGAATGCACTTGCAAAAACAAGCGGAAACGCTGGAACAATCAAACTTGCCGAAGCATGTTCTCAGGTAAATAGTGCTGATACAGTTGTTATTGATATGAACTACACATGGGGATCTGATGTTGATTCTGCAATTATCAATGCTTTAATGGAATCTTCAGTTACCGGAACAGATATCGACGCAAGATTTGAACAACTTAAGAAAGAATTACTTGCATTAATGGGTTAATCTTTTTGAAACAAGTCATGAAGTAATGTATAAGGGAAGGGAGCAAATAAAGGACTCTTCCCTTTTTTGGAGGTATTATAGTGGCAGATACTCGTGAATATAAAAAAAATAAGAGCAAGCTTAGTATGCGTAGAACAGGATTTATATTTGCATTTCTTTCACCTACGCTAATCGCGTTTTGCGTGTTCTACCTTTATCCTATTATCACAGTACTTATAACATCTTTTTGTAAATGGGATTACACAAATATTACGAGTCCAGAATTTTTTGGCTTTCGTAATATGTGGCAAAATTATGATTATATTTTTAAAACATATCCTTTCTTCTGGGAAGCTTTGGGCAATTCAACAAAGTGGGCAATTATCGGTGCAGTGGTGCAGATCCCAGTAGCTACATTAATAGCTCTCGCCTTATCAAGAAAAGTCAAAGGAATCAAGTTTGTAAGAAATGCATATGTTATTCCTAACATGATTTCGACAGCGGCAATGGGTATCATTTTCCTTCAGTTATACAATCCGTCTTACGGAATGATTAATCCTATTATCCGATTATTCAATCAAGATTTTTCTGACAATATTCTTTTACTTAAGGGACCTGCCTTTATAGCAATGACATGTGCATATATCTTTTTTACAGGTACTACGACACTGATGATACTCGGTAATGTTATGGCGGTATCAGAAGAAGTTCGTGAAGCAGCTATGCTAGATGGTGCAAGTGGATTAAAACAGGATTGGCATATTACAATTCCAATGATCAAAGGTACTCTTAAAACAGTTTCAGTTCTAGCAGCAACATCAGGATTCTTAATTTACAATGAAGTATATTTTCTGACCAAAGGTGCAGCAGGAACATATAGTATTAGTTATGTGATTCGTGAGCTGGCAATTACCAGTCCAAAAACACAGTTCGGCAGAGCTAATGCGGTAGCAATGATTCAGATACTTGCAGGAATGGTAATTATACTTGTAATCAATCTGCTTTATAGTGTGTCTTTAAAAAAGAAAAGATAATATAGGGAGGAAAATAGATCATGAGTATAAAAAGAAACAAAAGTATAAAAGGCGTAGATACTATGCCAATTGGTACTCGTATATTTACCTATATATGTCTTTGCTGGGCACTAATTGTGGCACTTGCTCCATTGATATGGCTTATTATTTCTAGTTTAAAGAAAGATCCATTAGCAAGACCAGGTTTTCAGCTCCCTGAGTCAATTTACCTTGGTGGATATATATCTACATTCAAAGATCTGCATGTACTCAGATATTTTGGAAACAGTTTGTATATTTCAATTATATCTGTAGTAATTAGTGTTGTAATGATTTCCATGTCAGCTTATGTTGTAGCAAGAATGGAGTTTAAAGGAAAAACTATGGTGAATGTTCTTTTATATTCTACAATGTTTATACCAGCCACAGCACTTACATATCCAGTATATAACCTGATCAACAGATTACATCTTTACGATACAAGAGCAGCTTTGATATTGATATATGCCTGCAGCGGTATTGCAGTCAGCTTTTTTGTAATTAAGAATTATTATGATAATATCCCAAGAGATTTGGAAGAAGCAGCTAGAATTGACGGATGTGGCTATATACAGACGTGGGTAAGAGTAATCTTCCCGATTGCACGTCCTGGTATTATGACAGCTGGAGTACTTGCATTTTTAAATAACTGGAACGAGTATTATTGGTCTTCACTTGTATTAATTACGAGAGAGCGACTAACTGTTCCAGCATTACTTTCTACATTCACAACTTCCTTCAACACCAACTATAATGGTTTGTTCTCCGCAATGGTTGTAATCATACTTCCACCAGTTCTATTATATTGCATCTTTAGCAGGTTCTTTATTGAAGCATTATCAGGTGGAGCTGTTAAAGGCTAAGTATATGCTAGAAAAATAATTGTAGACAATAAGTTCTGAAAACAATTTACGATAAACTAGAAAGGTAATTAGTGTGAAAAATCAAGATTTTTCACACGCAAATTTGTGCCTGCGGCTCAAAGTTTGCAGGCTATGAAGAAGGGGATAATAATATGAATCAAGAAATCAGAGAACGTACAAAGTGGTTCATGGACGCAAGATTCGGCATGTTCATTCATTGGGGATTATACTCTATACCAGCATGTGGAGAGTGGATGATGTCAGAAAAGGAAATGACAGTAGAAGAATACCGCACTTATTTTGACCAGTTTGATCCTGTAGATTATGATCCGAAGGAATGGGTTAAATTGGCAAAAGAAGCTGGAATGAAATATATTGTTCTGACAGCAAAACATCATGATGGATTTTGCTTGTTCGATTCTAAACTGACAGATTATAAAGCAACGAATACAAAGGCAGGTCGGGATCTAGTCAGAGAATACGTTGACGCATGTAGAGAAGAAGGTATTCGAGTAGGGTTGTATTTTTCTATTATCGATTGGTGTCATCCGGATTTCCCTAAATATGGTGACAGACAGCACCCGATGCGTAATAATGAATCCTATAAAGATGAAAAAATTGATTTTGATCGTTATCTGGAATATATGCATGGTCAGGTAAAAGAGCTCGTGACTAACTATGGTAAATTGGATTTGCTTTGGTTCGATTTCTCCTATGATGATATGACAGCTGAAAAATGGCGTGCTACAGACTTAATCAAGATGGTTAGAAAATATCAGCCAGATGTTATTATTGATAATCGGTTAGAAGGTTCTGGCGACAATCATGGTAGTATTGCTAGAGAACATCCACTTATTTATAGTGGAGATTTTGCTAGTCCGGAACAGATTATTCCTCCAGAAGGTGTATGCGATGAAAAAGGCGATCTAATTCCATGGGAACTTTGTGCAACAATGAATAATCATTGGGGCTATTGTAACTTTGATCATCAATATAAAACTCCACAGATGTTAGTGCGTAAGCTGGTTGAATGCGTAAGCAAAGGTGGAAACATGATTATGAATGTGGGACCTGATGCTAAAGGGAACATTCCTAGGGAGAGCGTTGACATTTTAAAAGAAGTTGGAAAATGGATGTCAAGGAATAAAGAAAGTATCTATGGCGCCGGAATTTCTAAATTAGCGAAACCTGATTGGGGAAGATATACACAGAAAGGCGATATTATATACGCACATGTTTATGAAGCACCTCTAGGAGCATTGCCCTTGTACGGAATTGGACCTGATCAATTGGACAAAGTTGTGTACTTGGCAGATGGAAGTGAGGTAAATCGTGGAGAAGCGTGGAACACAGCACTTTATCCAGATGTTGCTTTTGTCTCATTTGGTGATAACCCGGTATTTACTTATCCACTACCAGACGAAAAGGATACTGTATTAAAGATCTATCTTATACAAGATGAATTGGTAAACCAATTCACTTGACATGATGATAGAAAGCACACTTCGCGAACTTTCTATTATCATGAAATATACAAGATAAAATAATAAACGTTTTACTTGTCATGAATTATGATAAATACCCTACGGCTTCCTGTGGGGTATTTATGCAAAAGGAGACCGATGAAACTTATAACATTACAAACCCAAAAAACAACATATCAAATGGGCGTAACAGAAACTGGGTTCCTGCTGCATTTATACTATGGTGCAAAAGTAGAATGTGATATGAGTAATCTGCTGGCATATTATGAGCGAGGAATGAGCGGAGTGCCATACGATTATAAGGGTGATAACACATTTTCTTGTGATGTCTTACCACAAGAGTACCCGTGCTTCGGAAATGGAGATTACCGCAGTCCTGCTTTTTGTGTTCGTACGAAAAATTGCATATCCAACGTCGATTTACGCTATAAAGACCATTCGATAAAACAAGGAAAATATACCATCTCAAACCTTCCTTCTGCTTATGGAGATAAGGAAGATGTAACAACTTATGAAGTTGTGCTGGAAGACAAAAATATAGGCATAGAAGTGATACTTAAGTTTGGAGTATTCTTTCAGGAAGATGTGATTACAAAAAGTGTGGAAGTCATAAATACAGGCAAAGATTGTCTTTACATAAATAAGGTTTTAACAAGCACGTTAGATTTTGTATCCGGAGAATATGATCTTATCCATTTCCATGGCAGACATATGATGGAGCGTATTCCATCAAGATCAAGAGTTGGCTATGAAAAACAGTGTATTGAAAGTCGTCGTGGAACATCCAGCCACCAACAGAATCCGTTTGTCGTACTGGCAGAAAAAGAAACAACTGAGAGAAATGGATTATGTTATGGTTTGTCTTTTGTATATAGTGGAAATTTCCTGGTAGAAGCAGAGAAAGATCAATTTGAACAAACAAGAATTCAAATGGGACTTGCAGATGAAATGCTGGATTATGAATTATGTAAGGAAGCTGCTTTTTTTGCACCAGAAGTCATTATGACTTTTACAGAGCAAGGCTTAAACCAGTTATCACAGATATTACATAAATTTATTCGGGAGCATATATGCCGTGGCAAATACAGGGATATACAGAGACCGGTTCTTATCAATAACTGGGAGGCAACATATTTCGATTTTACGGGAGATAAAATTATTCAGATAGCAAAGCAGGCCACGGAACTAGGCATAGAGATGCTTGTTTTAGATGACGGCTGGTTTGGCAAAAGAAATAATGATTGGACAGGACTGGGAGATTGGCATGTAAATGAAGAAAAGCTTGGTCGATCCTTAAAAGAAATTGTAGAAGAAATTAATCATATAGGTCTAAAATTTGGGCTATGGATTGAACCAGAAATGGTAAATGAAGATAGTGACTTATATCGTGCACATCCGGACTGGATATATCAAATACCTGGACACAATCCTGTGTTAGGAAGAAATCAGTTAGTATTAGATTTCAGCAGAAAAGAAGTTGTTGATTATATATTTGATAGAATTAGTATAGTTCTTGATTCTGCAAATGTAGAATACATAAAAATGGATATGAATAGAAGCATAACTAATGTGTTTACGGCAGCTACAGCACGGCAAAATTATGGAAGTATCTTGTACAACTATGTATTAGGTGTCTACGATTTCCTAGAAAGAATGATACAACGCTATCCAAATATCTTAATTGAGGGCTGCAGTAGTGGCGGAGGTAGATTTGATGTAGGTATGCTGTATTATACGCCTCAGATTTGGTGTAGCGACAATACAGATGCTATTGAGAGACTGGCTATTCAGGAAGGGACATCCTATGGGTATCCTGTTTCAACAATTGGAGCACATGTATCGGCTGTACCAAATCACCAGACAGGAAGGACAATAAGTTTACATACAAGGGGTGTTGTTGCAATGTCTGGAAACATGGGTTATGAACTTGATCTGACATTGTTAACAGACACTGAAAAAAATGAAATTGCGCATCAGATTCAAGATTATAAAAAGTATTGGAAGCTGATTCAACACGGTTTGTACTATCGCGGAGATTCGCAGGAAAAGGGTGGAGAATATACAACATGGAATTTTGTTTCAGAAGATAAAAGTGAAGCTCTCCTCAATGTAGTTTCCACAACAACACACGCAAATCGATCAGTTTATTATGCAAAGTGTGAAGGCTTAGAGAAAGACAAACAATATTATTGCGATGAAACCGGGAAAGTATATTCAGGAAATGCCTTGAAATACATTGGGATTCCGATACCAGTCATTAATGAAGAGTATCATGCATGGCAGTATCATTTGTCTTTGAAAAACTGCAATTAAAATAAATGACACAGACAAGATATTAGATTATAAGTAATATGTGAAGGAGCATTGTCATGAAACAGATTACAGCAATACTATTAGGAGCAGGCCAAAGAGGTGCTGAAGTCTATGCGGCTTATGCACTGAATTTCCCAAATGAGCTTAAAATTGTTGGAGTAGCAGAGCCCAGAGAAGATCGAAGAAATGCTTTTCAAAAGCTTCATCAAATATCGGAAGAAAATTGCGTGGCAGATTGGGAAGAATTGATGAACAGACCTAAAATGGCGGACTGTGTCATTATTGCAACTCAGGATAATATGCATTTCCTGCCTTATAAAATAGCAGCCGAAAAGGGCTATCATATCCTATGTGAAAAACCTATGAGCTCCGATAAAAATGAATTACAGGAAATGGCAAGAGCTGCTCAGAACTCCAAGCAAATTATCAGTATTTGTCATGTGCTTCGCTATTCTCCGTTCTTTTCAGAGATAAAAAAGCTGTTGGAAGAGAAAGCTATTGGTGAGCTGGTCAGTATTCAGCATATTGAAAGTGTTGGCTACTGGCATATGGCACATAGCTTTGTCAGAGGGAACTGGAATAATAAAGGAAAAAGCAGTAGCATGATTTTGCAGAAATGCTGTCATGATATGGATATCTTATTATGGCTTGCAGGGGCAGATTGTGAAAAGGTATCCAGTTTTGGTAGTTTAGCACTATTCAAAAAAGAGAATACACCAGAAAATGCACCGGAATATTGTATGGACGGGTGTATGCATCGGGATAGTTGTCCTTATTATGCACCACGTTTTTATCTGGAGCATCCTAAGGCTGTTTTCGATGGATTTACAAAGGTCGTAAGTATGGATGCTTCTAGAGAAGGACTTCTGAATGCACTGCAAAAAGGAGCTTATGGAAGGTGTGTATATCATTGCGATAACGATGTTGTAGACCATCAAGTGGTAAATCTCGAATTTGCTAACGGTGTTACAGCAAATTTTACAATGTGTGCTTTTACCGAAAAGTGTGAAAGGGTCATCAATTTGATGGGAACAAAAGGACAGATTCTCGGCAATATGGAAGAGAATACAATAGAGATCCGTGATTTTGTGACAGGACATCATACAAATATTGAATTACAGATTCCAGCAGGTGGTCACTCTGGAAGTGACGAATCGATGATGAGAGAATTTGTAGCATTGATTGCGGGGGGTGGTAAAAACCAAAACAGAAATAGTGCAGTTACGGCAGCACAAAGTCATTTAATTGCACTAGCGGCTGAAGAAAGTCGTTTAAGAGGTGGTGAATCCTTAAAACCATGAATTTAGAAAAGAGTAAGGTGTTGGAAGTCTGGGCAAAAAAACTAAACATGCCTGATTTATGTATGAGAACGGCACTTAGATATCAGCCGAGTGATAAAAAATATATGGAATATAAAACACTGTTCTGGAATGCCATAGAAAAATTTTTCCAGAAGGTAAACTCTCAGGCTGATAGCGAGTTCTTGTTTCTGGCTATTTATTTAAGAATTTCATATGAGTTCCAATATGAAGATGGAAAAGAGTTGGAGCTTGTTAAGAATGGTTTTTATCTGTCGGCTTGTCAGGATCTAGTGCTTTGGGCTGAAGATGCCTATAGAAGACATGGTTACTATGGCATGTCAGATGGGCATTATGATTTTGTTGGAAGACTATTAAATACAAGTATTGTGCGACTTGGCAGATTAGAATTTGAAAAATGGAAGTTGCATCAGCAGGTAGAAATAGCTGGTGAGATTTTTATGAAAGATAGCCCTGTTATAAATGTACATATTCCAGCAGGTGGTCCATTATGCTATGAAGATTGTGAAGTATCGTATCATTTGGCAGCTTCATTTTTTTTAGATTACTGTGAGAAAGAAACGCCTGTTTTTGTTTGTGAGTCTTGGCTGTTATGTCCAGTTTTACAGGAACTTTTACCAGAATATTCTCATATAAATAGATTCCGTAAAGACTATATAGTGTTTCGAACCTTGGATGACAGACAGTTGGAGGAACGGGTATTCGGAGGAGAGATTCTGGAGAATCCAGAAATGTATCCAAAAGACACCAGTTTACAGAGAATGGTTAGGGAAAGGTTAATGCAAGGAGAAAAGCTAATGTCAGCAGAAGGAATATTTGTATTGTTGCCAGACTCAAAAGACCCTCAGAGGTGAGCAATAAATATATTTTGGCGGCATAAGAATACCGCCAGCTGATAACAACTGGCGGTAGAAAATCTTTAATTATTCAGTGTCCCACTTGACGGTAGCACACCATTTACTACATGGGGTATACTTTGCTGAAGTGGCTTCTACATTTCTACAATTTCGTCCAAGAAAATATAAAATCATATTGTAATATTATCTATATTTGGTATAAGAGAGATAAAAATATGAATTTAATACATTTTTAAAAATGATCTTAATGATACGATGGTCTAGCCGGAGTGATAATCTATTCGGTAATATTATTAACTCTTAAACAGTTTTCATAAGCCAATGTCTGTAATATCTTATATAGACCTTGTACATTAAACTGTTTTGGGAACTCTAGCTTATGTGATGCGTATTGAACTTGGTGACCTTTTAAGTCATGTGAGCTAATATATGTGAACGTTAATTCGCTATCATCAAAGCCGAAGCCAGAAGTCTCCATTGTTACGTCAACAAGTGAAAATAGATTAATTGACTTGATCCTAGTTTTCGTTCCGGTTGCCCCTTGCTTATCACTTAGTATAATTCGCTTATTGGTGAAGATTAATGCATCTCTGATAAGCTTAAATCCCATGGTAATAGATTCTCCATCCATTAAATACATACCGTAATCTTTTTCAAGAGTGCCTATATCCACAGCACTATAATTTCCTAAAGCACCTTGTAAAACGTTCTTAATTCCAAAAGCCATGATGATACCTTCCTTTTTATAGTATTTTTGCTTCTTCTTAGTATCGATATCCTTATCTGATATATCTTAAGAGAAACATGTCTATTCATAGGAATATAATACCATATTTTTTATAAAATACAATAATTATGTAATATAATTCCTTGTAAAAATACGTAAGTACTGAAATAAAAAAATTTACAATAAGTAAACTATATTATTCTGAATAATACTTAAATTATTCTATAGTCTTATTCTTCCTTTTTAATCTTGTTGAGCTTTGCATTCAAATCCAGAAGATCTTCCTTAGTCAGGTTAATTCCCATAGTCCCGATCATTCCACTCAGTCTCAGGACGGTAAAACCACCGAGCATGCTCATCATGGCATCATTCATTTCAAAACCACCGGCAACTTTGTCACCCTTCTTTGGCATCATCTTACCAAGCAACCCCATGAAAAGAAGTCTACCATGTTCGGTCATCATGATATCGTTTATCTTATCATTTAGGGAGAAATATCCCTCGGGCATTGTAATGTCAAACCAGTTCAAGATAGCGTTCTTTTCTTTCAATCGGTAGGACTCGTCAAAAGCCTCCACTTTGTTGATACTGCCCTCATCCTTTAACTCACCGGCTACAGCCACAAGAACGGTTTCGCCTATATTGGGCACTTCAAAATAGAAGAAATGATCAGAAGCCTCCTTACTACCCATAGAAATACCGTTGGCAAACAGCTCTACTCGGGGCTGGTTGGAATAAACGGTGACCTTTGTTACCTCCTCAACGCGGTTAATATAGCGCTTACCACACAGGTGAACGAAGGGTTCATTGGACAGCCAAGCCTTATAAGCGTAGAAGGAGTCCTTCTTGTACTTGCGATCGAACGTAATCAAGCCCTTGTGATTTTGGCCATTCTCGCCGCCCTCACTGCGGGCATCAGCACCGAAGTCAAACATATTCCACACATGCGTAGCCCATAGATACTTACGGGTAAACAACTGGCGGATCAGTTCTTCGTGATAGAAAGCCTGATACTCTTCGGTGTAGTCTCCCTGAGTTGGATGAGAGGTATGCCAATTTAGTGCTTCACAGCCGTATTCGGAGCAACCGATAGGGATGTTAGGATTTGCAATATGGAAATGATCGAACCACGGGCCGTTCATGGATGTGTCTCCACCATACCAGCCGAAGTAATGGTTGTAAGAGACGACGTCGGGGATCTGAATGTAGGGGCTGTCAATCGGACAGGGGGAGACTGCAGCTATGGTGGTAGGGCGGGTTTTATCCATCTCATGGCACAGATCATTCAGGATTTTGTGGTTCTCTATGAGGTCCGGATCTGTGTCTCCCTTCATGCTAATCTCATTTGATAGCCCCCATACAACGATGGATGGGTGATTGTAATTCTGGGTAATCAATTCTTTCATCTGACTGATGGTATTCTCACGGGCGGTGGGCATATGTTGGGAGATGTAGGGTATCTCAGCCCAGACAACCATGCCATGCTCATCACACAAATCATAGAAGTACTGGTCGTGTTGGTAGTGAGCTAAACGGATGGTGGTACAACCCATTTCATAAATTAATTTAATATCCTCTTCATGATGCTCGGGTAACAGAGCATTACCAAATCCCCAACGATCCTGGTGACGGGATACACCTCGTAGAGGGTACTCCTTGTCATTGAGAATGAAGCCGTTGTCGGGGTCGATTCTATAGCTGCGGCAACCGAATCGGGATGAGACACAGTCGATGACTTCATCATTGTCTATTAGCTCAATTCTGGCGTTATATAAATAGGGGTCTTTACGACCATGCCATAGATGAACTTCGGGTATATGAAGTATTACCTTCGTATCGATGGACTCCATCTTGATTACTTCCTTGTCGCAGGCCATAGTGATGGTATAGCGCAGTTTCTGCCCTGGCTTTGAGTTGGTTATCCAGGTCTCTATTTCTACGTTGGCATTTTTCCCGCACACCTCAGGTGTTATTTTAAGGCCGGGGCCTCCAAAGTAATCCAAATCAAAATGAGAATCATTAACGCAAATAATGTTGATATCTCGGTACAAACCACCATAGAAGGTGAAGTCAGCAACCTGAGGATAGACCTTGTCATTCGCTGTATTATCCACAGTGATCACAAACAGATTGTCACGTGTTAAGGTCTCGGTGATCTCTACACGCCAGGTGGAGTAGCCACCGTCATGATGAGCCAAATGCTTGCCATTCAGATAGACGTCAGCTGAGGAATTAGCGCCTCGCAGCTCCAGATAGTACCGATCAGTTTGTGGGAGATCCATTTTATCAAGAGTCTTAGCGTAGTAACCTATGCCTCGGTAGTAATCATTGCCGCCGTCCTGGCCGTCAATAGAATTCCAGCTATGGGGCAAGTTAACCCAATTCCAATTCATTGGCATCTCAGCAGGAATTTCAGTAGTTTGCTTTGTAAACGCCCATTTAGCGTTCAAATTATATACAGATCTCAAAATAGTGCCTCCTTCATTTTGTATTGTAAAGGTGGCAGACCGACCTTAGCCTGTTCTACCACCTCTCATAAAATGCTTATATAAGGAATAAATTTAATTTAAGCAGACTTGGCGCGTTTGGCATCCAGCTCTTCGTTCATCGTTGCCAGTCTCTTCTTATCCAGATTGTAGATCAAACCAAGTCCGACGAATTGAAGTGTTGCGCTCATGATATACAAACCGGCTACCAGATAGCGCATACTTAAAGCTACTTCAAAAGTTTGGTTGCCTTTATTCGCCTCTACATAGCCTAGAGCAGCCATGACTACCAGAGCCAGAGCGGGACCGATACCCTGTGCCAGTTTACGGAAAAAGGAGTGTAGAGAGTAGGTAACACCCTCCTCACGAACACCATTCTTCCATTCGTTATAATCGATAGCATCTCCCATAAGAGCCCAGGATACCGTTGAATAGATACCCATACCCAAACTGTTGATTAACTGACATAGGATATAAATTATCAGACCGGACATATCTGGAGTAATTGGCAGAATCAGCATAGCTACACATGCTACCAAGCTGCAAAGAGAACCTATAACAGACAATTCCTTCTTTCCGTATTTTTCTACCATTTTACGAGCCAATGGTGTAAATAAAAAGATGGGGATCATGGCGAATAACTGAACCACACCGGAAATCTTAGCATTGGCAAAGTAGGATTGGAATAGAACCTGCACAGCTGTGGAAGCACCCTGTATACCCAGGAACATGCCCATGGCAGCCATAGTAGCACCTACCGCCGGACGGTTGTGCAAGAAATTTCCCAAAGCCTTTAGAACATTGAACTTAGGCTGATCTTCATTGCACTTTACAGTTTCCTCTACGCGTATCTCAGTATTGCGAATCATGAACTGGAAGGAGATGAAGCCCATGATACCCATAAGCAGAGCTACGAAAAATACACGTTCACCAATGATGTTGTTATTAGCATCAAAGATCAAGAAGGGGAGAATAACCATGGGGACCATGTTTCCGATCAAGGAACCAACGGAACGCCATGCTGATAGAGATGCGCGATCGGCGGGATTCTTGGAGATGAGTGACAGCAAGGAACCGTAGGGGACATTGGCGATGGTGTAGAAAGCATCCCATAAAACGTAGCCGCAGATATAAATAATGATTTTGGCGGTTGCAGGTGCGTTATTCCAAGGGATGAAACACAGGGCACCGCCTATGATCAGGCCGATGGATCCTACATATATGTAGGTAAGAAACTTATTGCGCTTATATTGGCGCTTGTCGGCGTCAATGATAGAGCCGATGAGTGGATCATTAATGGCATCCCAAACCTGTACCACAATCAATAACGCGGCATACAGGATGGAATCCATTTGCATAAACTGGGTCCAAAAAAGTGCCATAGTACCTTTCAACGCGAAGCTCATGTTACAACCAAAGTCGCCGGCAGCGTAGGCTAGGCTGTCACGCATACCAAACTTACGGTGACCTTTTGAATCCAATTGATTAACTTTTTTCATTAGGATTTTCCCCTTTCAATTGTTTTCGCTCAGAGGAGAACTTAGATTCCCTTGAACTTTGTATTACAATTTTACCAATAAGGGGCTGTAACCGTGAGTATAATTTTCATATGTTTTAGTATAATTTTTAGATAACCTACTAAAACACTAATAAAAGTATACGATTATAATTAAATGTTATCGATTTATTTGTTAGAATTGCCTAATGTTCGCCTTTGGAGGATATATAACAACCCAATCAGATCAGCAAGCCCCCAACCTATCGGAATTGCCCACCAGATTCCCGTAATACCGATAGATGGTATGGAGGAAAGAGCATAGGCTAGAACTACTCGGGTTCCAAGACTTACAATTGTTAGAACTATGGATACTTCCGTTTTGCCTAACC
This sequence comes from Bacillota bacterium, assembly GCA_023386815.1. Classification (GTDB taxonomy): domain Bacteria; phylum Bacillota; class Clostridia; order Lachnospirales; family Lachnospiraceae; genus Mobilitalea. Next base: position 118,882 of record JAEWIZ010000021.1, read on the forward strand.
CACGGAACAATCCATAAAACATAAAAAGGTATCCTATTAAGAAATAAAAGGTTCCTACGATAGCTAGGTATTGAGTTCCGATACGAATAATCTCAATTTCATCTGAATTTATAAATATCCCCATAAGAGGTTTTGCAAGGATCAAAACCAGAACTGTGATCACGACACAATAAATGGTAATTATTTTTACTGCTGATCGTATACCATTATGGATACGATCTTGCCTATTTGCGCCTTTATTTAGAGCTATAAAGGTAGAAAATGCATTTCCGAAATCCTGTACAGGCATGTAGGCGAAACTATCTATTTTAACAACTGCTGCAAAAGCAGCCATAACTTGAACACCAAAGTTATTAACTAAACCTTGTATCAATAAGATACCAAAATTCATAATAGATTGTTGAATACTGGATAACAAGGAATAACTGGTTATCATTTTAATGATAGCTTTATCTAAAACTATATGCTTTCGTGTTAATCGAATCAGAGATACTTTGGCAATGGAATAAATTGCAATACCTACAGCAGAGAAACACTGTGCAATAATAGTGGCATATGCGGCGCCTTCAACACCCATTTTTAGAGGAACTACCAGGATATAGTCCAGTACAATATTAATTACTGCAGATATTATGAGAAATATAAGCGGTATCAAGGAATTGCCTAAGCTTCTGACAACAGAGGCAAAAAAGTTATATAGACTGGTAAAAGCAAAGCCATAGAAAATAATTAGTAAATAAGCTTTGGTATCAGCAAGTATTTCAGTAGGAATTTGAATAAAACGAAGGATTTCATCGATAAAAATGATGGCACCTATATTAATAATTATCGTTACTATTCCGATAAAGCTAAATGCAGTGAATAAGCTGCTTTTCAACTTGTCAATCTCGTTTGCTCCGTAAAAGTAAGAAAATACTGCACCACTACCCATACATAAGCCTAATACAATTGAGGTTAGCAGAACCATGATAGAGAATGAGCTACCGACCGCTGCGAGGGCATTAGAACCAATAAATCTTCCTACAATCACTGTATCAGCCACATTATATAGCTGTTGAAATATATTACCGATTATCATTGGAACAGCAAAGCTTAATATTGCTTTTGACTCTTTCTTATGAATTAAATTGTTTGATTTATCGTGTTTCATTTGTTCATCCTTTCAGTATAGATAAGACAGTGACCTGATGTATAGAATATAAGCATTAGCCTGTATCTTACTATATAACCTTTTTTAAATCAAGGTTAACAGCCCTCTTTCATGCTAAAAAGGAGTTAGCGCAAATAATTCGGCTAACTCCTCGATTTAAAATTACTATTTGTCGCTCTTGTAAAGACCCGATTTCAGGTTCAGATCAAAAGCATTTTTTTGTCTCGGTTAAAGAATAATATAGTATCAATAGATCTCTTTCTCGGCAAGTTTATAATCAGCGATTGATAGCTTTCTTATAATATCAATCTGATAAGGACATTTTGGCATGCAGTCACCACATCGGGTACAGCGGTCTGCTTTCACCTCCAGGTTAGAATAACGCTTCATTGCCATATCTTTATTACCAAACCAGAAACGTAAGCGCTCTTTAAGAGCATAATCAGAGGCATTGGTTACAATTCCATCCGCCATCTGGCGATCATAATATCCTTCGTATCGGAAAATCTCAGTAATCGGCACACCTTCTGGACATGGAAGACAGCGCCCACATTGACGACAGACATAAGTACCTAGCTCTGGTGCATTTAGGTATAACTCTTCTATCTCATTTGGCAACATGGGAGTAAACTGTTTTGCATAGCTTAAATCAGCTTCCAGCATCTCCCGGTTATTAATTCCAGCGACAACGATGGATACCGGCTGACTAAAAGCATAGCGGAAGGCTGTTTCAGCAGATCTCCACAATAGGCCGTCACCGACCGGCTTCATCAAAATTACAGCAGTATTATGTACTTGCGCCAATGGCAGCAGCTCAGACTGGATTTCCGGAAAATTAAAATGATCATAATAATTTATGGTGGTCATTACAGCATCAAACGGGAATTCTTTGAGTGCTCTGATTAGTACATCCGGTTGACCATGCATGGATATCCCAATATGCTTTATCTTACCTTCCATTTTGGCCTGTATAGCTCCCTCGATTGCTCCGCCTGGGGATAAGATCTGATCCAGCTCTGCCATCGTACCTACCGCGTGCATAATCAATAGATCGACGTAATCAGTTCTCAAATTATTTAAGCTTTGGTCAAGGGACTTTAGGCATTCGTCCTTCGTTCTCTCTGCTGTTTTCGTTGCAAGAATATACTCGTTTCTTCGATGTGATACACATTGTCCGATTTTACGCTCGGACTCACCATTTCCATAGCTTGCAGCTGTCTCGATATAGTTACCACCTGCATCCAGATAGCGGTTTAATAAGTAATCAGCTTCTACAACCGGTATTTCCAGTAGGTGGAAACCTCCAAAACCTAGAATTGTAGTATCTAAACCAGTGTTACCAAATGATCTCTTTTCCATAGATCCTCCTTTAGAGTTACTCATTCTTTATTACATGATATGCTTCCTATGAAAAGGATATCATATTCTATATTTTAGTTCAAGAAAGACGCAATAGTTTCCTGGCAAAATATAATTCATGAGGATAAAGGATACTGTCATATATTTATAACAACATACAATTTGAGGATATCTATGACGATCTATATTGTTGAACAAGGAGATACGATTAATTCGATTGCAGATAAATTTGGTTTTCCCGTAGATAGGCTGGTGCAAGATAATGGCTTAATCTACCCTTATAACTTAGTGATCGGTCAAGCTATTGTAATTGCATTTCCAAAGCAGGTTTATACTGTTTTGCAGGGAGATTCCTTACAAAGTATTGCAGATGCCAATCATGTATCTGTGATGCAATTGTTGCGTAATAATCCTTTTCTTTCTGAACGGGAGTATATTTACCCGGGAGAAACCCTAGTAATTAGTTATGATACAACAAGCAGTATTACGATAAACGGATATGCTTATCCTTATATACAAAATGACATACTTCTAAAAATCCTGCCTAATTTAACTTATATCTCAGTTTTAAATTTTACCGTTACCGAAAATGGCGATATCGATACATTTTATGATGATACAGATATTATAGCAAAGTCAAAGGAATATAATGTAATTCCACTCATGGTGCTCTCTACGTTATCACTTCAAGGAGAACCAAATTATGCGGCAGTAGCAAGTGTTCTGCAAAATGAAGAATATCAGGACAATCTGATAGATAATGTAATCAAGTACATGAGGGAGAAAGGATACTATGGTGTTAATTTCATATATAATTACTTGAGTGAGGAGAATCAATCCTTGTATTTGGAATTAACTAGTAGAATATCAAAGCGGGTTCAACAGGAAGGATTCTTATATATCCTTACCATCAATTATAAAATCTCACAAATTGGTGATGAAATATTGGAGAGAATCAATTATACAGCGTTTAGTGAGTATGCAAATAGTCTAATGTTTTTAGAATTCGTATGGGGTACGAATTATGGCCCACCGGAGCCGGTTTGTAATATGTACCATATCGAAATATTAGTGGATTATTTAACAGCAATTAATGTTCCAAAAGAAAAAATAGTGATTGGAAAGCCAATCATAGGATATGAGTGGAAGCTACCATATATACCTGGCAAATCAAGTGCTAACTCCCTTACGCTTTATTCTGCTTATAATTTAGCTTATGACCACGGTGTCAGCATAGAGTTTGACCAGGAATCACAAACACCCTATTTTTATTATAGCGAGGAATTGATTGATAAAGAAACGACTTATATTGTTTGGTTTCTCGATGCCAGATCAATCAATGCATTAGATGCATTAATTGTTGAGGATGGTCTTAAGGGTGGAGCTATCTGGAATGTAATGATCTATTATCCGCAATTATGGATCATAATTTATTCTCAGTATGATATTATAAAAAACGAAGAATTAGGAGAGGGCAGGCATATAATGGTATAAATCATAATATGAGGTTAATATGACAGTCTATACAGTTCAACCTGGTGATACCATAGATACCATAGCTGAAAAATTTAATTTTCCATATATGCGATTGGTCCAACAAAACATCACCCAGCCGGATTATAATTTAGTTGTTGGCCAAAATCTAATCATCACTGATCCGGAAATAGTTTATTATGTCCAGAATGGAGATACACTTGAAAGTATAGCACAAGCCTATGGGGTACCAATGCTGCAATTATTGCAAAATAATCCACAACTATCAGATAGAGATTATTTGAATACAGGCGAAGAGGTTATTATTAGTTATGCGAAAGAAGAAGAACTAGAAGTAAATGGATATGCATTTTCTTATATTGCTATTGATACGTTAAAAAAGACCTTACCTTTTTTGACTTATTTAACGATTGGAGGTTACCAAATTACGGCTGCCGGGGGAATAAATGCCCCAGATGATGCAGTACTAGTTGAAATCGCCAGAGATTATGGTGTTGCCCCCCTAATGATGTGTTCTACCTTAAATGCACAAGGAATGGGAAATTATGAAACAATGCATATAATACTGAGCGATAAAAAAATTCAAAAGGTATACATTAATAATATAGTAAGAGTCTTAAGACAAAGGAACTTGGCTGGGGTAAACTTTGGATGTCAATTTATCTTGAAAGAGGACTTGCAACAGTACATCGATTTCTTGGCCGAGATAAAAATACGCTTGAAACAGGAAGGTTATATTGTAATCATTACAATGAATCCTACCACCTATGGATTTGATCCGGAGGGAGTCAATGACACTACTTACTTTTATCAAATTGGCCAAATAGCAGATCGAGTAGTACTTATATCATATCAGTGGACTTATGCAACCATCTCTTTGGTAGAGCAGACAACTGTTAAGTTCCTTGAAAAATATGTACAATATGCGGTTACACAAATTCCGCCGGAGAAAATACTGGTTGGCATCACAAGGGTGGCATACGACTGGGAGCTTCCCTACATTGAAAATGAATCACAAGTAAATGCTTTAACCAATACGTCAGCCCTAAACTTAGCTTATGACCTGGGTGTTCCTATTTTATTTGATGAAGAAACTCAGACCCCATATTTTTATTATACATTCAATGACAGAGAATATTTTGTCTGGTTTAAGGATGCAAAGACCACGATAAGCGTTTTAGATTTAGTTTACAAATATCAGCTAGGTGGGATTAGTGTTTGGAGTATTATGGATTATGGGCCTCAAACCTGGACAATAATAAATGCTTTTTACCGTACCGTTAAGCTATTAAATGATGTATTTACCCCTCAGTCTTAGAGAAGGAATCTACAATTTGAGCAGGAATATAATATATATAATAATCCGCGAGAAGTTCGAATTGATTCGTCCATTTACAGGTCGATTCAAATAGGACTTCTCTTTTTTTGTTTGCTGCTTTATGGAAATCCTTTATTATCCAGAAATGATTATTTGTCCTATAATATCCCATATTAAATAAAATAATTACAAATAAAAATAATATTTGACAATATTCAACATTGTATATATAATCTAAATTAGTTAATGATTACTAACATGACTACCAATAAATGGGAATAGTGGTAATGAAAATGATGTTTTTAATAAAATCAATCATTCAAATGAAGCGAATGGATGCTAGTACTCTATGTTATGATGTATTAAAAATATAAGTGAAAGGAAGGGAGATATTTGATCGATCAATATTCGAACGAAACAATGCTCGATATGTATGTTTATGAAACAGCTCAAAATCTGGAACAGCTAGAGCGATGTATCTTAGAAAGTGAAGAATCAAGTGGTTATAAAAAAGAAACCATCAATGAGATATTTCGTGCAATGCATACAATTAAAGGATCCTCAGCAATGATGCTATATAATAATATTTCCGAGCTGGCGCATGCCATGGAGGATCTTTTTTATTTTATCAGAGAACATAATCCTCAAATGATTGATTACACGGTGCTTGCTAATCTTATTTTAGAGGGCGTTGATTTTATTAAAGTGGAGTTACATAAAGTAAAATCGGAAGAACCGGTTGATGGGGACTGTTCCAGCTTAAGGCAAAGTATTATAGATTTCCTAAAGCTAGTACAAGCGCAGAATCCAGTTGGGGAAGAAATATCAATCAAACAAGTGGATGGCAATAAGAAATCACATTACTATATAGCACCAAACAAGACAGATACTCATACAGTATTTCAATATTATAGAGCCACTGTCTACTTTGAAGATGGATGTGAAATGGAAAATATACGAGCGTTCGCTATCATTCATAATATTAAGGAATTTGCCAATGAAGTATATTACCATCCAGCTGATATTATAGAAAATGATGATAGTATTCAAGTAATCAGAGAAGAAGGATTTAAAATATATGTAAAAGCAGTTAAATCCTATAGTGAGCTAAGTGATTTCTTTCATCAGACCTTATTCTTGAAAGATTTAGAGTTATTTCAATTAGAGGATAAGGAAGAATTCCAAAGCTTTGCACAGAGCAGCCAGATGAATATGAAAGATGAACCAGTCAAAAGACCGAATTTGCAGACACTAGACAATAAGCAAGAAAAAGAGATATCTGTGTCAACGGTTAGCCAGAGTATGATCAGTGTTAATGTGGCAAAACTGGATAAATTGATGGATTTGGTAGGAGAGCTGGTAATATCGGAATCAATGGTTCTTCAAAATCCTGATCTAAAGGGTTTAGAATTAAATAACTTTCAAAAATCAGCAAGGCAATTACATAAAATTATATATGAATTACAAGATACTATCATGTCAATCCGAATGGTTCCGCTTTCTAATACCTTTCATAAGATGCAGCGCATTGTACGAGATATGAGTAAAAGATTAGATAAGGAAGTACAGTTGGAAATTGTTGGTGAAGCGACAGAGGTAGATAAAAATATCATTGAGCATGTTGCGGATCCCTTAATGCATTTAGTTAGGAATGCCATTGACCATGGCCTTGAGACAAGGCAAGAGCGAGTAGCTATGGGTAAACCAAAAACCGGAAAAGTATATTTGGAAGCTAAAAATGCTGGTAGCGATGTAATCATTTTGGTCAAGGATGATGGTAAAGGATTAAGTAAAGAGAAGATATTAAAAAGAGCTAAAGAAAACAATCTTCTTAGCAAACCAGAGGAGGAGATGACGGATAAAGAGATATATAATCTAATCCTCCTGCCGGGATTTTCAACCAAGGAAGACATTACTGAGTTTAGTGGCAGAGGTGTGGGAATGGATGTTGTCACCCAAAATATTGATATGGTAGGTGGTACGGTATCAATCGATAGTATAGAAGGAGTAGGATCTACCTTTAAGCTTAAAATACCACTTACATTGGCGATCATTGATGGTATGAATATTCAGGTGGGGAATTCATATTATACCATACCAATTACAGCCATACAGGAGTCCTTCCGGCCTAGTCAGACAGACATCATAAAAGATCACAATGATCATGAAATGATTATTATGAGAGGGGAATGCTATTCTATCATGCGTATGCATAAACTCTTTCATATAAAAACTGAGGTTACGGAATTGACAGAAGGCATTATCATTATGATTAAGCAAGATGATAAAAGGGCATGTATTTTCGCAGATAAATTATTAGGACAGCAGCAGGTAGTAGTGAAATCTCTTCCTAAATATATAAGAAGTTCATATAAAAATAAAGGACTTGCCGGTTGTACTCTATTAGGAGATGGCAATATCAGCCTTATTCTCGATATAGGTGGAGTTTTAAATAATCATAATTAGCGACATTTTACCTTAAGGAGCAAAATGTTATAATTATATATGTGAAAAAATTAACAAACTATCATTGCTGTATTGCCTATAACCAATAAGATATGTTGAAAGGAGTTGTTACATTGGCTGAAGTATTAGTAGATGAATTTGAAGAAGATACACTAAAAGGAAGGTTTCTTACCTTTCTACTAGGGAACGAGTCATATGGAATTGATATAAAGTTTGTTACGGAAATTATCGGCATACAAACAATCACTGAAGTTCCGGAGTTGCCAGAGTATATCAGAGGAATTATTAATTTACGAGGGAAGATCATTCCTGTCATGGACGTAAGGCTTAGATTTAAGAAAAGTTTTAGAGAGTACAACGATAGAACCTGTGTAATTGTCGTTGACATTCAAAATGTATTTATCGGATTAATCGTTGACAGTGTATCAGAAGTAATTACAATACCGGATACTGACATCGTAATACCACCGGAAATAAATAATGAAAATAATAGGTATATCAGAGGAATTGGCAAGACTGGAAAGGACGTAAAGCTGTTATTGGATTGTGATAAGCTTCTTAATGATAATGATACAGGGTATTTAAGTTATATAAAATAATATTAGGGGGATATACAAATGAAATGGTTTAGTAATCTTAAAATAAGGATTAAATTGATCATATGTTTTATTGTTTTAGCGTGTTTTACAGGAATAGTTGGATATATTGGAATTTACAATATGGAAAGAATAAATTCTCGCGGTGTGGAAATGTATGAACATAATTTTATACCTGCCCAACAACTTGCGAATGTACAAAGAAATCTTCTATATATCAGATCTGACTATCTTTTGTTACTTTATGAAAAAGATATGTCAATGTTTCAGGTAAGATTGGATGAGATTAATCAATATGCAGACCAAAACAGTGAAGCACTTACTGATTACGAAAAAACCATAGCGTCAGATGAGGAAAGAACCATATTTAATAAAGTAGTGGAGAGTTTAGATGCGTATACAGAAATTCGTAATGCACATATTGAATTGATTCGGGATCAGAATTTTGAAGAAGCTGATGCTAAAATCTCTGAGTTTACGAAATCTAGAGAAACCTTAGAAAATGAGCTGATTACATTAATTGATTATAATAAGAAAATTGCTAAAGAAAGCTCAGAACTGAATGCAAGAGATTACAAAAGCCAATCGATCTTAATGGTAGGGATTATGGTTGTTGGTATCGTTCTGGCAATCAGCCTTGGAGTAATGATTGCTTATGTCATCAGTAAACCAATCAGTCAGCTTTTAGGGGCAGCCAGAAGAATTGCAGATGGTGACTTAGATATAACGCTTGACAATAGTTCAAAGGATGAGGTTGGAGAGCTGGCGACAGCATTTCGTAAGATGGTTGATAATTTAAACGAAGTACTGACGAATATCAATGTTTCCGCAGAGCAAGTGGCCTCCGGATCAAGACAAGTATCGGATTCTAGTATGGCTCTTTCCCAAGGAGCTACTGAGCAGGCAAGTTCTGTAGAACAATTAACGGCTTCCCTCGAAGAAATTGCAGCACAGACAAAACAGAACGCGGACAGTGCCAATAAAGCTAATACACTTGCTGAGATAGCAAAAGGGAATGCAGAACAAGGCAACAGTCAGATGAACGATATGCTAAAAGCAATGGACGAAATCAATGACTCCTCCGCTAATATATATAAAATTATCAAGGTAATTGATGAAATTGCTTTTCAGACGAATATACTGGCACTTAATGCAGCGGTTGAAGCTGCAAGAGCAGGTCAGCATGGTAAAGGCTTTGCTGTGGTAGCGGAAGAGGTGAGAAACCTTGCAGCGAGAAGTGCCAGTGCAGCAAAGGAAACCACAGAAATGATTGAAGGGTCAATGAAGAAAGTAGAGGGTGGAACTAAAATAGCAAATCAGACAGCAGATGCTTTGATTAAAATTGTTGAGAATATCACGAATGTCTCCGCTCTAGTAGGTGATATTGCAGTCGCATCTACCGAGCAGGCATCTGGGATTTCACAGATTAATCAGGGAATAATGCAAGTGTCTGAGGTTGTACAGACAAATTCTGCTACATCGCAGGAGAGTGCAGCAGCAAGTGAAGAATTATCCAGTCAAGCAGAAATACTTAAAAATCAAGTGGCAAAGTTTAAGGTTAGAAAAACGCATCGTGCAGGAATTACATATGGTGGAATGGAGGATTTAAATCCCGAGGTCATAAAAATGCTGGAGGAAATGTCTGAAAATAAAAAGTTCAACAAAAATTATACCAATGATGAATTCTCGGATGGTTCTGCAAATGCAAAGAGGATTGTTTTAAGTGATAAGGAGTTTGGTAAATATTAAGCCGATTAATAGATAGGACATGCGTAGTTAAGGATGGAGGATTTTTACATGATAACAATTACCGATAAAGAGTTTGCTCAGTTGTCTAACTATATCAAAACTAATTATGGAATTTATCTTAAGAAAGAGAAGACTGCCCTGTTAGCTGGACGCCTTCAAAATGTTCTACAACAGGCAGGATTCTATAATTTCTCAGATTACTTTCAGTACTTAGTCTCAGACAAAAGTGGCAACGCTTTGATTACCTTTGTCGATAAAATAACTACAAACCATACTTTTTTCATGCGTGAAGCAGATCATTTTTATTTTTTCAGAGATCAGGTGTTACCATATTTGTCAGAGACCGTTAAGAATAAGGATCTACATATCTGGTGTGCCGCCAGTTCAACGGGGGAGGAATCCTACACCCTAGCAATGATCATTGACGAATTCTTTGGAAATGAAAAGCTGTTTTGGGATACCAAAATCTTGGCAACTGATATCTCAGAACAAGTGTTAGAAATTGCAAAAAAAGGAATATATAGCATGGAGCGTATAGCCCCGTTGCCGGCACTCTGGAAAACGAAATACTTTACAAAATATGATACGGACAATTACATCTTATCTGATAGAATTAAAAATGAAGTGATTTATCGCAAATTTAATTTGATAGACAGTGTATTTCCATTTAAAAAAAAGTTTCACACGATATTTTGCCGAAATGTTATGATTTATTTTGATCAGGAGACGAAAAGCAAATTAGTAGAAAGGTTTTATGATCAGATGGAATATGGTGGATATCTCTTCCTGGGGCATTCTGAATCTCTTAATAGGGATATGACAAGATTTAAGTACATTAAGCCATCCGTATATCGTAAGGAGTAGAGAAATTGATTAGGAGGGGATATCCATGGCCATTAGCAAAAAAATAAAGGTACTGATTGTAGATGACAGTCTATTATTTCGCGAGGTGCTCGCTAGAGGTATCTCCACAGACAGTAATATTGAAGTAATAGCGAAAGCAGTTGATCCCTTTGATGCGAGAGATAAGATATTAAAGTATGAACCGAATGTAATGATCTGTGATGTAGAAATGCCTAAAATGAATGGCATAGAATTCTTAAAAAAGCTTTTACCACAGTATCCGCTTCCAGTCATAGTTGTAAGTGCTATCAATGATTCGGTTTTTAAGGCAATGAACGCCGGTGCAGTTGATTTTGTAGCAAAACCGGATGTGCAAAATCCCAAGAGTGTGGAAGCATTTATTCATGATTTAATTAGCAAAATTAAAATCGCCTCACAATCAAACATAACGCAACCAACCAGTACAACATCTACCACTTCCTCAAAGGCTGATTTCTCAAATGGAGATGTGAACAGATTAATTGCGATAGGTGCATCTACGGGGGGAACAGAAGCAATCTATAGTGTATTAAAACAACTTCCACCCAATGTACCGGGTATCCTTGTTGTACAACATATTCCACCAATGTTTTCCCGGATGTTTGCTGAAAGACTAAATAATCAAATAGAGCTAACGGTGATGGAAGCTCAGAGTGGAGATTTCGTGGAGCCGGGGAAAGTTTTGATAGCTCCGGGAGATCAGCATATGAGGGTTAAAAAAGCGGGTGGTAAATATAGAGTAGAAGTATATTCAGGTGAGAAGGTTAATGGGCACTGTCCATCGGTTGACATCTTATTTGATTCTGTAGCAAAAGAAGTCGGCAGTAAAGCCATAGGTGTAATACTTACTGGAATGGGTTATGATGGAGCCAAAGGTTTGTTAGCTATGAGACGCAAAGGAGCAAGAACCATCGGTCAGGATGAGAAGTCCTCTGTAGTATACGGTATGCCAAAAGTTGCTTATGAAATAGGCGCTGTGGAAAAACAGTCGGATATTCAGAATATTCCTATCTTATTAAGCGCATTGCTACGGTAAACCAATTTAGAAATAGAATGAACAAGAAACATTAGAGATCGACACTGAGTTGAAATACCGTGAAGGGGAGCAAATAATAGGGAGACGGATACATGATGAATCAATGTTCAACATCATATGAAGAAGCAATGGCCATGTTATCCTGCATAGGAGATGGAATTATTGCAATCAACCTAAAGGGCTGTATCACTTATATGAACTCATCTGCAGAAGAATATACTGGATGGGCTTATAAGGCGGCGCTAGGGGAATCATTTGAAAAGATATTTTACCTGGTAGACACTTATACAAAAGAAAAAGTTGAGGCTCCCATTGATACTGTCGTACAGGCGAGGAGAGCAATCGGGCTCACGAAACGCTCAGCTATTTATACAAAACAGGGTGAGTTAAGGTATGTATCTGCTAATTTTTCACCAATCCTACAAGAGCAAATAATAACTGGAGTAATTGTTGTGTTTCGTGATATTACACAGCTTATCTTAATGGAGGATACGCTAAGAGCAGAACGAAATAATTTTAAGACCATATTTGAAGCATTACCTCATGGAAAATTAATTATCGACAAAGATTATCGTATTAGACATATAAATAAAGCTTCCTTAAAAGAACTAGACAGAGATTATAACCAGGTGATAGGTAAATCATTAGGTTATGGACTTGATTGCCCTAAGCTGGTTGAAAGTGGTTGTGGAGCTGGCAGTAGCTGCAAATTTTGTGAAAATAGAAAATATGTGAAACAAGTATTTGAAACAGAGTCATCGGTGAAAGAGATAATTATTTGTAATGATTCTTTTCGCGGAGAAACGCAGAAAAAAAAGTGGAGCGATAGAAGCTACATTCCGGTTATGATAGAGGGTGAGTTATATGTTATGGTAACCGATGAGGATATTACGAAACAGAAAGAGAATGAGGCAGCATTACTCAGGCTCAATGATTTTTATCTTCGATTATATGAGAACTTCCCAACTTTTGTATGGATTACTGATGTTGAAAATAAGATTTCGTTTATGAGTAATAAATTCATGGAACATACAGGGGTATCCATGGAAACGATTGGCCTTAATCCTTGTTTGAATCATATACATCCGGAGGATAAGGAAAGAATATTACAGATACATAGAATGGCCTTTGTCAATAAGAAGCCTTATGATACAGAAGTTAGATTTATCAATAAAAAGGGTGAGGCTCGCTGGTATCAGATCTATAATAGACCTTACTTTAACATTGAGGGTTTGTTTGATGGCTATATTGGCATGGGAATTGATATACATGAAAAAAAGATAGTTGAGGAGGAGCTGAAACGATATCAGCTTCTATCACAAAAATCGCGGGATATTATCATGTTTGTTAATGAAGATGGATCTATCTTGGATGCGAATGAGGCAGCAGTAAATACCTATGGGTACAGCCGAAATGAGCTCCTTAAGTTAAGTATTTATGATATCAGAAAGAATAGATCGATTACGGTAAATCAAATGCTAAAAGCACAAAAATCCGGAATTATCTTTGAAACCATTCATCATCGCAAGGATGGAACCTCTTTTCCTGTTGAAGTTAGTGCCCAAGGTACAGATTTCGGAGGGAAACCAATGTTACTTAGTATTGTAAGAGATTTGACAGAGCGTAAAATATCCGAGATGAAAAAATATGAAAGTGAAAGAAAATATAAGATGCTATTTAATAAAGCCACTGATTTAATCTATCTTCACGAGCTTGAAGAGGATAAAGCAGTGGGTAAAATAATAGAGGTTAATAATAATGCATGTAATACCTTGGGTTACTCTCGTAAGGAGTTGATCGGAAAATCTATATTGGATATCAACAGTGAGTCTAGCAAAGAAATAAAGAACGCGGTTATTGAGCAAGTAATAGAAAAGGGGAATCTTACCTATGAGGCTACTCACAGATCTAAACTGGGGAAAGAGATATTATTAGAAATTAATTCTCACTATTTTATCATGGATCAGAAACGATATATTTTGTCAGTGGCTCGTGATATCAATGATCGAAAAAAGACAGAACTGCAGCTTCAGGAAAGCGAAAAGCGCTATCAGTCATTATTTAAGAATCTACATTCAGGCTTTGTATATCATAAGGCGATTCTTAATGAGGCTGAAGAGATCATTGATTTTGAATATGTCCTGTATAATGATGCCTATCGAGATATGTTTTTAAAAGGACAGGGGAATGTAGTCGGTAAAATGTTAACGGACATCATCCCAAATTCAAAGGAACAATTTATTGGTAAAAGGGAGATATACGAACAGGTTATTAAGGATGGTAAGAGTATCTTTATTGATGAGGAGTATAAGCGTGAATATAACAAGTGGTATTCGATTGGTTATTATAGCCCGGAGGCAGGATATCTAGCCATTGTTATCACTGATATTGATGATAAAAAAAGATCCGATCTTTTATTAAAGGATGCCAAAGAACAAGCTGAGAAGGCAAGCCGGACAAAAAGTGAATTTCTTGCTAACATGAGTCATGAAATCCGTACGCCGCTGAATGGAATCGTAGGTATGATTGATATCACACTTCTATCCGATTTAGATTATGAACAGAAGGAAAATTTACTTACAGCAAAAACTTGTGTGGGCTCCTTACTAAACATCATTAATGATATATTGGATTTCTCTAAAATGGAAGCTGGGAAATTGAATATTAATAATATTAATTTTAATATGAAAGAGTTACTTGATGAAATTATTAAGGCTCACTCAGTAAGGGCAAAGGAAAAGGGATTGGAGTTACTATATACGTATGCTTCTAATATTTCACCCTATTTGATCGGAGATCCAAACCGCCTGCAGCAGATACTCAATAATCTTATTAATAATGCGATAAAGTTTACAGATGAAGGGGAAGTTTCCATTGATATAAGAAAGAAAGTTTTGTCCAAGGAAACAATGGAACTTCAGTTTTGTGTTAAAGATACTGGGATAGGGATCTCTAAGTGTAATCAGAAATTGCTATTTAAAAGCTTCAGCCAGGTTGATAGTTCAAATACGCGAAAGTATAGCGGTACAGGGCTAGGGCTGGTTATATCAAAACAATTAATAGAACTGATGGGAGGGAAGATATGGGTTACAAGTGAAATGAATCAAGGAAGTTCTTTTTACTTTACAATTCCTTATCACGCTGGTAGTGAACCCCTCCTGCCTATTGTGGCTAAACCTGTGACGAAACCGATATTAAAACATTTCAATCTGTTGATTGTGGAAGATGATTCGGTAAATCAGCTCGTGCTTTCTCGAATGCTGAAAGATAAGGGGTATCATATTGATCTTGCTTGTAATGGATTAGAGGCGTTGGTGTATTATCAAAGAAATCAATATGATCTGATACTAATGGATATCCAGATGCCTGAGATGGACGGTGTAGAAGCGACGAAGCAAATAAGAGAGCTAGAACAAAAGTATCATAAAAAGCGTACTCCGATTATAGCACTAACCGCATATGCGCTGCAGGGTGATAAAGAGAAGTTCCTGGCACTTGGGT
This sequence comes from Bacillota bacterium, assembly GCA_023386815.1. Lineage (GTDB taxonomy): Bacteria > Bacillota > Clostridia > Lachnospirales > Lachnospiraceae > Mobilitalea. The sequence goes on from JAEWIZ010000021.1 coordinate 134,433, forward strand.
TGGATGAATATGTTCCAAAACCGATACAAATGGATAAATTGTTCTATTCAATTGAAAAAATGATTTTCTTATCGAAGGGTGATGCTGAAGGAAATAATGTTAAAATAACAGACCATGAAGTGCTTATTTACTCAGAGGATAAAGAGCAGATTAAGATTGAAAACTACCCGCAAATTTACGAGGATTTATCGAGGGAAATGAGCGAACTGGAGAAGACCCTGAAGCAACATGATATATTAGAGATTGAAAACCATGCTAAGATTATCAAGGATTATTTTAATCAGTTAGAGGCTTATGAACTGAAAAGTACTGCATTTAGAATAGAGCTTTCAGCGAGAAGAGGAAATTATGCGGACGTATTTCAATATGCTCAACAACTGCTTAGAGAATTTATATTATATGATAAATCCTTCATATAGATAGGGAAAAACGAACAATAAAAAGTTAAAGAGGAAGTGGTGAGAAGAAAAGTTAGGAGCAGTTCAAATGACATGAATCCATACCGTACTATTTGACAACTATTTCAATTGGATGTAGTATGGTGTAATTAATGACAACTATGGGGGTGAACAGTTTGGAGAATGGGTTAATTCATACCAAAGAGATTATCATACTGGCAACAATTGACGTGATAGATGAATACGGTATTCATGGATTATCTACTAGAGAGGTAGCCAAAAGAGTTGGTATTTCAGAACCTGGTATTTTCAGACACTTTAAATCAAAAAGCACATTATTATTGGCGGTATTAGACCATTTTTCACTCTATGATGAGGATGTAATTCATTCTATAAAAGTAAAATATCAAGACCCAATGGAAGCAATTTATAAATTTGTTGAAACATATGCTTTATATTACGAGAATTATCCTGCAATAACAGCTATGATGCAGAACATGGATCTGTTACGAAAGGATCCGAATCTATCAGATAAAGTTAAAACGATTTTGTTAAATCGTACCTTGTTCCTCACAGAATTAATTAAGCAGGCACAAAAATTAGGGAAAATAGACCTGGAAATTGACAGTAAAGGTCTCGCGATTACGATCATCGGAATTGAAAGAGAATGGTGTTTAAATTGGCGATTAGCGGATTTTAGCTTTTCCTTAAGTGAAAAAATACTTGGAACCTTGGAGATGACCCTAAAAGCATTCCAAAAAGATTAGAAAACAAAGGAGATGATTGCAGATGATAAAAATTCTTATAGTGGATGATGCATCTTTTATGCGGATGACATTAGCAAACATTCTGAATAAGAATGGATTTGAGGTTGTTGGAGAAGCAGAGAATGGAGTGGCAGCCTTAAAAAAATACATTGAAACAAAGCCGGATCTTGTATCCATGGATATCACAATGCCGGAAATGGACGGAATCCAAGCTCTAAAGTTGATACGTCAATATGATCCAAGTGCAAAGGTTGTTATGATTTCATCGATGGGACAGGAAGATCGAATCAAAGAAGCGGTAATGAGTGGTGCTAAGTCTTTTATTGTTAAACCATTTAAAGAAGATATAGTAGTAAAGACTTTGTCAAAGATTGCAGCAATGTGATAGAAGATAATAATATCTTCCAATTATAAGGAGAGATTAGTGTGAAAATTTTAATAGTAGAGGATGATTTAACGAGTAGAAAGTTTTTAGCAAAGTTTCTGTCCCAATATGGAGAGGTTGATGTAGTAGTAGATGGTATAGAAGCGCTAGACGCTTATTTATTAGCTGTCAAAGATAAATTGCCCTATGACTTAATTTGCCTTGATATTATGATGCCCAAGATCGATGGTGTAAGAGTCTTAAAAGCGATTCGAGATTATGAAACCACCAATGGTGTTCTGCCAGAAAAGCGTGTTAAGGTAATTATGACAACCGCATTACAGGAATCATTAATGGTTCAAAAGTCATTTGAAATTGGATGTGATGCATATGCATCAAAGCCGATTGATATCGAAAAGTTTGTAGAAGTAATGCAAAAGCTAAAGCTGATATGAGGCTAGTCCTCCCAAACTTGTGAGAACCGGAGAAATATGTTAAGATGTCTCCATAGGACTCTAAGTTGGGAGGATTTTTATGTATAAAATTCTAATTGTAGAGGATGATCTGATCATAGCGACGTCTTTAGGAAACTACCTGAGACAGTGGGGCTTTGAGGCAGAATGTGTCGAGGACTTTCAGCATGTGAAGGAAGCATACCTAGCCTATCATCCTCAGCTGGTGCTTCTGGATATTAGTCTGCCTTTTTACAATGGATTCCATTGGTGCAAAGAACTTCGTAAGATTACGAAGATACCAATTGTTTTCCTGTCATCTGCCAATGACAATATGAATATTGTGATGGCAATGAATATGGGAGGGGATGATTTCATTGGGAAGCCCTTCGATCTGACTGTTCTTGTAGCAAAGATTCAGGCGTTACTTCGAAGAAGTTATTCCTATCAGGGTAAGGTAGAGGTGTTGGAACATAGAGGAGCTATTCTTAACCTTGGGGATACTAATCTGACATTTCATAATAGGAAAGTAGAACTGACTAGAAATGACTTTAAAATTCTGCAGCTTTTGATGGAGAACAAGGGTAAGGTAGTTAGTCGGGAACAAATTATGAAACGTCTATGGGAAAGTGACAGCTTTATCGACGATAATACCCTGACGGTGAATATGACCCGTTTGCGCAGGAAGCTGGAAGACATTGGTCTGACAGATTTTATATTGACCAAAAAAGGAATCGGTTATCTAATTGAAGAGTAGTAGGAAGGGTAAGAAAGGGACTCATTCATGCAAACAGAAATTTGGAGTAGTATTAAGGGGTATTTTAAGAAGCAGAAGCTTCTATTATTAATACTGTTAATCTATCATGGAGCCGTGATTTTTACAGCGGTACTTTCCCATCTGAGCATGGGGCTATTGATAAATGCTCTCTTGTTGTCAGACTTCTTCACACTGATTCTAATTGTAGGAGATGCATTAAGATATATTAGACGCCACAATACTATGAGAAACCAAATACAGGAAATTCAGAAACGAAAGGAAGATTCGGATATTCCTCTGTTTGGTCTATCACATCTGGAATCTTATGAGTTAATAGAGAAGGATTATCAGGAAATCATCCACCTGATGGAGCAACAGTTTGTCTACCTGCAACAACAATGGGGTAAAAGCTATAAGGATATGGTAGACTATTACTCAATGTGGGTGCATCAGATCAAAATCCCGATTGCCGCCATTGATTTAGTTCTCCAGACCGGTGATAATATAAATCCTGAACAACTGCGACAGGAATTATTTAAAATCGAACAGTATGTAGAGATGGTGCTGTGCTATTTGCGAATGGAAACAATGAGTCAGGATCTTTTATTAAAAGAATATTCTTTGGAAGAAATGGTTAAGAAGGCAATTCGTAAATATGCTTCCATGTTTATTCATAAAAAGCTGTCTGTGAAGCTGAACGACCTTCCAGGAAAGGTGCTGACGGATGAAAAGTGGCTGCTATTTGTAATTGAGCAGGTTTTGTCCAATGCTATTAAATATACAAAATCAGGGGGGATTCATATTTATATGGATCCGGATCGGGAAGCGACGCTTGTAATTGAGGACAATGGAATTGGAATCCGTGAGGAGGATATTCCACGGGTATTCGAGCGAGGATTTACGGGCTATAACGGTCGTTTCAACCAAAGGTCTACTGGAATTGGCTTGTACCTATGCAAGGAAATTCTGCAACGTTTATCCCATAGTATTGCTATAGAATCAGAAGTTGGGAAAGGGACTAGTGTTCGCATTGGTTTGCAGACAAAAAGAATAGAGATGGACTAGACTCATGAGGAAGACACCATGAGTCTCTTCTTTTTAAGAAGCTTTTAAGGTTTAGAATTTGTCAACCTTACAGAAATGTAAGATTGCATAGGCCATTTGTAAGGTTAAATTATGGCAGCAGCCCCAAGGCAAGGTTATACTAATGACAGAATGATGAATGGAGGATATAAAATGTCATTACTTGATGTTAAAAATCTGAAAAAAGTATATACAACACGCTTTGGAGGAAACCAGGTGAAAGCACTGTCAGACGTGACCTTCTCCGTTGAGGAGGGAGAATATGTTGCTATTATGGGGGAATCCGGATCAGGTAAAACAACACTGTTAAATCTTTTAGCAGCACTGGATAAACCAACGGGAGGAGCAGTTCTCTTGGAGGGCAGAAATATTGCAGAGGTCAAGGATAATCAATTAAGTGCATTCCGAAGAGAGCATCTCGGTTTTGTGTTCCAGGATTTTAATTTGTTGGATACCTTTTCCTTAAAGGATAATATACTGTTACCTTTGGTATTGTCTGGTATGGATATTCGTGAGATGGATGCACGGTTAAGCCAGGTTGCCGGCAAGTTGAATATACAGGAACTGCTCGACAAATTCCCATATGAGGTATCTGGGGGGCAAAAGCAGCGTGCTGCTGTAGCGCGAGCCCTGATTACGAAACCAAGATTGATCCTGGCTGATGAACCAACCGGAGCCTTGGATTCCAAGTCATCTACCCAGCTTCTTGAGCTTTTCTCAGAAATTAATTATGATGGGCAGACAATTCTATTAGTAACACATAGCACCAATGCTGCAAGTCATGCCAACCGTGTGCTCTTCATCAAGGATGGAGAAGTGTTTCACCAGATTTATAGAGGTGCTATGGCTCAGGAGGAGATGTATCAAAAGATATCAGATACCTTGACCATCATTGCAACGGGAGGTGCCCGGCGTGAATAAGCTTTTTTATCCCAAGATAGCACTTTCAAATCTGAAGAAAAATGCTAATATCTATATACCTTACCTGATTACGGCCATCTGCTCGGTGATGACTTTCTACATTATGAGCAGCATTTCTCAAAATGAAGGTATTCTTAAGATGCCGGGTGGAGATTCGCTCAAAATGATAATGGAGCTTGGAACAGGAATCATTGCCATCTTTGCTGTGGTATTTCTATTCTATACCAACAGCTTTCTAATCAAGCGTAGAAAGAAGGAGCTGGGTTTATATTCTATTCTGGGTATGGAGAAACGTCACATTGTAAAAATACTATTTTTTGAGACCGTATACTCCTGGCTGGCAAGTATGTTCATCGGCCTTCCTGGAGGAATTCTCTTGAGTCGCCTGATGTTCCTGTTATTGTTGAATGTAATTCACTTTGATGTTACTGTACAATTTTCATTATCTGCTGTGAGTTTAACACAGGCATTCCTACTATTTTTTCTTATCTTCTTATTTACCATGCTTGCGAACTTTTGGATGCTTGCAAGAACCAAAGGAATTGATCTGCTAAAGGGTGGGCAAGTAGGGGAACGAGAGCCAAAGACAAAGTGGATTATCACAATTCTTGGACTTCTTTCTCTGGCTACAGGATATTACATTGCAGTTACGGTAAAATCACCGCTTCAGGCTTTGGCGATCTTCTTTATTGCAGTGCTTCTTGTTATTATAGGCACTTATCTGCTTTTTACCGCTGGAAGCATAGTTTTATTAAAACTTTTAAGAAAAAATAACAGCTTTTATTATAAGTCGAGAAATTTTATTGCCATATCCGGCATGATCTATCGCATGAAGCAGAATGCGGTAGGACTTGCTAATATCTGTATCCTGAGTACCATGGTACTTGTTATTATGTCGACTACTGTATGCCTCTATATCGGAAAGGACGATTTGCTGGACAATCGATATCCGATGGATGTTATGATTGATTTTGATGGAATGAATCAGGATCAGGAGAGGATTAGGATAGATATTGATGCTCTTGGAGATAAGTATCAGCTGTCGCTTCAAGAGTATACAGACTATGTTACACTTGGATGCATGGGAATAGCTGAGGGACCCCAGATTAAAATTCTAGGTGATAACGTACTTGGACAAGAGAGCATCTCTGATGAAGATCTGATTGTACTTAATATGGTGGCATTAGAGGATTATAATCGCCTGACAAATTCACAATTAACGTTGCAGCAGAATGAGATTCTGGTTAATGGAACAGGAGAGCTGATCAAGGAAGGTAATTTAACCTTAGAGGATCAGAAATTTATCATAAAAGATAATATATCATATCCGGAATTTGCATTGACAGGAGTGGACTCCATGCTGGATAACTATTTTATCGTTGTCAGCAGTAAGGAGATTATGAAAAATCTGAATGATAGAATTGGAGACGTAGAACACATTTATGGTGAGAATTTAACCTTTGTATCTAATTTTGATATTGAGGGATCTGACAAGGACGCACTTGCTTTTGTAAAAGAGCTAAGACAGGAGTTATCGGCTACCTATAATAATTTTGGAGGCCTACAAAGTCGCCATCTTTCAGAGGATGATTTTTATGCTATTTATGGAGGGTTTTTATTTCTTGGAATTTTCCTCGGGGCTCTTTTTACGATGGCTATGGTATTAATTATCTACTACAAGCAGATTTCAGAGGGATTTGATGATAATCAACGTTTTAAAATCATGCAGCAGGTAGGACTAAGCAAGAGAGAGGTAAAGGGAACCATTCACAGACAGATTATCATGGTGTTTTTCTTGCCTTTATTTGGAGCTATCATTCATATCTGTTTTGCCTTTGGTGTAATCTCTGAGCTTTTACTGTTGTTTGCTATGACTAATACGCAGCTATTTATTCATTGTACCATAGGTACGGTCATTATATTTGGAGGCATTTATGCCTTGATCTATCTTTGGACGGCGAAGGTTTATTATAAGCTGGTACAAGCTTAAATTAAATAATAAATTGAGATAACTCTTTTGCCTTCTCCTGACTGTTATGTTAGGGAGAGGTGAAAGAGTTATCTTAATTAATCGTTTGTAGCATAAAATAACATTTGTAAATATGAAACAAGGAGTCTATAATAGAGGGGTTGATCATAGGTACTAGAGCTGATGATAAGCAAAAGTATTAATTGTGTGGGAGGAGCTAGCTTTGCAAACGATAATGAAGTATCTAAAAATTACTATGGGAACATTAATGATTACCTTTGGAGTATACTTATTTAAAATCCCGAATGGGTTTTCCACTGGAGGGGTTTCAGGTATCGCAACTGTTCTTGGAAAAATAATACCTAATGTAAATGTAACACCTGGAATGTTAATTATGATTATCAATGTAATATTGCTTGTCATTGGACTTCTATTCTTAGGGACAAGCTTTGCTATCTATACGGTATATAGCAGTATGCTATTTTCATTATCTATGTGGGCTTTAGAAATTATCTTGCCACTTACACAGCCAATCACGGATCAACCATTTTTGGAACTGGTATATGCTATTTTACTTACAGCATTTGGCTCAGCAATCTTATTTCATAGTAATGCCTCATCGGGAGGAACGGATATTGCAGCCTTAATTTTAAAGAAATATACTAAGCTGGATGTAGGAAAAACCTTGCTAATAACGGATTTTCTGATCGCAGCTTCCACCTTTATTGTATTCGACTATAAAACCGGTCTGTTTTCGCTCTTGGGACTGTTTGCAAAGGCCTTTGTTGTTGACTCAGTCGTGGAAAGTCTGGATATGTGTAAATCCTTTATGATAATCACCACACAACCAGATGAGATCTGCAAGTATATTATTAGTGATATGAAGCATAGTGCAACAGTACTTGATGCGACGGGAGCCTATACCGGAGAGGATAGGCGGGTCATCATAACTGTATGCAAGAGAATAGAGGCAATACGTTTGAAGAAGAAGGTCAATGAGATCGATCAGGATGCATTTGTTGTTGCAAATAATACAACAGAGATCATAGGAAGAGGCTTTCGAAGTGTTTAAATAAGAAAAAACCAAACAATTTCATATAATTGGCAGGATGATACGATTTGATTTACAGATAATATTATTATCACTCAATATTAAATGTAACAGGAGGTAAACCATATGCCAAAAAAGCTCAGTACAAGAAATTCGAATAACACTAGTATTAATGTTAATAATAGCAGCGACATCAGTACAAGTAACAGTATGAACAGCGCTAATCACAGTGATTCCAAGGATGCAGCGGGTACAGAGACAAGAGGTAAAAAATCAAAAAATAGCCCTTACTATTCCTGGTGGTAAGGCTGAAGCGATCCACCTCTTAGTTGTCAACTGGCGATTAAGAGAGTGGATCGTTCTTAATTAATTGTAAGGAGGATTAATGATGGAGCAAGAAATCGATGAAGGCAATAAAATAATACATATTAGATGTACAACGGCAGAAAAAGAGAAAATTGTAGCGGAATTAACACCATATTTGTATGATTATCAATTTAACTTTCTTATCATAGATGATGTGAAAGAGTAAGGAAAGAATGTAATAAAATGACTTATGTGGAAGTGTTCACATATAGCATACATATTTCTTTTCTATTATAATTTTCCTGCATGCATTACGAAAAAGTAACATGTAATAACATAATAATTAAAGGGGAAAATTATGAAGAGAATTGGAGTACTGCTACTTATTTGTTCCATACTGGCTAGCTTGTTGCCTTATAAAGCATTAGCAGCTGAGAATGCATCAACGGAATTGGATTTAACAGCTTATTTACAGGAGATTTCTGTGACCAGGGGCTTTGAGGTTAGCAGGGGTGATATTGATTATGCACTATATATGAATTATAAGTCGTTCGAAGAGTTTAAAACAGTTGATGAACTAAAGGCGTTTTTGGGTGAGGTAATCCTGGCTGATCATAGTAATTTGGTTAATATCTATAGTAAATATAACTTAGAACTTTCCTCGTTAACAGAGGTCTTAAAAGAGAACGGCGAGGAATTAAGCGATTATGTATTCCTAAGGGATCTGGACAATGCCCTGGATTATTACATCGTAACAAAGGAAGTTGATTTTGAATCGAAGCTGGAAGCCTATTTAGCAGATGTTAGTAAAGAAAGAGGCTTTACAGTAACTCAGGAAGCGATTAATACTATTTTGAAAGAATATACTTATGATATTGATGATTTTGAGACGGTAGATGAGTTGAGTGATTATCTTGGGGATGTAATTAAGGCTGATTTTAGCAATTTAGATTACTTTGCGGATAACTTTAAGTTAGATAAGGAAGCACTTCTCCAATTGTTGGAGGATAAGGGGCTAAACATAAATGATCTTATCTATATGGATCAAATAGAAGAAGCTGTTTGGGACTATGCTGGTGACGATGTGCCTGATATTGATCTCACCGAATTTATGAGTTTATTAAGCCAAATTGGAATAACTGAGGCAGAGCTTGATAACTTGCAAAATCATATGATCGCTAATGAAGAATTCTTTTCAAGTGAAGAGGCATCAGCCCTAATAGAGGATATTGCAAGTCGAATAGGGGCTTCTGCTGAAAATATCTATGAAAAGGTCATGGAGAATGAAAATTATAAACCAAGTGATGAGGAGATTTCTGAAATCGCCTCTCTCTTTGAGGAATTACTTTCTACGTTAAAACTCAAGGCTAGCTATAGTCTGATCAAAGATGGTGTAGAGACAAAATATACCTTAGAACAATTAATGAAGATTAATACAATAGAAGATTCAGATTTTAAAATAGAGTTATATAATGATCAATCGGTGTTATTATTAGATGCAGTCATTACCGAGGAATTTATAAAAGGTAATCTAGGTGAAGTAATTGATGAGGTAAATGATTTGACTGAGACGGTAGTAAAGGATCAAGTGCCTACAGTGAAGGGTGGAAAGCTGCCAAAGACCGCATCGAATCATATTCCAATGGCGCTGCTTGGTATCGCTATGACCATCGGTGGTGCATTCGTATATCGAAAGCTAAGAACAAAAAATAGTGAACATCTGGGAGAGTAGATACCATATGCGAATAAAACGATTCATTCTTCAAAGTGTCGTGATTGTTCTTATAATTTTGGGTCTTTTTGTGTCAATGAAGCACATTGTTTCATTTTTCAAGGGATATTTTGCACAGAATAATCCTGGAACAAATATCGCAAAAGAAGTAGAAATTGAGAGTGAAACTACTTTGGATAGGAAAGCGGATGAATTAATATCTAAGATAATGGAGAGAAATGAGGAGCCAGTATTATACCCAGATCGACCGAAGAAGGGGGATAAGATAGGAGAGCTTTATATTCCGAAGCTGGAGGCTACTCTTCCCATTTATGAGGGAACTTCCGAAGAAGAGTTAAAGGAAGGCGTTGGCCATTTTGACGGCAGTGTACTCCCGGGAGAAAAGGATAACTCTGTATTAGCTGGGCACCGCGATACGGTGTTTCGAAACCTTGGTGAGGTTGGTGTTGGAGATTCTCTGATAATAAGTACTACTGCAGGGGAATTTGAGTATAAAGTTAATAAAGTGAGAATTGTTGATAAGGATGATCGTACAGTAATTGTACCTAAGCCGCGAGCAACACTTACGATTAGTACCTGCTATCCCTTTTCCTATATTGGATCTGCACCAGAACGTTATATTCTGGTTGCATATTTGGCATCCGAAACGCTGGTGAAATAAGTGAATAGTTTTTTAGAAGCAACACATAATATCTTCAGTATTAAGTAATGGAGGTATGTGATGTCAGATAGAAAGAACGCTAAAAATCCAAGTAATACAGAGCAGAATGTGAATGGCACTGCAGAAAAAAATATAACCGGGGATGACATGAACCGATATAAGAATGCACTGGACAATGTTAGAAGTTATGTCAGTGGTGATAAGGAATGGTCATCCTCCAGCCATCAATTTTCCCGAGAGTCTAAAACAAAATAAGTATATAATGACTGGAACCAGTAACTATTCGAATTGAATAAAATTATCTAAACTATAATTTATTTAACCTAAGAAATAATAAGGGACACTTGAAAGGATGTACTGTTTAACACGGGAGATACATTCAGTTAAAAGTGTTCCTTTTTTTCGGATTTTGTTGCATTACGAAGCTTTGGATTGTAAAATGATATGTAATAATTTATGGAATAGAGAAACAATATAGAATTAAGTAAGATGTACTTGATTTCATATTTGTAACTTTCAAATTTCCTAACGAATTCCTAACGAATATTATAAGGAGAAATATACAATGAAAATCGATGAAGGCAAAATATTAAAGATAATGAATAAGTATGACAAAACAGTGGAAAGTACAGGTGCTTTTCTACTTGAAATTGATGACGGAGCCTTATATATCACCGATTCCTGTGAGGGTGTAGATATGGTTCAATTGGATAAAGACAAATGCTTCAAACTGGCGGAACTGTTTCGTGAGTTAGGAGAGAATCTATAGCTGTATGATTATTCGAACCTGGAAATATATGACAGGGTACCAACAATATATTTAAGAGAAAATAAAAATTAAGCTGATAACAACTTAAGCTGATCAAGAATAAGAGCACTTATTATTTTGATTCGACCCTGATAAGCTAGACTTAAAATCTAACTTATTAGGGTTAGTTCATTTTAAGTGTTCTTTTTTTTGACGCTTATGACTATTTATATGTTAGATTAGGAATTTGTAAAACTCTTAAAACTGCTTATAAAATTAAACCTTTCGTTCGTTTTGCATTGTCCAATCTATCTTAGATGTAGAAAGGAGATTTGGTATGGGTAATACTTATATGGCAATTGATATTGAGGAGAAAAAGGGGAAGATGACCCTGGGATACTTAACTGATGGCAAGCTGCAACTCGAAGAGATACATCATTTTGAATATGGTCCGAAGGAGATTGACGGAGGCCTTAATGATGACATAGATACTATTATAAATGAAATAAAAAAAGGGCTAATTAAATGTAAAGAAATTAATAAACTTCCGGTTTTGGTTGGAATTAATGAATGGAATCATGAAATTATTTATAAATTATGTCATTTAAATACCCTATCTCCTTTGATAATAAAACCGGGCAGTGTCATTGGAAGTCTGGCAATGGAGATTACGGAGGAAGTCGGCTATGATTGCATTGTTCTAATATCTGCTACAAAGCAAATGGAAACCAATATTGACCAAACGCTGTTAGGAGAGGACAAAGAAAGTAAGATATCAACGATTAGCAATCTGCTATTTCTTATGATCCTTAGCCATGAGATACCGAATTTACAGGCGGCACAGGAATGTATAAATTAGAAGATACAGCGCTAGTTGATATCTGCTTTCTAAGTTCTAGAACGTGAATAAACATTTCTAAACAAAATCAAGTAATTACTACCTCCGTATTAATTGGTACCAGGCTGCTTAATTCAATGACATCCTTGTTAAATAATCGAATACATCCATTGGAGATATTCTTACCGATAGAGCTTGGATTGTTAGTGCCATGGATACCATAGCTTCCTCCCGGTGCGGTTAAGCCAAGCCACCTGGCACCGAAGGGTCCTCCTGGATTCGTGGCCTTATTCTTTATACGAAAATGTCCCTTTGGTGTTGGAGTGGAGGCCTTACCGGTTGCAACGGGATATACTTTATAAATACCTCCGTTTTTTAAGAGAGTCAGGGTATGATTATTGGTATTGATTTGTATGGAATAAGTGGGAGAATTACTTGTTAGCATAAGGTTTTACCTAATGGGTCTTTACTATAAATAATATGATGCATACCACCAAAACGTATCACTTGGATACTAATTTATCCAGTGGTACGTTTTCATATTTTCAAAGCAACCTTTCATTAATTACTTGCTTAATAAAAATTCACATGTTAGACTAATGAGTAGTTTTTGGTGGGTTGTGCGAGAACAACATGGAGGAAAAATTGAAACAAAAATTAAAATTAGAGATATATGATCAATTCAAATGTAGTGCAGAGCAGTGTCCCTTTACCTGCTGTGAAGACTGGGAAATTGATATTGATCTGGATACTTATAGAAAATGGGAAGGTAATATTGAAATATCAAAGACACTTCCAGAAAAAGTTAGAACCAGAAAAAACAAAAATTGTACCGAACATTCTATTAAGATGGACTCGCGAGGAACTTGTCCCTATCTAAATTCCAACAAACTATGTACCTTAGTGATCGAACAGGGAGAGGATTATATTCCGCTAACCTGCAGAACTTTTCCCAGAGTCTTTCATAAGACAGAGGAGCTACAGGAATTATCGTTATCTTGTGCCTGTCCGGAAGTAGTTGATTTGTTAAGAGATTTAGAGGGTACCGTGGGTTTCTTGGATGGAAATAACACAAGGACCCAAGCGGATCTTCTGATAGAATCGGAACTTCAAATTGCTATGATTCATCTGCTATGCAAGCAGGGGATTTCTCTTGACAGTCGGATTCTTCTTACCTTTCATATGCTTCTAGCGGTAAAGTCTTCTCCAGAAAATCAAAAAGAGATTCTTGAAAAATATGAGTATGAACATCATTTGACTAAAATCGAACAGTTATGGAAAAACAACTATGATTTACTGGAATCAAATTTACGGGAAGATACCTTTATTGAAGTAAGCGAGCTGTTCTTAGATATCGTAGAGAACTATCGCAGGCAACGAAAATACCGGGTAAAACTAAATGCTATAGCGGAATTGGCAGAAAGCTTATTAGAGGGAACGAATACAAGATACCTAGGTGATTATGCCAAAGAATATAAACTTAAGTTTCCTGAATTGTTAGAAAAGCATGAGCAATTGCTTACCAATTGCATCGTTACTAAACTATTTGCTAATTGCTGCAGTAACAATATTGATGATATGATTTTAGATTATCAAATCATAATAACAGAGTATATTCTAACGAAATATTCTGTGTTCTTAAATTACAAGTTGCTTGGAAATGATGTTGCTAACCCCTACACGCTTCTTAGGGATTATATTGTAGTATATTCCAGAATAATAGAGTACAATCAGGAAGGAATGAAGGAATTCTGGGAAGAGAGCTTTGAGGAAGCAAATTGGGAAATAGGATATTTGCTTTTATTATTGGGTTAGGCGATTACGATACAGCTTCCTATTTATGATTGGTTAATGAGAGGAGAAAAAACATGATAAACAGTGAGATATTAGAGATTAGAAAACAATTTAAGCATGAGAACAGTTCAATTACCAAGTTCAGCGGCTGCTATGTTGATGGTGAAAAGGTTATTAAGACAAAATTTACAGAGACCTTTCTATGTATGCCGGAAGAAGAGACTTTTAAATATTTTGAAATCTTTAAAAAAACCTTATCCGGTACGATAGGCAAGAATCTGATTAATATGGAATTTCCAACAGAAACTGAATTTAATGGTGGAACTCAGCAATTCCTATTGAATTTAAGGGATAGTGAATTAAAGGATGAAGCACTTCTGGATGAGTTTTATGAAAAAGTAATTCAATCCTATGATTTCGTAGGTAATTATTTGATTTTGCTGATTTATGCAGCTTACGATGTACCTGGAAAAACCAATGATAAAATCATGATGGATGATGCCTCTGATGAAGTGTATCGATTCATTCTGTGTTCCATCTGCCCGGTTAAGCTATCAAAACCTGGACTAAGTTATAATGAAGACTCCAATGCGATTCAGAAACGTATCCAGGACTGGGTAGTAGGTACACCGATTAACGGCTTTTTATTTCCAGCCTTTCATGAACGCAGTACGGATATTCACAATGTTCTTTATTATGCTAAAGAATCCGAGGATTTACATAGTGATTTTGTGGATCAGTTGCTCGGTTGTACCCTGCCTATGTCAGCGGGTGGACAAAAGGAAACCTTTCAGACGCTGATTGTTGAAACTCTTGGAGAAGAGTGTGAGTATGAAATTGTTAAAAATATACATGATAAATTAAATGAGATCATTGAAGAACATAAAATGAAGGAGATACCTGAACCATTAACTCTGGATAAGATGGAAGTAAAGAACTTATTTGCAGAAAGTGGTGTTGAGGAGGAAAAACTTCAGGAATTTGAAAGGAATTATGAAAAGGTTGCTGGTGAAAATGTAGCCTTATTAGCTGCAAATGTAGCAAGTACAAGAGTGTTCGAGGTTAAGACCCCGGATGTTGTCGTTAAGGTCAACCCGGAACGAACTGAGCTAGTGCAGACAAAGATGGTGGATGGACGCCGTTGTCTGGTCATTGAAATAACGGATCAGGTTGAAGTTAATGGAATTAATGTAAAACCTGGATGTTAATAGTTTTAGTAACATTCAAAAGGCTCTGCCAGTTTGTTTATCAATAACATTCGTGTTGATATACAAGGGCAAAGCCTTTTTTTTGTAAGAATTGATATCTCATAACGCTTCCTTTATCGCATTGGCATTTCCGCAGGGATTGATGGTGTAGCAGTCGAAGGATTCGGCTGTTCAATCTCTGTATGGCTTGTATAGTCATTTTCAATCTTTGGTTCGTCTTTTGGTGCTTGAGGCTGATCGTCCTTAGTATACTTATCATTTTGCCATGTCATATCGAGGTTACCTTTCTATTGTAATGATATTTGTGACTTGTATATAAAAGCTAGTACCGAGTATTTGTATTATAACCGTAACCTATCTGTTAAAGTAGCAATTGCACTATTTTTTAGGGCGCTTTGGCCTTGATAATGGGAATTCCCCATTTTTCTTTAATTCTTCAAATCGTTCCTGCATTCGTGCTTTTAACATAGAAGCGTCTTCCTTATTCATGATACCGAGATCAACGAGCTTGTCTAGTAGTTTGGCTTCCGCCTTCATTTCTTTTTCAATTAAGGAATATACTTCTGATTTCTGTTTGTTATTAAGAGAATTCCATTTTTCATTGGCGTCATTCATTATTTTATCAAAGGATGTTTGACTGTTCTCCCTATTGCTCTCAGACAATGTTACTGTTACTGTGTTTGAATCAGCCGCAGCGACTGGTAAAGGACTCATGCTAAAGCAACTGATCATGGATGCGATAGCAATACCACATAGTTTTAACCTATCCATATGCTTCCTCACTTTCCATAATACCAATACTTTGTACTAGCTCTGTTAATTAGTATTTCCATAACACATCAAATTACTGTGAAAATATTTGGAATTAATCATAATATGTGCTAAATCAAAGTGATTTAATTAAAAAAATGAAAAGTTTTTGACATAAATTCTATTTAAAATAAGAGGAATAAAACATGTTTTCTTGATACTCGAACTCTCTGTAGGGGAGAGATGAAGATTGAGGGGATTAATACGGAGCAGTCAAGGCAACCACGGTAAATGGGCGAAGGAGACGATTTCTTTTGTTGCTTTTTAACAAAAAAATATTAAAAAATCCATTGCTTCCATGAAAAATCATGATGTCCGAATAGGAAATAGCTGCTTTTATAACCATCATCTAACTATTGAACCCCTATACCCTATGTGTTACTCTAAGGGAGCAGCAGAGAGATGCCTCTTCGGAGGCGAGTAAATAATCAACCGCCGCAGAGTGGTGAAAATGGAGGAAAACATGAAGAAGTTTTTAGCAGTATCAACATGTACACTCGTAGTATCACTATCTAGTATTTTTGGATTAATTGGTGATAGTCAGACACAGGCTGTAGTATATGCAGCTGAAACTAATAACATATATGCAACGAAGGCAGTGAACTTATCAAACTGCAAATCAGTAAAACAAGTTGTATCAGTACTAAAGAAAAGTGGATGCAGCAATGCTGTATTAAATAAAGTAAAAAACATGAAGAGTGTAAACGCAGCTGTCAAGTATATAGGCAATAATAAAAAGTTATGCCAGTCATTAACAGCTGCGAACGTAAAGGTACAGACCCCTACGACAACAACAAAAAAACCAACGACAACAACTACGAAAAAGCCAACGACAACTACAAATACAACAACGAAACCAACTACATCAACATCAACCAATAGTACTACCAGCAGCTATGCAAATGAAGTATTAAAGCTTGTAAATGCTGAACGTGCAAAAGCAGGTTTATCCGCATTTACAACAAACTCAAGCCTGACAGCAGCGGCTAATAAGCGTGCTGTTGAGATTAAGACATCCTTCTCACATACAAGACCAAACGGAAGTGGATTCCAGACAGTATTAGGTGAGTATAACGTGTCCTATCGTGCAGCAGGTGAGAATATTGCGTACGGTCAGAAGACACCTCAGGCAGTAGTAACAGGTTGGATGAATTCTCCGGGACACAGAGCAAATATTTTGAATGCTAATTTTAACAAATTAGGAGTTGGAGTATATCAGAGCAATGGTACCATCTATTGGACACAGGAATTTACTAACTAAATAATATACAAGCTGAAACAGGAAACTGATCCTACTTGTCTGAAACAATAAAAAAGAAGCTTTCTGCCATGAGAATATGGCGAAAGCTTCTTTTTTGCAATTAGACATCATATATTACCATTGATAAGTATGTATTAAGCCGATATGAAAGAAATGAAAATGGCTTCTGGAGAGGATCATTAATATGGATGAAAGATTTGCCGGTGAGAATGAGTATTATGTAAATATTAAAAAGGTTATGAATCCAGACAGTATTTATGTTCTTGTGGACAAATTTAATCAACTTGATGAGGAATATGTTCCGTGCGATTTAGAGATGATTCATGAAAAATATAATCCTATGCGATTATTGATGAGGCGGGAGGCACGAATTGCCTTTGAGGATATGTGTTACTTTGCAGAGCGGCAAGGGATTTTACTAGAGGCTGTTTCAGCATTTCGAAGCTATTCCTATCAAAAAATGATATATATGAAAAATTGGACGGAAGGTGTAACCCTGGAAGAATATCAGCGTATTAGGGATAGAGTATCTGCCAGACCTGGACATAGTGAGCATCAAACAGGCTTGGCGGTGGATATTAATGATTTAGAGGAAACCTTTGCAGATACAGAGGCAGGGCACTGGTTAGCGTTGAATGCTCATTACTTTGGCTTTATTCTTCGCTATCCGAAGGGGAAAGAAGCGATTACCGGGTATGATTATGAGCCCTGGCATTTTCGTTATATAGGAAAGTATCTGGCAGACAGAATATATAAGAGTGGATTAACCTATGATGAATGGTATGATGAATTTGATATTTGCTCAAATTGATTTTAATTAAGTAGGCATAATCGTTGGTTTAACATGAATAAAAGAAAGGGCGGCTTCTATGGAGTCGCCCTTTCTTTAAGCTTGAGTTATTCAGCGATACCTTGATAGAGATGATAAAATCCCTGAGGGAAGCCGCATACCGGGCAAATCTCAGGAGCACAGAGGCCACTCATGATATTGCCGCATTGCATACAGATCCACAAAGACTCTGTTGGTTTGCAAAATACTTCATTACGCACAATATTATCATATAAAGTTTGAAATTGTAGGTCATGGTTCAGCTCGATGTTTGCAATACCATTGAAGAGCGCTGCAATATTGTCATAACCTTCCTCAATGGCTGTCTCAGCATAGCGTCTGTATTCGTCAGCTTTTGAAATTTCGTATTCAGTAGATCGAAGTAAGTTCTGTTGTGTATCTGGAATTATTCCGTCATTTAATAATCGGAAAAAGATTCTGGCATGCTCCTTTTCGTTTTTGGCGATTGTATCATAAATATCACCAATTTCTTCAAAACCATCAGTTCTAGCCTTATCACCGTATATTTGATACAGGGTATTAACAATAGATTCACTGCGGTAAGCACTATTAATGTTTTGATATGTTTTGCTTTGATGAAAATCCATATAGAATCCTTTCAAGGGTAGCATTCATTAACTTGATATATCTTATGAGATTTATTACATATTTATATCACATGCTTGTAAATGTAAAGAGAAATTGATTATTAATTAGTTTTCTATTACGGCAAGCATTAGCTTATGAGTAATTCATCTTTCATTTTTTATGGATATTATTTCTTCTAAAACAAATGGAACTGGTTAATTAGGATCTGCGTCTAATGTATGTAAACGAAATATGGAAGAGAAAATAAATCCCAGCTGCTTAAGGTACCTAAGTAGCAAATAGGATGACCATATGGTTACAGTACTAAGGAACAAAGGATAAGAACAAAAACAGAAACAAAAACGTTAATTAAGAAGAATTAAAGATAAGGTAGCAATGCTATATTAATAAAAATAAGGTAACTATGTTACATATTAATAAGGAGGTATATTTATGAAATCAAAATATATTAAAGGAATTATTTTAGGATTATGTATATCAGCATTTTCAACAAGCGTTGCATTTGCACAGGTAGCCTCAAGTGAGGTTGCACCGATTAATGCGACAGTGCAATCAGAAGGAACAAAAGAATTAATGGAGAAGCAGCGTCAAATAGATCAATATCTGTTTGAAGATCATGCAAAGGATTTAGAGGCAAAGGAGATCTTTGTAAATTATACAAGTGTTGTTGATGATTATGTTGAGATTGGTATTTCTCCATACAATGATGAGAATGCAAATTATTTATATGAAGCTCTTGGAAAAGATAATATTAAGGTAGTAGAATTTGATCAAAGCATCATATATGCATCAGGCCCAGCGGTAGAAGATAAGATGTATAAGGATGGAGATGTACAGATTCAGATAGAAAGTGTTGATGATCAAACTGTTACTGATGAAGAAAACTTATACTATACGACAGGTGTTGAGGATAATCAAGCTGTAACGGATGTAAAGACTGTTTCTAATCCGGAAAGTGCGGATTTAGGTGGTCAAAACACCGAAAAATCCAGTAATACAGCCTATATAGCGTTTATAGTAGTTGCTGTTGCAGGTATTGGTGGTCTTGGAACTATCATTATTCGCAGCAACGCAAAAAAATCCATGAAATAAGCATAACGTTTCATTACCAGAAAAGAAGCATACAATACCTGAAATTCAAAAAGTTTGATGAACAGGAAAGTATGCTTCTTTTTTACTAAACTCATAACAATGATAAAAATGATTAACAATATTCAAAACAGAAGATAACTCATAATAATACCATCATACATAGACATAATATAATAGAAGAAACTTAATTTATGTCTTTTGTTTAAAGCAAGAAATATGGGATATTATCTAATAGAGTACAAATATAGAAAGAAGGGTAATGATGAAGGTAGAAGTAGTTTCCAGTGCTAAAGATTTTTTAGTGAATTATGAAAATATTATGCTGCAGCAGGAAGCAGTGAGTCAGCTGATACTCTATAGTGCATATCAAGAGAAAGAGAATAAAAACAATACTGGAATCTTTGGAGCTGTATTAAATGAGGATAAGACAGTACTATTATTTTGCAATGTATTACCCTATAAGTTGGTTATTTACACAGTTGTACAGGAAGATATATCAGATGCAGCTGCAGCTCTTGCTGACTATATTGTAGAGCAAAGGATTAAAATAAACGGAATTCTTGGAAGAAAGGATGTCTGCCAGGGATTTATTGATCAGTATCAAAAGAGTAAAGAGGGAACATTCATTGAAAAGCTGGCAGCGGATATTATGGAGCTTCGCAGTCTAAATGACCTCAAACCGGTAGAGGGAATACATCGTCTTGCTCATATTAATGAAGTGAAAATGATTACAGATTGGATTATAGAGTTTCAGATGGAAACACAAACCAGTGAAATGGACTATGAGGCAGCATTGGTAAAAGCGAGACAATTTATTAATTCCAGAGATGTATATGTATTTGAAACGACAGAGCAAAAAGTTGTGACAATGGCAATAACCACGAGGAGACTACCGAATGGAATTGCGATAGCATATGTATATACTCCCGAAGAATTTAGGGGACAGGGGTATGCAGCTACGAACATGTACCATTTGAGCAAGTCACTGTTAGCAGAAGGGTATCAGTTCTGTACTCTATTTGTGGATAAGGAAAACTTATTGTCACACAGAGCGTATGAAAAAGTAGGCTTTCATGTCTTAGAAGAAAGCTATGAGTATGAGCTGATATCATAAGAGAGACTTTATCAATGCATAGGGTGCTTGCTTTTGTGGTGCTATCAGTGTAAAATAATATAGAGTTTAGTTTCGTATCGATATTAAATTCATTTTGTATTCATTGATAGGAGAACGAAGGGAGTATATAACTATGAAAATTATTCGATGGGGTATTATTGGGACAGGTAATATATCTACAAAATTTGCGGTAGCACTTAGTGCAATAGAAGGCATTGAAATTGTAGCAGTCGCTTCAAGAAATCAAGAAAAGGCGAATCAATTTGCAGAACAATTTCAAATTAAAAAAGCATATTCAAGCTATGAAGAATTAGCGAAAGATCCGGAGATTGATGTGGTGTATATTGGAACTCCGCATACAGAACATAAAACCAATTCGGAAGTGTGCATAAGAAACAAAAAGGCGGTTTTATGTGAAAAACCCTTTACATTAAATCAGCAGGATAGCGAATATTTAATTGCATTAGCAAAAGAATATGACGTATTTTTAATGGAGGCAATGTGGACTAAATTTATGCCTGTAACAAACATGGTGAAACAATGGATACAGGAAAAGGCAATTGGCCAAGTGAAATATTTTGATATTAAGTTTGGATATGACGGCGGGTATGATATCAATGGACGCTTATTAAACCCAGAGTTGGCAGGTGGGGCGCTTTTGGATGTTGGAATATACCCGATCAGCTATGCTATACATATGATGGGAATGCTACCAGAGCAAATCTCTGGTACAGCATATTTAGGACAAACCAAAGTGGATGAGGTAAATGCAATATCCATGCGATTTGAGGATGGAACGATAGCAATGTTGGGGTCAGCGGTTACGGTAGATATGCATAATCAGGCAATTATAGTAGGAGATAACGGTAATATAGTAGTACCGGACTTCTGGAAGGCTGAATCAGCAGAGCTTTATGATAAAAACGGAAACTTAATTAATACTTTTGTAATGCCTTTTATTGCAAATGGATATGAGTATGAGGCAGAAGCGGTAAATGCCTGCCTAAGGGAAGGCAAGAAGGAAAGTGATTTAGTTCCACTTGCAGATACCTTAGCAATCATGAAAGTAATGGATAGTCTACGTAAGGATTGGGGATTAACATATCCTCAAGAAATACTTGGATAATGAAAACAAGAATCTTTAAATTCTGCAATTAATTCACAATTTTTACATAGTTAGGTGTTATACTCATTACTACAAGAATAAAACACGGAGGTGCCAAATGGATCAGCTGAAGATTTTAGTAGTGGATGACGAGAGCAGAATGAGAAAGCTTGTTAAGGACTTTTTGGTACGTAAAGATTATGAGGTAATTGAGGCAGAAAATGGAGAACAAGCAATTGATTTATTTTTCTCTAAGAAGGATATAGCACTAATCATACTTGATGTAATGATGCCAAAGCTGGATGGATGGGGTGTTGTAAAGGAGATTAGACAATACTCTAAGGTTCCTATTATTATGCTGACAGCAAAGGGTGAAGAAAAGGATGAATTACAAGGCTTTGATTTAGGTGTGGATGAATACATATCAAAGCCTTTTAGCCCTAAAATTCTAGTTGCAAGAGTCGAAGCAGTACTTCGAAGAACAATTTCCATGGATGAAGAATCCATAGAGGTTGGTGGAATTGTTTTGGATAAAGCTGCCCATCAGGTGAAGATAGATGGAGAAGAAATAGAATTAAGTTATAAAGAATTCGAATTATTAACTTATTTCGTTGCAAATCATGGAGTAGCTCTTTCTAGAGAGAAAATTCTAAATAATGTATGGAACTATGATTATTTTGGAGACGCAAGAACCATAGATACTCATGTGAAGAAATTAAGAAGTAAAATGGGACCCAAGGGTGACTATATAAAAACCATATGGGGACTGGGATATAAATTCGAGGTGGATGCATGAAGCATTCCATTCGTTTTAAAATAACCTTTTTTTTAACAACAATGGTGGTCTTGACAATATTCCTTACCTGGTTTATTAACAAGACCTTTTTGTCCGATTTTTATATCCATAGTAAGGTGGATAATCTGGATGATGTGTATAAAAAAGTACTTAGCATATGTAACAAAAGTGATGAGGAATATAATCTGTCCGATGAGAATACGGAATTGATGGAACAACTGGCATATAATTATAATGTTGATGTATATATCTATAACTCCTATCAAGGAATGGTGTATCCAGAGGCAGATAACATTGGTTTAAGAGAAAAGGCAAAAATGCAGGATACAGAGATGTTTATTTTTGGCTTTTCAAATAATGCTTTTGGACAAAGAAATATCTTAAAACAGTCCAGTAATTATATAATATACAGCATCCATGATTATCGAACCGATGCCAGCTTTATTGATATGGTGGGTTTACTTGAAACATCAAAAGCAAATACAAGTGACGAAAGCGCTCAAAATAATTCGATGCAGGCGAAGGAAGATTATAATATAGTATTACTGCGTACAAACTTCGACAGTATAGAGGAGAGTGCAGCGGTAGCCAATCAATTTCTGGCATACGTAGGAATTGCGGCAGTAATTCTGGGATCTCTGGCAATGTTTATCTTTAGTAAAAAATTTACGAAGCCGATTCTTGACCTGGCGGCGATTGCGAAAAGTATGACGGATTTGAATTTTGAAGTAAAATATAAGGTAGAATCTAAGGATGAAATAGGAAAACTGGGAAGCAGCATTAACACCTTGTCGGACAAACTAGAGTCAACCATTACGGAACTAAAGCAAGCCAATAATGAATTAATGACAGATATTCAAAAGAAAACAGAGATTGATGAGATGAGAAAAGAGTTTTTATCGAATGTCTCACACGAGCTAAAAACTCCCATATCACTGATTCAAGGCTATGCAGAAGGCTTGAAAGAAAATATAAATGAAGATGAAGAAAGTCGGGACTTCTATTGTGAGGTTATCATTGACGAAGCAAACAAAATGAATCAGATGGTGAAAAAGCTGCTAAGCTTAAATGAATTAGAGTTTGGCAACAATCAGATTAACTTTGAGCGTTTTGATATTGTTTCTATGATACGAACAGTATTAAACTCAACGGAAATATTATTTAAGCAAAAGGAAGTGACTCTGCATTTTGATCAGGAGGAGCCGGTTTATGTTTGGGCTGACGAATACCTGATAGAACAGGTGGTAACCAATTATATCAGCAATGCTTTAAATCATGTTAGTGACAATAGAATTATAGAAATTAAGCTGATACCTAGAGAGGATACTGTACGTATCGCTGTATTTAATACAGGGGATAACATTCCGGACGAGGATCTCGATAAAATATGGGTTAAATTTTATAAAGTCGATAAGGCGAGAACCAGGGAGTATGGTGGAAGTGGTATTGGGCTTTCTATTGTAAAAGCTATTTTGAAATCACACAATCAGGAATGTGGTGTGATTAACCGACCAGTTGGAGTGGAATTCTGGTTTGAACTTGCTACCAGATAGAAGGGTGGCCTAACCACATTAATCCTCAATACATCAAACAGCGAATCTATAACCATGAAACTATGGGGCAGATTCGCTTTTTATTTACCATAGTAAAAATAGTAATATGGACTCCCACAGGGACAAATCCCGTTAATTCTAGTTGATGAATGTTGCAAAAAGTGATAATATAAATTATCAGAAGTTGATTTTACAACTTTTGTAATGAAAGCACTAAACGTAGCATTGAGCATTCGATGAGGTAACGTAAGGTGTTGGACTGGAGGAATTGGTCAATGAAGCGATTAAAACTTATTGTAATGTTAATATTATCGTTTTCTTTAACAGGATGCATCCAGGAATATAATTATACAGAAGAAGAAAGTGGTGCATTAGCAGAGTATATGGCAGGTAGACTTCTGGCAGAGGATAAAAACTATGACCAGGAATTGCCGCTTAGTGAGGAACTTCTATCTGAGGATAATATTTCGAAGGAAAATACGGAGCAAACTGTTGTATTGGGAAGTGTTGGGAATGCTTCAACAAATCATGAATCGGATGTTTATAGTAAAAGCGAATCGGATGTACAAGCTAGGAATAGTCTTTCGAGCGTCCTAGGAGAAAATAGCTTTGATGTTAATTATAAGAGTTATGTACTGGCAGAAATTTATCCGGATGAAGAAGCAAATCCGTACTTCTCATTAACTGCACGTAATGGATATCAATTATTGGTAGTATCATTTACTGTTAAAAATAAGACATCTCAGGAAAAAGAATTTAATCTTAGTAATATAGATGTTGAATATCAGTTAGATGCTAATGTGGGTACCGTCTATAAACCTCAATTTACTTTGCTGGAAAATGATTTAAGATATATTGATGTAATGATAGGAGCTAACAAATCCACCGAAGCTTTATTAGTATTCGAAGTATCAGACCAGACAGATACTTCAAACATGAAACTCACAGTTACGAAAGATAAAAGTACTTCAACGATTGAAATTAAATAGAAGCAAGAAGGAGAAAAGTCATGGGATTTATTGAAAGAAAACGGATAAAGTTCTTTGGATTACCTTTCAGCTTTACTAAATATACAATAGTAGAGGAAAAAATTACAATTACATCAGGCTTTTTAGAAATAACCGAAGACGATGCCTATATGTATAAGATTCAAGATGTGCGTTTGACAAGAAGTTTAGCGGAACGTATATTTAAAATCGGAACGATAACATGTTATACGGGTGATACCACTCATCCGGAACTAACATTATTTCACGTTAGACACTCTAGTGAGATCAAGGACTTTATAATGCAGTATTCCGAAGAATCTCGTAGGAAAAGAAGAGCTTTGCATACGCTTAGTTTAGATGCTCAAGCAATTGAGGAAGAAGAACTGTAATGTTAGGATGAAAAAGTTTGATTTAATCCTTGACATTTGTTGTCGCAGAATGTATACTTAAACTCCACTGTTGATGAACAGCCACGAATAAAGTTGAATGTAATAAAAAAATAAAAAGTGGTTGACATAATGCAGTGAGTGTGTTAAACTAAAAAAGTTGACGGCAAACAACAGAAAAGTTGAAAGGTCGTCAAATAAAAAAATGAACCTTGATAATTGAACAGTAAAACAACCCTGAAAATTCTAAAAATATGAAGTCTCACATGGACTTCAAAAATAGATTTTCATTGATGTCGAAAGACATCACGAACCGTATCGGTATGATTTA